>NZ_JAHBZK010000001.1 GCF_019635465.1 Hydrogenophaga sp.
CAGGTCGGAAGCGAACTGGGCGAAGGCCGCGAGTTCGCGGTACTGCGCGAGGTCGGTACGGATACCGCCAGACAGGTTCTTGATCAGCTTGGTCTGGGCAGCACCACCCACGCGCGACACCGAGATACCGGCGTTGATGGCGGGACGGATGCCGGCGTTGAACAGGCTGGTTTCCAGGAAGATCTGACCGTCGGTGATGGAGATCACGTTGGTCGGCACGAAGGCCGAAACGTCACCGGCTTGCGTCTCGATGATGGGCAGCGCGGTCAGCGAACCGGTCTGGCCCTTGACTTCACCCTTGGTGAAGGCTTCGACGTAGTCGGCGTTCACGCGGGCGGCGCGCTCGAGCAGACGGCTGTGGAGATAGAAGATGTCGCCAGGGAAGGCTTCGCGACCCGGGGGACGGCGCAGCAGCAGGGACACCTGACGGTAGGCAACGGCCTGCTTGGACAGGTCGTCATAAATGATCAGGGCGTCCTGGCCGCGATCACGGAAGTACTCACCCATGGTGCAGCCCGAGTAGGCCGACAGGTACTGCATGGCGGCCGACTCAGAGGCCGATGCGGCGACCACGATGGTGTAGTCCATCGCGCCGGCTTGCTCCAGCGCGCGCACCACGTTCTTGATCGACGACGCCTTCTGACCGATGGCGACGTAGATACAGGTCATGTTCTGACCCTTCTGGTTGATGATCGCGTCGATCGCCACGGCCGTCTTGCCGGTCTGACGGTCGCCGATGATCAGCTCGCGCTGGCCACGGCCAATTGGCACCATGGAGTCGATCGACTTCAGGCCGGTCTGCACCGGCTGGTCAACGGACTGACGCGCGATAACGCCCGGAGCGACCTTCTCGATCACGTCCGTCAGTTTGGTGTTGATCGGGCCTTTGCCGTCGATGGGCTGCCCCAGCGCGTTGACCACGCGACCCACGAGTTCGGGGCCCACGGGCACTTCGAGAATGCGGCCCGTGCACTTGACGGTATCGCCTTCGGAGATGTGTTCGTATTCGCCCAGAATCACCGAGCCCACAGAGTCGCGCTCAAGGTTGAGCGCCAGACCGAAGGTGGGCACGCCGTCCTTGGTGGCCGGAAACTCGAGCATTTCGCCCTGCATCACATCGGACAGGCCATGGATGCGGACGATACCGTCGGTCACGGAGACCACGGTGCCCTGGTTGCGCACGTCGGCGCTGGCATCCAGACCCTCGATGCGCGACTTGATCAGTTCGGAAATTTCAGCGGGATTGAGCTGCATGACTCTTTCCTTCAATCGTTAATGGTTATGCGGCGCGGGCAGGTCAGGGCCTTGAAACCCGGTCAGGCCGTGAGGGCCATCTTCATCTGTTCCAGGCGGGCCTTGACCGAGGTGTCGAGCACCTCGTCGCCGACCACCACACGAATGCCGCCAATCAACTCGGGCTGCACTTCGACCTGGACATTGAGCTTGCGTTCGAAGCGCTTCTCCAGCACGGCGGCCAGATCGGCCAGCGAAGCCGCCTCGACAGGGAAGGCGCTGTAGACCGTCGCGTCCGAGGAGCCTTGCTGCGCGTTCTTGAGCGCGCGGAACTGGCTCGCAATCTCGGGCAGCGCCGTCAAGCGGCCATTGTCGAGGACCGTGCGCAGGAAGTTCTGGCCAGCCGTCGGCAGCGGGGTCTTCAGCACGCCGGCGATCAGATCGAACACCTGCTGCGTCGACGCTTTCGGGTTGTCGGCGAATTGCAGCAGTTGATCGTCAGCGGCGACAACAGCCAGGGCATCGAGCCAGGCTGCCGTTGCGGCTGCGTCCTGGCCACATGCCTTGAACAGCGCTTCCGCGTAGGGGCGGGCAATGGTGGCGATTTCGGCCATGGGTCGTTCCTGTGGGCTCGATCAGAGCTCGGTCTTGAGGCGGCTGAGCAGGTCAGCGTGCACGCCGGCGTTGACTTCCTTGCGCAGGATCTGTTCGGCACCTTTGACGGCCAGCACAGCCACTTGTTCGCGCAGCGATTCACGCGCCTTGACCACCTGCTGATCAGCCTCCTGGCGCGCAGCGGCCACGATCTTGGCGGCCTCGTCGTTCGCGCGGGCCTTGGCCTCTTCGATGATGGTTTGCGCACGGCGCTCGGCATCGGCCAGACGGGTCGCCGATTCGTCGCGCGATTTGCTCAACTCGGCTTCGACACGCTGATTGGCCGCGGCCAGCTCGGTCTTTGCCTTTTCGGAGGCCGCCAGGCCTTCGGAAATCTTCAGCGCGCGCTCATCCAGGGCCTTGGCGATCGGTGGCCAGATGAACTTCATCGTGAACCAGATCAGGATCGCAAAGACGATGGCCTGCGCAAAGAGGGTTGCATTGATGTTCATCGCAACGCCTTTCTGTGTGGACTAAATGGGATACACACCGACCACCGTGAACGGGGACAGGCAGACATCAGTTCAAAGCGAACCGCGTGCCAACCTGCCCCACGGGGCCGACCAACCAATTACAGGGTGAACGGGTTGGCGAAAGCGAACAGCAGCGCGATGGCCACGCCGATCAGGAAGGCAGCGTCGATCAGGCCGGCCAGAATGAACATCTTGGTTTGCAGGTCGTTCATGAGTTCGGGCTGACGGGCCGACGACTCGAGGAACTTGCCGCCCATCAGCGCAATGCCGATGGAAGCGCCGATGGCGCCCAGACCGACGATGAGGCCGCAAGCCAGAGCGACGAGACCCAGAACGTTTTCCATGATGACTCCTGTTGAGATGGAAGTTTGTTGAGAAAAAAGAAACGAAGCGAAATTACCCGAGCGCGTCCAGGACGGCCGCGTCAGTGAGCGTCATGCGCCTGCCCCAGATAGATGAGGGCCAGCATCATGAAGATGAACGCCTGCAAGGTGATGACCAGAATGTGGAACAAGGTCCACACCGTGCCAGCGATCAGGTGTCCGACGAAGAAGAGTCCACCGCTGAGCGAGAGGGTGGCATAGGCACCCAGCAGCGCGATCAGCATGAACACCAGCTCACCCGCGAACATGTTGCCAAACAACCGCATGCCGTGCGAAACCGTCTTCGCCACGAACTCGATCATTTGCATCAGGAAGTTGACCATGCCCAGCAGCAGCGCGAACACCGGGTTCTTGCTGGTGCCAAAAGGCGCCGTCACCAATTCGTGTGTCCAGCCGCCCAGGCCTTTGATCTTGATGTTGTAGAACAGGCAGAGCAGCAGGACAGAGACAGACAGGCCGAGTGTGGTGGACAGGTCAGCGGTGGGCACCACGCGCAGGTGGTCGCTGATGCCCATGGCAGGGCCGGCCTTGTGCCAGATCTGCGGCAGCAGATCGACCGGCAGCATGTCCATGAAGTTCATCAGGAAGATCCACACGAACACGGCCAGCGCCAGGGGAGCAATCAGCTTGCGGCTGGTGGCGTTGTGAATCATGGCCTTGGCCTGGTTGTCGACCATCTCGACCAGAATTTCGACCGCCGCCTGGAAGCGGCCAGGCACACCAGCCGTCGCATTGCGCGCGGCGCGCCAGAAAACGAAACACATCAGCAGGCCAAGCAAGGAACTCACGACGACCGAGTCCACGTTCAGGACGGAAAAGTCGACGATCGAGCCCTGATGGTGATTCGTCAGGTGAACGAGGTGGTGGCGGATGTACTCGCCAGGGGTCAGAGTGCCTTCAGCAGCCATTTGTGTGCACCAATGCGCAGAGCGTCAACCGTTTGCATGCGGTCTGCGGGCCTGGAGCAACGCCCCGAACCAGTAGACCTTGAGAACCAACACCAGCCCGACCAGCAACCCGATCCAGTTCGGCTCCGGCAGGATCCAGACCGCCGCGGCCAGAAGAGCCACCGACAGCAAGACCTTGACGCCTTCCCAGAACAGGAAACCGACCAGTGCAGCCTGCGCAAAGCCCGACAACAGCCGGGACAGAGCGCTGGAGGTGAGTCCGTAGGCCATCAAGGCCGACGGAATGGCCACCGCCGCCGCACCGTAGAGCACCGACACCGCCAAAGCCCCCGACTGCCAAAGCAATCCGGCGGCCAGGGCAGCGAGCAGGCCCACGAGCCACTGCACCCCCACCAGCCGCCAAAGGGATAACTTTGGCTGGCCAGCGCGCCACTGCTGCGCCTGTTCACGCGTCAGCGGCTTGAATTCGGGTTCTTGCACCCCATCTTCCTGTTCATCTGTCCACTGCGATGTCGGCTGGGCTGGGAGCATGGTCGACATCGCGATCGGTGGTCTTTCGACAGACAAATGGCAGGCGGGTCCGGGTCGCAAAGCCATTGATTATACGTAGAAACCCCAAAGCGCCGTCAAGGCGCGCGGGTCGGGGAGCGCCTGCGCCAGCCCGGTTCGATAATTCCGCGATGAACACACCCCAGCTACCCGATTCGCTTTGTTACCTCGACGGCGAATACAGCGCGCTCAGAGACGCTCGTGTGAGCGTTCTGGACCGCGGCTTCATCTTCGGTGACGGCGTCTACGAAGTGCTTCCGGTCTACGGCGGCAAGATTTTTCGCTTCGCGGAGCACATGGCGCGCCTGGACCGCTCGCTGGGTGAGCTGCGAATCGCCAACCCCCACTCGCGCGATGAATGGCTGGCGATCGCGCGCCGCCTCATTGCCGATCAAAGCGACCGCGGCGCACGCGATCAGCTGATCTACCTGCAAATCACCCGCGGCGTGGCGTTGCGCGACCACGTGATGCCCCAGGGCCTGACGCCGACCGTGTTCGCCATGGCCAGCGCGATGAAGCCGCCCTCTGCCGAGCAGCGTGCACAAGGTGTGGCCTGCGTCACGGCGGATGACTTCAGATGGCAGAAGGCTCACATCAAGAGCACCAGCCTGCTCGGCGCCGTGTTTGCCCGGCAAATCAGTGCCGACGTGGGCGCAGTCGAGACCGTGATGTTCCGCGACGGTTTTCTGAGTGAAGCGGCTGCCAGCAACGTCTGGGTGGTGCGTGATGGCAAGGTACTGGGCACACCCAACGACAACCTTGTGCTCGAAGGCATTCGATACGGATTGATCGAGTCGATCTGTGCCGCCGAGGGCATCCCTTTCGAACTGCGGCGCATCACCCGTGAAGAGGTGGCCAGCGCCGACGAGGTGTTTCTGTCCTCCGCCACCAAGGAGGTGCTCGCCGTCACCACACTGGACGGTCAGCCAGTGGGCAATGGCCGACCCGGGCCCGTGGTAGCCCGCCTGCACGCCGCTTACCAACGCGCGATCGCCGAGCAGTCGATCTGAGACTAGCCATGAATTTGCCACCCGACATTCCGCCCGAGCAATCGCTCATCACCTACCCCACGCATTTCCCTATCAAGGTCATGGGCGAAAACGTGGAAGGATTTGCCGAGGCCATCGTCAAAATTGCGCTCGCCTTCGACCCTGACTTCGACCCCGCCACGCTCGAGCATCGCCCCAGCAAGGCCGGCAACTACCTGGGGCTGACGGTCACCGTGCGTGTCACGTCGCGCGAGCACCTGGACGAGGTCTACCGCACCTTGACCACCCACCCCATGGTCAAAGTGGTGCTGTAACGGCACGGTGACCCCGGTGACGATTGCGACGCGCTGGCTCGGCCAGGTTGACTACCTGCCGATCTATGAAGCCATGCAGGCCTTCACGGCCCTGCGAACCCCGGACACGCCCGACGAGCTCTGGATTTGTGAACACCCGCCCGTCTTCACACAAGGCCTGGCCGGGCGGGAAGACCACCTGTTGGCTCCCGGCGACATTGCGGTGGTCGCCACCAACCGCGGCGGCCAGGTGACCTTCCACGGGCCGGGCCAGGTGGTGGCCTATCCACTGATTGACTTGCAACGCGCGGGCTACTTCGTGAAGGAATACGTCTACCGCATCGAGGAAGCGGTGATCCGAACGCTGGATCACTTCGGCGTGACCGGCCACCGCGTGGCCGGCGCGCCCGGCATTTATGTGCGGCTGGACGATCCGGCCAGCCACGCCCGCCTGCCCCAGGCCCCAGGACGGCGAGAGCCAGGCAGCCCGCCCCCGGAGCCCGTGTTTGACGGCTTGGGCAAGATCGCCGCGCTGGGCATCAAAGTCAGCCGCCATTGCACGTACCACGGCGTGGCACTCAATGTGGCCATGGACCTGCAACCCTTCCAGCGCATCAACCCTTGCGGCTATGCCGGCCTGCAAACGGTCGACCTTTCTACAATCGGCGTCACCGCTTCCTGGGACGAAGCGGCCCGGGTGCTGACGCAGCACCTCGCCGTGCTGCTGCGGCCCTGACCGTCCCCATCCGCCATGAGCACCACCTACGACCCCACCGCCAAGCAAAAGAGCCAGGCCAAGACCGCGCGCATTCCGATCAAGATCGTGCCGGCTGAAACGCTCAAGAAGCCGGAGTGGATCCGGGTCAAGGCGGGCAGCCCCACCACGCGCTTCTACGAGATCAAGGACATCCTGCGCAGCAACAAGCTGGTCACGGTGTGTGAAGAAGCCAGCTGCCCCAACATCGGTGAGTGTTTCGGCAAGGGCACGGCCACGTTCATGATCATGGGCGACAAGTGCACCCGCCGTTGCCCGTTCTGCGACGTTGGTCACGGCCGCCCCGACCCGCTCGACACCGACGAGCCGGTCAATCTGGCCAAGACCATTGCGCAGCTCAAGCTCAAGTACGTGGTGATCACCAGCGTCGACCGCGACGACCTGCGCGACGGTGGAGCTGGCCACTTTGTGGAATGCATCCGCAAGACCCGCGAGCTCTCGCCCGAGACGACCATCGAGGTGCTGGTGCCCGACTTCCGCGGTCGCGATGATCGCGCGCTCGACATCCTCAAGGCCGCGCCGCCGGATGTGATGAACCACAACCTGGAGACGGTGCCACGCCTGTACAAGGAAGCGCGACCGGGCTCCGACTACGCATTCAGCCTGAACCTGCTCAAGAAGTTCAAGGCCCTGTTTCCGCAGGTGCCCACCAAGAGCGGGCTCATGGTCGGCCTGGGCGAGACCGATGAAGAAATCCTGCAGGTCATGCAGGACATGCGCGCGCACGGCATCGACATGCTCACGATCGGGCAGTACCTCGCGCCCAGCGGGCACCACCTGCCGGTGCGGCGTTACGTGCACCCGGACACCTTCAAAATGTTCGAGGCCAAGGCCTACGAGATGGGTTTCACCCACGCCGCCGTGGGCGCCATGGTGCGCAGCAGCTACCACGCAGACCAGCAGGCTCATGGCGTGCTCGAGGCGCTGGCCAAATGACATGGGCACGTCCGGGCACGACCACATCGGTGTGCGGGCCTATGGGGCATCGCCCGGCAGCCATGCCCACGATCACTTCCAGATCCTGATCGGCCTCGAGGGCGTCCTCGAGCTGGAGGTAGCCGGCCACGGCCAACGCATTGGACCGGGCATCGGGTGCGTGGTCAGGCCCGGCGATCGACACGACTTCGAATCCAGCCTGGGCGCGCGCTGCCTGGTGCTGGACAGCCACGACGAAGGCTGGGCGCGCGCGCCTGGCACACCCAGCAGTGCAACAGTTGCCCTGGCGAGCTACCTGGCTGAGGCCTGCGAAAGGGCCCTGCCCCGCGCGCAAACCCTGGGGCCAGCCCTGTTGCTGGAAAGCTGGTTGCCCGCAGCCTCCGCAGTCATCCCCGCCACGCGACCACGCCGTGCGATCGACTGGATCGCACTGAGCACGTGGGCGCGCGCGCGTTGGTCGACGGCGCCGCTGGCTGTGGCCGACCTGGCCGCCCAGACGCACCTGAGCCCGGCGCAGTTCGCCGCGCGCTGCCGCCAGGAGCTTGGACAGAGCACCCAGCAATGGCTGCGCAACCTGCAGCTGGACCATGCCCAGGCATTGCGGCGTCAGGGCAGCAGCGTGGCCGAGGCCGCGCGCCTCAGCGGCTACCGCTCGCCCTCCGCGCTCACCGCTGCCTTGCGGCGCCGGGGACGCTGACACCTGTCGCGCGACGACAGACATGCGTTGGACGCCGACGCCAGCGGCGATGATCGCCGCATGTCCACCGCCAACCTGTTCGCCATCGGCGCCATCGCTCTATGGGCCTCATTGGCCGCCCTGGGCGTTGCGCTCACCCATGTACCGCCCTTTCTGCTGACCGGGCTCGGACTGCTGGTGGGCAGTCTGATCGCGCTGCCGTTGTCGCGCTTTGACTGGCGCCAGTGGCGCATACCCTTCGGCACGCTGGCGATCGGCGTCTATGGGTTGTTCGGCTTTCACTTTCTGTTGTTCATCGCCCTGCGCCACGCACCACCCGTGCAGGCCAACCTGGTGAACTACCTCTGGCCGCTGGGCATCGTGGTGATGGCGCCGCTGTTTCTGCCGGGGGTGCGCCTGACGGTGCGCCACGTGGTGGCGGCACTGGTGGGGTTTGCCGGCGCCGCGCTGGCCATCCTCGGCACAGCTGGCGAGGCTCGCGCCACCTGGGCCTGGGGCTACCTGCCGGCGCTGGGCTCGGCCTTCATCTGGGCGAGCTACTCGCTGCTGACCAAGCGGGTGCGCGCCTTCCCCACCGCAGCGATCGGCAGCTTCGCCGCCGTCTCGGGCCTGCTGTCGCTGGGCTGCCATGCCCTGCTGGAACCGGCGGTGACGCTGAGCGCCAAAGACATGGCCTTGATTGCGCTGCTGGGCCTGGGCCCGCTGGGTGGTGCGTTTTTTCTGTGGGACGCCGCACTCAAGCGCGGGGACGCGCGGCAGATCGGCGTGTTGAGCTTTCTCACGCCTTTGCTGTCGACCCTCACCCTGCTGGCGATGCGTGCCGAAATGCCCACCCCATCGATCGCACTCGCTGCCGCCATGATCATTGGCGCCGCGGTGGTCGCCACCCGGCAACGCTGAGCGGCGGGCTCAGTCCGCCAGCAAGGCGGCGGGCTCTTCGGCGTTCAACACTTCCTGCGCCCAGGCCGCCAGCTTGCTGGTGTCGCTGCGCAGGATCTGCTGCTTGACCGCCAGGATCTGCGACGGGTGCATCGAGAAGCTGCGCAGACCCAGACCCAGCAGCAGTCGCGTCATGGTCACGTCGCCGGCCATTTCGCCGCACACGCTCACGCCCCGCCCCTGCGCGTTGGCCTGGGCAATGGTGTTGGCCACCAGGTGCAGCACCGCCGGGTGCAAGGGGTCGTAGAGGTGGGCCACCGCCTCATCGGCCCGATCGATGGCCAGCGTGTACTGGATGAGGTCGTTGGTGCCGATCGACAGGAAATCGAAGTGCCGCAGGAACAGCGGAATGGTGAGTGCCGCAGCCGGCACCTCGATCATGGCGCCCAGCCGGACCGGGCCATGCGCCACACCCGCTGCATCAAGTTGCTCTCTGGCCTTGGCCACCAGCTGCAGCGTCTGACGAATCTCGGCGCCGTGCGCCAGCATCGGGATGAGCAGGTTCACCGGCCCATGCGCCGCGGCGCGAAGAATGGCGCGCAGCTGGGCGAGAAACATCGACGGGTCGGCCAGGCTCCATCGAATGGCGCGCAGACCGAGTGCCGGGTTGAGGTGGTCGTCGCTGCGGGACGCGGCGCGATCCAGCGGTTTGTCGGCCCCCACGTCCACCGTGCGGATGGTGACGGGCAAGCCCTGCATGCCCTCGACGGCGCGCAGGTAGGCGCGGTACTGCTCTTCCTCGTCGGGCGTCTGCCCCTCGCGGCCCATGAACAGAAATTCGCTGCGGAACAGACCCACGCCCATGGCACCGGCCTTGATGGCGGCCACCGTGTCGTCGGGCTGTTCGATGTTGGCCAGCAGCTCGATCTTCTGACCGTCCAGCGTGACCGCCGGCGTGTGCTGCAGGCGCGAAAGCTTCTCGCGCTCGATCTCGCCCTGGCGGCGCTTGAAGCCGTACTCTGCCAGCACGATGGGCGATGGATCGACCACCACCACGCCGGCGTCACCGTCGATGATGACCCAGTCGTCCTGGCGGATGAGGTGACTGGCCGAGCGCGCGCCCACCACCGCGGGGATGTCCATGCTGCGCGCAACGATGGCGGTGTGGCTGGTCTTGCCGCCCACGTCGGTCACGAAGCCGGCAAACACGCTTTGCTTGAACTGCAACATGTCGGCCGGCGACAGGTCGTGCGCGATCAGCACCAGTGGGTCTTCGCTGTCGCGTCGCGCCGGATCAACCACGCCCGCCGCGGCCATGGGCGAGGTCTCGCCGCGCATCACACGCAGCATGCGATCGACCACCTGTTCGAGGTCGGCCTTGCGCTCGCGCAGGTACGGGTCTTCCATCTCGTCGAACTGCCGCGAGATGACCTCCAGCTGGGTGGTCAGCGCCCACTCGGCGTTGTAGTGGCGATCGACCACCCAGTGCCGCACCCCTGCAGACAACTGCTCGTCCTGCAGCAGCATCAGGTGCACGTCGAGCACCGCCGTGAGTTCGGGGTGCGCATCGGCCGGGCCCATCTCGGCCAGGCTCTTCTGTACCCGCGCAATGTCGTCCGAGACGGCCACCCGCGCGCGGCGCAGGCGTTCGAGCTCGGCCTCGGTCTCTTCGGCCGGCACCAGGTAGTGCGCCACGTCAATGCGGCTGGCCGCCACGATTACCGCCCGCCCAATGGCCACGCCACGGGACACCGCGAGACCGTGCACTGCGAACGTCATGTTTCGCCGCCGGGCCGCCCCAAGGTGAAGCAACCCACTCGTGAAACAGCAACCCGCGCAGCGGTGGAACGCGGGGGCCGCGTTTCGCCGCCGGGCCGCCCCAAGGCGAAACAGCCCCCCAGGGGGGCAGCGACCCGCGCAGCGGCGGAGCGTGGGGGCCTCATCACTCGCCTTCGCCGAACTTGTCGTTGATGAGCGCCAGCAGCGCATCCATGGCGACTTGTTCGTCCGCCCCATTGATCTCGATGTCGACCGTGCTGCCGATGCCGGCGGCCAGCATCATCACGCCCATGATGCTCTTGGCATTGACACGCCGTTCACCTCGCGACATCCAGACCTCGCTGGCAAAACTGCCGGCCAGCTTGGTGAGCTTGGCCGAGGCGCGGGCGTGAAGGCCCAGCTTATTGCTGATGGTCACGGTGGTCTTGATCATGCGTGGCTCGTCTGGCCTGGTTTTGTGGGGCGGTCACGGCCACCTGCATCACGCCCTGGGTGGCACCGATCAGGGCACGCGAGATCAGCGCGTCGAGCGATTCGTGCCGGTAGCTCACGGTGCGCAGCAGCATGGGCAGGTTCACCCCGGTGATGAGCTTGCTGCGCACGCCGTCAATGAGTTTTTGCGCCACGTTGCAGGGCGTGGCGCCGAACACGTCGGTCACCACCAGCGTCTGCGGTCGGGCCATCTGCGTGAGCAGCAGGCGCGCCTGCGCCAGCGTTTCTTCGGGCGGCACATTGGGCTGAACGTCCAGTGCTACCACGGCCTCGTGCGCGTCGGGAAAGACATGCAGCACGCACTGCCGCAAGGCCGAAGCCAGCGGGGCGTGCGCGATCAGCAGGATGCCGTTCATGCGCGCAGTGTAGCGGCGCGATCGCGTTCGATACGCCGCCAGCCGCGCCAGAACGCGCCATAGGCCGCGACGCCGCACAAGCCAAACACCGCCACGGCGGCTCGGTAACTGTCCGCCTGGCCCAACCCGGCATGGCCGAACGCATCGATGGCGAGCCCGATACCCCACTGCAACACAAACACCCCGCCGAAAATGACCAGATTGAACGCCGAGAGCGCACGCCCTGCCGCGTGCAGCGGCAAGGCCATGGCCACCGCGGGCTGCGACAGCGAGACAAAGGTCGAGCTGACGCAGAACAGCGCCCACATCAGCCAGCCGGCCTGTGCGCCCATGACCACGATGGCCAGCAACACCAGCAGGCTGATGGGCAGGCCCCAGCCAATCAGCGTCTCGGGCCGCCAGCCGTGCCGGGCAAGGTGCGGGTTGACCACGCCCCAGGTCCAGAACGCGCACAACATGCTGAGATTGATGGCAAACAGGCCGGCCGCGGCTTCTGCCGGTGTGTGCCCGCCCACGTTGACCATCCAGGGGCCGGCCCACAGGGTCTGGATGGCCACCATGCCGCCATAGTTCACGAACCCCACGGGCAACATGGTCCGGAAGTAGGGGTTGCGCCAGATCTGGCGGTAGTCGACCGCCTCGGGCACCGGTGCACCGGGTTCTTCGTCCGGCGCGGCTACACCCTGGCGCCAGGGCGGCAGCGTCCACGCCGAGACGCCCATGGCCACCACGATGAGCACGGCCAGCAGCCAGAACAGCCCGCGCCAACCCAACACCGGCATAAGCCACTGCACCGGCAGCGTCGCGGCCACCATGCCCATGGAGCCGGTCATCAGCATCCAGGAGTTGGCGCGCAGCTGAACCGACGGCGTGAACCACCGCCGGAACCCGGTCAGCGGCGCCATCAGGCAGGCACTCAGCCCCATGCCGGTCAGCACCCGCGCAGCCAGCAGCCCGGTGAAGCTGTGGGCAGCGGCAAACGCCACGCAACCGATCACGGCGACGCCCAGAAAAGCGAGCAGCACCTGCTTGGGCCCGTGGCGGTCCAGCCAACGCCCCAGGGGCAGCTGGGTCAGCGCAAAACCGAAAAAGTACCCACCCGCCAACAACCCCAGGTCCCCAGGCGATAGCAGCAGCTCCGCACTGAGCGTGGGCGACAGGGTGGCGGTGATGGCACGCACCAGCGCCGACAGGAAGTAGGTGACCGCGAACACCAGAAACACCAGCACCACCGCCTGGCTCCCCAGGCGCTCGTCGTGCGGTGGCGTGGCTCGCGGATCGGTCATGGCAGCCGCAAGCCGTCAACAAAGGCCGCGAGCGCAGCGGCGTCCATGCGCTGGCCGTACACCGCCGCCTGAAACACCACGGAACCGTGCGTGAAGTGCACGGCGCGCATGTCGACCGAACCACCCTGGGGATCGACACCCGTGACCTGCAGGCCCAGCGACTGCTCGGCACCCGGCACCTGGACAACCCACTGCACCGCCGGCTCGTCGACGCGCGCGACATCGACGCGCACGCCCGCCAGACTGGCACGGCGCCAACCACTCAGCGATGGCGGGACGCGCACGGCATCGCCCACATCGGCCCAGGCCAGCGCGAAGGTCAGGCCGCCTGTCTCGCACGAGCGCATCTGCAGCCGGGTGGGCAGGCCGCCCAAGGGCACCTCGCGCTCGCCCGCGTCGGGCTTGCAGGGCATCAATGCCTCCAGGGGGGTGCCATCCACCGGCACGCTGCGCCAGTTGAACGTGGGACTGCAAGCGGCCAGCAGCGGCAATGCCAGCACGAACGAGAGCAAAGGGTGTGGAGAGGGCATGGAAACAATGGGGCGGCGGACTCGCCGCCGTGACAGCGCGGACGCATCGGGCTCGCGCACAATCCACGCATGAATGCTCTCGATGGTATCCGCGTCCTGGACTGCTCGCGCGTGCTCGCCGGGCCCTGGTGCACGCAAACGCTCGCCGACCTGGGCGCCGATGTGGTCAAGGTCGAACGCCCTCGCAGCCCGGGTCACCCCGGCGGCGACGACACGCGCGGCTGGGGTCCGCCGTTTCTGCGGGGCCGCGATGGGCAGGACACCGCCGAGGCCGCCTATTACCTGGGTGCCAATCGCAACAAGCGCTCCATCACCTGCGATCTGTCGGTGCCTGACGGGCAAGCGCTGATTCGCGAGCTGGCCACCAAGGCCAACGTGTTTGTCGAGAACTACAAGGTGGGCGACATGGCCCGCTACGGCCTGGACTTCCCCACGCTGCAGCAGATCAACCCGCGCCTTGTGTACTGCTCCATCACCGGCTTTGGGCAGACCGGCCCCTACAAGGACCGCGCCGGCTACGACTACGCCGTGCAAGGCATGGGCGGCCTGATGAGCATCACCGGCGAACGCGACGATCTGCCCGGCGGCGGGCCGCAGAAGGTGGGTGTGGCGGTGGCCGACCTGTTCACCGGGCTGTATGCCACCGTTGCCATCCAGGCCGCATTGCGGCACGCGGAGCACACCGGCCAGGGCCAACACGTCGACATGGCCCTGCTCGACACCCAGGTGGCCATGCTGGCCAACCTGGGCGCCAACTACCTGGTGCGCGGGCGCGAGGACGGCAAGGTGCCGGGCCGCGCGGGCAACGCGCACGCCAACATCGTGCCGTACCAGGTGTTCGAAGTGGCGCCCGATGCCAGCGGTCATGCGCAGCACATCATCCTGGCCGTGGGCAATGACGGGCAGTTCGCCCGCTTTTGCCAGGTGGCGGGACGGCCCGAGATCGCGGCCGACGAGCGCTTCGCGCTCAACCAGAACCGGGTGCGCCACCGCACAGTGCTGGTGCCAATGCTGGAGGCGATCCTCAAGTCGCGCGGCAAGGCCGATTGGCTCACCGCGCTGGAAGCGGCCAAGGTGCCCTGTGGCCCCATCAACGATCTGGCCGAGGTGTTTGCCGACCCGCACGTGCGCGAGCGGCAGATGGTGCACACCTGGCAGCACCCGCTGGCCGACAGCATCGAGCTGGTGGCCAGCCCAATCAAGATGAGCGCCACGCCCGTGCGCAACGACCTGCCACCGCCCTTGCTCGGTCAGCACACCGACGAGGTGTTGGCCGAGTGGATCGGTGCCGATTCACAGCGCCTGACGCAACTTCGGGACGCCGGCGCCATCTGAGTCTCAACATGGCCTACCAACCCCTGCCCACCCCCGCCTCGCTGCGCGCCACCGCCCAGGCTGCCGCCGAGCGCGGCCAGCCCCTCGTGGTCATGACGACCTTGCAGGGCTGCGTGTACTGCGAGCTGGTGCGCAACAGCTACCTGCACCCCTTCATGCGCGAGGGCAAGGCCATCGCCGTGCAACTGGACGTGCAGGACCGTGCGACGGCAATCCAGGGCTTTGATGGCAGCACCACGTCGCCGGCGTCGCTGGCGCAGGCCTGGAAGGCGCGCTTCACCCCCACGGTGATGTTCTTCGGCCCCGACGGGCGCGAGCTGGCGGAGCGGTTGGTCGGTGTGGCGTCGGCCGACTACTACGGCCAATATCTCGAGCAACGCCTGGAGACCGCTCAGCGGGCCATCAAACGCTAGCAGGCACTCACTTGAGAGCGCCAAACACCTTCTTGAGAATGGCGCTGCCGGTGCCCACCGGGTCCTGGCGGATCTTGCGCTCCTCGTCGCCAATGATGGTGTACAGCCCGTCGAGCGACTTGCCGGTGACATAGCGCTCGACATTGGCGTCGGCGGGGTTGACCAGCCCCAGGCCCGAGGCCTTCTCAGCCACCCGGTTGTAGCTGCGCGCCAGGCCGACCTTCTGGGTAGTCTGGGTCACCACCGGCAGAAATTTTTCGCCCAGGGGTTCACGCGTCTTGGCCGCAAAGAACTGGGTGACCGAGTCGTCCCCGCCGCCCAGGATGTTCTTGGCGTCGGTCACGCTCATGGACTTCACGGCACCCACCAGCAAGTCCTTGCCCAGCGGCACCGCCTGCTCGGCCGCCCGGTTCATGCCGGTCACCAGCTCATCCACACGCTTGCCCTGGCCCGCGAACCGCAGGAACTTGGCGGCGTCCTCCAGATAGCCGGGCAACGGAATCCGAACTTTCGGGTTGCCAAGGAATCCATCGGTCTTGCCCAGCAGTGCCACGGCGGCCAGGGCGCCCTTTTCCAGGGCGGTCCGGATACCGTTGGTGGCGTCGCGGTCGGTCAGGTCGGCGATGGACAGCGCCCAGGCTTGCCGATGGGCTGCGACAATCAGGCCCCCCAGGCTGCTGGCGATCAAGATTTGAAACTGACGGCGGTACATGGACGGGCTCCCGTGAATGCAATGAGCCAGGGACTTTAGATGGCGAACCGTGAGATGACAAACACAAACGCATTGGGCACACCGCGCCGCACCGTGCTGGGTGCCGGCGTGGCGCTGGGCGCCACCGCCTTGCTGGGTCTGGCGGGTTGTGCCGGGCGGGAAGACGCCCCCGACTCCACCTTCGTGCTGCTGGACGGGCAGCAGCTGCGCACTGCCGACCTGCGCGGCAAGGTCACGCTGGTGAACTTCTGGGCCACCACCTGCGTGACCTGCGTGAAGGAAATGCCCGCCTTGGTGGCCACGCACCAGAAGTTTGCCGACCGCGGCTACGAGACCCTGGCAGTGGCCATGAGCTACGACCCACCGGCATGGGTCGTCAACTTTGCGCAATCGCGCCAGCTGCCCTTCAAGGTGGCGCTGGACAACACCGGGCAGATCGCCCAGGCCTGGGGCGATGTGCAACTCACACCGACCACCTACCTGCTGGACAAGCAAGGCCAGATCGTCAAACGCTATGTGGGCGAACCTGAAGCCGAGGCCTTGCACGCGCTGATCGAAAAGCTGCTGAACACCTGAAGGGCAGCGCCCACAAAAAAGGCCGGATCGTTCCGGCCTTTTTTGTCTCTGCACAGAAGCGCCCCAGGGTCAACGACCTCTGAAATCGTCGTGGCACGCCTTGCAGCTGGCACCCGCCGCACCGAAGGCGGTCTTGATGGCGTCCAGGTTTCCGGTCTTGGCCGCCGCGTTGAGCTTGGCGACCTCACCCTGCATCTTCTCGGCTGCGGCCTTGAATTTGGCTGGCTCGCTCCAGACTTCGGGCAGTGCGCGGGTCTCCCCCTTGTCGGTGCCCGGGCCGAAGCCTTCCCAAGGCAACTTGCTCATGGTCTCCACCAGGGCGGCGCTGTCGGCAGCCAGTTTGGGGTCGAAGGGCATACGGCCATTGGCCATTGCACCGATGCGACCGAAATGGGTGGCCATGACCGTGAGCGCTGCCTTGCGGTACTTGATGGCGTCCTCGGGCTTCTGGAACTGGGCCCAGGCCGGGGCGGCCAGGGTGCCGACGGCCAGCGCCAGCGCAAGTGGTGCAATCAACTTCATGGGATCTCCTGGGGGTTGATGGGGTGTCCGGCTCGTGGGCCGGCGCTCAATGAGCCGAACCGTTGGACCAAAGTTCCAAAGGAACCCGCAGGGTTTTACCCGATCCATGGACACTTCGAGGCCGGAGGCCACCATGCACACAGTTCGTATCTGGGATCTGCCCACCCGTTTGTTTCACTGGTCGCTGGCGATTTGCGTCGTGGCGCTGGTGGTCACCGGCAGCGTTGGCGGCGCCTGGATGGAATGGCACCTGCGGCTGGGCTACACCGCCTTCACGCTCCTGTTGTTCCGCCTGGTCTGGGGTTTCGTGGGCGGGCATTGGTCGCGCTTTGGGGCCTTCCTCTACAGCCCCTCTTCCTTGGTTGCGCACTTGCGCGGCCGTTCGCCGCTTGTCCACACGGCCGGGCACAGTCCGCTGGGCGCGCTGTCTGTGTTTGCCCTGCTGCTTCTGCTGGCGGTGCAAGTGGGCACTGGTCTGGTCAGCGACGACGAGATAGCCACGTTCGGTCCGCTGGTCCGGTTGGTGTCCGGCGACACCGTGGCCGCCGCGACCGGCTACCACAAGGAGGTAGGCAAGCTCATCGTTTTGGTGCTCGTCGGCTTGCATGTCCTGGCGATCATTTTCTACAAGCTGGTCAAACGCGAAGCGTTGACCAAGGCCATGCTCACTGGCGACAAGCAACTCCCCCAAGGGCTGACCTCGGCTCGCGATACGGTGGCAACGCGCCTGACGGCGCTGGTGGTTCTGGCCGGGTGTGCAGGTGTCGTCTGGTGGGTGGTCGGGCTGGGCGCGACCGGCTTCTGATTTCCCCTCGCTTATAGTGGGCGCCTCCAGCACCGGACCGGACCGCTCCTTCACCGATGACCGACCCCACCGCCTCCGCCGCCATCGAGCTGCGTCTGGTTGAGTCTGCGCAAGACATCGAAGCCGTGCGAGCGCTGTTTCTGGACTATCAGGCGTCGCTTGACATCGACCTTTGCTTCCAGGACTTTGAGCATGAGGTCGCCCACCTGCCCGGCGACTATGCGCCCCCCGCTGGCGCACTGCTGCTGGCCCTGGTGGATGGCGCCTCCGCTGGCTGTTGTGGGTTGCGGGCGTTGCACAACAGCGATCACCTCAACGCCTGCGAAATGAAGCGCCTGTTTGTGCGGCCGGCGTTCCGGGGCTTCGGGCTGGGTCGCCAGCTGGTTGACCGCATCCTCACGCTCGCCCAGATCGCTGGGTACACGACCATGCTGCTCGACACCCTGTCCGACATGGAGGCCGCTCGTGCGCTCTATCAGGAGGCGGGGTTTGTGGAGGTCGCTCCCTACTATCACAACCCGATCCCTGGGGCGCATTACCTCAAGGTCGAGCTCTGAGGTGGCGGTTGGATTGCGGTAGCAAAAAGGCCGCGGATGTCGCGGCCTTTGCATGATTCCTGACGCTCAAACAAGTCGTCAAAGAGCCTTTGCTTGAGCGAGCAAGGTGCCCGCGTCGCTCACTTCGAATTTGCCAGGTGCCTCGATGTTGAGTGACTTGACCACACCGTCTTTGACCAGCATCGAGTAGCGATTGCTGCGCAGACCCATGCCCCGTGCGGCCAGATCCAGGGTCAGCCCCGTTGCCTTGGTGAAGTCTGCGCTGCCGTCGCCCAGCATGCGGACAATGCCAGCCGACTTTTGATCGCGCGCCCAGGCACCCATCACGAACGCGTCGTTGACGCTGACGCACCAGATCTCGTCGACCCCTGCCGCCTTGAAATCACCGGCATGCTGCACAAAGCCCGGCACGTGCTTCGCTGAGCAAGTGGGGGTGAAAGCACCTGGGAGAGCGAAGATGGCAATCGTCTTGCCTGCGCTCGCCTTCTGCACATCCACCGGGTTGGGCCCGATGCTGCAACCATTGCCTTCGACTTCGCTGTATTCCATCAGGGTGCCGGCGGGCAGTTGGTCTCCGACCTTGATCATGGTGACTCCTCGTGGTTGGTGGATGCACAAACAAAAAAGCGACCGAATTGTCGGTCGCTTTTTTGAAGCGTGTCGCCCAGGGGTCGAAAGGGACTCAGACGATCGCGGCTTTTTGCACCAGACGGCTGGCCACCCAGTTCTTGGTCTTGGAGATCGGGCGGCTCTCGGTGATCTCGATCAGGTCACCCAGCTTGTACTCGCCGGTCTCGTCATGGGCGTGGTACTTGCTGGACTTGATCACGATCTTGTCGTAGATAGGGTGCTTGACGCGGCGTTCAACCAGGACCGTCACGGTCTTGGCACGCTTGTCACTCACCACCTTGCCGACCAGGGTGCGCTTGAGGGCGGGTTTGGCTTCGGTCATGGTTCGCTCCTTCACTTGGCGGCGGTGCGCTGCTTCTCGGCCAGGATGGTCTTGGCACGAGCGATCGCACGGCGGGTGTCGCCCAGCGTGGCGGTGTTGTTGAGTTGTTGCGTGGCCTTCTGCATGCGAAGACCGAAATGGGCCTTCTGCAGCGATTTCACTTCGGCTTCCAGGCCGGCCACATCCTTCTGGCGCAGTTCAGCAGATTTCATTGCGTGTTCTCCTGAATCACTGACCCAGCATGCGCGTCACGAACGTGGTGCGCAGGGGAAGTTTGGCGGCAGCCAGGGCAAAGGCCTCGCGAGCGAGTTGCTCGGGCACGCCCACGATTTCATACAGCACCTTGCCGGGCTGGATTTCGGCAACGTAGTACTCGACCGAGCCCTTGCCGTTGCCCATACGGACTTCGGCGGGCTTTTGCGAGATTGGCTTGTCGGGGAACACGCGGATCCAGATGCGGCCGCCACGCTTGACGTGACGGGAGATCGCGCGACGCGCGGCCTCGATCTGGCGCGCGGTCAGACGGCCGCGGTCGGTGGATTTCAGACCGAAATCGCCAAAAGCCACGGTGGCGCCACTGGTGGCGACGCCGGTGTTACGGCCTTTGTGCTCCTTGCGGTACTTGCGACGAGCAGGTTGCAACATGCTTATTCTCCTTTGCCGTCCGCAGCTGCAGGTGCGGGTGCGTCTTTGCGAACGCGCTTAACGGCGGGTTTGGTGTCACCACCCGTGGCTTCGGCAGGCTTGTCGCTGCCATCGGCCGGAGCGGCGTTGGTGCCACGGCGCACAGCGGCACGGGCGGTCGGGCCAGCCGGACGCTCGGTGCGTTCGCGACGCGGGCCGCGCGGGCGGCGCTCTTCTTCCGGACGGGGCTCGGCCACGACCGGGGCATCATTGCGGCCCAGGGTGTCGCCTTTGTAGACCCACACCTTGACGCCGATGACGCCGTAGGTAGTCTTGGCTTCAGAGGTGCCGTAGTCGATGTCGGCGCGGAGGGTGTGCAGCGGCACACGGCCTTCGCGGTACCACTCGGTACGGGCGATCTCGATGCCGTTCAGACGACCGGCGCTCATGATCTTGATGCCTTGGGCACCCAGACGCATGGCGTTCTGCATCGCGCGCTTCATGGCGCGACGGAACATGATGCGCTTCTCGAGCTGCTGGGTGATGGAGTCGGCGATCAGCTTGGCATCGATTTCAGGCTTGCGCACTTCCTCGATGTTGACGGCCACCGGCACGCCCAGCTTGACCGCGAGGTCCTTCTTCAGCTTTTCGATGTCCTCGCCCTTCTTGCCGATCACCACGCCCGGACGCGCCGAGTAGATGGTGATGCGGGCGTTCTTGGCGGGGCGCTCGATGACGACGCGCGAGACCGCAGCGTTCTTCAGCTTGCCCTTGAGGTACTCACGCACCTTGATGTCTTCGGCCAGCATGCCCGCGAAGTCGCGGTTGCTGGCGTACCAGCGGCTGGCCCAGTTGCGCGAGACGGCCAGGCGGAAGCCGGTCGGGTTGATTTTCTGTCCCATGTTCCTGTGCCTCTCAGTTGCCGACCGTCACGTAGATGTGACACGTGGGTTTGCTGATGCGGTTGCCACGGCCTTTGGCGCGGGCCTCGAATCGCTTGAGCGTCGTGCCTTGCTCGACGTAGATCGTCTTCACGCGCAGTTCATCGATGTCGGCACCGTCGTTGTGCTCGGCATTGGCGATGGCGGATTCGAGGGCCTTCTTCACGATGCCAGCGGCCTTCTTCTGCGTGAAGGTCAGGATGTTGAGCGCCTGGTCGACCTTCTTGCCACGAATCAGGTCGGCCACGAGGCGGCCTTTGTCCACCGACAGGCGCACGCCGCGGACGACAGAGCGGGTTTCCGTACTCATGGTGTTTCCTTACTTCTTGGCTTTCTTGTCGCCCGGATGACCCTTGTAGGTACGGGTCAGGGAGAACTCGCCGAGCTTGTGACCGACCATCTGGTCGGTGATGTACACCGGCACGTGCTGCTTGCCGTTGTGCACGGCAATGGTCAGACCGATGAACTCGGGCAGGATCATGGAACGGCGCGACCAGGTCTTGACCGGTTTCTTGTCCTTGTTGGCCTGGGCCTTCTCGACCTTGGCCATCAGGTGATGGTCGACGAAGGGGCCTTTTTTGAGAGAGCGAGTCATTTCGTCAACCCCTTACTTCTTGCGACGCGACACGATCATGTTCTGCGTGCGGCGGTTGTTGCGGGTGCGGTAACCCTTGGTGAGGTTGCCCCACGGATCCACCGGCGCGCGACCTTCGCCCGTCTTACCTTCACCACCACCATGCGGGTGGTCGATCGGGTTCATGGCGGTACCGCGAACGGTCGGACGGATGCCCATGTGGCGCTTGGCACCGGCCTTGCCGATCTGGCGCAGGCTGTGCTCGG
Organism: Hydrogenophaga sp.; assembly: GCF_019635465.1. GTDB lineage: Bacteria > Pseudomonadota > Gammaproteobacteria > Burkholderiales > Burkholderiaceae_C > Hydrogenophaga. The sequence goes on from NZ_JAHBZK010000001.1 coordinate 21,490, forward strand.
TGTTCGACACCTCACCGATGGTGGCGCGGCAGTCGACGTGGATCTTGCGAACCTCGCCCGAGCGCATGCGGACCTGGGCGTAGATGCCTTCGCGAGCCAGCAGCACGGCGGAGGCACCAGCGGAGCGCGCAATCTGCGCGCCCTTGCCCACTTGCAGTTCGATGCAGTGAATGGTCGAACCCACCGGGATGTTGCGGATCGGCAGGGTGTTGCCCACACGGATCGGCGACTCAGAGCCGGACATCAGGGTCGCGCCCACTTCCACGCCACGCGGCGCGATGATGTAGCGACGCTCACCGTCGGCATAGCACAGCAGCGCAATGTGCGCGGTGCGGTTCGGGTCGTACTCGATGCGCTCGACCTTGGCCGGAATGTTGTCCTTGTTGCGACGGAAGTCGACGACACGGTAATGGTGCTTGGCACCGCCACCCTTGTGACGCGTGGTGATGTGACCGTTGTTGTTGCGGCCCGACTTCTGGTGCTGGGGTTCCAGCAGCGGCGCGTAGCCCGCACCTTTGTGCAGGGTTTCGCGCGTGACCTTCACCATGCCGCGACGGCCTGGTGAAGTCGGTTTCATCTTGATGACAGCCATGATTACGCGGCCTCCCCACCGAAGTTGAGCTCTTGACCCGGCATCAGCGTCACGTAGGCTTTGCGCACGTGATCGCGGCGGCCGATGGTCTTGCCGAAGCGCTTGACCTTGCCCTTCTGGTTGAGCACGGAGACGTCCTTGACCTCGACCTTGAACATCAGCTCGACAGCGGCTTTGATCTCGGGCTTGGTGGCATCGCGCAGCACTTTGAACAGCACGGCGTTGGATTTTTCTGCCGCCATGGTGGCTTTCTCGGACACGATCGGTGCCACGAGAACCTGCATCAGGCGACCTTCGTCGAATTGGGCGGTGCTCATGCGAACATCTCCTTGAGCTGGTCGATCGCCGCCTTGGTGACGATCACTTGCTTGTAATGCACCAGCGACAGCGGGTCGGCGTAACGGGGCTCGACCACCAGCACATTGACCAGGTTGCGCGAGGCCAGGTACAGGTTTTCGTCGACCTCATCGGCGATCACGAGCACCGACGACTTCAGGTTCATGGCCTTGAACTTGTCGGCCAACTGCTTGGTCTTGGGCGAGTCGACCTTGATCGACTCCACTACAGCCAGGCGGCCTTCACGAACCAGCTGCGAGAAGATGGAGGCCATGCCAGCGCGGTACATCTTCTTGTTCAGCTTCTGGCTGAAGTTTTCGTCAGGGCTGTTCGGGAAGGTGCGTCCGCCCCCACGCCACAACGGCGAGGACGTCATACCGGCGCGAGCGCGACCGGTGCCCTTTTGCTTGAACGGCTTCTTGGTCGAGTGCTTGACCATCTGACGGTCTTTTTGAGCACGCGTACCTTGGCGAGCGTTGGCCTGATAGGCCACCACGAGTTGGTGAATCAGGGCTTCGTTGTAGTCGCGACCAAAGACGGTCTCGGGCACGTCCAGCTTGGACGCAGCCTGACCCTGGTCATTGAGGAGTTCAACTTGCATCAGTTCGCTCCTTTGGCGGCCTTGGCCTTGACGGCGGGACGCACGGTCACGAAGCCGCCCTTGGCACCGGGCACGGCGCCACGGATCATCAGCAGTTGACGGGCTTCATCAACACGCACGATGTCCAGGTTCTGAATGGTTTTGGTGACGTCGCCCAGATGGCCCGTCATCTTCTTGCCCGGGAACACACGGCCCGGATCCTGCGCCATCGAGATGGAGCCAGGAACGTTGTGCGAGCGGCTGTTACCGTGCGAGGCGCGCTGCGAACCGAAGTTGTGGCGCTTGATGGTGCCAGCAAAGCCTTTACCGATCGAAGTGCCTTGCACATCGACCTTCTGGCCTGCGGCGAAGAGGACATTCGCTGCCACAACGGCGCCCGGCTGGTACTGGGCAGCAACGTCGGCGGCAACGCGGAATTCCTGAATGATTTCGCCTGCTTCGGCACCTGCTTTGGCGAGGTGGCCGGCGACCGGCTTGGCCACACGCGAGGCGCGACGCTTGCCGAAAGTGACCTGCAGGGCGTCATAGCCATCGTTGGCCTGGGTCTTGACCTGGGTGACGCGGTTGTTCGACACGTCGACCACCGTGACAGGCACGGCGTCCCCGTCGTCGGTGAACAGGCGCATCATGCCCACCTTGCGGCCCAACAACCCGAGGGAGTTGCTCAGACTCATTGTTTTCTCCGTTCCCGACTGCAATTGGCCGGGGCTGATGGTGCAAGGCCTGGGGCCTTGCGCGATACGTCGCCTCATTGGGCAACGCCACGAAACTCCGGCCAGAAGCCGGAAAGCCCGCCAGTATAGCCGGCGGGCTTTGGATCTGCAAGCGCCGCCGGGCGGCAGCGCATGAAACTGCTTACTGCAGCTTGATTTCGACGTCGACGCCAGCAGGCAGGTCGAGCTTCATGAGTGCGTCAACCGTCTTGTCAGTCGGGTCGACGATGTCCATGAGGCGCTGGTGCGTACGGATCTCGAACTGGTCGCGGCTGGTCTTGTTGACGTGCGGCGAGCGCAGGATATCGAAGCGCTTCATGCGCGTCGGCAAGGGCACCGGGCCCTTGACGATGGCGCCCGTGCGCTTGGCGGTGTCAACGATTTCGGCGGCCGAGGTGTCGATCAGCTTGTAGTCGAAGGCCTTGAGGCGGATGCGGATCTTTTGCTTGGTGGACATGGTGGCCGCTCCTTACTCGATGATCTTTGCCACGACGCCGGCGCCGACGGTGCGGCCGCCTTCGCGGATGGCAAAGCGCAGGCCTTCTTCCATGGCGATCGGGGCGATCAGCTTGACGGTGATCGACACGTTGTCGCCGGGCATGACCATCTCTTTGTCCTTGGGCAGCTCGATGGAGCCCGTGACGTCGGTCGTGCGGAAGTAGAACTGCGGACGGTAGTTGTTGAAGAACGGCGTGTGACGGCCACCTTCGTCCTTGGAGAGCACGTACACCTCACCGGTGAAGTGCGTGTGCGGCTTGATGGAGCCGGGCTTGCACAGCACCTGGCCGCGCTGCACTTCTTCGCGCTTGGTGCCGCGCAGCAGGATACCGACGTTGTCGCCCGCCTGACCCTGGTCCAGCAGCTTGCGGAACATTTCCACGCCCGTGCAGGTGGTCTTCTGGGTGGCCGCGATACCGACGATCTCGATTTCTTCGCCGACCTTGACCACGCCACGCTCGATACGACCGGTCACCACGGTGCCGCGACCCGAGATGGAGAACACGTCTTCCACGGGCATCAGGAAGGCGCCGTCCACCGCGCGCTCGGGCGTGGGAATGTAGCTGTCCAGTGCTTCGGCCAGTTTCATGATGGCGCCTTCGCCGAGTTCGCCCTTGTCGCCTTCGAGGGCGAGCTTGGCCGAGCCTTTGACGATGGGGGTGTCGTCACCAGGGAAGTCGTACTTGCTCAGCAGTTCACGCACTTCCATCTCGACGAGCTCGAGCAGTTCGGCGTCGTCCACCATGTCGCACTTGTTCAGGAACACGATGATGTAGGGCACGCCCACCTGACGCGCCAGCAGGATGTGCTCGCGGGTCTGGGGCATCGGGCCGTCAGCGGCCGAGCACACCAGGATGGCGCCGTCCATCTGGGCGGCACCGGTGATCATGTTCTTCACGTAGTCGGCGTGGCCCGGGCAGTCCACGTGGGCGTAGTGGCGGTTGGCCGTCTCGTATTCCACGTGCGCGGTGTTGATCGTGATGCCGCGCGCTTTTTCTTCCGGAGCCGCGTCGATCTGGTCGTAGGCCTTGGCCGCACCGCCGAACTTGCTCGCCAGCACCGTCGTGATCGCCGCCGTCAGCGTCGTCTTGCCGTGGTCCACGTGACCAATCGTGCCCACGTTCACGTGCGGCTTGGTCCGCTCGAATTTCTCTTTTGCCATGTCGATTCCTTCAAAAAGAACAACGCCCGTGTTGCGGTTTTAGGTCTGCACGCCACTGCTGATTCCCCCCGCACGGGCACAGGGAGGCGTGACGTCGCAGACCAACTGAAAAAACGAGCCGGCCTGGAAGGGTCGGCCCATCGAACTTATTTGGCGCGTGCAGCGACGATGGCTTCGGACACATTGCGCGGCGCTTCCGCGTAGTGCTTGAATTCCATCGTATAGGTGGCACGACCCTGCGACATCGAGCGCAGCGTGGTGGAGTAGCCGAACATTTCGGACAGCGGCACTTCGGCCTTGATGGCCTTGCCGCCACCGACCATATCCTCCATACCCTGCACCATGCCGCGACGGCTGGACAAGTCGCCCATCACGTTGCCGGCGTAGTCTTCAGGCGTCTCGACTTCCACGGCCATCATGGGCTCGAGGATGACGGGGTTGGCCTTCTTGCAGCCTTCCTTGAAGCCGAAGATGGCGGCCATCTTGAACGCCTGCTCGGACGAGTCCACGTCGTGGTACGAGCCGAAGTGCAGCGTGACCTTGACGTCGACCACCGGGAAGCCGGCCAGCACGCCGCTGTTGAGGGCTTCGATCACGCCCTTCTCAACGGCCGGGATGTATTCACGCGGCACCACGCCACCCTTGATGGCATCGACGAACTCGAAGCCTTTGCCGGCCTCGTTGGGCTCGACCTTGAACACGACGTGACCGTATTGGCCCTTACCGCCCGACTGACGCACGAACTTGCCTTCGGCCTCATCGACCGTCTTGCGGATGGTTTCACGGTAGGCCACTTGCGGCTTGCCCACGTTGGCTTCCACACCGAACTCGCGCTTCATACGGTCGACGATGATCTCCAGGTGCAGCTCGCCCATACCGGCGATGATGGTCTGGCCGGATTCTTCGTCGGTCTTCACACGGAAGGACGGATCTTCGGAAGCCAGGCGTTGCAGCGCAATACCCATCTTCTCCTGGTCGGCCTTGGTCTTGGGCTCCACAGCCTGCGCGATCACGGGCTCGGGGAAAACCATGCGCTCCAGCATGATGACGGCTTCGGGATCGCACAAGGTCTCACCCGTGGTCACGTCCTTGAGGCCCACGCAGGCAGCGATGTCACCAGCGCGAATTTCTTCGACTTCCTGGCGGTTGTTGGCGTGCATCTGCACGATACGACCGATGCGCTCCTTCTTGCCCTTGACCGGGTTGAACACGGAGTCGCCCTTCTTGAGGACGCCCGAGTACACACGCACGAACGTGAGCTGGCCCACGTACGGGTCGGTCATCAGCTTGAACGCCAGCGCTGACAGCTTTTCTTCATCGGCGGCCTTGCGCGAGGTCGGTGCCTCGTTCTCGTCGGTACCACCCACGGGCGGGATGTCCACCGGCGAGGGCAGGAAGTCGATCACGGCGTCGAGCATGCGCTGCACACCCTTGTTCTTGAACGCGGTGCCGCAAAGCATCGGCTGGATTTCCGTCGCGAGCGTGCGCGTGCGGATGCCCAGCTTGATTTCTTCCTCGGTGAGATCACCCTCCTCGAGGTACTTGTTCATGAGCTCTTCGCTGGCTTCGGCCGCGGCCTCGACCATCTTTTCGCGCCACTCCTTGGCCGACTCGACGAGCTCGGCCGGGATGTCCTGGTACTCGAACTTCATGCCTTGCGAGGCTTCGTCCCAGATGATGGCTTTCATCTTGAGCAGGTCGACCACGCCCTTGAAGTTGTCTTCAGCGCCGATGGGAATCACCACAGGAACCGGGTTGGCCTTCAGACGCAGGCGCATCTGGTCATAGACCTTGAAGAAGTTGGCACCGGTGCGGTCCATCTTGTTCACGAAGGCCAGACGCGGCACTTTGTATTTGTTGGCCTGGCGCCAGACGGTTTCCGACTGGGGCTGCACGCCACCCACGGCGCAGTACACCATGCACGCACCGTCGAGCACTCGCATGGAACGCTCCACCTCGATGGTGAAGTCCACGTGGCCGGGGGTGTCGATGATGTTGAAACGGTGCTCGGGGTAGGACAGGTCCATACCCTTCCAGAAGCAGGTGGTGGCGGCGGACGTAATCGTGATACCACGCTCCTGCTCCTGTTCCATCCAGTCCATGGTGGCGGCGCCGTCGTGCACTTCACCGATCTTGTGGTTCACGCCGGTATAGAACAGGATGCGCTCGGTCGTCGTGGTCTTGCCAGCGTCGATGTGCGCGGAAATGCCGATGTTGCGGTAACGCTCGAGAGGCGTGGTGCGGGCCATGGAAATACTCCGGAAAGGTTCGAGCCCGCCACCCCATCACAGGGCTTGCGGGCTCTCGGGTCAGGTTGATCGGAAGACTAACTGCCGAATCAGAAGCGGAAATGACTGAAGGCCTTGTTGGCCTCGGCCATGCGGTGCACTTCGTCGCGACGCTTCATGGCGCCGCCGCGGCCTTCGGTGGCCTCGATCAGTTCGTTGGCCAGGCGCATGGCCATGGACTTCTCGCTGCGCTTCTTGGCGGCCTCCTTGATCCAGCGCATCGACAGCGCGAGACGGCGGACGGGACGCACCTCGACCGGCACCTGGTAGTTGGCGCCACCCACACGGCGGCTCTTGACTTCCACCATGGGTTTGACGTTGTTGATGGCCACCGAGAAGATTTCCAGCGGGTCCTTGCCCGACTTCTTCTCGATCTGCTCGAACGCGCCATAGATGATGCGCTCGGCCACGGCCTTTTTGCCGCCTTGCATGATCACGTTCATGAACTTGGCGACTTCGACATTGCCGAACTTGGGATCCGGCAGGATTTCACGTTTAGGGACTTCGCGACGACGGGGCATGATTCACCTCTTGCTTCAGTTGATGTCCGGACGTCCTTGTTGATCCGAACACCCCGCAGACCCATCAGGAGCCTGCACTTACTCGACCTTTGTTCAAGGTCACTACGCCAGCCAGCACGTCAAGCCGGTGGCACCTTTGATTCAGAAGCCGATCAGGCTTTCTTGGGGCGCTTGGCGCCGTACTTGGAGCGCGACTGCTTGCGGTCTTTCACGCCTTGCAGGTCAAGCGAGCCGCGAACGATGTGGTAGCGCACACCCGGCAAGTCCTTGACACGACCGCCGCGCACGAGCACGACCGAGTGCTCTTGCAGGTTGTGGCCCTCACCCCCGATGTAGGAGATGACTTCGAAGCCGTTGGTCAAGCGGACTTTGGCCACCTTGCGAAGTGCCGAGTTCGGCTTCTTCGGCGTGGTGGTGTACACGCGGGTGCAAACACCGCGACGCTGCGGCGAGTTCTCCATGGCCGGGCTCTTGGATTTGGTCTTTTCGACCTCCCGGCCTTGGCGCACGAGTTGGTTGATGGTTGGCATTGAAAACGTCCCTAAACGTTTGAAAACAGCGAAGCCTTCCGGAAAATTCCGAAAAGCCCGCTAGTGTAGCACTCGCCGAAGTTGCGTGGCAAGCCGCGACCTGGTTCGCAACGGCTATCTACTGAATCCAGAGGCGAACGGCATCCCAGGCCCGGCCGAAAATGCCCGCCTCTTCCACGGTCTCCAGCACAGTGAGTGGAACCTCCACCACCGGCTGCCCCGCGGCTGTCGTCACCCGCAAAGTCCCGAGCGCCTGGCCCTTTTGAAGCGGCGCGACCAATGGCTCCGGGCGAACGACCTCAGACTTCAGACGAGCTCCCTCGCCAGCCGGAACGGAAACGACCACCCCCTCGGTACGCCCCAGCTTCACCGTGTCGGCCTTGCCCTTCCAGATCCGCGGCTCGGCGGCGGCCTGATTGGCGCCCAGCAATCGCACCGTATCGAATGCGGTGTAACCCCAGTTGAGCAACTTCTGCGATTCCGCCGCTCGTGCATTTTCACTGGTGGCCCCCAGCATCACAGACAACAGCCGACGTTGACCTGCGGCTCCGTCGCCCAATCCCGGCACCGGGCGTCGGGCGGTCGCCACCAGGCAATAGCCTGCCGCATCGGTGTGCCCGGTCTTGAGGCCATCCACCGTTGGGTCCCGAAACAGCAGGAGGTTGCGATTGGTATCGTTGGTCGCCGGTGTACCTGGATACCGATACCGCTGAATGGCGTAGTACCCCACGTATTGAGGGAAATCGTTCATGAGGCGCGACGCCAGTGTTGCGAGGTCGCGCGCCGTGGTGGTGTGGCCAGCTTCGGTCAGCCCCTCAGGATTGCGGTAGCCAGTCGCGTTCATGCCCAAGGCCTTGGCCTGCTGATTCATCAGCTCCACGAATCGCTCCACCGTGCCCCCCACGCCTTCGGCCAGGGCAACAGTTGCGTCATTGCCCGACTGCACGATCATGCCTTTGATCAGGTCTTCGACCGGAACCTGCATGCGGGGATCGATGAACATGCGCGAGCCAGGCATCTTCCAGGCACGCTCGCTGACGCCGAAGGTCTGTTGCAATGAAATCTTGCCAGCACGCAAGGCATCGAACACCAGGTAAGCCGTCATGAGCTTGGTCAGCGACGCCGGCTCCACCAAGGCATCCGGGTCTTTGCTGGCCAGGACTTGACCAGTCGTGACATCCAACAACAAGTAGGCACGCGCGGCTATCTCGGGAGGCTGCGGCATTTGAGCGGCAGCCGGCAGTGCGACACCCAGGCAAAGTGCAAGGCCGACAACGGCCGAGCGAAGGCGATTGATCAAAACAGAATCCTCATGTTGAAAAGGTTGCGAGCGTCAGGCGATCAAATGGCGTCGAACCAACTCTCGCAACAAAGGCAGTTGCCCATGAAAGAAATGACCGCCGCCAGGGACCACCGTCACTGGCAGTGACTGCGGGCGGGCCCAGTCCATGGTGGTCGACAGCGGCACGGTGTCATCTTGCTCGCCATGAACGATCAGTGTTTGCGGCCTGAGTTCCTCGGGCACCTCTGCAACGGCAAATCGGCTGGTGGCCGTCCCGATCAGCACCACATGGGTCAGATCGCGCCCTTGATCATGCAGGCGCCGCACGGCATGAGAGGTGACAAATGCGCCAAACGAAAAGCCTGCCAAAACCAGAGGGCCGCCCCCCGCTTCAGCGGCAACCACAGACAGCAAGTCATCCAGTTCGCCGCGCCCTTCGTCATATGCCCCTTCGCTGGCACCAATACCGCGAAAGTTGAAGCGAACAGCCCGCCGACCCGACAGCACGGCGGCTCGAGCCAGCGTCTGCACCACCTTGTTGGTCATGGTGCCACCGAACTGAGGGTGGGGATGGGCAATCACCGCCACCCCTGCGGCAGCCGACTCCGGCGTGTCAACGGCAACTTCCAGGGCCCCGGCAGGGCCTGATATCAGTCGCGTCTCGGATGTCGCAGCCACGTTATCGACCGACGTCGGGCGCCAAACGCAAGCGCTCGACGACCACGCCGTCTCGCAGATGGGAGCTCACGATCTCATCGACATCGGCCGCATCCACAAACGAGTACCAAACGGCCTCCGGGTATACCACGGCAACCGGCCCACCTGCGCATCGGTCCAGGCACCCCGCTCGGTTCACCCGCACCCCGCCGGGCCCGAGCAAGCCCATCGACTTGGCCAGCGACTTGCAGCGCGCAAACGCGTCTTCGGCTTTGTGGTCGCCGCAGCTCGGCTCACCGCCATCACGCTGGTTGAGGCAAAAGAAGATGTGGCGTCGGTAGTACGACGTGGCTTGGACTGGCTCAGACATCGGGCGATTTTAGGCCGGCAGACGATCTCTACCGGGTGAGCGCGCCAGCGCGCCCAAGCCATACACGATGGCAGCAAAGGGCCAGATCCAGGACAGCCACTGCGACAAACCATGGAAGCGAATGAACCGTCCTTGCTCCCAGATCTCAACCGACTGCGCAAAGTAGGGCACTTCGGGCGCCCTGTTGAGGACAGCCAGGGACACCCCCAAACACATCAGCATGATGGCCAGACACAAGCGCCTGGGTAGGAACGCCAACACCAAGGCCGCGCAAAACGCCACCACGACGCCAGCCTGAACGGGCTCCGTTGCCCAGGACCACGCGTGCGTGGGACCATAGGTCAGCGCCCCTGACAGCCCACCCACGCCCAAGGCAGCCAAGAAAAATGCCGCAGCGAACACCAGGCGGCGCCACCAAATGCGAAGGTCGCCAAACGCCATCAATAAAGGCGCCAACAGCCCAAGAGCGACACAAAACGCCTCGGTCAGCGGGCTCAAGGGATCGTTCGAAACCCCTTGTTCGGGCAGCCAATACATGAATGGGGTGTCCCACCACCATTCACCCAGCGTTTCGGCAACCCGGTCCCATACCTGACCGAGCCCGAATGGAACCGCCAACGGATAAAGCAAAGCCAAAGGCCACAACGCCACCAGCACCAAGCTGCCATACGCGCTCGCACCAAACCAACTTTCGCGCCACTGCGTCCAGCGCCGGACCATGCCGGTTTGGTCCAGGAAAACGGCCAGGAGAACGCCAACCAAAGCACCACCTGAATTCAGCAAAAAGTCCACGTTCGATGGGACGCGCGCCAACAGATAGGTTTGCGTGCTTTCGACGGCAGCCGACAGCACGGCAGGCATCAACAGACCCAACCACCAGACGCCACTGCGCCAGCCCAGGCGCATCGCGCCAAGTGCCAATAGAAGGCCCAAGGGCATGTACCCAGCGAAGTTGGCCCCAACATCAAACGCCGTCCAATACTGTGGCCACGGTGCCAGCAGCCAGGACCAGGGATCGACACCCTGAATGCGCCATCCTGAAAAAGGATAGAGGCTCGCGTAGCCGATCAAGGCGGCGTAGAGCACCGCCAGTGGCCAGGCCGACGACCTTACGACCATTCGTCCAAAGCCTCAGAGCGGCTTGACCACCGCCAGCACAACCGCCGCCAGCAAGAGCAGCACCGGCACTTCGTTGAACCAGCGATACCAAAGGTGCCCGCGACGGTCGCTCCCAACTTCAAAGCGCTTTAGCAAGCGTGCGCAGGCGTGGTGGTACCCCACCACCAGCAGTACCACCACCAGCTTGACATGCAGCCAGCCCGCACCCCGCCCGACACCAAACCCCAGCCACAGCCACACCCCAAACCCTATCGCCGGCGCAGCCAGCAAGGTCGTGAACCGCAACAGTTTGCGCGCCATGAGAAGCAGTCTTTCTCGCTCGGCCACGCTCTCCGGAGGCACCATCGCCAGGTTCACATAAATGCGCGGCAGATAAAACAAGCCAGCAAACCAGCTGGCCACAAACACGATATGGAAGGCTTTGACCCAGAGCATCGGGCCAGTGTAAGACGCCTGGCTTGTCCACACTCTGCGCGCAACGCATGGACAAAAAAAACCCGGCACAGGGCCGGGTTTGGAAGCCTTTTTGCTGTCACACACTAAGGCACCCGCTCAGGGAGGAAAAGCGGGGAGAGCCTTGCGGCTCCCGCCAAAATCATAGCGCATATGAAGAACAGAACCAAGCTCCCCCTGTTAGATTTGACAGGGGAACTTCGACAAGAATGTCACGACATGGCAGGCGAGCTGGGCGCCGAGACTTTTCATGGTCTCCATGTGCGACTGCCTGCCGAGCAAACCAGCCTACAGCCAGGCGCTGCGCCAGCTGGCCAACAAGTGTCCGTGGAGTGATGTTCCCGACAGCGAGGGGGCCCTCGCCGGCATCTGAGGCAAAGGTACCGAGGGAGATGTGACGTGCCAGCGGGCCGCTTCAAGCGGCAAGCTTCTCAAGTCTGGCCAAAGACGTTGAGAAGTCGCTGTGCTCGCGCGTGCCTTGGCGCAGAAATTCGTTGATGGCATCGCGTCGCTCGATGGCAACGTCGGCCACACGGTCAGAGCCCTTCTTGTACTCGCCCACTTTGATGAGGAGTTCCACCTCTTCGTACTTGGCGAGAAGCTCACGCACGCGCGCAGCGGCAGCCTTGTGCTTTGGCGCAACCAGCGCGTTCATGACCCTGGAGGCCGAGGCCAGGACGTCGATCGCCGGGTAGTGGTTGGCCGCACCCAACTTCCGGGACAGAACAATGTGCCCATCCAGAATGGAGCGCGTTTCGTCGGCAACGGGCTCCGTCATGTCGTCGCCCTCTACAAGTACGGTGTAGACCGGATGACCAACCAACGGTCGGTTCGGCTGAACAGTGGTGAAAGCGGACAAACGCGTGCGGCGTCATTGGCGTGCCAGGCCAGCGCCGCGCCGGCGAGAGGCCCTCCCGGCAAGCAGGTGGGAGACGCCAGCGCGTCAGCGCCGCGCCGACTGACAGCTCGCGCTCGTCTGGGCGAGCGTTCGAGCGCGATCGAGGCGTTCGGCCAGATCAGGGTGTGTGTCGGCCAGCGGAATGAGCGCGGAGTAGCTGCCTGGCGCGTGCAGCTTGGCCAGGGCGGTCGCCATGGCTTGCGGGGGGCGACCGGTCAGGCACAGCAACGCAATGGCGCGCTCATCGGCCTCCAGTTCCTGGTGTTGCAAGGTGAGCGCGGCGCTCCGGGCCAGCGGCGAGCTCGGGTTGAAGGACTCTCGCGCGAGCAGGGCGCGCATCTGCTCCACACCGTCGGGTGCTTGCTCCAGCGCCGACATGAGCGCACACACCTCGCCGAGCCCGTCGCGCGCCTCGATGTGAGCCAGTTCGTGCGCCAACACGGCGGCCAGTTCGTTGTCATCCAGGCCGAGGCGGCTGTCCCACAGCGCACTGGTCAGGATCACCAGGCCGTGGTCGGTGGCATAGGCGTTGGGCTCGCGGTCGACAAAGCCGATCAGGTGAACGGCCGGCCCCCGACGCAAGCGCTCGGATGCAGCGACGAGCGAGCGCAAGGTGGCGTGCAAGGACAGGGGCGCGGGCACCGGCTTGCCCTCAGCGACCATGTCGCTGATCTGCACTTCGTCCAGGTGGCGCTGCTCGTCGGCCCACGCCCGGTTGCGCATGCAGCGCTCGGCATCGGCGGCGATTGCCGATACACAAGTCAGCCCCAGCAGCACAACGAACAAACGTGATATACGGTTCATACCGTTTCTCCGATGCATCCTTGTACGCCGGCATCGGACGAAGCACCACCCGGGTTCACTCCACGGCGCCAATGGATCGACAGACGGTGATGGGTGATCGCATGAACGCCCCGGCCTGCCAGGGCGGTGCAAGGGCACCACGGCGATGCAAACGCGCCTCGGTCATGCACCAAAACTGGAAGCATGCAAACTAACTAGTACCTTGGTTCGCAAGCTGAGCGCATCGGCAGGCGTGGCACGGGTGGCACGGGGTTTGCGGAAGGGGGTGTTCATCGCCTTGGCAGCGCAGCCCGCTTGCCGCCATCGCCCACATCCCGACTGGAGTCTTTGCATGTCTTTGATCCGACGCCAATTCCTCACGCGCGCCGCCATCGCCACCAGCGTGGTCGGCGCCCCCGCGCTCGCCAACGCCCAGAGCGCCAAGTTCAACTGGAAGATGACCAGCGCCTACGGCAAAGGCTCGCCCTTCTACATGGACGGTCCCGGCAGCGCGACCGATCTGGCCAAGCGCATTCGCGAGATGTCCGACGGGCGCCTGAACATCCAGGTGTTCGGTGCTGGCGAGCTGATCCCGGCCTTCGAAGGCTTTGACGCGGTGCGCGCCGGCACGGTGGAGATGAACCACGCCAACAGCTACTTCTGGACTGGCAAGACCTTTGCCGCGCAGTACTTCACCGCCGTGCCTTTCGGCATGAACTTTCAGGGCATGAACGGCTGGCTCTACGACGGCGGCGGCATCGACCTGTGGAACGAGGTGTACGCGCCCTTCGGCATGGTGGCCATGCCTTGCGGCAATACCGGCGTGCAGATGACCGGCTGGTTCAAGAAGGAGATCAAGTCGGTCGCCGACTTCAAGGGCCTGAAGATGCGCATCCCCGGCCTGGCCGGCAAAGTCTACGCCAGCCTGGGTGTCGACGTGAAGGTGTTGCCGGGTGGTGAGATCTTCCCGGCGCTCGAGCGCGGCGTGATCGATGCGGCCGAATTCGTCGGCCCGTTCCAGGACCGTCGCCTGGGCCTGCAAAAAGCCGCAAAGTTCTACTACACCACCGGCTGGCACGAACCGGCAACCGTGTCCGAACTGCTCATCAACAAGGCCGCCTGGGACAAGCTGCCCAAGGACCTGCAGGCCATCGTGTCCAACGCCGCCGCGGCCTGCAACGTCATCAGCGAAGCCTGGTGCCAGAAGGCCAACTCGGAGGCGATGGACGACCTGGTGAAGAACCAGGGCGTGGTGGCGCGTCCGCTGCCCGACGACGTGATCAAGGCGCTCAAGACCGAGACCGACAAGGTGCTGGCCGACGCCACCAAGGACCCGATGGTCAAGAAGGTGCACGACTCGTACTTCGCCTTCAAGTCCAAGTACGACCGCTGGAGTGAAACCAGCGAAGAGGCCTACCACCTCAAAGTGCGCGGCTGAGCCGGAGAAGGTTGATGATCAAGCGCCTGCGGTCCGCCGCTGGCGCGATCGAGCGCGTGATCGACCGCTGTGGCGATCTCAGCGCGTGGATCGCGCTGCTCATGATCGGCCTGGTGGCCACCAACGTGGTGCTGCGCTACAGCTTCAGCCTGGGCTCGGTGTGGGCGCAGGAGCTGGAGTGGCACTTGCTGGCCGCGCTCATCCTCTTCGGCATGGGCTACGCCTTGCAGCGTGGCGACAACGTGCGGGTCGACATCTTCTATGCGCGCTATTCGCCCGGTGTGCGGCGCGTGGTCGACATCGTCTCGGCGCTGCTGCTGATTGCCATCGCGCTGGCGTTCATCCACCTCTCGTTGCGCTACGTCGGCCAGGCCTGGTCGATCAATGAGCAGTCGCCCGACCCGGGTGGCATCGCCTACCGCTGGGCGCTGAAGGCGCTGATTCCGCTGGGCTACGGGCTGCTGGTGCTGCAGCAACTGGCGCACCTGGTGCGCCTGCTGACGCCAACCGAACACGACGCGGAGCGCCCCGGTGTTTGAGCCACAGACCTACGCCCTGCTGATGCTGGGCGGCTTTTTCGTGATGCTGATGATCGGCGTGCCGGTGGCGGTGAGCATCGCCACCGTGGGCTTCGTCTTCGGCTACCTGGGCTTCGGCGACATCCTGTTCAACCTGCTGCCCGCGCGCCTGTTCGGCGTCGTCAGCGGCTACCAGTGGATGGCGATCCCGCTGTTCGTTTTCATGGGCGTGATGCTGGAGAAGTCGCGTCTGGCCGACGACCTGCTCGACGTCATCGGCCACCTCGCGGGCGGTGTGCGCGGCGGCATGGCGGTGGGCATCGTGCTCTTTGGTGTGCTCATGGGCGCCACCACCGGCATCGTCGGCGCCACCGTCATCACGCTGGGCCTGCTCACGTTGCCCACGCTGATCCGTCGCGGGCACCACCCGGCGCTGGCCAGTGGCCTGATCTGCGCGTCGGGCACGCTGGGCCAGATCATTCCACCCAGCCTGATCCTGATCCTGCTCTCGGACATCATGCAGCTGTCGGTGGGCACGCTGTTCGCCGCCGCGGTGGGGCCGGGTCTGCTGCTGGCCGGTGTGTACATCGCCTTCCTGTTGCTGGTGGGCTGGCTCAAGCCCAACCTGCTGCCACCTCTGCCCGAGGACGAACGCAACCAGGTGTCCTCGCGCGAACTGGCCTGGCGCGTGCTCAAGGTGGTGCTGCCCCCCATCGGCCTGGTGGTGTCGGTGCTGGGCTCCATCGTGGGCGGCATCGCGGCCCCCACCGAAGCCGCGTCGATGGGCGCGGTGGGCGCGGTGCTGATCACCGTGATCGCCCGCCGCTTCAGCTGGGCCACGCTCAAGGCCACCGCACTGGAGACCAGCAAGATCACCGCCATCATGATGTTCATCCTCATGCTGGCGCAGGTCTTCGCCCTGTCGTTTCGGGGCCTGCACGGCGAGTCGCTGATCGAGGAGATGTTCGAGCGTCTGCCCGGGGGCACGCACACCGCCATCTGGTTCATGCTGGCGATCGTCTTCGTGCTGGGCTTCTTCATCGAATGGGTGGAGATCAGCTACATCGCGGTGCCGCTGTTCCTGCCCATCCTCATCAACCTGGGCGCCGACCCGGTGTGGCTGGCGATGCTGATCACGCTCAACCTGCAGTCGAGCTTTCTCACACCGCCGTTTGGCTGGGCGCTGTTCTATCTGAAGGGCGTGGCGCCACCGGGTGTGCGCATTCAGGACATCTACCTCGGCGTGATCCCCTTCATCGCCATGCAGGCCCTGGCCCTGGTGCTGCTCTATCTGTTTCCGCAGATCGCACTGTGGCTGCCCAAGGCGATCGGCTGGTAGCGCAAGGCAAAGCTCCGCAGCGGCCGATGCGACACTCGCGCCTTTGCACCACAACACAGCGTCAGGAGACGTCGGGATGATTCATACCTTGCGAGCGGTGGGCGGCATGGCCGTGGCGCCACACCACCTGGCGGCACAGGCCGCGCGCGACGTGCTGCGCGACGGCGGCAACGCCATCGAGGCCATGGTGGCCGCCGCCGCCGCCATCGCCGTCGTCTACCCGCACATGAACGCCATCGGCGGCGACGGCTTCTGGGTGATCCACGAGCCCGGCCAGGCCCCGGTGGCCATCGAGGCCTGCGGACCCGCTGCCCAGCAAGCCACGCCGGCGTTCTACGCAGGCCTGGAACGCATCCCGTCGCGCGGGCCGACGGCGGCGCTGACCGTGGCCGGCACCATCAGCGGCTGGGCACGTGCGCTGGAAGTGTCGGCCCGCTGGGGCGGCGCGCTGGACCTGCCACGGCTGCTGGCCGACGCCATCCGCCACGCGCGCGACGGCATCGCCGTCACCGCCAGCCAGGCCGGGCTCACGCGCGACAAGCTGGGCGACGGCCTGGGCGACGCACCCGGCTTTCGCGACACCTACCTCATCAAGGGCCAACTGCCCCAGACCGGCCAGCTGCTGCGCCAGCCCGCCCTGGCCGACACCCTGCACCACCTGGCCACGCGCGGCCTCGACGACTTCTACCGCGGCGAACTCGGCGCGCGCATCGGCGCCGCCCTGCAACGCGTGGGCAGCCCGGTCGCTGCCGCCGACCTCTCGGACTACCAGGCCAGGCTGGTCGAGCCGCTGGCGGTGCGCCTGCACGACAGCACCGTCTACAACCTGCCGCCGCCCACGCAAGGCCTGTCCACGCTGATGATCCTGGGCCTGTTCGACCAGCTCGGCGTGCGCGATGGCGAAGGCTTTGCCCACCTGCATGGTCTGGTCGAAGCCACCAAGCGTGCCTTTCGCGTGCGCGATCGCATCGTCACCGACCCCGAGCACCTGCCCGAGGACCCACGCGGCTACCTGCAGCCCGCACGGCTGGCCGAACTGGCGCGCGACATCGAAGCGCAACGCGCGCTGCCCTGGCCCGAACCCAGCGCCGCGGGCGACACCATCTGGATGGGCACCATCGACCGCGAGGGCCGCGCGGTCAGCTTCATCCAGAGCGTGTACTGGGAGTTCGGCTCGGGCGTGGTGCTCGATGGCCTGGGCATCTGCTGGCAGAACCGCGGCACCAGCTTCTCGCTCGACCCGGCCGCGCTCAACACCTTGCAGCCCGGGCGCAAACCGTTCCACACGCTCAACCCGTCGATGGCGCTGTTCGACGATGGGCGCGTGATGCCCTTCGGCACCATGGGCGGCGAAGGACAGCCGCAGACGCAGGCCGCCGTGTTCACCCGCTACGCGCGCTTCGGTCAGCCGCTGCAGCAGGCCGTCAGCGCGCCGCGCTGGCTGCTGGGCCGCACCTGGGGCGCCACCAGCACGTCGCTCAAGCTCGAGAACCGCTTCGACCCGGCACTGGTGCAGACCCTGGCCGACGCCGGTCACGTGGTGGAAGTGTTGCCCGAGGGTTTCAGCGACACCATGGGTCACGCCGGTGCGCTGGTGCGCCACGCCGACGGTCTGATGGAGGGTGCGAGCGATCCGCGCAGCGACGGCGCGGTGGCCGCGGTCTGACCGTGGCCTGACCGCGCAAGGCTTCAGCGCAGGCGCTGCACCTCGAGCGCGCTCACGCCACCGGCCTGGTTGCCCCAGGCCTGGCGCACATAGCTGGCCACGGCCGCAACCTCGGCGTCGCTGAGCAAGCTGCGAAACGGCGGCATGCCCCAGGGCTGAGGGTGTGCGCTGGTGCTGGCACCAAAGCCACCGTCCAGCACCCAACGCACCAGGTTCACCGGCGCCGCCTGCGTCACCACGCGGTTGCCCGCCAGCGGCGGCCAGGCCCAAGGGCCGTTGAGGGACGCGCCCTCGGCCCAGGTGCCCTCGCCGTTGCTGCCGTGGCACTGGGCGCAACGGTCCTTGTAGAGCAAGGCGCCGGCTTGCAGCACGCTGGGCTCGGCGGGTTTGTCCTCGCGCGGGGTGGTCTCGCGCGGCAAGGCCCTGAGGTAGCTGGCCATGGCCAGCAGCTGCGCCTCGGGCAGGTGTTGCGTGCCGTCGCGCACCACCTCGGCCATGGGCCCGGCAGCGCTGGCGTGGCCATTGCGGCCATCGCGCAGCAGGGCCAGCACGTCGTCGACCGACCAGTCCTGCACGCCCGCTTCCTTGGGGTCGCGCAGGGACGGCGCCCACCAATGGCCATCGGGCATGAGACCGCCACCCAACGCCTGCCCCGGGCTCTCCAGCGGCCCGGGCGCTCGGTGGCAAGCGGCGCAGTGGGCCACGCCCTGCACCCACCAGGCGCCCTGCGCCACCGGGTCCGCAGCCGATGGCTCGGGCACAGGCTCGGCCGGTTGAAAGAACAGGGCGCGCCAGGCCGCCAGCGCCAAGGGCTGGTCGTAGGGGAAACGCAGGTGGTGTGGCTCGCGCGGTCGGTCCACCGGGGGCAGCGTGCGCAGGTAGACGAACAAGGCGTCGGTGTCGCTGCGCGGCAGGCGCGTGGTGTGCAGGTAAGGGAACGCCGGGTACAACAAGCGCCCGTCGTGCGACTGCCCCTGGTGCAGGGCGCGGTGGAACTGCGCCGCCGTCCAGTCGCCCAGCCCGCTGGTGTGCGGCGTGAGGTTGCTGCTGACGATGGCGCCAAAGCGCGTCTGCACCGCGTGGCCGCCGGCCCAGGGCGCACCAGCGCGTGCCGTGTGGCACGCCATGCAGTTGCCCGCGCTGGCCAGCAGGCGACCGCGCTCGACCAGCGCCGGCGTGGCCACCGGCTCGGGCCCGGCGTCCAGCGGCGCAGGTCGCAGGGTCATCCACACGCGCACCGCAAAGACGCCCATGGCCAGCAACAGCACCACGGCCAGACCCCACAGCACACGGCGCGTCATCGCACACCCCCGAGATCGCTGCCACACGCAAGCGGCAGCGGCGCCGGCAGCCGATCGGCCGGCTTGGCGTCGGTCGGCACCGGTTGTGCGGCCAGCCAGCTGGCCACGGCGCTCACATCGGCGCCGTCGAGCTTGCGCGCAATGTCGCGCATGCAGTCGGGTGCGCTGGCGTGTCGCAAGCCGTTTTGCCAGCCGCCAAGCTGTCCGACCAGGTAATCGCGCGGCAGACCCAGCAAACCGGGGATGGCCGGCTTCACGCCGGTCATGCGCTCGCCGTGGCAGCTGCTGCAGGCCGGCAGGCCGCGCGAGGCATCGCCCACGCGCACCAGCTGCTCGCCGCGCGCGCGTTGCGCGGGCGTGCCCTGCGCCTCGGCCGGGGGTGGGTAGGGCAACTCCAGCGAGGCAAAGTAGGCCGCAATGGCGCCCAGGTAGGCGTCGTCCAGGTGGTCCAGCAACGAGGCCATGCCCACCGCCTGGCGCCGACCCGCCTGGAAGTGCCGCAACTGGTTGTGCAGGTAGCCGGCCGGCTTGCCCGCGATGCGCGGAAAGTAGCCGTCGGGTGTGGCCCGGCCTTGCTTGCCGTGGCAGGCGGTGCAGGCCAGCACCCGGTTGGCCAGGGTGTCGGCTGCGCGTTGGGGCGTGGGGGGTGTCTGCGCCTGGGCACTGTGGGCCAGCAGCGCCAGCACCAGGCAAGACCATCGGATCAGGGTTCGCATGTCGCCGCCGACGCTAACACAGCGGCCGCCATGCTCTGCACAATGGGCGCCCATGTCCGAACCCATCGACCCCACCCGCTGCCCGCTGTGCGGCGGCGACAACCGCTGCGCCATGGAGCTGGAGAAAGCCACCGGCCAGCCGCAACCGGCTTGCTGGTGCGTCGACGAGACCTTCACCCCCGAACTGCTGGCCAGGGTGCCGGCCGCCGCCAAGGGCAGCGCCTGCCTGTGCATGGCCTGCGTGCGCGCCGCCCTGGACGCGGCCCGCCGCGACGCCTCGCAACAACCCTGAGGCCCCGCACCACGGGCAGCATGCCTATGATCGGGGCCGCGGCGCCTTCGAGCAGCGCCCGCCCGCATGAGCACACCACCCACCCCCGACGACACCAGCCTGGCCGCGCTGCGCGCGCGCTATGGCGAACGCTACCGCTGGCTGCTGCTGCTGGCGGTGATGGTGGGCACCATGGCGTCGATCATGTCCTCGACCATCGTCAACGTGGCCATCCCCGACATGAGCCAGCACTTCACGCTGGGCCAGGAGCGCGCGCAGTGGGTGACCTCGGGTTTCATGGCGGCCATGACCGTGTCCATGCTGACCACGCCCTGGCTGCTGGCGCGCTATGGCTATCGCACCACCTTCTCGGGCTGCATGTGGCTCTTGCTCATCGGCGGCACCGCTGGCGGCCTGGCCAACCACTTTCCGCTGGTGCTGGCCGCGCGCGTGGCCGAGGGCCTGGCGGCCGGCGTGGTGCAGCCGATCCCCGCCATCATCATCCTGCGCGCCTTCGAGCCCAACGAGCAGGGCCGCGCCAGCGGCATCTTCGGCATGGGCGTGGTGCTGGCGCCGGCCATCGGACCCAGCGTCGGCGGCGTGCTGGTCGACCTGTTCGGCTGGCGCTCGATCTTCTTCATGGTCGTGCCCTTTTGCATTGCCTGCCTGTGGATGGCGCGCAAGATCATCCCGACCACGGCCCCCGGTGGCGGCGCCGCCAACCCCGACGGCGCGGCGCTGGACTGGCGTGGCCTGTTGCTGGCCGCCGCCGGCACGCTGTGCCTGCTCAACGGCCTGGTGGAACTGCAAGGGGGCACCGCCGCCACCGCAGTGGCCCTGATCGCCCTGGCGGCGGCGCTGCTGGTGGTCTTCATCTGGCTGGAGCGGCGCATGCTCAAGCGCCGCCAGCACCACCAGGGCGTGGACCCGCTCATGAACCTGAGCCTGTTTCGCGACCGGCGCTTCGCCATGGGCAGCGTGGTGGCCTTCACCTATGGCGTGGCGCTGTTCGGCTCGACCTACCTGCTGCCGGTCTACATGCTGATGGGGCTGGGCCTGTCGGCCTCATACGTGGGCACCATCCTGCTGCCGGCCGGGCTGGTGCTGGCCATCACCATCGCCGTCGTCGGGCGCCTGGCCGACCGCCAACCCACGCACCGGCTGGTGAGCATCGGCGTGCTGCTGCTGGCGGCCTCGTTCGCGCTCATGCTCACCATCGACATCGACCACGCGCCGCGCATCATTCCGCTGCTGGTGCTGTGGGCCATCCTGGGGCGCATCGGGCTGGGCTTCATCCTGCCCTCGCTCAACATCGGCGCCATGCGCGGCATCGATCGCACCCACATCCCGCAAGGCTCCAGCGTCATCAACTTCCTGCGCATGCTGGGTGGCGCGGCCGGCGTGAGCCTGTGCGGCATCTTTCTGGAGTGGCGGGTGGCCGCGCACGGTGCGACGCTGGACACCACCAGCACCTCGCCGCAGCGGGTGGCCGCCTTCGACGAAACCTTCCTGCTGCTGGCGGTCATCTGCGCGCTGGCACTGCTGGCCGCCATGCGCCTGAAGCCGGCGCGCGACGCACAATAGCCGCCATGTGCCAACTGCTCGGCCTCAACTGCGCCACCCCGACCGACGCCACCTTCAGCTTCACCGGGTTTCGCGAACGCGGGGGCCACACCGACCACCACGCCGATGGCTGGGGCATCGCCTTCTTCGAGGGCAAGGGCCTGCGGCTGTTCCTCGATCACCAGAGCGCGGCCGAGTCGCCCATGGCGCAGTTCCTGCAGGCCTACCCACTCAAGAGCCGCAACATCATTGCCCACGTGCGCAAGGCCACGATCGGCGAAGTGGCGCTCGAGAACGCCCACCCATTCGTGCGCGAACTGTGGGGGCGGCAATGGGTGTTCGCGCATAACGGCGACCTCAAGGACTACGAGCCGCATCTGCACGCCCACTTCCGACCGGTGGGCACCACCGACAGTGAGCGCGCCTTTTGCTGGCTGATGCAGGAGCTGCACAAGTCGCACGCCGCCCTGCCCAGCGTTCACGAGCTCGGCCACACGCTGCGCGAACTGATTCCGCAGGTCACGCCCTACGGCAGCTTCAACTTCCTGCTCTCCAATGGCGAAGCGCTGTGGGCACACTGCAGCACCCACCTGCACTGGCTGGTGCGCCAACACCCCTTCCAGCAGGCCACGCTCAAGGACTGCGACTGGACCGTGGACTTCGCCTCCGTGAACCAGCCGGGCGACCGCGCGGCCGTCATCGTCACCACACCACTCACCAGCGACGAAGCCTGGACCGCCTTTGCGCCAGGCGAGCTCAAAGTGTTCGTCGACGGTGTGGCCATCGAATAGTGCCCAAGGCAGCGTCCCCGGGCCAACCCTGATGCCCGGGCGACGCGCCGGGGTACCCCCCCAGACTATCATCCCGCGGTGCCCTTCGGGGCTCGCTGCGTACACCAACACCGGAGACAACCATGCAACGACGCCATTTGATCGCCGGCGGCATCGCCGCCGCGACCCTGCCCAGCTTCAGCTTTGCGCAGGGCCTGGAAAAGCCCAAGGCCACCATCGCCGTGGGCGGCAAGAACCTCTTCTATTACCTGCCGCTCACCATTGCCGAGCAGTTGGGCTACTTCAAGGACGAGGGCCTGGACCTGACCATCGTCGACTTCGCCGGTGGCTCGCGCGCCTTGCAGGCCGTGGTGGGAGGCAGTGCCGACGTGGTCTCGGGCGCCTTCGAGCACACCATCAACATGCAGTTCAAGGGTCAGCCCATGCGCGCCTTCGTGCTGCAGGGCGCGGCACCGCAGATCGTGCTGGGCATCAACCCCAAGACCATGCCCAACTTCAAGAGCGTGGCCGACCTCAAGGGCAAGAAGATCGGCGTGACCGCGCCGGGCAGCTCGACCAACGTCATGGCCAACTACGTGCTGGCCGGTGCGGGCCTCAAGCCCAGTGACGTGAGCTTCGTCGGCGTGGGCGCGAGCAACGGTGCCGTGGCCGCCATGCGCGCCGGCCAGATCGACGCCATCAGCAACCTCGACCCGGTGATCACGCTGCTGCAGCGGTCAGGCGACCTCAAGATCGTGGCCGACACGCGCAATGTGAAAGAGGCCGAAAAGATCTTCGGCGGCCCCATGCCGGCCGGCTGCCTGTACTGCCCGCAGGCCTTCATCGACAAGAACCCGAACACGGTGCAGGCCATGGCCAATGCCATGGTGCGCGCGGACAAGTGGATCCAGCAGGCCGGCCCCGGCGACATCATCAAAGTGGTGCCCGAGAGCTACCTGCTGGGCGACCGCGCCATCTACATCGACGGCTTCCTGGCGGCGCAGAAAGCGCTCTCGCCGGACGGCATGTTCCCAGCCAAGGGCGCCGAGACCGCGCTCAAGGCGCTGTCCAGCGTCGACGCCAAGATCGCCGAGGCCAAGCTCGACCTGGGCGCGGTGTTCACCAACAACTTCGCGCAAAAGGCCAACGCCAAGTACCCGAAGGGATGACATGACCGCGGCGATCGAACTGCAGGACGTTGCCTGCACCTTCATCAGCAAGGACGCACCCGGCCAGCGCTACACGGCGGTGGACGAAGTGAACCTCACGGTGGGGGCGGGCGAGTTCGTCAGCGTGGTGGGGCCCACCGGCTGCGGCAAGAGCACCTTGCTCAACGTCGCGGCCGGTCTGCTCGAACCCAGCAAGGGCAGCGCGCGCATCTTTGGCGAGCCACTCAGCGGCATCAACGCGCGCGCGGGCTACATGTTCCAGGCCGAAAGCCTGATGCCCTGGCGCACCGCCTTGCAAAACGTCATGGCGGGCCTGCAGTTCCGCGGTGCCAGCGACGCCGATGCGCGCGAGCAGGCCGACGCCTGGTTGCGCCGCGTCGGCCTGGGCGGCTTTGGCGACCGCTACCCGCACCAGATGAGTGGTGGCATGCGCAAGCGCGCCTCGCTGGCGCAGACCCTGGTGCTCGACCCCGACATCATCCTGATGGACGAGCCCTTCTCGGCACTCGACATCCAGACCCGCCAGCTGATGGAGAACGAAGTCCTGCAGCTGTGGGCCGAAAAGAAAAAGGCGGTGCTGTTCATCACGCACGACCTGGACGAAGCCATCGCCATGAGCGATCGCGTGGTGGTGATGTCAGCCGGCCCGGCCAGTCGCCCCATCGGCGACTTCAGCATCGACATGCCGCGCCCCCGCGACGTGGCCGAGGTCAAGACCACGCCACGTTTTCTGGAGCTGCACGCCGCCATCTGGGCCGTGCTGCGCGACGAGGTGCTCAAGGGCTACCAGCAACAACTGCAGAAAGCGGCCTGATCGCGCATGTGGAACCTCATCAAACCTCGGCAGGGCAACTTGCGCCTGTGGCAGCTGGCGCTGCTGGCGCTCATCTTCGTCTTCTGGCACCTCATGACCGCGCCCGGTGTGGTGCCGCCCTTCATGTTCGACAACGACCGCCAGGCGGCGTTCTTCTTTGGCGAGCCGCTGAAGATCTTCGCGCGCATCTGGGCCTGGTTCGTGGGTGACGCCGACATCTACGTGCACCTGTGGGTCACCCTGGCCGAGACCGTCATGGCCTTCGGCATCGGCGCGGTGTTCGGCCTGGCCGGTGGCTTGTGGCTGGCGCTCTCGCCCATGGCCTCGGCCATCCTGGAGCCCTACATCAAGGCGCTCAACGCCATGCCCCGCATCATCCTGGCGCCGATCTTTGCCGTATGGTTCGGCCTGGGCATGGGCTCCAAGGTCGCGCTCGGCGTCACGCTGGTGTTCTTCATCGTGTTCTTCAACGTCTACCAGGGCGTGAAGGAAGTCAGCCCCGTGGTGCTGGCCAACGCCCGCATGCTGGGCGCCAACCAGCGCCAGCTGCTGCGCCACGTGTACCTGCCCAGCGCCACCAGCTGGGTGTTCAGCTCGCTGCACACCAGCGTGGGCCTGGCCTTCGTCGGCGCCGTGGTCGGCGAATACCTGGGGTCGGCCCAGGGCGTGGGCTACCTGATCCTGCAGGCCGAAGGCCAGTTCGACATCAACACCGTGATGGCCGGCATCCTGGTGCTCACCAGCTTCGCGCTGGCGCTCGACGCAGCGGTGGGCCGCATCGAAAAGGGCCTGATGAAGTGGCAGCCCAAGGCGGGCGAGACGGAAAAACTGTAGCCAGGGCTGTTCTTCGGAGCCTCAGATACCCCAACCCGTTATCCCCAGGCGCGCTGCCTAGCATGCGGGTCCATTCGGGGGCACCGTCGACCCCTGAAGGCACATCAGGGGAGACACCATGGCCACCGCGCTGAAAGCCGTCAGCAAAGAACACAAGGCACCACCCGCAAGCGATCTGTTTGCGGGCGCATCCACCCGGGATGTCCTCGGGTCCACCCACACCGACGAACTGGTGATTGCCCTGTGCGGCCCCATCGGCTCACCCTTGCACGAGGTGGCCGACAAGTTGCGGGACATGCTGCGCAGCACGTTTTCCTACGAGGCTTGCCGGGTGGTTCGGCTGAGCCAGTTCATCGAGGAACACGCCAAGCGCGCCAGTCGCTCCATCCCGGACACGCCAGCCGAACGCCGCCACGCCCTGATCGATATTGGTGACGAGATGCGCAGCGTCTACGGCGCCAGCGTGTTGGCCGAGCTGGCGGTGCACGAAATCCGGGTCGATCGGGAGCTGAACGCGCGGGACCAGCAAACACGCCAGTACCTGCCCCGCCGCGCCTGCCACATCATTGACTCAATCAAAAACCAACAGGAGCTTGAACTGCTGCGCACCGTGTACCGCGAGGCGCTGTACGTCGTCGGTGTGTTCGCCCCGGTCAGCGCACGCGAGCAGTCCTTGCGCACCCAGGGCCTGGACAACGCGGCCATTGCCATGCTGATGGACCGCGACTCGGGCGAAGAGCGCGACGACGGTCAGACCGTGCAGGAGACTTTCCCGCAGTGCGATTTCTTCTTGCGCATGGACACCAACACCGAGACCCAGTTGCGCGCACGCGTCGAGCGCTTCCTGCATCTGGTACTGGGCACGCAAGTCATCACACCGACGCGGGCCGAGACCGCCATGTATGCCGCCGCGTCGGCGGCCAGCAACTCGGCCTGCCTGTCGCGCCAGGTGGGCGCTGCCGTCACTGACCAGGAAGGCGAAGTCCTTGCCATTGGATGGAACGATGTGCCGCGCGCGTTTGGCGATCTCTATGTCAGCGAGGTGGCTCGAGCGGGCGGCACGGGCAGTGCGGGCGAAGATCTGCGGTGCTGGAACTTCGGTGGCAAGTGCTACAACGACGAGGAGAAGGACCTCCTCGCCGGGCATGTGGTGGACGCGCTGGGTGATCTGGTCACGGCGGGGCACCGCCAGGCGGCACTCGACCGCGTGAAGGGCAACCGAAAACTTCGGGGTTTGATCGAGTTCTCACGCTCGATCCATGCAGAGATGCACGCCATCCTCACCGCACTGCGCCAGAAGGGAGACCGCGTTCGTGGCGGCAAGTTGTTCGTCACCACCTACCCCTGCCATTCGTGCGCGCGCCACATCATTGCCGCCGGCATCACGGAGGTTTACTACATCGAACCCTACAAGAAGAGTCTGGCCATCCGGCTGCACGGCGATGCCATGACCGAAAGTGAGGAGGCCAGCGACAAAGTCCGTTTGCTGCCCTACGACGGCGTGGCGCCCACCCGTTTCCTGAGTCTGTTCAAGATGAAACCCGACTCGCGCAAGCGCAACGGCAAAGTTATCCGCCTCGCACCGGATCAGGGAACACCCAAGGCCGAGAAGAGCCTGGAAGCCTTGCCGGCCCTGGAGGCCTTGGTCGTAGAATCCCTGCGGCGCAAGAGCCTGGTGGAAGACCCATCACCCGGAGACGCAAACCATGAAGATTCAGGTCCAACTCCCGCTTGATTTTTCCGCCCACGACGGCGTCGAGCCACAGCCTCGCCACACGGCCCGTGTCGTCGATCTGGGTGTCGAGCGAGAGGCCCGGCAACGTCGCCGGATGGCACGCGCCTACGCCGACATCGCCGAATCGGTTCGCCATCTGACCGAATCCTCCCGACGCGGCGCCACCACGCTCAGCCGCGGCAAGTGACCCCGGGTGACGTCGTGACTGTGTCGAGATCGTCACGACCTG
This sequence comes from Hydrogenophaga sp., assembly GCF_019635465.1. Taxonomy (GTDB): domain Bacteria; phylum Pseudomonadota; class Gammaproteobacteria; order Burkholderiales; family Burkholderiaceae_C; genus Hydrogenophaga. Next base: position 48,656 of record NZ_JAHBZK010000001.1, read on the forward strand.
ACCGAACAACCTCTCCCGGCGCATCCAAGCCGTCGGACAATGCGCCACATGCAGGCGCATGCCTCCCTTCCTCCAGCCGCTGACCGTTCCGCTTCTCGGGCGCGTGCGTTGACGCGCCCGACGCCCTTGGGTGTCGGTCACACCCAGGTGGAGGGCGCTTGACCTCTCAGGAGACCGGCACAAACACCAGGCCGCTGACTGAGCGCCAGCCCATGCTGGCCTTGCCGCCCTCGTTGGCGCGCCGCTGGCACCGCGGTCTGTGGTGGCGATCGGAGCCCAAACGGCTCAGCACGGCCACCGTGCTGTCGCTGCTGGCGCACGCGCTGCTGCTCAGCCTGAGTTTCGGTGGTCAGGGCCTGGGCCTTCCCGGATTGGGGCTGCCCTGGAACGAGCGTCGCGCAGAGGTTCCCGATGCGGCCTCGCCAAGCGCTTCCGCGGACACCGCCACCGCGGGCGATCGCGCGCTCACCACCACGCCCGCAAACCCCACGACGTCGACGCAACGCAGCGCCTCGCCAGCAGGACGGCCAGGCGCCCTGTCGGTACTGGACTACGCCGAGTTGCAGGCGCGACGCGAAGCCGCCGCGAAACGCGAGGCCGCGCGCATCGCCGCCCTGGAGGCCGAGGCCAGGCGCCAGGCCGCCGCCCGACGCGAGGCCGCACGCCAGGAGGCACGGCGCCAAGAGGCCATTCGCCAGGCGGCTGCCGCCAAGGCGCAGGCCGCGCGTCAGCGCGCGGCGCAACAAGCAGCTCAAAAGGCAGCTCAACGGGCCGCCGAGCAACTCGCCAGGCAGCAGGCAGCGGCGGAGCGGGCACTGGCCGAGCAGCTGGCTACTGCACGACAAGCCGAAGCTGCGCGCGCCGAGACCGAACGCGTAGCGCTCGCACAGCAGGAGGCGCAACGCCAGGCCGCTGCTCAAGCAGAGGCCGCCCGCACCGAGGCTGAGCAACAAGCACTCGTGCAGCAGGAGGCGCAACGCCAGGAAGCGGCGCGACAAGCCACCGCACAAGCCGAAACAACGCGTGCCGAAGCCGAGCGACAAGCGCTTGCACAACAGGAGGCTCAGCGACAGGAGGCAGCACGACAGGCCGCCGCACAAGCAGACGCTGCGCGTGCCGAGGCCGAGCGACAAGCCCTCGCGCAGCAGGAAGCCCAACGCCAGGAGGCAGCACGACAGGCCGCCGCGCAAGCCGAAGCAGCGCGTGCCGAAGCCGAGCGACAAGCCCTCGCGCAGCAGGAAGCGCAACGCCAGGAGGCGGCGCGACAAGCCGCCGCACACGCCGAAGTAGCGCGTGCCGAAGCCGAGCGACAAGCGCTTGCACAACAGGAGGCTCAGCGACAGGAGGCAGCACGACAGGCCGCCGCGCATCAAGCCGCAAGCCAGCGCGCGGCTGACGCGGCTGCTGCCAGTGCAGCGGCCGCTCGTGCGGCCACCAACTCAACCAGCGCTGCCGGCTCCGCCACCCAGAGCGCGTCGACAACCACCGCCACCGGCGCTCCCACAGCGCCTGCGGGCACGCCAGGCAACACGCCCAGCTCAGCCAATGGCCAGGACACCGCTGCCGCGGATGCCGCCTACGAGGCCCTGCGCGAGGAGCGCTTGCGCGCCATTGGGCGCCAGTTGATGGAAGAAGCCGCCCAACGCGAGGCCGAAGAAGCCGCCGCGCAGCGCAATCCCCAGGCCAGCCCGCTCAGGCGCGTGCGCCTGTTCGGCCGCGCCCACGCCAACCCCGACCTCGTGCGCTACGCCGAGGCCTGGGCCTGGAAGATCCAGCGCAACATGACCATCGACTTGGTGCGCCCGCTCATCCAGCAGCCGCACAGCGACCCGGTGGTGCGCGTTGCCGTGCGCAGCGACGGCACGGTGGAGTCCGTGACGTTCGAGCGCTCCAGCGGCCTGCCCGCACTGGACCAGGCGATTCAGCGCATCGTATACAGCCAGGCCGCCTACGAGCGCTTTCCGGCGGGCCTGGCCAATCAGTACGACGTGATCGAAATCCGCCGCAGCTGGCACTTCGATGTCGCCGTGCGTCTCTACTGACTGAGCGCCATTCCCGGCTGAGCGCTTTTACTGACGCCCGGCGTCGAACACCGGGTCGAGCTCCACCTGCAATGCCGTCGCCAGGTGGTTGGTTTTGGCCGCGAGACCGATGATGGCCATCAACTCGGCGTGCTGCGCACCACTCATGCCCTTGGCGCGCGCGGCCGCGGTGTGGGAGTGCACGCAATAGCCGCACCCATTGGCCACCGACACGGCGATGTAAATCAATTCTTTGGTCAGTGGGTCCAGCGTCGATGGCGTGGCCATCAGTCGCTTGACCTCGGCCCAGGTGGTCTCCAGCAAGGTCGGGTCAAAGGCCAGGGCCTGCCAGAGGTTGTTGACGAAGTCGGTTTTGCGGGTGGCGCGGATATCGTCGAACACCGCCTTCACGCGGGGATCGGATTGCGAATCTTTGATGGGGGCGACGGTGCTCATGGAAGTGACCTCCTGGGTGTCAGGCCATCGCTGCTTCGAGCGCGTCCACGAACATCGCCGGCACGTCGAAGCCGGTCTGCTGCTGGATCTCCTGGAAGCAGGTCGGGCTGGTGACGTTGATCTCGGTCACGCGGTTGCCGATCATGTCCAGCCCCACCAGCAACAGGCCACGCGCGGCCAGTACGGGCGCCATGGCTTCGGCCACGGCGCGGTCTTCGTCCCGCAGGGGCTGCGCCACGCCTTTGCCGCCCGCGGCCAGGTTGCCGCGCACCTCGGTGCCTTGCGGAATGCGCGCCAGCACAAAGGGCGCCACCTGGCCACCGATGAGCAGCAGGCGTTTGTCGCCTTGAACGATCTCGGGCAGGTAGCGCTGCACCATCACGCTGGTGGCGCCGCCCTGGTTGAGGGTCTCGACGATCGCGCCCAGGTTCAGGCCGTCGTCGCGCACGCGGAAGATGCCCATGCCGCCCATGCCGTCCAACGGCTTGAGGATCACGTCGCGGTGTTCGGCGTGAAAGGCGCGCACGTCGTCCGCCGAACGCGTGACCAGCGTGGGCGGCGCGTACTGCGGAAATTCCATCAGCGCCAGCTTCTCGGGGTGGTCGCGCAAGGCCGCAGGCTTGTTGAAAACGCGCGCGCCTTCGCGCTCGGCCTGCTCCAGCAAATGCGTGGCGTAGAAGAACTCGCTGTCAAAGGGCGGGTCCTTGCGCATGAGCACGGCGTCAAAGCCGGCCAATGCTTCACGGCCTTCGGCGGTGACGTCGAACCAATGGTCGAGCGCGCCGGTGAGGCGGATGTGTCGCAGCTGTGCCGTGACCCGGCCACCGCTCACCCACTGCATCTGGCGCGGCTCACAGGCCGCCAACGTGTGGCCACGCCGCTGCAGCTCGCGCATCATGGCGAAGGTTGTGTCCTTGTAGGTCTTGAAGGCTTCGAGGGGGTCGGCAACGACCAGGATTTTTTTGCTCATGAACGGAGGTCTTTCTTCGCGAGGCGGTACTGTTGCACAAAGAGCGCGACAGCGCCGGCCACCACCCCCCAAAAGGCCGAGCCGATGCCGGCAATCACCACACCGCTGAGCGTGACCAGAAAGGTGATGAGCGCGGCCTCGCGGTGACGGTCTTCCTGCAGCGCGGCGTTCAAACCGCTGCCGATGCTGCCCAGCAGCGCGATGCCGGCAATGGCCATGACAAGTTCGCGGGGAAACGCGATCAGCAAACCGGTGACCAATGCACCCACCAGGCCAATGGCCACGTACAGCGCGCCGCACACCACCGCAGCGGTGTAGCGCTTGTGGCGATCGGGGTGCGCCTCGGGCCCCATGCAGATCGCCGCGGTGATGGCCGACAGGTTGAGCGCAAACGCACCGAAGGGCGCCAGCACCAGGGTGGCGATGCCGGTGACGGTGAGGATGCGCGAGATCGGCATGTCGTAGCCCGCCGCGCGAATGGCCGCCACGCCCGGCAGGTTCTGCGAGGCCATGGTGACGATGAACAGCGGCAACGCCAGGCTGGTGAAGGCCGCCAGCGTGAAGCTGGGCGCGGTGAACACCGGCACCGCCCATTCGAGCCGCAGTGCGCCGGCGTTGAAGCGGCCATCGATCACCACCTGTGCCACCCCCGCCAGCAGGGTGAGCACCACCGCGTAGCGCGGCGCCACGCGGCGCGCCAGCAAATACACCAGCAGCATCAGCACCACCAGCACCAACGCGGTCTGCGCAGCACCGAAGGCCTGCAGACCGAAGCGCGCCAGCACGCCGGCCAGCAAGGCTGCGGCAATCGGCATGGGGATGCGGTTCATCACGCGCTCGAACCAGCCGGTGGCGCCCGCCAGCGTGATGAGCGCGCCGCACACCAGAAAGGCGCCGATGGCCTCGGGCATGGAGAAGCCCCCCGCCACCCCGGCACTCGCCAGCACCGCCGCGCCCGGCGTGCTCCAGGCCACCATCACCGGTTGGCGCAGCACCAGCGACGGAATGGCCGAACACAGGCCCATGCCCAGGCCGAGCGCCCACATCCACGATGTGATCTGCGCCGGCGTGGCGCCAAAGGCCTGCGCGGCCTGGAACACGATGGCCACCGAACTGGTGAAGCCCACCAGCACCGCCACGAAGCCGGCGGTGGCGGCCGACACACTCAGATCACGGAAGAATCGCATCGCGCGATTCTGCTGGACCCGGGCAACCCGCGCAGTGGCGGGGTCAGGTGGCGCTAGGGCCTGTTCACACTATTTTTCCAAGTGCGAACGGGCCCTAGATCTCGACCTTTGACCCCAGCTCGATCACCGAGTTGGCCGGCAGGTTCAGGAAGGCCGCTGCGCCGGCGGCGTTGTGGTGCATCGCGGCAAACAGCTTTTCGCGCCACGGCGCCATGCCACTGCCCAGCGTGGGCGTGACCACATCGCGCGACAGGAAGTAGCTGGTGGTCATCGGCTCGATCTCGCAGCCGCGCAGGCGCAGGGGTTCCAGCGCAGCGGGCACATCGGGATCGTTCTTGAAGCCGTAGTGAATGGTCACGGCCCAGCAGTCGTGGCCCAGCGACTCGACCTGCAGCCGGTCGTTGAGGCCGATCCAGGGCACCTCGTGCGAGCGCACAGTGACGAACAGGTTCTGCTCGTGCAGCACCTTGTTGTGCTTGAGGTTGTGCAGCAAGGCGTTGGGCACCACGTCGGCCTCGGCGGTCAGGAACACCGCCACACCGGCCACCCGCACGGGCGGCTCGACGAACACGGCGTCCAGAAAACCCCGCAGCTCCAGCGCGTCGGCGTGCTGCGCCTCGGACATCAGGCCGCGACCCCGCTTCCAGGTGATCATGAGCATGAACACGGCACCGCCAATGGCCAGCGGGAACCAGCCGCCCTCGAACAGCTTGAGCATGTTCGAGCTGAAGAAGGCCAGGTCGACCACGAAGAACAGGCCGGTGGCGCCGATGCACAGCCACAGCGGGTACTTCCAGCCAAAGCGGATGACGAAGAAGGTCAGCGTGGTGGTGATGAGCATGTCCAGCGTGACGGCGATGCCGTACGCCGAGGCCAGGTTGCTCGACGACTTGAACATCACCACCGCCAGCACGATGGCGGTGAACAGGGCCCAGTTCACGAACGGGATGTAGATCTGGCCGGTGTCACGCACGCTGGTGTGGCGCAGGTTCAGGCGCGGCAGGTAGCCCAGCTGGATGGCCTGCTTGGTGACGCTGAACGCGCCCGAGATCAGCGCCTGCGACGCGATCACCGTGGCCATGGTGGCCAGCGCCACCAGCGGCACCAACGCCCAGGTGGGCGCCATGCGAAAGAACGGGTTGCTCACCGCAGTAGGGTCGGCCAGCAGCAAGGCGCCTTGACCGAAGTAATTCAGCGTGAGGCAGGGCATGACGACCGAGAACCAGGCCAGGCGGATCGGCTTCTTGCCGAAATGGCCCATGTCGGCGTACAGCGCCTCGGCGCCGGTCACGCACAGCACCACCGCGCCCAGGATGATGAAAGTGGTGCCCGGTTGCTGCCACATGAAACGCAGCGCATGGTGCGGGCTGAGCGCCGCCAGGATTTCGGGGTGGGTCACGATGTGCGAGACGCCCAGCACCGCCACCGAGACAAACCACACCAGCGTGATGGGCCCGAAGAAGCGACCGATGCCACCGGTGCCGCGCTTTTGCACGGCGAACAGCACCAGCAGCACCACCAGCGTCAGCGGGATCACGTACCTGTGCAGCGCGGGCGAGATCACCGTCAGACCCTCGACCGCCGACAGCACCGAAATGGCCGGTGTGATGACGCCGTCGCCATAGAACAGCGAGGTGCCGAAGATGCCGATCACCATGAGCGCGCGCCGCACCCGGGGCTTGTCGTTGACCGCATTGGCCGCCAGCGCCAGCATGGCGATCAGCCCGCCCTCGCCCGCGTTGTCGGCGCGCAGCACCAGCACCACGTACTTGAGCGAGACGATGGTCGTCAGCGTCCAGAAGATGATCGACAGGACGCCATAGACGTTGGCGTGCGTGAAGGGAACGTGGCCGGATCCAAAGATCTCTTTGACGGCGTACAGCACGCTGGTGCCGATGTCGCCGTAGACCACACCGATGGCGCCCAGCGTGAGGGCGGCCAGCGAAGAGGGAGCTCGGGAGTTCAAAACCGATGCCCCGCCATCCGATTCAGATCGACCCGGCGCAGGGCGTGTATTCAGGAACGCGCGATTCTGCGCCGGGGCGTCGCGACGCACCACCGGGCAAGGTCTCTAGGCCGTGCATTGCCCTCGGGAATCGTGAATTTTGTTGCGCCGCAGCAACCACAACCCCGCGTCAATCGAGGTTTTCGGCTTCGGGGTCGGTCGCTTCGAGCTCGTAGCTGGCCGCGAGCATGGCCAGTCGGCCGATGACGCCGTACATGTAGAAGCGGTTGGGCACGCTGGCCCCCGGTTTGGCGCCGGGCTGGGGCAGTTGCGCGCTCTGCTCGAACGCCAGCGGCACGAAGCTGGAGCCCGGTGCGTTGAGGTTCTCGTCGACGCTGCGGTCGGCGTGCACGCGGTAGAAGCCGCCCACCACATAGCGGTCCATCATGTAGACCACCGGCTCGGCCACGGCGCTGTTGATGCGCTCGTTGGTGAGCACGCCCTCCTGGATGATCACCTCCGACACCGCCTGCCCTGCCTGCACCGTCGCCATGTGGGCCTTGGCCTTGGGTGTGAGTTTGTCCAGGTCCTTGACGTCGCGCACGGTCATGATGCCCATGCCGCCCGTGCCGTTGTCGGCCTTGATGACCACGAACGGCTTTTCGTTGATGCCGTATTCCTTGTACTTGCGCCGCACTTTGGTCAGCAGCGCGTCGGTGTTGCTGCGCAGGCATTCCATGCCTTCGTCGGCGTTGAAGTCGACATGGCCGCACTGGCTGAACATGGGGTTGATCAGCCACGGGTCCATGCCCAGCAGCTTGCCGAAGCGTTTGGACACCTCCTCGTAGGCCTTGAAGTGCGTGCTCTTGCGCCGCGTGGGCCAGCCGGCGTGCAGCGGCGGCAGCAGGTACTGCTCGTGCAGGTCTTCGAGAATGCCCGGCACACCGGCCGAGAGGTCGTTGTTGAGCAGGATGGTGCAGGGGTCGAAGTTCTTGAGACCGAGCCGGCGGCGGCTGCGCTGCAGCGGCTCCAGCACCACGTGGCTGCCATCGGGCAGGTCGATGGTGGTGGGCTCGGTCACCTCGTTGGACAGCGAGCCCAGACGCACGTTGAGACCGGCCATGTAGAAGATCTTCTGCAGCGTGGCCAGGTTGCTCAGGTAGAACGTGTCGCGCACGTTCTCGGGCACCAGCAGCAGGTTCTTGGCCTCGGGGCAGATCTTCTCGATCGCCGCCATGGCCGCCTGCACCGCCAGCGGCATCATCTCGGGCGTAAGGTGGTTCCAGCCGCCGGGGTAGAGGTTGGTGTCCACCGGCGCCAGCTTGAAGCCGGCGTTGCGCACATCCACCGAGCTGTAGAACGGCGGCGTGTGCTCCATCCACTCCAGGCGGAACCAGCGCTCGATCACCGGCGTGGATTCGAGGATGCGCTGCTCGAGCTCGTTGATCGGGCCGGTCAGGGCGGTGACGAGGTGGGGGACCATGGCGAAGCGGTGGCGGTGTCGCGGAGGACGGCCAGTGTAATTGGGGCGGATGTCAGCGGTTGCAAGCCCCCATCCGGCAGATCAATCGGCGCTGCGGGCAACCCGGGTTGACAGCGCCGCGCCCAACCGGGCGAAGGCACGCCGATACGCGCCTCGGCGGCGTTCGCCAACCTGCGCCACCGCCAGCGTCAGCAGCAGCGTGCCGGCCAGCACGCCCGCATTGCCCAGCCAGCCGGCCCGGTGCACACCCAGGGCCTGCGCAAAGACCAGCGCCGGGAAATGCATCAGGTAGAAGCTGAAGCTGTGGTCCGCCAGCCAGCGGATGACCCGCGTCAGCCCCTCAGGCCAGGTCCAGCGCAGGTGGGCGCAGCCGGTGAGCACCATGGCGAACAGCAGCGCCACCGCGTAGTCCGGGAACACGTGCACCGTGGAGCCGCCATCGAACGGCCACCCGCTGGCCTCACTGACCCAGGCATAGGCTGCGCGCGAGAGTCCATCCAACGCGTTGCGCCATCCGGTCACCAGCAGCAGCGCGTAGCCGCCCGCGCCCGCCAGCACCCACCCCGCTGCGGCAACGGGGCCGATCCGCCAGGTGGTCACCCGACGGCTGAGCAGCACCCCCAGCCACCACAGCGGCAGCAACATGAGCATCCAGGGCCCCATGGCCACCAGCAGCACGGCCACGCCCAGCCAGCGCCAGGCGCCACGGGCAAACATGCACACGCCAAAGAGCAGGTAGTACCAGACCTCGTAGGCCAGCGACCAGTAGGGCAGCACGGTGAAAGGCTGGGTCACACCGAGCCAGCCCTCGCCCAGGAACAGCCAGTGCCGTACGAACTGGCGCCATGCCCCGTCGTATTTCCAGAGGTAGTCCGCGTAGGGCGCCGCCGACAGCTGCTGGCCCAGCAGGTCCAGCGCGAGGGCCACCACCAGGGCGGGCAGCGCAACCGAGTAAACGCGCGACAGACGCGCCAGGGCGTAGTCGCCCGCGCTGGCGTGGCGATCACGGGTGGTGGCAGCAATCACGAAGCCGGACAACACGAAGAAGGCAATCACCGCGTCGTCGGCCGACCGCCACCAGGTCAGCGACAGCGCCGATGGCGTCACCTCCAGCAGCACGGCGTGCCCCACGTACACCATGAAAGCAGCGATCACGCGCGCCAGGTCGAGCCAGGTCGACAGACCCGGCGCAATTGCGGCCGTGCGCGGGGCCACAGCGACTCCCGCGCGTGCGTCTGCGCGATGGGCGTCGTTCATCCGAGCGCCTCCGTCGTCTGACCCCGGCACACGGCCGCCAGCTTGTGCCCGTCCGGGTCGCGCACATAGGCGGCGTAAAAGTCGGGGTTGTATTGCAGGCGCAGCCCAGGCTCGCCCTCGCTGCTTCCGCCATGGGTCAGGGCCGCGGCGTGGAAGTCGCGCACCTGCTGCCAGCTGCCGGCCTTGAATGCCACCATGCTGCCGTTGGCGACGCCAGCGGGCTGACCATCGAACGGCTGGCACAACCACAGCGCCACCTCGACGCGGCCTTCATCTCGGTACGCGCCCCAGCCGATCCAGCCCTCGTCTTCTTCGCCCGGCGTGTGGCAGCGCTGGTGACCCAGCGCGCCCATCACCGCATCGTAGAAGCGCGCCGCGCGAGCAAGATCGTGGGTGCCGAGCGTGACGTAGGTGAACACCCGCTGCTCCGCCGTCAGTGCGCGCCCTTGAGGGCCGTCACCTCGATCTCGATGCGCATGCGCGGGTCGGCCAGGCCGGCAGAGATCATCATCGCGGCGGGACGCACCTCGCCAAAGTAGCGCTTGAGCACCGGCCAGGTCTTGGGGAATTCGCCGCCGTCGGGCAGCACGTAGGTCACCCGCACCACGTCGCGCAGGCTGGCCCCGGCCTGCGCCAGCGCGGCGGTAATGTTGCGAAAGCACTGGTCGGTCTGCGTTTCGATGTCGGGCGCGATGCTCATGTCGCTGTAATCGAAGCCGGTGGTGCCCGAGACGAACACCCAGTCGCCCTGCACCACGGCGCGCGAGTAGCCCATCTCTGCCTCGAAGGTCGAACCCGAGCTGATCAAGGTGCGCGCCATCTCAAACCCCCAGGTACAGCAACACCAGGCCCAGCAAGGCCGGCACCGTCTGGATGAACAGGATGCGCCGGTTGGCGGTGGCGGCGCCGTACAGGCCGGCCACCAGCACGCACAGCAGGAAGAACACCTTGAAGGCGCCACCGGCGGCGTCGCCCTGGATCAGCCCCCAGAACAGGCCCGCGGCCAGGAAGCCGTTGTACAGGCCCTGATTGGCCGCAAGCACCTTGGTCTGCGCCGCCTGCTCGGGTGTGAGATTGAAGGCCTTCATGCCCTTGGGCGTGTCCCACAGGAACATCTCGAGCACCAGGATGTAGACGTGCAGCAAGGCGATCAGCAGCACAACGAGGTTGGCAAAGGACAGGGTCACGAGAGTCTCCATCGGGCAAGGAGCCCGATCATCACATCACCGACTGCCCCAGCGCCAGCCCGACGCCAAGCAGCCCCACAGCCGCCGCGCCGAGCGCGGTGCGCACGTGGTTCCAGCGCAGCCAGTCGCGCACATAGGCGGGCCAGGCCTCGGCGGCCTCGGCGGGCGAGCGGCGCGCCAGCTGGTTGTTCAAGGGCACGTTGAAGACGATGGTCACGCCCCAGGGCCCGACGAGGTAGACGATGGCGCCGGCCAGCAGCCAAGCCGAATCGGCGCCCACCCCATGCCAGACCGCCAGCAGCGCCAGGGCCAGGCACAGCAGCGCAGTGCCCAGAAAGGGCAGCATGAAGAGCGGGCGGATGATCAGCACGTTGATGCGCTGCATGACCGCCATGCCGGCGGCCGGCGGCAGCTCCTGCAGGGCGCGCATCACCACCAACGAGAACGCAAACAGCAGGCCCGTGACCAGGCCCGCGCCCACCAGGGTGAGCACCACAACGGCATCGAGCAGCGACAACATGGGCCGATCATGCCGCGAGGAGCGGCATGGGCCAGTTACTCAGGTGACGTGCGCGAGTGCCGCGCGAACCCGTTGCTGCAGAACGGGCACCAGATCGGCCTCGAACCAGGGATGGCGTGCCAGCCAGCGGTTGTTGGTGGGGCTGGGATGGGGCAACACCAGGGTGCTGTCGATGCCGATGGCCTGTTGGCGCACGGCGTCCGTCAGCCGGGTCTCGCCCGGCAGGTGCCAGGCCAGCGCGTAGCGCCCGATGACCAGCGTCAGGCGCAGCTTGGTCAGGCCGCCCAGCAAGGCCTGGCGCCAGCGCGGCGCGCACTCGGGGCGGGGCGGGGCATCGCCCGAACGCGCAGCGCCGGGGTAACAGAAGCCCATGGGCAGGATGGCCACCTGCGCCGGGTCGTAGAAGGTGGGGTCGGACAACCCCAGCCAGCGCCGCAGGCGATCGCCACTGGCGTCGTCGAACGGCACGCCAGTGTCATGAACCCGCCGCCCCGGCGCCTGCGCTGCGATCAGCAGTCGCGCCGAGGGGTGCCACTGCAGCACCGGGCGCGGACCCAGTGGCAAGTGCGCAGCGCACAAGGTGCAGGCCCGCACCTCGGTGAGCAGTTGATGCACGCCAGCCGTCACGGCGCCAGCCGGGCACCCGCGGCCACCAGCAGCTCGCGCAGTACCGAGCGGTGGCAATGCGATTCGTCTTCGCAATAGCAGCCCACCGAAAAATCGCTCTGGTGCGACAAGGCCGCCAGCAGACCGATGCTGTGGCTGGCCTCGGGCCGTGCCATCTCGGCGCGGTAATGCCGCACGAACGCGGCCCAGTCGGCGGGCGTGGCGGCCTGCTGGCCCAGCTTCATGGTCTCCAGGCTCGGCGCCAGATTGGGAAACCACACGTCGTACCAGTTCTGGCGCGCGAATTCGCTTTTGGGCACGCCGCGGGGTGGGCGGCGAACGGTGCCGATGCGCAAGCCTTCGTTGGCGAGTCGGTCGGTGCCCAGACGAACCACGCGAACCACCATGGCCAATCTCCTTGTTGAATCAGGACGACAGCGCGCGCCGCTGCTCGCGGCCGATCACCTGCGGTGCCACCAGCGGCGCCAGCGTGCCCGGCCGAAAGAACGGGCTCTCGCGGTAGCGCCCACTCAGCCGCTCGGGCACCACGTTGCGCAGGATCTTGAACATGGCGCGCGCCAGGGCGAGCGGCGAGCGCGGTACCGGCCCGCGGGCGCCCTGGGTGTTGACCGCCACCACGTCGGCGCCGAAGCTGGCCGCCATCGCTGCGTCATCACCGGGCAGGCAGCGGCGCAACAAACCGACATAGGGCAGGCGCGGGTCGCGCGGTGTGTTGCCGATGGGTGTGTGGCAGCAGGCGGTGTACCAGCGCAGCAGGCCGCGCTCGCTCAAGGACATGCAGCGCAGCTGATCAAGGCCAGCGGTGAACACCACATATCGCGGGCGCGTGGCCACCACTTCGGTGCCGCCCAGCGCGTCCAGTGTGTCGGCCGGATCACCCAGAAAGCGGGCGAAGGCCTGGCAGTCGCGGCAGTAGCACACGGCGCGGCCCGCGCTGCGCGTGGCCTCCACCCGGCCTTGCACCGCCCCACACGCGCAGCGCAGCGGGTGGTTCATGGCGGTGTCAGCCGCGCACCTCGCCCTCGCCCAGCACCACGTACTTGAGCGAGGTCAGGCCTTCGACGCCCACCGGGCCGCGGGCGTGGAACTTGTCGGTGCTGATGCCGATTTCAGCGCCCAGCCCGTACTCGAAGCCATCGGCGAAACGCGTGCTGGTGTTGACCATCACGCTGGCCGAGTCGACCTCGCGCAGAAAGCGCTGGGCGTGCACGTGGTTGGTGGTGAGGATGGCGTCGGTGTGGTGGCTGCTGTAGCGGTTGATGTGGGCGATGGCTTCGTCCACCCCGTTCACCAGCCGCACGCTGACGATGGGCGCGAGGTATTCCTCGTACCAGTCCTGTTCGCTGGCATCGACCAGCTTCGCACCGGCCACACTGCTCAGCAGCGCCTTGCTCTCGCCGCACACGCGCATCTCGACGCCCTTGGCCGCGAACACGGCACCGATTTTCGGCAGGAAGTCGGCCGCCACACCGCGCGCCACCAGCAGGCTCTCGGTGGCGTTGCAGGGGCTGTACTTCTGGGTCTTGGCGTTGTCGGTCACCTTGACCGCCAGCGCGATGTCGCAGGGGTCGTCCACATAGGTGTGGCAGTTGCCGTCCAGGTGCTTGATGACGGGCACCTTGGCCTCGGCGCTGATGCGTTCGATCAGGCCCTTGCCGCCACGCGGAATGATGACGTCCACGTACTGGGGCATGGCGATGAGCTGGCCCACGGCGGCGCGGTCGGTGGTGGGCACCAGCTGCACCGCGTCGGCGGGCAGGCCGGCGTCGGTGAGGGCGCGCTGCACCAGCGCCGCCAGCGCGCGGTTGGATTCGATGGCCTCGGAGCCGCCGCGCAGGATGGCGGCGTTGCCGCTCTTGATGGCCAGCGACGCGGCCTCGATGGTCACGTTGGGTCGGCTCTCGTAGATCATGCCGAACACGCCGATGGGCACACGCATCTGCCCCACGCGGATGCCGCTGGGCATCTGCTTCATGCCCGAGATCTCGCCAATGATGTCGGCCATGGCGGCCAGCTGCTCGCAGCCCTGGGCGCAGGTCTCGATCACTTTGGGCGTGAGCTTGAGGCGATCCACCATGGGCTCGGCCAGGCCGTTGGTGCGCGCACGCTCAAGGTCTTTGGCGTTCTCCACCTGCAACGGCTGCACCTGCTCGCGCAACAGCGCTGCCAGGCGGCGCAGCGCCTGTTGCTTGGTCGCCGCCGAGGCCTTGGCCATCAGCCGCGACGCCGCCAGGGCCTGCTGCCCCAGGGTGTGCATGAGTTCGGTGGTGTTGGTCGCGTTCATGGGGCGGGATTGTCTCACCGGGGGTGGTTTTGCGCGCTGGCGCGGCCCGGTACCCTGGGTCGCCAGGCGGGCGGATCAGGGCGCCACGCCGAGGTGGCGGCGCATGAACGCCACCACCTTCTGCCGAACCTCGGCCACGGCGCGCGGCCGGTCAAAGCCGGGCGGGTCGCCGATGAGGGCCTTGAGTTCGTCCGAGGGCAGCGGGGGCAAGGGGTCCAGCAGCGCGCCATGCCCACCCTTGGGCAGATCCAGCAGCAGCTCGCAGCGCGGCGCGCAGGCCGCCAGCACGGCATCGCCGTGGTAGCGCGGCACCAGCCAGCGGTCGCGCCCGGCGGTGATGATGCCCAGCGCGGTGCGCGGCTGCGCCAGCGAGGCGGGGTCGAAATCCACCGCGAAGGGCACGCCGGCCACCACCGCGGTGATGCGCTTGTCTTCGTGCTGGTACCAGCTCGTGTCGTCGAGCTTGAAGCGGTTGACGGTTTGCACCACCCACATCTTGATGCCGTCGAAACTGCCGCCGCTCAGCGACGTGGCCGGGCCCGCGCAGGCGTGGTAGTCGGCCTGCAGGTGCTGCAGGCAGTGTTCTTTCAGCCGCGCAGGTGACCAGCGGCCGCCGGCCAGCGTGAGCGCGGTGTGACCGCCCGCCGACATGCCGAACATGCCCACGCGGTTGACGTCGAAACGGCCCCGGAAGCGGGGCTCGGCCTGCAACCGGTCGATGGCGGCCGAGACCTCGGCGGGTCGGCGACGCCAGCTCGGCGGCCCGGGGTCGCTGCTGTCGTTGGCGTTGTCGCGCAGGTGCTCGGGCACGGCGACCACGAACCCCGCCGCCACCAGTGCCCGGGCCAGGCCGGTGTGCACCCAGGGCGAGGCCGGCGAGCCGTGCGAGATCACCACCAGGCGGCCCACGCCCGGTGCCGGCGCGGCGTCCATCGCCGCCTCGAAGCGAAAGCTGCCGCGCTCGATCGTGGCCTCGGTGGCCGCCGCCGGGTAGAACACCACGACCGGGCCGGAGGTCGCATCGGCCGGCAGTTCGGCCATGCCCATCGCGGCCTGTGCGCCGAGCGAGATCGCCCAGGCCGCCAGCGCCACCGTGATTCGCCAAATCCAAGCCATCGCAACCTCCGCAAGACCCTGCTGGGAAGGCCGTCATTGTGGGCCGATGTGTGGGTCGGAAGGGGCTCGCGTGATTTAATGCCTGGTCAATAGTTGCCTAGGCAGTTAAATTAGCACCCATGAAATCCCCCCCCTCTGCGACCCCGGACCGCGCCGGACCGCCGCCCAGTTTCTACCGACCCGATGACTATCGCCCCGAGAACTCGATCGGGCGCCTGGTGCGCAGCCTGCTCGTGCTGATGTCCACCGAGGTCGAGCGCGGCATGGCCCCGCTGGGCCTGACCGACGCCCAGTGGCTGCCGCTGTTCAAGCTGCACCGCGCTCAGGCCTCGACCTCCAGCGAAGTGGCGCGTGAGTGCCGCATCGACGCCGGCGCCACGACCCGCCTGCTCGACCGGCTGGCCGAGAAGGGCTTTGTGCAGCGCAACCGCTCGGCCGAGGACCGCCGCGTCGTGAACCTCGAACTCACCCCCGAAGGCGCCGCCACGGCCGAGCAGATTCCCGCCGTGCTGTGCCAGGTCCAGAACGAACTGCTGCGCGGCTTCACGCAAGACGAGGTCGACACCTTGAAGGCCTTGCTGGAGCGCATGCTGGACAACGGCCAGGCCCTGCAGGACGCAGCGCAGGCCATTCCCCAAGATTTGAAGGAGGGCGCATGAGCCCATCACCCACCCCCCGTCGCGGTCTGCTCGCACCGCTGGCCGCTGCAATGCTGCTCGCCGGCTGCGCCAGCATGCAAGGCGTCGCCCCGTCCACCGCGCAGCTGCGCGATGCCCCCTCGCTCGGCCTGAACGCCGCCGACCCCGCCCAACGCGCTGCCGAGGTGGCGCCGCTGGCCCCGAACTGGTGGCACGCGCTGGGCGATCAACAGCTCGACCGCCTGGTTGAGCAAGCGCTGGCCGGCAACCCCAACCTGCGCATCGCCCAGGCCCGCGTGGCCAAGGCCATGGCCGCGGTGGATGGCGTGGACAGCAGCAGCGGCCCGCAGCTCAATGGCGCCTTCGACGCCACGCACCAGCGCTTCACCGCCAAGGGCATGATCCCCGCCCCGCTGGCCGGCAGCGTGCAGGACACCGCCACGCTGCAGCTCAACGGCTCGTGGGAGATCGATTTCTTCGGCCGCCACCGCGCGGCCCTCGACGCCGCCCTGGGCACCGCGCAAGCCGCGCAGGCCGAGGTCGCGGCAGCGCGCACCCTGTTGTCGACCAACGTGGTGCGCACCTACCTGCAGATTGCACGCCTGAACGAGCAGGCCGCCCTGGCCCGGCGTGCATTGACGCAGCGAGAAGCCATGCTTGACCTGGTGCAGCAGCGCGTGCGCGCCGGTCTCGACGGCAACCTCGAACTGCGCCAGAGCGAAGGCGCCGTGCCCGATGCGCGCCAGCAGATCGAAGCGGTCAACGAGCAGCTGCAGCTGGCGCGCAACGCCATGGCCGCACTGATCGGCCAGCCCGCCAAGGACCCGCTGACGCAAGCCCCGCAACTGGCAACGCTGCAGCCGCTGCGCGCGGCCGAGGCCATCCCCGTCGATCTGCTCGGGCGCCGCGCCGACATTGCCGCCGCGCGCTGGCGCGTCGAGGCCGCGCAGGGCGACGTGGCCAATGCGCGCGCGCAGTTCTATCCCAACATCAACCTCGTGGCCTACGTCGGCCTGTCCAGCATAGGGCTCGACGAGCTGTTCACCAGCGGTGCACGCCAATGGGGCGTGGGCCCGGCGGTGCGCCTGCCGATCTTCGACGGCGGCCGCCTGCGCGCCAACCTGCGCGGCAGGAACGCCGACCTCGACGCCGCCATCGACAGCTACAACGCGGCGGTGATCGAAGCCGTGCACGAGGTGGCCGACCAGCTCACCTCGTCGCGTTCGGTGGCCCTGCAGCGCACGCAACAGCAAGACAGCCTGCGCTCGGCCGAAGCCGCCTACGACATCGCCGAGCAGCGCTACCGCGCCGGCCTGTCCAGCCACCTGCAATTGCTGTCGGCCGAATCGGCCGTGCTCGCGCAGCGTCGCCTCGACGTGGACCTGCGCACCCGCGCCCTGCTGACCCAGGTCAACCTGGCGCAGGCCCTGGGCGGCGGCTGGCAGCCAGAAGCGAAGGTCGCGCTGAGCAGCCCGAACACCCACGCGCCCAGCGCACGCCCCTGAACCGCGCCCCTGTATCGAATACCCCGAAAGACGCACCATGAGCTCCACCGAACAAGCCACCCCCAACGCCCCCGCCGGCAACCCCCGCCGCAAAAAGGCCCTGCTCACCATCGCCAGCGTGGTGGTGATCGGCGCTGTCGCCGCGGGCGCCTACGAATGGTTCGTTGCCAGCCACTACGAAAGCACCGACAACGCCTACGTGCAGGGCAACATCGTGCAGATCACGCCGCAGATCGGCGGCACGGTGCAGGCCATCCTGGCCGACGAGACCGACTTCGTGAAAGCCGGCCAGCCGCTGGTCAGGCTCGACCCGGCCGACGCGCAGCTCGCGCTCGAGCAGGCCAAGGCCCAGCTCGCGCAGACCGTGCGCCAGGTGCGCAAGCTCTACGCCGACAACGGCACCTTCAACGCCCAGATCGCCGCCCGCCAGGCCGACGTGACCAAGGCCCGCAACGAAGTGGCCCGCACCAGCGACGACCTGGCGCGCCGCCAGTCCCTCTCGGGCGGCGCCGTGTCCAAAGAGGAGCTGCAGCACGCCGAGGCACAGGCCACCGCCGCGCGCAGTGTGCTGAGCGCCGCGGACGCGGCACTGGCCGCCGCCCGCGAGCAGGCCGCCAGCAACCGCGCCATGACCGAAGGCACCTCGGTGGAAGACCACCCGCTGGTGCTGACCGCCGCCGCCAAGGTGCGCGAGGCCTGGCTGGCCACCCAGCGCCTGACGCTGCCCGCCCCCGTCGACGGCCACGTGGCCAAGCGCACGGTGCAGCTGGGCCAGCGCGTGGCCGCGGGCACGCCGCTGATGGCCATCGTGCCGCTGCAACAGGTGTGGGTGGACGCAAACTTCAAGGAAGTCCAGTTGCGCAACATCCGTCTGGGCCAGCCCGCCGAACTCACGGCCGACGCCTACGGCAAGAAAGTGCGCTACACCGGCCAGGTGGTGGGCATGGGCGTGGGCACGGGCGCGTCATTTGCGTTGCTGCCGGCGCAAAACGCCACCGGCAACTGGATCAAGGTGGTGCAACGCGTGCCCGTGCGCATCGCGCTCGACCCCGGCCAGCTGGAAGCGCACCCGCTGCGCGTGGGCCTGTCGATGGAAGCCATCGTCGACGTGAGCCACCAGGACGGCAAGTCGCTTGCCGACGCACCCGCCTCGGTAGCCGCCAGCACCGACGCCTTCGACACCGCGGGCTCGGACGCCGAGGCCGTCGTCGATCGCATCATCGAAGCCAACCTGGGCCGCCCGGTGCTGGCCCACGTCGCCCGCAAGCCCAACTGACCATGTCGCAAGCCAACACGCCGGCCGGCGTGCACGCTCCCATTGAAGGCTCGGCGCGCCTGTGGGGCACGCTGGCCATCTCCGCCGCGACGTTCATGAACGTGCTCGACACGTCCATTGCCAACGTCTCGCTGCCCGCCATCGCGGGCGACCTGGGCGTCAGCCCCAACCAGGGCACCTGGGTCATCACCAGCTTCGCGGTGGCCAACGCCATCGCGGTGCCGCTCACCGGCTGGCTCACGCAACGCCTGGGGCAGGTGCGCCTGTTCGTCACCAGCGTGCTGCTGTTCGTGCTGGCCTCGCTGCTGTGCGGCCTGGCGCCCAACATGCCCACGCTGATCGGCTTTCGGGTGCTGCAGGGCTTTGTGGCCGGGCCAATGATTCCGCTGTCGCAGGCCCTGCTGCTGCAGAGCTATCCGCGCGAGCAGGCCGGGCGCGCCATGGCCGCCTGGGCCATGACCACGCTGGTGGCGCCGGTGATGGGCCCGCTGCTGGGCGGCTGGATCACCGACAACATCTCGTGGCCGTGGATCTTCTACATCAACGTTCCGGTGGGCCTGCTGGCGGCCTTCTTCATCTGGCGCATCTACCACCGACGCGAAAGCGTGGTGCGCAAGCTGCCGATCGATCGCATCGGTCTGGCGCTGCTCATCATCTGGATCGCGGCGCTGCAGGTGATGCTCGACCTTGGCAAGGAGTACGGCTGGTTCGAGTCGCCACTGATCGTGGGCCTGGCCCTGACCGCGGTGATCGGCTTCGCCTTCTTCATCGCCTGGGAGCTGACCGACGATCACCCGGTGGTGGACCTTCGGCTGTTCAAAGGGCGCAACTTCTGGGCCGGCACGCTGGCGGTGTCGGTGGCCTACGGCCTGTTCTTCGGCAACGTGGTGCTGCTGCCGCTGTGGCTGCAGCAGTTCATGGGCTACACCGCCACCGACGCCGGCATGGTGACGGCGCCCGTGGGGCTGCTGGCCATCGTGCTCTCTCCCTACGTGGGCCGCACCATCGCCAACGTTGACGCGCGGCGCTACGTGACCTTCTCGTTCGGCGTGTTCGCGGTGGTGATGCTGATGCGCTCGCACTTCTCGACGCAGGCGGACTTCACCACCATCCTCATCCCGACCATCATCCAGGGCGTGGCGGTGGCCTTCTTCTTCGTGCCGCTCAACACCATCACGCTCTCGGGCCTCACGCCCGACCGCATCCCCGCCGCGGCCGGCCTGTCCAACTTCATGCGCATCTCGTTCGGTGCGGTGGGCACCTCGGTGGCCACCACCGTCTGGGAGAACCGCGCCACCATGCACCACGCCCACCTGGCCGAGGCCGTGAACGCCGGCAGCCCGGCGGCGCAAGCCACGATCAACGCCATGGTGCAAGGCGGCATGAGTCAACAGCAGGCGCTGGGCGCAATCGACCGCATGCTGCAGCAGCAGGCGTTCACGCTCGCGGTCAACGACATCTTCTGGCTGTCGTCGGTGCTGTTCATCGCGCTGATTCCGCTGGTGTGGCTCACGCGTGTGCCCAAACGCACCGGCCCCACGTCGGCGGCCGCGGCCGAGGCGGCGGCAGGCGCGCACTGAGCGCAGGGCCAGTCCGACTCAGGGAGCCATCAGCGTGGGCGCAGGCCTGGGGTGGCGCTTGCCATTGAGCATTTGCCCGACCCAGCCATGCCGCACGAACAGTGCGTAACTGCCAAGGCAAACCACCGTGGTGAGCGCAATGTTGCTGGCGATCTTGAGCAGGGGCGGCAGGGGCATGTGGTACAGCCACGCACCCAGCAGGATCGTGACCGGGTAGTGCACCAGGTAGACCCAGTAGGCGCTGTCGGCCAGGTAGCCCAACACCGGGCGTCGCACAGCGCCGAATCGCAGCGCCACGCCCATGGCCGCAAAACTCCACAGCCAGGCGATGCAGGTGTAGAGGTACGAGGCCAACAGCGGTGCGCCACCGCTGGATGTCACGGCAATCGTGGCGATGAGGCACCCCAGCCCTCCCACAGCAAAGTGCACCCATCGGCGATGGAACAGCGCAAAGAAGTGCGTCTGCTGCCCATGAAGCACGAGCCCGAACACGAAGAAGCAACCGTAAAAGAGCCACTCGTTCCAAGGCGGCAAAAAGGCATTGGAAGGCTGCAGCATGGCGCGCGGGTAGCCTGCACTGGCGAGCAGCAAAGGCAGTGCAAGCACCAGAAACCCCCACGGCTGACGCGCCAGCCAGGTCAGCAGATCAGCAAACGGGCTCACCCATCGCCGAGGCACGCGCCACACGGCCGCCGTGAGCAGGCACAGCCACAGCAGCATCCAGAGAAACCACAAATGCACCGTGCTCGGCATCGCGAGCAATGAGCGCGTGCCGGCCATCGACGCGTCGAGCACCCAGGCGTCCGTCTGCATGCGGTTGAGAAACAACACCGATGCCCAACCGGACAGAGGCCAGAGCACCGGCCAGAACACCACGAAAGGCAGGCCCAGGCGCAGCAGGCGATGGCGGGTCAGCCCGGCCGGCCCCCGCGAGCGCGCCAGCAGCGCCGCGAAGAAGCCGCCCACGATGAAGAACGCCGGCATCCGGAACGCATGGATGGCGCCGACGACCAGGTCGGCCGTGACCGTGCTTCGGTCGTCGTGCCAGGCGTTCGGCATGGGTTGCGTAGCGTAGAGCGCGGCCACATGCAGCACGATGCCCAGCCACATCATTACCGCGCGCAGGTTGTCCATGGCATGCAGGCGCACGCCACCGTCGGCGGATGTCGGTTGTTGCCCCATGAGCGCGGCACCTTAGCAGCGCCGGCGCCGTGGCGCCAGCCCCGGGCAGGCACGGGCGGGCGGGCGCGGGCCGGGGCGATGGTGCGTCAGCGCAAGGGAATGGCGGTGGCGCGGTCCACCGCGACGGCGGTCACCGCGTTCTGCGGCGAGCCTTCGATCAGCCGGTCCGAGTAGGTGAGGTAGACCAGCGCGTGGCGCTGGGTGTCGACCATGCGCACGATGCGCAGCCGCTTGAACACCAGGCTGATGCGCTCGCTGAAGATCTCCTCCTGCGCCTTGATGGGCTTCGCAAACCCGATCGGCCCGACCTGGCGGCAGGCAATCGAGGCTTCGGCCTTGTCCTCGGCCAGCCCCAGCGCACCCGAGATGCCGCCGGTGCGCGCACGCGACAGGAAGCAGGTGACGCCGCTCACCCCCGGGTCGTCGTAAGCCTCGACCACGATCTTGTGGTTGGGGCCGATGAGCTTGAACACGGTGCTGACCTCGCCGATCTCTTCGGCGTGCAGGTGGCCGGCCAGCAACAGGGACAGCGCGACGGGAAGCAAGCGGATGGTGGGCATGGTCAAGGGTCTCGTGAAGGAATGCAGCGCCACACCATACGCGCTGCGATCAACGCGGGCATGACATCGGTCAATCAACCACCGCCGCACCACTGCTGCTCGCACGGCACCCCGTCGCCATCGCCGTCCATCTGCGCTCCGGGACAGCGCCGCAGAAAGTAGGTCGCCTCGGCGCACGACGTCATCTGGTTGCATTGCGTGCGTCCGTCGCACTGAAACCGTTCGGTGGGCACGGGCGAGGTTTGAACGCTGTCCGATGTGGGCAGCGGCGCAGCCCGCAATGCCTGCGCCTGTTGCCAGGCCCGAACCTGCGCCAGCCCGAACGCCACGGCGAGCAGCAACACCACCCAGCCCATCCAGCGGGAGAGCCAGGATTGGCGTGGTGGCACACGGCGCAGCGGGCGCGGCGGAGAGCGCCGCGCTCGGGGCTCAGCGTCGGGCGTGGCCTGCCCCGGTCGACGCACCCGCACAGCGCGCGGGCGGCCGTCCTTGCCGGACTCGATCTCGAACAGCAGCGCCTCGCCCACCAGCGGGCGAGGGCCCTCGCGCGGCATGGCGCGCACGTGCACGAACACATCAGGCGAGCCGTCGCCCGGCCGGATGAAACCGAACCCACGGTCGTCGTGCCAGACCTTCAAGGTGCCGGATTGCGGCATGAGAACCCCCTGCGTGCGCCGCCCGCGGCCAACCGCCGGTCAAGCGTCATGTTTTCTTGAGTGCGCCAGGCCCGATGTCGCCGCGTGGGGCGACAGACTGCGCGCCGCCGGATCGTCGGCGGCTTTCATTCCTGCGTCAACGCGCCATCACCACCCGCATGTACTTCCACACCGTCCTCGTTCTGCCCGGCGCGCGCCAGCGCTACATGTGCAACCTCTCCGAAGAGGAGGCACACGCCCAGGTCATCCTGCCCTTTCTCAACGACGGTATCGTCAAGTACCGCCGGGCCGGCAAGACCACACCGCACCAGGTGGTCGACCTGCGCATCTACAAGACCAAGGAGCAGTGGAACCATCGCCAGGCCAGGTTCGAAGAGTTCGTCGCCAAGAAGAACAACGTGGCCAAGGCGGTGCTCGCACGCGCCGCCAAGCGCGCACCCAAGGTGCAACACCGCGTGTTCGTGGTCATGCCCATTCAGGGCGAGCGCTACGGCACCATGAACGAGCAGCGCATCCACGACGAGTTCAACCGCCGCTTCGTGGCGCTGGAGAACACCCTCGGCAAGCACCAATGCGTCGCCATCCGCATCGACAAGGAAGTACCGCTGGACGATCTGGTGCGGCGCATCAAGACCGAGATCGCCCGCGCGCAGTTCGTGGTCGCCGATCTCACCGACGAGCGCCCGTCGTGCTACTTCGAGGCGGGTTACGCCGAGGCGCTGGGCAAGCCCATCGTCTACTTCGCCAGCAAAGAGAGCGTGGTCACGCCGGGGCAGAAGACCCGCATCCACTTCGACGTGCACATGAACGTCAACCTCTTCTCCAACCACAAGGAGCTGCAGGAGAAGCTGGACCTGGCCATCGGCAAGAACCGGGGCCTGTTGTTCGCCCCGCGCGAAGGCAACGCGGCGGCCACGGCCACGGCCAAGGCCTGACGCACCCCGGGACGGCGGGCGTGCCAGGACGGTGCTCGGGCCCGCCCGATGCGGCTACCCTCGGCAGGGCCGACCGCCCGCTTCGTCTGTCCATGCCGCTCCCACCTTTCGCGCCCCTGGCGCTCACCTTGATCTGTCTGGCCTGCGTCGTCGCCCAGATCGCCTTCGACCGCAGCACATGGGCCTTTGCGCCTGCTGCGCGCGGCGTGGCCAAGCTGGGCGCCAGCAGCGCCTTCGTGGCGGTGGCCGTTGTACTGGGCGCAGCGCACTCGCCCTACGGCCGGCTGGTGCTGGCGGCGCTGGCCCTGGGCTGGGTGGGTGATGCCTTGCTGCTGTCGCGGCGCAAGCCGGTGTTTCTGGCCGGCCTGGTGGCCTTCCTCATCGCGCACGGGCTCTATGCCGCCGCTTTTGCCAGTGGCCCGCTGGACGAGACGGCCCTGGCGGTGGCGAGCTTGCTGTCGGTGGCAGCCGGTGCGGGGTTTTTGCGCTGGGTGCGGCCGCACCTGCCGCGCGCCCTCACCTGGCCGGTGCGTGCCTATGTGGCGGTGATCCTGCTGATGTGCGTTGCCGCGGCAGGCCACACGGTCGCCACCGGCCGAGGTGTGGTGCTGCTGGGCGCGCTGCTGTTTGCCGTCTCCGACGTGGCGGTGGCGCGCGACCGCTTCGTCGAACGCACACACGCCAACCACCTCTGGGGCTGGCCGACCTACTTTGCCGCGCAACTGCTGCTGGCCTGGTCGGTGGTTGGCATGGGGTAGTCGCGCAGGCCCGCGTCGCCGATGATGCGCGGGTCCCAACACCCACGCACCCCATGCCGACGCCATCGCCATCGCCATCGCCATCGCCATCGAAACGACCCGCACCGCTGCGCCGCGCCGCGCGCGCCCTTTGGCTGATGGTGATGACAGCTTGCGGCGCGGGCACCGCACTGGCCGAGCAGATCGTCGGCGCGCGCTATGCCGAACCCACCCCCCGCTACGGTCACTTCGCGCTCGGACCGCCCCACGAGTACGCCAGCCTGGTGGCCCGCACCAACACCGGTCGCGAACTGTCGCTGACGCTGCCACCCGAGGCCGTGTTTGAAGACCTCGCGCCGCGCCTCGTGCAATTGAGCGCTGGCACGGCAACGGTGCTGCTCACCATCGTCAGCACGCAAGGCAAGGGCTCGTCGCTGGCCGTGATCGGGCTGAACGACACAGGCACCCCTGATGCGCGCCCAGTTGAGCTCAAGCTGCTCGCGGCGTCTGCGCCCATCGGCACGCCCAACCGCTGGCTCAACCCGGTGGGCGTGGCCGACCTCGATGGCGACGGCCAGGCTGAGATCGCCGCCGTCACCACACCCCACATCGGCGGCGTGCTGCGGGTGTACCGGCGGAACGGCGCGCAGCTGGTCGAGATTGCCTCGCTGCCCGGCTTCTCCAACCACGTCTATGGCTCGCCGGAACTGGGCCTGTCGGGTGTGGCCCGCATTGGCGAACGCAACGTGCTGCTGGTGCCCGATGCGCGCCGCGCCAGCGTGCGCGCCATGGCCTTGCGCGACGGCCAGTTGATCGAAACAGGCAGCTGCCCATTGCCGACACCCATCAGCGGGCCGGATGCGTTGCGTTGGTGCGAGGATCGACTGGGCGCTGGCGAGAAGAAATAGCCGCTCGCTCTCACGGCCACACACGCACAACGCCTGCGTGGCAACGTGCCGGCGGGCACACCAAGCATTCGAGGAGAGACCCCCCGATGGACAAACTGGCATTCATGCGGGCGTACTGCCGGATCGTGGAACGCGGCAGCTTTGCCAAGGCCGCGGAAGACCTGCAGGTGTCGCCCGGCCTGTTGAGCCGTGACCTGAAGCAGTTCGAAGACGCGCTCGGTTGCATGCTGCTGGCCCGCACCACACGCAGCATGTCCCTGACCACGCAGGGTCGTGTGTACTACGAGGAAGCGCGGCGCATCCTCGCCGACGTCGAGCGCTCTGAAGACGCCGTGCGCATGGCCGCGGGCCAGGTGCGTGGGCGGCTGACCATCAATGCGCCGCATTCGTTTGGCGTGACGGTGCTGGCCCCGCTGCTGCCGGCGTTCATCGACAAGCACCCCGAGGTCGAACTCACGCTGAGCTTTGACGACCGGGTGGTCGACATGATCGAGGGCGGCTACGACCTGAGCATCCGCATCCGGTCCGCTCTGCCCGACTCGGGGCTGGTTGCCCGCCACATTGCCTCGTTGGGGCAGGCCCTGTTCGCGGCACCGGCCTACCTGGCGCAACACGGCACACCACACACCCCGGCGGATCTCGCGGCCCATCGCGCCGTGGGCTATCTGCACGCGGACGACACCACGGCCTGGGCATTGCAGAGCCCGCAGGAAACGGTGACCGCGCCGCACCACGCGCGGCTGCAGGTGGGCAGCAGCCTGGTGCTGCGCGACCTGTTGATCGCCGGCCACGGCATTGGCGCACTGCCGGCGTTTCTCTCGGACCCCGCCGAACGCGATGGACGCCTGGTGCGGGTGCTGGCCGACCACCCGCTGCCGAGCCGCCATGTGTATGCGGTCACCGCCTCGCGCCGCGGCACCGACGCGAAGACGCTGGCCTTCATCGACCACTTGCAGACCACGCTGGCGGGCGACCACGGCGATTCTTGAGCGCGCGTAAAGACTGACTGCACGCCGGGCGTCTGTTTCCCGGCGGCCTGCGTCGGCATTCTCGGTGGCCTTCCTGTCGCAAGACTTCAACGAAAGGCCCCCATGACCCGCGTTCTTGTTCTTTATTACTCCAGCTACGGCCATGTGCGCACGATGGCCCAGGCCGTAGCCGACGGCGCCAGCCGCGTGCCCGGCGTGCAGGTTGATGTTCGCCGCGTGCCCGAGACGGTGCCCCTGTCGGTGCGCGAGCGCGCCGGCTTTGTGCCCGACGACACGGCAGAAATGGCGGTGCAGGACCTGCCGCAATACGACGCCATCATCCTGGGCACGCCCACCCACTTCGGCACCATGGCCGGCGCGGTCAAGCAGTTCATCGACCAGGCCGGCGGGCTGTGGGCGCGCAACGCACTGGCGGGCAAGGTGGGCGCGGTGTTCACCTCCACCGGCAGCCAGCATGGTGGCCATGAGATGACGGTGTTGTCCACCCACATCCCGCTGCTGCACTTCGGCATGGTGATCGTGGGCATGCCCTACACCTTCAGCGGCCAGACGCGCCACGACGAGATCGCGGGCGGCTCGCCCTATGGCGCCGGCACCATTGCCGGTGCGGACGGTTCGCGCCGCCCCACGGCCAACGACCTGGCCGGTGCGCGGTTTCAGGGTGAGCACGTGGCGCGGGTGGCGGCCGCGCTGGTTGCAGCGCCGCATGAAACGCCGAATGAAGCGCCGCAAGAGTCACAGCAAGCGGAGCTGGTGTGATGACCCACATGCCCCCCCTCACGCTGGACTTCTTTCACGACGTGGTCTGCGGCTGGTGCTTCAACCTGTCGCCGCGTTTGCGTCAGCTGGCCGATGAATTCGGCCTCGACGTGCGCCACCACACCTTCGTGCTGCAAGACAGCCCCGAACGCATGGTCGACGCGTGCGGTTCGCACGCCATGGCCAGAGACACCATCCTCTCGCACTGGGCGGCCTGCGCCGCGGCCAGCGACACGCCGCAAGGTTTCAACATCGAGGCGATGCGGGCGGCCCCCTTCAACTACCCCCACGGCCTGCCCGCCGCGCTGGCCTGCCAGGCGGCCCAGCAACTGGGCGGGCAAGCGGGCGGGCAACTTGGCCATTGGCGTTTGTTCGACGCACTGCAGACCGCGCATCTTTCGCAGGCCCGCAACGTGGCCGACCCCGAGGTGCTGCTGGACGTGGCCGCCGCGGCCGGCTTCGATCGTGCCGACTTCGCGCAAACCATGCGCAGCGACCAAACGCTGCGCGCCGTGCAAGCCGACCGCGCCCTGGCACAGGGTCTGGGCATCCGGTCGGTGCCGACCGTGATCGTGCGCGAGACGGGTGCGCGCCTGCACAACGGCCCCCTGGCCCACCTGCGCCAGCAGTTGCAGGCACAGGTCGCTGAGGCGAAAGCAGCGGAGGCACAGCCATGAAGCGGACCACCGACCTGTTGCTGACCGCGCTGGCGCCCGCCGTGTGGGGCAGCACCTACTTTGTGGCCACCGAGTGGTTGCCACATAGGCACCCGATGACGCTGGCCCTTCTGCGCGCGCTGCCTGCGGGCTTGTTGCTGCTGCTGATCGTGCGGCAACTGCCCGCACGCGAACGCCTGGTGCAGGTGCTCGCCCTGGGCGCGCTCAACTTCGCCGTGTTCTGGACGCTGCTGTTCGTGGCCGCCCAACGCCTGCCGGGCGGTGTGGCGGCCACGCTCGGCTCGGCACAGGCGCTGCTCGTCATCTTTCTGGCGCGCGGCCTGCTGGGCACCCCCGTGCGCGCTGCATCCGTGGCGGCGGCCATCGCCGGGGCACTGGGCGTGGCCTTGCTGGTGCTGGGCCCCACCGCCCGGCTCGACCCCCTGGGGCTGCTCGCCGGCATTGGCAGCGCGGCGGCCATGGCGGCCGGCACGGTGCTGAGCCGCAAGTGGCAGGCCGGGGTGGCCCCACTGACCTTCACCGCCTGGCAACTGACCGCGGGCGGCCTGCTGCTGCTGCCAATGGCGCTGCTGTCGGAGCCGCCACTGCCGCCCCTGCAGGCCGCGCATGTCGGCGGCCTGGTCTACCTGGGCCTGGTGGGCGCCGCGCTGACCTACTTTCTGTGGTTCCGCGGCCTGGCGCGCCTCGGGCCCGCCACCGTGTCACTGCTGGCGCTGCTGAGCCCCGTCACCGCGGTGGGCATTGGGTGGCTGGCGCTGGGGCAGACCTTGTCGCCCGTTCAACAGGTGGGGGTGCTGGTGGTGCTGGGGTCGGTGGCCTGGGGGCAAAGCGTGGCGGCGCGGCCGACGGGCCCGACCCTGCACCGCCTCACCGGTGCACGTGGCGCTTAGATCGTGCAGTGATTGAGCAACGCGGATCGGGGCGAAACGGGGAGGAGAGGGGCGGCGCCGTTGATCAAGGCCGCCCACACCCCGGGTTCCCCCGATGCAACGCGCCACCGCAACCACCCAAGATGCGCGCATGCGAACCCGAGCCCTGACCGCACTGCTGGTGTTCGTCACCCTGGGCGGCGCATCCGCGTCAACGCCCTGGGAAGTGCCCGCCTGCACCGCACCCACCCTCATTGCCCACGGCGGTGGACTCAACGCCTGCGGCTGCCACTTCAACCGCAAGACGGGGGAATGCCATTGCCACCAGGGGCGGGGGTGTGGGTGCGCTTGTCAGCCGGCGGGGTGTGGGTGACGGGTTTGCAGCGGTTGCTGCTGGTCGATCTGCGACCCTGAATGTGCGCCCTGCGCCACGTTGTGTCGTTCGTCCACCTGGCGACTAGATCGACTGCTTGCCGGTGCCTCGGTCAAGGCTAGACTGCCGCAATCGGCCAGCAGCAGACGTTCGCCATGTAACGCCATGACGCAAGGATCAGCGTTGCATACCAGCCTAATAGCCAGTTGGTCAGGACGAAGAATGCGAAACATCGAGAAGGCGGCGATATGAACGATCAATACACGAAGCATCGATGGAAGTTCCTTTTGTTCGGATCGATAACTGGCGTGCTGATGGGAATATCCTCGCCAACTGGAGCCGAGCCCAGCAACCTGGTTTTCGACCTCATCGGTGGTTTGATCCTTTGGTACATCCTTTGGCGGCTATGGGCTTGGAGCAAGAGACGTGCAGACCGGAGTGAAAACGGCAGCAGGAAAAATGCATCGTGAATCAAAAGAAAAAATCTCGTCGGTATCGCTTCGCTCTCATCGGTCTCTTCTTCCCAGCTTTGGGCATGGCTCAAGAGGGGCCGTGTGCGCCCGCGCTGCAGGAGGCCTGTCGCACTGCTCAAAAGCTTGCCGTCGCGATTCAGAAGCAGCTGCCTATGAAAGCGAGCCCCCAGGCCTCACTTGAAATGGCGGTCGCTGAGAAACATGTCCTCGTGGTGTCCGGAAGGTTTTCCTTCGATGCTGAAGCCGCAAAGAAGTACTTCATGCAGAGCGGAGTCACCCTTGATCAGTTCCAAGATCGCTACTCGCAATCAGTGAAGCCAAGCTTGTGCCGACCAGGCTCCGAAACCTACCAGTTCGTTCGGATGGGCGGTGTTGTGGAGTACCGCTACGCCTACAGCAACAACGATCCGTTCATGAAATTCGGCGTCGTTCGATGTGATTGACAGGCGAGTTGCAGGTTCAAGAGCTATCGTTTCTGTACCCGTCGCGCCTGCGCCTTGACCGTCTGCTAGTCGCAGGCTCGGCTACTTCCGCTTCGGGCCCGGTCCAGCCTCAGCTAGCATGACGCTTTCGGCCAGGAGCGCACAGCTGCTGGTGCTCGACCCACTCCAATGTCAAACGAGTTTCTCGTCGCCCGTATCGAGTTTGCCGCGTCACAATGCCGCGCCCAGAAGCTAGCAGCGAGAGAGCTGGCGGAGACGCTGAGGGGAAATGGACGCGCACTTGAAGCTATGCCATACGCCTTGATTAAGGAGATGGAGTGCATCGCGCTGGACCTCGACATTGCCGCATGGACTGATGAAGACGGCTTCCTCCTGCCTGATCTCACGGTAGTACTCGAGAAATTGGAAGCCTGGCTTAAGCAGGTACCCAGGACTGCTTAGTTGCTCAACCCGATGCCCGCTTCGGGCCCGAAGCAGTCGTCAGTCAGCCGCTGGCGATCTGAGCTTGGCGATGGTCGGGTCAGACCTACCTGCTTGGACCGAAATCACTGCTCCCGCACTTGGCGCACACGCTGTGTCGGGTCGCCAAGCGCATGTTTGAGTAGATTGCTGACGGGGCGGCCAACAAAAGAAAGGCGAACGCAAATACGCCCAACGTTCCAACAAGCAAAATGCCCAAAATGCCGCCCAGACCTGCGATAGCCCATAGAACCAGCTCGACAAGCAAAGAGCCCTGGGTGTGCAGCACAGTCTTCCCATCGTGCCCGCACGAGTTGCAACGCTTGCGACGAGGCAGAAGCGACTTGCCCTGATGTGAATTTGTCAGCGCCTTTATGAGCAACAGGGAAAAAACAACCGCAGAGACGAGTGGCCAGATGGCTCGAAGAAACTCACCCATGAGTTGGACTTCCCGTCGTTGGCCTCGACAGAGTCCAGTCGCTCAACGTATCCCTCGCTCCCGATTTCATTGAACCTCCCCTTGCTTATGTCCGCTTCTGGCCGCTAACGGCCCACAACAATCAAACCCGCGCGGTGCAGCTCCCAAGTCTCCGGACCGTCCCCGGCCCTCACTTGGATGCTCACACCAGACTCAAAGCGCAGGTTGAGTTCGTTCTCTGGGAGGTCCGTTGCCGCAGTTGCGCGCTGGCCTATAAGGCCCACGAGGCGGTCGCAGAAGCCCGAACTTGCTCGTTCAAGCTGTTCGTCTTTCGAGACGACGCTAATGGTCCCATAAAGGGAGAGAGTCAGACCGTGAAAGACCAGCTGGATGTAGTCGTGAACGAAGACTACCTGAGTCAAAGCTTCACTTGGTTCGAGTTCAATCATGAGTTCGTCAAGTTCTGCATCTGGCCGAATACCGACGCTATTGAAAATACAACCGTGTGGCAACTGCGACGAGGACGAGTGCCCAGAAGTACTTCCAGCGTTTCACATAGCCAAGCGGGAATGAAAAGAGACGACCAAATTTGCCGAGGGGCCTGCCAACTTCTATGTCGCCCACGAGTCCGACAAACACTCCAAAGGCAGCAAGAAGTACAGCAATAATTTGGTTGGCAGTCATACGCTTGATGTCCGCTTCTGGCCGATGACCGCCATGCTAGCTGAGGTCGAACTAGGCCCTTGACGGACATCAAGAACTTCAGACTGGTACGGCTGGTGAGCGTCAGCTCTTGCCTGCGGCTAGCCATCGACTTGAAGCTGACTTGGCTTGCCGTTCTCAAAGGTGCAGGTGAACAGGTGGCCACCACGGTCCTTGAGGCATTCGAACGAAAGATCCCAAGGGAGCAGTTCGTTGCCTTCGAGTGGCACTGTCATGCTCGTAAACGCGAAACCTTCGCGCCAGTTCGCTGGGAATGGCTCGCGCACCCACTTCTCGTACTCGGGAACAAGGAGCCCGCATGCTCTTTGAAACGCCAGATCTTGGTTCTCTGCATACTTCTTGAAGAACTCGGCTTGTACATGGCTCGGTTCTTGTTCGTCCGTTGTCTCGATTGCAACCGTGAATGGCTTGCCATGAACTTCAGTCTCGACCTCCCAGTACGAGCGATGCTTGGCCGCCATAAGCAGGGCTTCGCCGAACACCGGATGTTCAATTCGACGAGGGGGTTTTCCAAACAGCACCCGAGACAACAAGCCCATGCTCTGACGCCTAACGTTTGAGCTGAGGCGAGAGCACCGGAGTGGCGCTTGGCACGCTGGACGGATGATGGACCGGACCGGGAAGCGGGCCAAGTGCCATGTAGGTGCGAGTCGGCTCCAGCGTAGGGTTAGGCCGCATTGGGTTTGCACGGGACCGCGAAGTCCACGTGGTAGTGCTCATCGTGACGAACCCAAGGCTTGCCCTTCATGAAGGGCAGATTCTCCTTGAGGTAAGCACCGCGCTTCGTGTCAAGCAAGCGGGGAAGATACTGGGAGTCGAAGATCACCAGCGCCAACTTGGAGCCCAAGGCCTTGGCAGCGACATCGAGTTGATAGAGGTGTTCAGCCAGTGCCTCAAAGTCAATTTTGTATTCGCCGTACTTGGCGTCCTGGTCGAATTCCACGTCGTACCCCAGCTTGTCCGTGAGGTTTGTGGGCAAAGGAACGGACTGACCTCTGCCATTCCGCACAGGGACAAAGAAGTCAACCGACAGACCGTTCTGATGGGTTCGGTGAGGTCTGAACCGACCGCCAGAGGGCCAGCCGGTTTCGCCGTACACATAGCGAGTGTTCGGGCTGGCAGTAGCAAGCGCCCTGTAGCTCACCTCCATGATGGCAGCGACCTTGGAGTGAACGTGAGTACGCCCGGCAGTGGCAGCGAGCGTGCTGTAAGTGGAGAAGTTGGGGCCATCGAGAGGAAGCTTGACGCTGCCTTCGATGCGCCCGCTACTCACTGTGCCGTAGCACTGACTCTCTGCGGCCGCGGCTTGGAGCGGCAACAGGATTGCAGCGAAGGCGAGGATGCGGCGGTTCAAATGCGGTCTAACGTTTGAGCTGAGGGGTCGGTGCCGGCGGGTCGCCTTGGCCGCATGGCGGATGATAGACAGCGAGCGCCTCGCGGCCAAGGCGCCCCGCCGGGGACAGTACCTCTCGATCGAAGGGATAGGCCGCACTCGCGGTGCAAGCACGAGACGACGGGCACAGATAGCATGACCAGTTCGTGGCTGATGCCCTGCGGGGGAGAACATCAGTAGACGACGCTGTGGTAGCGCGGACGTTAGCGCAGCGGCTGGACTCGCTTGGCGCCGCAGAGCCCGCGTTGCCTGTCACTTTAGATGCTTGTAGACGAAGGGAGACACGGCGAATGCTGTTGCCGCCATGGCGACTGTCCCAGTATGAGTGAACCACCAGTCCAAGAAACCGAATCCGAGAAGCGGCATGGTTAGCACGGCGGCAAGCACGAAAAGCGCGAATGCAACCGCATAGCTTGCAAACAGCCACTTGGCGTGCCACAGCAGCCACTTGGTTCGTTGAAGCACCGGCGGCAAGCGACCGAGGGACGCGGGGATAGGTGGTGGCGGCATGTGCGGCCTGCGAGAGGCATTGGGTTAGCGGCATTCGCATTCGCTGAAGGAGTCATAGAGCGGATTGCGGTCCTTTGACGACGGCGGACCCTTGTAGAGAAGCATTCCGGCCTTGCCTGCAATGGTGCACTTCTGTTCGCATTCTTGTGCCTGGGTTGGGCGAAGGCTAACCAAGTAGACCACCAGCAGCGACACCGCCATGAAAGCCGCGAAGCCAATCGTCACAGCAACGAGGCGCCGAACATTGATGGACAGTTTCATGTGCGGCCTAACCGACCTGCCCCCTGTAGACGTACCAATGAGCAGCGGAAGTCCGCGGCGAAGGTTAATCGATGGTGTTGGGGGCCGATGGGAATTGAGCTGCATCGCCATGCCCGGCGATGCAGTTCCGGCGAAGGTGCTGGTGGCATGCGACCCAGGCTGCCGGCCTGACCTCGCAGTCCGTGCGCCAGCAGCCACGGCCACTCTGGCCCCTGGGTGCAGGGCCTGGAACCAGCACTCGTTCAAGTGCGCTCGTCGCGGAACTTGCCATTGAAGCTCTCGATGTAGCCACGTTCTGCATGGACCGTGCGATGAGATGGCGGATACCGTGTGCCTGCGCCCGCGCGCCATGAACGCTCGGCTGGTGAACCTGGCCCGTTGCTCGGTGCCAACGATCCTGTGGATACCCACGAAACAGCGCAGCGCGGTCCAGCACGCGCGTGACGTACTACCCGAGATGCCGAAGTCCACCGCGATCTCCACGCTCTCGTGGCTGAAGTCATCCGCCCACCGTGAAAATTAACCGTCGCCCGCCCGCGAGGCTGTGCCGCTCGCGTCCGGCGTGCCCACACCTGCTGGACCGTGCGTGCCGTTGCAGCGGCACGCGCTCATTGACGGGCCGCTTGTTTTTCTTGCGTCGGCGCACGGCCGTTGGCTTGCCGGTACAGGGCGGTACACGCGCTTGTGATTGACGCCAGAAACTGCGGACGCAACAGGTCATGGATGCGCCGATAGCCAAAGCGGCGGCGCACGTGCGCGACCCCACGATCTTCTCGCAGATCCAGCGTGGCCTGGTCGGGCTGCGGTGGATGGCGGTAGTTGTCGCGGGAGAGCCCCACAAGACGGCACGCGCGGCGCTCGGACAAATGGTGTTCGCTCACCATGCCGCACCGCTCGCGCCGCTCCTGTGGGGCTAGCGCTTACCCCCCAGAACGCGCCCTCTGAGCGCGTGCATGTCCGTGTGTGCTCGGCCAGCAGCCGCTTGAGCTGGCGTTCTCCGATTCGAGCTCGCGCAGCGCTGCGCTTCAGAGACCTGCATGCCGCCGAACCTTGGCGCGCCACTCTGTAGAAGGTGGCATCGCTGAAGCCGCCGTTGCGGCACAGCTCCTGATCGGCATGCCGGCCTCGGCCTGCCGCAGGAACCCGATGATCTGTTCCTCGCTGAATCTGCTCTTCTTCATGTCCGTCATTCTCCTGGTGGTTGACGCAATCTCACGAACTTCAGAATGGTACGGCTGGCGGGGCAGGTCATAACGTTTGACGTGAGCCGGCTCTTAGAGCGATAGCTCTTGGACGTCCCCGATGGAAGGCGCCGCACCTTGCACTTGTGACTGTAAACACAGAGCTCACTTTGATTCCTTTTTTGCGACCGCTTCCCTTAGGAGGCGAGGGGGCTTCAACGCGTGCTTTGAGCGTTTTGAGAGAGGTCACCTCACGAACCTTGTTCACACCCGGTTAGCATGACGCATTCGGCCAGAGGTGACGTCAATGCGGAGGGAGCATGCGAATCATCGCGCCAGGTTCTAGGCGCGGTTGCGTGCGTGCAGCCGCTGGTCCTTCTGGCTCTCGATGTTGCCGGTCGTGTTGGGAGGTGGTCCACTAGGCGGGATTGGGAGAGTGGTGGCGTAGTAGTGGGTCAGCTTGACGGTCGTCATCCCAGAGCCATTACCCGCCTCTACGCGCTTGAAAAACGGGCGAACTGCTCAACTGTTGGGGGACTGGAGCAATGCTTGGTGCCGCGCCTATCGGGTTCTTCTGGCCTAGAAACTTTCGCCCGCTATTCCGCCGGCAACAACTGGCATGGAACCTATGTGAACACCTACGAAGACGGCATTCCCACTCAGTATGCGTGGTCTACTACTTTGAGAGCTTGGGCGTATTTGCCCTTCACGGCCTTGTGGGCGCTGGCGTTCTACCTAATTTGGCGTAGTTCAGCCTCCGCCACTGATGCCGCTACGGGACCATCACTGCCTCAGTTAGCATGGCGCCATCGGCCAGATGCGGACGTTGGAGATAAGACCTGAAGACGGCGCTGCCTAGCAAGAAACTTTGCTCTTTCTCCTCCCTGTCCTGCCGCTAGCATTTCTTGGCGCAAGAGAAACTCTTCTACCAATTATTTTTCCCGGCGACTGGGTGTTTCTAAGAAATGATCGCCAATGCTCCATATCGTTGATGTCTCAGCACGATGGGAGGAGCGTGCCAGGAGAGACGGGATTAAAAAGCCTCTGGTTCATTACAGAGACAACACCTCCATGATGTTGATCGCTCGAACCGTATATGGTGGCGCTTTCACTTCTCTATTGGACGGTTGTCCGTGCGAGACGAATCTGACCGAGCCATTCCACGAGAATGCCTGCTTGCTGAAAGTCTTCTCGCCGCACGCTTATTTACTCGGTCAACGAGCAAGGTGAACTTCAATCGTCGCCTCCCAGTGTGTGAGCCTGCGCGCTGACCGGCTTCCCGTCAGCCTCGGGGATGGGCGTCGCGCCCCGCTTGTCCTGACTGAAAAAGAACCTTAGCGAACTTCCGCTTTGGGCCCTGAGCGGACAGTCAGTGGCCCTGCAGAAAAACCGATGACGGGCTATCCCATGCGCTGAATCAAGTCAGCGATAGCTACCTGACCGCGTTCCTCCGCAAACGCCTTGGCGTCCGCGCTGCAATGAACCGCCTGTATGTTGCAGAGTGTCTATGCCTTGCTGCAGGAGGAACTCCACAACAGACGCGCTGCCCACCGAAAACGCTCAAACAACGGATTTTCTGGCTCGCTAACGTCGCGCACAGAGCCGCACGCCAAGTGAATCCTGACCGCTCTAAGTGCCCCGCCGAAGTTGCCAACTTCAAGGCGGTGCCCTCTCGAATGTTCCTCCTCGTTGATTGACATCGAGGCCAGCTCTACGAGGTACTTAGTACGTCAACGTGCCCGTAGTTTGCGGCAACATGAAGCCAGTCATCCCAACGGCGTCATTTGCTGTATGACTTCCGGATTGGCACTAACGAGGTCCAACGAAGCAGCTTCACGTTCCTGCTTGATTGCATCTCGAACTGCGCACTTGGGTTTTTTGGATGCACGTCACCGTGTTTGAGAAGGTCCGCTCCTGGCCGATTGCGGAAGTCTAGCCATGGCGTCGATACGAGCAATAGGCCGACGTTGGAAGCCACGTGCTGAACGACAGGTACGTGGCACAGATCGCACATTCGAGTCGCCAACCCACGCGACCGCCCCCAGTCTGAAGTCGCCATTCCCCACACCGCTTTCCCCACACGTCAAAACCAAAGGCCCTGGAAGCGCACACCTCCAGGGCCTTCGTCCTCCCCTCCCCCTCACCCCCTCCAGGGCTCTCCTCAGAACGGATAGTGCCGCGGCGTGGTCTGCACGGTGATCCAGCGCAGCTCGGTGAACTCCGCGATGCCGGCCTTGCCGCCAAAGCGGCCGATGCCCGAACCCTTCACGCCACCAAACGGCATTTGCGCTTCGTCGTGTACGGTGGGTCCGTTGACGTGGCAGATGCCGCTGTCGATCTTGCGGGCGACGTTGAAGGCGCGGGCGATGTCCTTGCCGAAGACGGATGAGCTCAGGCCGTATTCGTTGTCGTTGGCGCAAGCGATGGCTTCTTCGACGTTCTTCACGCGCACGATGCACTTGACGGGGCCGAAGGTCTCTTCGCGGTAGATGCGCATCTCGGGCGTGACGTGGTCGAGCACGGTGGCAGGCATCAGGGTGTCGGTGCTCTTGCCGCCGCAGACCAGCTTGGCGCCTTTGGCCAGCGCGTCGTCGATCAGCTCGTTGCAGAAGTTGACGGTGTTCATGCCGATGACGGAGCCGAGCACCACGGGCTCGGGTTTGCGCGGGTCGCCCACGGGCAGGTTCTTCGCCTTGTCGCCGAACTTCTTCACAAACTCGTCGGCCACCTTGTTGTCGACGATGAGGCGTTCGGTGCTCATGCAGATCTGGCCGCTGTTGGCAAAGCAGCCAAAGGCGGCGCCGTTGACGGCGTCGTCGATATCGGCGTCGTCGAGGATGACCATGGGCGCCTTGCCACCCAGCTCCAGCACAACGGGCTTGAGGTACCTGGCGCAGGTCATGGCGATGATCTTGCCGACCTTGGTGCTGCCGGTGAAGTTGACGCGCCGCACCGCCGGGTGGGCCACCAC
Source organism: Hydrogenophaga sp. (assembly GCF_019635465.1). Lineage (GTDB taxonomy): Bacteria > Pseudomonadota > Gammaproteobacteria > Burkholderiales > Burkholderiaceae_C > Hydrogenophaga. The sequence goes on from NZ_JAHBZK010000001.1 coordinate 86,185, forward strand.
GGCCTCGACCACGGCGCCGGCGTCGGCCGGGGCGTTGGTGATGTAGTTCACCACGCCGGCAGGGAAGCCCGCGTCCTGAAACGATTCGACGATGAGCTGGTGGGTGCGCGGGCAGTTCTCGCTGCCTTTGAACACCACGGTGTTGCCGCAGGCCAGCGGCACGCAGATGGCGCGCACGCCCAGGATGATGGGCGCGTTCCACGGCGCAATGCCCAGCACCACGCCTGCGGGCTGGCGCACGCCCATGGCCAGGCTGCCTGGGATGTCAGACGGGATCACCTCGCCCGAGATCTGCGTGGTGAGCGCTGCGGCCTCGCGGATCATGCCGGCGGCCAGGAAGCAGTTGAAGCCGGCCCACATCGCCGTGCCGCCGGTTTCGGCGGCCACGGCTTCGATGAACTGCGGCGTCTTGGCTTCGAGCGCGTCGGCGGCTTTGAGCAACAGCGCGCGGCGTTCGCCGGGGCCGGTTTCGCTCCAGGTCTTGAAGGCTTCGGCCGCGGCTTCAACGGCCATCACGGCGTCGGCCGGGCTGGCGGCGGGCGCACGCGTGGCGACGCTGCCGTCCAGCGGGTTGCGGCGCTCGAAGGTAGCGCCCTTCTCGGCCGTCACCTTGAGGCCGTTGATGAGCATGGACATGTCGGACATGGGGGTCTCCTTGGTCTGTCTGAATTCAGGCGGTGGCCACGGCCTTGCGCCGCTGCACCGCGTCGGGGGCGTTGGTGGTGCCGGTGGCCGGGTCCTTGTCGGCACCGAGGTAGGCCTCGCGGATGACGGTGGAGCGCGCCAGCAACTTCGCGGGCCCGCTGGCCACGATCACGCCGCGCTCGAGCACGTAGCCGCGGTCGGCCACGGCGAGCGCCTTCTTCACGTTCTGCTCCACCATCAGCACGGTGGTGCCTTCGTCGGCGATGCGGCGCGCGATGCCGAGCAGTTCGTCCACCATCTTGGGCGCCAGGCCGAGCGAGGGTTCGTCGAGCATGAGCAGGCGCGGCGCGCACATCATGGCGCGGGCCACGGCCACCATCTGCTGCTCGCCACCGCTCATGGTGCCGGCCAGCTGGGTGGCGCGCTCGCGCAGTTTGGGAAAGTGCTCGAAGGCCTGTTCGATGCGGCGCGCACGCTCGGCCTTGGGCACCAGCCAGCCGCCCAGCTCCAGGTTCTCGGTCACCGTCATCTGCGGGAACAGCTGGCGCCCTTCGGCCACCAGCGCCACGCCGTTCTGCACGATCTCGTGGGTCTTCTCGGGCAGCTCTTCGCCGTTGAGCAGCACCGTGCCCTGGCGAGCAATGAGGCCGTTGAGTGCCTTGAGCAGCGTGGTCTTGCCGGCGCCGTTGGGGCCCAGCACCACGGTGAGGCCGGGGCGCGCTTCGAGCGTGAGGTCGCGCAGCACCAGGAAGGCGCCGTAGCCGGCGCTCAGGCCCTGCACCTTGAGGTGTGCCTGCGTGCCGCCGCCCAGGCGGAAGGGGGTGTCGCGGTACCACATCATGCGGTGGCCTCCGCTTCGCTGTTCTCGCTCATCTCGTCGCCCAGGTAGGCCTCGATCACCTCGGGGTTGCGGATCACGGTGCGCGGCACGTCGTCGGCAATCTTGCGGCCCTGGTGCAGCACGATCACGCGCTCCACGTGGCGCAGCAGCGTGCTCACGGCGTGCTCGATCCACACCACGGTGAGGTCGAGCTCGTCGCGCAGGCGGCGGATCAGGCGCGCCATGTCTTCCACTTCGTTTTCCGTCAGGCCGGCGGCCACTTCGTCCAGCAGCAGCAGCTTGGGGCGCGTGGCCAGCGCCATGCCGATCTCCAGCAGGCGCTGTTGCGAGGGCGTGATGGCCGCGGCCGGCAGGTCGGCCTGCGCACTCAGGCCGATGAGCGCGAGGATGCTGTCGGCCGAGCGCAGCACCCAGGGCACACCCACCTCGTCGCCCCACAGGATGTACTCGCGGCGGCGCTTGCCCGCGAACTTGAGGCCGAAGGCGATGTTGTCGCGCACGAGCATGTCGCCAAAGGTGCGGGGCGTCTGGAACGTGCGCGCCAGCCCGTTGGCCGCGAAACGGTGCGGCGCCTTGCCCACCAGGCTGCGGCCACGCAGATCGAGCCGCCCGCTGGTGGGCTTGGTGACGCCGGAGATGGCGTTGAAGAAGGTGGTCTTGCCGGCGCCGTTGGGGCCGATGATGCCGACCAGCTCACCGGGCATGAATGTGGCACTGACGTTGTCGACGGCGACCAGACCGCCGAAGCGCACGGTGATGTCTCTGGCTTCGAGCAGCGGCGTCTTGCTATCAGTAGACATGGCGCGCCTCCCGCTGCTTCTTCTCGCGCTGCTTGCGACGCTCGGTCTCGCCACTGAGGTCGTCCTTCGTCTCCTGCCACCAGGCCTTCAGGTCGCACCACCAGCCCCTGAAGGTGTCGCCGCGCACCGAGGCGAGGCCGCCCGGCAGGTACAGCACCGACAGGATGAGCAGCAGGCCCAGCGACATCATGTACACCTGCGGCACCTGCAGGCGCAGTGTCTCGGCCAGCACGCTGAACACGATGGCGGCGATCAGCGGGCCCCACAGCGTCATGGCGCCGCCGATGAGCGCGATCAGTACGGTTTGAAAACCGATGAAGGGGTTGAACACGGTGTGCGGGTCGATGTAGGTCCAGCGCACGCTCATGGCCGCGCCCACCGCACCGGCAATGGCCGCGGTGAGCGCAAAGCCCGCCGTCTTGACCAGCCGCGTGTTCACACCCAGCGTCTGCGCGCGCTGCTCGTCGCCACCAATGCCCTGCATGGCCAGGCCGAAGCGGGTGCGGCGGATCCAGATCGACAGCGCCACCGCCACCACCGCCAGCAGCAGCACGGTGAAGTAGATGGTGTCGCGCTCGGGCACCACCATGAGCACGCGGCCCACGGTGCCGGTGACGCTCTTCTCGAAGTAGCTGATGGCGTGGCGGATCAACTCCGTCATGCCAAAGGTGAGTACCGCGAAGTAGGTACCGCGCAGGTGCAGCACCGCCAGGCCCATGACGATGGCGACCACCGCGGCAATGCCTGCACCGGCTGCGATGGCCACCGGCCAGCTCAGCGATTCGAGGCCGATGGCGCTGGTGTACGCGCCAATGCCGAAGAAGGCCGAGGTGGCCAGCGAGAGGTAGCGCGTGGTACCGCAGAACAGTGCCCAGCTCGACGAGAGGGCGATGTACATCAGGCAGGTGAGCGCCATGGAGACGATGAAGTCGCTGGCGAAGCCGGGCAGCGCGACGGCCCAGCCGGTAAGGCCGAACAGCACGAGCAGGTCGCGGATGAGGAACTGTCTGGAGGTCATGCTTTTCTGGTCTTGCGCGCGAACAGCCCTTCGGGACGCAACAACAGCACGCCGATGAACACGATGTAGCTCAGCAAGGCCTTGAGCGAGGGGTTGGTGAAGTGCATGCCGATGGCTTCAATGACACCGAGCAGCAGGCCACCTGCCAGCGCGCCGCCCATGCTGCCGAAGCCGCCCAGCGTGATGACGATGAGCGCGGTGACGGTGTAGGGCTCGCCCATGGACGGGCTGATGGTGTAGGCCATGGACAGCAGACAACCCGCCACACCCGACAGGCCCAGGCCGATGCCGAACATCAGCGGGTGCAGGCGCTTGGTGTCGATGCCCACCAGCTGCGCGCCCACCGGCGACTGCATCAGCGCACGCACGCCCTTGCCCAGCAAGGTGGTGCGCAGCAGCACGATGAGCGCGCCGGCAAACAGCAGCGCCAGGCCGAACACCAGCAGCTTGTTGATGGCGAACTGCGCCTGCCCGCCCGGCAGCGGAATGGCCAGCGGCTGCGTGAGGAAGTCGTAGCCGCGCAGATCGCCGCCCCAGATCCAGCTGATGGCGTTCTGCACCAGAAACATCAGGCCGAAAGCCACCATCAGCCCGCGCGCCTCGAACACGTCGAGATTGGGCGAGGTGGCGGTCAGCCGCCGAAAGCACAGCCAGTGCACCGCCACGCCCATGGCGAACAGCAGACCGAACGAGACCGGGATCATCCACAGCGGCGACAGGCCGACGTTGGCCGCCACCGCCCAGGTGATGAAGGCGCCCACCATGAGGAACTCGCCGTGCGCGATGTTGAGGATGCGCATGAGCCCGTACTGCAGGTTCAGGCCCAGCGCCACCAGCGCATAAATGCCCCCGGTGATGAGACCGGAGGCAATGAGTTCAAGCCAGGCAGAGAAAGACATGCAACGAGCGGGAAGGGTCTGTCATGAATGCCCCCTTGAGGGGGCTGAGGATTGCGGCTCCGGGCCCGCCTGCGCGGGCCCGGACAGACCGAAGAGGCATTGACTCCGGCAATGCCGCGGCCTGCAAGGCACGCGCCGCAGGCGCGGCGCGGGGGTGGTCCTTATTTCCACGAAGGCTTCGAAGGGTTCAGAGCAGCGGTGGCCACCTGCTTGGGCCACACCACTTCGAACTCGCCGTTCTGCCACTGGCCCACGGTGCCCGGCGTGCCCACGTTCTCGCTGCCATCGAACTTGATGTCGCCAATGATGGTCTTGTGGGTGGTGTTGGCCACGTAGTCGCGAATGGCCTTGCGGTCCAGGCCGACCTGCTTGCAGGCGTTGGTGAGGATCTCCAGACCGGCCCAGCAGGCGCCGCTGGCCCAGCGATCGGGTTCCTTCTTGTGCATGGCGACGTGGGCGTCGAAGTAGGCCTTGGCGCCGGCGCTGGTCTTGCTGTTCCACGAGCCCATGCCCATCACGCCCTCGGCGCCGGCCGGCGTCATGACGTTCTTGTAGAGCGGGAAGGCAGTGCCCACCGAGGCGTAGAAGAACTTCGGGTTGAAGCCGATCTCTTTGCTTTGGCGGCTGGCGAGGATGGTGTCGGGCGGGTACGAGAACGCAACGAAGGCGTCGGGGTTCTTGTCCTTCATGGAGCGCAGCACCGGCGAGAGGTCTTTCACGCCGCCGGGGTAGCTCTTGTCCTCGACCATGTTGATGCCGGTGCCTTGCAGGGCCACCTTGAATGCGGCGTAGTTCTCCAGGCCGAAGAGGTCATCGACGTAGACCACCGCCACGCTCTTGGCGCCGTTGGCCTTGAGCATGTCGACCAGCGCGTCGCACATGGCCTTGGGTTGCTGCAGCAACAGGAAGAAGTACGGCAGCTTGAGCTCGACCAGGCGCTTGGACAGCGCGGTGGGTGCGAGGAAGGGGTACTGGAAGCGATTGGCCAGCGGCGCGACCGCGAAGTTGGCGTTGGAGCCCCAGGGCGGCAGCACCAGGTCGACCTTGTCGCTGCCCATGAGTTTTTCGTAGGTGCGCACCACGGTCTCGACGTCGCTGCGGTCGTCGCTGCCGATGAGCTCGATCTTGCGGCGCGTGCCCTTCACGTCCAGGCCACCCGCGGCGTTCTGCTGCTCGGCCCACAGCAGGTAGTTGGGCTCCTGGCTGGTCTGCGCGCCGCCGGTCCACGGGCCGGTGCGGGCTTGCGTGTAGCCGATGCGCACGGGCGCACTCTGGGCCATGAGTTGCGGGGCCACCGCCATCGCGCCCACGGCGGCGGCGGTTTGCTGGATCATCACGCGGCGATTGGTCTGTGCCATGGCTTGTCTCCTGGTGTTGGTGGTGTCCTGCGGACGCCGGCATCGTAGGAAAACGGTGCCCGCGCCGCTATGCCGTCGAGGAACTGCCCGCTTGTCCATTCGCGCATCGCGCTGCGGGTTTACCCGCAAAACCGACCCGACACAGGGGCACCGCATGCCCCGGACAATGGACGCCCCTGCAGCGACGGAGACACCGCATGAGCGCCCCCCATCCCATGAGCACCGACATCGTGGCGCCCGCCGAGCGCGCCGCGATCTGGCGCGAGTGGGTGTGGACGCACTTCGGCGGGCTCGACTCCGACCTGTACGGCGACACCGAATTCGACGGCCACATGAGCGCCTCGCAAGCGGGCGACGTGGTGCTCACGAGGCTGGAGGCCAACCGCCACCGCGTGATCAAGAGCGACCGCCAGGCCCGCGCCAACGAGCGGGCGTACCTCAAGATCGTGGCGCCCTGGCGCGGCAGTGCGGGCGTGCACCAGGCCGGTCGCGAGGCCTGGGTGCGCCCGGGCGGCTGGGCCATCTACGACACCACCGACCACTACGCCGTGTCCAACCCCGAGCGGGTGGAGCACCTGATCGTGATGCTGCCCAAGGCGCAACTGGCCGAACGTGGGCTGGCGCTGGAGCCGCTGATGGCGCGCCACGTGGGCGGCGTGACGGGCATTGCGCGCGTGGCCCTGGAGACCATGCGCACCACCTACCAGGAGCTGCCCGGCATGAGCGAAGCCGCCGCGCGCGGCGCGGGCGAACTCATCGTCGAGCTGGTGCGGCTGTCGCTGCTGGAGCTGTCTGGCAAGGAGAACGGTCGCACGCAGGTCGAGGCCTTTCGCGACCGCATCCGCGTGCACATCGGTCGCCACCTGCGTGACCCCGATCTCTCGCTCGATCACATCGCCAACGCGATGAACTGCAGCAAGCGCCACCTGCACAAGGCCTTCAGCGCCGAGGACGACACGCTGGCCAGCTACATCCAGCGCCAACGCATCGAGGCCTGCATGCGCGAACTGGCCGACCCGATGGGGCAGAGCCGCACCATCACCGAGATCGCGTTCTCCTGGGGCTTCAACAACACGGCGCATTTCAGCCGTGTGTTCCGTGAGCACGCAGGCGAGACACCGTCGGCGTTTCGTGAGCGCTCAAAGCAGCATCGCGCCACCTGAGGCCGGCTGGCAAGCGGGCAACCACGCGACGCCCGTCAGGCAATCGTGATACCCCCGCGAGATCAATCCATTCGTCGCCGCTAGGCTGCGCTTCGCGCCAGTGGCGCGTGTCGCGCAAGACGCTGCCGGCACACGAAGTCGGGGTTGTCTTGAAGGTCAGGTTCCAGTCGTTGCGCGCGCTCAAGTGGTCGAGGGTGGTCAACACCCTGGGTGCGCGCGCCCCGCGGCACGCGCTCTGGGCCCTGTGGTTCGTCGCGGCCTTGGTGGCGGCTGTGGTCTGGGTCAGCGGGTCGGCAGCGGCACGGCCGCCGACCGCCGACACCTTGCCCCTGATACTGAGCTACCTCGACGAGGGCGGCGTCGGTTGGTGGCCAGGGCAGCCCGAGCCGTCGCCCGGGTTTGCGCCCATCGCGGATCGGGTGGCCGGCACCAACTTCGGCACCCGCCGGGGCGTCTTGTGGTTTCGTGCGCAATGGCGCACCGACCTGCGGTCCTCGGGCGAATGGTGGTTGACGGTGGACAACCCTCACCTGGAACACCTTACGGTGCTGCTCGTCGACGACGAAGGTCGCAGCACACGGTGGGAAGGCGGCACCCGAGCACCTCGCGCCTCCGATGCAAGGCATGGGCATGGCCTTCACGCGGCGCCGCTGTGGTTGCGGGCCGATCGCGGGTACACGCTCTACGTGCGTGTCGAGTCCGAAGGTGTGTTTCACGTACCGATCGCCTTGCAGCGTCCGGACGCTGTGCGCGATCTGCAAGACCGCCAGATGTTGTGGCAGTGCCTCTATGCGGGCCTCGCGCTGGGCCTCGGTCTGTACAACCTGATGTTTATGCTCGGCCTGGGCGAGCGCATGTACGGGTACTACGGCGGCTTCACCTTGAGCCTGATGGTGGCGCAGCTGGCCGACACAGGCCTGGGCGTGCGGTTTCTGTGGCCAGGACTGGTCGGTCACGACACGTTCATCCACAACGTCGCGATCGTCGTCACCGTGTGGCTGGCCATTGCCTTCGCGCGCGCCTTTCTGCGCACGCGCAAGGGCATGCCGCGAATCGACGCCTGGCTGAGCGCGACCGCCGCTGTCTGGCTGGCCCTGATGGCCGCCTTGCCGTGGGTGGACCTGGTCAGCGCGGGCTATCTGCTCGCCCCTACCGGTCTGCTCACCGTGGCCTTGTTGAGCACGGCCGCTGCCATCGCACTGCGGCGCGGTCGTCCAGGCGCACGGCATTTCGTGCTCGCCTGGGTGGCGCTGCTGATCGCCGGGGCACTGTTTGCGCTGTCGCGCCTGGGGCTGCTGCCCTATCACCCGCTGATCGCACATGCCCTCATGCCGGGCTCCGCCATCGAACTGGTGTTGCTGTCGCTGGCGATGGCCGATCGCATGCGGCAGGAGCGTGAACGCCGGGCGCAGGCAGAGGTGGCGCGGCTGGTCGAAGGCGAGCAGCGGCGACTGGCGCAGCTCGCGCTCAAAGACAAGAACCGGTTGCTCGGCGCGGTGATCCACGACCTGCGCCAGCCCTTCTACGCCATCGGCATGGCGACGCAAAGCCTGCAGCGTCACGCGCTTGCGCCGGCCATGCGTGGGCCCATGACGCAAATGCAGGCGGCACTGCAGTCGGTCGACGCGCTGCTGCGCTCGCTGTCCATGGCCGCGCGGCTGGACCATCTGCAATCGCAGAGCCAGATGAACGACGTGGCCATGCAGGACATCATCGAAAGGCTGGACACCATCTACGCGCCGATGGCCCGTGAGCGCGGCCTGGCCTGGCGTGCCACCCCGTTCGTGGGGCAGGTGCATTCCGATCCCCAGGTGCTCGAACGCATGCTGGGCAACCTGATCGACAACGCCTTGCGCTACACCCGGCGTGGCGGCGTGATGCTGACCGCGCGCCGACGCGAGACCGGTTTGTTGCTGCAGGTCTGGGACACCGGCGCCGGCATCACCCCCGACGAGCTGGTGCACCTGTTCGAGGCATACCGGCGTGGCAGCGCCGCGCGCGACAACGACCAGGGCATGGGGCTAGGCCTGTCCATCGTGCAGCGCGGCGCCAGGCAACTCGGCATCCACCTGAGCGTGCGCTCGGTGCCGAACCGCGGTTCGTGTTTCAGCCTGCTGGTGCCCTGGGTGAGCGATGCCTTCGGCGCCAGGGCCGAGGCGTCCCAGGACATGCGAACTAGGGCCTGACCGCGCAGGCGCGTGCCACCTTCATGGCCAGCTGGTGCAGCGCCTGCCAGGGGTCGGCGGGCCAGTCGGGCGACTTCAGGCCCTTGACGATGCCGTCCACCGTGTGCGCATCGTCGAGCCAGCGTGCGAGCTGCGCGGTGCCCAGCATGGGCAGGGCGCGCTCCACCAGCTTCTCCTTCATGCCCCAGACGCGGTTCTCGCGCAGCGCCATGGGCAAGGGGCGGCCAGCGTCCATGGCGGTGCGCACCCGGTTGAGGGTGCGGATGTCTTCGGCCAGCGCCCAGTGCACCAGCACCGGCGCTTCGCCTTCGGCCTGCAGGCCGTCGAGCATGCGCTGCACCCGCGCGATCTGCCCGCCCAGCACGGCCTCGGCCAGTTTGAAGGCGTCAAAGCGCGCCACGTTGAGCACGGCCGACTCCACTTGGTCAAAGCCCAGCTCGCCGGCCGGGTAGAGCAGCGCGAGTTTCTGGATCTCCTGATGGGCGGCCAGCAGGTTGCCCTCCACCCGGTCGGCAAAGAACGCCAGCGTGCGCTGCCCTTCCTCGCCGGCAACCACGCGCTGGCCTTGCGCCTGAAGTCGCTGGGCGATCCACTGCGGCAGCGCGCGCCGATCGACCGGATCGACCTTGACCGTGACACCGTGCCCGTCGAGCGCCGCGAACCAGGCGCTCTTTTGCGTGGCCATGTCCAGGCGCGGCAACACCACCAGGGTGAGCGTGCTGTCGTTGCCGTCGGCGGCTTCAGCCAGTTGCTGCAGCGCGGCCGAGCCGTCCTTGCCTGGCTTGCCCGAGGGCACACGCACCTCGACCAGCTGGCGGTCGGCAAACAGGCTCAGCGAGGCGCCACTGGCGATCACGGAAGACCAGTCGGCGTGGGCACCGGCCATGGTGTGCACGGTGCGCTCGGTGTAGCCCTGCTCTCGCGCCGCGGCACGGATGGCGTCGCCAGCTTCCTGGATCAACAGCGGTTCGTCGCCGTGCAGCGTGTACAGGCTGCGCAGGCCTTTGCGAAGCTGGGCATCGAGCTGATTGGCCGCGACCTGCATGGGACGAAACCTGGGGCCTCAGACCTTGTCGACCGCGGCCAGGCGACGCACCACCTGCTGCACGATGTCGTTCGTCATGTCGCGGTAGAGCAATTGCTCTTCGGCGTCCTTGGCCAGCACCTGCGTTTCGTTGAAGCTGAGGTCGCGCTCGAGCAGCAGTTCGGTGTCGTCGATGAGGACGCGGTCGTCGCGGCTCATGAGGTTGAACTGGAAGCGCGCACGCAGCTGCAGTTCGCGCACCTGGCCTGCGGCCGTCTGCCCCACCACCACACGTTCGCGCTGATCGAGCAGCACACGCATCACGACCGGCGCCGTGGCGGCTGCCGCGTCGGCCGAGGTCAGCACCCGCACGCCGTACTGTCGCAGCTCGCGCCGCAGGGCCACCGACACGGTCGAGTTGTCGCTGCCGAGCAAACGCACGGCGTCGAACGCGAACTTCGGCGCCTGTCGCAACTGGAACCCGCAGCCGGACAGCGCCGCAGCGCCGATTAAGGTGAGCGTGTGGCGCCGGCGCATGCTCAGACCACCACGTTGACCAGGCGACCGGGCACCACCACCACCTTCTTGGGTGCGGCGCCAGCGGCCTGTTTGATGAAGGCCTCGCTGGCCAGGGCCGCAGCCTCGATGGCGGCCTTGTCGGCACTGGCCGGCACGGTGACGCTGCCGCGCAGCTTGCCGTTGATCTGCAGCACCAGCTCAATCTCGTCGCGCTGCAGTGCGCCTTCGTCGACTTGCGGCCAGGGGGCGTCCAGCAGGCCGGCCTTTTGCGCGTCGTAGCCCAGCTCGCGCCACAAGGCGTCGGTGATGTGCGGCGTGGCCGGGTACAGGCAGCGCAGCAGGATGCCGAAACCCTCGGCGGCCGCTGCCTGGTCGGCCTCGCCCTCGGGCGCAAAGCTCTCGAGCGCGTTGAGCATCTTCATGGCGCCCGAGACCACCGTGTTGTATTGCATGCGCTGGTAGTCGTACTCGACCTGCTTGAGCACGGTGTGGATCTCCAGGCGCAGCGCCTTGGCCACCTTGGACAGGCTGACTGAGGCCACATCAAGGCCCTGCAGACCCGACACACCCGCCTGCGACAACTTGTGTCCATAGGCCCACACGCGGCGCAGGAAGCGGTAGCTGCCTTCCACCGCGGCGTCGTTCCACTCCAGCGTGGCCTCGGGTGGCGCGGTGAACATGGTGTACAGGCGCGCGGTGTCGGCGCCGTACTTCTCGATCAGCTCCTGCGGGTCGACACCGTTGTTCTTGGACTTGGACATGGTGCCCACGCCCTCGTAGTCGATAGCCGTGCCCGCGGGCAGATCGCCCACCGCGTGCTTCAACTTTGCGCCGGTGATCTTGCCGCCTTCGTCGAAGGTGTTCTCCACGTCGTGCGGCCAGAAGTATTCCTTGCCACCCTTCTCATTGCGCCGGCTGTAGATGTGGTTGAGCACCATGCCCTGCGTGAGCAGGTGGGTAAAGGGCTCGTCGATGGTGACCAGGCCGAGGTCGCGCATGACCTTGGTCCAGAAGCGCGCGTACAGCAGGTGCAGGATGGCGTGCTCGATGCCCCCGATGTACTGGTCCATGCCGCTGCCACCGGTGGCGAGCTTCTGGTCGCGCATCCAGTAGGCGGTGCCATCGGCCACCATCGCGTCGGCGTTGGTGGGGTCGCAGTAGCGCATGAAGTACCAGGACGAATCCACGAAAGTGTCCATGGTGTCCGTCTCGCGCCGCGCTTTGGCGCCGCACACCGGACACACCACGCCGGCGTGAAAGCCTTCGTGGTGGTTGAGTGGGTTGCCGCTGCCGTCCGGCACGCAGTCCTCGGGCAGCACCACCGGCAGGTCTTTCTCGGGCACCGGCACCGCGCCGTGCTCGGGGCAATGGATGATGGGAATCGGTGTGCCCCAGTAGCGCTGGCGGCTGATGCCCCAGTCGCGCAAACGCCAGGTGGTCTTCTTCTCGCCCAGGCCCTTGGCGGCCAGCGCTTCAGCGACCTGGTTGACCGCGTCCGCGTACCCCAGGCCGTCGATGAAACCGCTGTTGACGCACACGCCGCGCTGCTTGTCGCCGTAACACTCGGCCCAGGCGTCGGTGCTGAAGGTCTCGCCTTCAATGGCAACCACCTGTTTGATCTCGAGGCCGTACTTCTTCGCGAACGCAAAGTCGCGTTCGTCGTGCGCGGGCACGCCCATGACGGCGCCGTCGCCGTAGCCCATGAGCACGTAATTGCCGACCCACACCGGCACCGCTGCACCGGTGATGGGGTGCGTGACGGTAAGGCCGGTGGGAAGACCCTTCTTCTCCTGCGTGGCAAGCTCGGCCTCGGTGGTGCCGCCCGTCTTGCACTCTTCAATGAAGGCGGCGAGCTTGGCGTCGCCGGCCGCAGCATGCGTGGCCAGTGGGTGCTCGGGCGCCACGGCGCAGAAGGTCACACCCATGATGGTGTCGGCGCGCGTGGTGAACACGTAGAGCTGGCCGTCGCCGATCAATGCGCCATCGGCCCCTTTGATCTGGTGCGGGAAGGCGAAGCGCAGGCCCTCGCTCTTGCCGATCCAGTTCTCCTGCATCAGGCGCACCTTGTCGGGCCAGCCGCTGAGCGTGGCCTTGGGGTTGCCGATCTGCACGTGGTCGAGCAGCTCGCCCGCATAGGCGGTGATGTTGAGGTAGTAGCCCGGGATCTCGCGCTTTTCGACCAGCGCGCCGGTGCGCCAGCCGCGGCCGTCGATGACCTGCTCGTTGGCCAGCACGGTCTGGTCCACCGGGTCCCAGTTGACGACCTGGGTCTTGCGGTAGGCAATGCCCTTCTCAAGCATCTTGAGGAACAGCCACTGGTTCCACTTGTAATAGTCGGGCGAGCAGGTGGCGACTTCGCGGCTCCAGTCGATGGCCAGGCCCATGGCCTGCATCTGCCGCTTCATGTAGGCGATGTTGTCGTAGGTCCACTTGGCGGGCGGCACCTTGTTCTTGATCGCCGCGTTCTCGGCCGGCAGGCCGAAGGCGTCCCAGCCCATGGGCATGAGGACGTTGTGGCCCTTCATGCGCAGCTGGCGCGTGAGCATGTCGTTGATGGTGTAGTTGCGCACGTGCCCCATGTGCAGCTTGCCGCTGGGGTAGGGCAGCATGGAGCAGGCGTAGAACTTGGGCTTGCTCCGGTCTTCGGTGACTCGGTAGGCGTCGGCGGCGGTCCACAGGGATTGCGTGCTGCGCTCGACGTCTTGGGGGGCGTACTTGTCTTGCATGGGGCGGTGCCCGAAGGGCTGGCGGGGCCAACGGCGGCGCCGCGGCGGGAGCCGGGATTTTAGGTGGTGGCGTTGGGCGCTGCCGAGCGGGGCAGCACCAGCGTGGCGACCAGACCACCGTGCGCGGCGTTGTCGAGCAGCAGTTGCCCGCCGTGGGCGCGCGCCATGCGCTCGGCAATGGCCAGCCCCAGCCCGGTGCCGGGCGCGCCGGTGCGCGAGGCCCCGGCGCGCTGAAAAGGCTGGCGCAGCCGCTCACGCTCGGCGGGCGCAATGCCCGTGCCGTGGTCTTCAACGCTGAGGCGCAGCGCCTGCGCATCGGCGCTGGTGCGCAGCACCACGGGCGCCGCCCCATGCCGGTGGGCGTTGGCGATCAGGTTGTCCAGCGCGCGGCGCAGCGCCAGCGGGCGCAGGGGCAGGCGCGGCAGCTCGCCGGCCTCGAAGTCCACCGGCAGGCCCTGCGCGGCGCTGGCCTCGGCCGCCGCGCGGGCCAGGGCGTTGGCATCGCTGTCGGGCACCAGCGGGTCCAGCGCCTGCGCATCGCCGGCCCGCGCGAAGTCGAGGAACTGCCCGACCAGCGCGTCCATGGTTTCGATGTGACGCACCATGCCCTCGGCCAGGGCCGGCTCCAGGCGGTCGCCGGCGATGTCCACCGACAGCCGCAGCTTGGTCAGCGGCGTGCGCAGGTCGTGAGAGATACCGGCCAGCATGACGGCGCGCTGCTGGTCCTGGCGGGCCAGGTCATCGCTCATCTGGTTGAAGCTGGCGCTGACCGTGGCGATCTCGCTGGGCCCGTCTTCGGGCAGGCGCGGCGCGGGCTCGCCACGCCCCAGGGCGCGCGCGGCGGCCACCAACGCCACCAGGGGCCGGTTGATGCGGCGCTGAATGAACCAGGCGCCGAGCGCCGCGATCAGCCCGGCAGCCAGCGAGGCCGCGATCCAGGCGCCCGAAAACTCGCGCGCGGTGAACAGGTTGGGCACCGACACCCAGTGCTCGTGGCCGTCGACGATCAAGCGCAAGGCCAGCGGCGAGCCGTCTTCACTGCGCCAGACCAGCGAGGTGCCGTCCTGCGCCAGCCGGGTAGACACCTCGCGGATGAAGCGGCGCTGCACCGGCGCCAGCACACGCGGCCAGCGCGTCGGGTCCTGCGTGCGCTCCTGCGCAATGCGCCGGTTGAACGCGGCCACGAAGGCATCGCGCTCGGCCGGGGGCAGCGCCCGCAGGCCGTCGCGCAAGGCGCTTACCTGCCCGGCCGCGATGTCGGCCGTGCGCTCCAGGCGGGGCTTGAGCAGCAGCTGCGTCACCAGCAAGGCCCCCACCACCTGCCCCAGCACCACCAGGGCCACGATGAGCAGCAGGTTGCGTCCGAACAGGCTGGCCGGCCAGGCCTTCACGGCGCCTCTCCGCCGGGCACGAACACATAGCCCACCCCCCACACCGTGCGCAGGTAGCGGGGCTTGCCCGGTTCGGGCTCGATCAGCTTGCGCAGCCGCATGACCTGCACGTCGACGCTGCGGTCGGTCACGTCGTGGTCGCGCCCGTGGGCCAGCTCGATCAGGCGGTCGCGCCCCAGCGGGCGGTTGGGGTGGGCACACAGGGCGCGCAGCAGGGCGAATTCGCTGCTGGACAGGGCAAGCTCCTCGTCGCCGCGGGTCAGGCGCTGCGCCCCCAGGTGCAGCACGAAGGGACCAAAGCGCACCTCGGCGTCCTCGGGCACCCCGCCCACGTGGGCGCCCAGCAATTGCTGGCGCCGCACCTGGGCCTGGATGCGCGCCAGCAGCTCGCGCGGATTGAAGGGTTTGGGCAGGTAGTCGTCGGCGCCCATCTCCAGACCGATGATGCGGTCCACCGGGTCGCCACGCGCTGTGAGCATGACGATGGGAATGGTCTCGCCCTGGGCGCGCAGACGGCGACAGGCGGCGAGACCGTCCTCGCCCGGCATCATCACATCCAGCACCAGCACGTCGAAGCGCTCGCGGGCCAGCAGCTTCTCCAGCGCGCTGGTGTCGGGCAGCGCGCGCACCTGCAGGCCCTGGTCCTGCAGGTAGCGTTGCAGCAAGGCGCGCAGCTCGGCCTCGTCATCGACGACGAGCACACGGACGGGGGAGGCGGTGCCGACGGCTGGCATGGCGGCATCGTAGCGGGGGCGGGCCACCGGACGCCCTCGGTCATCCTGACCGAATCCATGACAAACCATGACAAGCCCCCCATTCGGCACATGCCTGGTCACAACCCGGCCCCTGGCCGTCACGCCTGGCTGACATCGCGGCGCGACAGTGGTGCCATCGCTGCGGCGATGCCTTCATCCACCCACCTGGAGCCTGCCATGTCACCCACCTTGAATCTGAAGACCGCCACCCTGCTGATCGGCCTTGGCCTGTTCGGTGCCAGCGCCGCCCACGCCGACGGCAAGCTGCGCCTGATGCGCAACAACGCCGACGGCGGTGCGGGCACCACCGTCATCAAGAAACGCAGCGGCGAGCTGGGCACCGCCGCTCGCGCACGCACCTGGCAATCGGACGGCCAGGGCAATGCCGGCACCGTCGGCGGCAGCGCCATCGCCGGCCCCAATGGCGGCCGCGCGGCGCGCCTGGGTGGCACCACCGTCAACGCCGATGGCTCGGCCAGCCACCAAAGCGGCGTGCGCGCTGTCGGGCCCGAGGGCAGCACGCTGCAAAGCCAGGGCAGTGCCACCCGGGACGCCGACGGCAACGTGACGCAGTCGCGCAGCACCGCCGCCACCAACGCCAACACCGGCAATTCGGTGCAAAGCGCCAGCAGCTACGACAGCGTCAACGGCCGCACCCGCACCACCACCTGCTACGACGCCAGCGGCGCCGTGATGGCCTGCCCGAGCCGTTGATGCAACGCGAGACCATGACCATGAACCGATCACATATCTGTTTTGTGGCCCTGAGTGCCAGCCTGTTCGCCTTCGGCGCCCAGGCCCAGGACACCAGCCGCGCCGAGCGCATGCGTGCCGAGCTGGACCAGCGATTTGCCGCCGCCGACAAGAATGGCGATGGCCGCTTGAGCGCCGACGAAGCGAAACAGGGCATGCCGTTCGTGCACCGCCAGTTCGCCAAAATCGACAGCGCGGGTGAAGGCTCGGTGAGCAAGGCGCAGATTGCGGCCTACGTGCAGGCCATGGCCGCCGAGCGCGGCAAGTCCAGGCCCTAGCCCGACGAAAGCTACGAGCAGCGTACCGGCTCAGCGCAGGCCAAGCACGTCGAACATGTCGTACAGCCCGCTGGTGCGCCCCGCCAGATAGCGCACCGCGCGCAGGCTGCCCTGGGCGTAGGTGGCGCGGCTGCTCGACTTGTGGCTGATCTCGATGCGCTCGCCGATGCCGGCGAACAGCACGGTGTGGTCGCCCACGATGTCGCCACCGCGGATGGTGGCAAACCCGATGCTGGACGGGTCGCGCTCGCCGGTGACGCCTTCGCGCGCATACACCGCGCAGTCCTTGAGGTCGCGCCCCAGCGCCTCGGCGATCACCTCACCCATCTTGAGCGCCGTGCCGCTGGGCGCGTCCACCTTGTGGCGATGGTGCGCCTCGATGATCTCGATGTCGTAACCGGTGGACAGGGCCTTGGCCGCCATCTCGAGCAGCTTGAGCGTGACGTTGACGCCCACGCTCATGTTGGGCGCCATCATGATGGCGATGCGCTGCGAAGCGTCGGCGATCTCGGCCTTCTGGGCCTCGCTGAAACCGGTGGTACCGATCACCAGGTTGACGCCCTGTGCCACGCAAGCGGCCAGGTGCGCCATGGTGCCCTCGGGGCGTGTGAAGTCGATCAGGCAATGGTTGCCGTGCAGACCGGCCGCGATGTCGCTGGTGATGGCCACCCCAGTGGGCTGACCAGCGTAGGCGCCAGCGTCCTGCCCCAGTGCCGGGCTGGAGGCCAGGTCCAGCGCACCACCGAGTTCGCAATCGCCGCTGGCGCGCACGGCGTCGATCAGCATGCGGCCCATGCGCCCGCTGGCGCCTGCAATGCAGACGCGGTGGAGGGGTGCAGCGCTCATCGGGTCGTGCCGCCGTCCAGGGGCGGGAAGTTGGTGGTGGCGGGCGCCACAGCGGCGCTGTTGGGCACCGGGGGCTTCTGCGGCTTGTTGCGTTCGGCAAATGCCTTGAGCTGCTCTTCGGAGGCCTCCAGCGGGGGCACCTTGCCCGGCGCGCGCTTGCTGTCCAGTGTGGCCACGAACTCGGCCTCGGTCGGCAACTCGTCGGCCTCATGGCGCACGAGCACCCCGTCCTTGAAGAACACCGAGACCCGGCGGCGCTGCGCCTCCTGGCCCTGGCGCTGCAGGGTGAAGACGTAGTCCCAGCGGTCGGCATGGAACACGCTGGTCAGCAGGGGCGAGCCGAGAATGTCGCGCACCTGCTCGCGCGCCATGCCGGGTTTGAGCGCCTCGACCTGCTCGCGGGTGACCACGTTGCCCTGGAGCACGTCCACCTTGTAAGGGGTCAGCATGCCGCACCCCGACAGGGCCGTCAGCAGGGCGAGGATGGACAACAGGCGATGGGCTGGACGAAACATGGGACACCCTGAACGGTGCATGGGCATTGGCCCTGATGCGAGCGGCACTGAGCCGGTGATAATCGGTCGGCCATTGTAGTGAGCCCGAACGCACCACCATGTCCTCCAATCTCGAAGAGCTCAAGAGCACCGGCCTGAAGGCCACCCTGCCGCGCCTGAAGATCCTCGAGGTCTTTCACAACGCGAAGCAGCGCCACATGACCGCCGAGGACGTGTTTCGCGTGCTGCTGGAGGACCGCAGCGACATCGGCCTGGCCACTGTCTACCGCGTGCTGATGCAGTTCGAGCAGGCCGGCTTGCTTACCCGCAGCAATTTCGAGTCGGGCAAGGCGGTCTACGAACTCAACGAAGGCCAGCACCACGACCACCTGGTCTGTCTGGACTGCGGTCGCGTCGAGGAGTTCTTCGATCCGGAGATCGAGCGTCGCCAGCAGATGGTGGCCAAGGCGCGCGGCTTTGCGCTGCAGGAGCACGCCTTGTCGCTGTACGCCAACTGCACCAAGAACGACTGCCCGCACCGCATCGACAAGCCCGGCAGCAGATAAGCAAGATCCGCCGCCGGGTGGTGAACCCCGCAGCGGCGGAGCGTGGGGGCCGGAACGATCCGCCGCCGGGCCGCCCCAAGGCGGATCAGCCCCCTCGGGGGGCAGCGACCCGCGCAGCGGCGGAGCGTGGGGGTCTTATTCCCCGCGCGACATGGCAGCGCGGTGGCGCAGCACAAACTCCTGGTAGGTGTCGATGCCACGCAGCTGCAGGATGGTGTTGCGCACCGCGGCCTCGACCAGCACGGCAATGTTGCGACCCGCCACCACCTGGATGACCGCCTTGCGCACCGGCACACCCAGCACGTCCTGATAGAGCGGCTCGTAGGGCATGCGCTCGTAGTCGCGCTCCATGGTCTCGCGGCGCACCAGGTGCACGATGAGCTGCAGCCGCATCTTGCGGCGCACCGCCGTCTCGCCAAAGATGGCCTTGATGTCGAGCAGGCCGATACCGCGCACCTCCAGCAGGTTCTGCAGCAGCTCGGGGCAGCGACCTTCGATGCTGGTCTGGTTGATGCGATAAAGGTCGACCGCGTCGTCGGCCACCAGACCGTGGCCACGCGAAATCAATTCAAGCCCGAGTTCGCTCTTGCCCAACCCCGACTCGCCGGTGATCAACACCCCCATGCCCAGGATGTCCATGAACACACCGTGCATGGTGGCGCGGTCGGCGAAATGCCGCGACAGGTAGGCGCGCAGCACGTCGATGACGAAGGCTGCCGATTCCTTCGTCGAGAACATGGGAATCTGCGCCCGCTCGCACATGGCGAGCAGTTCGTCGGGCGCCGTCTGGCCATCGGCCACCACCAGCACGGGCGGCTCCAGCGTCACGATGCGCGACACGCGGCGCTTGTTGTCGTCGCTGCTCGGGCTGGTGAGGTACGCCACCTCGCGCTCGCCGATGACCTGCAGCCGGTAGGGATGGATGTAGTTGAGGTAGCCGACCAGGTCGGCGCCGGAGCGGGCGGCGCGAATGGCCACCTCGTCGAAGCGGCGCTCGGACGCGCCCAGACCGGCGATCCACTGCCATCTCAGCGCATCCCGGTGGTCCTCAAAGAGGACGTCGGCGCTGACGACGGTAGGTTTCAAAGGCGGCGGGGATCAGGCAGCGGCGTGCGCCGACTGCCAGTTCGAGATGAGCGCGTGCAGCGCCTCTGACTCGCTGGAGCCCTTCATCTGCTCGCGCAAGGCGCTGTCGCTGAGCAGCTCGGCGATCTCGGAGAGTATTTCCAGGTGCTTCTGTGTGGCCGCTTCGGGCACCAGCAGGAAGATCATCAACTGGACCGGCTGCTCATCCGGCGCATCGAAACCGATGGGGTTGGCCAGCTGAAACACCGCGGCCAGGGGCTGCTTCAGACCCTTGATGCGACCATGGGGAATGGCCACCCCGTGTCCCAGTCCGGTGGAGCCCAGGCGTTCGCGCGCAAACAGGCTGTCGGTGATCAGTGCCCGATTCAGCCCATGCAGGGTTTCAAACAAAAGACCTGCTTCTTCAAACGCGCGCTTTTTGCTCGTGGCGTCAACACTGACGAGCACTTGCGCGGCGGGCAGGATGGCAGAAAGACGGTTCATGTCGGCCCTTTCGGACCGCGCATTATGCGCTTGCACTTTCCTACGGCTAGATGAGAGAGACAAAAAAGCCGCTTGACAACTCAAGCGGCTTGTTGCAGCGCAGCAGGCTTCAAAGCCGCATGCGGCAAGGGCCTGTGACTTCTGTCACATCAGACGTTTCGCAGTGTCGTGATGGTGGTCCTGTGTCTTGGTCTTGTAGCGCAACACCTGGCGATCGAGCTTGTCGGCGAGGTCATCGACGGCGGCGTACAGATCGGCGTGGGCACTTTCGGCAAACAGGTCTCGGCCTTTCACATGAATGTTGCATTCCGCGCGCTGGCGCAAGTCTTTCTCCTTGAGGTTGTCGACCGTCAGCAGCACTTTGATGTCCACCACCTGATCGAAATGTCGGGAGATGCGTTCGAGCTTGCTGGTGACGTAGCCGCGCAGGGCGGGCGTGACCTCGAGGTGGTGACCACTGATCGTCAGGTTCATGTATGAGCCTCCATTTGCTCCGGGTTGACACAGGTCACCAGGTGGCTGGCCACCCGGCGACCACGGGATGGCTTGAAGGCACTATGCCCATGAACCCCACGCCGCGCAAGGCGCAAACGTCAGATTTCGTGACTTCTTGACCGGCGTCAGGCCCGCTGCACACCAGCGGCACTGTGCAGCTTGAGGCGGCGGGCGATACCGATGCTGACGAAGCTGGCGATCACTCCTACCAAGCCGGCAATCCAGTAGTGCTCGACATGACCGGCCGCATCGCGCGCGATGATCATGCCGCCTACCAACGACGCAAGCCCCATGGCGGCCGACTGCACCGAGGCGTTGAGCACCATGAACGTGCCGCGCAGCCTGGGCAATGCGGCTGACGTGATGATCGCCATGCCGGGGATCATCCGACCCGACATCAGCGCAAAGAACGCGGTAGAGACAATGAGCACCAACGGCAAAGGCGCTGGCGGCAGCAGGGTCGTGGCCATCAGCGGCAGGGACACCGCAGCGGCCAGGCGCGAGAAGGTCTGCACCTTGCCCAGACGGTCTGTCATCCGTCCGAACCAGCGCGCGGTCAACAAGGTCACGGCGCCGCCCACGAGGTAGAGCAAGGGGATGTCCTGATCGCTCAGGCCCACGTTGGTCTGCATATAGATCGTGATGAAGGGGATCACCGTGAAGCCGGTGAACATCATCACCGCCGACAAGGCAAACGCCCGCCAGTGGTTGCGCTCGACCAGCACCTCGCCAATGCCGCGCCAGATCGCCGGACGACCTTCCTGCAGGTGATGGCGAAGCGCGGGCAGCGTGAGCCACGCGCCCAGACAAAACAGCGCACACAGGCCGGCAATGGCAAAGAAAGTGGCGTGCCAGCCCAGCCAGCCCGCCAGCCAGAGCCCCATGGGCACACCGGCCACCGTGGAGACCGAGAACGCCGACATGACGATGCCCATGGCGCGACCGCGTCGCTCGAACGGGACAACGTCGGCCACGATGGTTTGTGCCAGCGCCGACAACACACCGCCAAACACGCCCGCCGCCACGCGCGCCGCCATCAGCACCGCGTAGCTGCCAGCCAAACCGCACGCCAGTGTGGCGAGCGCGAACAGGCCGTACAGCCACAACAACAAGCTGCGGCGATCGAAGCGGTCGACGTAAGTGGCCGCCAGCAGCCCCGACACACCCGCCGAGAGGGTGTAGGCCGACACCAGCAGACCGAACTGCGCGTCCGTGATGCCGAACAGCCGCGTGAACTGCGGCCCGAGGGGCATCATGATCATGAAGTCCAGGATGTGGGTGAACTGCACCCCGGCGATGGTGAGCAGCAGCCAGCGCTCGCGTGAGCGACTCAAGGCGGCGGCGGAGTGGTCGGCAGGGGTGTTCATGGCGCGCGGTGGACAGCAAGCCCGCGAGTGTCGCCGCAATGCAGAATTCGCGCCTGCGCTGCCCTATCCTTCGCCCATGGCTGCTTCACCGGACTCGGATGATCGCCTGCGTCGCGAGCAGGTGCGCCTGCTCGCAGGCAACGTGCCGGCGCTGGTGACCGGCACGCTGGTGCTCGCGGCGGGCACCAGCGGCCTGCTCTGGATCAACCAGCAGTCACCCACCTGGATCCTGATCTGGCTGGCCGCCATGGTCGTGCTGTGCCTGTTTCGACTCGCCATGGCGAAGTGCTTTGCGCGACTGGACCGGGCCAACAACTGGCCCACCGGGCGGTGGGCGCGCTGGTTCGTGTGGGTCTCGTGTGTCGCCGGGCTGCTGTGGGGGTCACTGGCATGGGCCTTCTTCACCCCCGATCAGCCGCTGAACCTGGCCACGGTGGCTATCGTATTGATGAGCATTACCTCAAGCGCCACGCAATCCCTGGCGCCGTCGTTTGCCGCACATCTGGCATTTGCTCTGCCTTGCGTGCTGCCCTTTGAGTTGCACTGCATGCTGAGCGAAGGCCTCCCGCTGACCTTGCTCGGCGGTCTGGCTTGCTGGTTTCTCCTGATGGCCGAGGTGTTTGCTCGCCGCGTCGCCATGGCCATCGAAGACGCCCTTCGGCTGCGATTCGACAACGAGTCGCTGGTCGCGCAGCTCACGGCCGAGAACCTGCGGACCGAACAGGCCAATCAGAGCAAGACCCGTTTTCTTGCCGCCGCCAGCCATGACTTGCGTCAGCCAATCCACGCCATGGCGCTGTTCGTGCCTGCCCTCAAGGCCATGTCCCAACGACGCCAGATGGAGCCCACGGCGGTAGGCATCGTCGCGGATCGCATGCAAGGCGCCATCGACACGATGACGCAGTTGCTCAACCGGCTGCTGGACGTTTCGCGGCTCGATGCAGGGGCCATGCGCCCGGCGCTACAACCCGTGGCGCTGGCACCGTTGATGCGCAAGGTGTGCGACGAAGTGACCCATCAGGCCAACGTCAAGGGCCTGAGCGTGCGCTGTCAGGCTAGTGATCTGTGCGTTCACACCGACCCCGCGATCCTGCACACCATCCTGAGCAATCTGGCGGCCAACGCTGTTCGCTACACACAACGTGGTGGCATTCTGCTGGCCGCCCGCCGGCGCGGATCGCAAGTGCTTTTGCAGGTCTGGGACACCGGTGCCGGCATTGCGGCGGCCGACCTGCCGCGCGTGACCGAGGAGTTCTTCCAGGTAGAAAGCCAGGCGCGCGACGCCAGCCAGTCACGCGGCTTTGGTCTGGGTCTGGCCATCGTGCGCCGGTCGACCGAATTGCTCGGTAGTTCGCTGCAGTGCCGCTCTCAATTGGGTCGCGGCTCGGTGTTTGGTTTGACCTTACCCGAGGCCCAGACGCCGATCGAGGCGGGGAAAGAAGCCTCCGTCACGGCCCCCACCCTGCACGCCGCGTCCAATGCATCCCCTCGCCTGGTGCTAGTGGTGGACAACGACGAACGCATCCTGACCGCCATGACGGTGCTGCTGCGCAGCTGGGGGCACGACACCCTGGCGGCAAGCTCGTTGGCCCAAGCGAGCCGCCTGCTGGCCACGCCGGCACGTCGGCCTGACGTGGCCTTGGTGGACATGCACCTCGATGCCGACGTCGATGGGCTGCAAGCTGTCGACGCACTTCGGCGTCAGCTGGACACCGACCTGCGCGCCCTCATCATCACCGGCGACACCAGCGCATCGGTGGCGGCCGACATCTCGGCCGCCCATCTGCCTGTCATGCTCAAGCCCATCGATCCCGTGCGTTTGCGCAGCTTCATCGAAACGGATGGGGCCCTGAACGCCACCACACCCACAGGCACCACCGGATAAACGCCTTGTCCCTCGATACCGTCCTGTCCCACAACATCGGCGTTTCACCGCGCACACCGGAACACCCTGACGGTTGCGCCCTGGTGCTCATGGGCGGCGGCGCTCGCACCGCCTATCAAGCCGGGGTGCTGCAGGCCATCGGCACCATGCTGGCGCCCTCAATGACCGGCTTCCCGTTTCGCTGGTTGTTCGGTACATCGGCGGGCGCGCTCAATGCCAGCTTTCTCGCCAGCCACGCATTGAGCGGCGCCGACGCACTGGCCGAACTCTCCAGCTTCTGGCGCGCCTTGCGCTCCGACCATGTGTATCGACTGGATGCGCCCAGCTGGGTGCGGGCCAGTCGCGTGCTGGCCGGCTGGACCTTGTCACGCCAGGTCAAACAGCACCGCGCCCTGCTCGACACCATGCCGCTGGTGGACACGCTGCACCGCGCCATCAACCTGCAACAGCTCGAGCGTGCCTTTGAACAAAGGGCACTGGATGCGCTGGGCGTGACGGCCTCCAGCTACACCACCGGCGAGCACTGGACCTTCTGCCAGACGCCAAGCGACACCGGCCATCAGCCCTGGCACCGCCCAGGCCGGCGGGCCGACTTCCAGCCCATCACCATCGAGCACCTGATGGCCTCCAGCGCGATCCCGTTTCTCTTCCCGGCGGTGCCGCTGTGGGTGAACGGTCGCCGGGAACACTTCGGCGACGGGTCGATGCGCCAGCTCTCACCCTTGTCGCCGGCCATCCACTTCGGCGCCCGGCGCGTACTGGTGATCGGCGTCGGCCAGCCGCAGCGCTCTGGCCTGGTGGCACACAACGAGGGCGAACCCACGGCCGGCACCATCGCCGGCCACGCCATGGCCAGCGTCTTTCACGACACCCTGCAGTCCGACGTCGAACAGACCTTGCGCGTGAGCCAGACCCTGGCCCGGCTGCCGCCCGACCTGGCGGCCGCGTTGCCATATCGGCCGGTCGAGGTACTGGCCATCCAGCCCAGCGTGTCACTCGACGAGATCGCCCTCAAGCATGTGCAGGAACTGCCCATCTCGACCCGCCACACGCTGATGGGCCTGGGGGTGCTGGACACGCAGCGCGGCGCCAACGCCAGTGCCGCGGCCTTGGCCAGCTACCTGCTGTTCGAGCCTGGCTTCGTCCAGGCCCTCATTGCCCTGGGCGAACACGACGCCTGGCGACGACAGGCCGAATTGAAGTCCTTTATGGCACCTGCCGCGGCCGCTGGTGGCACCGGCGCGATGCCATAATCGCCGCCACCCCGTTCTGGAGCCCCTTGATGGAAAGCACACCCCCCAGTCGTGTGCTTTCAGCCCGTTCCACGTTCGCCTGAGCATTGCCCACCCGGGCACCACGGCGGCCGGCCGGCTGAAAGCGCCACCGATACCGCCGGCCGGCACACCGGCCTCCCCCGCAGTCCGTGATCGCAACGCAGGGAGCGCGCCATGCTCAACGTCTTCACCCTGGCCAACGGCCGTCTCTTCCAGGAAGAAATCGAATCCCTGGAAGAGCTCGCAAGGTTCAAACCCATCTGGGTCGACCTGGAGTCACCCACACCCGAAGAGCGCCGCTGGGTCAAACAGCACTTCGGTCTGTCCATCCCCGAAGACGCGATGGACGACGACATCGAGGAGTCGGCCCGCTTCTTCGAAGAGGACAACGGCGAGCTGCATGTTCGCAGCGACTTCCTCATCGACGACGACGAAGACCCGCGCGCGGTGCGTGTGGCCTTCATCCTGAACGAGCACAACGACGCCCTCAAGAGCCGCGGCGTGCTGTTCTCGATTCACGATGAAGACGTGCCGGTGTTCCGGCTGCTGCGCATGCGCGCGCGGCGCATGCCCGGTCTGATCGACGACGCCAAGGACGTGCTGCTGATGCTGTTCGACGCCGACGCCGAGTACTGCGCCGACACGCTCGAAGACATCTACGACGACCTGGAGAAGGTCAGCGCCAAGGTGCTGTCAAGCGAAGCGACCGACGCGACGCTGGGTGAGGCGCTGTCGGGCATTGCGCGCCACGAAGACATGTCGGGGCGCATCCGCCGCAACGTGATGGACACGCGCCGCGCGGTCAGCTTCATGATGCGCAGCCGCTTGCTCAGCGCCGAGCAGTTCGAAGACGCGCGGCAGATCCTGCGCGACCTCGACTCACTCGATGGCCACACGGCCTTCCTGTTCGACAAGATCAACTTCCTGATGGATGCGACCGTCGGTTTCATCAACATCAACCAGAACAAGATCATCAAGATCTTCTCGGTGGCCAGCGTCTCGCTGCTGCCGCCGACGCTGGTGGCCAGCAGCTACGGCATGAACTTCCAGTTCATGCCCGAGCTGGGCTGGACGCTGGGTTACCCCTGGGCCATTGGTTTGATGGTGCTGTCGGCGGTGGTGCCGATGCTGTACTTCCGCCGGCGCGGCTGGTTGAGATAGGCCCACCCCAGTGCCGCACGGGCGGTGCGTCACCCCCTCAAGGGGGCAACACCCGCGGCCCGGCGGCGCCGGTTCCGCGGTGTTTCGCGATGGCTCGGGCTCAAGCCCCCAGCAATCCCGCAACGATCGCCGCGCTGTAGCGGCTCGCCACCTGGGTCAGAAAACGCGGGAAGTCCACGTGCGCCGCGTCGTCGGCGCGGTCGGAGATGGTGCGTGCGACCGAAAACGGCAGGCCGAAGTCCGCACACACCTGCGCCACGGCAGCGCTTTCCATGTCGACGGCAAGTGCGTCGGGCAATTCAGCCTGCAGGGCCTGGCTTTCGGCGGTGCGCGACACGAACCGGTCGCCGCTGATGAGCAAGCCCTGGTGCACGCGCGGCGCCGCCAGGTGAAACGCCCGCACCGCTTCTTCACCGAGTGCATCGGCAGGATGGCCAAGCGTGGTTTCGCAGGCCTGCGCGAGGCGCGCCGTCAGCGATACGTCTGTCTCAAGACGCGAGCGCCCGTAGCCGGGCAGCTCATGGCGCGGGAAGATGGGCGAGGCGTCCATGTCGTGCTGCAGCAGCGTTCTGGCCACCACCACGTCACCCACGTTCACGCCAGGGCCCACCCCGCCTGCCACCCCGGTCATGACGATGGCGCTGACCGCGAAACGTTCGGCCAGCAAGGTGGCGGTGGTGGCAGCGGCCACCTTGCCAATGCCAGAGAGCACCGCCACTACCGTCTGGCCGTGCAAGTGACCTTGCCAGAAGGCACGCCCCGCCACTGTGGTGCGCTGCTCATCCGGCAGCAGGTCCAGCACGGCCTGCAGCTCCTCGGGCAGCGCGCTGATCAGGGCGAGCGTCATCGAGCGCGGGTCACTTGTCGCGCAGTTCGCGGCGCAGGATCTTGCCCACCGGGGTCTTGGGCAACTCGGTGCGGAACTCGATCACCCTGGGTTGCTTGTAGCCGGTGAGGTTGGTGCGGCAGTAGTCGCGCACCTGGGCTTCGGTGAGTGCGGGGTCCTTCTTCACGATGACGAGCTTGACGGCTTCACCGGTCTTGTCGTCGGGCACACCGACGACGGCGCACTCCATCACACCGGCGAGCTGGGCCACCACGTCCTCGACTTCGTTGGGGTACACGTTGAAGCCGCTGACCAGCACCATGTCCTTCTTGCGGTCGACGATCTTGAAGTAGCCGCGCTCGTCCATGACGCCGACGTCGCCGGTCTTGAAGTAGCCGTCGGCCGTCATGACCTTGGCGGTTTCGTCCGGGCGCTGCCAGTAACCGGCCATCACCTGCGGACCCTGGATGGCGATCTCACCCGGCTCGCCCAGCGGCACCTCGTTGCCGTCGTCGTCCAGGCACTTCATGCGCGTGCCCGGCAGCGGCACACCGATGGTTCCAGTGAAACTCTTGCTGTTGGTGGGGTTGCAGCTGGCCGACGGGCTGGTCTCCGACAGGCCGTAGCCTTCGCAGATCGGGCAGCCGGTGCGGTCAAGCCAGAGCTTGGCCACGGCACTTTGCACCGCCATGCCGCCACCCACCGACACCTTCAGGTGGCTCCAGTCCACGAGGTTGAAATCGGGGTGGTTGGCCAGACCATTGAACAAGGTGTTGACCGCCGGGAAGCTGTGAAAGCGGTGCTTGCTCAGCTCCTTGAGCACGGCCGGCAGATCGCGCGGGTTGGGAATCAGGATGGTCTTGCCGCCCACGCGCAGGCTCAACATCATGTTCACCGTGAACGCGAAGATGTGATACAGCGGCAGCGCACACACGCTGGTGGGCTGCTCGTCGGCCGGCACCAGCTTCATGCAGGGGTCGTTCCAGGCTTCGGACTGCAGGACGTTGGCAATGATGTTGCGGTGCAGGAGCACGGCGCCCTTGCTCACGCCGGTGGTGCCACCGGTGTACTGCAGCACCGCCATGTCGTCCGGGCTGAGCTCAGGGCGGCGCAAGGTGGCACGTGTGCCACGCGCGATGGCGTCGTTGAAGCGCACCGCCTGGGGCAGGTTGAAGGCCGGCACCATCTTCTTGACGTTGCGCACCACATAGTTCACCAGCGCGCCCTTGAGCAGACCCAGGCGGTCACCCATGGCGGCCAGCACCACGTGTTTGACGGGCGTGGCCGCAATGCATTGCTCCAGCGTGTGCGCAAAGTTCTCGATGATGACGATGGCCTTGGCGCCCGAGTCCTTGAGCTGGTGCTCCAGTTCGCGCGCGGTATAGAGCGGGTTGACGTTGACCACCACCAGGCCGGCGCGCAGGATGCCCGCCACCGCCACCGGGTACTGCGGCACGTTGGGCATCATGATCGCCACGCGATCGCCTTTGACCAATCCCAGCGACTGCAGATAG
This sequence comes from Hydrogenophaga sp., assembly GCF_019635465.1. Classification (GTDB taxonomy): domain Bacteria; phylum Pseudomonadota; class Gammaproteobacteria; order Burkholderiales; family Burkholderiaceae_C; genus Hydrogenophaga. The sequence goes on from NZ_JAHBZK010000001.1 coordinate 114,538, forward strand.
GCGGCAAAGGCTTGCGAGAGGCTGTCGGTCTCGCCGTAGCTCACGTCCTTGCCCATGAAGCTGTAGGCCGTGCGGTTGCCGTACTGGCGGAAGCTCTCCTCCATCAGGTGCACCAGCGATGGGAAGCGACTGGCGTCGATGTCGGCGGGCACGCCCTCGGGGTAGGCCGAAAGCCAGGGACGTTGATCGGTGGCGGTCAGCATGCAAAGCTCCTCGTGATGTTGTCTGGGCGGCTCAAACGCGGGATTGTCACCAGGGCGGGCCAGGCTCGCCCGCTGGCTTACCCGCATGCGCAGTCGCACAGGCGCCACCGCGGCGGCGCCTGGCGACGCTCACTCGATCGCCTTGGTCATGTCTTCGACCACCTTCTTGGCGTCGCCGAAGACCATCATGGTCTTGTCCATGTAGAACAGCTCGTTGTCCAGGCCGGCGTAGCCCGCCGCCATGGAGCGCTTGTTCACGATGACGGTCTTGGCCTTGTAGGCCTCCAGGATGGGCATGCCGTAGATCGGACTGCCCTTTTGCAGGGCGGCCGGGTTCACCACGTCGTTAGCGCCCAGAATGATGGCGACGTCGGCCTGTCCGAACTCGCCATTGATGTCTTCCATCTCGAACACTTGGTCGTACGGCACCTCGGCCTCGGCCAGCAACACGTTCATATGGCCCGGCATGCGACCGGCCACCGGGTGGATGGCGTACTTGACGGTGATGCCCTTCTCGGTGAGCTTGTGAGCAAGCTCCTTGACGGCGTGCTGCGCGCGCGCCACCGCCAGGCCGTAGCCGGGCACGATGACCACCGTCTCGGCGTTGCCGAGGATGAAGGCCGCGTCGTCGGCGCTGCCGCTCTTGGCCACACGTTGAACACCTCCATCCGCGGCCGCGGCACCGGCCTCGCCACCAAAGCCACCCAGGATCACGTTGATGAACGAGCGGTTCATCGCCTTGCACATGATGTAGCTGAGGATGGCGCCCGAGCTGCCCACCAGCGAGCCCGCGATGATGAGCATCGGGTTGTTGAGCGAGAAGCCGATGCCCGCTGCCGCCCAACCCGAGTAGCTGTTGAGCATGGACACCACGACCGGCATGTCGGCGCCGCCAATGGGGATGATGATGAGCACGCCCAGCAGGAAGCCCAGCGCGATCACCAGCGTGATGTCGATCCAGCTCTGCGAATGCCAGAAGCCGAAGATGAAGAAGGCGGTGGCCAGGCCCAGCGCCAGGTTGAGTTTGTGCTGACCGGCGAAGGTGACCGGCGCGCCCTGGAACAGGCGGAACTTGTACTTGCCCGACAGCTTGCCGAAGGCGATGACCGAGCCACTGAAGGTGACCGCGCCCACGAAGGCGCCCAGCGCCAGCTCGATGCGGTTGCCACCGGGAATCGGGTCACCGTGGGCCACGATGCCGAAGGCCCAGGGCTCGGCCACCACCGCGACGGCGATGCAGACCGCGGCCAAGCCGATCATGCTGTGCATGAAGGCCACGAGCTCGGGCATCTTGGTCATCTCGACGCGTTTGGCCATGACGGCACCGATGCCGCCACCGACCACCAGACCGCCCAGCACGTAGACCATGCCGGGCCCGGCGCCGCCGGAGATCTGCACGATGAGCGCCGCCGTGGTGAGCACGGCAATCGCCATGCCGGTCATGCCGAAGACGTTGCCACGGATGGAAGTGGTCGGGTGCGACAGGCCCTTGAGCGCCTGGATGAAGCAGACCGAGGCGATCAGGTAGAGCAGGACAGCGAGATTCATGCTCATGCTTTGTCTCCCGCAGGCGCAGCCTTCTTCTCTTTCTTCTTGAACATCTCGAGCATGCGGCGTGTGACCAGGAAGCCGCCGAAGACGTTCACCGCCGCCAGTGCCACGGCCAGCACGCCCATGACCTTGCCCAGCGGCGTCTCGGTGAGCGCCGCCGCCAGCATGGCGCCAACGATGACGATGGCCGAAATGGCGTTGGTGACCGCCATCAGGGGCGTGTGCAGCGCGGGTGTGACGTTCCAGACCACGTGGTAGCCCACGTAGATGGCCAGCACGAAGATGATCAGGTTGATGAGGGTGGGGGAGACGGCATCCATGGGTCAGCCTCGCAGTGTTGGGCCCGTCGGTGCGGGCGGAATCATCCGGAGAGGGGGAATGTTCAGGCGTCCTGACAGGGAGTAGACGCTGCTCTTGACTGCGTCCTTGAGTTGCCGCCCCCAAACAACGTGCGCGGGTGGCACACCGTCGGGCAGGGCATCGCTGATCTGCGTATCCGGCACATCCAGCGGCGACGCGAAGATCACTCGAACATCGACAAAGGTTCCGTTTGAGATCGCGTGGCGACTGGTAACGGAGTAGGCGAGCCGCGACATGGGCACCACGCCCGATGCCCGCAGCGGCTTGACCTGTGGGGTCAGGACTTCAACGAGGCTCTCGCTGGTATAGCGCGGCATCACGGCCAAACACTGCGCAAACGGGCGACCAACGCCCGCATTGCCTTCCCGATGGATTTCCTTGTCAGATCGGCAGTCTGGCGAATAGACCATCTTGGCCGCGCCACCGCCATTGAAACCGTGCGAGTTTGCGCTCACCAGCACAAACGCCTGCGCTCCATCGGCAGAGGCCGCGCGCACATACAGCCTGGTCTGCACGCGCAACGAGCCCGGCTTGTCCCCGCCGTAGGCTTGGCCGCTATCGTCCATCGGAATTTCGGTCCAGCCGTCTTCCGCGAACGCGACCTCCACACGCCCAACCGAAAAATCGCCCGCCAGCAGTGGGCAAGAAACCAATGCCAGGCCACCGAAGGCAATCGCTCGACGCATCCAGGCCATCTGTGCTCGACCCTGCTTCATTGGCGTTTGACCTCGCCGCCCTGCGTCATCAGGCAGGCCACGACGATGTCGTCGTCCATCGGCACTTGCACCGCGGTCGCGTCCTTGGGCAGCACCAGCTTGAGGAAGTCGAGCACGTTTCGGGCGTACAGCGCCGACGCGTCGGCCGCCACGCGCGCGGGCAGGTTGGTCTCGCCGATGAGGGTGACGCCGTGCCTGACCACGGTCTGGTCGGCTTCGGTCAGCGGGCAGTTGCCGCCCACCCCGTTCTGCCCCTTGCCAGCCGCGATGTCCACGATCACCGAGCCCGGCTTCATGCTTTTGACCATCTCCTCGGTGATCAGCGTCGGCGCCGCGCGCCCGGGGATCAGCGCGGTGGAGATCACCACGTCGGCCATGGCCACGCGTTTGGCCACCTCGACCTGCTGGCGCGCCAGCCAGCTCGGTGGCATGGGTTTGGCGTAGCCGCCCACGCCTTCGGCGGCCTCTTTCTCCTCGGCCGTCTCGTAGGGCACGTCGATGAACTTGCCGCCCAGTGATTCAACCTGCTCCTTCACGCTCGGGCGCACGTCGCTGGCCTCGATCACCGCACCCAGGCGTTTGGCGGTGGCGATGGCCTGCAAACCCGCCACACCCACCCCCAGAATCACCACCCGCGCTGCCTTGACCGTGCCAGCGGCCGTCATGAGCATCGGGAAGAACTTGGGATAGGCGTTGGCCGCCAGCATCACGGCCTTGTAGCCCGCGATGTTGGCCTGCGAGGACAACACGTCCATGCTCTGCGCACGGGTGGTGCGAGGCGCTGCCTCGAGGGCAAACGCGGTGAGACCGGCACCGGCCAACTGCGCCAGCCCGTCCTTGTCGAAGGGGTTGAGCATGCCCACCAAGGTGGCACCCGACTTCATCTGTGGCAGCTCGGCCGCTTGCGGCGAACGCACTTTGAGCACCAGATCGGCACCCAGAGCGCCAGCCGCGTCGGTGATCTGCGCGCCAGCGGCTTCGTAGGCGGCGTCGGTGGCGCTGGCGGCCAAGCCTGCGCCGCTTTGCACGCGCACAGTGTGGCCTTGCGCCACCAGCTTCTTGGCCGTCTCGGGCGTGACGGCCACACGGGTCTCGCCCGCCACAGTCTCGGCGGGTACGCCAATGAGCATGGGTGTCTCCTCGCTCGGGGGTATCGGAATGGGTCGGCAAGCTTAACTGAAAGCCTGGTGTCAGCTCATGAGGGGCTGCCCCGACGCCAGATAATTCCGCCATGTCCGAACGATGGAAACCCAGCGTCACTGTGGCCGCGGTGATCGCGCGAGATGGCCGCTACCTGCTGATTGAAGAGCACACGGCCGACGGCTTGCGCCTTAACAACCCGGCGGGCCATCTGGACCCCGGCGAAGGCCTGATCGAGGCCGTGGTGCGCGAGACGCTCGAGGAAACGGCCCACCGCTTCAAACCCACGGCATTGGTCGGCACCTACCTGTCGCGCTTTCAGCGCGGCACGCAAGACGTGACCTACCTGCGCTTTGCCTTCTGCGGCGAGCTGGGCGAGCACCTGGTCGGCCGGGCATTGGACACCGGCATCGTGCGCACTTTGTGGCTCACGCCCGATGAAATCCGGGCCAGCGCAGCGCAGCACCGCAGCCCCCTGGTGCTGCGCTGCATGCAGGACCACCTGGCGGGCTGCGCCTTTCCGCTGAGCATGGTGCACACAGATCCAGGTGTTCAACTGGGGCGTCAGACGGGCTGAGCGGACAGCGCCAGTGTCGCCGCCGCGCCCGGCAGGTGCAGGCTGAAGCAGGTGCCGCGCCCGAGTCGGCTGCGAACCTGCATGTCGATACCCAGCAGCGCGGCGGTGCGCTGGGCGATCACCAGGCCCAGCCCCACGCCGCTGTCGGTCTCGGTGCCGAATTCGCCGCGGAAACGCCGATCAAAGTGCGGATGGTCGCCGTCGAGCGCCAACCCCGGCCCGGTGTCCCACACCTGCAACAGGATGCGCTCTGCCCGTTGGCGGCAAGACACGATGACGCCGCCCTTGTCGGTATAGGCCACCGCGTTCGCCACCAGATTGAACACCACGCGCTGGAGCAGCACCTCGTCGGTGTAGGCAAAGGCCACCGATGGCGTGACGACCCAGCGCAGTCCCTTGGCTTCCGCCTGGGCACCGAACGCGAGATCCACGCGGTCCATCACCTTGTCCAGGCGACAGACCGCCGGCGACGGCTCGAGGGTTCCCGTCTCCAGGCGCGCCACCGTCATCACCGAGTCGAGCAGGCCGTCGGCGGTTTCCAGCGCTGCGTGCATCTGCTCCAGCACCACTTGCGATTGATCGGGTGCGGGGGCGCGTCGCAGCACCTCGGCGGCCAGGGTGACGGCATACAGCGGTTGTCGAAGGTCATGGGCCACGGCCGCCAGGAAGCGCGACTTTTCGTCCTGCGCCTGCCGCGCCAGGCCTCGCGCCAGATCGGCACGCGCGGCCACTTCGCGCTCGCGCTCCAGCGCTAGGCGCTCCACCCGCAAGCGATCGGCCAGTGCAAACGAAAGCAGTACCAAGGCAACGGCGACCGACACCAGGGGCGCGGTCGCCACCCATTGCGACAGTGGCAGGGGCTCGAACCGGTCAATGACCGGAATGAGCAGCCCGGCAACCAGGCACACCCAGGCCGCTGCCACTGGGCGCGAACCTGCCCTGTGACCCAGCACGCCATCGGTGACCATGACCAGCCCCAGCAAGAGGCTCAACACCACCATGGCCCAGATGGACCATTGGCTGACCTCCGCAGGCTGCGTGCCATACATCAACGCGAACAATCCCCAGGCGCCGAGCAGGACCACCGCACCTCTGTCGATGCGCGGAGCAGAACGCACCGTCTTGAGAAACGAACGACCGAACTGAATCAACAGCGCGCACCCCGCGCTCAGCGAAACCATTTCGATGCGCTGGTAGGGCAGCACACCCCCCATCCAGACGCTTTGCGCCAGAAATCCAGCTGCACTGAACAGGTAAACACCCAGCATGCAGAAGGCACCCAGACACCACAGATTGGCCGCGTCCCGAATGCTGGCGCAGGTGAGCAGGTTGTAGGCCAGCAACCCGACCAACACGCCGAAGCACAGGCTGTGCAGCGCGTACTGACGCTGATCGTGTCTGGCCAGCGTGGCCGGTCGCCACAGGCGCACCGGCATGCGCAGATCCCCCTTCACCCGAACGTGCATGTACACCGTGGTGGTGGCGTCGGGAGGCAGCTCCAGAGGAACCACCTGCCAGCGGTGAGGCCAGGCGCGCTCCGAAGGGGAGTGGCCAATGCCCGAGTACAGCCAGCGCGCGGGCTGGGCTTCGGTGCTGCTGCGCACCTCCACCCAGGGCAGTGTCGGCTGCTCGATCACCCAGAACCAATCCACCGGCGCATCTTCTGTGGTGCGCAACTGGACCCGGAACCACACGTCGTGCTCGCCGACACCCAGATAGCCTCGACGTCCATCGCCGGACATGGGAAGAAACTGGGCCACCGTGAGTGCGCCGGGACGGTCGGGTCGCCACTGGCCGCTCACGTCTTCGAAGTAGCTGAGGTGGGGCACGAGATCCACCGTGTCGCTGCGATCAACCACAACCTCGGCAAACGCGCCATCGACACTGGCGTGGGCGATCGTCGCGAGCGTGGCCAGCAGCAAGGCCATGCACGCCAATCGACACGTGGCGACACCCCACATCAGGACCGCCCGGGCAGCCTTGTGACGACTCGTGACCCATCGGCCGCCGAGCAGATCATTCCTAGCCACTGAATCCGTTGTCACAAGGTTCCCTCAAGGCCCCGAGCGCCTGGATGGCACGCCCCCAAATGGTTGGACGTCTGTGCATGCCACTCAATACTGCCTAGGCAGTAGGCTGCTCGCCGGTCCACGGGACAGCCGGCGCCATCTGGACCCGGTGACCAATGGCATTCACCGCCCGGGCAACGCAGCCACTACTTCGCAGGGCGCATGCGGCCAGCAGACGCGCCAACGTACGCTGCCCGCATGAGCACGATGACCGCAACCACCCAGGCGCCCAACGCCGATGAATCCTCACCCTCAGAGGCGCCAGAAGGCTGCGCCCAATGGGTGTTCGACCCTTTCCGACGCTGGCACATGGCCACCTCGGCCGGACCCTGGCTGGTCGAGCCCATTCGCCAAACCATGACGCAGGTGTTCCTGGCGACGCAAGACATCAGCGACCTGGCCAGCCAGATGGAGGCTGTCGGTGCTCCCGTGCACGCCAAAGGCCTGCTCGACGTGCACACCATGGCGAGGGCACTGCGCGAGACCCAGACCCGGCTCGACGACGCACTGCTGGCCTGCGATCGGCTGGGTGAGCTGGTGCAGCACCTGACGAACCTGATGTCCCTGACGCCCCAGCGCGCACGCGCCTGCGATCTGCGTCAACTGCTGACCCAGGCACTCTATGTCGCTCGTTCACTGATGCCGCAGGAATGGCAGGTGAGTCATCACTTTGGAGAGCTGCCACCGGTGTTCGGTGAACCGACCGAGCTGGGCCACGCCTTGCTGGACATGCTGCTTCAGCTCGGCCGCACGCAAGCGACGCCTCCCTTGCTGACCATCGAGGGCGGCAGCCAGGACGGGCTGGTCCGGCTCGCGCTGCGCGCCGAACATGCGACGAACGCGCAGGCCATAGGCCCGGCCCTGGCGTCGGCCATGGAAACCGTGGCCCGCTACCGTGGAACGCTCACCGTTCACGACGTGGACGACGCGCTGGTGCTGAGCTTGTGCCTGCCCGCGACCGCCTGACGCTGCTCGCGCCTGCCCCCATCGCATACAGTGCGGTGCCATGGAGCACCCGATCGCCACCGACCCGCTGCTGCCGCCCGACGCCACCTGGCGGCAGGCGCTGCACAACGAAGTCCACGCCCGACCGTCCGCCCTGATCCGGCTGCCCGCGCTGGTGGTGTTTGTTGCCGTGCTCAACGACGGCGTGGATCGGGAACAGGAGCTGGCGCACCTGCGGCTGCTGCCCGGCCAGGGCGGCCTCCAACCCGAAGACCTTCAAAGCAACTTTCTGCGGCTTCGTCTGGACGGGCGCACACTCAAATGGGAGCGCCACACCGAGTTCACCCGGTACTCACTGGTGCAGCCCTTGCCAGAGGCCGCGGACCTGGGATCAGCGGACGTCGATCTGCTGTCGCACCTGGACCTGCCGCCGCACTGGCTGGCCGACATTCCCGGGCGCACGGTGGCCGCCGTGGAGCTGGCCATGGTGACTGCGCCGCTGCCCGAGCAGACCCCCGACGCGCAAGCCACCCTCATGGGCCCGGCCCAACGCTGGATCGGCGCCCGCACTGTGGTGGCCTCGCAGCTCGGCGGCGGCCACTCATGGGCGGTGACCGATTTCAGGCTGCGCCCCAACGGCTTCGAGCGCATGCTCGTGATCGCCCCGCCGGGCACCAGCGAGACGCGCGCCGGGCGCATTTCGCAGCGGCTGCTGGAGATCGAAACCTACCGCCTCATGGCCTTGCGCGGCCTGCCAGTGGCCAAGGCCCTGTCGCCGGTGCTGGCCGGGGCCGAGTCGCAACTGGCGGCCATCACCGCTGAGCTGGAGCACAAGGCGGCCTCGGAGCAAGCGCTGCTCGACCAACTCATCGCACTGGCCGCGCGCGTGGAACGCGCCACAGCCGAACACACCTACCGCTTTTCGGCCACGCGCGCCTACGACGCCATCGTCACCCAGCGCATCGGCGAGTTGCGGGAACGCCCCATTCCCGGCACGCAGACGATTGGCGAGTTCATGCTGCGCCGCCTGTCACCGGCCATGGCCACGGTGGCCGCTGCCGAGCGGCGGCTGGTGTCGCTGTCCGAGCGCATCACACGCACCAGTGCGCTGCTGCGCACCCGGGTGGACATCGCCACCGAAACGCAGAACCAGGAGTTGCTGGCCAAACTCACCCGCGGGCAGGCCTTGCAGCTGCAACTGCAGACCACGGTGGAGGGCCTGTCGATTGCGGCGATCTCGTACTACGTGATCAGCCTGCTGCTGTACGTGGGCAAGGGCGCCAAGGCCATGGGCTTGCCGATCAACCCCGAGATGGCGGCCGCTGCGCTGGTACCGCTGGTGCTGTGGGCCACCTGGCGCACCACGCGCAAGATCCACGAAAAGCTGGGTGGCTCGCTGCACTCACCGCAGGCGGGCGCTACGCCGCCAGCGCCACCGCCGGGCTGAAGGCCGCGTCGCCCGAGGCGGCCTCGGTCACGATGACGCCGCCGCCCAGGCAAACCTCACCGTCGTACAGCACCGCGCTCTGGCCCGGGGTGACCGCCCATTGCGCCTGGGTGAAGTGAAGGATGAATCCGTCCGGGCCAACCGCGGTCAGGTCACAACCCGCATCGGCCTGGCGGTAGCGCGTCTTCGCGCCCAACCGCCCGGCCGTCGGCGCCTCACCCGCAACCCAGCTGGCGTCGTGTGCGCGCAGGCGCGGGGTCAGCAGCCAGGGGTGGTCGTGGCCCTGCACCGCCCACAGCGTGTTGGTGGCCAGGTCCTTGCGCGCGACGAACCAGGGCGCGTGCTCGCTGCCACCCTTCTGGGCACCCTTGGCTTTGACGCCACCAATGCCCAGGCCCTGGCGCTGCCCCAGGGTGTAGAAGCTCAGCCCCACGTGCTCGCCGATCACGCGACCACGCTCGTCCTTGATGGGGCCGGGCGCGCTGGCGATGTAGCGGTTGAGGAATTCGCGAAACGGTCGTTCACCGATGAAGCAGATGCCGGTGCTGTCCTTCTTCTTGGCATTGGGCAGACCGATCTCGGCCGCGATTCGGCGCACCTCGGTCTTGGGCAACTCGCCCACCGGGAACATGGTCTTGGCGAGCTGGGCCTGGTTCAAGCGGTGCAGGAAGTAGCTCTGGTCCTTCAGCGGGTCCAGACCCTTGAGCAACTGAAAACGCAGGCGGGCGCCATCGCGCGCAATCGCGTGCGATGTTCCATCCGGCCCCACGGGCTCGCCCGTGTCGGCTGCAACGCAGCGGACACGGGCGTAATGCCCGGTGGCAATCTTCTCGGCGCCCAGGCGCATGGCGTGGTCGAGGAAGGCCTTGAACTTGATCTCGGCGTTGCACAGGATGTCGGGGTTGGGCGTGCGCCCGGCCTGGTATTCGCGCAGGAACTCGGCGAACACACGGTCCTTGTACTCGGCGGCGAAGTTGACGTGTTCGATGTCGATGCCGATCACGTCGGCCACGCTGGCGGCGTCGAGCCAGTCCTGGCGGCTGGTGCAGTGCTCGCTGTCGTCGTCGTCTTCCCAGTTCTTCATGAAGATGCCGACGACCTCGTGCCCCTGCTGCTTGAGCAGCCACGCGCTCACCGCAGAGTCGACGCCTCCGCTCAAGCCCACCACGACGCGCTGTTTCGATGCCATGGGGCGGGATTATCCCAGCGCACCCACAACCCCTCGGCGCGTGAGGCCGCGCGGCTTAATCCACGGTTCAGGCAGGCGCCCTTCAATGGCGTCACCCGCATGTGCGGGGGACACATCTGCAAACTCCATGAAATCGCTGTTGATCGCCACGCTGTCACTCACCCTGGCCGGTGCCGCCCTGGCCAGCCCGACCTGCGCTGCTACCAAAGAAGGCTGGAAGAACCAGGAAGAATTCAAGAAGGACCTGGCTGGCCAGGGTTACCAGATCAAGACCTTCAAGGTCACCAAGGGCAATTGCTACGAGATCTACGGCACCGACAAGGCCGGCAAGAAGGTCGAGATCTACTTCGACCCGATCTCCGGCAAGGTCATCAAGGCCGAATGAGCGCCATCCGCCCGCCCGAGCGCGTGTGGGACCCGCTGGTGCGGGTCTTTCATTGGTCGCTCGTGAGCGCCGTTCTGCTCAACCAGTTCGTGCTGGAAGAAGGCGATCCGCCGCACCGTTGGATCGGTTACGCCGCGGCCGCGCTGGTCGGTCTTCGCCTGTTGTGGGGCCTGATCGGCACGCGTCACGCGCGTTTCAGTGACTTCTGGCCCACGCCGGGGCGCGTGCGCGCGCACTTGCACGCATGGCTGCGCGGCGAGCGACCCCATACACCGGGTCACAACCCACTGGGCGCCTTGATGATGCTCGCGCTGATGGCGCTGGTCTTGCTGCTGGGCCTGACCGGCTGGCTGCAAGGCACCGACCGCTTCTGGGGCAACGAGGCGTTGCAGGAGCTGCACGAGGGGCTGGCGAACACCTTGATCGTGCTGGCCGGGCTGCACGCGGCGGCGGCCATCGTGATGGGGCGCATCGAACGCACACGCCTGGTCAAGGCGATGTTCACCGGCACCAAAGAGCACTACTGAGCCCTACCAAGCGCTGCCTGTGGCGACATAGACTCGCCGCATGCAGCGCACCGTCCTCATCGACCCGGCCGACGTCGAGTTCACCGCCATCCGCGCGCAGGGCGCGGGTGGGCAGAACGTGAACAAGGTGAGCAATGCCGTGCACCTGCGCTATGCGGTGCACGCCGCCGCCTTGCCCGAGGCGGTAAAGAACCGCTTGCTGGCCATGAGCGACACCCGGCTGACGCAGGACGGCGTGATCGTCATCAAGGCTCAGAGCAGCCGCAGTCTGGAGCAGAACAAGGCCGACGCCTTGTCGCGGCTTCAGGCCCTGGTCGACGCGGCGGCCATCACCCCCAAGGCCCGGCGCGCCACGCGCCCGACCAAGGCCTCGCGCGAGAAACGTCTTGAAGCCAAGTCAAGGCGAAGCGACGTCAAGCTCGGACGTTCATCCATCCGCGGCCTGGATGGACGGTAGGGACGCTTCCCCCAAACGTTGAGGCCTTAAGGTCCTTTTAGGAAGCGCTTAAGCGCAATTTAGCAGCGCGATCAGTGGGTGTTCGCGAGACTTCATCGCCATGGACGGGTGGCACATGGGGTGTCGCCGGTCCAACAGACGCCGGCACTGGCCGGCCCCGAGGACATCACCATGCAAGTTCATCCCATCGAAACCGCCGCCATCGCCGCCGCTGCCGCCACGGGCGAGGGCCGCTTCAACATCTACGCCAGCATCCACAAGGCGCTGCGCAGCTTCATGGCCGACACGCTGCTGGCGCTGGGCCGCGCTGACGCCAGCGACGACCAGGAGGTGCGCGACGCCTGCGATCGCGTGGTCGAACTGGTCGAGTTCTGCGAGCACCACGTGGCGCACGAGAACCAGTTCATCCACCCGGCCCTGCAGGCCCGTTGCCCGGGCGTTTGCGACGCTGTGGCCGCCGACCACGAGGACCACCTGCGCCACATTGCCCACCTGGGCGACGCTGCGCGCGCGCTGGCCTCGGTGCCTGCGTCGATGCGCCCCGCGGCCCTGCAGGTGCTGTACCTGGCGCTGGCGCTGTTTGTGGCCGACAACTTCCAGCACATGCACAGCGAAGAGACGCAGCACAACGCGGCGCTGTGGTCCACGTACACCGACCTCGAGCTGCTGGCGATCCACGACCAGTTGGTGGGCAGCATCCCGCCGCAGGAGATGATGCTGGTGGCCCGCTGGATGCTGCCGAGCGTGAGCGCGATGGAGCGCACGCTGATGGTCAATGACATGCAGGGCAAGGCGCCGCCCGAGGCGGTCGAGGCCGTCATGGCCGTGGCGCGGCAGCACCTCAACGACCGCGACTGGGCCAAGCTGGCGCGCAGCGTGAACCTGCCCCCGGTGCCAGGCCTGGTGATGGTCTGAGTCAGGCGACGTCGTCGAGCTCGACCGGCGCAAGGGCATCGAAGCGAAAGCACCCGCGCCCTGTCTTTTGCAGCATCAGTGCCGGGCACTGTTCGTTGAGGCGGCGGTGCAGCAGCAGGAGCCGGGCTTCGAGGTTGTCGCTGACGTCCGGCAGCCCGAGTGTGGTGTCCAGCCGCAGCTCGCGGTTGGTGAATTCGCGCCGACCGGCTGCGTGGTCGTTGAGGAGCTTCCACAGAATGGCGCCGGCCACGCCCTTGATCAGGTAGGCGTTGTTGACGAACACGCTGTCGTCGCGGCGGTAGCGCCGCACACGCAAGGGCGCGGCCTGCGCTTCGACGGCTCGGGCATCGGGGCCGCCCGGTGCTTCGTCGCAGGGCTCCTCGGACTCGCGCATGAGCTCGATGCCGGCCGCGATCTGGCCTGCCAGGGCCACCAGCAGGTCTTCGTCCTGGTAGGTGAAGCGCATCTCCTGGTCGCTCTCCACAAACAGCACGCCCACCGTCTGGTCGCCTGAGATCAATGGCACGGCGAGCTGACTGCGCGGCTGGCTCAGACCGGGGTAGGGGATCTCGTGACTCGCTTCAGCGGCCATCTCCTGCCGGATGGCCTGGCTGTAGAGCATCACGGTGGTGAGGTGGTTGATGCGCACCGGCGTGCGCTCGCGCGCCGACACCCCGATCACCCCCTGACCCAGCGCAATCTCGGAACCCACCCCGGAGGTGGCATAGCCGCGGCTGGCCACCGTGTACAGCCGCTGCGCCTGCGCATCCAGGATGAGCACCATGGCGTGCTGAATGCCGAGTTCGCGGCCGATGCTGTCGAGCGAGGCATCCAGCAAGGCGTCCAGCGTGCGCGCCTGGGCCACTTGTTGTACACAGCGGCGCAGCACCAGCAGCCCATCGCGCCTGGGGGGTGGCTCGGGCAGCCCCAGCGGCAATGGCTCGGCGGGCAGGCGTTCGATGGCCAGCACCTGGTGGATATCGGCTCCGCGCAACACGAACACGTCGGCCATGCCGCTGTGCGAGGCAATGCCCGCGAGCTGCGCCTTCATGCTCTCGAACACGGGCCCACCGAGCTCGGTGCGCAGGTAGTTCAGGTGCAAGCGGTAGAAGCGCCCGGTGAGCGGGTGCAGCAGCAGCACCGTGGAGCGCGGATGCGCCAGCAGGTTCTTGCGCGTCTTGTTGAAGAACTGGAACGACAGGGCCACGTGCGCATCGTCGACGTGATAGACCTGCGACAGATAGGCCACATTGGGCGCGCCATCCAGGGCCACGGTGGCCATGATGGCCGGCACCATGCCTTCGAAACACGGACGCACCTCGTCCATGTCGGCGTGCTCGAACGCGGGCAGGTCGTCGCCGGGATTCATGCGAGCCCCATTGCCTGACCGGAGTTTGGCCCAGGCGTCTGATCAAAGGCCTCGTCGGGCTCGAATTCCACCGCGACCAGGTCTTGCGGCTGGTGCGCCAGCATCACCTTGGCCAGCACGCGGGGGTAGCCCAACGCACCGAGCTCGTCCTCCATCGACGCCAGATATTGCGCGAGGTAGGGACTGTCGTCCGGCGTGGCTTCACGGATGCGAAAGCGCCGGCTCTTGAATTGCACTGTGAGGTGGGAGGTGGGCTGGCTGAACACGGCCGCCAGCCGTCCGCTGCTCGACAGGTCGGCCAGCAACTGGCGCGACTGGTTGCGCGCCAGGTAGGCCGTGATGCGGCGGCCCCCGTCGTCGATGCGGCTGCCCACGGCGCGCATGACGCTGGGGTTGAGCGCGTGGTCCCGGCTGCTCACGATCAAGGACACGCCCTTGACCATCATGACCAGGAACTCGGGCTTGAAGGGTGGGGGTGCGGCGTGGTCCAAGGTGGTGGCGGCGCGGAAGGCGCCGATGATAGCCAGCCCGCGGTCTTGTTCCAATCCGATCGGCGACTTGCAATTTCGCACAATCGTGCGTAAAGTTCCCCGCCATGGACGCCAGAACCCAGAAAAGCGAAATGACCCGCGCCGCCATCGTCGGCGCGGCGCTCGATCTGGCCGCGACCGAAGGGATCGAAGCCATCACGCTGCAGGCGGTGGCCGACCGCATCGGCATCTCCAAGAGCGGCGTGTTCTCCCGCGTCGGCTCGCGCGAAGCCTTGCAAAAGGCGGTGATTGAAGAGTTCGGGCGCCGCTTTCTGGCCGACGTGTTCGTGCCCGCCATGCAGGCGCCCAAAGGTCTGCCGCGCCTGCAGGACATCGTGCGGCGCTGGCTGATCCGCTTGCGCGATGTGGAGGTGCACACCGGCTGTCTCTATACCTCCGGCGCGTTCGAGCTCGACGACCGCGAGGGCGAATTGCGCGATCTGTTGCTGGGCGAAGTGACGCGCTGGCGGGCCGCCTTGCGTCGCACGGTGCTGCAGGCGGTGGAAGCCGGTCACCTCAAGCCCGACACCGATCCCGAGCAACTGGTGGGCGAAATCAGCAGCCTGGCCATCGGGCTGGTGCACGACGTTCGCTTCCTGCGCGATGCCCGCGCCGCCGAGCGGGCGCAGGCCACCTGGGCGCGGCTCATCAGGACCTACGAAGCCTGATCGCGTTTGTTCTTTTTTTTGGTCATGTTTCGCACAGTCGTGCGATTTTTGGAGCAAACCCATGAACGACACCTCTCTGCAATCGGCCTCGGCCTTCTACCAGGCCCATCCGGCCACCCGCTGGCTGCGCTGGGGTCTGGGCCTGTCCGAGAAAGTGTGGCCGGCCTTGTCCTTGCGCTGGGCGTACCGCTTGTTCGGCACGCCCTTGCCACCCAAGTGGCTCTACCGGCGCCAGGCCGCTTTGGCGCACTGGCAGGCCAGCGACTGGGCGTTCGAGGACGCCAGCATCACGGTCTACGAACCGCCACCAGGGCCGCACGCGCCCCTCGTGTTGCTCTGCCACGGGTGGGGCGGTCACGCTGCACAGATGCTGCCGCTGGCACAGGCGCTCGCGTCGCGCGGGCTGCGCCCGGTGCTGGTGGATTTGCCGGCGCACGGGCGCAGCCGGGGCAGCACCAGCAACCTGCCCCAGTTCGCGCGGGCCATCGACTACCTGACCGCGCGATTGCAGCAGCAAGGGCACGAGGTCCAGGCGGTGGTGGCCCACTCGCTGGCCGCCAACGCCCTGGCCTACGTGGCGGCCCGCGGCCTGCCGGTGGCGCGACTGGTATTGCTCGCACCGCCGGCCTCGCCCTACGCGTACACGCGCCTCTTTGCCGCCGTGTTCGGACTGGATGAACACACACGCCAACGCTTGCAGCAGCGGGTCGAGACGCGCGAGGGCATCCTGATGCGGCAATTCGAGCCGGCGGCGGTCGGCTCCCGTGTGTGGGTGCCCACCCTCATCGTTCACGACCGCGAGGACCGCATCAACCGCTTTGCCGACGCAGAGGCCTTTCGCGACGCCATCCCCGGCGCGCGCCTGATCGAAACTCAGGGGCTAGGCCACACGCGCCTGCTGCGCGACGAGCACGTTGTTCAATCGGTGGTGGCACACGTCATCGGCGACACGCAGCGCGACGCCTGACACCCGGCTGCGCCCTGCCGCCTCAGCGCGTTGTCTCGCTGGGTGCCCGGCTGTGGATGTTGTTCTCGTCGATGACGATGCGCATCAGGCGCATGAATTCAGCCCGCTGGCGCTCGGTGAGCGGTGCCAGCAACTGCTGTTGCGCCTGAAGCATGGAGGGGATGGCGTCGCTCAGCAGCTGCTCGCCCGCTGCGGTGAGCCAGAGCTGGCGCGCACGGCGATCGGTGGGTGAGGTGCGCCGCTCCATCGCACCCCGCTGTTCCAGGCGGTCCACCACGCCGCCCGTCGTCGATGCATCCAGCGCCACGGTGCGCGCCAGCGTGCGCTGATCGATGCCGGGCTGATTGGCCACCGTCTGCAAAGCTGCGTATTGCACCGGCGTGAGGCCCAGCTCTGCCAACTCCTGCAGAAAGAGACCCACCGAAATCTGGTGCAGGCGCCGGATGTAGTACCCGGGTTGATCGTCGATGTTGACGCTGGCGGGCGTTGATCGTTTCATGGCGGCTCGACGAAGGGAGTGGACATGATGCTATCAGGCCACTTACGATAAGCATACTTATTATTAGCGTGCGCAGCTTTGGACGACGCCATGAACGACCTCGGACGCCTTGAAGACCTTCCCGCAGACTATGTGGCCGCGCTGCGCGAGCGCAACCTGGTGCCGCTGTGGCCCAGTTTGCGCGGCGTGCTGCCGCCACACATTCCGACGCGACAGACGCGGCCCACGCACTGGGCCTATGCCGACATCAAGCCACTGTTGCTCAAGGCCGGTGAGCTGACACCCATCGAGAAGGCCGAGCGCCGCGTGCTGGTGCTGGCCAACCCAGGCCACACGCTGGAGAAGATGCAGGCCAGCGCCGCGCTCTACCTGGGCATGCAACTGCTGCTGCCCGGCGAATGGGCGCCGAGCCATCGCCACACCCCCAACGCGGTGCGCATGGTGGTCGAAGGCGAGGGTGCCTGGACCACGGTCGACGGCGAACGTTGCCCGATGAGCCGCGGCGACCTGATCCTCACGCCCACCGGGCTGTGGCACGAGCACGGCCACGACGGCGATCAGCCGGTGGTGTGGCTCGACGTGCTCGACCTGCCGCTGATGTACTACCTGGAGGTGAGCTACCACCTCAACGGCAGCCGCCAGGAAGTCAAGCCCGGCCGCGGCGACCGCGCCTATGCGCGCGCGGGCGTCGTGCCCACGCCGGTGTTCGGCCGCAGCGGCAAGCGCTACCCCATGCTGCGCTACCCCTGGGCCGATGCGCGTGCGGCCCTGCTGTCGCTGGCAGACGACCAGCCCGACGCCGCCCATGTGCAGGTGACCTACACCAACCCCGAGTCCGGCGAGGACGCCGAGAACGTACTGGGCTTTCACGCCCTGATGCTGCGCCCGGGTCAGACGCTCACGCTGCCGGCGCGCTCGCCGGCCTGCGTCTATCACGTCATCGAAGGCGGTGCGCAGGTCGCGGCGGCGGGCCAGTGTTTCCCGCTCAAGGAAGCCGACACCTGCTGCATCCCGGGCTACGAATCCACCACGCTGATCAATGCCTCGGCGAGCGCGCCCGCGTTCCTCTTCGTGGCCGACGAGTCGCCGCTGCACCGCAAGCTCGGCGTCTACGAAGTGCGCCCTGACAACCAACCCGTGATGCCCTGAGCGTCCATGCCATGAGTGAGTATCTGTTCAATCCGCCCCCCGTCGCCGCCCTGCCCATCCGCGGCGAGTCCACGCTGTTCCCGGTCAACCGGCTGTTCTTCGTCGGCCGCAACTACCACGCCCATGCACTCGAGATGGGCAAACCGGTCGACAAGTCGGTGGAGCACCCGTTCTATTTCACCAAGTCCATCGGCACGCTCACCCCGTCGGGCGCCGCCGTGGCCTACCCCAGCGAAACCCGCAATTACCACTTCGAGATGGAGCTGGTGGTGGCGATCGGCCGCGCCGGCTTTCGCGTGGCTGCGGCCGACGCGCACGAGCTGGTCTATGGCTACGCCGCCGGCCTGGACATGACGCGCCGCGACCTGCAACTCGTGGCGCGGGACAAGGGCCGCCCCTGGGACCTCGGCAAGGACATCGAGGAAGGCTCGGTGTGCAGCGAGATCGTGCCGATGCCGTTCACGGTGATCGAGCGCGGCGGCATCGAACTCAAGGTCAACGGCGAGACCAAACAGCGCTCCGACGTCGACAAGCTGATCTGGAACATCCGCGAGATCATCGAAGACCTCTCGCGCTTCTATCACCTGCAGGCGGGCGACCTGATCTACACCGGCACACCCGAAGGCGTGGGCGCTGTGGTCACGGGTGACCGCATCGAGGGTCAGGTCGAGGGCGTGGGCGAGGTGGCGCTGACCATCGGGCCGGCGGCCTGACGCGGCGCCACCCACAGCGGCCCAAGCGCTGGCTATCATGCCGGCGCATGGCCTCCCCCGACGACACCCCCCGCACGCTGCGCTGGCTGCTGTGGCTGGCGGGCACCTTGTCGTTGGGCCTGGGCATCGTCGGCATCGTGGTCCCCGGCCTGCCCACCACACCGTTCGTGCTGCTGGCCGCGGCTTGCTACGCCAAGGCCTCACCGAGGCTGCACGGCTGGCTGCGGTCACACCGGTTCTTCGGCCCCATGGTGCGCGACTGGGAAGCCCACCGCAGCCTCACCCGCCGCACCAAGCGTTTTGCGCAAGTCACGATGCTGGTGATGGTGAGCCTGTCGGCCTGGGGCCTGCGTGACAGACCGGTGCTGCTGGCGGTGATGCTGGTGGCGGCTGCGGTGGGTGTGTGGGTGGTGGCGCGCATCCCCACGCGCCAGCCCTGAAGCTGCAGCGGCCTGCAAGACCTCGCAACCCGCGCAGCGGCGGCGCGTGGGGGCCGACCGATTCGCCGCCGGGCCGCCCCAAGGCGGATCAGCCCCCTTGGGGGGCAGCGACCCGCGCAGCGGCGGAGCGTGGGGGCCCTATTTCGCCCGCCGCGCCAGCACCTCGAAGGCCGGCAGCGTCTTGCCCTCGAGCACCTCGAGGAAGGCGCCGCCGCCGGTGGAGATGTAGCCCACGTCCTTGTCGATGCCGTACTTGGCGATCGCCGCCAGCGTGTCACCGCCGCCGGCAATGCTGAAGGCGCTGCTCTCGGCAATGGCCTGCGCGATCGCCTTGGTGCCGCCTTCGAAGGCGGCGAACTCGAACACGCCCACCGGGCCGTTCCAGACGATGGTGCCCGCGGCCTTGAGCATCGCGGCCAGCCTGGCCGCTGTCTGCGGGCCGATGTCCAGGATCAGGTCGTCGTCGGCCACGTCGCTGGCCGCCTTGACCGTCGCTTCGGCGTCGGCCGCGAAGCGCTTGGCCACCACCACGTCGCTGGGGATGGGCACGTCCGCGCCGCGCGCCTTCATGGCCGCGATCACGGCCTTGGCCTCGTCCAGCAGGTCGGGCTCGGCCAGGCTCTTGCCGATCTTCAGGCCCGCGGCCAGCATGAAGGTGTTGGCGATGCCGCCACCCACGATGAGCTGATCGACCTTGCTGGCCAGGCTTTGCAGGATGGTGAGTTTGGTGCTGACCTTGGAGCCGGCCACGATGGCCACGAGCGGGCGCTTCGGGTTGGCAAGCGCCTTTGCGATGGCATCCATCTCGGCCGCCAGCAGCGGGCCGGCGCAGGCCACGGGCGCGGTCTCGGCGATGCCGTAGGTGGTGCCTTCGGCGCGGTGCGCGGTGCCGAAGGCGTCGTGCACGAAGATGTCGCACAGCGCGCCCAGCTTCCTGGCCAGTTCGGGCTTGTTCTTCTTCTCGCCCACATTGAGGCGGCAGTTCTCCAGCAGCACCACCTCGCCCGGCGCCACCGAGAAGTCGCCGTCCACCCACTCACCGATCAGACGCACCGGCTGACCCAGCAGCTCGGCCAGGCGCACGGCCACGGGTTGCAGCGAGTCCTTGGGGTCGTATTCGCCTTCGGTGGGCCGGCCCAGGTGCGAGGTGACCATGACGGCCGCGCCGGCGTCCAGCGCCATGCGGATGGCGGGCACGCTGGCGCGGATGCGGGTGTCTTCGGTGATGCGGCCGCTTTCGTCCTGCGGCACGTTCAGGTCGGCGCGGATGAAGACGCGTTGGCCCTTGACGCGGCCTTGCGCGCAGAGGTCGGAGAAGCGGATGAAGGCAGACATGGCAGACGATCCCGGCGAATGGTGGACAAACCCCGGGATTGTAGGAAACGCGCAGCGGCGCTTGCGCGCACCTACCAGCCGAGCCCGATGTGCAGGGGCAGGTAGACAGCCATACCCGCGACGATGGTGCCCAGCACGCCGCGCTGCCAGTAGAACCACGCCGCGCCCGCCAGGGCGGCGTACAGACGCGCGTCCTGCCAGGTCTGCACCAGGCCGCCGTGGCTCATGACGACCTCGGGGATCACCACCGCCGACAGGGCCGCGATCGGCGCGTACTGCAGACCGCGCTGGGCCCAGCGCGGCAGGCTCCAGGGTTGGTTGGAGATGAAGAAGAAGCCGCGGGTCAGCACGGTGACGGCGCCCATGGCCACGATCGTCAGCAGGGTCCAGGGATCGACATCAAGCATGGCCGGCTCCAGGGGGCTGAGGGCGGAACCGCTCCAGCACCAGGCACAGTGTCACCGCGCAGGCGATGGCCACCAGGATGTTGAGCTTGAGCGGCAGGGCCCAGGTCATGACCGCGGCCAGACCCGCGACCGCGGCCGACACCATGCGCAGGCGCGAGGTGGCCAACGAGCACAGCACACCCAGCAGGGCCAGGATGCCGGCGAAGCCCAGCCCCCAGTCGGTGGGTATGGCGTTGGCCAGCGCAATGCCCAGCAGGCTGGTGCCCATCCAGGCGCCATAGTTCACGGCGCAGTTGCCCATGAGAAAGGCCTGCTGCTGCGCGATCTCTTCGCTGGTGTGACCCGGGTGGGGGTAACGCCGGGCAAAGAACACATAGCTGAGGTCGCCCGTGACGTAGCCGGTGGCCAGGCGCTCCCAGCGCGGCAGGTGCATGAGGTAGGGCCGAAGGTGCGCAGAGAACACCACAAAGCGCAGATTGACGCAGAAGGCCGCGGCCAGAATCACCCACAGCGGGGCGCCCGCCGCGATCATGGGTACCGCCGCCAGCTGCGCGCTGCCGGCGTAGACGATCAGCGTCATCAGCACCGCCTCGAACACCGACATGCCGGACTTGACCATGGCCACGCCCGTCATGAGACCCCAGGCCGCGATGCCCATGGCCACGGTGGCCTGGTCGCGCACACCTTCGAGATACTCGGGTCGGCTGCGGTGCTCGCGTTTGAGAAACAGGATCACGCGACATCTCCCAGACGCTGCCCCGCCGCAAGAGGGAAGCCGCGCAGGAAGTCTGCCGCGCCCAGGCGCTTGCCACCGGCGCGCTGCATCTGGGTGAGCCGCAGCGCACCGGCGCCACAGCCCACAACGACGCCCGAGGCGTCGGCGGCGAGCACTTCGCCGGGCGCCCCAACACCCTTGACCGGCACGGCCGCCCAGACCTTGATGGTCTCGTTGCCCTGCACAGTGCTCGCGCCCGGAAACGGATCGAAGGCGCGCACGCGTCGCTCGATTGCCTGGGCAGATAGCGTCCAGTCGATGGCCGCTTCCGCCTTGTCGATCTTGCTGGCGTAGGTCACACCATCGGCCGGTTGGGGCTCGCGATGCAAGCCACCGCAGGCCGCCAGCTCCAGGGCTTCGACGATCAGTCGGCCACCCAGCATGGCGAGCCGATCGTGCAGGCTGCCCGTGGTGTCGTCGCTGCGGATCGACTCGGCCTCGCGCAGCAGCATGTCGCCCGTGTCCAGCCCCTCGTCCATCTGCATGATGGTCACGCCTGTCTGCGCATCGCCGGCCTCGATCGCCCGGTGGATGGGCGCCGCGCCGCGCCAGCGTGGCAGCAGGGAGGCATGGATGTTCAGGCAGCCCAGCCGTGGGGCGTCCAGCACCCAGCGCGGCAGTATCAGGCCATAGGCGGCCACCACCATGACATCGGCCCTGGCTGCGGCGATGGCGTCGGCCGCCATCGCCGCATCGTCGGCGTAGCGGCCGTCGAGCCTGAGCCCACGCGGTTGCGACACGGCGATGCCCTGGTCGAGCGCGAGCTGCTTGACTGGCGAGGCCTGCAGTTTCATGCCGCGACCGGCCGGGCGATCCGGCTGCGTCATCACGAGGGCGATGTCGAAACCCGCATCGATCAGGCGCTGCAAGGCAACGCGGGCGAAATCCGGCGTACCGGCAAAAATGAGGCGCATGGGTGGCAACGGTGGTCACCCATTGCGGGTGAAGAGAGTCAGAGGCGGTCGGACAGGGCGTCGAGCAAGCGCTCGTCGGTGAACATCAGTTTGCGCACCACGCCCTGCGGGTCGATGTGCAGGTGCGCCAGACGCGGGTTGTTGAACTCGAGAAAACGGTAGTTCCAGACCTCGCCCCGAAAACTCCAGACGCGGTCGATCAGGGCCGGCCGACCAAGCTCTCGCAGCACGTCGTCACGGGTCCAGCGATCGACTGCGACGTGCTGCTCGAGCCAGCGGATGTCGAGCACTTGCTGGTTGCGCACCAGACGGCCCGAGCGGTCGAAGTCGAGATTGAAAACCTGCTGGCCGGCCGGCTGGCGCGAGTATTGCCAGCGTTCGCCATCGACCAGCGCGTACCTGCCGGTGGGCTCGCCCAGCAGCGCCTGCACTTCGGTACGCGAACTGCCCAGCGCGACGCGCTCGGGCACTCCTGCGCATGCCACCAGGGCGAGCGCCAGCACCGCCGCCCAGAACAGCTTCATGCGCGCTCGGCCTCACGCTGGGCCTTCACCAGCTTGGACTTGATACGGTTGCGCTTGAGCGGCGACAGGTACTCGACAAACACCTTGCCCATCAGGTGATCCATCTCGTGCTGGATGCACACCGCCAGCATGCCCTGGGCCTCGATGCTGCGCTCAACCCCTTCTGCGTCGAGTGCGCGCACGCGCACTGCCACCGAACGCTCGACGCCGTCGTAGATGCCCGGCACCGACAGACAGCCTTCTTCGCCCTTGCGTGTTTCTTCGCTGGCCCACTCAATCACCGGGTTGATCAGCACCAGCGGTTGGTCGCGCGCTTCGCTGACGTCGATGACGATGAGGCGCACATGAATGTCCACCTGGGTAGCTGCCAGACCGATGCCGTTGGCGTCGTACATGGTGGCCAGCATGCGCGGAATGAGCGCGCGGATGCGGTCATCGACCGCCGCCACCGTCTTGGCCACGGTGTGCAGTCGCGGGTCGGGGTAACGCAGAATGGGCAGCAATTCGGGCGGATTCATGGGGTGATGCAAGCGGTTGCGCCACCGGCCAAAACGACAACAGGCATTGGCACGGTGATGAGCGGAAAGTGCTGTCGCTATTTTCGCCACTTTTGCGACGACGCGAAATTCCCGCCCGCCATAAACATTGCGCTATCAAAGGCTTGCGCGCAGAATCAAAGGCGACTTGTCAAGACTCACGCGCCGTCGGCGACGTTCGAGGGAGCACCTCTCGACGCCTCACCACCGACCCAGCACGTGCTGCCCAGGGGCTCCCGAACATGCCATCGTCCACCCGAGTGTTTTCTTCCATCGCCAGCGCCGTCGCTTGCGTGTGCGCCGCGCAAGTGGCATTGGCCCAGACGGCGGTGGTACCGGCCGAGCAACGCTATCCCGTCACGCCGGCCCAGCGCTCGACCGCAGCACAGGTTGCGCAAGCGGGCGTTCCGCTCTCCGAACTCTCGCCCAACGCCCCAGACAGCTACACCGTCAAGAGCGGTGACACGCTTTGGGACATCTCGGGCATCTTCCTGCGCAGCCAATGGCGCTGGCCCGAGCTGTGGGGCATGAACCTCGATGACATCAAGAACCCCCACCGCATCTATCCGGGCCAGGTTCTGTATCTGATCAAGGCCGACGGCCGTGCCCGTCTGGCCACCAGCCCCGGCAACGGCGAGCCCGGCACGATCAAGGTGTCGCCGCGCACGCGCTACGAATCCCTGGCCGACAGCGCTGTGCCGCCCATCTCGCTGCAATCGATCGAATCCTTCCTCACCGAAGCGCTGGTCGTCGACGAAGACGTGCTCAACCGCGCGCCGCGCATCGTGGCCACCCATGAGGACCGCGTGCTCATCAGCCGGGGCGACCGTGCCTATGCGCGCGCCCTCTCGGCCGACACGCCAGAGGCCGAACCCCTCGCAGTGACCAACGCCCGCTCGGCGGGCTATCGGGTGTTCCGCAACGCCGAGCCGCTACGCGACCCGTCCACCAACGAGATCCTCGGCTACGAGGCCCACTACCTCGGCAAGGCCAACGTCATCCGCAGCGAAACGCGCCGCGACGGAGTCAACGCCAAGGGCGAGAAGATCACCGAGATCGTGCCCGCCAGCCTGGACATCACGGTGGCCAAGGAAGAAATGCGCGTGGGCGATCGCCTGTTGCCCGAGCCGCCGCGCACCTTCACCAATTTCGTCCCGCGCGCTCCCCAGGGCCCGCAGGCTGGCCAGATCGTGTCCGTCTACGGCAACGCCGTGACCTATGCGGCCCAGAACATGGTCGTCTCGATCAACCGGGGATCGCTCAATGGCCTTGAGCCTGGCCACGTGCTGGCGCTGCTTCGCGAGAGCAACATCGTCCCCGACACCACCGACAGCGCCAAGCCGAACCTGCGTCTGCCCGGTGAACGCAACGGCCTGATGATGGTCTTCCGCACCTTCGATCGGGTGTCTTATGCCATCGTGCTCGATATCGCCGACGGCGTGCGCGTTGGCGATCGCTTCACCAATCCCTGATTGCGGATGCCGCGTGACGAGCTGGCCGCCTGGCTGCGGCTGCTCCTGACGCCTGGCCTGGGCCGCGCCACCACGAGGCGTTTGCTGGCCGCATTCGGCTTGCCGCAGGCCGTGTGGGATCAATCCGAGTCGACCTGGGCTACGGTGGTCGGGGGGCCGCTGGCGGCCACGATGACGCGCGAACCCGAGGGCTTCGAGGCGGCGGTTGAAGCCCATGCCCGGTGGCTCGATGTGGATGAAGCCCACCATCTGGTGACGTTGGGCGACGCACGCTTTCCGTCCAACCTGCTGCAACAGGCGGACCCGCCGATCGCCTTGTTCGTGCACGGAAACCTGGACCCTTTGTTGAGCAATCCCTGCGTGGCGATCGTGGGTAGCCGCAATCCCACGCCACAAGGTACGCAGAACGCCCACGCCTTCGGCAAAGCACTGGCGCAGTCGGGACTGTGTGTTGTATCGGGTCTGGCATTGGGCATCGATGGCGCCGCCCACACGGGTGCGCTCGACGGCGGAGGCCCGACCATCGCGTTCGTGGGCACCGGCATCGACCGGGTCTACCCGGCGCGCCACCGGGCACTGGCGCATCGCATTGTCGAACAAGGGGCGCTGGTCAGCGAATACCTGCTGGGCACGCCTCCTCTGGCGCCCAACTTCCCCTCGCGCAACCGGCTCATCGCAGGCGCGTCACTGGGTACTCTGGTCGTCGAGGCCGCGCTGCAATCAGGTTCGCTGATCACCGCCAGACTGGCCAGCGAAATGGGGCGCGAGGTGTTTGCGATTCCAGGCTCCATTCATGCCACACAGGCGCGGGGCTGCCACGCCCTGATCCGGCAAGGCGCCAAGCTGGTGGAGTCTGCGCAGGACGTGCTGGAAGAGTTGCAGCTGGGTGGCCGTACGCCGTCAGACAACCCAGTCGTGATCGACAGCGCGGCGTCGAACCCCCTGCTTGAGGCCATGGGCCACGACCCGGTCGGCCTGGACGCGCTGCAGGCTCGCACCGGCCTGGACACCGCGCACCTGCAAGCGCAGCTGCTCGACCTGGAACTGGCCGGCGAAGTGGCCCGACTGCCCGGTGGCTTGCTGCAGCGACTGAGCGCAGGCTGATCCTGCGCCGGGATCAGGAGGCCAGCAAGCGCTCCGGATTGGCGTCGAGTTTGGCCAGGGCTTCGCGGGTGGCGCGCACGGTGAGCGCTTCCTCTTCGCTCGGCACCAGAAGGCCGGCTTGCAGATACGCAGCAACACGGGCCGACTGCATCAGGTAGCAGCGCCCCGCATTGCTGACGAACAGATAAAGCTGCCCATGCTGGCTTCGCCAGGCCAGTTGCACACTGCCCAGCTTGCCGTTGTGGTCCAGACCGAACCACGAGCCGATCTGCAGCTCGGCCGCCCAGGCACGCATGGCCTCGTTCGGCTGGCTGCCGCCCTGGTTGATGACCTCGATGTTGCTGGCATCCACGCCGGTAATGAGTTCGATGCTGTCCGAGTTGAGGTCGAAGTCGCCAACGCCGCCCTCGGGCAGATAGTCCTCCAGATTGGCCAGCCGCTTGGCCAGGGCATCGAGCTGATTCTGCTCAATCGACTCGGTGCGCGACATGAAGGCGTCTGCCAGGGTGTCGCTGACCTGCTTGATGTGCTGATCCTGCAGCGCCTGCGGAAAACCCAGCAGGCTCATGCCTTTGCGCAGCTGCTGCAGGATGCCTGGGAGTTGCTGGATCACGCGCGCCCGATCTTCGCGATTGGGCTTGGCGCTCGCAGCCCACAGCAGATCGGACGCGGCCTGCTTGAGCGCCTGGGTCTCGGCATGCTTGACGCCTTGCTTGACGCTGGAGACGGCCAGCACGTCCGCCCAGACCTTGAACAGGAAATCGCGCACCTCGGCACGCACCGGCACATCGTCGAGCAGTTTGCGCAGCTCGATCGTGTACTGCACCGACAGCGTCTCTTTTTGCTCGACCTGCTGCGCCACGCTGACGAATCGGCTGGCGCTGCTCTGCTCGCTGAGGTAAGTGGACAAGAACTTCTGGAACTCGTCGTACACGAGTTGAAAGACGCGCCTGCCTGTCTCGGGGTATTGCTCGATGACCTGCACCACCCGTTTGATTTCGGCCTCGAGCGCCGCCGAGCCGACGTTGGATTCGAACCCCATCACGCACGATCCCATGCGGTCGATCAGGCGCCGCGCCGGATGCTGCAGGGCACTGAAGAACTCGGGCTCGGCCAGCGCCACGCGCAGGACCGGGATCTGCAAGCGCGCAAACCACACGCGGATGCTGGGCGGAATGCGCTCTTCGGCCAGGATGGCCTGAAACATCAGCGCCACCACCTCGATCGTCGCTTTCTCGGTTGGGGTGGATGCCGCCTGCTTGAGCTCTTGCGTGCGCTGACGCAAGACGGTGGCGGTGCGCTCGACGGTGGCGGCGTCGGCATACGCCACGCCCGCGCCCGTGGCGACCGGCCCAAGCCCCGCGCCGGTCGTGGGAAACGACACCGGTCGCATCATGGCCTGCTGCAGGCCGGGGGACGGCGGCAGGATCTCCGTGGCTTCAAAGTCCGGCCCAACGCGATCGACCAGCATGCGGCGCAAGCGCCCCACGACCCCTTGCGCCCGCATGCGCGCGCGCGCCAGCGGGGAGGTGCCGGTGAGCATGCGCGTTTCCTCGTGCACGCCGCCGGTGCCAGACGGGGTACCCCGGCCGCTGTGCACCGCGCCACTGCCGTAGCCGCTACCGCGATAGCTCGACGAGGGCGCACCACCTTGGGCACCGGCCTGACCGGGCCCGCCGGCGTCCTGCACACGCCGGAACGGGGCATGGGCGCCCTGGCCACTTTCCACACGTACGGGCGTAGGCCCGGGCGAGGTGCTCGACTGGGGGTTGCGTTTGACCAGCGCCTGCAGGTCGATCTTCTCCATCACCCCGTTGGCCACAAGGTGCGCATTGGCCGACTTGTAGCCGTCCAGCAGCATGGCGGCCAGCAACGGCGCGATCTGGTCCTGCACCAAGGCCAGACCATCGCGCTCAAGCCCGGCGGATTTCCATTGCTCCACCAACAGGCGGGCAAACACGTCCGGCAACAGGATGTCGCTCTTGGAAAGCTCGGTGCGACGCTCCAGGAATTGCACCCGCAGCCGCAGGTCGTTGAGCTCGGAAGACGTCTTGTCGAGCACACGCATGGCGATGCGCGATGCCAGGATCTGGTCGTCAATGGCGCCTTCGGCCACCAGCTCCAGTTGGCCCGAAATGCTGCCCGCCTCGGTCAGCCCGGCGCGCGCCGCCAGGTGCTTCTTCATGGCGGTTCGGCATTCTTCGAGCCAGAGGCCATGGCGCTTCTTGAATGCGCCCCAGGTGTCGCGGCGAACCTGGATTTCAGGTGGTGTGCCGGACGAATCCAGCAAAGCCGTCAGGCGCTGATCGACCAGCTTGATCAGCTCCGGCAGGGTTCGGCCCATGTGCAGCACAAAGCGCTCGCGCGCCTGCTGCGCCAAGGCAAAGCCATTTGCGGGGACTGTCGACGACATCCGGGCAGTATGACACGAAGACCCCCCTTTCCACCCCGGGGAGCCCCGCTCTGCCCCGGGTTGCGGAGCCGACTATGGCGGTTACACCACGGCGCCGGCGTTCGGGTCGTCCGGATCGCCTTCCACCTTGGCCGACTTGACAAGGTCTTCGCGCTTGATGCCCAGCCACATCGCCACGGCGGCCGCCACGAACACCGACGAATAGATGCCGAAGCAGATGCCGATGGTCAGGGCCAGCGCAAAGTAGAACAGGGTGGGTCCGCCAAAGATCAGCATGGACAGCACCATCACCTGGGTGGAACCGTGGGTGATGATGGTGCGGCTGATGGTCGAGGTGATGGCGTGGTCGATGACCTCGCGCGGCGTCATCTTGCGCTGGCGCCGGAAGCTCTCGCGGATGCGGTCGAAGATCACCACCGACTCGTTGACCGAATAGCCCAGCACCGCCAGCGTGGCCGCCAGCACCGCGAGCGAGAACTCCCACTGGAAGAAGGCGAAGAAGCCCAGGATGATGACCACGTCGTGCAGGTTGGCGATGATGGCCGAGACCGCGTACTTCCACTCGAAGCGGAAGGCGAGGTAGATCATGATGCCTGCGATCACCAGGCCGAGGGCGATCAGGCCGTTTTCAACCAGCTCCTGACCCACCTGAGGCCCGACGAATTCCGACCGGCTGAGCGAGACCGTCGGATTCTGGGCCTTGAGGGCTGCGAACAGGGCTTCTGCCTGCTGTCCGGAGGTTTGTCCCTGCACCACGGGCAAGCGCAGCAACACGTCGCGTGAACTGCCGAAGTTCTGCACCGGCACTTCGGCATACCCCAGACCTTCGACCACATGCCGAACTGCAGCAAGGTCAGCGGGTTGCTCGTAGGCCACCTCGACCACCGTGCCGCCGGTGAACTCAACCGACAGGTTCAGCCCGCGGGTGACCAGAAAGAAGACGGCAAGCAAAAAAGTGACGGCCGAGATCGCGTTGAGCACGATAGCGTGCCTCATGAACGGGATGTCGCGCCGGATGCGGAAGAACTCCATGAATGGGCTCCGGAATGAACAGGGTCAGTCGGCCTTGGCCGGGGTGGCGGCGCCGTCGGCGCGCCACACGGTGCCAATCGAAAGGGACTTCAGCTTTTTCTGGCGGCCGTACCAGAAGTTCACCAGCCCGCGCGAGAAGAACACGGCCGAGAACATGCTGGTGACAATGCCCAGGCAGTGCACCACGGCAAACCCGCGCACCGGGCCGGTGCCGAACAGGAGCAGGGCCACCCCGGCGATCAACGAGGTGACGTTGGAGTCAAGGATGGTGGCCCAGGCGCTGTCGTAGCCGGCGTTGATCGCCGTCTGAGGCGACGCGCCCCGGCGCAGCTCCTCGCGCACCCGTTCGTTGATCAGCACGTTGGCATCGATGGCCATGCCCAGTGCCAGGGCCATGGCGGCCATGCCCGGCAGGGTGAGGGTGGCCTGCAACATGGACAGCACGGCCACCAGCAGCAGCAGGTTGAAGCCCAGCGCCAGACTGGAGAACACGCCGAAGACCATGTAGTAGATGCACATGAAAGCCACCACCACCAGGAAGCCCCAGGTCACGCTGTTGAAGCCTTTGGCGATGTTTTCTGCGCCCAGGCTGGGGCCGATGGTGCGCTCTTCGACGATCTCCATTGGCGCTGCCAAAGAGCCTGCGCGCAGCAACAGTGCCGTGTCGTTGGCCTCGACGGTGGTCATGGCGCCGGAGATCTGCACGCGGCCGCCCCCGATCTCCGAGCGGATCACCGGTGCCGTGACCACCTCGCCCTTGCCCTTCTCGAACAGGATGATGGCCATGCGCTTGCCGATGTTGTCGCGCGTGACGTCACGGAAGATGCGCGCACCCTTGCTGTCCAGCGTGAGGTGCACCGCGGGCTGCTGGGTCTGGCCATCAAAGCCAGCCTGGGCATCGGTGAGGTTCTCGCCAGTGAGCAGCACTTCGCGCTTGACGATCACCGGCCGACCGCCGCGCTCCAGGTACCGCTCAGAACCGAAGGGCACCGGCCCGGTGCCACGTTCGGCCGATTGGCCCTCGGTGCTTTCGTCCACCAGGCGCACTTCCAGTGTGGCGGTGCGGCCCAGGATGTCCTTGGCCTTGGCGGTGTCCTGCACGCCAGGCAGTTGCACCACGATGCGGTCGGCGCCCTGTTGCTGGATCACAGGCTCGGCCACACCCAGTTCATTGATGCGGTTGTTGAGGGTGGTGATGTTCTGCTTGAGCGCCTGCTCCTGCACAGCGCGGGCCGACTCCGGACGGATGGTGGCGCTGATGCGGATATCGCTGCCCTCGCCCGACTGAGTGAGCTGCAGCTCTTTGAACTGGGCCAGCACCAGATCGTCGATGGCATTGCGGGTGGCATCGTCGCGCGCCCGCAGTTCGATGGTTGTGCCACTGCGGGTGATGCCGCCGTGGCGGATGTTCTTTTCGCGCAGGGCGTTGCGCAGATCGGTGGCCAACACATCGGCGCGGCGCTCCAACGCGGCCTTCATGTCGACTTGCAGCATGAAATGCACACCGCCGCGCAAGTCGAGGCCCAGGTACATCGGCCGTGCGTGGAAGGCGCTCAGCCATGCCGGCGTACGCGGCACCAGGTTGAGGGCCACCACGTAGGCCGGGTCGGTCGGATCGGGGTTCAGCGCCTTGTCGACGAGGTCGCGGGCCTTGAGCTGCGTGTCGGTGTCATTGAAGCGCACACGCAATGAACCACCCTCGATCCCGATGGCGTCGACCTGCACGGACGCCGCCGCCAGCGCCTGCTCAACGCGCGTCTGGGTGGCTGGTTCGATGCGAACCGTGGCCTTGCCGGCCGAGACCTGTACCGCAGGCGCCTCCCCGAACAGATTGGGCAGCGCGTAGACGGCGCCCACCAGGAGCGTGATCACGATGATCACGTACTTCCACAACGGGTATCGGTTCATGAGAGAGCCTTGGCGATACGTTGGCAGGGGCATCAGCGCGTCGGACCAACCGATCCGCTGATGCCATTCCCCAAAAGGGGAAAGGGCCGGCACTGCCGGCCCGAACAGGCAATTGGCTTACTTCATCGTGCCCTTGGGCAGGACCTGCACGACGGCCGTGCGCTGCATCTGAACCTCCATGCCGTCGGCAAGTTCCACGCTGACGTAGGTTTCACCCAGCTTGGTCACCTTGGCCAGGAAGCCGCCAGCGGTGACGATCTCGTCGCCTTTGGCCAGCGCTTCGATCATCGACTTGTGCTCCTTCTGCCGCTTCATTTGCGGGCGAATCATCACGAAATAGAGCACCACGAACATCAGCACCAGCGGCAGCAGGCCGAGCAAGGTGGACTCGGAACCACCAGAAGCGGCTTGGGCGTAGGCAGGGGAAATCAACACGGGCAGTCTCCAGCTGGGTCAAAACAGCCCGCGATTGTATGCCGCAGGGGTATCCCTGCCGACTCAGGCGACCTGGCGCGAGCCCTCGGTGGCCTCGTCACGCCAGCGCACCAGCAGGGCGTCGCGGCGCGCCGCCACAGCACGCGCGTTGCGCTCCTTCACGTGGCCGAAGCCCTTGATCTGCTCGGGCAATCGCGCGATCTCGACCGCCAAGGCATGGCGCTCAGGCTGCAGTTGCGCCAGCACGCGCTCGATGTCGGCACGGTACTGCTCGATCAGGGCGCGCTCCATGCGGCGTTCTTCGGTCCGGCCGAAGATGTCGAAAGCGGTGCCGCGAAGCCCCTTGAAGCGGGCCAGCCAACGGAATGCCGTGAACATGAAGGGTCCGAAGGGGCGCTTGATGAGCTCGCCGCGTTCGTTCTTCCTGGCCAGCAACGGCGGCGCCAGGTGGACCTTGAGCGAGAAGTCACCCTCAAACTGGGCCGCGATCTTCTGGTGGAAGGCCGGGTCGGTGTGCAGGCGCGCCACTTCGTACTCGTCCTTGTAGGCCATGAGCTTGAACAGATTGCGCGCAACCGCTTCGGTCAGCGCGGTCTTGCCCAAGGTGGCTTCGGTCAGGCGCACCCGCTCGACAAAGGCGCGGTAGCGCTGGGCATAGTCGCTGTTCTGGTAGCCCGTGAGGAATTCGACGCGACGCTCCAGCAACTGCTCCACCGTCTCGCGCTTGCGGAACTGGATCACCTGAGCGGTGGATTGGCCCAGGCCACAAGCTGCGAGCACGGCCTGAAGATCGTGCGCAGCCCGGCGCCCCCACTCAAAGGCGGCCTTGTTCTGCTCCACCGCCACAGCATTGAGCTCGATGGCCCGCATGAGAGCGGCCTGCCCAAGAGGGATCCAACCCTTTTGCCAGGCGAAGCCCAGCATCAAGGGGTTCGTATAGAGACTGTCGCCCAGCAAACGGGTGGACAGCGCCTCCGCGTCCACCACGCCGATCGCCGTCTGACCCAGGTGGTTGACCAAGGTGTCCACACAGGCTTGCGCCGGATTGAGCCAGTCGGGGTTGTGCACAAAGGCCGCCGTGGGCGTGGCATTGCTGTTGAGTGCCACATGGGTGCGGCCCTCGCGCACGCGCTGCCAGGTCTCTTTGTTGGCGGCCACGATCGGGTCGCAGCCGATGATCAGATCGGCCGAAGCTGCCGACACGCGCGTGGTGCGGATGTTGTCCTGGCTTGCGCCGATGAGCACGTGGCTCCAGGTGGCGCCGCCTTTTTGCGCCAGGCCCGCAGCGTCCTGCGTGACGATGCCCTTGCCTTCGAGGTGAGCGGCCACGCCCAGCAGTTGCCCGATGGTGATGACGCCAGTGCCACCCACGCCGGCAACGATCACGCCCCAGGCGTCGGAGGACAGGGTCGGCAAGGTCGGGTGCGGCAGCGTGCCACCAGTCCATTCGATCTGCGCGGCACCTTTCTTCTTGCGCAGCTGGCCGCCATCGACGGTGACAAAGCTGGGGCAGAAGCCTTTGACGCAGGAGAAGTCCTTGTTGCAGGTGCTCTGGTTGATCTGGCGCTTGCGACCGAACTCGGTTTCCAGTGGCTCCACAGACAGGCAGTTGGATTGCTCACCGCAATCGCCGCAGCCCTCGCAGACCAGTTCGTTGATGACCACACGCTGGGTGGGCTCGACCATGGTGCCGCGCTTGCGGCGACGGCGCTTTTCGGTGGCGCAGGTCTGGTCGTAGATGATGACCGTGGTGCCTTCGATCTCCCGGAACTCGCGCTGAACAGCGTCCAGCGTGTCGCGGTGCTGAATCGCAATGCCGGCAGGCAGGCTCTGAACGCCGCTGTACTTCTCGGGCTCATCGGTGACGATGGTGATCTTCCTGACCCCTTCGGCGCGCATGCTTTGCGCGATCTGCACCACGCTGTGGCCCTCTGGCCGCTCGCCCACCTGCTGGCCACCGGTCATGGCCACGGCGTCGTTGTAGAGGATCTTGTAGGTGATGTTCACCCCGGCGGCGATGCTCTGGCGGATGGCCAGGATGCCGCTGTGGAAGTAGGTGCCGTCGCCCAGGTTGGCGAACATGTGCTTGTCGGTGCTGAAGGGCTGCTGACCCATCCATGGCACGCCTTCGCCACCCATCTGGGTAAAGCCCACGGTGGCGCGATCCATCCAGATCGACATGAAGTGGCAACCGATCCCCGCCATGGCGCGCGAGCCCTCGGGCACCTTGGTGCTGGTGTTGTGCGGGCAACCCGAGCAGAACCACGGCTGGCGCTCTGCGCCCGGCACGCCCTGGGTAATGAGCGTCTGCAGCGACCGCTCCTGCGCGTCGAGGATGGCCAGCTGCGCATCGATGCGGGCCATCACGTCTTCGGGCAGGTCGCCCAGACGCTTGAGGCGCTTGGCGATGGCGCGCGCGATCAGCGCCGGCGTCAGATCGGCCTTGGCGCGCAGCAACGTGTTGGCGCTGGGGTTCGGGCGCGACCACTCGCCGCCGCTGTAGTCACCCTCGTCCTGGTCAAACTTGCCAAGCACATCCGGGCGCACATCGGCGCGCCAGTTGTAGAGCTCTTCCTTGATCTGGTACTCGATGACCTGGCGCTTCTCTTCCACGACCAGAATTTCGCGCAGGCCGGTGGCGAACTCGCGCGTGGTCTGGGCCTCCAGCGGCCACACCACCGAGACCTTGTGCAGGCGAAGGCCGATGCGTCGGCAGGTGGCATCGTCCAGCCCAAGGTCGATCAGCGCCTGGCGCGTGTCGTTGTAAGCCTTGCCACTGGCGATCACGCCAAAGCGGTCATTGGGGCCGGCAATCACGTTGTGGTTGAGGCGGTTGGCGCGCACGTACGCCAGCGCGGCATACCACTTGTGATCAAACAGGCGTGCTTCCTGATCGATCGCGTTGTCGGGCCAGCGAATGTGCAGGCCACCCGGTGGCATGTCGAACTCGGGCAGCACGATCTGCACGCGCTCGGGGTCGATCAAAGCGGTGGAGCTGGACTCGACGATTTCCTGGATGGTCTTCATGCCGGCCCACACACCGGAGAAGCGGCTCATCGCAAACGCATGCAGACCCAGGTCCAGGATTTCCTGCACCGTCGCTGGGAAGAACACCGGCAGGCCGCAGGCCTTGAAAATGTGGTCGCTCTGGTGCACCGCGGTTGAACTCTTGGCGACGTGGTCGTCACCGGCCACGGCAATCACGCCACCCCAGGGGCTGGTGCCCGCCATGTTGGCGTGCTTGAACACGTCGGAACAACGGTCGACGCCTGGGCCCTTGCCGTACCAGATGCCAAAGACGCCATCAAAACGGTTGGTGCCAGGTGGCGCAAAGCCCAGTTGCTGCGTTCCCCACAACGCGGTGGCCGCCAGCTCCTCGTTCACGCCGGGCTGGAACACCACGTTCTGCTTCTTCAGATGCGGCGCCGCCTTTTGCAACGCCTGGTCATAGCCGCCGAGCGGCGAGCCGCGATAGCCGCTCACAAAGCCCGCGGTGTTCTTGCCCACCAACGCATCGCGCTGGCGCTGCAGCATGGGCAACTTCACCAGCGCCTGCACACCGCTCATGAAGGCCCGCCCGTGGTCAAGGGCGTACTTGTCGTCAAGGGTGACGGTCTCGAGGGCCTTGCGGATGTGCTCGGGCAGCGGCGCGTTCATGTGGGGGTCTCCTGTGGGTGGGGCCGGCGCCTTGTGAGCGCCAGAGCGTCGACAGGACGCGGGTGCGGTCCAGTCTGCCGCGCAGTGTATGACCGAGTTCGCGACAGGTGTTTGCGTTTCATAACCCGAATCGCGATGATTCAGAAACGTTCTTTCTGAAAATACCCCTACATGACAACAATCGACAAGTTTGATCTGGCGATTCTGCAAGAACTGCAAAGTGACGGCCGCCTCACCAACGCCGAGCTGGCCCAGCGCGTGGGCTTGTCCGCGGCCCCCTGCTGGCGCCGGGTGCGCGCACTGGAAGAAGCCGGCTTCATCAAGGGCTACCGCGCCGTGCTCGACCGCGAAAAACTGGGCCTGGGTGTGCTGGCCTTCGTGCGACTGGACGCCGACCGCAACAGCGGCGACCTGACGCGCCAGATGGAGCGGGCCATCCGCGCCATCCCGGAGGTGGTGGCCTGCCACTACATCAGCGGCTCGGGCACCTTCGAGTTGCAGGTGGTCAGTCGCGACCTGAACCACTTCAGCACCTTCGCCCGCGAGGTGCTGCTCAACCTGCCGAACGTCAAAGACCTGCACACCAGCTTCTCACTGGGCGAGGTCAAGGCCGACGGAGCACTGCCTTTGACTCAATGGCTGTCGCAAAAAGGACCACACACGGCAAAAGCCGCCCAAACTTGAGCGGCCTTTTCATCCATTTGTGCGAGAATTTCGACCGCTGGGTCAAGAAGCCGGTTCAAGTCATTGAAAAACGTGACTTTTTCGACTCTGATGGATTGCCTGGGGAGTCGGCGGTGCCTACCATGGCGCCACCTGTAGGAAAGCAGTACTTCAATCGAAAGTACACAGTCCAGCCCAAACCGTCCATCCGAAGGAATTTTTGTGAACAAGAACCTGCTTCTGAAATCCGTCCTGGCGCTGGCTGTGGCCAGCCCGCTGCTGGCGTCTGCCGAGTCCGATCTCACGGTTGGCGCCGGCTCTGCCACTGCCAAACTGAATCTGCGCATTGTCATTCCGCGCGTCCTGTTCCTGGGCGTGGGCACCGGTTCAGGCACCCCGCTGGCCGACAACAACACCGTTGACGAAATTGCGTTCGACTACACGGCGAACCCCCTTGCTGTCGGTGCAGGCGCTGGCTCGCCGGCCTCATCCATCACCAACGGCGGCGTGGTGCCGGTGCGGGTCTACGGCAACGACGGTCAAATCACCATCACGGCCACCAACCCGACCAACCTGACCAGCGGCACCGACACGATTGCCTTCTCCGACCTGTCGGTCTCCTCCAGCAGCGCTGCGCTGCCAGCACCTGCATTTGACGGCGGCACCAGCCTGCCAACCGTGGCCGGCCGTGTGACCAACCAGACCGCCAACTGGACCTACAGCTATGCCAACACCGCCACCCCGGCGTTTGGCGCTTACACGGGGACGGTCACCTACACCGCGACCATGCCTTGAGATATTGACAATCCCTTGCCGGACAGGTGGCCCAGACCATCCCGGCAATTGCCACGGAGGGTTGCCCATCGCTGCCCTCCGTTCGCTTTTTAAGAGCCGCTGTTGACGATGCCCCAACGCCACGTTGCGCTACGTTTGCTGGCCGCCTTGACGCTTGTGTTGAGCGGCTCGAGCGCTGCTTTTGCCTGGTCGCTCACCATGAGCTCGGCCAGCCGTCGGGTTTATCTTCACGTGGGCAATGGCGTTGAGGCAGGGGACAGCGGCACCATCAATGTGGTGTCGGTCACCGTGCCCAGCAATCAGCTGGGCAATGGCACACCGCTGGCCATGACCAGCAACAGCACCCAGTCCCGTAGTCTGCAGGGCGACAACTACCTGACCTGCCCGACACCCGCCAGCCAGTTGCTGATCGGCGCGTCTTACCAGCGCAACAACGCCGGTGGCGGCTCCGCGCCCATGAGCGCAACGCTGAGCGTCTCGTCGCCGGCCACGCTGATCAATACCTCGGGCGACAGCATCCCGATCTCCGAAGTCAGCTGGACGGTGAGCGCCCCCGGCAGTTCGGTGCCCAACATCATCCCGGCGGGCACCTACAACGGTGGCACCCAGTTTCTGGCCACCATCCCCGCCAACACCTACATCGAGAACTGCCACTCGTTCAGCTACGCCAACTCGGCGGTGCGCGCCGCAGGCACGTACACGGCCACGATCACCTACACCGTCACCAGCCCATGATGCCCCTGCTGCGCTGGTTCTCGATTGCAGCGATGTTGTGCGCCATTGGATCGGCCATGGCCAACCCGATCCGCCTTGACGACTCGCTGACGCACACGGTGCCGCCCAACGCGCAAATGCAGTGGCGTGGCCTGACGGCCCCACGCGACGGCGCCGCCGCCATGGAGGCCTGGGTGCGCGTCAATGTGCGTGTCGACACGCGGCCAGTGGCCAACCGCTCGGGCAAGCTCTACCTGGTGCTGGATCGCGACGAAAGCTCGCAGCTCGAGGCCACCTGGACATCGCAAGGCAAACTGCTCGCTGGACGCGTCACCTCGGGCGAACGCACCGTGGTGTTCGTCGGTACCATGCCTGACGGCACGCTGGAGGACCAGTTACTGATGCGCTTGCGCTCAGGCGCCGACTGGCAAGCCAGCACCCGACGCCTGCAATTTCACTTCGAATTCGATGCCGATTGATCAGCACTTTCGACGCCTCGTGACCTGCGCGGCATTGGCCGCCGCCAGTGCGGCACAGGGTCAGGGGTTCTCGGCCTTCATCTCGCCGCCCAGGTTCTCGTTTCAGGTCCAGCCCGGCCAGACCTCACGACAGGTGTTCGAGATCCAGCACGTGGGCCAGATTCGTGGCAGCTATCGGGTCTACACCAACGACTGGACTTTCAACGCCAATCAATCGGTGACCTTCAGCGATGCACTGACCGCCGACAGCTGCCGCCCATGGGTGGCCATCGAACGCCGAGAACTGTCCATCGACCCAGGCTCACGCTACCGCTACCGATTCGAGGTGTCGCCCCCTGCCGATGCCCAGCCTCGCGAGTGCCGCTTCGCCTTGATGGTGGAAGGCCGCGATCCCACTGGTGGCAACGTTCAGGCCAGCGGACGCATCGGGGTGATCGTGTACGTCGCCGTGGGCGATGTGGCCCCACGACTGGCGGTGGTCGGCTCGCGTGTGCAGACCATCCAGGGCAAGCCAACACCCGTCATCGACGTGCGCAACACCGGCAACGCCCATGGCCGTCTGGAAGGCTTTCTGGCCGGCACCGACGCCACCGGCAAGTCGTTGGAATTCGGCCCGGCGGATCTGCCCATCCTGCCAGGCGAAACGCGTTCGATCGCTCTGGTTGCGCTGGGTGAGGGCAATCAGCCGGCGCCCGAGGTCCGGTTTCCCGTTCGCATCCAGGGGGGCCTGGAGTGGGGCGACAAGCAACGCCTGCCCATCGACATCCGATTCGCACCATGAGGAGTGCGCGGACGGGCCATCCTCTGTCGCGCCGCCTCCCTACCACCGTTCTGGCGCTGTGCCTGAGTGCCACCGCCTGGGCGCAGCTGCCCACGCAAGCCTCGCCATATGTCGACCGCGAGATCCAGGGGCTGACCCCCGAGGCCGACGACGAGGGGCCTGCCCCGAACTACGACACCACTGGCTGGCCACGCTACCTGCGTCTGGAAACCCGGGCGTCCACATCCCCCTTCGACAGCGAAGGCAGCGCCTGGCTGGGCTTTGGCGGTTATGGGCAGATCGAGACACCCAACCACGGCGCCATTTCGTTCGACGGCCAGTACGCGCCCCGCAGCGGTGGCGGCACCTTCACGCTGCGCCAACGCGGCCTGCCCATGGGCGATGGCTGGATCGGCAACCACGAACTGGGCGTCATCAACGCGCTCGCACCGGACATCACCCGCCTGCCCTCTCGCGTATTCGTGCCTTCGGCCTACTTGCGCGGCGTGGGCGGCGAATGGATCAACGCCGACAAAGGATTGCAGCTGCAACTGGGCAGCGGCGAGCCTGGCCGCCTGGGCGTCCTGCCTGAAACGCGCTTCGACGCCACCGGTGGCCGCCGCCACACCGCCGGCCTTCAGTGGCGCCAGGCCGGCGACGCCACCAGCGGCCTTCGCGCCGGTTGGTCGATGGCCGTGCAGCACGAATCCGCCCGCGACGTGCGCGATCTCGCCAACAGCTCTGGCGCCCGCTTCGACGCCGATGCCTCGCGATTGACCTTGCGCCACGACGACGCCGACCTGCGCTGGCAGGCGCAGTGGCTGACGTCGCAACGCACCGACAAAAGCCGTTCGACCCAGGGTGGCTGGTTCGACGCCGAGTGGGGCAACGGCGCCTGGGCCCATGGCAGCGGCTTCTACCGGCTAGACGACGGCCTGAGCTGGGCTGGCCAGCCCATGGCCAGCGACCTGGAAGGCGTGTACCTGCGCAGCCGATACACCCAACGTCGGTGGTCGGTCGATGGCTCGCTGGACTTGTTGCGCTCGGTCAGTGGTCGCAGCAGCGGGGGGTACTACGCCAATGCCAATGCGCGTTGGCGCCTGTCGGGCACCGACAGCGTGGGCGGCGGCCTGGCCCTGCGCCAATTGGGGGATCGCGACTGGAACACCTACCTCGACTGGCGCAGTGCGAATGATTGGGGCCCCACCGGTCTGCGCCTTGAACTTGAAGGCGGCGAACGCCGACCGGATGTGCTGAGGTTGCTGCACGACCAGGACTGGCAGGTCTCTAACGACTGGTCGCTGTCCACCACGCTCGGCCTGGCCCGCTACGGCCGTGATCCATCAAGCGGCACGGGCGACGGCACACAAGTCTCCGGCGCGCTCAACATGAATGTGCCGCTGGGCAGCCGCGCTGGCGTGCGGGGCAGTCTGCAAATGGAGCAAGGCCCGGGCAGCCAGCGGCGGGAAAGCCTGAACCTGGGCGCCAACTGGCGAATCGACACGCACTGGTCACTCGAAGGCAGTTGGGTCTGGAGCAGCGGGCGAACCAGCCAGGCCTTCACGCTCGATCCGCTCGCCCCTCCGATCACGATCGACAACACCTTGTCCAACCGCGCCTTCTACGTGGCCCTGCGCTATGAGCTCGAGGCCGGCAGCCGCAGCGTGCCCCTGGGCGGGCGCGCCGCCGACGGTGGCGGGCGCATCGACGGCGTGGTGTTCTTCGACGAGAACCGCAACGGCCGCCAGGAGGCCAACGAAACCGGCGTACCCAACGCCACCGTGTACCTGGACAACCGCTACGCCGTGCGCACCGACAGCCAGGGCCGATTCAGCTTCCCGTTCGTGGCCACCGGCCAACGGGCCGTGACCTTGCGCGGCGACTCGCTGCCGCTGCCGTGGAACGTGGTGGGCGACGGCAGCACCGCGGCCGATGTGCCGTTGCGCGGCACGGTGCAACTCAGCCTGCCGGTACAACGCGCGGAATAAGGGGCGCCTATCGTCGGAACTGACCCCGAAAAAGGGTTCAAGTCCGGCGATTGCAGGCCGATAGTGGGGCATGACCCGCTCGGCCCGCACCCTCCTGATGCTGATTGGCCTCGCGCTCCCGCTGAGCGCGTTGCCCGAATCGCGTCTGGTCACGGGCAGCGGCCAGTCGGCCAGCGCCACGGTCAAGTTGCGCGTTGTCGTGCCACCCATCGTGCGTGTGCTGGGCAACCAGCACCCGGCGGCCATTGCGGTGGCAGACGGTTCGGCCCAGCAGGAGCTGGAGGTACTGACCACCATGCGCCAGGGCTTTTGCGCCGTGTTGAGCCTGAACACCACCGGCGTGCGCCAATGGTCGGTGCAATCGAACAGCGCCGGTGTGCAGGTAATGCGAGCCGGTGACGGCTACCGGGTATGCGCACCCCGCAACGGGCGCTACCGCGTCGCGCTGGAACACCGCTTCGAACTCGACGTTGCAGGCTCGGCGCTGACCACGGCCCAGTTGCCCTGGCCGGTGCAAACCGAGCTGAGCGCGCTCTAAGCGCTGCCCATCACTGCACCTTGGGCCACAGCGCCCACAACTGCAACGGCTGCTTGAGCGCCGCCGCCAGCTTGAAGGCTTCGTCGTTCCAGCCACCCCAGCCGGTGAACAGATCCGCGCGCACCGCGCCCTGAATGGCCCCGCCCGTGTCCTGTGCCAACACCAGGCGCTGGGTGTTGAGCACCGGACCTTGCGTGGCCAGCCAGACCGGTGTGCCGTAAGGGATGCTCAGCGGGTCGACCGCGATCGAGCGGCCCGGCGTCAAGGCCACGCCTTGCGCGCCGCGCGGCCCGAAGAAGGCGTCGAAGTCGCTCAAGGCCTCTTCGCGAAAGAACACCGTGCGCGGGTTGCTCCAGAGCATGTCGTTGAGGCGCTGCGGGTTCTGACGCGCCCAGGCCTTGATGGCGTCCCACGAGGCCTCGCGGATGGCGCCCTGGTCAAGCAACCATCGGCCCACACTTTGATAGGGCTGACCGTTGTGCGCGGCATAGGCCAGCCGCACCGGCACCACGCGCCCATCGGGTTCGCGCACCAGCAAGCGGCCCGAGCCCTGGATCTGCAGGATCAGCGCATCAATGGGGTCGGCCAGCCAGGCGATGGCGCGGCCCCTGAGCGCGGCCTGCGCCTCGGGCGAGGTGTCGATCTGCTGGCGGGTGTACCAGGCCTGCCCGTTGACCAGGCCCGGTGGCGGCGCATACAGCGGCACACGCTGGGTGGCGGTGGGAAGGCGCGAGGCCTCGAGCACCGGCTCGTAGTAGCCGGTGAGCAGCCCCTCCGGCGCGCGCCCGTCGACCTCGACCACGCGGTAGGGCTGCAGGCGTTGCTGCACCCAGGCGCGTTGTTCTTCGGGCGAACCGATGGCCAGGGGGCGGGCCTGCGCGCAGAGGGCTTCGAAGCCCGGTGCGGGCTTCTCGCAGCCGCGCAGCAAGGCGTTCCAGGCTTCGTGCAAGGCGTCCTGGCCCCAGCCCGGCAGGTCCTGCCAATCGACGGCCACCCAGCGGCTGCGGGCACGCTGCTGCA
This sequence comes from Hydrogenophaga sp., assembly GCF_019635465.1. GTDB lineage: Bacteria > Pseudomonadota > Gammaproteobacteria > Burkholderiales > Burkholderiaceae_C > Hydrogenophaga. Next base: position 156,823 of record NZ_JAHBZK010000001.1, read on the forward strand.
CACCGGGCGCGGGCACAGGGCGAACGGCGGGCACGCTGGCCACGCTTGGCGCCGGCTCGGACACCACCACCGGCGCGCTGCCGCAGGCGACGAGGCTCCCTACAATGGCCAGCGCCGCGACCCAGGCCGCGCCACGGCCCCAACCCCTGCTGTCCATGACCCTGTTGTTGCTCGAAGCGCTTGGCGCACTGATTCTTCTGGTGTTCATCGTGTGGTGGACCATGTTCTCCGGCCGCAAGAACGGCGAGTTGCCACCGGAAGTGCAACGCGAGAAAAGCGGCGACGACCCGGCAGAGCCGCCCAAGCGCTGAGGGTTCCCGTCACGCGCAAGGGCATCAACCAACGCGCAACAGATTGGCCAGCTCGACCGCGGACTTCACGCCCATCTTGTCGAACACGCGCGAGCGGTGTACTTCCACCGTGCGCACGCTGATCTGCAGCTGATCGGCCACCAGCTTGTTGGGCAGACCGGCCACCACCAGGTTCATCACATCGCGCTCGCGCTCGGTGAGGCTGTCCAGGCGCTGCTGCAACCCGCGCTGCACCGCGCGCTGGGCCAGCTCCCCAGCCGACTGGCGCAAGGCCTGCTCGACACGATCAACCAGCGCGTTGTCGGAGAAGGGCTTCTCACAGAAGTCGAAGGCGCCGCGCTTGACCGCTGCCACCGCCGTGGGCACATCGGCATGGCCCGAGAGGAAGATGATGGGCATCGTGGCCTGCCAGGGCAGGGTGCGCAGCTGCTCGAACAAGGCCAGCCCGCTCATGCCCGGCATGCGCACATCCAGCAGCACGCAGCAAGGCGTCTGCGGCTCGCCGCGCACGACGGCGGCCTCGGCCAGAAAGGCCTCGGCGCTGTCGAACCCATCGCTGACCAGGCGGCGCGTGCGCAATAGCCAGGCCAGTGCGTCGCGCACGCCGGCGTCGTCGTCGACGAGGTAGATCTTCGCGTCGGGGAAATCGGTCATGCGCGAATGATAGGTGTCGCTCAGTGCGGCCTCAGGCAGCCGCAGCAGCAGCGCCTGCCTCTTGCGCCGACGTCACTGGCGCCTGGGCATCGACCGCCGGCAAGGTGAACGAGAAGCGCGTACCGCGCGGTGGCTCTGGCTCGTAAGACAGCGCACCGCCGTGCTGCTCAACCACGGTGCGGCACAGGCTCAGACCCAGACCCATGCCGTCGGCCTTGGTGGTGAAGAAGGGCGTGAACATGCGCTCGGCCACCTCGGGCGGTAGCCCCTGGCCATGGTCAATGACATCGAAGCGCACCCAGCCCGCTGCGGCCGCCTGCGGGCCGGGCGCCGGCGCCACGGCCACGCGCAGCGTGCGCAGGCCGCTGGCGGTGGGTGGGTCGCCCAGCGGCATGGCCTGCATGCCGTTGCGCGCCAGGTTGAGCAAGACCTGCTCGACCATGGTGCGGTCGCAGTGCACGTGGGGTGTGCCCGCCGCCACGTCCAGCACCAGCCGGATGCCCTGCTTCTTGGCCTGCAGCGACAGCAGGGTGGCGATGCCGTCGATGAGCTGCGAGGGCGCCACACTCTCGCGCACCTGGTCGCGACGTCGCACGAAGTCGGCCACGCTGCGGATGACGCGCCCGGCACGGTCGGCCTGCTCGGCGATGCGCCGGATCGCGCCTTCGATGTCGCTCGATGGCACGGCCGCATCGTGCTGCAGCAGGTTGAGGGTGCCGCTGGCGTAGCTGGCAATGGCCGCCAGCGGCTGGTTGAGTTCGTGGCTGATGAGCGTGGCCATCTCGCCCACCGTGGCCAGCCGGGCCGTGGCCTGCAGCTTGTCCTGCGAGGCCCGGTTGAGGTCTTCGACCCGGCGCTGTTCGGTGAGGTCGATGATGGCGCTCATGTAGCCGGTCTGCACGCCCTGAGCGTCGATCAGCGGGGCCTCGATGATGAGCACGGGAAAGCGCGTGCCGTCGCTGCGCTGGAACACCGACTCGTAGCCTTCGCGCGGCAGCGTCTGGCCAGCCAGGCGCACCGCCTGGCGCTGCTGGTACTCGTCAACCAGCTCAGGCGGCCACCACGGCGCGGGCAGACCGGTGCCCACGAGCTGCTCGGTACTCAGCCCCACCATCTGGCAGAACGCGGGATTCACATAAGTGATGCGCCCAGTCATGTCGCGCGCGCGCAAGCCGGTCACCAGCGAATCCTCCATCGCCTTGCGAAAGGCCAGCGCTTCGGCCGCACGCTGCTCGGCCCGCTGGCGCCGCCGCGTGTCGCGCGCCAGCAGGTACAGCACCACCAGCAGGGCCAGCGAAAGCGCACCCACCACCGCGGTGAGCACGTTGGGAAACAGGCCCATGGCGCGGCGCGGGCTTTCGATCTGCAACAGGAGCGTGTGGCCTGGCAGGTCGAGCAGGGCCTGCGAGCGCAGCGTGCGGCGCGGATCGTTGAGCATGCTGTGCACCGCCAGCCGTGTGCCATCGACCTCGATGAAGCTCAGCCCGCGACCGCGCTGCGCCGGCATGTCGGTGAGCTCGGACAGCATGCCCTGCAGCGAGTAGGTTGCAATCAGGTAGCCGCGCGGCTTGCCGGTTTCGGTGACGGGCAGGCACAGCTCCATGACCTCCATGCCGCGGCCGTCGCGCATGGGCCAGAAGTAGCTCGACGAATAGGCCGGGCCGGACTGGCGGCGCGCGACGTCGCAGGCCTGGCGCACCTCCGGCAGCGCCTGACCGCGCGGGAGCATGTCGAACACGTCGGGCGTGTAGGGCGAGAGCCGGTGGGTCAGCAAGCGCAGGTTGTTGTCGCGCCATTCCAGTCGCACGATTTCGCGGCGCTGGGTCAGCACCTCGGCGGCTGGCGCGTCCCAGCTGCGCGGCGACGGCGAGAACGCGTGCAGCGATTGCAGCGTCTGCACATTGCGCAGCAGACCGCTGCGGATCTCGCCGGCCACGGCCTGGGTGTCCTGATCGAGCGCCGCCTGGTCGCGGCCCACCTCGTACTCGGCGGCCAGAAACACCAGCACCGTGAGCAAGGCCCCCACCAGCAGCAGCAGGGCACCCCACAGGGGCCAGCGCGGTGATCGCATCAAGGCCTGCTCAAGCTATTTTCCAAGTGCGAACAGGCCCTAGCGCAAGACGCGGTGCTGCAGCGAGGGCAGTTGTTCGCGCACCTGTTTGACGCGGGCCATGTCGATATCGGCCAGCACCACGCCCGGGCCCTCGGCCTGCATGGCCAGCACCTGGCCCCAGGGGTCGATCACCATGCTGTGGCCCCAGGTGCGGCGGCCGTTCTCGTGCACGCCGCCCTGCGCGCTGGCGATGACGAAGGCCTGGTTTTCGATGGCGCGCGCGCGCAGCAACACCTCCCAGTGGGCCGAGCCGGTGGTGTAGGTGAACGCGGCCGGCACCAGCAGCACCTCGGCCGCCAGCGTCTGGTACAGCTCGGCAAAGCGCAGGTCGTAGCACACGCTTTGGCCGATGCGCCAGGACTGGCCGCTTTTGTCGCGCAAGGCAAAGCTGGTCGGGGTGTCGCCGGCCTTGAGCACCGCGGCTTCGTCGTAGCGTTCGCGGCCGTTGTCGTAGCGGAACAAATGGATCTTGTCGTAGCGGCTGATGCGCTGGCCCTTGGCATCGAAGGCCAGCGAGGCATTGGCCGCGTGACCCGGGTCTTCCGTGGCCATCGGCAAGGTGCCGCCCACCACGCACAGCTTGAGGTCGCGCGCCGCATCGCTGAGGAAGTCCTGGACCATGCCCAGGCCCTCGGTCTCGGCGATGACCAGCTTGTCTTCGTCCTTCATGCCCATGAAGCAGAAGTACTCGGGCAACACCGCCAGTTCGGCACCGCCGGCGGCGGCCAGGCGCAGCAGGCGCAGGGCTTCACTGAGGTTGGCGTCCAGGCTGATGCCCGAGACCATCTGGATGGCGGCGACTTTCATGGTGGGTTCCGTGGCAGCGTGCGGGACAAGGCGTTGGAGCTTACTACAGCGTCGGGCTCTGCGCAGGGGCCGGTGCCGAGCGCGCCACCTTGTCGACCTGCGGATCGCCCCATTTGCCGGTCACGCGAAATTCCTGCGTGGCCGCGCTCTGCAAAGGCTGGCGCAACAGGAACTGCGCCAGGAAGGTGCCGATGCCCACCGCCGGGTTGATGGCCGAGGCGATCAGCGAGGCGGTGCCGGCATTGAGCTCGGGCACCACCACCACCTTCAGGTCCTGCGTCTCCTGGCCCAGGTCGGCCGAGCCCTCCAGCAGCACCGCGGCGTTGACGCCCTTCATCTGCAGGTTGTTGGTCGAGACCACGCCGGATTCGATGGCAGCGTCACCGCGTACAAAGTCGAAGGCAAAGCCCTCTGAGAACACATCGCGAAAGTCCAGCGTAAGCCGCCTGGGCAACGCCTGCAGGCTCAGCACGCCGAGCAGGCGACCGGCACCCGGCTCGGCCTTGAGAAACTGCCCGCGTTCGAGATCGAGGTGCAACTGACCGCTGAGGGAGGCGTGGTCGAACGACATGGGTGTGCCCAGCCAGCCAATCGTGCCCTCCAGGCGACCGCGGCCGCCCCGCACCAGGCCCGTGGCGCCGAAACGCTCCAGCAAGGCACCGCTGTCCTGCAGCGCCAGCTTGAACTGCAGGGCGGTGCGGCGCTGGGCGGCGGCTGTCGGGCCATCGCTTTGTGCGCCCACCGGCGCCCAATTGCCACTGGCGGTGAGCTGCGCCTCCGGCAAGGTGGCGCGCAGCGCGTTCAGACGCCACTCCCCCACCCGCGTGGGACCGCCGCGGTTGACGGCGTCGATCTCCACGCGGCCCAGCGAGCGTTCACCCCAGCGCAACTCGTCGACCGCGATGTCCAGTGCGGGCACGCTGGAGGGTTGCTGCAGCAGCCGATCGACCTCGCGCGGGGCGGTGGGCGACAGGCTCAGGCGGGCCAGGCGCGCGTACACGCTGCCGGCACCCGAGCCACTGGCGGGGCGGAATTCGACGTAGCCATTGAGCTCGTCCGCATCGACACTGGCGCGCCACACGCTGCCCAGGCGCGACGCGCCCAGCAACAGGCGATGAAAGCGCCGCCCCTCGACCACCAGCCCGTCGGCTTGCAGGCTCACGCGCGAAGGCATCAGTGCGTCCATGGCGGCGTCGGCCCCCGACGACTGGGACAGCAAGCGCTGCCAGGCGTCCACATCGAGTTCGCCCACCCGGGCCTGCAGCACCACGCCCTGATCGGGCAATCGGTCGCGCTCGCCCACCGGCAGGCCAACGGCGACGCTGCCGCGCGCAGGGCCGCTGCCTTCCAGCGGTCGCTCCAGCAGCAGGTCGATCACCTGCGCCGTGCTCGGGCCCACGGTGAGCGACACGCGCTGCTGCGCGGCGCGCCCGCCCGACGCGGCCTGCAGCGCGCTGTCCCATCGCATGGGCCAGATCGCCTCGGGCGCCTTGTTCAAGGGCGCTGGCAGGTCCAGCCCCATGCCCTGCAGCGAACTGGTGATGCGCAGGTCGGGCACCGGGCCGCGAAAGCCGAGTTGCGCGGTGTAGGCGGTTGACCCGCTCAAACGGGCCAGCCAGGGGGCGGCCTTGGCGCCCGGCCCGTCGCGAAGGCCGTCGCGCAGACCGGCTGCGGTGGCAACGCCCTGGCCGCGAAACTGCACCAGCGCCCGCCCGTCGGCATCGGGGCGCAGGCTGCCATCAAACAGCAGCTCGCCGCCATAGACCTGGGCGCGCGCGCCGGTGAACGCGAAGCCGGCTTCGGTGAAGGACAGGGTGCCGCGCGTTTTGCCCAGCAAAGGCGACGACGGCGCAATGCGCAGGTCGGTGCCGTCCAGGTGCACCTGACCCCGCACCTGCGATTTGGGCAGGTCCTCCAGGGGCAGCTCCAGCGACAGGTCCACGCTGGCCGGCCCGCTGGCCACCGCTTCGCTCAGCGCGCCCGCGGTCCACACATTGAGCGGTGTGCGCTGCACATGGCCCAGCAGCGCGGCGGCGGGGCCACTGGCCTTCAGGCCGACCTTCACCACCGGGGCGTGGGCGAGGTCCGCAATGGTCACCGAGCCTTGCTCGATGCGAACGCCCGCTGCGTTGGCCAGACCACCCGCCACATCGCTCACATGCATCGCGCCGCGGTCCAGCTCGAAGCGGGCGGTGGCGCCGCGCACGCCGGGCCACGGCAGATCGCCCGGGCGCGGCAGAAACGCGGGCAGGTGATCGAAGTCGACCCCTTCGAGCTGCGCCGCAATGCGGAACACGCCGTCGGCGTTCTGCGGCTGGTCGAACGGCATGTCCCAGAGATCGCCCTGGATGCGCACGCTGGCCTGGCGCGAGGTGCCGGCCAGCACCGCATCGCGCACGTACTGGCGCGCGTGTTCGTTGACCACCAGCGGCAGGTACCGGTGCACCGCCGTGCCATTGGCCCGGGTGAGCTGACCCGTGAGATCAAGCACCCCCGGAAACCGTGCGTGCGAGGAGCTCTTGCCGGGGTCGGCCGTGTGCCAGCTGCCGCGCGCACTGCCTTCGGTGTCGGCGTTGGCGAAGCTGGCGTCGTCCAGATCCACCTTCACCTGCTCGCCGTCGATGCGCCAGCGAAACCGGGCGTCAAAGCGGTCAAAAGCAATGCGCGATTGCTCGAACACATCGGGGAAGTCCAGCACTCCATCGCGCAGCGCCACCTGGGCGCTGCCGCCGTTCTGGTCCAGGTCGAAATCGATGTTGCCGCCTTCGATGCCTGGGCGCCCGGGCAGCGGAAAGCGCCCGCTGATGGACATGCGTCCGCTTGGCTCGCCCTTGAGCACCAGGCCGGTGACACGGCCCTTGGCGCGGGCCACCACACGCTCGGCCAGCGGGCCGCTGCCGCGGGCCTGCCACAGCAGGTCCAGGGCCTCGAGCCGGCCCCTCGGCTGCAGGCGGGTCAGCCAGCCGCGCGCCTCGGCGGGCAGGGGCAGGCGCTCGGCCAGGGCCGACAGGGTGGCCAGCTCGACGCCTTGCGCTTTCACCGCCGTGCGAGGCCCCTGGCGCTCGCGCGCATACAGATGTTCGATGGCGACCTGCGCGCCCACCCAGTCCAGCCCCTCGGTTGTGCGAAACGCGAGCCGATCGGTGCTGGCCTGCCAGCCGCTGGCCGAGCGCGACGCCTCCAGGCGCCCGTTCACGTACTGCAAAGCCATCGCGGGCAGATCGGCGCCCAGCTGCAGGTCAACGTCGCTCAGCGCGGCATCCAGCGTGAGGCCGTCGACCATGCCGTCGCGCACCCGCGCCCAGGCCCGCAGCGCGCCCTGGCCACTGCGCACCTGCACGCCCCATTCGCTCAGGTCGACGCGCTGGCGCAGTTGCGCCACGTCCACCCGCTCGAAGCCGGCAAACAGCTCGCCGCTCCAGTCGTCCCAGGGGTTGGCGTCGGGCGCGGCAGTGGGCAGGCGCAGCAAGGGTTCGCTCAGCTGGGCGCGCAGCGTGAAGCGATCGCCCCACTGCGCAGGCGGGGTCGCGTCCAGGCGCAACTGGTGCGAGCGCGCGCCGTTGCGCACGATGACATCGAGCTGGCTCAAGGCCAGCGGCGGCAGGTCGCGCAGTTCGTCGTGCCAGCGCACCGCTCCGCCCCGGATTTCGATGCTGCTCTGATCGAAGAACCAGCGTGCGGCCGAGCCGTCACCGTCGGCCCCACTGGTCACGTCGATGCCAGCCACCTCGATGTGGCCGTCGCTGCGCCGGCGCACGTCGAGCACCGGCTGGTCGATGCGGACGGATTCAAAGGCGCCGCGCCAGAGCGAGGCCACCGAGACCGACGCCTTGACCAGGGGCAAGCGCAAGGCCTCGCCGCCGCTGGCGTCGAGCAGCTGCACCTGGTCGAATTCAAAGCTGGGCACCAGGGGTGGCAGCACGCGGTCGGCGGCCTTGACCGCCCGGATGGCGCCGATGCGAACCTCTACCCCGACCGCCTCGCTGGCCCATCGCTGCAGCTCGGGGCGCCAGTTTTCGATCCGCGGCACAATCCACGCCTGCAAAACGAACCAGCTCAGGATGAAGATGCCCCAGAGCCCGGCGAGCAGCCACAGCAGCACGCGCAGTCCACGGGCCCACAGCCGCAACCCGCGGCCGGCCGAAGCACTGCCAGCGTCGCTACTGCCACGGTGTGGTCGGGATCGCATCATGTCCATCGCGAATTATGACGAGGCATCCTGTGCCAGGTTCCTGACGGGATGAGCCACGCGTGTCAACGAATGTGAACACCCCTGCGCAGACAGCGGCGATCAACGCCGACGCCACCCACTCGCGCTTCGTGCAGCGCGTGCGCCGCCGCTACGCCGACGAACTGACCTGCCTGCCACCGGGAGCGCTCGACAAGGACGGCATGCGCCTGGGCTTGCGAGCCTTGCAGGCACGTGGGCTGGCGCTGCCGGCGGCACTGCGTGTGCTGCGCCATGCCGTGCTGGAACGCCTGGTGGTGCTCGACACCGAGCAGCAGGCACCTCTGACCGACGTGACGCACGCGGTGACCTGGCTGGCCGAGCTGGCGCTGGACGAGGCCTGCCAGCTGGCCTGCAGCGAACTGGATGGTCTGCACGGCGCGCCCATGCGCGACGACGGCCGCGGCCGCGCCCAGCTGTGGGTGATCGGCATGGGCAAGCTGGGCGCGCGCGAGCTCAATGTCTCCAGCGACATCGACCTCATCTACATCTACGACCACGACGGCGAGACCGCCGGCAATGCCGACGGGCGCGGGCGCATCAGCAACCACGAGTACTTCGCCAAGGCGGTCAAGCACATCTACCAGACCGTGGGCGACACGACCGAACACGGTTGCGTGTTCCGCGTGGACCTGGCCTTGCGTCCCAACGGCAACTCGGGCCCGAGCGTGGTCTCTCTGGGTGCGCTGGAGGAGTACTTTCTGGTACAAGGCCGCGAGTGGGAGCGCTTTGCCTGGCTCAAGAGCCGCGTGATCGCGCCGGATTCGGTGCGGGGCACGCCCGGCATGCAGGCCCTGCGCGGCACCGTGTTGCCCTTCGTGTTTCGCCGCTATCTGGACTACGGCGTGTTCGAAGCATTGCGCGTGCTGCACCGCCAGATCCGCGACCACGCCTCCAAACGAGCCGCGGGCAACCCCGGGCGGGCCAACGACGTCAAGCTCTCTCGCGGCGGCATTCGCGAGATCGAATTCACCGTGCAGTTGCTGCAGGTGGTGCGCGGGGGGCAGTTCCCCGAGCTGCGCACGCGCTCCACACTGGACGCCTTGCAGCGCGTGGCGCGCGCCGGTCTCATGCCGGCCGACAAGGCGGATGCGCTGGCGCGCGCCTACACCTTCCTGCGCCAGGTCGAGCACCGCATCCAGTACCTGGACGATCAGCAGACCCATGTGATGCCCGAGCGCGACGACGATCTGGCCTGGATCGCCGCCACCATGGGTTTTGCCAACACCTGCGCTTTCCTGCACGCGCTCGACGCGCACCGCGAGACAGTGGCCGAAGAGTTCGACATCCTGCTGGGGGGCTCGCAGGGCGGGTGCAAGGGCAAAGGCTGCCAGGTCGGTGCGCCGCGCAGCGCCAGCGACGACCTCAACGCCGTGCTGCCGCAATTGCCGCCGGCCTTTGCCGAGCGGGTGCAGCAGTGGCGCGAGCACCCGCGTGTGCAGGCGCTGCGCGAGGACACACGGCTGCGGCTGGTGCGCCTGGTGCAGCGCACCGGCGCCTGGATCGACGAAGGCCGGGTCAGCGAACTCGCGGCGCTGCGCATGACCGACTGGATGGAGCCGCTGCTGCGCCGCGAGAGCTACCTTGCGCTGCTACAGGAGCGCCCCTCGGTGCACGAGCGGCTGCTTCGCCTGCTGGGCGCGGCCAAATGGCCGGCGCGTTACCTGATCCAGCACCCCGGGGTGATCGACGAGCTGGCCAGCCAGCAACTGCTGGCCGAACGCTTCGACGCCGCCAGCTTCGAGGCCGAGTGCGAAGCCCGGCGCGCTTCGCTGCGCACCACCGGCGAGGACGACGAAGAAGCCCTGCTCAACCTGCTGCGCCGCGCCCACCACGCCGAGGTGTTCCGCACCCTGGCGCGCGACGTCGAGGGCGTTCTCAGCGTGGAGCAGGTGGCCGACGACCTGTCGGCGCTGGCCGATGCGGTGTTGCGCCTGACCGCGCGCTGGTGCTGGGCCCGCCTCAAGACGCGCCACCGCGACGTGCCCGCGTTCGCCATCGTCGGCTACGGCAAGCTCGGCGGCAAGGAGCTCGGCTACGGCAGCGACCTGGACATCGTCTTCGTCTACGAGGACGAGCACGAAAGCGCTGGCGAGATCTACGCCGCCTTCGTGCGCAAGATGATCAACTGGCTCACCGTGAAGACCGGCGAAGGCGATCTGTTCGAGATCGACACCGCGCTGCGGCCCAACGGGAATTCGGGCCTGCTGGTGACCAGCTTCGCCGCCTACGCGAGCTACCAGACCCAGCGCGGCAGCAATGCCGCCTGGACCTGGGAACACCAGGCCATGACGCGCGCGCGCTTCGTGCTGGGCAGCGCGGCGCTGGCGGGCCGCTTCGACGCCGTGCGCGAGGCCGTCATCACCGCACCGCGCGAAGCCGACGCGCTGGCGCGCGAGATCGTGGCCATGCGCGAGAAGGTGCGCGCCGCGCACCCGGTGCGTGGCGGCCGTTTCGACGTCAAACACAGCGCCGGCGGCATGGTCGACGTGGAGTTCGTGATGCAGTACCTGGTGCTGCTGCACTCGCGCGCGCACCCCGAACTGCGCGCCAACACCGGCAACATCAACCTGCTGCGCCGCGCCGAACGGGCCGGCCTGCTGTTGCCCGGCATGGGCGAAGCGGCCGCCAAGGCCTACCGGCGCCTGCGCCAGATCCAGCACCGGGCGCGGCTGGATGAATCGCCCACGCAGGTCGAACCCGACGAGGTGCGCGAGGAAGCCACCGCGGTACAGCAACTCTGGGCGCACGTGCTCGGCTCGGCCCAGCGGCCATGAAGGGTTCGCGCACCTGGCTGGTGTTGTGCGCAGTACATGGCGTGCTCAGCATGCTGCTGTGGTGGGCACGCGAACCGGTGGTGCAACTGCTGATCTGGCGCGCCGACGGCTGGCTTCTCCAACCCTGGACGCTGCTCACCAGTGCCTGGGTCCACCTGAGCACGCCGCACCTGATCGGCAACCAGCTGGCACTGGGCGCGCTGACCGCGGCCGGTTGGGTCTTGCGCCCACCGACCTCGGCCACCTGGGCCTGGGGGCTGAGCTGGCCGCTCACCCAATTGAGCCTGGACCTGTGGCCCCAGGTGGGCTACGCGGTCGGTCTGTCGGGCGTGCTGCACGCCGGCCTGATGGTGCTGGCCATGCACCTGCTGCTGGGGCCGATGCCACGCCCGCTGCGCACCTGGGGCGCGGGCCTGGCGCTGGGCGTGCTGGTCAAGCTGTTCATCGAACACGCCTGGGGGCAGCCCGTGGTGTGGGACCCCAGCGACGAGATGTCCATTGTTCAGGCCGCCCACCTCAGTGGCGCCTTCTGGGGCGCAATGCTGGGCGCGCTCAGCGCCCTGCGCGCCTGGCGTCAGCCCGCCTCAAGCAGCTGAGGGTACGGCCGGGCCGGCGCCGCTGGCCAGCGATTTGCGGAAGCGGTTGAGCTCCTGCACCGACTTGAAGCTGCTGTCCATCAACAGGCTCAGGTTGTGCAGGATGCGGTCGACCACCTTGCCTTCCCACACGGCATCAAACGCAATCTGCTTGTCCAGCCAGTGCTCCAGCCATTCCGGATTGGGCAGGCGGCTCTGGATCGTGTCCTTGGGGAACAAGGCCTTGTTCACGTGCAGGTTGGTCGGGTGCAGGGCCTGGGCGGTGCGCCGCGCACTGGCCATCAGCACGCCCACCTTGGCAAAGGCCGAGCGCGCTTCGTTGCCGAAGCGGCCGATGGCGCGCTTCATGTAGCGCAGGTAGGCGCCGCCATGGCGTGCCTCGTCCTGGCTGAGCGTGGTGTAAATGTGCTTGATGACCGGCTCGGTGTGCCACTCGGACGCGCGGCGGTACCAGTGGTTGAGGCGGATCTCGCCGCAGAAATGCAGCATCAGCGTCTCCAGCGCCGGCGCCGGATCGAACTCGAAGCGGATGTCGTGCAGCTCCTGCTCGCTGGGCACCAGGTCGGGGCGGAAGCGCTTGAGGTATTCCATCAGCACCAGCGAATGCTTCTGCTCTTCAAAGAACCAGATCGACATGAAGGCAGAAAAGTCAGAGTCGTCGCGGTTGTCGCGCAGGAACATTTCGGTGGCCGGCAGCGCCGCCCACTCGGTGATGGCGTTCATCTTGATGGTCTGCGCCTGCTCATCGGAAAGCTTGCTGCCGTCAAAACTGGCCCAGGGAATGTCCTTTTCCATGTCCCAGCGGACGGACTCGAGTTGCTTGAAGAGTTCGGGGTAGAGCATGGTCATCTCGACGGGGCACCGGGGAAAGAGCGCGACATTGTAGGCGGGGGCCCTGACGCCACAGGTCGCTTGGCCGTCGGCAACGTGAAGCCTGTCCCCATGGGACCGCCTTTCGGCGACTGGCCGGCAGCATGATCGGGCGTAAAACAGCTTGCCCAGATCAAATCTATACCGTACAGTTCAGAACTGTGACCAAGCAGTTCAAGTTAGTCAAGCACGGACCCACCGACCATGATCGCCCTCGGGAACTTCTCCCCTGACGCCCGCCTCACAAACTCCGGTTGCGTGAGGGAATCACTGTCCAACCCCCGTTTTCTGCTGCGAAGTCTCTCGGGCCGTCATGGTCTGACTGCAATCCCGGGGCGCTTCTCCTCCTCCTCCCTCCCTCCCTTGTTCGTTTCGGGGCGCTTCGCAGCAATTTCTTCTTTACGCCGCCGGCCGCAGCCGGTGGCGCAGGCCTGAGGGACCGCCATGCGCGCGGACCCCATCCCCTCCTCCCTGGGCGCCCGTGGCGCCGGCACGCAGCGCCGCGTGGCGGTCATTGGTGCCGGCATTGCCGGTCTGGCGGCGGCCCGCACCCTGCAGGGGCTGACTGACGTCACGTTGTATGAAGCCGGCGACTGGTTCGGCGGACACGCCCACACGGTCGACGTCACCTTGCCCGGCACCGACGGCCAGCCCTCGACCTTCGGGGTCGACACCGGCTTCCTGGTGCTCAACGAGCGCACCTACCCCAACTTGCTGGCCTTGTTTGCCGAGCTCGATGTGCCGCTGGCGGGTTCGGACATGTCCTTTTCCGCCCAGGTGCCGCAGGCTGGCCCTGGCGGCGGCATGCTCGAGTGGAGCGGCACCAGCCTGTCCACCGTGTTCTCGCAACGCCGCAATCTGGCCCGACCGGCCTTCTGGGGCATGCTGGGCGACATCCTGCGCTTCAACCGGCTGTGCACCCGCCTGGCCGAACGCGGCGATGACCTGCACCCGGACAGCCCGCTGCTGCAGCCGCTGGACGACTTCCTGCGCCAGCACCGGTTCGGCGCGGCATTTCGCGACTGGTACCTGCTGCCCATGCTGGGTTGCATCTGGAGCTGCCCCACCGACCAGATGCTGCGCTTCCCGGTCGCCACGCTGGTGCGCTTCTGTCACAACCACGGCCTCATCCAGGTGAGTGGGCGACCGCGCTGGTTCACCGTGGCCGGCGGCGCGCGCCAGTACGTGCAGAAGATCATCGACGCCCTGCCGGACACACGACTGGCCACGCCGGTGCGCCAGATCGTGCGCGATGCGAGCGGCGTGCGCGTGGTCACCGACAGCCAGGTCGAACGCTTCGATGCGGTGGTGCTCGCCTGCCACACCGACCAGGCACTGCGCCTGCTCGGCGGCGAGGCCTCTGCCGACGAGCGTGAGCTGCTGGGTGCCATCCGCTACCAGGCCAACCGCGCCGTGCTGCACACCGATGCCGCTGTCCTGCCCACCCAGGAGCGCGCCTGGGCAGCCTGGAACTACGAGCGCGGACCTCAGCCCGACGCGGGCGGGGCGCAGGTCTGCCTGCACTACCTGCTCAACAAGCTGCAACCTTTGCCGACGCCCCAGCCGGTGGTGGTGAGCCTCAACCCCATCCGCGCCATCGACCCCGCCAGTGTGTTGGGCGAATGGGACTACGACCACCCCGTGTTCGACCTCGACGCCATCCGTGCACAGACGCGCCTGCCGGCCATCCAGGGGCGGCTCAACACCTGGTACGCCGGCGCCTGGTGTGGCTACGGCTTTCACGAAGACGGCCTCAAGGCCGGGCTGTCGGCGGCGCGCGGCCTGCTCGACCAATGGGCACTGACCGACAACAGCGGCGCCGTCCACGCCCTGCCAGGAGTGCTGGCGTGAATGAGGCGAAGGCGCTGATCGGCTTCGGCCAGGTGCGCCACAGCCGTACGCGCCCGCGTGCGCACGCCTTCAGCTACCCCACGTTTTTCCTGATGCTGCCGCTGCGCGCGCTCAAGGAGCGCCCGTCGGCGGCCGTGGCACGCAACCGCAAAGCCTGGCTGAGCTTTCACGATCGCGACCACGGCGATGGTCGCGACGACTGCCTGCAGTGGCTCGACGAGGTACTGCATCGGCATGGCATCGACGACGCCACCGGCGAGATCTGGTTGCACACCTACCCACGCCTGCTGGGCTACGTCTTCAAGCCGGTGAGCTTCTGGTACTGCCACCGCGCCGACGGTTCGCTGCGGGCCGTCATCGCCGAGGTCAACAACACCTTCGGCGAGCGCCATTGCTACCTGCTCGATGCGCCCCGCTACGGCGTGCCCTGCGAAGCCGACAAAGTGTTCCACGTCTCGCCGTTCTGCCCGGTGCGCGGGCGCTACCGCTTCGTCTTCATGCGCACGCAGGGCGAAGTCCCCCGCACCGTGATGCGCATCGACTACCACGACGACCCTGCGCAACCAATGCCACTGCTCAACACCAGCGTCAGCGGCACGCTGGTGCCGCTCGACAACGCCAGTCGGCGCCGCGCGCTGTTCACGCAACCGCTGATGACCCTGGCCGTGATCGCGCGCATCCACTGGCAGGCCCTGCGCCTGTGGGTCAAGCGCACGCCGTTCTTTCGTCAGCCCGCTGCCCCGACGGCACTGGTCACGGCCACACCGATGGCGGCCAGCTCCTTGAACCCCACCTCGACCCAAGGCGACCCATGAGCCACTCCAGCACCGTCGCACGACCCGCCCCCGCGGTGTCCCTGCCACCCCAAGCCCCGGCCGCAGCGCGGCAGATGCTGCGTCTGTTGCAACGGCTGCGCCACGGCAGCCTCAGCCTCACGCTGCCCGATGGCTCGGTGCAGCGCTTCGGTGGCGAGGACGCGCCGCACGCCAGCCTGTGGCTGCACAACTGGAAGGTCTGTACGGCGGTGCTCAAGTCGGGTGACATCGGTTTTGCCGAGGGCTACATCGCGGGCGACTGGAGCACACCCAACCTCACCGTGCTTATCGACCTCATGCTGCGCAACCGACGCGAGGTGGAAGAAGCCATCCACGGCAGCTGGCTGGGTCGCCTGGCTTATCGGCTGCGCCACCTGCTCAACCACAACAGCAAGGCCAACAGCCGGCGCAACATCCACGCCCACTACGACCTGGGCAACGCCTTCTACCGGCTCTGGCTCGACGAGACGATGAACTACTCGTCGGCCTGGTTCGAGACGCCCGGGCTCAGCATGGTGCAGGCCCAGCACGCCAAGGTGCGCCGAGCGCTGCGCATGGCCGGCGTGCAACCGGGCCACCGCGTGCTGGAGATCGGCTGCGGCTGGGGTGCGCTGGCCGAGAAGGCCCTGCTGGAGTTCGACGCCAGTGTGGTGGGCGTGACCCTGTCCACCGAGCAGCTCGCCTTCGCCCGCGCGCGCATGCAGGCCCTGATGACCGGCGATCGCGCCGACCTGCGATTGCAGGATTACCGCGACATCGACGATGCGCCCTTCGATGCCATCTGCTCGATCGAAATGGTCGAGGCCGTGGGCCGCCACTACTGGCCCACCTACTTCCAGACCGTGGCGCGACTGCTCAAACCCGGCGGGCGCGCCTGCATCCAGAGCATCGTGATCCGCGACGATCTGTTCGAGCGTTACATCCGCGGCACCGACTTCATCCAGCAGTACATCTTTCCCGGCGGCTGCCTGCCCAGCCCCCGCGTCTTTCGGGAACAGGCCGAGCGAGCAGGCCTGGTGGTGGAAGACAGCTTCGCCTTCGGCGCCGACTACGCACGCACCCTGGCCGACTGGCGCGAGCGCTTTCTGGCTGCACGCGATGAGGTGCTGGCGCAGGGCTTCGACGAACGCTTCCTGCGCATCTGGGAGTTCTACCTCGCCTACTGCGAGGCGGCCTTCAACGATGGCAGCACCGACGTCGTGCAGTTCACGCTGCGCAAGCCGGACTGAAGCCCACCATGCGCTCGACCGCCCTGCTCGGTGTGCTGCTCGGCGCTGTGCTGTGCGCCCAGCCCGCGCCAGCGCGCGCCTCGCTCGACGAGGCGCTGCAAGGGCAATCGGTGGTGGGCCAAGCGCGATTGCGGGTGTGGGGCTTCAGCGTCTACGACGCCACGCTGTATGCCACGCCAGGGTTCACCCCCCAACGTTTCGACGACCACCCGTTTGCCCTGCAGCTGGCCTACCTGCGCGACTTTGCGGGCAGCGACATCGCCGAGCGATCGCTGCAGGAGATCAACGATCAGGGCGCGGTGGACGAGGCCACCGCCCAACGCTGGTTGCAGGCCATGCGTTCGGTGTTTCCCGACGTCAAGGCGGGCGACCGCATCACCGGGCTGTACCGGCCAGGCGAGGGCGCGCGCTTCTACCTCAACGACAAACCCTTGGGCGCCATCGATGACGCACGCTTTGCGCGCCGCTTCTTCGCGATCTGGCTCTCGCCCAGGACCTCGCAACCCGCCATGCGCGAGCGGCTGTTGCAGGCCTTGAACCAAGGCCAGGGCAAGCCATGAGCAGCCACGGTCGCGCCCCGGAACCTGCGGCCGATTTCGTCGGCCGGGGGGCCTGGCGTGCGGGTCTGCGCTACGGCCTGCTCGGGCTGCCGCTGGCCTTCGTGGCCTTGCCTTTGTACGTGGTGCTGCCCAACCACTACGCACGCGAGTTTGCGGCACCGTTGGCGGCCCTGGGCATGGTGCTGCTGGCCGCGCGACTGGTGGACGCGGTGCTGGACCCCTTGATCGGGCGTTGGTGCGACCGCCTGGGCGCGCAGTCGGATCGGCGCCTGTTGGCCGTGGCCGGTGCCGCCGCCGTGGTGCTGGTGCTGGGTTTGTGGGGCCTGTTGTTTCCACCTGGGGCGGTGCTGTCGCAAGGCAGCACGGCGCTGCTGGCATGGGCCGGCGTGGTGATGGCCATCACCTACACCGCTTACAGCATCGTCGCGGTGGCCCACCAGGCCTGGGGTGCGCGCCTGGGCGGCACCGAAACCGAGCGCGGCCGCGTGGTGGCCTGGCGCGAGGGCTTTGCGCTGGTCGGCGTGCTGCTGGCCTCGGTGTTGCCGGGCACCGCCGGGCTGGGCGCCACGGTATGGGCCTTCGCCCTGTTGTTGGCCCTGGGGTGGTGGTTCTGGCGGCACAGCCCTGCGCCATTGGCATCGGGCGTGTCCTTGCTGGGCGGGCACTCGCCTTTGCGCCAGCCCGCGTTTCGCCGCCTGCTGCTGGTGTTCGTGGTCAACGGCACTGCCAGTGCCGTGCCGGCCACGCTGGTTCTGTTCTTCGTGCAGGACCGGCTGCAGGCCAGTGCCAGCGTGGAGCCGATGTTTCTGGCCACCTACTTTCTGAGCGCGGCGCTGTCGATGCCCTTGTGGGTGCGGCTCGTGCCCCGGCTGGGCCTGGCCCGCACCTGGCTGGTGGGCATGCTGCTGGCGGTGTTCGCCTTTGTGTGGGCGGCCATGCTCGGTGCGGGCGACATCGGCTGGTTCGTGCTGGTGTGCGCGATCAGCGGTGTGGCCCTCGGCAGCGACCTGAGCCTGCCCGGCGCCATGCTGGCCGGCCTGATCGGCGAGCTGGGTGAACGCGGCCGCCGCGAAGGCGCGTACTTCGGCTGGTGGAGCTTCGCCGGCAAGCTCAACCTGGCGCTGGCGGCCGGGCTGGCCCTGCCGCTGCTGGCCTGGTTCGGCTACGCGCCTGGCGCGCGATCGCCCGACGCCCTGCAGACCCTGACCATCGCCTACTGCCTGCTGCCCTGCACCTTGAAGCTGTTGGCGGCCGCCGCGCTGTACGGGCTCGTGATCCGCCACCCCTGCGCCACCCGGCTCGCGCCGGCCACGCTGCACTGACCCCCACAGGACCTCACGCACCATGCAAAGACGAACCTTGCTCACCGCCGGCGCCGTTGCCGGACTGGGCGCGCTCACCGGCTGCGCCAGCCCGCAGGTCGCCGACTACGCCAATCAACGCCCGGCACTCGACCTGCGCCGCTATTTCAACGGCACGCTGGACGCCTACGGCGTGTTCACCAACCGCTCTGGCGAGGTGGTGCGGCGCTTTGTGGTGGAAATGCGTTGCCAGTGGAACGGCGACGAAGGCGTGCTCGATGAGGCCTTCACCTACGCGGATGGCGAGCGCCAGCGGCGGGTGTGGCGCCTGACACACCAGGGCGATGGCGTCTATGTGGGCCGGGCCGACGACGTGGTTGGCGAAGCGCGCGGACGCACCGCGGGCAACGCCTTTCGCTGGAACTACACCCTGCAACTGCCAATCGACGGCCGCACCTTCGACGTTCAGTTCGACGACTGGATGTACCTCATGGACGAGCGCGTCATGCTCAACAAGGCCAGCATGAGCAAGTTCGGCATCCGCCTGGGCGAGGTCACGCTCAGCTTTGTGAAGCGTCCGTCATGAGCACCACCCCCGTTGTGATCGAGCGCAGCAACGACAGCGACCGGCCCGCGGTGCGGGCACCGGGCCTGTTCGGTCCGCTGAACCCCAGGCTGGTCAGCTGGCGCGGCCGCCGCGTGTGGCTGGTGGGCGCGTCCAGTGGCATCGGCGCCGCCACCGCCCACGCCTTGCATGCGAGCGGCGCACAGGTGCTGGTGTCGGCGCGCGGACGCGAAGCCCTGCAGGCCTTCGTCGACGCGCACCCCGGCGCGCAGGCCTGGCCGATGGACGTGAGCGACGCTGAGGCCGTGGCCCTGACCGCGCGCCAGATCCTCGCGCAGGGCCCGGTCGACGTCATGCTGTATTGCGCCGGCCACTACCGCGAGATGCGCGCCGATGCCTTCGATCTGGACGAGCTGAAGAAGCACCTGCGCATCAACTACCTGGGCGCACTGCACGTGCTGCACGCCCTGCTGCCGGCGATGCGCGCGCGCGGGCAGGGTCACCTCAGCCTGATGAGCAGCGTCGCCGGCTTTCGCGGCCTGCCCAAAAGCCTGGCTTATGGCCCGACCAAGGCCGCGCTGACCCACCTGGCCGAGACGCTGTACCTGGACCTGGCGCCCCTGGGCATCGGTGTGAGCGTGGTGCACCCGGGCTTCGTGCAAACGCCGCTGACCGCGCAGAATGCGTTCGACATGCCCGCGCTGATCAGCCCAGAACAGGCCGCCGAGTCGTTGTTGACCGGCTGGGCGCACGGAGAATTCGATATCCACTTTCCCAAACGCTTCACCCGCTGGATGAAACTGCTGCGCCTGCTGCCCTACCGTCTGAGCTTTGCCGCGGTGCGCCGCGCCACCGGCCTGTGAGCACGCTGCCCGATGCGCGCGCCGCAGCGCAACGCGTGGTCGCGTTCTATGAGGCACTGACCCCACACGCACTCGACCGGCTCGACGAGATCTACGCACCGCACGCGCGCTTCAAGGACCCGTTCAACGAGGTGCAAGGTCTTGCGGCGATTCGCACGGTGTTCGAGCACATGTACGCCAGCCTCGAGCAACCGCGCTTCGAGGTGACGCGCTGTCTCGTCGATGGCGATCAATGCACGCTGGTGTGGGCGTTCCGCTTTCGCTTCAAGCGCTTTGACACGACCACCGAGCAATGTGTGCGCGGTGCCTCGCACCTGGTGATGGGCGAGGACGGGCGCATCAGCGACCACCGCGACTACTGGGACGCGGCCGAGGAGCTCTACGAAAAGCTGCCGCTGCTGGGCGGCCTGATGCGCTGGCTCAAGCGCCGCGCGCGCGAGTGAGCCGCGCGCGGGCTCGGACCTTCAAGCCGGCTTGGAATCGATGAAGCTCTGGCGCTGCGCCAGCTTGTCGCCCAGTTTGGCCAGGTTGGGGTAGCTCACCCGCCAGTCGATCACCGGGAAGCGGAAGTCCAGGTAGCCCAGTGCGCAGCCCACGGCCACGTCGGACAGGCTGAAGTGAATGCCGGAGCAGAACGGCTTGTCGCCCAGGCCCTGGCTCATGGACTTGAGCGACCCATGGATCTTGCCCATCTGGCGATCGATCCAGGCCTGGCTGCGTTGCTCGGCCGTGCGGTGCGGCCAGGTGGCCTCCAGGCGGGCCAGGATGGCGGCGTCGAGCACGCCATCGGCCAGTGCTTCCCAGGTCTTGACCTCGGCGCGCTCGCGTCCGGACGCGGGGATCAGCTTGCCCACCGGCGACAAGCCGTCGAGGTATTCGACGATCACCCGCGAATCGAACACGGCCTCGCCGCCTTCCATCACCAGACAGGGCACTTTGCCCAGCGGGTTGGAGGCCGCAATGGTGGTGTCGGCGGACCAGACGTCTTCCTGCACGAACTGGTAGTCCAGCTTCTTTTCGGCCATGACGATGCGCACTTTGCGCACGTAGGGGCTGGTGACGGCACCGATGAGTTTCATGGTCTGTGGGGCGATCTGTGACGGCCGGCGATTTTAGCCAGCGGTGTCGGCCTTTCGCCTGACACCGGTCGAGCAGGCTGGTCGCGCGTTGGGCGACTCCTACAATCGCGGGATGCGTTCGACCCCTGCCCCCGCCGCGCCTGCCGGCACGGAACTCTCCCCCATCTCCGCCCTGTCGCCCCTGGACGGGCGCTACGCCAACCGGGTGGCGCCGCTGCGCCCCTTCATGAGCGAGCTGGGCTACATGCACCGCCGCGTGCAAGTGGAAATTGCCTGGTTCATCGCCTTGTCCGACGCGGGCTTCGCTGAGTTCAAGCCACTCTCGCCCGGTGCGCGCACTTACTTGCTGGGCCTGGTGAAGAACTTCAGCGAGGAAGACGGCGAGGCCATCAAGGCGATCGAGAAGACCACCAACCACGACGTCAAGGCGGTCGAGTACTGGATCAAATCGAAGTTCGAGGCGCGCCCGGAGCTGGAGCGCGCGGCCGAGTTCGTGCACTTTGCCTGCACCAGCGAAGACATCAACAACACCAGCCATGCGCTGCAGCTCAAGGGCTCGCGCGAGCAGGTGCTTTTGCCGGCGCTGGACGCGGTCATCGCCAAGTTGCGCGAGATGGCGCACGCCATGGCCGACGTGCCCATGCTCAGCCGCACCCACGGCCAGACCGCCAGCCCCACCACCGTGGGCAAGGAGCTGGCCAACGTGGTGGTGCGCCTGAGCACCGCGCGCGAGCGCATTGCGGGCGTGAAGCTGCTCGGCAAGATGAACGGCGCCGTGGGCAACTACAACGCGCACCTGGCCGCCTGGCCCGACTTCGACTGGGAAGCCTTCAGCCGCAAGGTGGTCGAGACGGCCGAGCCGTTGGGCCTGGGCCTGAGTTTTCAGCCCTACAGCATCCAGATCGAGCCGCACGACTACATGGCCGAGCTGTTCGATGCCGTGGCGCGCACCAACACCATCCTGATCGATCTGTCGCGCGACATCTGGGGCTATGTCAGCGTGGGCTACTTCAAGCAAAAGCTCAAGGCGGGCGAGATCGGCTCGTCCACCATGCCGCACAAGGTCAACCCGATCGACTTCGAAAACGCAGAAGGCAACCTGGGTCTGGCCAATGCCCTGCTGCGCCACCTCAGCGAGAAGCTGCCCATCAGCCGCTGGCAGCGCGACCTGACCGACTCCACCGTGCTGCGCAACATGGGCGTGGCCTTCGGTTATGCGGTGCTGGCCTACCACGCGCTGGGTGTCGGCTTGAACAAGCTCGAGCTCAACGAGGAGGCCGTGGCCGCCGACCTCGACGCCTCGTGGGAAGTGCTGGCCGAGGCCATCCAGACCGTGATGCGCCGCTACGGTGTGCAAGGCGCCTACGAGAAGCTCAAGGAAGTCACACGCGGCAAGACCGTGCGTGCCGAAGACCTGCACGGTCTGGTGCGCTCGCTGGAGATTCCTGATGCCGAGAAGGACCGCCTGCTGGCCATGACGCCGGCCAGCTATACCGGCAAGGCGGCCGAACTCGCCCGCCGGTCTTGAGCTGAGCGGCGCCGCTCACGGGGTTTGATCTTCCGCAAATTGCCCCCGGCAAGGTTTACCTAGAGTTCGCATCCATCGAGCGCCCACGGGCGCTCGATGCATTTGTGGCCAACGCACGGGAGCAAGCAAGCATGGCGATCGAACTGTTCAACGAGAAGGGCCACGTGTGCCTGATGTTCACCCACCTCGCGGACGAGGGGGGTGAGGCGGTGCAGGCCAACCAGTTTCTGGTGATCCACGGGGGCGCCGGCGCCATCATTGACCCGGGTGGCAACGTGGCCTACAACGAGCTGCTGCTCACCATCGGACGCTATTTCCCGCCGAACAAACTCGACAATATCCTGGCCTCGCACGCCGACCCGGACATCATCGCCTCGCTCGACCGCTGGATGACCAGCACCCAGGCCACGCTGTACATCTCGCGCCTGTGGGAGCGCTTTGCACCGCACTTCTGCAAGCCCGGCAAGACGCAGGACCGCATCATCGGCATCCCCGACCCCGGCATGCGCATCGCGCTGGGCGAGAGCGAGATCGTGGCCTTGCCGGGGCACTTCATGCACTCGGAAGGCAACTTCCAGTTCTGGGACCCGGTCAGTCGCATCCTGTTCTCGGGGGACCTGGGTGTGTCGATGGGCACCTCGGCCGACGCGGCGCGTGTGGTCACGTCGCTGGACAGTCACATTCCCCGCATGGAAGCCTTCCATCGCCGCTACATGGTCTCGTCCAAGGTGCTCAAGCTGTGGGCCCACATGGCGCGCAGCCTGCCGATCCGCATGATCGTGCCGCAGCACGGCTCACCCATGGCGGGCGACGCGGTGCCGGCGTTCATCGACTGGGTCGAAGGCCTGAGCTGTGGCATCGACCACCTGACCCAGGCCAACTACGCCGTGCCGGCCTGAAGACCGGCGCCAGGTGCGCTACAGCGCGCGCTCCTTGTAGCGGTGAAAGCGCAGGGCCGTGCCCTCGATGGTGATGCGGTGCCAGCAGGCGCGCTTCTCGCCGGGCGACATCTCCGTCCAGCGCTGCACTTCGTCGAAGCGCCGGCCGCATCCCTTGCAGACAGGGTCACCCTGGCTGGTGGAGCAAATGGCGATGCAGGGTGTGTCGGGCGTGGTGGCGTACCAGGCCAGCCAGGCCTCCAGCGCCTTGGGCGGCAGCGAGTGCTCGTCGGCCTCGGTCTCTCCGAAGTACACCATCAGCGCGTAGACCTCGGCCAGCGCGCGCGTGGGGCCGGGCAACGATACCCCGTCAGGTGAGGGGCTGCGTTCGCGCCACCAGTTGATGGCCGCTTCGATGTCGGTGATGTGGATGCCGGCCATGGGAGCGCGATGATAAAGGCGCCCCATGACCCATGCCCCCGGCACGGGTTCGCGCTTGTCGACGCCAGCGGTGGATCAGGCCTCGGCGCGGGCGGCATTGCGCCGCTGCAACAGCTTGCCGGTCAGCACCACCAGCACGGCACCGGTGACCGCGGCCAGATAGAAACCGACCGAGTGGTGCGGCACCCAGGGTTCGATCATCTTGTCGGACACCACCGTCTCACCCGCCACCCAGCCAATGAGCGCCGCACCCAGGGTGACGATGACGGGAAAGCGCGACATGACCTTGATCATCAGCGTGCTGCCGAAGATGACGATGGGAATGGCAATGGCCAGGCCGAACACCAACAGCGTGATGTTGCCGTTGGCGGCAGCGGCCACGCCGATGACGTTGTCCAGGCTCATCACCAGATCGGCGACCAGGATGGTGCGGATGGCGGTCAGCAGGTTGCTGTTGCCATGGTGATCGGACTCGCCGTCGTCGCCGTCGTTGAGCAACTGCACGCCGATCCACAGCAACAGAATGCCGCCCACCAGCTGCAGCCAGGGCAGCTGCATGAGCTTGACCGCGACGATGGTGAGCACCACCCGCAGCACCACGGCCGCCGCCGTGCCCCAGAAGATGGCCTGCTTTTGCTGCTTGCCCTGCAACCCGCGCGCGGCCAGCGCAATGACCACGGCGTTGTCGCCCGAGAGGATGATGTTGATCCAGATGATCTGGCCCAGGCCGAGCCAGAACTGGGGGTTGGAAAGCAGGTCCATGGTGTTGCGCGCGTGAGGGGGAATGGCCGGCGCGGCCGGCCAGCGGGCTGGCGGCAGTGTAGTCAGCCGCGGCCAGGGCGCCGATGCGTGGTACCGCGTACATGGCGTGCGGAAACCACGCATGGCCGCGCTTGCAGGCCGCCCACTACAATGCGCGCTTCGCGGAAGGGGAGTAGCTCCCAAGCGCGGGGCATCGCCAACCATGGCGTGTGCGCCTGCGCCAAACGACGTGTCGTCAGGACGGTGCCAGCCAATGGCACCCGGCGCGTCGGGCACCGAGCAAAGGGTGCTGGGCAAGACCTTCAGACCTCACCCCATCTGGAGCTCCTGAATGGAATTCATGTCCGCCGCCTGGTGGTCCGCGCTCGCGGCCATCATCGTCATCGACCTCGTGCTCGCCGGCGACAACGCCATCGTCATCGCCCTGGCCGCACGCAACCTGCCCAAACACCTGCAGACGCGCGCCATCGTGTGGGGTACGGTCGGTGCCATCGTCGTGCGCTCGGCCATGACGCTGGTGGCGGTGTGGTTGCTGGGTTTGCCCGGCCTGATGGCCATCGGTGGGCTGGCGCTGGTGTGGATTGCGTACAAGCTGATCGCCGAGGACGCGGGCGATGGCGACGAACACGGCCCGGCCGCCACCACCTTTTGGGGCGCCATGAAGACCATCATCATTGCCGACGCGGTGATGGGCATCGACAACGTGCTGGGCGTGGCCGGTGCGGCGCGCGGCGCCTTCGACCTGGTGGTCATCGGCTTGCTGATCAGCATCCCCATCGTGGTGTTCGGCAGCACGCTGATCCTCAAGCTGGTCGAGAAGTACCCGGCAATCATGTACCTCGGCGCCGGTGTGCTGGCCTTCACCGCCGGCAAGATGATCGTCAACGAGAAGCTGCTCGCGCCTTGGTTCAAAGGGCCGGAGCTGGCGCAGTTCGCGGCCTACTGGGGCGTGGTGGGTCTGGTCATCGCCGGTGTGCTGCTGGCCGGTTGGCTGCACAATCGCCGCGTTGCCCAACGGGCGAACGGCCCTCAGGAGGTTTGATCGATGAAGTTGTTGCTGCGCTGGTTTCTGGCGGCCTGTGCGCTGCTGCTGGTGGCCTACCTCTACAGCGGGGTGGAGGTGCGCAGCTTTCCGTCGGCGCTGATCGCGGCGGCGGTGATCGGTCTGTTCTACCTGGTGCTGCGCCCGGTACTGGTGATCCTCACCCTGCCGGTCACGGTGGTCACGCTGGGCCTGTTTCTCTTCGTGATCAACGCGCTGCTGTTCTGGGCGGCCGCCTCGGTGCTCGACGGCTTCTTCGTGCGCGACTTCTGGGCCGCGCTGCTCGGCTCGCTGATCTATTCGGTGATCATGGTCGTGGTCGACGCGGCCCTGCGCGGCCTGCGCATTCGCTGAGCGGCGCCGCCGGCCCTACCGCCAGTCTCAACGCTTATCGTCGTCGCGCATCGCATCGCGCAGGCGCTGTTCCACATCGCGTCGGCGGCTGTCGACGATGGCCAGCTCGATCGGGTCGGCGTTGCGTTGCGCCGCCGGCAAGGCCTGCGCCGCCTTGAGGCGCTCAAGGGCGCCATCCCAGTCGTAGTGGGCGGCGTGGGCCTCGGCATCCGCGCGCACCGCCCGCAAGGTATGGCCCTGTGCCTGGTTGGCGCGCACCAGCAGTTGCCAGGCCAGCGCGTCGCGCGGGTGCTCCACCGTCCAGGCCTGCAGGCGCGACGTGGCGCGTTCGGCCTGCCCGGTGGCCATGGCCGCCTGCGCGCCCAGCATCACCATGGCGCGACTTTGTGCGCCCAGCGCAGCGTCGCGCAGCTCGGCCAACAGCGCAGGCTGTGCGGGCGCGCCCGGGGACAGCAACAACTCCATCGCCAGGGCGTCGGCCACGCCGCGGGCCGCGTCGCCCGTGGTGAGCTTGCGCAACCGCTCGCTCAGCTCCAGCGCGCGGGCACTCTGCCCCAGGCGCTGGGCCGACAGCGCCCCGGCGTAAAGGTCGGCGGGTTTGGCGTCGGGCGATCTCGCGCGCTCGACCCAGGTGGCCCATCGCGTGCTGTCCCGTTCGGCCAGCACGCGGGCGCGGGCGGAGACGAGGGCGTGCTGCATGCCAGAAGGCAAGCCCTGCAACTGGGGCGCGGCATCGGCGCGCGGGCCGAGCGCGGGCGTGGCCTCGGGCAGGCGCGCCTGCATGTCGGCGATGCGCTCGCTGGTCAGCGGGTGGGTGCGCAGGTAGGGGTAGGCGCCGCTGTCGTTGAGGCGCGAAGCCTGCTGCAGCTTGCCGAACATCTCGACAAAACCGTGGCCGTCGAAGCCAGCACCGGTCATCACGCCGAAGCCAATGCGGTCGGCTTCGCGCTCCATGTCGCGTGAGAACTTGAGCGACTGCTGTGCGGCCACGGCCGAGCTGCCCGCAATGGCTGCGCCGGCGGCGTCCGGGTTGGCCCCCGCCGCCAGGGCGCCGAGGATCATGCTGGCGATCATCCAGGGTGCCATGCGCTGCTCGTTGCTCATCATGCGGGCGATGTGGCGCTGCGCAACGTGGCTCATCTCGTGCGCCAGCACCGAAGCCAGCTCCTCGGGCCGCTCGGTCACCGCCAGCAGACCCAGGTTCACGCCCATGTAGCCACCAGGCAGGGCAAAGGCGTTGACGCTGCGTTCGCGCGAAATCATCAGCTCCCAGGCCAGGCGCTCGGACAGCTCGGGCGAGACTTCGCCGCGGCGGCGCGCCGCCGCCAACAGTGGCTGCCAGAGCTGCAGCAGGTAGTCGCCGATCACCGGGTCGTCGAGGTAATCCGGGTCGCGGTAGATGCTTTGCGCAATGCGGTCCCCCAGCCGACGTTCGGCCGCCACCGTGAGGTCTTCGCCATCGCCCAGGCTGGGCAGGTTGGGCGAGGCAGCCGGGGAGCGCCCGTTGGTGGGCGCCCCATTCACTTGCGACCACGCCCCTGGCGCGGGGCACAGCAGTGCGGCCGACAAAAGCAAGGTGGCGACCCTGGACAGGGGGGGACGGGAGACGGGCGTGCGGCGAAGCATGGCCCGTATGATGCCGCCAAGCCATTCCAGTTCACCCGCTGGCCGTGTCAACGGCCGGTGAAGCCGGGTTACACCATGTCAGCTCAACACCCCGACACCCCGGCCGGCAGCGGCCTCACCCATTTCGACGCCCAGGGCCAGGCCCACATGGTCGACGTCGGCGCCAAGGCCAGCACGCACCGCGTGGCCATCGCCGAGGGCCGCATCACCATGCAGCCCGACACCCTGGCCCTGATCCAGTCCGGCACCGCCAAGAAAGGCGACGTGCTCGGCGTCGCCCGCCTCGCCGGCATCATGGCCGCCAAAAAGACCAGCGACCTCATTCCCCTGTGCCACCCCATCGCCCTGACGCGCGTGGCGGTGGATTTCGACATCGAGCCCGACACCCACAGCGTGCGCTGCACCGCCACCACCGAATGCACCGGCCAGACGGGGGTTGAAATGGAAGCCCTGACCGCTGCCTCGGTCGCACTGCTCACCATTTATGACATGTGCAAGGCGGTGGATCGGGGGATGGTGATGGGAGGGGTGAGGTTGAGGGAGAAGCGGGGGGGGAAGAGTGGCAACTACGCCGCTTGACCTGCCAAGCACTCCCTACCTACTGAGGCCACTCCACAGCACGGAATATCGGATTGATACCTCCAAGGTATTTCCATCGAGCGGCCATCTCCGCCCATTCAGTTTGGTTTGTAAGCACCTGTGCGATTTGAATGGTTCGTATCGCGTTGTCAGTTCGTCCTCTTAGGACCTGTACTTCGGCCAACCGCTGAAGTGCTGAAGCAGATGGAAAAAGGAGAACCGCCTGCTCAAACTCTGTGATATCTTTTTCATCCAAGTCTGCTTCCGGCTGCGAAAGGCCCTTTATCAACGCCTGAAACTGATCAAGCAGCACCACCCTTGGGATGTCAACGTGCTTGGCCCGCGCAAAGTTTGCATTCTGGAACCTCCATTGGAGAAATGCCGCCTCCACGCGAAGATAGTCACGAGTCAACGCCGCCAATATCAGCGCCAACCCCATAAAGGCCCCGACAAACATCCAGCGCGGCATCCGAAATGCCACCACACCGAGATTCGCGGTCATCGCCCCCACAAGCAGACAGCAAGGTAGAAGGAAATAGGCGTAGCCGTGTGGCAATTCAACCATGGCATGCAGAAGGACAATTAAGGTACCCAGAAAATAGCTCACCCTCGTCGGCGTTGGATTGGACCAAGGCAGCGCTCGAGCAACGAGGAAGATGGCAACCAGAAGCACAAATAGTGCAGGCACCCCGAACCATCCGGCGATGTCGAGAAACGCGTTATGTGCCCATGTAAACAAACCGGGCAACCGATAGCCCAATTCCGCGGCCAGGAGTTGAGTTTTCACACCTTGACCAAAGCCGTTTCCCCACCATGGGTTGGCAAGAATGGCGTTCAGATGTGCCTCATAGGTCATCAAGCGAATGCTCGTCAACGGTCTTGATTCGAGGTTAGGCCCAACTGAAGCCGCACCGTCGATCGAGCCAGAGGGCGACGAAACACCAACAACAAAGATTGGAAGCAACACCATCAGAAATAGTACCGCCCAGCGCTGACGACGAAATTCCTTGTGCATACCCCCAAGCAAAACCATCAAACTTGACGAAATAGCTAGCGCGAGGTAGCCAACGCGAGAGCCCGTCAATGCCAGCACGAACAGGATCAAGATTGCGGCAACAATGCCCACCAACCCACGGAGCATGCCGCGGACATGAAACCAATAAAGCGATACCAGTCCCAACAAAAGCAATGTAGCGGCATTATTGGGTTGCATGAGATTGCCATACGGACGCCCGGAAGGATCAACCTGGCTAACCCACACATCGTTGGCGTCTATGCCCAGCCACTGCGCCAAAATGAGTGCCGCACTACCCAGTGCGCCTATTAAAATCGCGCCAAACACAAAATCGCCCGGCGCATTGACTTGACGCTCCTCCCACGATCGCCCCAACACGATCGCAGCAGCTCCAGCCGACAAATAGGAGAAGCCAAGAACGGCATGGCCTCCAAAAAATATCTTTCCAGTCATCCATTGTCCAATGGACCAAATTGCAAGCATCGTAAGAGCACTTGCAATTGGGTCCAGTCGATAGCTTTTTTCAGATCTGGGCGCCGTCAACAGGAAAGAA
The DNA here is from genome assembly GCF_019635465.1 of Hydrogenophaga sp. Taxonomy (GTDB): domain Bacteria; phylum Pseudomonadota; class Gammaproteobacteria; order Burkholderiales; family Burkholderiaceae_C; genus Hydrogenophaga. The sequence goes on from NZ_JAHBZK010000001.1 coordinate 186,220, forward strand.
CAGCCGACCACCAACATCACCAACGAGGCCCACGCATCCTTGTGAAACGCGGACCAAGGTGGTGAGGCATTTGGGATCAACCAAGCGAGGGCCAAGGCTACGCTGGCAAGTGGAGTCCAAATGGGTAGATCACGCATAGGTGGCAATGTACCGGAAACAGAAAGGGCCCCTGGTGGGGCCCTCCTGCTTAGACTGGTGCTGAATTACTTGCAGCTGGTCGGCAAGTATTTGCCATCCATGGGGTTGGTTGCACCGGGCGCGCACACCCAGACCACCTGCCCATTCCCTTGAATCGTGCCCGTCAGATCGATGGTCTTGTCAAGAATTTTCGGATCGCCTTGGCCCGTAGCGGTAATCACGCCAACCGAGGCGTTGGTGTTCGCGTATGCGACGCTCTTAACATATTTGGAAACTTGGCTGTCGACCGCGACGCTCGCGTCAGCCGGCATTTCACCCAACGTCTGGGCAGCTTCACTGATGTTCGTGCGAGCAGACGACGCAGCCAGCATAATTTCCGACACTTTTGCACGCACGGTGTAATCCTGATAAGCCGGCAGAGCCACAGCAGCCAGGATACCGATGATGGCCACCACGATCATCAATTCGATCAGGGTGAAACCTTTTTGCATTGCACGCTTCATTTGCATGGAGAACTCCTCTGGAAAAACAGGGGGGGTTGGGATGGACGTGATCCTCAGTGCAGACGGCGTGCCAACCGGGCGAGGGCTGATGAGCGTGCGGTGAGCGGGGATGACCGGCTCAAGCGTGATGTTTCACCGGTGCTTGCGCCAATTCACGTCGACAGGATTTGTCACCTTGGGGCTGGGTGACAAGGTTTGTCACACCTCGAAGACCTGCCCAGCACTCAGCCAGCGGATGTCGTGACGCGGTTCGGTGTCGAAGCGGTGGATCTCTTCGATGATCAGCGCGGTCTCGGCCGGCTTGGTGTGGGTGATGTGGATCACCGGGTGCTTCTCGGGGGCGAGCTGGCGCAGTTCTTCGGCCAGCAGGGAGGGCGCCAGATGCAGGCTGCGCAGGGCTAGGTCGGTTTCGCGGTCGCTGAAGGCGGTTTCGATGACCAGGTGAGCGACCGGTATCTGATTGACCCGGTGCCAGAACGCAGGGTTGCGACCGGTGTCGCCGCTGAACACCCATCGCGCCCCTCCTTGGGCGTTGGAGGCCGCAAAGCCGACCGCCGGCACGGTGTGCACGGCCGGCAGAACCTCGATGCGCTTTGTGCCAATGGTCAGCGTGTCGCCAACGGCAAAGGGCACGAAACGCAGCAGGGGCGCAGCGGCGCTGGGGATGACCGAGAAATCCGGCCAGATCAGGTCGTTGAAGATGTGGGCACGCAGCGCATCGATGGTGCCGGGCAGGGCATGCACCTGCAGCGGCCCGGCGCCAGAGGCCAGCCGGTGCGAGGCCACGGCGTCCAGCAGCAGGGGCAGGGCCGCCACATGGTCCAGGTGGGCATGGCTGAGCAACACGCGGTCAATGCGCAGCATTTCCTCCAGGCTGAGGTCACCCACGCCGGTGCCGGCGTCGATGAGCGTGTCATCGTCGAGCAGAAATGCGGTGGTGCGGCAGCCCTGGGCAATGGCGCCCGAGCAACCCAGTACGCGAACCCTCATGCGCAACCTGTTCCGTGCAGAAATACGGGGGGAGAGGGTACCCGCGGCGCCAAAGGGACGGCGTGAAAAAAGTCGCGCCCTCAAGGGGCGCGACTTCGCCAGGGGGTAATAAAAGGCAACGCCGGGAGGGCTCAGCCTTGAACGAACTGCATCTGCGTGCCGGCCAGCTCAAGCAAATCGCCATTGCGCAGGTCGCGCCCTTCGGTGGTGAGCGGCTCGCCGTTGACGGTGGGCTTGACCGTGCCTTCCACCATGGCCACAACATAGCCATGCGGGCGGCGGGTGATGGCGGCCACGGCCACACCGGGCTTGCCGATGGTGGTGACCACCTTGGTCAGGGCCACCTCGCGGCCGGCGGCCGAGCCGCTGACCACCTTGATGGCGGCCGGTGCCAGGGGCATGGCGCCGGAGTCACCACCCGACACCACGGCGCCGGCGTTGATGACCATGGTCTTTTCGTGCGCATCGGCGCCGTCGTGCACGAACTTGATCTTGTATTTGCCGATCTCGATCGTGTCACCGCCCTGCAACTGCTGCTTCTTGATGGCCTTGCCGTTGACGTAGGTGCCGTTGGTGCTGTTGAGGTCTTCGAGGAAGACGTCCGAGCCGGACATCTGCAACACGGCGTGCTCGCCGCTGACGGCCAGGTTGTCGATGACCACGTCGTTGTACGGCCGGCGGCCCAAGGTCGTGCGGTCCTTGGTGAGCTGGACCTCCTTGATGACGACGCCGTCAATGGAAACGATCATTTTCGGCATGGCCGACTCCTCTGGGTACCTGAATGCGCTTGTAGGGATGGGTATGCGGTGCGGATTATTGTCCGAGCATGCGAGAGAGCAAGCCACGGCGTGCCGGTTTGGCACGGGCAAGCGCCAGTATCACCGAAATATTGTCACGGCCGCCCGCTTCGTTGGCTGCAAACACCAGTGCGGCGGCCTTCTCTTCGAGCGTGCCCGCTGTCACCAGCAGGGCGGCAATGCGCTCGTCACTGAGCATGTCGTTGAGGCCGTCGGAGCACATGAGGTAGACGTCACCTTCTTCGACACGGAATTCGTTGACCTCGAGCAACACCGCGTCCTCGACCCCCAGTGCGCGGGTCACCAGGTTGCGGTGGGTGGCGTACTGGGCCTGCTCGGCCGAGATGAGGCCGGCGTCAAGCTGCTCCTGCAGCAACGAATGGTCGCGGGTCATCTGCACAAACTCTCCGCCACGCAATCTGTAACAACGGGAGTCACCCACGTGGCCGACCACAATACGCCCGTCAAGAAACACGCCGAGCACCAGGGTCGTACCCATGCCGGCGTACTGCGGGTTGGCATTGGCCGCGTTGAAGATCGAGCGGTTGGCGTTGTCGACACACACCTCCATGGCGCGCTTGAGTTCGCGCGCGCTGGATTCATGGCCGCCTTCGGCGATCCAGCGGCCCAGCTCCGACTTGATGAAGGTAGCCGCCATGGCGCTGGCGACTTCGCCGGCGTTGTAGCCCCCCATGCCGTCGGCCAGCACGGCCACGCCGTTCTCCGCATCGAGCGCGACGGCGTCTTCATTGTTGTCCCGGACCAATCCTGGGTCGGTCTGGGCGTGGAACTCGAAATTCATGGCGCTGGCGTTATACCGGGACGTTGGGAGAGGAACGGTCACCGGCGGATGATCGATAGGGTTGGGTGGCGTCGAAGGCATGGTCATCGTCGGTCCAGTGAATGGATTGCAGCGCGGCCGCCACATCGGCACCGCTGGCAGGGCGGTCTTGCGGTTGTTTGGCCAGCAGGGAGCGCAAGAGTTGTGAGAGCGCGTCGGGTGCCGCCGGGCACAGAAGGCGGATGTCGGGCGGCGCGACGTTGGCGATCTGGTACATCAGCGCCGACAGAGACTCGCCCCTCAGCGGCAGCTCCCCCGTCAGCAACTGATAGAGCATGGCGCCCAGCGCGTACAGGTCGGCCCGTCCGTCAACGCGTTGTCCGGCCAACTGCTCGGGCGCCATGAAACTGGGCGTGCCCAGCACGACCCCGGTCTTGGTCCGTGTGCTGTCGGTGATGCGCGCAATGCCGAAGTCGGTGACCTTGATGGCACCTGTGGCAGGGTCGAGCATCACATTCGCGGGCTTGATGTCGCGGTGCACCACGTTCTGGCGGTGCGCGTGATCCAGCGCCAGGGCCACTTGCTGCCCAATGCGCAGCACGGTGGCTGCGGGAAGCAGTTGCCCGGACCGGGTATGCCGTTGCAGGTCATGGCCTTGCAGGAATTCCATGGCGATGTAGGCCAGGTCATGCTCTTCACCCGCATCGAAGATGGTCACGATGTTGGGGTGCTGCAGCCTTCCCGCGGTTTCGGCTTCGCGGAAAAACCGCTGACGAGCCTCTTCAAGCTCAAGGCCCTCGAACTCGGTGCTCAACGCCAGGGTCTTGATGGCCACCACCCGCCCGATCTTGGGGTCGCGCCCCTGGTAGACCACACCCATGGCGCCCTTGCCCAGCTCTTTCTCGACCTGGTAGCGACCGAGCATGGGCTGCGCCAGGCCGGGTTGGTCCAGCACCAGGGTCCCACCAGGATGTGACGCGCCGCCCGAGCCCAGCATCACGGTTTTGGCCAGTTCCTGAGCGCGCGTCTGGCGCGTGCGCAGCGACGGGTCGGTGCGGTCCAGCGCGGCCATGTGGGCGTATACCGACTCGGCCTTGTTGAATTGCCGTTTGCGCTCGAAATCCAGGGCCAGTTGCCCGAGGTTGTCCATCAGGGCCTTGCTGTGCGGCACGCGCCGGAACCGATCGAAGGCCATGTCGAGCTGGCCCTGGCCCAGCAAGGCCAGGCCCATTTGGCGGTTGGTCTCGGCCGATTCCTGATCGCTCTGGCGCTTGCGCGCCTCCGTCACCAGGAACCGCCGGGTCGTCAGGGCCAGGTGACCCAGCAACAGCAGCGTGGCCGGCAACACCAGGGGCAACCAGAGCGCCGCACGGGACAGCACAAGGAATTCACCTCCCAGCAGCATCGCCAGGCCGGCGGCGGTCACGGTGGCACCGGCGGCGGCGCCAAGGCGTGGCAACCACCAGATCAGGTAGACAAGGATCAGCACCAGCAAAGCCAGCACCACCAACGCTCCCCAGGTCGGGTTGGCGATGAAGTGGCCATTGAGCACGCTGGCGGTGGTGTGGGCCAGGATCTCGGCCGGCGACAGCGCGGTGCCGACTGGGGTATTGAACAAGGTGCCCACGCCCGCAGCGGTGGCGCCGATGATCACGATGCGGTCGCGGATCAGCTCGGGCGACACGCGCTGCGCCAACACGTCCTGCACGGACACGGTGGGAAACGCCGACGGGCGTCCGGCAGCGGCATAGAACTGCGGCAGCACACGGCCGAGGTCATCGGTCGGAATGAAACCCGGACCAAGTGAAAGACCCTCGCCGGGCTGAAGCCGGATGTCGGCGGCCGACAAATTCAGGCTGTGTGCGGCGGCCAGCAAGGCCATCGAGGGCACGGCCACGCCGTCGAAGCGCACCAGCAGGGGCTCCTGACGCACTGCGCCATCGGGGTCCAGCCATTGGTTGAGGTGGCCCACGGCCACTGCGGCATTGCCTAGCGCTGGCAGCGGCTGCTGGGTTCGCTGGGCCGGCACACCAAAACCGGCCAGGTCGGGCACCGCATTGCGTTGCGCAAATGCCGGCAGGGGTGCATCGGCGCGGCCGCGCGGCTCGCCCAGCTCAAACACCGACGGCAGGACCACGCGACCCGAGGCCTTGACACTCGCCGCCAGGCGCGAGTCGCTGTCCAGCCGTTGCTCGGCAACCGCGAGGTCCCTGAGCAGAGAGGCCTGGGCCTGCGGCCCCAGGTCGCTCAGTGCGGCATCCGGGCCGGCAATGCGTTCGCGCAGCGCCCGGATGGGTTCGAGCCCGCGCGAAGTCTGCGGTTCGAAAAAGAAAGCGGTGTGCGCAATCGTGCGAGCGCCCAGCGCGCTCAGTCGGTCGATCAGTTCGGCATGGACCTCGCGCGGCCAGGGCCAGCGCCCAATGGCATTGATGCTCGCATCGTCAATGGCCACCACCGTGATGTGGTCCCCGGGGCTGCGCCCGGACGCGGTGCTGCCGTGGTCATAGAACCGGCGTTCCAGCGCGTCGATCAGGTCGGTGCCGAAGTACAGCGCCCCCACCACCGCCAGCACGCCGAATGCGGTGAGCGCGTCCGCGCGCCAACGGCGCGGACGGCGTCTGGGAGCATCGGCAACATCGGGGGAAGGCACGGCGCGGATCGTTCCAGGTTCGGCTCACCCGTGCAGCGCATGCGCCACCACACCCGTGAACCACAGACACGAACGGCCCGCAGGGGGCCGTCCACAAGGTGTAGCATTTTGTTTCAAACGGCTGTCTGGCGACAAGCCTTCCGGGTGACAAGTGTCACGGTGTCTCGTACAGGCGAAAAAAAAGGCAACGCACGCGTTGCCTTTCGCACATCCGAAGCGACCGCTCAGAGCAGCGATTTGAGCAGCTTGCCCATCTCGGACGGGTTGCGGGTGACCTTGAAGCCGCACTCTTCCATGATGGCCAGCTTGGCATCGGCCGTGTCGGCGCCACCGGAGATCAGCGCGCCGGCGTGGCCCATGCGCTTGCCGGGAGGGGCGGTGACACCGGCGATGAAGCCCACGACCGGCTTCTTCATGTTGGCCTTGCACCACATGGCGGCCTCGGCTTCGTCCGGGCCACCGATCTCGCCAATCATGATCACGGCGTCGGTGTCGGGGTCGTCGTTAAAGGCCTTCATGACGTCGATGTGCTTCAGGCCGTTGATGGGGTCGCCACCAATGCCCACCGCGCTCGACTGGCCCAGACCGATTTCGGTCAGTTGCGCCACGGCCTCGTAGGTCAGCGTGCCCGAACGGGACACCACGCCGATGCGGCCCTTGCGGTGGATGTGACCGGGCATGATGCCGATCTTGATCTCGTCGGGCGTGATCAGGCCGGGGCAGTTCGGGCCCAGCAGCAGGGTCTTCTTGCCACCGGCAGCTTCCTTGGCCTTCATCTTGTTGCGCACTTCAAGCATGTCACGCACGGGAATGCCTTCGGTGATGCAGATCGCGAGATCCAGATCGGCCTCAACGGCTTCCCAGATCGCAGCGGCCGCGCCAGCAGGCGGCACGTAGATCACGGACACGGTTGCACCGGTCTGGGTCGCTGCCTCTTTGACCGAGGCGTAGATCGGGATGTTGAAGATCGACTCGCCGGCCTTCTTGGGGTTCACGCCCGCGACGAAGCAATTCTTGCCGTTGGCGTATTCTTGGCACTTTTCCGTGTGGAACTGACCGGTCTTGCCCGTGATGCCCTGGGTGATGACCTTGGTGTCCTTGTTGATGTAGATCGACATGTTCTTCTCCAGGCTCAGGCTTTGACGGCGGCGACGACCTTCTGGGCCGCTTCGGCCATGGAGTCAGCGCTGATGATGGGCAGGCCCGATTCGGCCAGCATCTTCTTGCCCAGTTCTTCGTTGGTGCCCTTCATGCGCACCACCAGCGGCACGCTGAGGTTGACGGCACGGCAGGCGGTGATCACGCCGGTGGCGATGGTGTCGCACTTCATGATGCCGCCGAAGATGTTGACCAGGATCGCCTTGACCTTGTCGTTCTTGAGCATGATCTTGAAGGCTTCGGTGACCTTCTCGGGGGTGGCGCCGCCACCCACGTCGAGGAAGTTGGCCGGCTCGGCACCGAACAGCTTGATGGTGTCCATGGTGGCCATGGCCAGACCGGCACCGTTGACCAGGCAGCCGATGTTGCCGTCCAGGCTGATGTAGGCCAGATCGAACTTGGAAGCTTCGATCTCGGCCGGGTCTTCTTCATCGAGGTCGCGCAGCGCCACGATGTCGGGGTGGCGGAACAGCGCGTTCGAGTCGAAGTTGAACTTGGCGTCCAACGCGATGATGTTGCCCTTGCTGTCGCGGTTGAGCGGGTTGATCTCGACCAGCGAGGCGTCGGTCTCCATGTAGCACTTGTAGAGCTTCTGGCACACGTCGACGAACTGCGCTTCGGAGTCGGCGGGCAGGTTGATGCCCTTGGCCAGCTCCTTGGCCTGTGCTTCGGTCAGGCCGGCGAGCGGATCCACGAACACCTTGACGATCTTCTCGGGCGTGGCGTGCGCCACTTCCTCGATGTCCATGCCACCTTCGCTGGAGGCGATGAAGGCCACCTTCTGCGTGCCGCGATCGGTCACGACGGAGAGGTAGTACTCCTTCTGGATGTCGGCCCCGTCTTCGATGTACAGGCGGCGGACCTTCTGGCCTTCCGGGCCGGTCTGGTGGGTCTTGAGCTGCATGCCCAGGATCTGACCCGAGAGTTCTTTCACCTGGTCGATGGTCTTGGCGACCTTCACGCCACCACCCTTGCCACGGCCACCGGCATGGATCTGCGCCTTGACCACCCACACGGGGCCGCCCAGCTTTTGTGCGGCTTCCACCGCCTCTTGCACCGTGAATGCGGGAATGCCGCGGGGCACGGGCACACCAAATTGGCGCAGGATTTCCTTGCCTTGGTATTCGTGAATCTTCATGAGGTCTCTCTCAGGGATGGAACGGGTGTGCGGCGGGGCTGCCACCGCCGGGAGACGGGCTCTTGGACGAGCAACCAGGGACTGTATCATGGTGCAACGCACCAAAATGAGACGCGGCGCCACATTCGGCTGGCGTTCGTCGGTTCATCCCAGGAAAATCGCGCATGGCCCATCAGATCTTCATCGACGGCGAGGCCGGTACCACCGGCCTTCAGATTCGCGAACGCCTGCTCCAGGAGCCCGGCGTTGACTTGCTCAGCATTGCGGCCGATCGCCGCAAAGACCCTGAAGCCAAGCGCGCGCTCATGGCCCAAGCCGATCTGGTCGTGCTGTGCCTGCACGACGACGCCGCACGCGAATCGGTCGCCATGGTCGACAACCTGCCCGGTCGCAAGCCGCGCATCGTCGATGCCTCCACCGCCCACCGCACGGCGCCGGGATGGGTCTATGGCTTTCCGGAGCTCACGGCCACGCAAACCGATGCCGTCAGGCAGGCCGACCGGGTGGCCAATCCGGGTTGTTATGCGACCGGCGCCATTGCCCTGATCCGCCCTTTGGTAGACGCGGGCCTGATCCCTGCCGACTTTCCCCTGAGCCTGCCGTCGATCAGCGGTTACTCGGGTGGTGGGCGCACCATGATCGAGGCCTACGAGGCCGGCACCGCGCCACTGTTTGAGGCCTACGCGCTGGGCCTGACGCACAAACACCTGCCCGAAATCATGGCCTGCACCGGCCTGCAGCGCCGCCCTGTCTTCGTCCCGGCGGTGGGCAATTTCCGCCAGGGCATGCTGGTGCAAATGCCGCTGCATCTGGACACACTGCCGGGTCAACCCAGGGCCAGCGATCTGCACGACGCACTCGTGCGGCACTACGCCGCCAGCGAGGCGGCCGGCGGTTTCGTGCGCGTATTGCCACCGACCCAGGACGGCAAGCTCGACGCCACGGCCCTCAACGACACCAACCTGATCGAGCTGCGGGTGTTCGGCAACGAAACGCACCGCCATGCGGTGCTGATCGCGCGCCTGGACAACCTCGGCAAAGGTGCCAGCGGCGCGGCGGTTCAGAACCTCAAGCTGATGCTGGGGTTCTAGTCCTCGGGCGGCTCAAACGCTGGCGCATCGTCGCCCGCAACCACCCGGCGGATGGCGTCACCGCCGAAGCCGCGCGAGGCCAGAAAGCGCATCTGCTTTGCGCGCTCACTGGCATCCGCCGGCGGCGCCCCGAACTTCTTGCGCCAGACGTCGCGGGCGCGGTCCACCTCGCTGCCACGCAGCGCCGCCACCGCCTGCGCCACCGCGTCGGCGGGCAGGCCCTTGGCCTGCAGTTCCTGTCGCACCCGCGAGGCACCCAGGCGCGCGGCACGGCGGTGAATCACCGACTCGATGACGCGCTGTTCGTCGATGAAGCCCTTGGCCTGCAATTCGTCCAGCGCCTGCGCGAGTTCACCCGGCTGCTCTTCGTGCGCCGACAGCTTGCGTTGCAGTTCAGCGCGTGAATGCTCGCGCTGCGCCAGCAGGCGCAACGCGCGGCCTTTGAGCGAGGGCTTGTCAAAGGCCACCGCGTTCAGGCGTCGGCCGCTTCGGCCTTGACCTTCTTGCCCTTGGTGGGGGTCGGTTCGTCGGCACCGTCCACCGGCAGCAGGGGCACGCCCAGGGCGTCGCGCACCTTGTTCTCGATCTCGACCCGCAGATCGGCGTTCTCTTTGAGGAATTCGCGCGCGTTGTCGCGGCCCTGGCCGATCTTCTCGCCGTTGTAGGCGTACCAGGCACCCGACTTGTCGATCACGCGGTGCACCACGCCCAGGTCGAGGATCTCGCCCTCGCGGCTGATGCCTTCACCGAAGAGGATGTCGAATTCGGCCATCTTGAAGGGCGGAGCAACCTTGTTCTTGACGACCTTGACCCTGGTCTCGTTGCCGATGGCCTCTTCGCCCTTCTTGATGGTGCCGGTGCGGCGGATGTCCAGACGGACCGAGGCGTAGAACTTGAGCGCGTTTCCGCCGGTGGTGGTCTCGGGGCTGCCGAACATCACGCCGATCTTCATGCGGATCTGGTTGATGAAGATGACCGTGCAGTTGGTCTTCTTGATGGTGGCGGTGAGCTTGCGCAGCGCCTGGCTCATCAGGCGCGCTTGCAGGCCGGGGAGCTGGTCGCCCATTTCGCCTTCGATTTCGGCCTTGGGCGTGAGCGCAGCCACCGAGTCGACGATGACCAGATCGACCGCACCGGAGCGCACCAGCGAGTCGACGATCTCCAGCGCCTGCTCGCCGGTGTCGGGCTGGCTGATGAGCAGCTCGGGCAGGTCCACGCCGAGCTTGCTGGCGTACTGCACGTCCAGCGCGTGTTCCGCGTCGACGAAGGCGCAGGTGCCGCCCAGGCGTTGCATCTCGGCGATCACCTGCAGCGTGAGGGTGGTCTTGCCAGACGATTCCGGCCCGTAGATCTCGATCACGCGCCCACGCGGCAGGCCCCCGACCCCCAGCGCAATGTCCAGACCCAGCGAACCGGTGGAGACGACCTGGATGTCTTCGATCTGCTCGCCCTCGCCGAGCTTCATGATCGTGCCCTTGCCGAACTGCTTTTCGATCTGGGCCAGCGCGGCCTGCAAGGCCTTGGCCTTTTCGCTGTTGAGGGCGTTGTTCTTGGCGGGTGCGTCCATGTGATGGCTCCTGAGCGGTGAGTGGGTGTTGACTTCACCCGTTGTGAATCGGCTGTGATCGCATCCAGCACTGGATGCATGGCCAGCAGTGTAGCGAGCGAATACATCGGCGCATCCTCATTATTTGGTCAGTTTGCCTTACCATTTGCGACGTGAACAACCTGCCCGATGACCGCTGGCGCGGCGGCCACCTGGGCCGCCTGCTCGGCGAAGCCCTGCGCCGATTCGACGCCCGGGTACTGCACCTCATGGCGCACGACGCCGAGGTGCCCCTGGCGCTGTCCAACCTGGCTGCCCGCGATCAGGTTGGCGCGGCCCACGTGCACATCACCCGGCACCTGTTGCTGCGCGGCTCGCGCCTGACCGAGCTGGCGCGAGCCGCCGGCATGAGCAAGCAGGCCATGGGCGACCTCGTGGCCCAGTGCGAGGCCTGGGGCCTGGTGCGGCGCGAAGCCGACCCGCTGGACGCGCGGGCACGCCGCATCGTGTTCACCGCTGACGGCCTGCTCTGGCTCGACGCCTTCCGCCGCGCGGTGGCGCGCACCGAGGCCGAGTTCGCGGCCCAGGTCGGCACCGAGGTCGCCACCGTGGTAGCGCTGGGGCTGGAGGCCTACGCGCAGGCTTGAGCCGCATCAAGCGCGCACGCCGGCGCCAAACCTACAATGGCCCCGCACTTTGAGGAGACATGCCATGCGCATCCTGATCGCCGAGGATGACCAGGTGCTGGCCGACGGTTTGCTGCGCAGCCTGCGCGCGGCCGGCGCAGCGGTGGACCACGTCGCCAGCGGCACCGAAGCGGACGCCGCCCTGCTCACCAACAACGAGTTCGATCTGCTCATCCTCGACCTCGGCCTGCCTCGCCTGCACGGGCTGGAGGTGCTCAAGCGGCTGCGCTCGCGCGGCTCGGCCATGCCGGTGCTCATCCTCACCGCGGCCGACAGCGTCGAAGAACGCGTCAAAGGCCTCGATCTGGGCGCCGACGACTACATGGCCAAACCGTTTTCGCTGCAAGAGCTGGAAGCGCGCGTGCGCGCCCTCACCCGCCGCGGCATGGGCGGCAGCACCAACACCATCCGCCATGGACCGCTGGAGTACGACCAAGCCGGTCGCGTGGCCACCATCGACGGCAAGATGGTGGAGCTGTCAGCGCGTGAACTCGGTCTGCTCGAGGTGTTGCTGCAGCGCGCCGGTCGCCTGGTCAGCAAGGACCAGCTGGTGGAACGTCTGTGCGAATGGGGCGAAGAGGTGAGCAACAACGCCATCGAGGTCTACATCCACCGCCTGCGCAAGAAGATCGAAAAAGGCCCGATCCGCATTGCCACCGTGCGTGGTCTGGGCTATTGCCTTGAAAAGATTTGAGCCACCAAGCGGCGGCCGCGGCGATACACCAATCGCCACCGCCACGCCAGCAGAGCCACCGGCTGCTGAGGACGCTGAGCGACGCACCAGCCCGTTCTCCTTCGGCCTGTTCCAGCGCGAGCAGCGCAGCCTCTTCGGCGAAATCCTGGACTGGATGCTCACGCCCTTGCTGCTGCTGTGGCCGCTGTCACTGGCGCTGACCTGGATCGTGGCGCAAGGCATCGCCAACAAGCCGTTCGATCGCGCACTCGAATTCAACCTGCAAGCGCTGTCGCAGCTGGTGGTGGTGCAAGACGGCGAACCCGTGTTCGCGCTGGACCGCCAGGGCCGCGACCTGCTGCGCGCCGACGACACCGACCTTGTCTACTACCAGGTGGTCAATGGGCGCGGCGAGCACATCAGCGGCGAGGTCGACTTGCCACCGCCTCCGCTGGACGTGGAGCCCGAAGCCAACCGGGTGCGGCTGCGCGATGACGTGATGCGCGGCGACGCGGTGCGGGTGGCCTACACCTGGCTGGACCGCCCGGACCCGCTGCGCCCGGTGCTGATGCAGGTGGCCGAGACGACGGGACGGCGCTCCACACTGGCCAACGAGATCATCAAGGGCGTGATGGTGCCGCAGTTCGTGATCCTGCCGCTGGCGGTGTTGCTGGTTTGGCTGGCACTGGTGCGCGGCATCCGGCCGCTGTCCGACCTGGAGCAGCGCATCCGGGCGCGCCGCCCCGATGACCTGCGTCCGATCGAGGAGCTCGACATTCCGCAAGAGGTGGCGCCGCTGGTGTCCTCCATCAACGATCTGTTGGCGCGCCTGAAGGTGTCGCTGAGCACGCAGCGCCGCTTCCTTGCCGACGCGGCGCACCAGCTGAAGACGCCACTGGCCGGTCTGCGCATGCAGGCCGAGCTGGCGCAGCGTGAAGCCGACCCGGCAGGGCTGCGCGCATCGCTGCAGCAGATTGCGCGATCGGCGGTGCGCGCCAACCACACGGTCAGTCAGTTGCTGGCATTGGCCCGCGCCGAAACCACCGGCCGGGCCCTGCCCAGCGAACCCGTGGACCTGGCGCGCCTGGTGTCTGGCGTGGTGCGCGACAGCGTGCCACGCGCGCTGGAGCATGGCGTGGACCTGGGCGTGGAAGGTGTCGAGCAGGTACCGCCCGAGATGCTGATCATGGGCAACCCCGTCCTGCTGCAGGAAATGGTGCGCAACCTGGTCGACAACGCCGTGGCCTACAGCGGCAGCGGCGGTGTGGTCACGGCCCGGGTGCTGATCGACCGCTTTGGCGGCGTGCAGGTGGTGCAGGTCGAGGACAACGGCCCCGGCATTCCGCACGCCGAGCACAGCCTGGTATTGCAGCCGTTCTACCGCGCGCTGGGCACCGATGTGGATGGCTCTGGCCTGGGCCTGGCCATCGTGCAGGAGATCGCCCAACAGCACGGCGCCACCGTGCACATGGAAGATGCCCGGCCCGACAAGCAGCGCCCGGGCCTGCGTGTCTCGGTGCGCTTCGTGCCACCGCCGCCGCCCGAGCCTGCCGAGTGAATCGCCGAATGAATCGCCGAACGACGCGGCCTCAGCCTTTGTAAACGTTGAGTTCGAGGCGTTCGCGGGCAATGACCTCGGCCACCGCCGGCAGCGCGGCGAATCGCTGCACCAGCGCCCAGGTCTTGGGCAGGGTTTGCGGATCAATGCCGGCAAAGCCACCCCAGCGCAGCAGCGTGAGGGCGTAGGCATCGAGCACGCCGGGTTTGTCGCCACCCAGCCAGGGCGACGCGTTCCCGGCCATGTCCTCGATCTCGCCGAGCAGGCCGCGGTAGGTCTGCACCGCGTGCGCCTTGACCGCCTGCTGCGTGGCTTCGTCGCCAGCGAACTTCTGCGGCATGAACACGTGCGTGAAGGTGGGGTGCACGGTGTTGTTCATCCAGACCAGCTTCTGCAGTGCGCGGGTGCGGGCCAGACCGCTGGCCGGCAGCAGGCCAGCGTCCGCAAACCTGGCGTCCAGATGCAGGCAGATGGCCACGATCTGCGTGACCACCTCGTCCCCATCGACCAGCACCGGCACCTGACCGCGCGGGTTCAAGGCCAGGTACTCGGGCGCGCGCTGCTCGCCCTTGTGTAGCTTCACCAGCGAAGGCTCGAACTCGGCACCCGCCAGCGCGAGCGCCGCGTGGGGAACAAAGGAACACGCACCGGGCGCGTAGAACAGCTTGAGGCTCATGGAACAGTCTCCTGATGGTGAAGAGGGCGCTCAGCTCAGGTGGTTGCCCACCAGGCCGGCAATTTCAAACATGGTCACGGCGTCTTTGCCGAACACCGGCCGCAGCTTGTCGTCCGCGTTGATGCGGCGCTTGTCGGCCACGTCCTGCAGGCCGTTCGCCTTGATGTAGTCCCACAACTTCTTGACCACCTCGGGGCGCGACACCGGTCCTTCGCCGATGACGGCCGCCAGTGCGGCGCTGGGTTGCTTGCCGGTGGCAGCCGTGGTCTTGCGCGGAGCCTTCTTGGCGGCGGGGGCTTTCTTGGCTGGCGCCTTCTTGGCAGCTGCCTTGGCCGCGACGGCCTTGCCCGCCGGTCTGGCCGCGGCGCCCTTGCGGGGTGGGTATTTGCTTTCGCGTTGCTCGAACTCGAAGTTCACCTTGCCGGCCTCGGCGTCCCAGGCCAGAAAGGCCTTGAACGGGCGGCGCGTGCGCATGGAGACGAATTTGTCGAGCAGATCGGTTTTGCCAGTGGCCAACAGCTTGGTCATTTGCTCGCGCGCCACCGGCTGCTGCAGGATGATCTTGCCGCTCTTGAAGTCGCAGCTTGGTGTGGGTTGTGCGGCCGTGGGCACGGCGCGCTCGCACACGTAGTTGGCGCCATGCTCGTGCACGGCGCCGCCGCATTTGGGACATTGGCCCAGCGATTCGCTGCCGGCAAAGTCCACCAGCTCACCGGTCTCTTCGTCCTTGCGGTCGTCGCCGAAGTCGAACTCCAGCTTCCAGTTGCGGTCGTCTTCGCTGAACTTGAGCACCAGCTCGGCCACGAAGGGCCAGCCTGCCTTGGAACGGAAGCCTTCAAGCGGCCCGATGTGCTTGTCACGCAGAAAGGCGTCGGCCTCCACGGTCTCGAAGGTGCGACCGCCCGGCGACTTGGTGAACGAAAAGCCGCAGCCTTCACTGGCACCGTCGGCGCCGGTGCAGGCAAAGCGGCGGTAGTTCTCTTTCACCACGCCGCCGCAGTTCGGGCAGGGCGTGCCCAGGGTCGCGTAATCGCCGGGCACGGTGTCGCGGTCGTACTCCTTGGCCTTTTTGACCATGCGCTCGGTCATGGAAGCGATCTCGGCCATGAAGGCGTCGCGCGACAGGCGGCCATGCTCCATCTGCGCGAGCTTGTACTCCCACTCGCCCGTGAGTTCGGGGCGCGAGAGCTCCTCGACCTCCAGCCCGCGCAGCAGCGTCATGAGCTGGAAGGCCTTGGCGGTGGGAATGAGCTCACGCCCTTCGCGCAGCATGTACTTCTCGGCCAGCAGGCCTTCGATGATGGCCGCGCGCGTGGCCGGTGTGCCCAGGCCCTTTTCGTTCATGGCGGCACGCAGTTCGTCGTCTTCGATGAGCTTGCCCGCACCTTCCATGGCGGCCAGCAGCGTGGCTTCGCTGTAGCGCGCGGGCGGGCGGGTCTTGAGGCCTTTGTGCTCGACCGATTCGGTGCGCACCGTCTCGCCCTCGCGCACCGGCACCAGGTTCTGGCCCTTGTCACCGGCCTGGGCGCCTTCCACGTCCTCGGCCGCTTCTTTGCCATACACCGCCATCCAGCCCGGGCGCACCAGCACCTTGCCTTCGGTCTTGAAGTGGTGATTGAGCACCGAGCTGATGCGCGTGGTGACCATGAATTCGGCGCTGGGGAAAAACACCGCGATGAAGCGGCGCACCACCAGGTCGTAGAGTTTTTGCTCGGCCTCGCTCAATCCGCTCGGCGCCTGCAGCGTGGGGATGATGGCGAAGTGGTCCGAGACCTTGCTGTTGTCAAAGATGCGCTTGCTGGGCTTGATGTAGCCGCCATCGATCGCCGTCTTCGCGTGCGGCGCCAGATGCGCCATGCCGCTGCTGGCCAGCATGGCGAAGGTTTCTTTCACCGTGCCGAGGTAGTCCTCGGGCAGGGCGCGCGAATCGGTACGCGGGTAGGTCAGCGCCTTGTGGCGCTCGTACAGGCTTTGCGCCAGCTGCAACGTGGTCTTGGCCGAGTAACCGAAGCGCCCGTTGGCCTCGCGCTGCAGGCTGGTGAGGTCGTACAGCAGACCGCAGGCCTGGGTCGTGGGCTTGCTTTCCTCTTTGACGCTGGCGGCCTTGCCACGCACCGCATCGACGATGGCCTGTGCCTGTTTGATATCCCAGAGCCGGTCGGCGCGCGCGTCGGGGTCGGCATCGTCGCCGGTGGGCTTCTTGAACTCGGGGTCAAACCATTTGCCCGGGTACTCGCCGGCCTCGGCCAGGAAGCTGGCGTGGATCTCCCAGTAATCGCGCGGCCTGTGGGCGCGGATCTTCTCTTCGCGCTCGACCACGATGGACAAGGTGGGCGTCTGCACCCGACCGACCGTGGTGAGGAAGAAGCCGCCGTCGCGCGAGTTGAACGCGGTCATGGCCCGCGTGCCGTTGATGCCGACCAGCCAGTCGGCCTCCGAACGGCTGCGCGCCGCATCGGCCAGGCCGCGCATCTGTGCGTCGCTGCGCAACTGGTCGAAGCCATCGCGGATGGCCGCGGGCGTCATCGACTGCAGCCACAAGCGGTGCACCGGCTTGCCCAGGCCCTGGTAGTGGCCACCTTTGAGGCCGCCGGCGTATTGCTCGATCAGGCGAAAGATCAGCTCACCTTCGCGACCCGCGTCGCAGGCGTTCACGAGTTCGCTCACGTCCTTGCGCTTGGCCAGCTTGACCACCGCGTTCAGGCGCGACTTGGTTTTATCGATCGGCTTGAGCTCGAAGTACGGCGGCAGCACGGGCAGGTGGGCAAAGCTCCACTTGCCGCGCTTGACGTCGAACTGTTCCGGCGCTGCGATCTCGACCAGGTGGCCCACGGCGGACGTGACCACATAACGATCGTTCTCGAAGTGATCGTCGTGTTTGTCGAACTTGCCCGCCACCGGCGTGAGGGCCCGAACGATGTCTTGCGCCACAGACGGCTTCTCGGCAATGACCAGGGTTTTCATCTCTACAATCCGCTCCCACGCGCGTGCGCGCACGACATGCGTGCGCGCGCTCATCTGTGCGCGCACCCGCGCGCACCTGCATGAAACAACCTTACCAAAGAAACCCGACGTGACGAAAACACCCCGCAAGGCCACCACCCGCCTGCCCGCCAAGGCCACTGCCAGCCCCGCGCGGCGCATTCAGGTTCGCCGCTCCGGGGTGCACGGCAAAGGGGTTTACGCCGTCGTCGACCTTGCCCCGGGCGAGACCCTCATCGAATACACCGGCGAGATCATTGACTGGCCCGAGGCGTTGCGCCGCCACCCGCACGACCCGAGCGACCCCAACCACACCTTCTACTTCCACATCGATGAAGACCACGTCATCGATGCCAAGTACGGCGGCAATTCGGCGCGCTGGATCAACCACAGCTGCGCGCCCAATTGCGAGGCCGACATCGAGGACGGCCGGGTCTTCATCCGTTCGCGGCGTGCCATCAAGGCCGGTGAAGAACTCTTCTACGACTACGGCCTGGTCATTGACGAGCCGTTGACGCCCAAGCTCAAGGCCGAGTACCCCTGCTGGTGCGGCGCGCCCCGCTGCCGCGGCACGCTGCTGGCGCCCAAGCGCGGCGGTCGCGCCACCAAGCTGGGCTGACCATGCAGACGGCCTCCCTGGGCGGCAGCGCCGAGGCCATCTGGCAGGCGGTTGTGCCCGCGCTGCCCGGGTTCACGGTCGAGATCGTTCCCGAGATCGATTCCACCAATACCGAGCTGATGCGGCGTGCCCGCCTCGGGCCGCTCGATCCGGTGTTGCTGGTGGCCGAACAACAAACCGCCGGACGCGGTCGGCTGGGTCGCGGCTGGTACAGCCAGGCCGGGCAATCGCTGACCTTTTCGCTCGGGCTGACGCTGGCGCCCTTTAACTGGTCGGGATTGTCGCTGGCGGTGGGCGTGAGTCTGGCCGAGCAACTGCATGCCGACGTGCGCCTGAAGTGGCCCAACGACCTGTGGCTGCAGGGGCGCAAGCTGGGTGGCATCCTGGTCGAAACGGCCGGGCAGGCCGACACCGCCAACGCGCCGCGCTCGGTGGTGATTGGCGTGGGCATCAACGTGGCGCGCCCGGCCGAAACCGCCACGCAGGCCGCACAGGCCACGCTTCCCGGGGTGCCTCCCGCCGGCATGGCCGAGGTGGACATGGGCGTGACGGCGGCCGAGCTGCTGGCCCGGGTGGTGCCCGCCCTGGTCACCGATGTGCAGCTGTTTGCGCAGAACGGCTTTGCGGCGTTTGCCCAGCGATTTGCGCAGCGCGATGCCTTGCGCGAACGCGCCGTCACGCTCAGCGACGGCCGCACCGGCACCGCCTGCGGCGTGGCCGATGACGGCGCGCTGCGGGTACTGGTCGATGGGCAGGTGCAGCGCGTGGACAGCAACGAAGTGAGCGTGCGGCCATGTTGAGGTGGCTGATTGCGGCGCTGGTGGCCGCCAACCTGGTGTATTTCGCCGGCACGCGGGGCTATCTGGTGTCGCTGGGCTGGCCCGATCCGGCGGCACAGCACGAACCGCGGCGTTTGGCGCAACAGATCCAGCCGGAACGCCTGCGCCTGCTGAACGGCCCGCGCGGCAGCGAACCCGAACCTGATGGGGAGCCCACATCCCAGACCAAATCCACACCACCCGCCACCGGCGCGGCGGCAGCGACGTCAGCCGGCACGCCGTCTCCTGCACCATCTGAGTTGACCGTGGGCGCCAGCCCGGTCCCGACCAACTCGCCCCCCGCGGCGCCCGAGCCTGCGACGACAGCCGCGCCAGTGGTCACCGCGCCCGCGCCCCCGGCCCCCACGACCTGCTGGCAGGCCAGCGGCTTCGGTTCCGATCAGGCCGAGTTGCTGCGCGCCGAGCTGCGGCTGCTGGGCCTGCCCGACGGCGGCTGGCAACTGAGCGAGGCGCGCAGTCCAGGTCGGTGGATCGTCTACATGGGCCGCTACGACAACAACGATCAGGCGGCGCGCAAGAAGGCCGAGTTGCGAGAGCTCGGCATCGACTTTCGCGACGTGAACACCCAGGGCCTGGCCCCCGGCTTGGCGCTGGGCACGTTCTCGAGCGAAGAGGCGGCCGACGAAGGCTTGCAGCAGGTCACCCGGCGCGGCGTGCGCACCGCGCGCGTGGTGCAGGAGCGCGCCGAGAGTGTGAGCTTCAATCTGCGCTTGCCGGCCATCACCGAGGCGCAGCGCCTACGCATCGAGTCGCTGGGGCCAGCGATGGCTGGTCGCAGCCTGCAGCGCTGCAGTTGAACTGGCGCTGCGCTGGCCGGGCTTTCAGGCTTTCGCAGTTCGGCGCTGGCGCCAGATGAGGCCGATGAGCCACAGCCAGAGGCCCGCCCCCCACCAGCGACCCATGGATCCACCGCCTCCGCCCGCTGGCAGGGAGGCAACGGCGGCCACGGTGTCGCTGCCTTCGTCGCCCAGGTTGTCCTGGACCTTAAGGCGGAACACCCAGGTGCCCGCCTGATAAGGCAATTGCACCGAGGTCATGGCCTGGGTGCTGTCCGGGATGGTGACGGTCGTCGGCCCGGAGACCAGGGTCCACTGGTAGCTGGTGATGCTGCGCCCGCTGATGGCGACGCTGGAGCGGCCGTCCAGCGTCACGGTAGCGCCTGCGTTGACGTTGCCGATGGCCGCGATGATGGCCGCCGGCCCGAAGGCCAGTTGCAACGAGGCGTTGGCATCGAGCAGGCCAGCACCGCAGGTGCTGGTGGTGCAGTTGCACACGCCGGTGTTGGTGGTGCTGCAGGTGGGGCCCACGTAGCTGGTGTGGGCACGTGCGCCCGTCTTCATCCGTTCGATGAGGTCGCCGGGCTGCAGGCTGCTGTTGATGGTCAGCATGAGCGCAGCGACGCCCGAGGCCAGCGGCGCCGAGAAGCTGGTGCCCATCTTGTAGCCATAGACGTCGGCGCCCGGTCCGGTGGTGCCCGCGTTGTCGGTGGACAGCAGCAGGGTGGTGGAGGTGCTGCCCGAGCCGCCGGGCGCGGACAGGGCAACGTTGCTGCCGAAGCTGGAGTAGTCGGCCTTGGCCCCGTCACGGCGCACCGCAGCCACGGCCATGACCCCGTTGCAATCGGCCGGGCGGCGCAGCGGCGCGCTGTTGTTGCCCGCTGCCACCACCAGCAAGGCGCCAGCGTTGCGCACGTCGTCGGCCATGCTCTGGTAGGCCGCCGTGCAACTGGTGCTGCCCCCGAAGCTGAGGTTGATCACCTTGGCCGGGTTGGGGTTGTTCGGCACACCCGATACGGGCAAACCCGCTGCCCAGCGCACGCCATCCAGCAGGTCGGACACCAGTGCCCCGCATTTGCCAGCCACGCGCACGGGCACGACCTTGGCACCCCAGTGCAGGCCCGAAACGCCGGTGCTGTTGTCACTGAGGGCAGCGATCTGGCCCGCAATGAAGGTGCCGTGCCAGGAGCTGTCGTCCACATCGCAGCCGGAGAACAAGGGGTTGGCCAGGTCGCCGGCGCTGACCCAGTCACCCGGATCGCTGGGGTCGGCGTCCCGGCCGTTGCCGTCGTTGGCCACGGAGAGTTCGCTGATGAAGTCGTAGCCGCCGATCAAGCGCCCCGCGAGGTCCGGATGCGAAAACCGCACCCCGGTGTCGACCACGGCCACCACGGTGTTGGTGGCGGCCCCGGTAGTGATGTCCCACGCTGACGGCATGTTCAGGGCCGATGGCTGAAAGTCGGGCACGGTGGTGGGGGCCTTCAGGTGCCACTGGTCGGCATAGGCCGGGTCGTTGGGCACGAGCTGATTGCGCTCCAGCACGTTGGGCTCCACCCAGGCCACATCGGGGTGCAGTCGCAGTCGCCGCATGGCGTCACGCAGTTCACGCCCTTTCAATGGCCGCTGCAAGCGAATGAGCGCGGCCCGTCCGGCCTCTCCCACGCTGTCGACCGGCAGGTCGGCGGCCTTGGCCACCTCTGCGGTGTGTTCGCGCGAGCGTTTGACCGCTCGGTGCCAGGCCGCCTGCTCACGCAGGCGCCGATCACCCCAGGGTCCACGGTCGGTGGCTTCTCGGTTGAGGTCGTCGACATTGTCGTGATAGCCGACGATCAGGCCCAGAACCGCTTGTTCGCCGGTGGCGTGAGCGGCCCCGGCCAGCCAAAGCAGTGACACGCACAGGCCGAGGCGGGCCAGGTGGGCAATGTGGGAAATGCAGCGCATGCCGGTTTGTAGCATCCGCCGAGGTTCGCAAATGCGTGATCAGATAGGGACCCACCGGCCAATCCTTGGACGGTGATCCAGTCGGCGATCGGTTCGCCCGTGGTTCCCGGCGGTTGCGCCGGCGTCAGGCGGACGAGGCTTGTTGCCCTGCCTGTGCATCGAACCACTTCAACGCCTCGTTCCACAAGGGTGTGGCACGCGCGCGGAAGTAACCCATGTGGCCTATCGGGCCCAGGCCATTGCGGCGGCTGTCCAGTGTGACCACCTTGACCGGGGCCTGCCGGTAGCCCGCCATGAATGCATCGCGCGATGCGGGCGGCGCCCAGGCGTCGTCCAGTGCATTCACTGCCACGATGGGAAAGCGCACTTCATCAAACCGCGCAGTCACGTCGCGCATGGACGGGTCGTCGAAAAAGTAGTTGGGAAAGCGGCACCAGTGGCGCCACTGGCGATACACGTCGATCGGCAGGTCTTCGCCCATGCCGAGCTTGCTCCAGGGCAGATAACCTGCCACCCGCGTCATCACCGGGCCCAGCACGTTCCACATGAACTGCACCCGCAGCCGCTCCAGCGGCGGCATCCACCCATGCCAGCCCGCGCCGGTGGCGAAGGTGTAGGCCGCATCCACCAGTTCGGGCCTCGGGAGCAGGCCGAGGGCGTGTCCACCGTAGGAATGGCCCACGAGCCACAGCGGCGTACCCGGCGTGCGCATGGCGTCGACCGCGGCCGCCAGATCCTGGCGGCCCCAGTCGAGGTAGTTCATGCGAAATCCCCTGAGCGAGGCCGGGGCCGACTCGCCAATGCCCCGGTAATCCAGCGTGAGCACGTCCACGCCCTGGGCGGCCACGTGCTGCGCAAATCGCTTGTAGAACCCCTGCGGCACGGCGGTGGCGCCGCCCACGACGAGGTGGGCACGTGCCTGGCCCGGTGCGCGATAGCGGTAGGCCGCGAGGGGATAGCCATCGGCAGCGCGCAGATCGACGCGCTCCGCTGCGATGTCGGTCGCCTGTGGGCGGGTATTGGCAGGCGTCATGGCGTTCTCCGGTTCAGGTCGAGCAGGTCGAGCAAGGCCTGTGTGGCCTGGGTGATGGGTTCGGGGCTCTGGGCGACCCGCGCTTGCAGCAAGCCGCCCTCGTAGGTCGAGACGATCAGGGCCGCCATCCGGCTGGCCTGCGCTGCTTCCATCCCGCCGTTGGCGAGGGCGATGGCGATGCGCGTGCGCATGCGGGCGAAGGCACGGGCCAACGCATCACGCAACGCGGCGTCGTCGGGCGTGGTTTCCAGACCCACCGCGGCGAGCGGGCAGCCCACTTCGAAGCCGGAGCGGATCAGGTGGTCGGTGGCCTTGGCCATCCATTGGCGGGTGGCCTGAATCGGGTCGGGCACCGCTTGCATCAGCGCGTCCAGGCCCGCCACCATGCGGTCCACCACGTCGTCGATCGCCGCGATGGCCAGTTCGGTCTTGCCGCCTGGGAAGTGGTGATAGAGCACGCCCTTGGGTGCGCCGGCCGCCTGCAACAGCTCGGTCAGGCCGATACCGTGCAGGCCGCGCCGGCGCAGGGCGTCGGTCATGGCAGCGATCAGGCGTTCGCGCGCGCGGGGCTCGATGGGCGGGGGTGCGGGCATGGCGGCCATTCTCTAGACCGATCGGTCTAGCGTCAACCGTTCAGCCATCCAGGCTGTCGTGCGCGTGACCTCACGGTATTCGTCGGCTACACTAACAATCCATCTGGACGGATTTGAACCATGGCCCTGAGTCGACCCAAACAGCCCGACGTGCTGCGCGCCCGCATCCTGGAAGCGGCGCAAGGCGTGCTGCTCGACGAAGGCCTGGCCGCCGTCACCCACGACCGCGTGCTGGCCCGCACCGGCATTTCCAAGGGCGGGCTGCAGCACCACTTCCGCACCAAGCAGCTGCTGCTGGATGCGCTGTTCGAGCAACTGTTCAGCGGCTTCGTGCTGCAGTACGAACAGGCACTGGCCGACGAGCCCCCGGGGCCGGCGCGCCGCATTCGCGCCTATGTGCGCGCCTCGCGCAGCAACGCGCTGGACGTGGCCCGCACCGGGCGCGCCACCGTGCTGCTGGCGCTGGGTGACGAGCAGTACCAGGCGCGCTGGTCGCGCTTCCTGAGCGAAGCCTGCTCGGCCGACACGCTGGACCCGGGCACGCTGCTGGCCTGCCGGCTGGCGGCCGACGGCCTCTGGTACAGCCTGGTGTTCGGACCGACCCCCGGTGCCGCGGAAGTGGACGCTGCCCTGCAGCGCATCCTGCAACTCACCGAGACACCGTCATGAACGCCACCGCTTCCACCTACCTCTTCCTCGGCATCGCCATCGTGGCCGAGGTGATCGCCACCACCGCCCTCAAGACCGCCGATGGCTTCAGCCGCCTGGTGCCCAGCGTGGTCGTGATTCTGGGCTACGGCATCGCCTTCACCTGCCTGTCGCTCACCCTCAAGAGCCTGCCCACCGGCATCGCCTATGCCATCTGGTCGGGCATCGGCATCGTGCTCGTGTCGGCGCTCGGCTGGATCGTGCACCGTCAGTCGCTGGACCTGCCGGCGCTCATCGGGCTGGGCCTGATCATTGCGGGCGTGCTGGTGGTGAACCTGTTCTCGAACAGCGCCGCGCACTGATCGCCAGTTGCCAAAACAAAAGGCGCCCGCGGGCGCCTTTTGCGTTGAAGAGCGGCAGATTTACTTGGCCACCACGCGCGCCATCTCCAGGCACTTGTTGGAGTAGCCCCACTCGTTGTCGTACCAGCTCACCACCTTGATGAAGGTGCCGTCCAGCGCGATGCCCGCGTCGGCGTCGAAGATCGAGGTGCGCGCGTCGCCGCGGAAGTCGGTGGCCACCACCTTGTCTTCGGTGTAGCCCAGCACGCCCTTGAGCGCTCCTTCGCTCTGCGCCTTCATCTCTGCGCAGATCTCGGCGTAGGTCGCCGCGCTGTTGAGCTCCACCGTCAGATCCACCACCGACACGTCGCTGGTCGGCACGCGGAAAGACATGCCGGTGAGCTTCTTGTTGAGCTGCGGAATCACCACGCCCACCGCCTTGGCCGCGCCGGTGCTGCTGGGGATGATGTTCTCCAGAATGCCGCGCCCGCCGCGCCAGTCCTTGTTGCTGGGGCCGTCCACCGTCTTTTGCGTGGCGGTGGCCGCGTGCACCGTGGTCATCAGCCCGCGCTTGATGCCCCATTTGTCGTTGAGCACCTTGGCCACCGGGGCCAGGCAGTTGGTGGTGCAGCTGGCGTTGCTGATGATGGCCTCGCCGTTGTAGCTGTCGTGGTTGACGCCGTAGACGAACATGGGCGTGTCGTCCTTGCTGGGCGCGGACATGATGACCTTCTTGGCGCCCGCGGCCAGGTGCTTCTCGGCGCCGGCCTTGTCCAGGAAGATGCCGGTGGACTCGATCACCACCTCGGCGCCGACCTCGCTCCACTTGAGCGCGGCGGGGTCCTTCTCGGCGGTCAGGCGGATCTTCCTGCCGTTGACGATCAGGCTGGTGCCCTCGACCTTGACCTCGCCGTCGAAGCGGCCGTGCACGCTGTCGACCTTGAGCATGTAGGCCAGGTAATCGGGCTCGAGCAGGTCGTTGATGGCGACCACCTCGATGTCCTTGAAGTTGGCAATCGCCGCGCGAAACACCATGCGCCCGATGCGCCCGAATCCGTTGATACCGACCTTGATCGTCATGTGTGCAACCGTTCTGAAAGAGATGACGCTGGCTGGCTCAGGCCAGCAGCGCGCTGATGTCTGGGATCACGCGGTCGGGCCGTGCCTGCTCGATGGGCTGGCCCATGTTGTAGCCATAGGGCACCGCCCACACCGCCACACCGGCCTTGCGAGCGGTGTTCACGTCTATCGACGAATCGCCCACCATGAGCGCTGACCTTGGGCCGAGACCGAAGCGGTGCAGCGAGTCGACGATGCCCACCGGGTCGGGCTTCTTCGCACCCAGCGTGTCGCCGCTCACGACACGATCGAACAAGGGCGTCAAGCCATGTGCGTCGAGCACGACCTCGGTGTAGCGCGATTCCTTGTTGGTGAGCACGACCAGGCGAACGCCCTGACTGCGCAGGCCTTGCAGCGTTTCGCGCACGCGTGGGTAGAGCCGGCTGCGGGTGCCGCAGCGTTGGCGGTAGTGCGCCCCGAAGGCCTGCTCGATGCGGGCGAACTGTGCGCTCTCTCGAACGGCCTGTGTGGTGCACCGGTCGGTGAAAGCCAGGGCCTGCACCAGCAGCTCGCGCGTGCCATGGCCGATCCAGTCGTCCACCTGCCGCTGCGATACCGCAGGGCGCTGGAAGTCGCGCAGCGTGTCGTTGACCGCGTCGGCGATCTCCGGCGCGGTCTCGACCAGGGTCCCGTCGAGGTCGAAGAAGATGGCGCCAAAGCTCATGCCAGCACCTCGCGCACCGCCTGGGCCACGCGCTCCGCCGTGATGCCGAAGTGCGGGTACAGCACCGCCGCCGGTGCCGATTCGCCATAGCCCGGCATGCCCACCACCGCACCGGTGCGCCCCACGTACTTGCGCCAAAGGTCGGGCTGGGCGGCCTCCACCGCCACCGCCGGCAGGTGCGGGGGCAGCACGCTGTCCTGCCAGGCGCGGTCCTGACGATCGAACACGCTGGTCGACGGCATGGACACCACACGGGTGGCGATGCCCTGCGCCAGCAAGGCCTCGTGGGCGCGCAAGGCCAGTTGCAGCTCGGAGCCGGTGCCGATGATCACCGCCTGCGACGTCTCGACGTCGGCCAGCACGTAGCCACCACGCCGCACGGCGTCGACGCGCGACACGTCGCTCAGGCGCGGCAGGTTCTGGCGCGACAGGCACAGGGCCGACGGCCCGTCGCTGCGTTCGATCGCGTGCGCCCAGGCCACCGCGGTTTCCAGTGCATCGGCCGGGCGCCAGACGTCCAGCTGCGGGATCAGCCGCAGGCTGGGGATGTGTTCGACGCTCTGGTGCGTGGGGCCGTCTTCGCCAAGGCCAATGGAGTCGTGCGTGAACACATGGATCACGCGCTGCTTCATCAGCGCGGCCATGCGGATGGCGTTGCGCGAGTAGTCGCTGAAGGTGAGGAAGGTGCCGCCGTAGGGGATGTAGCCACCGTGCAGGGCGAGGCCGTTCATGATCGCGGCCATGCCGAACTCACGCACGCCGTAGCTCAGGTGGTTGCCCCAGCGGAAGTGGCCCGTCGGATCGCGGCCGGCGCGTTCGCAGCCCTTGAAGTTGGTGAGGTTGGAACTGGTGAGGTCGGCGCTGCCGCCGAACAGGGCCGGCAACAACGGGGCCATGGCATCGAGGGCCAGCTGACTGGCCTTGCGCGTGGCCACATTGTCGTGCGCGGCCAGGCCGGCCAGCAGCGCCGGCAACTGCTGCGCCCACATCGCGGGCAAGGCACCTTGCATGCGCTGCTCAAAGGCATCGGCCAGCGCCGGGTGGCTGGCGCGGTACAGCGCAAAGCGCCGTTGCCATTCGTCTTCCATCGCCTGACCGCGGTCCACCGCGTGCCAGGCACGCGCCACGTCCTGCGGCAACTCGAAAGGCGGGTGCGTCCAGCCCAGCGCCTCGCGCGTCGCCTGCACCTCGGCGGCACCCAGTGCCGCGCCATGCACGTCGTGTGTGCCGGCCTTGTGGGGCGAACCCTTGCCGATCACGGTCTGACAGCAGATCAAGGTGGGCTTGCCGTCCGGGCGCAGGGCCTGGGACTTGGCCGCCACCAGCGCGGCCTCGATCGCGGAGGGATCGTGACCGTCCACACGCGGGATCACGTGCCAGCCATAGGCCTCGAATCGCCGGGGCGTGTCGTCGGTGAACCAGCCTTCGACATGGCCATCGATGCTGATGCCGTTGTCGTCGTAGAACGCGATGAGCTTGTTCAGCCGCAGCGTGCCGGCCAGCGAGCAGGCCTCGTGGCTGATGCCCTCCATCAGGCAACCATCACCCAGGAACACGTAGGTGTGGTGATCGACGATGGTGTGGCCTGGGCGATTGAACTCGGCCGCCATCAGCTTCTCGGCCAGCGCCATGCCCACCGCGTTGGTGATGCCCTGGCCCAGCGGGCCGGTGGTGGTTTCCACGCCGGGGGTGATGCCCACCTCGGGGTGGCCGGCGGTCTTGCTGTGCAGCTGGCGGAAGTTCTTCAGCTCGCTCATCGGCAGGTCGTAGCCGGTGAGGTGCAGCAGCGCGTAGATCAGCATGGAGCCGTGACCGTTGCTGAGCACGAAGCGGTCGCGGTCGGCCCAGTGCGGGTTGGCCGGGTTGTGGCGCAGGTGGCGGTGCCACAGCACCTCGGCGATGTCGGCCATGCCCATGGGCGCGCCGGGGTGGCCGCTTTTGGCTTGCTCGACCGCGTCGACCGCCAGCATGCGGATGGCGTTGGCCATGCGGCGCGCCAGCGCCGGCTCGGGTGGGAGGGGCAGCCGTGCGTTCATGCCAGCCCCAGCGCGCGCTTCTTGCGCTCCATCATTCGCCAGATGAAGGGCGTGAAGATGAGCTGCATGGCCAGCTCCATCTTGCCGCCCGGCACCACGATGGTGTTGGCGCGGCTCATCCACGAGTTGTTGATCATGTTGAGCAGGTAGGGAAAGTCGATGCCCTTGGGCTGGGCGAAACGGATGACGACCATGCTTTCGTCGGCGGTGGGCACGTCGCGCGCGATGAAGGGGTCGCTGGTGTCCACCACCGGCACACGCTGGAAGTTCACGTGCGTGTGCTGGAACTGCGGGCAGATGTAGTGCACGTAGTCGGGCATGCGACGCAGGATGGTGTCGGTCACCGCTTCGGCGGTGTAGCCCCGCATGTGCTTGTCGCGCCAGAGCTTCTGGATCCACTCCAGGTTGATCACCGGCACCACGCCAATGAGCAGGTCGGGGAACTGCGCCACGTTGACCTCGGGCGTGACCACCGCGCCGTGCAGCCCTTCGTAGAACAGCATGTCGGTGCCATCGGGCAAGGGCTCCCAGGCCGTGAAGGTGCCGGGCGGCTGCTGGTAGGGCGCGGCTTCCTGGTCGTTGTGCAGGTACTTGCGGTGGCGCCCGGTGCCGCTGGCGGCGTAGGTGCGAAACAGGTTCTCGATCTCACCGAACAGGTTGGAGTCGGGGCCGAAGTGGCTGAAGTGCTGGTTGCCCGCGGCCTCGGCTTCGGCCATGCGCTGCTTCATGGCCTGGCGGTCGAATTTGTGGAAGCTGTCGCCTTCCACGACGGCGGCACGCACGCCCTCGCGGCGAAAGATGTTCTCGAAGGTGCGCGTGACGGTGGAGGTGCCGGCACCGCTGGAGCCGGTGATGGCGATGATGGGGTGGCGTTCGGACATGGTTGTTGTGCGTTGTGCGTTCTGCGTTGTGCGTGCGAGCTCACGCGGCGTCGCGGAACAGGCTGCGGCTGGCGAACAGGGGGTTGTCGTCTTTCACCATGGCGGGCTCCCGGTGGTAGCGCTCGATGCGCTCGACCTCGTGCTTTGATCCGAACACCAGGCCGATGCGCTGGTGCAGGCCATCGGGTTGCACCGCCAGCACGGGCTCGCGCCCGGTGCTGGCGCGTCCGCCGGCTTGCTCCATCACCATGCCGATGGGGTTGGCTTCGTAGAGCAGACGCAGGCGCCCGGGTTTGCTTGCGTCCTTGGTGTCGCGCGGGTACAGGAACACGCCGCCGCGCATCAGGATGCGGTGTGCCTCGGCCACCATGCTGGCGATCCAGCGCATGTTGAAGTCCTTGCCGCGCGGGCCCGTGCGCCCGGCCAGGCATTCGTCCACATAGCGCTTGACGGGTGGCTCCCAGAAGCGCGCGTTGGAGGCATTGATCGCGAACTCCTGCGTGTCGTCGGGGATGCGGATCGACGGGTGCGTGAGCTTGAATTCGCCCAGGTTGGGGTCCAGCGTGAAGCCGTGAACCCCTGTGCCCACAGTGAGCACCAGCATGGTGGTGGGTCCGTAGAGCGCATAGCCGGCCGCGACCTGCTGGGTGCCGGGTTGCAGAAAGTCGGCGGTGGTGAGTTCGCGGCCCGAGGCCACTGCGTCGGCCGGCGCGCGCAACACGCTGAAGATGCTGCCGACCGAGACGTTGACGTCGATGTTGCTGGAGCCATCGAGCGGGTCGAACACCAGCAGGTACTTGCCGCGCGGGTACTCGGCGGGAATGGCACAGGGCTCGTCCATTTCTTCGGACGCCATGGCCGCCAGATGGCCGCCCCACTCGTTGGCGCGCACGAACATGTGGTTGGCGATCACGTCGAGCTTTTGCTGCGCCTCGCCCTGCACGTTGGTGCTGCCTTGCGCGCCAAGCACGTCGCCCAGCGCGCCGAACGCCACGCTGCGCGCGATGGCCTTGCAGGCCATGGCCACGTCAAGGATCAGGGCGTTGAAGTCACCGCTGGCCTCGGGAAAGCGGCGGCGCTCTTCGATCAGGAACTGCGTGAGGGTGGTGCGGCGTGACAGGGGCATGGTCTCCTCGCTCGGTGCGTGTGTGGCTTACGGTGTGGTGGGTTCGGCGAAGACGCGGCTGGCACGGATGTCCTCGGCCCCGAGAGTGCACAGGTCATCGGGGGTC
Organism: Hydrogenophaga sp.; assembly: GCF_019635465.1. GTDB lineage: Bacteria > Pseudomonadota > Gammaproteobacteria > Burkholderiales > Burkholderiaceae_C > Hydrogenophaga. Next base: position 216,309 of record NZ_JAHBZK010000001.1, read on the forward strand.
AGCACCCGGTCGCGGTCTGCGAACAATCGGCTGGCCTGGCGCAGCCGGGCACGGTCGAGCGCGTTGCGCACGCTGCGCGCGTTGGCGAAATGGGGCTGCGCCATGCGCCGGCTCAGGTAGGCTCCGAACACCTCGCGCGCGCCGGGCGCAAAGCGGTAGTGCATTGCATCGAGCATGCGGTCGGCAATCTGCTGGAGCTCGCTCTGGTCGTAGTCGGGAAAGTCCAGGTGGTGCGCGATGCGCGAGCTCATGCCCGGGTTGCTCTGGAAGAAGGTGTTCATGCGGTCGGCATAGCCGGCCAGGATCACCACCAGGTCGTCGCGCTGGTTCTCCATCACCTGCAGCAGAATCTCGATCGCCTCCTGCCCGTAGTCGCGCTCGTTCTCGGGCCGGTACAGGTAGTAGGCCTCGTCGATGAACAGCACGCCGCCCATGGCCTTCTTGAGCACTTCCTTGGTCTTGGGCGCGGTGTGACCGATGTACTGACCCACCAAGTCGTCACGGGTCACGGCCACGAGGTGCCCATGCCGCACGTAGCCCAGCCGGTGGAGGATCTGCGCCATGCGCATGGCCACCGTGGTCTTGCCGGTGCCGGGGTTGCCGGTGAAGCACATGTGCAGCGAGGGCGTCTGCGCCTGCAGCCCATGCAGCAGACGCAGCCGATCGATCACCAGCAGCGCGGCGATGTCACGGATGCGCTGCTTGACGGGCGCCAGCCCCACCAGGTCGTGGTCGAGTTCGGCGAGCACCGCCTCGACCTGGCTTTGCGCCAGCACCTCGCCCACGGTGCGTGGCGGGGCCTCGGTCGGTGATCCGGCCTCGGCCGCATCGTCGACCTGGCGGGTGCCCGGGATGGCGTACAGCGGCGCGCTCATCGACGACCTCAGTAGCGTTGCGCTTCGGGTTTGTCGGTCGCGTAGCTGTGGACCGTGTAGCGGATCTGCCGCCCATCGACCTCCTGGCGCACCAGACCAAAGCCGGGTTCGTTGGCCGGGCGGTTGACGATGAAGCTCATGGCGATGCTTTCGATGCCGCGCGTGCTGTCGAACGCCATGAGGCGGATGTAGTGCTGCGGGAAGGTCTTGCGGCAGTTGGCCAGTTCAAGCATCACGCCGGCCGGGTCGCGCAGGTCGAACATGGGCATGCCGAACATTTCCCAGTAGGTGTTGCGCGGGTGCGGGTCGTCGGTGTACTCCACGCTCCAGGCATAGCCCTTGTCCAGACCGTAGGCGATCTGGGCGCGGATCTCGTCGTCGCTGAGCTCGGGCAGGAAGCTGAACTGGCCTTGCGTCACGCGGCCGGTGGGGTTGGTCATCATGGTCGGTGTCTCCTGGTGAATGAACTCAGCGCGCCACGGCCGGCGTGACCGCGTAGTCGCTGGTATCGGTGGACGTGTAGTTGAAGGAGACCTCGCCCCAGGTGTCGAGCGCCTGCTTGAGCGGGGTGCAGAACTGCGCAGCCTTGCGCAGGATGTCGGGGCCTTCGTGGGCGATGTCCTTGCCCTCGTTGCGCGCCTTGACCATGGCCTCCAGCGCCACGCGGTTGGCCACGGCACCGGCCTGGATACCGGCCGGGTGGCCGATCGTGCCGCCACCAAACTGCAGCACCACGTCGTCGCCGAACAGGTCGATGAGCTGGTGCATCTGGCCGGCATGAATGCCGCCCGAGGCCACCGGCATCACCTTTTTCAGGTCGCACCAGTCCTGGTCGAAGAACAGGCCGCGCGGCAGGTCCTGCTTCGTGTACGCATCGCGGCAGACGTTGTAGTAGCCCTGCACCGTCAGCGGATCGCCTTCGAGCTTGCCCACCGCCGTGCCGGTGTGCATGTGGTCCACGCCCGCCAGGCGCAGCCACTTGGCAATGACGCGAAAGCTCACGCCGTGGTTCTTCTGGCGGGTGTAGGTGCCGTGGCCTGCGCGGTGCAGGTGCAGGATCATGTCGTTGCGGCGGCACCATTCGCCCAGGCTCTGGATGCAGGGCCAGCCGACGATGAGGTCGATCATCACGATCACGCTGCCCAGGCTCTTGGCGAACTCGGCGCGCTCGTAAATGGCTTCCATGGTGCCGGCGGTGACGTTGAGGTAGCTGCCCTTGACCTCGCCGGTGGCGGCCGCGGCCTTGTTCACGCCGTCCATCACGTACAGAAAGCGGTCGCGCCAGTGCATGAAGGGTTGCGAGTTGATGTTCTCGTCGTCCTTCATGAAGTCCAGGCCGCCCTTGAGGCCCTCGTAGATCACGCGGCCGTAGTTGCGGGCGGACAGGCCCAGCTTGGGCTTGGTGGTGGCGCCCAGCAGCGGGCGGCCGAATTTGTCCAGTCGCTCGCGCTCGACGATCAGCCCGGTGGGCGGGCCCTTGAAGGTCTTCACGTAGGCCACCGGCACGCGGATGTCCTCCAGGCGCGCGGCCTTCAGCGGCTTGAAGCTGAAGACGTTGCCGATCAGGCTGGCCGTCATGTTGGCGATGGAGCCTTCTTCGAACAGGATGATGTCGTAGGCCACCCAGGCGAAGTACTCGCCCGGGCGTCCCGGCACCGGCTCGACGCGGTAGCACTTGGCGCGGTAGTTGTCGCAGGCGGTCAGGCGGTCGGTCCACACCACGGTCCAGGTCGCGGTGCTCGACTCACCCGCCACCGCCGCGCCTGCCTCGATCGGGTCCACGCCTTCTTGCGGCGTGATGCGGAACAGGCACAGGGTGTCGGTGTCCTTGGGTTGGTAGTCGGGCACCCAGTACCCCATCTGGCGGTACTTGAGCACGCCTGCGCTGTAGCGCTTCTTCGCATCGGTGATCTGCGTGGCCTCGGCCTTGAGGCCGGCGTCGACGGGGGCGTTCATGGGGGCTGTCTCCTGCGGTTGGGCTGCGAATTGCAGCGGCGAGGCCACATGTTCAGTCGCAGCTGATATAAACGCCAGTCAGAATTTCTTGGTCTTCAGTTAAGGCAAAGCTGAACAATGAACCTGAGCTTCCGCCAGCTGCGGGTGTTTCTGGAGGTCGCCCAGCGGGGCGGCGTGACCGCGGCCGCGCAGGCGCTGCACCTCACGCCGCCGGCGGTGTCCATGCAGATCAAGGAGCTGGAAAACCAGGTCGGGCTGCAGCTGTTCGACCGCCAGGGCCGCACCCTCACGCTGTCCACGGCGGGCGAGTACTTCGTGGTGCACGCCAAGCGCATGCTGGGTGCGCTGCGCGACACCGAGAACGGCATGGCGCGCTTCAAGAAGCTCGAGCACGGCCTGCTCACCGTGGGCATGGTCAGCACGGCCAAGTACTTCGTGCCGCGGCTGCTGGGCGAATTCCGCCGCGACCACCCCGGCATCGACGTGCGCCTGCGCGTGGCCAACAACCGCGAGGCGCTGGTCACGCAGATGGAGGCCGGCGAGGTGGACCTGTCCATCATGGGTCGCCCACCCGCCGAACTGGCCACCCGCAGCGAGGCCTTTGCACCGCACCCGCTGGTGTTCGTCTGCCCGCCCGAGCACCCCTTGCTGCGCATCGGCCACCCGCCGCTGGCTGCGCTGGCGCCCTTCCCCTTCATCGTGCGTGAGCACGGTTCGGGCACGCGCAACGCCATGGAGCGCTTCTTTGCCGACCACGGTTTCGAGCCGCGCATCACCATGGAGATGAGCAGCAACGAGGCGATCAAGCAGGCGGTGATGGCCGACATGGGCATCAGCTTTCTGTCGCTGCACACGTTGGGGCTGGAGCTGCGCCAGGGCCTGCTGCACCGCGTGGACGTGGAGGGCACGCCGGTGATGCGCACCTGGCACGTGGTGCACCTGCAGAGCAAGGTGCTGTCGCCCGCGGCCGAGGCCTTTCGCTACTTCACCATCGAGCGCGGTACCGCCATGCTGGCCGAGCACGACGCCCCCTTGCTCAGCCTGGGCACGCTCTAGAGTCTCGCGCCATGCTCATGCCCATCACGCTCTACCGCGAGGCGCCCACCCACCCGCAGGCGCAGGCCTGCCAGGCCTGCGCGGTGCGCCGCGACGCCCTGTTCGGCGCGCTTGACGAACAGGGCCTGCACCAGTTGCACACCCACATCGAGGCGCCCAGTTTCGCAGCCGACGCACCGATTTTTGGTGAGGGCCGGCGCGGCGCCAGCATGCTGACCATCCGTGCGGGTGTGGTGCGCTTCGAGCGCGTGACCGCGCAGGGCGAGCGCCGCATCGTGCGCCTGGCCGGGCGCGGCGACCTGATCGGTCAGGAGGCGTTGCTGGGCCAGCCCTACGCCGAAGACGCCGTGGCCGCCACCGAGGTCGAGGTGTGCCGGTTGCCGGTGGGCCTGGTGGACGAACTGGGGCAGACCCAGCGCGGCGTCACCCAGGAGCTGATGCGCCGCTGGCAACGCGCGCTCGCCGAGGCACAGACCTGGTCCATGGACATCACCACGGGGTCGGCACCGCGCCGCCTGTTGCACCTGCTGCTGCGCCTGCAGGCCCTGGCCGGGCACGACGGCCTGGCCTGGCTGCCGCGGCGCGAAGAGATGGCCGACATGGCCGACCTGCGGACCGAGACCGTGAGCCGCTGGATCAGCCGCTGGCGCCGCGAGGGCTGGGTCGAGCCACTGCCGCCGCGCCACGCCCGCCTGCATTCCGACGGCCTGCGCCAGGCGCTGGACGCACTGGACGACTAACCCCCCCGAGCGACCGGTCGTCGGTGGGTCACCCCATATATCGCCACATGTAAATATGGTGATTGCATTATTTGCTGTCACCCGGCCTTGCACGCCGACCCACCATGAAACTTGCGACCCGCCTGTGCGCCTGGGCGCTCGGCCTCACGCTGAGCGCCGCCACCCTGGCCGCCGACACCGACTACACCCTGGCCATCAGCGAAGGCACCTCCGGTGGCATCGACCACGCCCGGGTGCTGGCCAAGTACGGCACCTTCGCCGACGCGCTGGGCAAGGCACTCAAGGGCAAGGTGCGCATCGTGTTTGCGCGCGAGTTCGCCTTGCTGGAGGAAGGCCTGGCGCAGCAGCGCTTCGACCTGGCGCTGGCCCGCCCCAGCGACTACCCGGCGCGCGCCCTGCGCGACCACGGCTACCGCTTTGTGGCCAGTGCCGCGCCCGAGGGGCAATGCCTCATCGTCGTGCGCAAGGACTCACCGCTGCAGAACGTGGCCGAGGCCAAAGGCAAGCGCTGGGTGCTGCCCGAGCAGGCCTCGTACATGTCCAAGTTCTGCCGGGCCGAGCTGCGCGACCGCGGCATCCTGATCGACAAGGAAAAGGTGCAGTACGTGCGCGAACAGGGCGCGGTGAAGTTCTTCCTTGAGCAGAACCTGGTGGACGTGGGCGGTGTGGCCTCGTATTCGGGCGTGGCGCGCGGCCTGGAGAAGTCCAACCTGCGGGTGCTGCACCGCTCGGTAACGCAGCCCTACTTTCCGCTCGTGGCGGGGCCGCGCCTGAGCGACGAACAACTCAAGGCGATCCAGGCCGAACTCATCGCCATGCCGCAGAGCGCGGCCGGGCGCGACGTGCTGGAGCAGATCGGCGTGCAGGGCTTCGACACCAGCACCGGCCCGCGCCTGGCGAACCTGCTGGACTGGCTCACCCGCTGAGACGCCCGCCGGGCAATCACGCAGCGCGCGCCTGCGGTGCACACCAGGCTTGCAGCGTGCCGATGTCGAGCTCGGCCAGGCTGGGCAGCACCCGCAGGGCGCCGTCAAAGCGCTGGTACGCGGTGAACGCCGTGGGCGTGACGATGGTGCGCAGACCCGCTCCGCGCGCGGCCAGCAAGCCGTTGCGCGAATCCTCGAAAGCCACACAGACCGAGGCCGGCAACCCCATCTCTCCCAGCACCTGCCGGTAGACCATCGGGTCGGGCTTTTTCACCGGCGCCGAGGAGGCATCGCCAATGGCTGCGAAGTGCGTGCGCCAATCGGGCCCGATGGTGTGGCGCAGCAAGGCCGCGATGTTCACCGGCGAGGTGGTGGTGGCGATCGAGACGGCCAGGTTGGCTTGCCGAGCCTGCTCGATGAGCCGCAGCACGCCCGGGCGCAACTGCACCCGCCCCTGGTTGACGGCGTCTTCGTACCAGGCCGTCTTGAGCTCGTGCAGGCGGTCGATGGTCTGCTGCAGGGCCACCGCGTCGAGCGCGGTGACATCGGGGTGGCGCAGTTGCCAGTAGTGGCGCATGCGCTCCTTGCCACCCGAGACCTGCAACAACTCGGTGTACAGCGCCTCGTCCCAGTGCCAGTCGAGGCCCTCCTCGGCAAAGGCATGGTTGAAGGCCTCAAGGTGGATCCGTTCGGTATCGGCCAGGGTGCCATCGACGTCAAAAATCAGGGCTTGCAGCATGGCGCTCTCCAGTGGGCAGGCGGGCACTGTAGGCGCGCCTGCGCGACAGGAGAATTCACGATTGCTGACACCATCGTTCAGCCATGCCTGAACCATGCTTGCGGCTGCCGCCGCAGCGGCAACATGGCATGCAATTTGCGAACCTTCGCACTCAAACGCGGAGACACCCGGAACCCCTCGGAGCCCCCATGTCAATGAACCCCTCGCGCCGCTGGGCCGACTGGACGGCGCGCGATTTCGCCGACCTGCAGGCCAGCGGTCGCGCCGCGCAGGCGATCGCGGTGTTGCCGATCGCCGCGATCGAGCAGCACGGCCCGCACCTGCCAGTGAGCGTGGACACCACCCTGGTCGACGGGGTCATCGACGCTTGCCTGCCGCACCTGAAACCCGATGCCACGGTGCTCTTCCTGCCCACGCAAGCCGTCGGCAAGAGCAACGAACACGCACGCTATGCGGGCACCCTCACCTTGTCGGCCGACACCTTGCACGCCATCTGGATGGAGCTGGGTGCCTGCGTCGCGCGCGCTGGCATCGGCAAGCTGGTGCTGCTCAACAGCCACGGCGGTCAGGTGGCACTGATGGAGACCGTGGCACGCGATCTGCGCGTGGCGCACAGCTTCGTGGTGGTGTCGACCAACTGGTTCACGCTGCCCATGGCACCGGCCGTGCGCGCCCTGTTCACCGACGAGGAGCACCGCTTCGGCATCCACGCCGGTGACGTCGAGACCTCGATGATGCTGGCCCTGGCGCCGCACACCGTGCACATGGATGCAGCGCGCGAATTCCCCAACGCCATGGCCGAGCGCGCGCGCGACTATCCCTTGCTGGGCAGCGGTGCTGGCAAGGTGGCCTGGCAGGCGCAAGACCTCAACACCTGGGGCGCCGCCGGTGACGCCACGGGTGCCAGCGCCGCCAAGGGGCAGGCCGTGATCGACGATGCGGCACGCCAGCTGGCGGCCCTGCTGCACGAGGTGGACCGACTACCGCCCCACACCGTGACCGAACAGACCGTGTGGCGATCCGCATGAACACCGAACTCCATGCCGTGCGCATCCCCGCCGCCTTGCGTGGCTTCGGCGGCAAGGCCGGTGCAGACGCCGTCTTCAACCTGCAATGGCACGGTGAGCACATCACCGCCATCACGCCCTGCCCCGCCGGTACGCCTGCGCAAGGCCTGCTGTTGTCGCCGCTGGTGGACCTGCACCTGCACCTGGACAAGACCTACACCGTGCAGGACACCGGTGCTGCCAACGGCGACCTGTTTCGCGCCATCGACATGATCGCGGCGCACCGCGCCGGCTGGACGCGCGAATCGCTGCGCCCACGCATGCAGCGCGCCCTGCAGGAAGCCTGGGACCACGGCGTGCGCGCGGTGCGCACCCACATCGACTGGATGACCCCAGACCGACCGCCTGCGGTGGACGTGATCGCCGAACTGCGACAGGCCTGGCGCGAGCGGCTGCAGATCCAGTGGGTGTCGCTCACCGCGGTCGATCAGTTCGACGACACCGAATGGGCGCACTGGCTGGCGCGCGCGGTGAAGGCCGGCGGTGGCGTGCTGGGCTGCTTCATCTACCGCCATCCCGGGTTGCCGCGCCGGCTGCGCACGGTGTTCGACCTGGCCGAGGCCTACGACCTGGAGCTGGACTTTCACGTCGACGAAGGCCTGCACGTCGACGCTACCGGCCTGCGCAGCATCGCCGAGATGACGCTGCAGCGGCGCTGGCAGGGACGCGTCACCTGCGGCCACGCCTGCTCGCTGTCGGTGCAGACCGCCGACGACGCACAACAAACGCTGGCCCTGGTGGCCCAGGCCGGCATCACGCTGACCGCCCTGCCCACCACCAACCTCTACCTGCAAGGCAGCTGGAGCGAGACGCCGGTGCCGCGCGGCATCACCCGCCTCAGTGAAGCCCGCACGGCCGGCGTGCGCACCTGCCTGGCCAGCGACAACGTGGCCGACCCCTTCTTCCCCTATGGCTGCTACGACCCGCTGGAGGCCTGGGCACTGGGCGTGCAGGCGGCCCACCTGGCACCGGCCGAAGACTGGCTCGACAGCGTGACCGTGGCGCCCGCACAGACCATGGGTCTGGCCTGGGACGGCCGCTTCAACAAAGGCTGCCCGGCCGACTTCATCGTGCTCGACGCGCACGACGGCCTGCAGGCCATGGCCCCTGCCGGCCGCCGACGCCGCATCTGTCGCCAGGGGCAATGGATCACCTGAGCACTGCATGACCACCTCACCACCGAACACACCTCCGGCTGCATCACAGACCACGCCGCTGCACCGCGTCATGGTCGCGCTCGATGGCATCGCCATGAGCACCGACCCTACGCAGCTCGAGCTCAAGAGCCAGGACTATCACTGGTACAGCCCCATCCTGAAGGCGCAGCTCCAGGACTGCCGTGGCGAACTCATCGTGCGGCCGGTGACCGAGGACGAGGTGATCCGCGTGGTGACGGCGTGCGCGCGCGAACGGGTCAAGCTGGTCGTTCGCGGAGGCGGTACCGGCAACTACGGGCAATGCGTGCCGCTCGAAGGCGGCGTGATTCTGGACATCACCGGGCTGGACCAGGTGCTCGAGATCGGCGACGGCTGGGTGCGCGTGCAGGCGGGCTGCAACATCATGGCGCTGGAGCGCGCGGTGCGCGCCAGCACCGTGGTGCCCGGCGGGCAGGAATTGCTCATGTACCCGAGCACGCGCGACACCGCCACCATCGGCGGCTTCATTGGCGGCGGCTATGGCGGCGCCGGCAGCGTGCGCAACGGCATCCTGAAAGACCCCGGCAATGTCTCGCGGGTGCGCATCGTGACGATCGAGGAGACACCGCGCGTGATCGAGCTCGACGACGCCGACATCCAGAAAGTGCACCACGCCTTCGGCACCAACGGCGTCATGACCGAGTTGACCCTGGCGCTCAAGCCGGCGGTGGACTGGGTGCACCACATCGCGCTGTTCCCCACCTACCGCCGCGCACTGGAGTTTGGCGTCGCGGCCACCGAGGCCTGCGCGCGCGCCAACCCCATTCGCGGCTCCGACGCGCCGCCCGTTCCACCTGGACCGGCGATCGACGCGTTCGAGATCACCGCGGTGGACCAGCGTTTCGCGCCCTTCTATGCCGACGCCTTCGGCGATCGCTTCCCGGCCGGACAGGACGCCGTGTTCGCCATGGTCAACCCGCGCGATCTTCCCGCCTGGCGAGCGCTGGTGCACCGCTTTGGCGGCACCGAGACTATGGCCATGACCGAGGACGAGCTCACGCGCGAGGGCCTGGTGCCGGCCTTCGAATGTGCCTGGAACCACACCACGCTGATGGCGCTGCGCCACGACAAGAGCTGGACCAACCTGCAGACGGTCTACGGCTGGCCGCTGGACATCGACCTGGTGGAGCGGCAGATGCAGCGCTACGGCGACGAGCTGGTGATGCACCACGAGTTCGGCCGCGATCAACACGGCTTCGTGGTGTTTGCCTTACCGCTGGTGGCGTACTTCGACCGCGAGCGGCTGTACGAAATCATTCGCGAGCACGAGGCCGATGGCTGCCTGGTGTTCGACAACCACGTGGTCACCATCGAGGGCGGCGGCATGAAGACCATCGACACCGCGCAGATCGACTTCAAGAAGCTGGCCGACCCGCACGGGCTGATGAACCCGGGCAAAGCCGAAGGGTGGTTGCCCGAGTACGCCAGACCCTGACGGCGCCACACCCATGCAGACCCTGATCGTTCACGCCCACCCCAACCCCGAGAGCTTCAGCGCCGCGCTGTTTCGCCTGGCCAAGGACACGCTGCAGGCCCAGGGCCACGTCCTCGACACCATCGACCTCTACGCCGAAGGCTTCGATCCCGTGCTGTCTCGTGACGAGCGCGCGGCCTACCTCGAGGCGCCCGACTGGCTGCTGCAGCGCTTTGAAGGCCACATCGGGCTGATACGCCGCGCCGAACATATCGTGCTGGTCTACCCCACCTGGTGGTGGGGACCACCCGCCATGCTCAAGGGTTGGCTGGAGCGCGTGTGGCTGCCCAAAGTGACCTTTGAACCTGCGCGACGCAAGGGCGAACGGCTGAGCCCGAACATGCGCCATGTGCGCCGCTTCACCGTCATCACCCACGGCGGCTCGCCCTGGTGGTGGCTCAAGTTCATGGGCGACCCGCACCGGCGCATCATGATGCGCGGCATGGCCATGCTGTTTCACCCGCGCTGCCAAAAGACCTGGCTGCAGTTGCACGACATGAACAACGTGACGACCCGCGACCGCGAGGCATTCATGGCACGGGTGACGCAGGCGCTGACGCGCTGAGCCAGCGCCCGGACACTCTCGACTCAGTACGTGTAGAACCGCCCCTTGGTCGTTCCCGTGCTGATCGGGGCGCTGGGCGCGTCGGCACCGACCACGGTGTATGTGTAGCCAATGGCATCCGAGTAGGCAATTGACCGCCCAAAGTTCTCGTTGGCGATGGGTGAGGGCGACTTCAACCGGGCCCACAGATCCCAGCCCGACGAAGACCGCCAGAACTGGTAAACCGCGCCCGCACCACCCACAGAACCACCGGCCTCGGCCGCAACCTGGTCCTTGCGTTGCACACCGGCGAATGCACTGTTGTTTTCAGGGGCACCCACCCAGAGCTTGTCGTCCAGCGCGAGAAGGGTCTTGCCAAAGCGTTCCCGCGACGTGGGTTGTGTGGCATTCAGCATCGCCGAATACTGCCATCCCGATCCGCCGTAGGCCCACACATGCACCCGTCCCGCGCTCGTTGCGAGACCAATATCCGCCTCAGGTTCGCCAATGGCGAGCGTTTGGCCAGTGCGCGATAGGGACACCACCGATCCGAATGAGGAGGTCAGCGGCTTTGCGTTCGGTGAGGTGGAGGCCGCAACCACATTGCTGACCCATTGCCCCCCGAGATGGAAGACATTGACTGAGCCGCCATACGGCGCCTCAGGGAGCCGCGACGCACCCGGCGCTCCCACTGCCAGCCGATCTCCGAAGTAAGAGCCGCCCAATGCGTAGCCAAAGTAGGCACTCTCCGTTGGCCTGTCACTCTTGATGTAGCTGGCCCACTCAAAGGCGCCTGTGGCGGAATTGCGCACCAGGGTATAGACGGCGCCGTAGTCTGCGTCCGCGGCGGCATCCCCGCCCACCGTGGCCAGGGCATCGGCCCTGAAGACACCTTGAGCCGGGCTGTCTTCAAAGGGTGCACCCACTGCAATCCCGGGCTCTCGCGTCGAAGGCGAACTCGGCGGGGTGTCGACGACAACCGCCAAAGACGTACCGAATTCGTCTCCCTGCCCCGCATTGGGCGCCGTAAACGTGGCCTTCCAAGTCCAGAGGTCGTTGTTGCCAAGCACATAGAGGGCCACCGCCCCGGCGTTCATTTTCTGGTCGGCGGTATTGACACCGATGTCGAACCCCGGAACGCCAACGAACATGCCGGTGCCCCCCGTACCGAGCGATGCGAGGCGCAGGCTGCGTCCGAAATCGTCGCCATATCGCGCACCGGGCAGCGTCAAGGTTTGCACCAGGCGCCAGCTGGATTCGCCCTTGGTTCGCGCCAGCGTCACCACAGCGCCCGCACCACCATTGGCCTCGGGAATCCCAATCGTCAATTTGGCCTCGCCCCTGAAGACGTAGGTTTCCATCGCCGACCCCACAGTGGATCGACCCGGCACGCCAGGGATCTCACCAACGACGACGGCACTCTTCAATCCTTCGGCAGCGGCCCCCACCCCCAACAGTTCACACGTGGACAAGGACACGGTCGCATCGGCCGAGGCGCAGCCGTATACGTCGTACGTGCTGTGGACGGCGTTGGCCAGGTCGAGCTCCGTGCCAATGTCGAAGCGATCCCCTTGAATGCCGGTTTGAACGGGCCCGGGTTGGGGTGCGCCCGGCCCAGTGGGGCCATCCGGATCGACCGTGGTTCGGTAAAAGGTCACGCCGTCGACGGGTCCCCATTGCAATTGAGCGCCGCGACTGGGTGTCCCAACGAGCGCGGCGGAGAAGGTGGGTGCTGGTGCTGGTGCTGGTGCGGGCGCTGGTGCGGGCGCTGGCGCTGGTGCGGGCGCTGGTGCGGGCGCTGGAGCAGGTGCCGGCGCCGTGGACACCCGGGTCGTGTGGCTGCCACTGTCGTCCGAGCCGCCACCGCCGCACGCACTCAGCAGTGCCGCGCAAGTGAACAACAACCCGATGCTCCGATCCATGCCCATATCTCCAAAGCCGACGCACATCGCGCCCAACGGAACAGTAAGCAGGCGCTGCAGCACCCACATCCCGCCATGGCCCTAGGCTGTCGGCTGGACGGCTGAGGGACACTGGCTATGCTTCGCTTTCCAATTCGTCACGAGAGCACGCATGCGCACTTCCACCGCAGCCCCCATGGCCCGCTACGCGGCGGCCCGTCGCGTGGGCGACCACCTGTACCTGAGTGGCATCGTGGCGGTGGACGCCGCCTCCGGCGGGGTGTTGCAGCGCTACGACGCCTTGCCATCCGCCGCGCGCGAGGCACTGCGTACCAAGGGTTACGACACCGGGCAGCTGTCGGTCGATGTGTTCGAGAGTCCGATCGTGGTGCAGAGCTGGGTGGTGCTCGAGCGCATCCGGCAGCTGGTCGAGGACCATGGCGGCGATCTCGCCAACGTCTGCCGGCTGGTGCAGTACTTCACCGACCTGCGCGATTACCCGGCCTACAACCGCGTGCGGGACCTCTTCTTTGCGGAGCCGGTGGTCAGCACGGTGGTGCAGGTCAGCGGCATGCTGCCGGGCGAAGGCGTGCGACTGGAGGTGGAAGCCACCGTCTGGCTGCCGCCCACCAGGTAGGGCAACGCCACGCGCCCGCACATTGGCATGGAGTTTGCGAACCGATTCCCGGCTGACCCCCTACCCCCCCGAAGGAGATGACATGGCTTCGATCCGGACCCGCAGTGCATTGACCCTGGCCGCGCTCGCCTTGTGCAGCGGGGCCTTCGCCCAGGAAAAGTTCACCTACGTCACCAACTGGTACGCCCAGGCCGAGCACGGCGGCTTCTACCAGGCGATGGCCGACGGCAGCTACAAGGCCGCCGGGCTGGACGTGACCATCCGCATGGGCGGGCCGCAGGTCAACATCATGCAGATCATGGCCGCCGGCCAGGCCGAGTGCGTGATGGGCTACGACGTGCAGACCATGAGCGTGCGGGCGCAAGGCATCAACGCCGTGACGGTGGCCGCCTCCTTCCAGAAGGACCCGCAGGTGCTGGTGGCGCACCCCGACGTGAAGAAGATCGAGGACATCAAGACCAAGACCATCCTGGTCTCCAGTGCCGGCACCACCACCTACTGGCCCTGGCTGCGCAGCAAGTACGGCCTCAGCGACAGCCAGATGAAGCCCTACACCTTCAACATCCAGCCCTTCATCGCCGACAAGAACATGGTGCAGCAGGGCTACCTGTCGTCCGAGCCCTTCGCGATCGAGAAGGAAGGCGGCTTCAAGCCCAGCGTCTTCCTGTTGTCCGACCACGGGTGGCCCCCCTACTCGACCACCATCGTCTGCATGGAAAAAACGGTCAAGGAGCGCCCGCAGGCGCTGGCCAAGTTCGTCAAGGCCTCGATGGAGGGCTGGAAGAAATATCTCACGGGTGATCCCTCGGCCGCCAACGCGCTGATCAAGAAGGACAACCCGAACATGACGGACGACAAGATTGCGCATGGCATTGCGCAACTCAAGGCCACCGGCATGGTGTTTGGCGGCGACGCAGCCACCATGGGCGTGGGCATCATCACCGACGCCCGCATGAAGGCCACCTTCGACATGCTGGTGGCCAACAAGCTGATCGACCCCAAGGTGGACTACAAGGCCACCTACACCGACCAGTTCGTCAAGGACTTGAAGATCCTGCCCTGAGTGACGGGCGACGCGGCATGAGCGAACTCCCCCCTGCGATCGAAGTCCTGTCGGCCGAGCAGACCTACCCCAACGGCACGCGCGCCTTGCTGCCGGTGGATCTGCAGGTCGCGCAGGGCGAGTTCGTCACGCTGCTGGGGCCTTCGGGCTGCGGCAAGAGCACGCTGCTCAAGATGGTCGCGGGCATGCTGGACCCCACCGAGGGTCGCATCCTGCTCTGGCGCAAGCCGGTGCGCGATTTCGAGGCCGGCGGACGGCGCCTGTCGTTCGTGTTCCAGGAGGCCACGCTGATGCCCTGGGCCAATGTGCAGACCAACGTGCGACTGCCGCTGGATCTGGCCGGGCAGGCCCGAGGCGCCAGCGACGCGCGCGTGAACGATGCGCTGGCCCTGGTGGGACTGGAATCGTTTGCCACCCACCGGCCACGCGAGCTCTCCGGCGGCATGCAGATGCGGGTGTCGATCGCGCGCGGCCTGGTGACGCAGCCGCACCTGTTGTTGATGGACGAACCCTTCGGCGCGCTCGATGAAATCACGCGCAACCGCCTGGACGACGACCTGCTGCGCCTGTGGCAGCAGCAACAGCTCACCGTCGTCTTCGTCACCCACTCGATCGCCGAGGCGGTGTACCTGTCGCAGCGCGTGGTGGTGATGGCGGCGCGCCCCGGCCGGGTGATCGAGCAGGTCGCCATTGACGAGCCCTACCCGCGCGGCCCCGACTTCCGGGTCAGCCAGCGCTTTGCCGAGCACGCACGGCGCCTGCAGGACAGCTTGCTGCGCGCCAGCGGCGAAGCCAGCTATTCCTGAGGCAAACCATGGAAGTGTCTGCCCTGCCCGCCGCCGTGGTCGACCCACCAGCAGACGCCGCACCGACTGCTGCCACGCGCCCGTGGGTGCAACGGCGCGAGCTGATGCGCTATCTGGCCCCGGTGCTGGTGGCCTTGCTGCTGCTGGTCATCTGGCAGACCTGGGTCGTGGTGGCCGAGATCCCCCCCTTCTTGGTGCCCTCGCCATGGTTGATCGCGCAGACCCTGGTCAAGGACTGGGGCCTGCTGGTGGGCGCCCTGGGCGTCACGCTGTGGATCACCCTGCTGGCCTTTGTCGCCTCGGCCGTGCTGGGCACGCTGATCGCGTTCGTGTTCGTGCAGAGCCGCTGGATCGAGACCGCCTTCTTTCCCTACGCGGTGCTGTTGCAGGTAACCCCCATCGTGGCCATTGCCCCGCTGATCATCATCTGGGTCAAGGACACCACGCTGTCGCTGGTGATCTGCGCCACCATCGTCGCGCTGTTTCCGGTGATCTCGAACACCACGCTGGGCCTTCGCAGCGTCAACCCGGGCCTGGCGGCCTTCTTCAAGCTGCACCATGCGTCGCGCTGGGCGGTGTTATGGCGCCTGCGCATACCCAGCGCGCTGCCCTACTTCTTCGGTGGCCTGCGCATCTCGGCCGGGCTGGCGCTGATCGGTGCGGTGGTGGCCGAGTTCGTGGCCGGCACCGGTGGCACGGGCACTGGGCTGGCCTACCAGATCCTGCAGTCGGGCTATCAGCTCAACATCCCGCGCATGTTCGCGGCGCTGGTGCTGATCTCGGTCACGGGCGTGGCCCTCTATCTGCTGCTGGCCGCGGTCAATCGCTGGGCCCTGGCCGGCTGGCACGACAGCGAGGTCGGGCCGCACTGAGCCAGGCGCGCGCCTCGACGGTGGCGCCGCTCACAACAAGGCCTGCACCGGGTCGTCGCCCACCACCGGCGCGGCCTGCGCGAGCGCCAGCCACACATGGTGAGGCAGTGCGGGCACGGCGCGCCGGGGCGCGTCGCGCGCCACCTGCCAGCCTTCTGCGGTGTCGAGCATGACACCGCATTCAGCGGGCACATCGTCCGCGCCACCAATGGCCCGACCGCGCGCATCGCGGCCCAGCACGTACCAGAGTGCGCCCGACATGGCCAGGTAAGCGGCCCGCTTGGCCTCCTGGCGCAGGTCGGCCAGCAGGTCGGCGCGGCTGACCTTGATCTCGTGCACCACAGGCTCGAGCCAGTCGGGGCGCGAGCTGCGGCGGATGGAGAACACGTCCGGGTTGGCGAGCACCCAGTGGTTGGCGCCATCGGCTTGCACCAGCGGCGCCCGCAAGGACAAGCCACACCAGGCCAGGCGCCCCTGCTGCAGCTGGGCCTGGGCCACGCGCGCGACCAGCGCCTCGTGCGCGTCGCGCCGCGTCCGGTGGGACCGCTGCGCGCGCGCCAGCACGGCAATGCCGGCATCGGTAACCCGCAGTTGCTCGCGGCCCTCGGCGTCGAACACGCGCTCGAGCAATGCCGCTGCCAGCAGGTCGACTTCGATCGGGTCGTGGCACGGCCAGCCCGACGAACGCAAGGTGTCGCGCAATCGCTGGTGGTGGCGTCGGGTCAGCGGTAGCTCGTCCATGGGGCCCGTATGATGCCCCGCGCTGTGAGTTCCGAAGCCGCTTCCGTCGACGCCGATGCCCTGCCCCGCGTGGGTGTTCGCACCCTGTGCGCATTTGCCGCGCGCCGCGGCGACCTGGACCACCGCTTCACGCCCGCGCCCAGTGCGCAGGCCGGCATCGAGGGCCACGGTGCCGTCACCGCCCGTCGTCCCTCGGGCTATCAGCGCGAGCGCAGCCTGGGCGCCGCCTGCGGCGGCCTGTGGCTGCAGGGCCGCGCCGACGGTGTCGATGTGGACGCCCGGCGCGTGGAAGAGATCAAGACCCACCGCGGCGACCCCGCGCTCATTCCCGACAACCAGCGCTCGCTGCACTGGGCGCAGGCCAAGGTCTACGGCTGGTTGCTGTGCGAAGCCGAGCAGTGGTCGCAGATCGACGTGGCGCTGGTGTATTTCGATATCGACAGCGGTCGCGAAACGGTGCTGTCCGAAACCCACAGCCGCGAGGCGCTGGCGGCCCACGCGCTGGCGCTGAGTGGCCGCTACCTGGACTGGGCCCTGCAGGAGCGTGCCCACAGGCGCGCTCGCAATGCGGCGCTGCAGGCGCTGCCCTTTCCGTTTGACCACTATCGCCAAGGCCAGCGCGAGCTCACCGAGGCGGTGTTTCGCTCGCAGCGGGCGGGTCGCCACCTGTTGGCGCAAGCGCCCACCGGCATCGGCAAGACGGCCGCCACCCTGTTCGGCGCCTTGCGCGCGATGCCGGTGGTCAACAGCGACCAACTGCTGGTGCTCACCCCCAAGGGCACCACCCGCACGATCGCGCTCGACGGCCTCAAGCGCCTGAACGCGCAACCGCTACGGGTGCTGGAGCGCCTGTCGCGCGACAAAAGCTGCGAGCACCCCGACCTCGCCTGCCATGGCGAGTCCTGTCCGCTGGCACGCGGCTTCTACGACCGGCTCGCCGATGCGCGCGCCGCCGCGGTACGGATCGGCTGGCTCGACCAGCACGCCGTGCGCGTTGTGGCACGCGAACACGCCATCTGCCCCTATTACCTGACGCAGGAGCTGCAGCGCTGGGCCGACGTGGTGGTGGGCGATGTGAACCACTGGTTCGACCTCAGTGCCCAGGCCTGGGCGATGGCGCGCAGCGAAGGGTGGCGGGTGCAACTGCTGCTGGACGAAGCGCACAACCTGGCCGAGCGCGCGCGCCAGATGCACAGCGCCGAGCTCGACCCCCTGCGATTTGCGGCCTGGCGGGCGCAAGCCCCGCGCAGCCTGGCCGGCAGCATGAATGCCGTGCACCGCGCATGGGGAACGCTGGCCAGCGACTGGGCTGGCGGCACCACCATCGACGACGAACTGCCCGGCGCGTTCGTGCACACGCTGCGCCAGCACCTGAGCCGCCTCACCGACTTCATGGCGCAACACCCGCAGGCCGCAGCGCCCCTGCAACCATGGTTGTTCGAGGCCCTGCAGTTCCTTCGCGTCGCCGACCAGTTCGGCGATCACAGCGTATTCGAGCGCAGTGCCGGCACCGCCCCACGCCGCGGTCGGCCACGGCCACGTCTGGCCTTGCGCTGCCTGTTGCCCGCCGAGCTGCTGCGCCCGCGCTGGGAGGCCGCGCACGCGGCCACGCTGTTCTCGGCCACGCTCACACCCATGGACCACACCCAGCGCCTGCTGGGTTTGGGCGAAGCGACCGCCCAGCTGGACGTGGCCTCCCCATTCGAACCATCGCAACTACAGGTGTTCATCGCCAAGGGCCTGTCCACGCGCTGGGCCGACCGCGCGCGCACCCTGCCCGACCTGGTGGCGGCCCTGCAAGCACACGTGCGTGGCACACCCGGCAACCACCTCGCGTTCTTCAGCAGCTTCGACTACCTGGACCAGGCCATGAACGCCTTCGTGGCCGCAGCGCCCGACGTCACCGTCTGGGCGCAATCGCGCAGCATGAGCGAGTCCGCACGCGAGGCCTTTCTGGCCCGGTTCGAAAGCGGTGGCACGGGCCTGGGCTTCGCGGTATTGGGCGGTGTGTTCGCTGAAGGCATCGACCTGCCGGGTGATCGCCTGGTGGGCGTCAGCGTGGCCACGCTGGGCCTGCCACCGCCCGAGCCGCTGAGCGAGGCCTTGCGCGAAAAGCTGCAGCGCGCGGGTGGCAACGGCTGGAACGATACCTACCTGTACCCCGGCCTGCACAAGGTGGTGCAGGCGGCAGGACGCCTCATCCGCACCCCGCAGGACCGTGGCAGCGTGCTGCTGCTGGATGCGCGCTTTGACGAGCCGGGCGTGCGGGCGCTGTTGCCCGCGTGGTGGCCCGCTGCCCGCTCAGCCGTCGATCTCTGACGCCTGGTCGGCCTCTTCCTCGGGTGGCAGGGCGGTGATGAGCACGCGGTCGATGCGCCGACCATCGAGCTCGATCACCTCGAAGCGCCAGCCGCCGACATCCACGCACTCACCGTTCTGCAGCAACGAGCCCGAGGCCGCCTGCATGAGGCCCGCCACGGTGGCGTAGCGGCCCTTGTCTTCGTCGGGCAGGGAGTCGATCTCCAGGCGCGACTTCAGCTCGGCAACCGGCATGGCGCCGTCAATCTCCCAGGCACCGTCGTCGCGCTGGCGTGCCCAGGCATCGACCGGCAGTTCGGGCGACAACTCGCCAGTGATGGCCTCGAGCATGTCGCGCGGCGTGAGCAGGCCCTGCACCACGCCGTACTCGTCGACCACGAACACCATGCGCGTGGCGCGTTCGCGGAACTGGTCGAGCAGCTCCATGCCGCTGAGGGTTTCGGGCACAAACACGGCCGGCGACACATGCGTGCCCACCGGCTGCGCGTCGCCCTCGGCCTGCAGCGCGAGCAAGCGCGGCACGCTGATGACACCCACCACGTCCTCCAGACCGCCACGGCACACCGGGTACCAGGAATGGGCGCTCTCGCGGGCCTTGACCAAGGCATCGCCCACCCCGGCGCGGGCGTCCAGCCATTCGATCTCGGAGGCCTGCACCATGATCGAGTTGAGCTGGCGGTCGTCGAGGCCGAACACATTGCGCACCATGCGGTGCTCCTGCGCCTCGATGATGCCGGCGTCCACGCCCTCGGCCAGGCTGGCGTTGATTTCTTCTTCGGTGACCTGCTGACCGCCGGCGTTGTCCACGCGCAGCAGCTTGAGCACCCATTGGGTGGTATGCGTGAGCAACCAGACAAAAGGCTTGGCGCCGGTCGCCACGGCGGCCATGGGCCGCGACACCCAGCGCGCCACCGGCTCCGGGTACAGCTGGCCGATGCGCTTGGGCACCAGCTCGCCAAAGACGATGGTGATGAAGGTGATGACCGTGACCACAATGGCCGTGGCCAGCACGCCGGCGACCGTGGCCTCCAGCCCCACCGATTGCAATCGAGCGGCGAGGTCGTCGCTGAAGGCGGCCTCGCCAACGATACCGTTGAGCATGCCGATGGAAGTGATGCCCACCTGCACCGAGGACAGGAACTGCGTCGGGTTGTCGAGCAGCTGCAGGGCGGTGACGGCGCCCTTGTCACCGTCGTCGGCCATGGCGTTGAGACGGGCCTTGCGGCTGGAGGCCAGCGCCAGCTCCGACATGGCAAAGGCGCCATTGAGCAGCGTGAGGAAGGCGATGAGGACGATATCCATAATCAGGCCCGACCCTGGCGCAAGATGTGGCCCGGGCTGCGCCCTGAGACGGCGCACGTGGGGAATCGATTTCTCTGTGGAATCAAAGGCATGTCACTGTATCTGATCGGCGATGTCCAGGGCTGCGATGAGGCACTCGGTCGCTTGCTCGACGAGGTGGGTTTTTCACCCAGCCGCGACCGCCTCATCGTGGTGGGCGACCTCGTCAACCGCGGACCGGCTTCGCTGGCGGCCATGCGTCGGCTCATTGCGCTGGAGGGCAGCGCGCAGTGCCTGCTGGGCAACCACGACCTGCACCTGCTGGCCGTTTCGCACCGCGTGCGCAAGCCGCACCGCAACGACACGCTCGACGACATCCTGCAGGCCGACGACCGCGACGCCCTGCTCGACTGGCTGCGGGCGCGGCCACTGGCCCTGATGGAACACGGCTGGTTGCTGGTGCACGCCGGCGTGCTGCCCGACTGGAGCGACACCGAAGCCCTGACCCTGGCCCACGAGGTTGAGACCGTGCTGCAAAGCCCGCAGTGGGCGGATTTTCTGCACGAGATGTACGGCAACCAGCCGACGCGCTGGCGCGAAACACTCACGGGCAGCGATCGCCTGCGGGTGATCGTCAACGCCTTCACACGGCTGCGCTTTTGCAGCGCCAGGGGCGAGATGGAGTTCGCCACCAAGAGCGCCGCCGCCACGCCACCGGCGGGCTTCATGCCCTGGTACGAAGTGCCAGGCCGGCGTACCGCGCAGGTGCCGGTGGCCTTCGGGCACTGGTCCACACTGGGACGCCTGCGCACCGACACCTTGCTGGCACTGGACACCGGATGTGTCTGGGGAGGCTGCCTCACCGCCGCCCGCCTGGACGCAGGCCAGCGCGCCTACGAATGCATCGATGTCCATTGCGCCGCGGCCCAGACGCCAGGGCTGGACTGAACAGCGCAGTGCTCAGTTGCTGTCGACCGGTGCCGATGCCTTGAACAGGGCCGGCACCTTGCGGCGCGTCTTGATGTTGGGTGACGTGCCACGGGCTGCGTTGCTGCGGGGCTGCTGCTGGGCCTCCCAGGCCGGCGGGGCTTCGCGGGTCTCGGGCGCCTCGTAGGGCTTGTCGAAGAACGGGTCGACCGGTGCGCGCGGCGCCGGCTGGGGCCGCGGCGAACGCGCTTCGCGCCCGCCTTCTTCGCGTTGCCAGGCACGCTGGCCGTCGTTGAAGCGGCCGGCAGGTCGGCGATCGGGTTCGAGCTCAAGCGCCTCGATCTCCAGCTTGCGACCCACCAGCTTTTCGATGTCGCCCACCAGGCGGGCGTCGCGGCCGCCCACGAACGACACCGCCAGACCCGAGGCGCCGGCACGGCCGGTGCGGCCGATGCGGTGCACGTAGTCTTCGGCGTTGAACGGAATGTCAAAGTTGAAGACCGCCGGCACGTCCTTGATGTCGAGGCCGCGCGCGGCCACGTCGGTGCACACCAGCAGGTCCACATTGCCTTGCTTGAAGGCATCGAGTGCCTTCAGACGCTCGTCCTGGCTCTTGTCGCCGTGCAGGGCCGCGGTGTTGAGGCCATCGCGCTCAAGTGAGCGCGCCAGGCGGGCACAGCCCAGCTTGCTGTTGACGAAGACGAAGGCCTGCTTGATGCCGCGCTCGCGAACGATCTGGCGCAGGGTCGCGCGCTTGTCGTCGTCGTCGACGCGGTAGAAGTGCTGCTCGACGGTGGACGCGGTGGCGTTGGAGCGCGCCACCTCGACGGTGATCGGGTCCTGCAGGTAGCTGTTGGCCAGGCGCTTGATCTCGGGCGAGAAGGTGGCCGAGAACAGCAGCGTGGTGCGCTGCTTGGGCAGGTAGCTCAGGATGCGCTGCAAGTCGGGCAGGAAGCCGATGTCGAGCATGCGGTCGGCCTCGTCGAGCACCACGTACTCGACCTGGTTGAGCACGCAGTTCTTGGCCTCGATGTGGTCGAGCAGACGGCCCGGCGTGGCCACCAGCACTTCCACGCCCTTCTTGAGCTCGGCCGTCTGTGGCTTCATGTCCACGCCACCGAACACCACGGTGCTGCGCAGCTGGGTGTACTGGGCGTAGAGCTTGACCTGCTCGGCCACTTGGTCGGCCAGTTCGCGCGTAGGGAGCAGCACCAGCGCGCGCACCGGATGGCGCGCCGGCGAGGTGGAAACGTTTTCGTGCTTGAGCAGGCGCTGCAGCAGCGGCAGGCTGAACGCAGCCGTCTTGCCGGTACCGGTCTGGGCCGCGCCCATCACGTCGCGGCCGGTCAGCACCTGCGGGATGGCCTGCGCCTGGATCGGCGTCATGGTTTCGTAGCCCATGCCGGCCACGGCCTTGGCCAGCGCAGGCGCGAGATTGAGTTCGGAGAAGCTTTGGGTCATATCGGGTCGTGTGACCCACCCCGAAAAATGCCCGGGCAGACCACCTGTGAAGCCGGGTATTGTCGCATCCAGCCCGATTCGGGCGCATCCGGCGCCCAAAGCCGAGCGAGATGGTGGCTAAAGCCGGGCCGCCTTGAAGGTGTCACAGGCCCGCACGTCGCCCGTCTCGAGGCCGGTGCGAAACCACCGCTGGCGCTGGTCGCTGGTGCCGTGGGTGAAGCTGTCGGGCACCACCTGCCCCTGGCTTTGGCGCTGCAGCGTGTCGTCGCCGATGGCCGCGGCTGCGTTCAGGGCTTCGTCGATGTCGCCCGGCTCCAGAATCTGGCGCGTCTGCTGGTTGCGGTGGGCCCAGATGCCGGCGAAGCAGTCGGCCTGCAGCTCCAGGCGCACCGACAGCGCGTTGTATTCGCGCTGGCCCATGCGCCCGCGGGCCTTCTCCATCTGGTCGGTGATGCCGAGCAGGTTCTGCACGTGGTGGCCGACCTCGTGGGCGATGACGTAGGCCTGGGCGAAGTCGCCTGGCGCGCCCAGCTGGCGGCGCAGCGTGTCGTAGAAGCTCAGGTCGATGTAGACCTGCCGGTCGGCCGGGCAATAGAACGGCCCCATGGCGGCCTGTCCCGTACCGCAAGCGGTGGGCGTGGCGCCACGGAACAGCACCAGCCGCGGCTTCTGGTACTGCGAGCCGGATTCCCGAAAGATTTGGTCCCAGGCGTCTTCGGTGCCACCCAGCACCGAGGCCACGAAGCGGCCCATGTCGTCGCTGGGTGCGCCGCTCTGGCCCTGGGGTGCCTCCACCTGCGTGGGCGCCTGCAGGCCACCGCCGTCGAGCGCGCCCAGGATGGTCAGCGGGTTGATGCCGAACACCCAGCCCGCAATGAGCGCGATGGCGATGGTGCCCAGTCCGATGCCACGGCCACCGCCCAGGCGTGGCGCTCGGCCCATGCCGCCGGGGCTGTTGCGTCGGTCTTCAATCTGATCGGAGGCTCGGTTGTTTTCCCATTTCATGGTGTGTCTCCTGCCCCGTCCGGTGTGGCCTGGTGTGGCCGTCAGGCCTTGGGCAGGGTGACCCCGACCTGCCCCTGGTACTTGCCGCCACGGTCCTTGTAGGACACGTCGCAGACCTCGTCGCTTTCAAAGAACAGCACCTGCGCGCAGCCCTCGCCCGCGTAGATCTTGGCCGGCAGCGGCGTGGTGTTGCTGAACTCCAGCGTCACATAGCCTTCCCATTCGGGCTCGAAGGGCGTGACGTTGACGATGATTCCGCAGCGGGCATAGGTGCTCTTGCCCAGGCAGATGGTCAGCACGTTGCGCGGGATGCGGAAGTACTCGACCGTGCGCGCCAGCGCGAAGCTGTTGGGCGGGATGATGCAGTGGTCACCGTGGAAGTCGACGAAGCTCTTTTCGTCGAAGGCCTTGGGATCGACCACGGTGCTGTGGATGTTGGTGAACACCTTGAATTCGGGCGCGCAGCGGATGTCGTAGCCATAGCTGCTGGTGCCGTAGCTGATCACACGCTTGCCATCGACCTGGCGCACCTGGCCGGGCTCGAAGGGTTCGATCAGGCCGTGTTGCTCGGCCATGCGGCGGATCCACTTGTCGCTCTTGATGCTCATGGCGCGCGATTGTAGGCAGGGCGTTCGCGCAAATCCGGGCGTTGGTCAGTGCATCGGTGAGCCGCGCATGGGGTGGGCGGATTTTTCGCTCATCAGATACGAATTGTTCGCATTTGTGTTTATACTGCGGGCCGTGAACGCTGCACCACCCCCTCCACCACCCAACGCCCCCGCGGTGACCGCCGCGGCCACCCCGCCGCGCGTGCCCTTTGCCGAACTCAGCAGCGGGCGGCGCGAGGTCTACATCGAGCACGCAGGCCAGGTCTACCGACTCAGCCTGACGGCGCAGAACAAGCTGATCCTGACCAAGTAAGGACGCCGCCCGCCGCGCCAGACCCTCTCCGCCCCCAGCCAGCCAGTTCACCGCCGCGTGCGGTGCCACGAGCCAGCCTGTGTTGTTCAACCCACACCAGGTGATCTCGTGACCGCCCGACCTACTTTCGCTTTCGCTTTCGCATTTCCGCTCCGCCCTGTGGCCCTGGCCTGCAGCCTGCTGGCCACCACCACCTGGGCCCAGACGCCCCCAAGCGCCGACACCCGCCAGGTGGCGGCGGCCACCACATTGCAGCCGGTGGTGATCTCCGGCTCTCGCAGCGAGCGCGCCCTCGACGAAGTGCCCGCCCGCATCGACGTGATCGAAGGCGACGCGCTCGATCCCACCCGTGCCCAGGACATCCGCGAGCTGGTTCGGGAACTGCCCAACGTGGAAGTCAAACGCGCGCCGCAGCGCTTTGGCGCCGTGCAGGGCAGCACCGGCCGCGACGGCAACGCCGGCTTCAACATCCGCGGCCTGCAAGGCAACCGAGTGCTGCTCACGATGGATGGCATCCGCATGCCGCGCGAGCTCAGCAACGGCGTGCTCGGTGCCGCGGCCTTCGGGCGCGATTACTACGACCTCGGCCTGATCTCGCGTGTGGAGATCCTGCGCGGTTCGGCCTCGGCCCTGTATGGCTCGGACGGCCTGGCCGGCATGGTCTCGATGTACACGACCAACCCATCCGACCTGCTCAAGCCGGGCCAGACCTTCGGCGGCCGCGTGGGCGTGCACGCCGACAGCGAAGACCACAGCATGGGCGCCGGCGTCACGCTGGCCGGCATCGCCAGCGACCGCTGGCAGTGGCTGGGCAGCCTGCAGACCGGGCGCGCCAGGGCGCTGGACAACCAGGGCACGGTCGACGCGCCGAACAGCACGCGCACCACGCCCAACCCGCAAAAAGACCGCGACGTCTCGGCCCTGGCCAAGGCCATCTTCACGCCCGGCGGCGGCCAGACCCACACCTTCACCCTCGAGCACGTGGACAAGTCGTCCGAGGTCGAGGCGTTGAGCGCGCGCACCACCACCGCCACCGGCACGCTCGACCTCGACGGCACCACCGACATGCAGCGCACCCGCGCCAGCTGGGACGGCCGCTTTGCGCTCGGCAGCGGCTGGGCCGATTCGCTGCGCGCCACACTCGGCCTGCAGCGCTCCGAATCGCGCGAGGTGACGCACGAGCTGCGCACCACCGCACCCACCGAACGCGTGCGCGACGTCACCTACAAAGAGACCTTGTGGCAAGGCGTGCTGCAGGCCGAGCGCACGCGCGCCATCGGCAAGGACTGGGCCAACACGCTGATCTACGGCGTCGACGTGTCGGTCGCCGACCTGAACAACCTGCTCACGGGCCTGGGCGCGCCTTCGGGCGAGACCTACCCGCTCAAGCGCTTTCCCGACACCCGCGAGACCACCGCCGCCCTGTTCGTGCAGAGCGAGTTCGTGAGCGATCGCTGGAGCATCGTGCCGGCCCTGCGCTACGACCGCTTCTCGCTCGACGCCAAGGCCGACAGCCTGTACCCGCAAACGCCGGCCAACCTGTCCGACAGCGCGCTCTCGCCCAAGCTCGGCCTGATCTTCCGCGCACAGCCGCAGTGGCAACTGTTCGCCAACGCGGCCGCCGGCTTCAAGGCGCCCAGTCCGCTGCAGGTCAACAACAACTTCCAGAACATCACCGGGCCGTTCTTCTACTACGAGACCATCCCCAACCCTAACCTCAAGCCCGAGACCAGCCGCTCGCTGGAGCTGGGTGCGCGCGGCGAGCACAGTGGCTTCAAGTGGCTGGCCACCGCCTTCACCGGCCGCTACAAGAACTTCATCGAAGACAACGTGCAGATCGGTGGCTCGGGCACCGCGGCCAGTCCGCTGCAGTACCAGTCGATCAACCGCAACCGCGTCACGCTCAGCGGCTTCGAGCTCGAAGGCCAATGGGCGCTCTCGCCAGCGACCACGCTCAAGCTTGCCTACGGCCAGACCCGCGGCCGCGACACCGTGCTCGACCAGCCAATCAACTCGGTCAACCCGGCGAAGCTGGTGGCCGGCATCGAACACCGCGTGGCCGACTGGACGCTGGGCGCCACCGTCACGCACAGCGCCGCCAAGGACCGCGACGACATCGACTTCAGCAACACCGCGCAGCAGTACGCCACGCCCTCGTGGACCACGCTGGACCTGCGCGCGAGCTGGCGCATCACGCCGGCCACCCGCCTGAGCGCGGCCATCCACAACGTCACCGACCGCAAGTACTGGGTGTGGGGCAACGTGCAAGGCGTGGCCAGCAACCTCACCACGTTGGACGCGTTTACCGCGCCCGGGCGCAGCTTCTCGGTGGCGCTGGTCACCGACTTCTGAACCGTTTGAACTGGAGAGCCACCCCATGAGCCCCGAACAGATCCGCCACGACTACGAAGCCGCCCGCGCGCGCGGTCTGCGCGCTCGCGACGCAGCCGCCGCCATCGGCCAGAGCGAAGGCGCCGCGCTGGCGGCCTACATCGGCGCCGACAACGACGCCCTCGTTCGCGCCACGCCGCTCAAACGCGAATGGCTGGCGCTGCTCAAGTCTCTCGAACCCTGCGGGCCCTTGCTGGCCCTCACGCGCAACGAGCACGTGGTGCACGAGAAGACCGGCGTCTACCGCCAGCTCTCGGGCGAAGGGCCCATCGGCCTGGCGCTGGGCGAGGACATCGACCTGCGTCTGTTCTTTCACCAGTGGCACGCGGGCCTGGTCATCACCGAGCGGGCACAGAACGCCAGCGCCGAGGCCCTGCCCAGCCTGCAGTTCTTCGACAAACACGGCACCGCCGTGCACAAGATCTTCGTGCGCGAGGCCACGGACCGCGCCGCGTGGGCACAGGTGCTGCGCGACTGGAGCGACGAGAGGGTGACCGTCGCCTTCGAACCCGCCGCACCCGCGGCCATCAAGGCCCCCGTGTCGGTCGACGCCGCGGCCTTCGGCGACGCCTGGTCGGCCATGACCGACACCCACCAGTTCTTCCCGCTGCTGCGCCAGTTCGGCGTCGAGCGCCGCCAGAGCTTTCGCCTGGTCGAGGGCCGCTACACGCGCCGGGTCGATCGCACCGCGCTGCGCGAGACGCTGATGGAGGCCGCCTTCGACGGCACGCCCATCATGGTGTTCGTCGGCAGCCCGGGCTGCATCCAGATCCACACCGGTGCGGTCAAGCGGGTGGAGCCGATGGAAGTGCAGGGCAAGACCTGGCTCAACGTGCTCGACCCCGGCTTCAACCTGCACCTGCGCGAGGACAGGGTCGACGAGGTCTGGGTGGTCGAAAAGCCCACCAGCGACGGCGTGGTGACCTCGCTCGAAGCCTTCGATGAACAGGGCGAACTCATGGCCATGTTCTTTGGCGCGCGCAAGCCCGGCCAGCCCGAGCTGGTCGCTTGGCGCGACATCCTGGCGCACCTGCCCACGGTCGACGCCGGTGCCACCGCCTGAAGGATTGGTCATGCTCAGTCGCCTCTCCGTCTCGCGCCGCGCACTGCTGGGCGCCGCCGCCGCCAGCGCCTGGCCCATCGCACGCGCGCAGACACCAGCGCCACGCCTGGTCACCGTCGGCGGCGGCATCACCGAAGTGGTCTACGCGCTCGGTGCGCAGGCCCAGCTCGTGGGCACCGACACCACCAGCCTGTACCCGCCCGCCGCGCTGTCCACACCCAAGGTCGGCTACATGCGACAGCTGTCGGCCGAAGGCCTGCTCAGCCTGCGGCCCGACGCCGTGGTCGCCGCGGGCGACGCCGGTCCGCCGGTGGTACTCGATCAGCTGCGCTCGGCCGGCGTGGCGGTATCGCTGATCCCGGCCAGCCACGACTGGGCCGAGGTACAGCACAAGCTGCGCGCCGTGGGCCAGGCCACCGGTCGCGTCGATGCGGCGCGCGCCTTGATGGCGCGGCTCGATGCGCAATGGGACGCCACCCAGGCCCGCGTGCGCGCGTTCAGCGGCAAGCCGCCGCGCGTGCTGTTCGTGCTGGCGCACAGCGGCAGTCCCACGGTGTCGGGTGAAGCCACCGCCGCCCACGCCATGATCAGCCTGGCCGGCGCGCACAACGCGCTCTCGGGCTTCAAGGGTTACCGGCCGATGACGGCCGAAGCCATGGCCGCCGCCGCGCCCGACGTGATCCTCACCAGCAGCCAGAGCATCGAGGCCATGGGCGGCACCGCCGTGTTCTGGCAACGCCCCGAACTCGCGCTCACCCCGGCCTGGCAGGCACGCGCCAGCGGCCGGTCGCTGGTCACCATCGACGCACTGGCACTGCTGGGCTTTGGCCCGCGACTGCCGGCGGTGGTGGGTGAGTTGCACGACAGGCTGGTGCGCGCATGACGCCCATGCCCGTGCTCACCACACCCGACCTGCGGCGCGCCATCGCCTTCTACCGCGAGCGTGTTGGCCTGCACTGTCGCCAGCACATCGACGGTGTGGTGGCCTGGCTCGGCGCCGACGGCGTGCCCGACGCGCGCTTCGCGCTCTGCCTGATGGCCAGCGCAGCGCCACCGGCCCGCTTCGAGCGCTCCACGCCCTGGGACCGCCACTTTCGCGCCAGCGCGCACCGCATTGCCGTGCACAACCTCTGGGGCCTGGTCGAAGGTCTGCGGGGCCTGAGCCTGCCGCGCTGGCAGACCTGGGGCGCGTGGACCAGCCTGCTGCACGACGCCGATGGCCACACCCTGCACTTGTGCGAGCGGCAGCCGGCATCGCACCGGCCCGCGCAGCCATCGGCCCATCGGCGCGCCGCATGAACACGCTGGTGCAACCGTGGATCGGTCGCATCGCGCGGCCCGCACAGCGCGGCCCCTGGGTACTGGCCGCACTCGGCTTCGCACTGCTGTTGAGCCTGCTGTGGGCCAGCGGCCAGGGTGCGTACGGCCTGCCGCTGCGCGACTTGCCTGCGGTGCTTGCCAGCGCCTTCAACGCCAGCACCGACCCACGCAGCGGCGCCGAACTGGTGTTCTTCAACATCCGCCTGCCGCGCCTGGTGCTGGGCGTGGCCGCCGGTGCCGGCCTGGGCCTGGCCGGCGCACTGATGCAGGGCCTGTTTCGCAACCCGCTGGCCGACCCCGGCCTGATCGGCGTGAGCAGCGGCGCGGCGCTGGCCGCGGGCGCCACCATCGTGCTCGGCGCCACCTGGTTCCCGGATCTGCCGCGCGCGCTGGGCAGCTGGCCATTGGTGGCCATGGCGTTTGCGGGCGGCCTGGGCGTGTCGGCGCTGATCTATGCGCTGTCCATCAGCGAGGGCGGCACCCGGGTGGGTCTGATGCTGCTGGCCGGCATCGCCGTCAACGCCCTGGCCGGCGCCGGGCTGGGGCTGCTGAACTTTCTGGCCACCGACGAGCAACTGCGCAACCTGCAGTTCTGGCTGCTGGGCAGCCTGGGCGGCGCGCGCTGGAGCGCGGTGCTGCTGGTGAGCGGCCTCACCGTGGCGGCCCTGCTCATCGGCCTGCGCCAGGCGCGCGCGCTCAATGCACTGGCGCTGGGTGAAGCACAAGCCGTCATGCTGGGTGTGCCGGTGGAACGGCTCAAGCGCCTGTGCGTGGGGGTGACCGCGCTCGCCGTCGGCGCCATCACCGCCACCACCGGCATCATCGGTTTCATCGGGCTGGTGGCGCCCCACATCGTGCGCCTGCTGGCCGGCCCCGATCACCGTTGGGTGCTGCCCGGCTCGGCCCTGCTGGGCGCAGCGCTGGTGCTGCTGGCCGACGCCTTTGCGCGCACGGTGCTGGCGCCGGCCGAACTGCCCCTGGGCGTGATCACCGCCCTGGTCGGCGTGCCCTTCTTCCTGGCGCTGCTGCGCGGCGCGCACGCGAGGTCGCTGTGAACGCGCGCCTGCCCGACACCGCGTTGAACGTGCAAGGTCTGAGCGCGCAGGGTCTGTGCGCCCAAGGTCTGCGCGTGCGCCACGGACGGCGCGCCGTACTCGATGGTGTGGACTTCGCACTCAACGCCGGTGAGCTGGGCGTCATCCTCGGACCCAATGGCGCCGGCAAGTCCACCCTGCTGGGCGTGCTGGGCGGCCTGCGCGCGCCCGACGACGGCGCGGTGTGGCTGCATGGCCGCGCACTCACGCCCGCCACCGCCGCCGGCTTTGCGCGCCACCGCGCCTACCTGCCACAAGACCTGGTGCCCGCCTTCGATTTCAGCGTGCAGGAGGTGGTCGAACTCGGCCGCTACCCGCACCGCCACGCACCCGAGTCCGACGAAGCAGCCATCGTGCGCGAGGCCTTGCAACAACTCTCGGTGCTGCACCTGCTGCCCCGGCGCATTCGCCAGCTCAGCGGCGGCGAACGCGCGCGTGTGCAGATCGCGCGCTGCCTGGCGCAGGTCTGGCGCGCCGGCCCCGACAGGCTGTCGCGCTGGTTGCTGCTGGACGAACCCACCGCCGCGCTCGACCTGCAACACCAGCACGCCACCCTGTCGGCGCTGCGCGACTGGGCCCACACGCAGGGCGTGGGCGTGCTGCTGGTGCTGCACGACCTCAACCTCGCGCTGCGCTACGCCGACCGCTGCTGGGTACTCGACGAAGGCCGCGTGCGCGCCAGCGGCACACCGGCCGAGGTGCTCACCAGCGAACGGGTGGAGGCGGTGTGGCGGGTGCACACGCACCGCGTGGCCGGTCCCGGTGGCGTACCGCAGTTGCTGATGGCGGCCTGAGCGACTGGCTCAGCGCTGCGCCAGGTAGCGGCTTTGCACGAAGCCGAACGGCCAGCTGCGGGTGTCGGCGTGCTGCCAGAACTGGTCCTTCGGCAGAGCGGAGAACAGTGGGCGCCCTTCGCCGATCAACACCGGCACGCGCGTGACGACAAATTCGTCCACCAAGCCCGCCGCAACGAACGCCTGGATCGTCTCGCCACCATCCAGATAGACGCGCTGGTGTCCCCTGGCCGCGAGTTGTGCGGCGACCTCTCGGGGATCGCCCGCCATCAGTGACACCGACGGCGGCAGCCCTTCCGGCAAGACCCGCAGGCTGCGGCTGAGCACCACCACCGGCTTGTCGCCATACGGCCAGTCGGCAAAGCCGCGCACGGTGTCGAAGGTTTTGCGGCCCATCAGCAGCGCGTCGACCGACCCCATGAACGCTGCGTAGCCGCAGTCTTCGCCCGCCGGCACCGAGGCGTTGGCCGCCTCGAGCCAGTCGATGCGCCCATCGGCGCGTGCGATGAACCCGTCCAGGCTGGTGGCAATGAAGACCGCGAAGGCGGGACGCCCCGCTGCCCCGCTCACCGCCCACCCGCTGCGGGCGCAGCCAATCGCTTGCTCAAACGGGCGGCCCGCTGACCGCCCCGCGCGCGCACGGCGCGCACCTGCGCAACCAGCGCCTCGTCCTGCGCGGCGTACTCGGTCTGCTTGATGGCTTCGATCTCGGCGCGGATGCGCTTGATCTCCTGCAGGGTCGCGTCGTCGCGACCGGACGCAGGCAGCGTGCGCTCGGCCAGGTCCACCAACAGGTCGGTGAGCAGCCCGAGCTGGCGCCCGTAGGACGCCACGTCCATGGCCTTGGCCTCGATGCGGCCATTGCCGGCCTCGGGCTTGATGCCCTTGAAGAACGCATTGAACACCGGCTCGATGTCCTGCGCCACGTCGCCACTGAGGGGCAGCCGCCACTGCGGCGCCCAGATCCACAACCAAGGAAACATGCCCAACCCCCTGTTGATCGACAAACCAGGGCGCATTGTGTGACCGTCCTGGTGCCAGGCTGCTGACCAGGCGACCACCGATGGGGGGTGAATAACCCCTACATCCTCCTGGAATTTCAGAAATTACTGAAAATTCAGGCCGTCGCGACACCATCCTCTCCACGCCATGACCTTGCAGGACGAACTTCCGCCCCTCAACCGCGAGTTCATCGCCCACTTCGGCGAAATGGGCAGCCGCTGGGGCATCAACCGCACCGTGGGGCAGATCTATGCCCTGCTCTACCTGTCGCCCGAGCCGCTGTGCGCCGACCAGATCGCCGAGGCCCTGGCCTTCTCGCGTTCCAACGTGAGCATGGGTCTGAAGGAGCTGCAAGCCTGGCGCCTGGTGCGGCTGCGCCATTTCAGCGGCGACCGGCGCGAGTTCTTCGAAGCCCCGCAGGACGTGTGGGAGATCTTTCGCGTGCTGGCCGAGGAGCGGCGCCGCCGCGAGATCGAACCCACGCTGAGCATGTTGCGCACCGCGCTGCTGCAGTCCCCCGGCACCGACGCCGAACGCCACGCGCAGCAACGCATGAAGGAAATGCACGACCTCATCGACCGGCTCATGACCTGGTTCGACGACGTGCAAAAGCTCGCCCCCGAGACGGCCTTGCAACTCATGGGAATGGGTGCGAAGGTCACGCGTGTGCTCGAACTCAAGGACCGGCTCACCGGCAAGTCGCCCGCCGCGCGCGCCGACAAGGCCGCCTGAACGTCACTGGCTTTCCCATCAGGACATTTCCCATGGACCTCGACACCCTGTTGCTCTCGCGCTTGCAGTTCGCCGCCAACGTGAGCTTTCACATCCTGTTCCCCACCATCACCATCGCGCTGTGCTGGTTCCTGCTGTTCTTTCGCATCCGCTATGTGAAGACGCGCGACCCGGCCTGGGAAGAGGCCTATTACTTCTGGACCAAGGTGTTCGCACTGACCTTCGCGCTGGGGGTGGTGTCGGGCATCGTGATGAGCTTTCAGTTCGGGACCAACTGGCCCGGCTTCATGGAGAAGACCGGCAACATCTCGGGCCCGCTGCTGGGCTACGAAGTGCTCACTGCGTTCTTTCTGGAGGCGAGCTTCCTCGGCATCATGCTGTTCGGGCGCGGGCGGGTGAGCGAGCGCGTGCACCTGATTGCCACCTCGCTGGTGGCGCTGGGCACCACCCTGTCGGCGTTCTGGATCCTGAGTCTCAACTCCTGGATGCAGACGCCCGCCGGCTTCGAGATCGTCAACGGCGAGTTCATGCCGGTGGACTGGCTGGCCATCGTCTTCAACCCCTCGTTCCCGTACCGGCTGGCGCACAAGCTGCTGGCCTCGACGCTCACGGCCTCGTTCCTGATCGCGGGCCTGAGCGCCTGGCAACTCCTCAAGGGCACGGCCACCGCCGGCACCCACCGCGCCATGCGCGCCGCCGTGTTCGCCGCGGTGATCGCCGCGCCGGTGCAGATCTTCGTGGGCGACCTGCACGGCCTGAACACCTTGCACCACCAGCCCGCCAAGATCGCCGCCATCGAGGGCATCTGGGAGACAGAGAAGGGCGCGCCGCTCACGCTGTTCGGCTTCCCCGACGAAGCGGCCGGCACCACGCACATGGCGGTCAAGGTGCCCAAGCTGGGCAGCCTCATCCTCACGCACGAATGGGACGGTGAGCTCAAGGGCATCGCCGACTTCCCCAACGCGCACCCGCCGGTGGCCCCGGTGTTCTGGGCCTTTCGGGTGATGGTGGGCGTGGGCTCGCTGATGCTGCTGGTGGCCCTGTGGAGCGCCTGGAAGCTGTGGCCACAGCGACGCGACTCCACCACCCGGCTGCCGCGTCCCACGCTGTGGGCGCTCACCGCCATGGCCTTCTCGGGCTGGGTGGCCACGCTCTCGGGCTGGTACGTGACTGAGATCGGCCGTCAGCCCTACATCGTCTATGGGCAACTGCACACGGCCGATGTGGCGACCACGCTGGCACCGCCCTACGTGGCCATCACGCTCATGGCCTACCTCATCGTCTACGGCCTGCTGCTGATCACCTACGTGGGTGTGCTCAAGCACATGGCCGAGCACCCGATCAAGCCCGCACCCGAAGCGCCTTCGGGCGAACTCGGCAAGGCCGGCGTCTGACCACAGGAGAAGCACATGACCTGGGCCGAATTCCTCCCCCTGCTCTTCATGGCCGTGATGGGCCTGGCCTTGCTGGCTTACGTGGTGCTCGATGGCTACGACCTGGGCGTCGGCCTGTTGCTGCCCCTGGGCACCGACGAGCAGAAAGACACCATGATCAGCAGCATCGGGCCCTTCTGGGACGCCAACGAAACCTGGCTGGTGCTGGGTGTGGGCGTGCTGCTGGTGGCGTTCCCCAAGGCGCACGGCATGGTGCTGCAGGCGCTGTACCTGCCGGTGGCCGTCATGCTGATCGGCCTGATCCTGCGCGGTGTGGCCTTCGACTTCCGCGTCAAGGCGCCCCTGCCCTACAAGCCGTTCTGGAACGGAGCGTTCTTTGGCGGTTCGCTGGTGGCCACCATGGCGCAGGGGTGGATGCTGGGCAGCTACATCACCGGTTTCGACAACGGCGGCCTGGGCCTGCTCTTCAGCCTGGGCATTGCGCTCACGCTGCCTGCGGCCTACGTGCTGCTGGGCGCGGGCTGGCTCATCATGAAAACCGACGGCGAGTTGCAGGCGCGTGCGGTGCACTGGGCGCGACGGGTGTGGTGGCCTATGGGCGTCGGGCTGGCTGCCATCTCGCTGGCCACCCCGCTCGTCAACGCCGAGGTGTTTGAGAAGTGGTTCGGCGTGCCGCAGCTGTTTGCCCTGCTGCCGGTGCCGCTGGTGTGCGCCGCCGCGTTCTTCGCGGTGCGCTGGGTGGTCACCCGCCCGACCGTGGTGGCCGCCGGCTACGGCTGGCTGGTATTCGTGAACACGGTGCTGATCTTCGTGCTTGCCTTCTTCGGCCTGGCCTACAGCATCTTCCCGAACATCGTGATCGGCCGCCTGACGGTGTGGCAGGCCGCTGCCGCCACGTCTTCACTCAACGTGATCCTGATCGGCGTGGCCATCACCTTGCCGGTGATCGTGATCTACACGATCTACATGTACCGCGTGTTCTGGGGCAAGGCGCGGGCGCTGACCTACAACTGAGCCACTGGCACAGGAGTGTCAGCGACCGTCCACCACGGTGCGAATCACCGCGCGATCATCGCCCAGCACGATCAGCGCGAAGAGAAACTCCTCCAGCGTCTCGGCCTGCGCGGTGCGGCGCGCCAGCAGCGGCGTGGCCGCGGGGTCAAGCACCACGAAGTCGGCCTCGTGCCCCGGCGTGAGGTTGCCCACCACGCCACCCAGGCCCATGGCCTGTGCCGCGCCGGCCGTGTGCTGCCACCACAGGTTGGACGGCTGCAGCGTGAGCCCAGGCTTGGTCGCACCCTCGCGCGCCACACCATAGGCCGCCAGCATGGTGGCAAACGGCGAGAAGCTGGTGCCGCCGCCGACGTCACTGGCCAGGCCATGGCGCAGACCGGTGCGGCGCGCGCCGTCGTAGTCGAAAAAGCCGCTGCCCAGAAACAGGTTGCTGGTCGGGCTGATTGCGGCGGCCGCACCGCGCTCGGCCATCAGCAGGCGATCGGTGTCGTCAAGGTGGATGCAATGCGCGTACACCGCGCGCTCGCGCAGCAGGCCGAAGTCCTCGTACACGCCCAGGTAGCTGCGGCTGTCGGGAAACAGCTCGGCCACCCAACGCACCTCGTCGCGGTTTTCGGCCACGTGCGACTGGATCCACACATCGGGAAAGCGCGCCGCCAGCTCACCCGCACCGCGCAGCTGGGCCGGCGTGCTGGTGGGCGCAAAGCGCGGCGTGATGGCATATCCCAGGCGATCGACGCCGTGCCAGCGCCGGATCAGTGCCTCGGTGTCGGCCAGACTCTGCCCGGTCTCATCGCGAACGCCGTCGGGGCTGTGGCGGTCCTGCAGCACCTTGCCGGTGACGAAGCGCAGGCGGCGCTCGCGGGCGGCCTCGAAGGCGGCATCCACCGAGGCCGGGTGCGAGGTGGCAAAGGTGAGCGCCGTCGTCACGCCGTGGCGCATCAGTTCGTCGAAGAACACCTCGGCCACCTGGCGCGCGTGCGCGGGGTCGGCAAAGCGCGTCTCCTGTGGAAAGGTGTAGTGCTCGAGCCAGGGGAGCAAACCGTCGGCGGGCGAGCCGATCATCTCGGTTTGCGGGTAGTGCACGTGCAGGTCGATGAAGCCGGGCGCGATCAGGCGGCCCGGCAGATGCTCGATGGCCACGCCCGCGAAGCGCTCGGCGAGCGCGCCATAGGCACCGACTGCGCGCACCACCGCGCGCCCGTTGGCATCCGGCCCGACCACCAGCAGGCCATCTTCGTCGTAGAGGGGAGCGCCGGTGTTGTCGTCAAACCGCAGCAGGCGCGCGCGATAGGCTTTCATGGGCCGGGAGCTTAAGGCCCCGGGACCCGTTCTTCATACGGCGGGCGAAATGTCCGCCATCCCACTCAGCGGTTGACGGACCCCAGCACGCCGTCGACGAACCAGTCCATGCCGAGAATCTGCGCATCGCTCAGGCGCTGGCCGGCAGCAATCGCCACCTTGCCTTCGTTGTCGCGCACTGGTTGGTCGGCCGCGGCCGCAAACACCGGCAGACGCCCGGCGGCCATGTCGGCCTGGCGCGCCTCGACCTCCTGCTGCACGCTGCGCGGCACCTTGCTGCCAAAGCCTTCGACGCGGATGAAGCCATCGGCCACACCGCCCCACACGCTCTGGCTGCGCCAGCTGCCGTCGAGCACGGCCTGCACGCGTCTGGTGTAGTAGTCGCCCCAGCGGTGCGTGACCGCCACCACCTGCGCATCGGGCGCGACGCTGCGCATGTCGGAGTGGTAAGCCACCGCCAGCTTGCCGCGCTCCTGGGCCGCCACCATCACCGCCGTGCTGCCGGTGTGAAACGCCAGCACCTCGGCGCCCTGGTTCATCAGCGTCATGGCCGCATCGCGCTCGCGTGGCGGGTTGAACCACTCGCCCAGAAACACCACCTTGACCGTGGCGCGCGGGTTGACCGAGCGCATGCCCAGCGTGAAGGCATTGATGCCCTGCACCACCTCGGGAATGGGAAAGCCCGCGACATAGCCCGCCTGCGTGGCCAGGCGGCCGGCCGCCACACCGGCCAGGTAGCGCCCCTCGTAGTAGCGCGCGTTGGCGGCCGACACGTTGGGCGCCGTCTTGTAGCCGGTGATGGACTCGAACTTCACGTTCGGGAACTCACGCGCCACCTTGAGCGTGGGTTCCATGTAGCCGAAGCTGGGCGTGAAGATGATGTGTGCGCCCTGCTGGGCCAGGTCGCGGATCACCCGCTCGGCGTCCGCCCCCTCGGGCACGTTCTCGACGAATTGCGTCTGTACCTTGTCGCCCAGCGCGGCCTGCACCGCCTGGCGGCCCGATTCGTGCTGGCGCACCCAGCCTGCGGGCGTGAGCGGCGCCACATAGACAAACGCGGCCCTGACCGGTGGCTGCACCGCCTGGGCGCGGGCGACAAGGGGGGAGAAAAACACAGCGGCCAGAGCCGGCGCAATGACGCGCCAGGCCGCGAGGTTTTTGTACATGGTGTTCCTCGACATGGCTTCCGGTGAATGAAAAACGCGAGCCGGGGAAGCACCGGCTCGCGTCAGGGACCGGATTCTACCGGGTCAGCCGATCGCTGCGTCGAGGCGAGCCATCAGGCGGGAGCGCGTGGGCGGGTCAACGAAGCTGGCCTCGAAACTGTTGCGCGCCAGGGTGATCACGTCGTCGCGCGACAGGTCCAGCGCCTGCACCGTCTGCACGAAGTTGGCGTTGAGGTAGCCGCCGAAGTAGGCCGGGTCGTCGCTGTTGACCGTGGCGCACAGGCCGGCGTCCAGCAGCTTCTTCATCGGGTGATCGCGCAGATCGTTCACCACGCAGAGCTTGAGGTTTGACAGCGGGCACACCGTCAGCGGTGTGCGACGCCGCGCCAGTTCGGCCACCAGCGATGCGTCTTCCAGGCTGCGCACGCCGTGGTCGATGCGCTCGGCCTGCAAGTCGTTCAGCGCGCTCCAGATGTAGGGGGGCGGCCCCTCTTCGCCCGCGTGGGCCACGATGTGCAGGCCCAGTTCGCGACAGCGCGCAAACACGCGCGAGAACTTCTCGGGCGGGTGGCCGACTTCGCTCGAGTCCAGGCCGACGCCGATGAAGTGCTCACGGTGCGGCAACGCAGCCGACAGCGTGGCAAACGCGTCTTCTTCGCTGAGGTGGCGCAGAAAGCACAGGATGAGCGCACTGCTCAGGCCGAACTCGGCCTGCGCCCGAACGCAGGCGCGCTTGAGGCCCGCGATGACCACGCCGATGTCCACGCCACGCGCGGTGTGCGTTTGCGGGTCAAAGAAGATTTCGGTATGGATGACGTTGTCGGCGTGGGCGCGTTGCAGGTAGGCCCAGGCCATGTCGAAGAAATCGGCCTCATGCAACAGCACGCTGGCACCGGCGTAATAGATGTCGAGAAAGCTTTGCAGATCGGTGAAGGCATAGGCCTCGCGCAGCGCCTCGACGCTGGCGTAAGGCAGCTTGACGCCATTGCGCTGCGCCAGGACAAAGATGAGCTCGGGTTCGAGCGAGCCTTCGATGTGGATGTGCAGTTCGGCCTTGGGCAGGGCGGCGGCGAGTTCGGCAGGTGTCATGTTCGAAGCAAGGGTTCAGCAAGTGCCCAGGGTGATGCCCAGGCGGTGCAGGTAGCGACGGTAGGCGCTGCTCACGCGATCGGCCGGGCCGTGCACTTCGCGGACCGGCCCCATGCGCCCGATCGGCAGGACCTTGGGCTGCTGCGATTCAACCACCGGGCGGTCCTGGGCGAACACCGTGTCCTGAAACTCGACCACCGACGCCGAGCTGGCCGGGTCATTGTGGGTCGCCATCACGAACCAGGCGGTGCAGGCTTCATCGCCATCAGGCCGGATGAACAACGCGATGGCGTTGCGCACCGGGTCGCCCTCGCTTGCGTCCTTGCGCAGTACGGCGGCGTAGGGGTGCGGCACGGTGTAGCCGTAGTCGATCCAGGCGCCGCCGTCGGCGTTGGCGTAGGCGCGGGGTTGCCAGGCACGCGCAGCGCTCACGCGCACGCCCAGCGGCCCTTCGCTCACCTCGCCGGTCTGCACCTGCGCGTGGCCGCGCTCGCCCAGCCAGCCTTCGTGCACGAAGCCGAAGTGGCTGAGGTCCAGAAAGTTCTCCACCAGCCTCGGTGCGCTGGTGGCCACGCTGTAGGGGCCACAGATCACGCGCCGCCAGGCGGGGTCATCGGCTTCGGCAAACGCCGGTGGCGCATCCAGCGGCACCCCGGGTGGCAGGCCGGCCCAGGGCTGCAGCCGAACCCAGATCAGGCCATGCAGTTCGATCGCTTCCACCACCGTCGCCGCGTGGCCCGACGGTGGGTGAAAGTCGGGCGAGGCCGGCACATGCTGGCAGCGCCCACCGCCTTCGAACTGCCAGCCGTGGTACGGGCATTCCAGGCGCAAACCGTGCGTGGTGGTGAGCACCCGCCCAAGCGACAGGCGCGCACCGCGGTGCGGACAGCGGTCCACCCAGGCGTGCACGCTGGCATGGTCGCGCCACAACACCAGCGGCTCGCCCATCAGGTGAATGGCCATCGGCGCGTCACGCAGGGCATGCGCATCGGCCACGGGGTGCCAGAGTTGTCGTTCGATCATGTGTGTGAAAAACAAAAGCCGCCCAAGGGCGGCTTGTTTGTACGCCAAACGCTGGAGGCGTAGCGAGCGGGTGTCAGGCTAGGCGGACGGAGCGCAGGAACCGGAACGTACTTCCTGTACGTGAGGATTCCGAGCACCGCCCAACGACGCATGACGCCCGCGCAGTAGCCGATCTCACTGCGGCACTTTGCCTTCGACGCCCTTGACATAAAACTTGATGCCACCCAGGAAGGCGTCGTCGGCCTTGGCGTCCTTGGCCAGCACTTCCTTGCCGGCCTGGTCGACGATGGGGCCGGTCCAGGGGTGGAAGCTGCCGTCCTTGAGGCCGGCTTTGATGGTGTCGATCTTGGCCTTGACTTCGGCGGGCACGTCTTCGGCGATCGAGACGATGTCGATCGATCCTTCCTTCACACCCCACCACGAGCCGCTGTTGCCCGTCCAGGTGCCGTCCAGCATGTCTTTGGTGGCCTTGATGTAGTACGGACCCCAGTTGATGATGGACGACGCCAGGTGGGCCTTGGGGCCGTAGGCGGTCAAATCCGAATCCCAGCCGAAGGCGCGCTTGCCCATCTTCTCGGCGGTCTGCAGCACGGCCGACGAATCGGTGTTCTGGAACAGGATGTCGGCGCCGCCGTTGATCAGCGAGGTGGCGGCCTCGGTTTCTTTTGGCGGATCGAACCAGCCGTTGACCCACACCACCTTGGTCTTGACCTTGGGGTTCATGGACTGCGCACCCAGCGTGAAGCTGTTGATGTTGCGGATCACCTCGGGGATTGGGATCGAGGCCACCACGCCCAGCGTGTTGCTCTTGGTCATGGCACCGGCAATCACACCCGCCATGTACGCGCCTTCGTAGGTGCGACTGTCGTAGGTGCGCATGTTCTCGGCCTGCTTGTAGCCGGTGGCGTGCTCGAACTTCACGTCCTTGAAGTCGGCGGCGACCTTGAGCATGGGCTCCATGTAGCCGAAGGTGGTGCCGAAGATCAGCTTGTTGCCGTTGGACGCCATGTCGCGGATCACGCGCTCGGCGTCGGCGCTCTCGGGCACGCTCTCCACGAAGCTGGTGACGACCTTGTCACCGAACTCCTTTTCGATCGCCTTGCGACCGTTGTCGTGCGCGAAGGTCCAGCCGCCGTCGCCCACCGGGCCGACGTAGGCAAAGGCGATCTTCAGCGGCTCGGCCTTGGGCGCCTCGGCGGCGGCCGGTGCCGGTGCGGGCGCTGCGGCGGGCGCGGCGGCCTCTTCCTTCTTGCCGCAGCCAATCAGCGCGGCGGCGGCCAGCGCGCTCAGCGCGGCGGCCTTCATCAGGGAACGTTTGTTCAGGTCGGTCATGGGAATCCTCGGGTCTTGAGGTGGTGGAGAAAGCGGTACAGGTAGGGGGTATCTGGACGGACCAAATTATGAACCCGGGTAGAACGGTTTCCCGATCGACGAGGGCAT
This sequence comes from Hydrogenophaga sp., assembly GCF_019635465.1. Lineage (GTDB taxonomy): Bacteria > Pseudomonadota > Gammaproteobacteria > Burkholderiales > Burkholderiaceae_C > Hydrogenophaga. The sequence continues at coordinate 257,640 of NZ_JAHBZK010000001.1, forward strand.
GTTCACGCGGATCCAGGTCGGGTTGCGCGAGATCAGCACCAGCACCACCACCGTGGCCACGTAGGGCAGCATGGTGAGGAACTGGCTGGGCACCTGCACGCCGATGGCCTGCAGGTGGAACTGCAGCATGGTGACGCCGCCGAACAGGTAAGCACCCAGCAGCACGCGGGCCGGGCGCCAGGTGGCAAAGGTGGTGAGGGCCAGCGCGATCCAGCCCTTGCCGGCGATCATGCCCTCCACCCACAGCGGGGTGTAGACGGTAGACACGTAGGCGCCCGCCAGGCCGCACAGGGCGCCACCGGCCATCACCGCGACGAGGCGGATGCGGCGCACCGGGTAGCCCAGCGCGTGCGCCGACTCGGGGCTTTCGCCCACGCTGCGCAATACCAGGCCGGCGCGCGTGCGGTAGAGGAACCAGATCAGCCCCAGCGCCAGCGCCACGCACACATAGACCATGGGGTGGTGCCGGAACAGCGCCGGCCCCAGCAGCGGTATGTCGGCCAGGCCCGGGATGGCCCAGCGCACCTGCTCGGGCAGGGTTTCCTGCACGTAGCCGGTACCGGCAAAGGCCGAGAAACCGGCGCCGAACAGGCTCAAGGCCAGGCCGGTGGCGTACTGGTTGGTGTTGAGCCAGATCACCAGCACGCCAAAGATGGCCGCCAGCAACGCGCCGGCGCCCATGCCGGCGGCAAAGCCCAGCCAGGTGCTGCCGGTGTGCACCACGGTGGCAAAGCCGGCCAGCGCGGCGCACAGCATCATGCCCTCGGCGCCCAGGTTGACGATGCCGGCCTTCTCGTTGATGAGCAGGCCCAGCGAGGCGATGGCCAGCACGGTGCCCGCGTTGAGCGTGGCGGCCAGGAGCAATGCGTAGGATTCCATGGCTCAGCCTTTCTTCCAGCGCACGCGGTACGCAATCAAGGTGTCGCAGGCCAGCAGCGCGAACAGCAGCAGCCCCTGGAATACCCCGGTGATCGATTTGGGCAGGCCCAGGCGCGACTGCGCCAGCTCGCCACCGATGTAGAACATGCTCATCAGCAGCGCTGAGAACACGATGCCCACCGGGTGCAGCCGGCCCACGAAGGCCACGATGATGGCGGCGAAGCCATAGCCGGCCGGCACATACGGCGTGAGCTGACCAATCGGGCCCGCCACCTCGAAAGCCCCGGCCAGACCGGCCGCGCCACCCGAGGTCAGCAACGCCACCCACAGCGCCTTGCGCGAGGAGAAGCCCGCATAGCGCGCCGCCATCGGCGCCAGGCCGCCCACGATCTGCGCATAGCCCGAGACGGTGCGGAACAGGAACAACCACACCCCACCCACACCCAGCAGCGCAAACAGCAGACCGATGTTCACGCGCGAGCCGTCCATCAGGCGCGGCATCTGCGCCACGCGCTCGAAGGTCTTGGTCTGCGGGAAGTTGTAGCCACCCGGGTCTTTCCAGGGGCCGTAAACGAGGTAGTTGAGCACCTGCACCGCCACGTACACCAGCATCAGGCTGACCAGGATCTCGTTGGCGTTGAAGCGGTCGCGCAGCAAGGCGGTGATGCCCGCCCAGAGCATGCCGCCCAGCATGCCGGCCAGGATGACCGCCGGCACGATCCACACACCCGTGGTCTTGTCGGCCAGCAGCGCCACGCCACCCGCAAAGATGGCGCCGATGATGTACTGCCCCTCGGCGCCGATGTTCCACACGTTGGAGCGAAAGCACACCGCCAGACCGAGCGCGATGATCAGCAACGGCGTGGCCTTGACCAGCAGCTCCGACACCGCATAGCCATTCTTGATCGGCTCCCAGAAGAACACCTGCAGGCCGCGCACCGGGTCTTTGCCCAGGGCCTCGAACAGCAGCACGCCGACGATGATGGTGATGAGCAGCGCCAGCAGCGGCGAGGCGTAGCCCCACCAGCGCGAGGGCTGGGGGCGGACTTCAAGCCGCAGCATGCGCGGTCTCCTTGTTCTGGTGATCTGTCGTCCACAGGCCCGACATCCATTCGCCGATGCGCTCCACGGTGGCATCGGCCCGGTCCATGCTGGGTGACAGGCGCCCCTTGGCGATCACGTGCAGCCGGTCGCTGATCTCGAACAACTCCTCGAGCTCTTCGCTCACCACCAGCACGGCGCAGCCGGCGTCGCGCAGCGCCAGGATCTCGCCCCGGATCTGCGCTGCCGCGCCCACGTCCACGCCCCAGGTGGGCTGGCTCACGATCAGCAGCGTCGGCTTGGCCTCGATCTCGCGGCCGACGATGAACTTCTGCAGGTTGCCACCCGAGAGCGAACGCGCCGCCGCGTCGGGCCCGTTGGCCTTGACCTGGTAGCGCGCAATGATGTCCCTGGCCTGCGCCTTGAGGGCGCCCACACGCACCCAGCCACCCACCCCCACCGCGTCGCGGCGCGAGAGCAACAGGTTCTGCGCCAATGACATCGTGGGCACGGCGCCACGCCCCAGCCGCTCCTCGGGCACGAAGTGCAGGCCCAGGCCGCGGCGCTTGCCCGGGCTCAGCCGTGCCACGTCCCTGGCGCCCATCGCGATGCTGCCGGCCGGTGCGCGCATGTCCTCGCCCGACAGGCAGCGCAGCAACTCGCCCTGCCCGTTGCCCGACACGCCCGCGATGCCCACCACCTCGCCCGCGCGCACGGTGAGCGCGATGTCGGCCAGCGCGGTGCCGAAGGGATCGTCGCTGTCCAGCGTGAGGCCCTTGACCTGCAACACCGGCTCGCCGGCGTGCAGCGGGCGGTGCTCCAGTTCGGGCGGTTCGGCGCCGATCATCAGGCGAGAGAGCGAGGCGTTGGTCTCTTCGCGCGGGTCGCACACACCGGTGACCTGGCCGCCACGCAGCACGGTGCAAGCCGTGCACAGGGCGCGGATCTCGTGCAGCTTGTGGCTGATGTAGAGGATGCTGCAGCCCTCGCTGGCCAGCTGCTGCAGCGTGACGAAGAGCCGCTCCACCGCCTGAGGCGTGAGCACCGACGTCGGTTCATCGAGGATCAGCAATTGCGGGTTGGTGAGCAGGGCCCGGATGATCTCCACCCGTTGCATCTCGCCCACCGACAGGGTGTGCACCGGGCGCGCGGGGTCGATCGGCAAACCGTATTCGTCGCCCTTGGCGCGGATGCTCGCGGCCACCTCGGGCAGCGACAGGGATTTGTCCAGACCGAGCCACACGTTCTCGGCCACAGTGAGCGTGTCGAACAGGCTGAAGTGCTGGAACACCATGCTGATGCCCAGCGCGCGCGCGGCCTGCGGGTTGCGCACATGCACCGGCTGGCCGTTGAACAACACGGCACCCTCGTCGGGCTTGACCGCGCCGTAGATGATCTTCATCAGCGTGGATTTGCCAGCGCCGTTCTCGCCCAGCACGGCGTGGATCTCGCCAGGCTGCACGGTCAGCGACACGTCGCGGTTGGCCACCACGCCGGGGTAGCGTTTGGTGATGCCGGTGAGTTGCAGGCGGTGGGCGGTGTGGGGTGTGCTCATCGGCAGGGTCGGCATCGGGCGACGTCAGGCGGCGGCGCGTTGGGTTTCGGGCGCGCGCAGCGAGGCGGCGACGGACTTGATCTGCTCGCGCAGCCAGCGCGCCGCGTTGGCGCTGTGGGTGCGCTCGTGCCAGAGCTGGTAATACATCATGCGGGGGAACTTCACCGGCGGCGTCAGGATGGTCACGGGCAGGCCGCCCACGTAGCGTTCGCAGTACTGGCGCCCGGTGGTGAGCACAAGCAAGCTGCCTGCCACCATGGCCGGAATCAGGCCGAAATGCGGGCAGCGCGCGCTGATGCGCCGCGTCAGGCCCTGGCCCGCCAACAGCTCGTCGATGATGCCGCGCGCGCCGGGGTGCGTGGGCGTGGGCGCGATGTGCTCGGCCGCCAGCCAGGCTTCCTGATCCCAGCCGCGGCGCACCGCCGGGTGGTGGTTGGCGACCAGGCTCACCACCTCGTCACCGAACAGGCGGCCCAGGTGCAGGTCTTCCGGTGGCCGCATCCAGTTGCCGATCACCACGTCCACCGTGCCCTGCGCCAGCCGCGTCCGGTAGTCGGCGTCGCGAGACAGCGGGTGGATGTCGATGGCGCATTGCGGCGCCGCCGCCTTGATCTGGGTGACCAGCTGCGGCAGGAAGAACGGGTCGAGGTAATCACTGGCCGCCAGGCTGAAGGTGTGGGTGGCCGTGGCTGGGTCGAAGGCGCGCGCGTCCGAGAACAGCACCTCGGCACTGCGCAGGATGTCGGCCGCGGGCTCGATCATGCGCAGCCCCGCCTCGGTGGGCACCATGCCCGAGCCCGAGCGCACCAGCAGCGGGTCGCCCGCCAGCTCGCGCAGCTTCTTGAGCGCCGCACTGACCGCCGGCTGGTACATGCCGAGCTTGATCGCCGAGCGCGACACGCTGCGTTCGGTGAGCACGGTGTGCAACACACGAATCAGGTGCAGGTCGATGCGATCGAACATGGGGCCGTATTTCATGCCGGTCTCGTACCAAGTGGAATCGCCGCAAAGGCATTGGCGACATATGCAAACCCATATGATGCCCTGAACCCCTGCCGGTATGCTGGTGCGCATGAGTCACGACCTGCCCAGTCAGCCCCTGAGCTTCTGGCGCCGCGGCGCGCCGGTCACCCTGCCCGCCGTGCCCGCGGACCGCACCCTGCTGCAGGTGCTGCGCGACGACCTGCACTGCACCGGCACCAAGGAAGGCTGTGGCGAAGGCGACTGCGGTGCCTGCACCGTGGTGCTCGGCGAGGCCGTGGACGGCCAGCTCGAACTCAAGGCGGTCAACGCCTGCATCAAGATGGCCCATTCGGTGCACGGCCAGGCGGTGTTCACCGTCGAGGACCTGGTCGCCCCCGATGGCGCTCTGCACCCGGTGCAGGAGGCCATGCACCAGTGCCACGGCAGCCAGTGCGGCTTCTGCACGCCGGGCTTCGTGATGAGTCTGTACGCCCTCTACGAGAACAGTGGCGCCGGCCAGGGCGTCACCCGCGAGGCCGCCCAGGCCGCGCTGTCGGGCAACTTGTGCCGGTGCACCGGCTACCGCCCGATCCTGGACGCCGCCGAGCGCATGGGCCAGCTGCCCTGCCCCAGCGCTACCCGGCTTGACCCGGCCGCAGTGCTGCGCGGCCTGCGCACCCTGGGCCCGGCCGCCGACACCGTGTACCAACGCCCGACCTCGCTGCAGGCCCTGTTGCAGGCGCGCGCCGCGCACCCCAAGGCCCAGGTGATCGCCGGCACCACCGACGTGGGGCTGTGGGTCACCAAGCTGTTCAGGCAGTACCCGCAGATCCTGGACGTGACCGGCGCCGCCGAGCTGCGCCACGTGGAGGACTACCCGCACCACATCGCCATCGGCGCGGCGGTCTCGCTGACCGACGCCTACGCCGCGCTGGTGGCCGAGCGCCCGCAGCTGGCCAGCTTTGCCCACCGCTTTGCCGGCCTGCCGGTGCGCAACGCGGGCACGCTGGGCGGCAACGTGGCCAACGGTTCACCGATCGGCGACAGCATGCCCTTGCTGATTGCGCTGGGGGCCAGCGTGGTGCTGATGCGCTGGGACAGCAAGCGACGCGCCATCGCCCACCGCGAGCTGCGACTGGAAGACCTGTACACCGGCTACCGGCAGAACGTGATGCGGCCCGACGAGCTGCTGTGCTGGATCAAGGTGCCGCGGCCGACCGCCGACGAATTCATGCGCGCCGACAAGATCAGCAAGCGCTTCGAGGACGACATCTCGGCCGTGTGCCTGGCGGTGAACCTGCGCCTGCGCGACGGTGTGGTGGCCGATGCCTCCATCGGCGTGGGCGGTGTGGCCGCGACGCCGGTGCGCGCGCGCCAGACCGAGGCCGCCCTGCGCGGCCAGCCCTGGAACGCCGACACCGTGATGACCGCCGCCGCCGTGCTGCGCGCCGAGTTCAACCCCATCAGCGACATGCGCGCCAGCGCCGACTACCGCCGCGCGGTGCTGGGCAACCTGTTGCGCCGGCTCTGGCTCGACCACCAGGGCGTCAAGGGCCTGCGGCTCGAAGCGGCGGACCACCTGGAGGTGCCCGCATGAACGCCCCCGAACCCGCACTGATTCAATCGGCCACCGCCGCTGGCGTCTCGCGCCCACACGAAAGCGCGCGCGCCCAGGTGGCGGGCTTGGCCACCTACATCGACGACATCCCCGAGGTGCGTGGCACCTTGCACGCCGCGCCGGTCTGCTCGCCCGTGGCACATGGCCGCCTGCTCGGCATCGACACCAGCGCCGCGCTGGCATTGCCGGGCGTGCGCGGCTTCATCGGCGCCGATCAGGTGCCGGGCGACAAGACGCTCGCCGCCTTCTCGCACGACGAGCCGGTGTTTGCGCAGGACACGGTGCAGTTCATCGGCCAGGTCATCGGCCTGATCGTGGCCGATGACGTGATGACTGCGCGGCGCGCGGCGCGCCTGGTCAAACCGCGCATCGAGGCGCTGCCACCGGTGCTCAGCGTGCACGAGGCGCACGAACAGCAGAGCTATGTGCTGCCGCCGGTGCACGTGGCGCGCGGTGACGCGCTGGCCGCGCTCAAGCGCGCAGCGCACGTGATCGAAGGCGAGTTCGAGGTCGGCGGGCAGGAGCACTTCTACCTGGAAGGCCAGGTGGCCTACGTGCTGCCGCTGGAGCAGAACCAGTGGTGGGTCTACAGCAGCACCCAGCACCCGGGCGAGGTGCAGCACTGGGTCTCGCACGCGCTGGGCATTCACAACCACTCAGTCACCGTGGAATGCCGCCGCATGGGCGGTGGCTTCGGCGGCAAGGAAACCCAGGCCGGGCACCTGGCGGTGTGGGCCGCCGTGGCGGCCAACCACCTGGGCCGCCCGGTCAAGCTGCGGCTCGACCGCGACGACGACTTCATGGTCACTGGCAAGCGCCACCCGTTTGCCTACCGCTACCGCGTCGGCTTCGGTGCCGACGGCCGCCTGAGCGGCCTGCAACTGCAGATGCTGGTCAACTGCGGCTTCAGCGCCGACCTGTCGGGCCCGGTGGCCGACCGCGCCATCTTCCATTGCGACAACGCCTACTTCCTGGAAGACGTGGCGGTCGATTCCTTCCGCTGCAAGACCAACACCCAGAGCCACACCGCGTTTCGCGGCTTCGGCGGTCCGCAGGGGGTGATCGCGATCGAGCGCATCCTGGGCGACATTGCGCGCCACCTGAACATCGACCCGCTGCAGGTGCGCCTGCGCAACCTGTACGGCATCGGCGAGCGCGACGTGACGCACTACGACATGGCGGTCGAGGACAACATCCTCGAGCCCTTGCTCACCACGCTGGCCACCAGCAGCCGCTATGCCGAGCGGCGCGCCGCCATCGACGCCTTCAACGCCACAAGCCCGGTCATCAAGAAGGGCATTGCCCTCACCCCGGTGAAGTTCGGCATCAGCTTCACCGCCACGCTGTTCAACCAGGCCGGCGCGCTGGTGCACGTGTACACCGACGGCAGCGTGATGGTGAACCACGGCGGCACCGAGATGGGCCAGGGCCTGAACACCAAGGTGGCGCAGATCGTGGCCGACGAACTGGGCGTGCCCTTCGAGCGCGTGCTCGCCACCGCGGCCGACACCAGCAAGGTGCCCAACGCCAGCGCCACCGCGGCCAGCAGCGGCACCGACCTCAACGGCCGAGCGGCCCAGTTCGCCGCGCGCCACGTGCGCGACAACCTGGCCGCCTTTGTGGCCGGGCTGGATGCATGCGGCGCGGGCGCGGTGCGCTTCGAAGGCGGGCAGGTGATCACGCCCAGGTCCACCCGCCGCTTCGACGAGGTGGTGGGCGCGGCCTACGCCAACCGCATCCAGCTCTGGAGCGACGGCTTCTACCGCACGCCCAAGATCCACTACGACAAGGTGAGCATGAAGGGCCGGCCCTTCTATTACTTTGCCTACGGCGCGGCGTGCAGCGAGGTCGCCATCGACACGCTCACCGGCGAGAGCCGGGTGCTGGCGGTGGACATCCTCCACGACGTGGGTCACAGCATCAACCCGGCCATCGACATCGGCCAGATCGAGGGCGGCTTCATCCAGGGCATGGGCTGGCTCACCACCGAAGAGCTGGTGTGGAATGACAAGGGCTACCTGCAGACCCACGCCCCCAGCACCTACAAGATCCCCACCGCCGGCGACCTGCCGCCGCGCTGGAAGGTCGACCTCTGGCCCGAGGCCAACCGTGAGGACAACGTGCACGGCAGCAAGGCCGTGGGCGAGCCACCCTTCATGCTGGCCATCAGCGTGTACGAAGCGCTGCGCGACGCGGTGGCGCGGGCCGAAGGCGATCCGCTGGCGATGGACGCGCCGGCCACCGCCGAGACGGTGCTCAAGGCGCTGGGCGGCTGATCACCGCTGCGTTACGCAACCGCATCGCCATCGCGCTGCCCGGTAAAGCCCGTCGGCAAACTGTTTCAGCCGCGCCGGGTTCGACACGACCGGTTACATGCGCCCCAGCGAGAGCGCCCAGACTGGCGGCTCGAAAGGAGTGCCTCATGGACAAGTCGATGATCAAAGGCATCGCCCTCGGGGGCGTGGCAATGGTGGTGCTGGGCGCGGGCGCGGTTGGCGGCTATCAGACCCTGGCCAAACCGCAGAGCGCCAACGTGGTGAGCGTCAAGGAAGTGATGACCACCGTCAGCACGCCGCGCGAGGTGTGCGAGAACGTGGCGGTGCAACACCAGGCGCCCGTGAAAGACGAGCACCGCGTGGCCGGTACCGTGGTGGGTGGTCTGGCCGGTGGCCTGCTCGGCAGCACCATCGGCAAGGGCAGCGGCAAGACCGTGGCCACGGTGGCCGGCGCGGTGGCCGGTGGCTACGCGGGCAACCAGGTGCAGAAGAAGATGCAGCAAAGCGACACGGTCACCAGCACCGAGCGCCGCTGCCGCACCGTGCAGGACAAATCTCAGAAGCTGCTCGGCTACGACGTGACCTACACGCTCGACGGCCAGAGCGGCAAGGTGCGCACCAGCTACAAACCTGGCGCCACGCTGCCGGTGAAGAACGGCCAGATCGACACCACGCCGCCGTCGGACGCACCGGCCAAGGCGCAATCCTGACGACGGTGAACTGAGGGACGGCCGCCGCCGCGGCGCCGGGGTGGTGCCTACAATCGCGCCACCCCCGCATCGCCCCTGCACACCCCGGTCGCAGGGGCCAGCCACGCAGGCGCGCGCCGCCGGTGGCGCATCGAACCACAGGTCGCCATGCCCCTCAGCGACGATCCCGACGTCATCGTTTTCAACCTCAAGAAGCGCTACACCGGCGTGTCGGCCACGGTCAACGCCTTGGTGCCGGTGCAACTCACGCAGTGGTCGCTCAACTACTGCGGCACGCCACTGCCACACGGCGTTCCCGGCCTCAGCCTGCGCGAGGCCAGGGCCATGTCGCGCCGCCCACCCAAGGGCCGTGCGTTTCGCATCTGGCATGTGCGGCGCGACCACGAAATGATGGCCGGGCTGTGGGCGCGCGACGTGCTGCGCCTGCCCATCAAGCTGGTCTTCACCTCGGCGGCGCAACACCGCCACGGCGCCTTTCCGCGCTGGCTGATCTCGCGCATGGACGCGGTGATCGCCACCACGCCGCTGGCAGCGAGCTTCGTGCCCAACACCACCGCGGTCGTGCCACACGGTATCGACCTGCGGCGCTTTTCACCCCCACCCGACAAGCGCACTGCGTGGGCGGACAGTGGCCTGCCCGGGCAATACGGCATCGGCGTGTTCGGGCGTGTTCGGCCCGACAAGGGCAGCGACGTGTTCGTCGACGCCATGATCGAGGCCCTGCCCAAACTGCCCGGCTTCACCGCGGTGATCGCGGGCCTGGCGCAGCCGCAGCACCAGGCCTTCGAGCGCGAACTGCGTGAGCGGGTGGCCCGCGCGGGCCTGAGCGATCGCATCGTCTTCCTGGGTGAGGTACCGGCCGACCAGGTGCACCGCTGGTATCAGCGCTGCCTGCTGTGCGTGGCCTGCCCGCGCTACGAACCCTTCGGCCTCACGCCCTTCGAGGCCGCGGCCACCGGCTGCGCCCTGGTGTGCTCGCGCACCGGCGCCTTTGCACAACTGGTGACGCCCGGCGTGCACGGCGAGCTGGTGGACACCGGTGATGCGCCCGGTCTGGCGGCCGCGGTGCGCGCCGTGCTGGCCGACCCCGAACGCACACTCGCCATGGGCGAGGCCGCGCGCCAGCGCGTGACCACCGAGTTCTCGATCGAGCGCGAGGCCGAGGGCATCGGCCGCGTCTACCAGCAACTGTTCGACCGCGGCTGAATGGCCCAGACACTGCGCCAGCGCCTCGCCCTCGGCCTCTACGCGCTGATCACAGCCGCTGCCCGGCCACTGCTGGTGCGCAAGCTACGCCGCCGCGGCCGCCAGGAGCCGCTGTACCTGCACGCCATCGACGAACGCTTCGGCCTCTACAGCGATGCCACCGACGCGCCGTCGTCAAGCTGGTTCTGGGTGCACGCCGTGTCACTGGGCGAAACTCGCGCCGCTGCGGCCCTGATCGCGCGCCTGCGCGCAATGCAACCTGATCTGCGCCTGCTGCTCACGCACGGCACCGCCACCGGCCGCGAGGCCGGCGCCGCGCTGCTGCGCCCGGGCGACCGCCAGGTGTGGCTGCCGTGGGACGCGCGCGGCCCGGTGCGGCGTTTTCTGCGGCACTTCCGCCCGGTGGTGGGCGTGCTCATGGAGACCGAGGTCTGGCCGGTGCTGGTCGACGAGTGCGCGCGCGCCGGCGTGCCCTTGCGGCTGGTCAACGCGCGCTTGAGCGACAAGAGCCTGCGCCAGGCGCAGCGCCTGATGGCCCTGTCGGCGCCGGCGTATGGCGGGCTGGCGGCGGTCTACGCGCAGACCGGGGACGACGCGCAGCGCCTGCGCGCGCTCGGGGCGCCGGTGCAAGGCGTGTTCGGCAATCTCAAGTTCGACATCACGCCCGACGCGGCCCTGATCGCGCGCGGCCAGGCATGGAAACAGGCGCTGGGCGGGCGGCGTGTGGTGTTGCTGGCCAGTTCACGCGAAGGCGAAGAACAGGCGTGGCTGCAAGCCTGGCGCGGTGGCACCCGATCCGAACTCGCACTGCTGGTGCCGCGCCATCCCCAGCGCTTCGATGAGGTCGCCGCCCTGCTGCAGGCCAGCGGGCTGCGTGTGGCACGCCGATCCGCCTGGGGCGATAACCAACCCACGCCAGACGACCTGCAGGCGGACGTCTGGCTGGGCGATTCGCTGGGCGAAATGCCCGCGTACTACGCGCTCGCCGACATCGGTCTGCTCGGAGGCAGCTTCGAACCCCTGGGTGGGCAAAACCTCATCGAAGCCGCGGCCTGCGGCTGCCCCATGGTGGTGGGCCCGCACACATTCAACTTCGCCGAGGCCACCGAGCGTGCACTGGCGCTGGGTGCCGCTCGCCAGGCCGGGGACATGGCCAGTGGCCTGGCCATGGCGTTGGGCTGGCTGCACGACGAGGTGGCCATGGCCAGCGCCCGCAAGGCCGCTGCCGCCCTGCCGCAACAAGGGGCCGGCGCGCTCGAACGCACCGCCAGAGGCTTGCTCGGCATCGCCTGACGGCGCCCGGGCGCTGGCCCATCGCAGCCTTCACTGGCATGCTTGCTGCTTCCCGGTGTCACCGACATGAGCAGCTACCAACACACCATCGGCGGCCAGGTCTGGCGCTTCGCCGACCTGCGCGACCTCATGGCCAAGGCCACGCCGCTGCGCTCGGGCGATGCGCTGGCCGGGCTGGCCGCCACCTCGTCGGTGCAGCGCATGGCGGCGCGCCTGGCGCTGGCCGACCTGCCGCTGCGCACCTTCCTCAATGAAGCGCTGATCCCCTACGAGAGCGACGAGGTCACGCGCCTCATCGTCGACTCGCACGACGCAGCGGCCTTTGCGCCAATTGCGCACCTCACCGTGGGCGCGCTGCGCGACTGGCTGCTCGACGAGCACACCACCCCCGAGGTGCTGGCCGGCGTGCGCAACGGCCTCACGCCCGAGATGGTGGCCGCGGTGAGCAAGCTCATGCGCAACCAGGACCTGATCGCAGTGGCGCGCAAGTGCCGCGTGGTCACGGCGTTTCGCGACACCATCGGCCTGCCCGGTCGACTGGCCGTGCGCCTGCAACCCAACCACCCGACCGACGATGCGCGCGGCATTGCGGCCAGCATGATCGACGGCCTGCTCTATGGCTGCGGCGACGCGGTCATCGGCATCAACCCGGCCAGCGACAACATCGGCGTGCTCACCCAACTGGTGCACCGCTTGGGCGAGGTGGTCGAACGGCTGGCGATCCCCACCCAGACCTGCGTGCTCACGCACGTGACCAACACGCTGCAGATGATCGAGCAAGGCGCGCCGGTGGACCTGGTGTTCCAGTCCATCGCCGGCACCGAGGCGGCCAACGCCGGCTTCGGCGTCAACCTGGCGATACTCAAAGAAGCGCGCGAAGCCGCGCTGTCGCTCAAGCGCGGCACGGTGGGCGACAACGTCATGTACTTCGAGACCGGCCAGGGCAGCGCGCTGTCGGCCAATGCGCACCACGGCGTGGACCAGCAGACCTGCGAGGTGCGCGCCTACGCGGTGGCCCGCGCCTTCGGCCCGCTGCTCACCAACACCGTGGTCGGCTTCATCGGCCCCGAGTACCTCTACGACGGCAAGCAGATCGTGCGCGCCGGACTGGAGGACCACTTCTGCGGCAAGCTGCTGGGCGCACCATTGGGCGTGGACGTCTGCTACACCAACCACGCCGAGGCCGACCAGGACGACATGGACAACCTGCTCACGCTGCTGGGTGCGGCGGGCGTCAACTTCGTGATGGGCGTGCCGGGGGCGGACGACATCATGCTCAACTACCAGAGCACCTCGTTTCACGACGCGCTCTACCTGCGCCAGACGCTGGGCCTGCGGCACGCGCCCGAGTTCGAGGCCTGGCTGCAACAGATGCACATCCTCGACGACAGCGGGCGCCTGCTGCCCGGCGGGGCGCAACAGGCCGCACTGGCGCGCCTGCAGCAGCTGGGGCTGCCGGCATGAGCGACAACGGTTCGACAGGCCCCGACCCCTGGCACCACCTGCGCGCGCACACCGCGGCCCGCATCGCACTCGGCCGTGCGGGCGCCGGGCTGCCCACCCAGGAACTGCTGCGCTTCGGCGTGGCCCATGCGCAGGCGCGCGATGCGGTGCACATGGCGTTGGATGTGCCCGCGCTCGCCACCAAGCTGCAGGCATTGGGCCTGCCCACGCTGAGCGTTCGCAGCGCCGCCGCCGACCGCGCCACCTACCTGCTGCGACCCGACCTGGGGCGCCGCCTGCACCCCGACGATGCGTCTCGCCTGCGTGCGGCCGCACCGGCCGACGGCTGCGACCTGCTGCTGGTCATCGGCGACGGACTCTCGTCGCAAGCCATCGAACACCAGGCCGTGCCGCTGGTGCAGGCCATCGTGGCGCAGGCGCCCGCCAGCTGGTCCCTGGGCCCGGTGGTGATCGCCACCCAGGCGCGCGTGGCCCTGGGCGACGAGGTGGGTGCGGCGTTCAAGGCGCGGCTGGTGGCCATGCTGATCGGCGAGCGCCCGGGGCTGTCGTCGCCCGACAGTCTGGGCATCTACCTCACCTGGGCACCGCAGCCGGGGCGCAGCGACGCGCAGCGCAACTGCATCTCCAACGTGCGCCCCGAAGGCCTGCCGCCGGCAGCGGCCGCCGCCCGGCTGTGGTGGCTGTGCCGCGAGGCGCGGCTCTTGCAGCTCACGGGCGTGCAGCTCAAGGACCGCAGCGACGACGCCTTGCCGGCGCCACCTGCAGACACCGCGTTGCCACGCTGATCGCTGGTGCCACTTGCGCACCGCGTGGCCGGTCCACGCCACCAAAGTGAGCGCGCAGAGCGCGCTGGGCACGCTCTCTGCTTTGACAGGGTTCCTCAACCGATTCAGTGGAGCCCACCCATGACCCAGCCCCTGCCCGAGTCTGTCGAACCCACGCAAGGCACCGAAGCGGTGCCTTCGCGGCGCCTGGCGCTCAAGAGCGCCGCCGTCGGCGCCGCGGCACTGAGCGCTGCGCCCTTCGTGCACGCACAGAAGAAGACCGGTATCAAATGGCGCATGCAGACCTACGCGGGCGCCGCGCTGGGCGCGCACGTCATCAAGCCCGCCATCGACGCCTTCAACAAGGCCGCCAACGGCGAGATGACCATCGAGCTGTTCTACGCCGACCAGCTGGTGCCCACCGGCGAGCTGGTGCGCGCCATGCAGAAGGGCACGCTCGACGCCGTGCAGAGCGACGACGACTCCATGGCATCGCCCGCCGACGTGCGCGCCTTCGGCGGCTACTTCCCCTTCGCCACCCGCTACAGCCTGGACGTGCCGGTGCTGTTCAACCAGTTCGGCCTCGACAAGATCTGGCAGGAGTCGTACTCGAAGGTCGAGAACGTGACCTGGCTCAGCGCCGGCGCCTGGGACCCGTGCCATTTCGCCACCCGCACCCCCATCAACAAGCTGGCCGACCTCAAGGGCAAGAAGGTCTACACCTTCCCCACCGCGGGCCAGTTCCTCTCGCGCTTCGGTGTGGTGCCGGTGGACATCCCCTACGAAGACGCGGCCATGGCGCTCAAGACCGGCGAGATCGACGGCGTGGCCTGGAGCGGCATCACCGAGGACTACACCGTGGGCTGGGCCGACGGCACCAAGTACTTCCTCACCAACAACATCTCGGGCGCCTGGATCGGCCACTTCTTTGCCAACACGCAGTCGTGGGAGAAGGTGCCGGCCCACCTGCAGACCCTGTTCAAACTGGCCATGGACAGCTCGCACTACTACCGTCAGCACTGGTACTGGGGCGGTGAGGCCGAGCTGCGCGTGAACGGTCCGAAGCTCAAACTCACCACCATTCCCGACGCCGAGTGGGCCACGGTCGAAGCCGAGGCGGTGAAGTTCTGGGACGAGATGGCCAAGAAGAGCCCGACCGCCGCCAAGGTGGTGGCCGTCTTCCGCAAGTACAACGCGATGATGGCCAAGGCCGGCAAGCCCTACCGCTACGGTTGATGTCGCACCGGCCAGGTCCGCTCTGGCGCGCCGTGCGCGGTTTCGTGCACGGCGTCGACGCCATCAATGCCTTCGTCGGCCGCATTGCCATGTGGCTGTTCGTGCTGATGCTGGCGGTGCTGATCTGGGGCATCGTCACCCAGGCCGTGCATGTGCGCGCCTACTGGGTCATCGAGATGGCCCAGTTCACCATGGCGGCCTACTACCTGCTGGGCGCGGGCTGGACCATGCAGCGCGGCGCGCACGTGCGCATGGATGTCTTCTACGCCCGCTGGCCCACGCGCACACGCAGTACGGTCGACAGCCTCACCTCGGTCTTCGTCATCGTCTACCTGGTGATGCTCATCGTGGGCGGCTGGGAAAGCTCGGCCTACGCGCTGGAAACCGGTCAACGCAGCCGCACCCTGTGGCGACCCTACATGGCCCCCATCAAGATCATCATGACCACCGGCATGGCGCTCATGCTGCTGCAATGCCTGTCCGAGCTGTGCAAGGACATCGCCCGCGCGCTGGGCAAGCCGTTCGATGAACGAGCGACCGGTGAGGGTGCCGCGCCATGAGTGTGAGTCTGTCGCCCGAGCTCATCATCCTGATGATGTTCTCGTGCCTGATGCTGCTGATGGCCACCGGCCAACGCGTCTTCGGCGTCATGGGGTTCGTGGGCGTGGTAGCGGCCATGTGGTTGTGGGGCGGCGACGGCGGAGCCACCGACATGGGCTTCAACGCGGCGATCAAGCTCTACAGCTGGTACCCGATGCTCACGCTGCCCATGTTCATCTTCATGGGCTACATGCTGGCCGAGTCGGGCATCGCCGACGACCTGTACCACATGCTGCACGTGTGGATGGGCTCGCTGCGCGGTGGTCTGGGCGTCGGCACGCTGTTGCTGATGGTGTTGATCTCGTGCATGAACGGCCTGTCGGTCGCCGGCATGGCCATCGGCTGCAGCGTGGCCCTGCCCGAGCTGGCCAAGCGCCACTACGACAAGCAGATGATCAGCGGCGTCATCCAGGCGGGCAGCTCGCTGGGCATCCTCATGCCGCCCAGCGTGGTGATGGTGCTCTACGCCATGATCGCGCGCCAACCCATCGACGCGCTCTGGCTCGCCGGCATCGTGCCCGGCCTGCTGCTGGCCGGCATGTTCCTGGTCTACATCGTGGTGCGCTGCTGGCTGCAGCCCGAGCTCGGCCCGGCCATTCCGGCGGAGCAGAACAAGCACACCCTCGGCGAGCGGCTCAGAGTGCTCAGCGCCGGCGTGCTGCCGGTGCTGCTGATGGTGGGCGTGGTGGGCAGCTTCTTCCTGGGCTACGCCAGCCTGGTCGAGAGTTCGGCCATCGGCGCGCTGGCCTCGATCTTCATCGCCCTGTTCCGGCGCCGGCTCACGCGCACCGTGTTCGTCAATGCGCTGCGCCAGACGCTCAACGCCAGCGCCATGTTCATGTGGATCATGATGGCCGCGCTGGCCTTTGCCGCGGTGTTCGACGGCCTGGGCGCGGTCAAGGCGGTGGAGGCGATCTTCCTGGAGGACTGGGGCCTGTCGCCGTGGCAGGTATTGGGGCTGATGATCCTGTCCTTCCTGGTGATGGGCATCTTCCTGGACGACACGGCCATGCTCATCATCGTCGCGCCGCTGTACATCCCCATCATCGACGGCCTGGGCTTCTCGCCCATCTGGTTTGGCGTGCTGTATGTGCTCACCTGCCAGATCGCCTACCTCACGCCACCCTTTGGCTACAACCTGTTCCTCATGCGCGCCATGTCGCCGCCCGAGTTCACGATCAGGGACATCTACCTGTCCATCGTGCCCTTCGTGCTGCTGATGGCCCTGGGCATCGTGCTCATCATGGTGTTCCCGCAGATCGCGCTCTGGCTGCCTGAGCGGTTCGCCGGCTGAGCGCTGATGGCGCTACACTGCGCGCCTGCTCCGGGGTGCACAGACGCGAGTCTGGCGCTGAGATGGTCGAAAGACCGAACCCGTGAACTTGATCCGGCTAGTACCGGCGAAAGAAGAGCGCATGCCCTGAGGGCGTGCTGAGGTCCACCCCACCCGTGTCGGGTCGGTGCGTCCTTGGCCGTTCCCCGTGGCGGTCCTCCGGAGCAAACCACCGCTGTGTGTTTGCCCCGCCATCAGGAGACCGCCATGAACGCCCCCGACAAGTTCGCCCCGCTGCTCACGCTCACGCGCGAGCCCTTTCCCTCGTCCACCAAGGTTCGCGTGCCGGGCACGCAAGCCGGTGTGCAGGTGCCGATGCGCGAGATCGCGCTCACCAACGGCGAGCGGGTCACGGTGTACGACACCTCGGGCCCCTACACCGATCCGGCGGTGGCGATCGATGTTCGGCAAGGCCTGGCGCCGGTGCGCACCGGCTGGATCGACGCCCGCAACGACACCGAAACCTACGACGGCCGCCTGCGCCAGGCGCTCGATGACGGCGTGAAGCACGAAGCCCGCGAAGCGGAACGCATCGAGGCCCTGCGCGCCGAGGCCGCGGCCCTGCAGCGCCAGCCTCGCCGCGCCAAAGGCGGCATTGGCGGTGGCGCCAACGTCACGCAGATGCACTACGCACGCCGCGGCATCGTCACGCCCGAGATGGAATACATCGCCATCCGCGAGAACGGCCAGCGCGAATGGATGCGCGAGTACCTGGGCGACGCCGAGCGCGAGGCGCGCCTGCGCGGCAACCCCATGGGCGCCAGCATTCCGGAGGTCATCACACCCGAGTTCGTGCGCGACGAGGTTGCGCGCGGGCGCGCGGTGATCCCGGCCAACATCAACCACCCGGAGCTGGAGCCGATGATCATCGGCCGCAACTTCAAGGTGAAGATCAACGCCAACATCGGCAACTCGGCGGTCACCTCCAGCATCGAGGAAGAGGTGGAGAAACTGGTGTGGTCGATCCGCTGGGGTGGTGACACCGTGATGGACCTGTCCACCGGCCGCAACATCCACACCACACGCGACTGGATCGTGCGCAATTCACCGGTGCCCATCGGCACGGTGCCGATCTACCAGGCGCTGGAGAAGGTCGGTGGCGTGGCCGAAGACCTCACCTGGGCCATCTTTCGCGACACGCTGATCGAGCAGGCCGAACAGGGCGTGGACTACTTCACCATCCACGCCGGCCTGCGCCTGCCCTTCATCCACCTCACCACCAAGCGGCGCACCGGCATCGTCTCGCGCGGCGGCTCCATCCTGGCCAAGTGGTGCATCACCCACCACAAGGAGAACTTCCTCTACACGCACTTCGACGAGATCTGCGACATCATGAAGGCCTACGACGTGACCTTCTCGCTCGGCGATGGCCTGCGCCCCGGCAGTGGCGCAGACGCCAACGACGAAGCACAGTTCGCCGAGCTGCGCACTCTGGGCGAGCTCACGCAGGTGGCCTGGAAGCACGATGTGCAGACCATGATCGAAGGCCCGGGCCATGTGCCGATGCACCTGATCCAGCCCAACATGGTCGAGCAGCTCAAGCACTGCCACGAGGCACCGTTCTACACACTGGGCCCGCTCACCATCGACATTGCACCCGGCTACGACCACATCGCCAGCGCCATCGGCGCGGCCATGATCGGCTGGATGGGCACCGCCATGCTGTGCTACGTCACGCCCAAGGAACACCTGGGTCTGCCCGATCGCGACGACGTCAAGCAGGGCATCATCGCCTACCGCATCGCGGCCCACGCCGCCGATGTCGCCAAAGGCCATCCGGGTGCGCGCGCCCACGACGACGCCATGAGCAAGGCGCGCTTCGAGTTCCGCTGGCGCGATCAGTTCGCGCTCGGGCTCGACCCCGATACCGCCCAGGCCTACCACGACGAGACCCTGCCCAAGGACAGCAGCAAGGAGGCGCATTTCTGCTCCATGTGCGGGCCCAAGTTCTGCTCCATGAAGATCACGCAGGACGTGCGCGACTACGCGGCCCAACAGGGTCTGAGCGAGGACGACGCGCTGCAGCAAGGCATGGCCGCCAAGTCGGCCGAGTTCAAGGCCGTGGGGGGTGAGTTCTACGTGCCGATCGACAGCCTGAAGAAAGGTTGAGCCATGGCACGCATTGCCATCGCCGGCGCCGGCGTGCTGGGGCGGTTGCTGGCTTGGCGGCTGTCGCGCGACGGGCACGCGGTGTCGGTGTTCGACCCGGCACCCGGTCCGCAGCCACCCGCCATCGGACAGCTTGTCCCTGGCGCGCCACACGCCGCCGGCTTCACCGCCGCGGGCATGCTCAGCCCGCTGGCCGAGCTTGACAACGCCGATGCGTCGATCGCCCGCCTGGGCTGGCGATCACTGGCGCTGTGGCGCCGGCTGGCCGCCACGCTGAACCGCCACACCGCCACGCCGCTGCTGCGGCTCAACGACAGCCTGCTGCTGGCGCATGGCACTGATCGCGGGGCGGCCCAACGCGTGTTGTCGCGTCTGGACGCGCTGCCCGAAGCGCCCCGCGCCGAGGCACTCAACACCGCTCAGCTGAACGCGCTGGAGCCTGCCCTGGCGTCGGGCCTGCTGGGCTGGCGCCTGCCCGGCGAGGGCCAGGTATTGCCGCGCGAGCTGCTGCACACACTGGCCACGTTCGCGCCCGGCGTGAAGTGGCATTGGGGCCAGCATGTAGCGAGCGTGGCACCCGGGCAGCTGGTCGACGAGCGTGGCGGTACCCACCGCGTGGATCTGGCCATCGACGCCCGGGGCCTGGGCGCACGCAGCGAGCTGGCTCTGCGTGGCGTGCGCGGTGAGGTGGTGTGGTTGCACGCGCCGGGCGTGCCCCTGGCCCGACCGATCCGGCTGCTGCACCCAAGACACCGCGTCTACCTGGTACCGCGCCCGGGCGGGCGCATCGTCGTCGGCGCCAGCGAGATCGAAAGCGAAGACCGCTCACCGCCGAGCCTGCGCAGCGTGGTCGAGCTGCTGAGCGCCGCGCACAGCGTGCTGCCCGAGCTGGCCGAGGCGCGCATCGAGCACATGGAAAGCAACCTGCGCCCGGCGCGCATGGACAACGCGCCGGTCATTGCGTACGAGCCGGGTCTGCTGCGCGTCAACGGGCTGTTCCGCCACGGCTGGCTCATCGCGCCCGCGCTGGTCGACGACGCCATGGCGGCGGCGCAGCTGACCTCACCCATGGAGACCAGCCATGTCTGAACCGACGCTGTGGCTCAACCAGACAAGCGTTGCCTGCCCGCCCGGGCTCACGCTCAGCGATCTGCTGCACCGCGAAGGCCTGCCGTCGGAGCGGGTGGCGACCGCCGTCAACGCGCGCCATGTGCCGCGCGAGGCGCGCGAGACCACCTTGCTGAACCCGGGTGACACCGTGCTTACGTTCGAAGCCATTGTGGGAGGCTGATCCATGCAGACACCCGACACACCCCATCGCTGGCAGGTCTACGGCCGATGCCTCGACAGCCGCTTGATGCTGGGCACCGCCGGCTACCCCTCGCCCGCCGTGCTGCGCAGCGCCATCGACGCCAGCGGCGCCGGCGTCGTCACCGTGGGATTGCGACGCACCCTGGCGGCCGCGGGGGACAACGGCTTTCTGAGCGAGCTGCTGGCCGACCTGCGCGCGCGCGGCACGCAACTCCTACCCAACACCGCCGGCTGTCGCAGTGCGCGCGAAGCGATCGCGCTGGCCCACATGGCGCGTGAGCTCTATGGCACGCACTGGATCAAGCTGGAGGTGGTGGGCGACGAGCACACCTTGCAACCCGACCCCTGGGGCACGGTCGAGGCTGCCGCCGAACTCATGCGCGAGGGCTTTGCCGTGTTTCCCTACTGCACCGACGACCTCGTGACCTGCCAGCGTTTGCTCGACGTCGGCTGTGAGGTGCTGATGCCCTGGGGTGCGCCCATCGGCTCGGGACAGGGCCTGCTCAACCCCTGGGCCTTGCGCACGCTGCGCGCGCGCCTGCCCGAGGTGCCGCTGGTGGTGGACGCCGGCATCGGCGCGCCATCGCACGCGGCACAGGCGCTGGAGCTCGGCTTCGACGCCGTGCTGCTCAACTCGGCGGTGGCGCACGCGCGCGAGCCAATCGCCATGGCACGCGCCTTTGGCGACGCGGTGCGCGCCGGCCGCCTGGCCTGGACCGCTGGCGTGATGGCACCGCAGGACATGGCCGTGGCCAGCACGCCGGTAGCCGGGCGCCCCATGCTGATCGGGTGAGCACCATGGCCATCGACACCCTTCGCCTGGACGCCACCGAAGCCGCGCGCCGCCTGCACGTCGCCCCCGGGCACACACCCATCCCCATGCTGGCGCGCGTGCTGCGCGAACGGGGCGTGGGCGCGGTGGTGATCACCGGCGCCCAGCACGACTGGCTGGACACCCCACACGCCCGCGGCTGGCTCACGCGACCGCGCAGCGGACCAACCGATCACGCGCAACGCTTTCAGCAGGCGTTGCGGCAGGGCTGGGTCGCCGCCGACGCTGCCGTGCTGGCGCGACTGCCGGACCGCGCCGATGCCAGCGACCTGCCGGTGCTGTCTTGCGACGAAGTGCCGCTGGAATGGGTGCCGCCTCGCGAGGCCAATGAAGATCTGGGCGTCTATGCCATCGTCGACAGCGTGGCGCGCGTGCAGGCCTGCGCGCAGGCGGGCGCGAGGTTGATCCAGCTGCGCGTCAAACGCCCGACCGACGACCCCACCCTGCGCGACGACATCGCCGAGGCCATTCAAAGTACGCGGGCACAGGGCGCCACTTTGGTGGTCAACGACCACTGGCGCACCGCCCTCGCCCTGGGTGCGCCCGCCCTGCACCTGGGGCAGGAAGACTGGCTCGGGCTCGCCCGCGAGGATCGCGACCGCCTGGCGGTGGCCCAGCAACAAGGGCTGCGGCTGGGCATGAGCTCGCACAGCCTATGGGAGCTGTGCCGCGCCCGCGGCGCCCACGCCGACCTGATTGCCTGTGGTCCGGTGTGGCCCACGCTGACCAAGGCCATGCCCTGGCGAGCGCAAGGTCTCGACAACCTGGCCTGGTGGGTGAAGATGGCCGGACGCCCGGTGGTGGCGATCGGCGGCATCCTTGCGCCTGAGCAGCTCACACAGGCCGCCGCGACGGGAGCGGCAGCGGGTTGTGTCGTGCGCGGCCTGGGCAGCAACCCCGGCCAGACCCTGCCAGCCTGGCAACAGGCGTGGACAACGGGCCGCCTGCTGCCGCGACCTGGCGCCGGACCCGCGCCACACCCCACCCTGGGGTCGACACCCACCTGAGGGCAAGCGGGTTCCTACAATCCGGCGGCCGCGCCAGAGCGGCGCCTCCGTCCTTGCCCTCATGACCGACAACGACCTGCCCGCGTTCGTGCCGACCCCACCCGGGCTGTACCGCCACTACAAAGGCGGCTGGTACGAGGTGCTCGACACCGTGCGCTGCAGCGAGACCTTGCAGGCCATGGTGGTCTACCGCGCGCTGTACGGCGCGTTCGGCACCTGGGTGCGTCCGGCCGCGATGTTCAACGAGCGCGGAACCTTCGAAGGCCAGGACCAGCCGCGCTTTCAGCGCGTGAGCGTGGCCAACGTGACCCCGCGCGATCAGGCCAGCGCACAGGCCCTCATTGCCCATCTGCGCACACGGGCCCGTCAGGTGGGCGTCGACCTCGACAGCGCGTTGCGCGCACCGCCTCCTGAGCCCACCACCTGCTGCGGCCGCGGCTGCAACGGCTGCGTCTGGGAGGGCTACCACCATGCGGTGCGTTACTGGGCCGACGACGCATTGGCCGTCCTGGCGCCCCCATCCGCGCGTCCCTGAGCCATCGGGTGCGCGCAGGTGTGACATTTGGCCGGTGAAGGCACACGTCGCGTCCTTATACTGCTTCCGCATTAGAGGCCAGGGCCGACAACGGCCCATCGTGCCCGGACAAGCCTGGAGGGAACCGGTTTGAGTCAGTCAAGCATTGGCGGATTTCGCATCGCAGGTGTGAGCACCTGCATGCCGCCCACCACCGTGGACAACCTGGATCCCGCCTTGGGATTTGCACCCGAAGACGTGCGCAAGGTGGTCGCCATGGCGGGCGTGCGCGAACGCCGCGTGGTCTCGGACGGCCTGACCTCGGGGGATCTGTGCGAACGCGCTGCTTCGCGGCTCATGCAGGCACTGGGCTGGGCGCCCGACACCATCACCGCCCTGATCTTTGTCACCCAGACGCCGGACCATTTCCTGCCCTCCACCAGTTGCCTGCTGCAGCAACGCCTGGGCCTGAGCGATCAGTGCGCCGCCTTCGACGTGGGACTGGGCTGCTCCGGCTACCCCTACGGCCTGTACCTGGCCGCGACGATGCTGCGCGCCGGTGGGCACCAACGCATCCTGATGCTGCACGGCGAAACCCCCAGCCGCTTTGTCAGCCCGCAAGACCAGGCCACCGTGCTCTTGTTCGGCGACGCCGGCTCGGCCACCGCGCTGGAGCTCGATGACGATCCCGCGGCAGGTGGCCATTTCGTGCTGCACACCGATGGCAGCGGGGCCGACGGCCTGATTCTTCGAGGCGGCGCCTTTCGCGACCGCGAACCCGCCGACCCCCGTCACCGCTACCTTGAGATGGATGGCGCGGCCATCTTCAACTTCACCATCAAGCGCGTGCCGCCGCTCATTGCCGACACGCTGGCACTGGCCGGCAAGGCGGTCGCCGACGTCGACGCCTACGTGCTTCACCAATCGAACCGTTTCATCATGAAGCACCTCATGAAGAAATGCGGCCTGCCGGAAGACCGTGTGCCCATCTGCATCGAAGACAGCGGCAATTGTGGTGGCCCGTCGGTGGCGGTGGCCATGACGCAGCGCCTTGCAACCCCCGCCAAGGGCCAGCGCATGCACTGGATGCTGCTCGGCTACGGCGTCGGCCTGTCCTGGGGATCGGCCCTGGTGCAGATCGACGATCGCACGCTGCTGCTGCACGACAACGGCGACGGACTGTGACCTTCGATGGACCCCCACATGAGCAACCCGCCCAAGACGACCATTTCGACCGACGACGCGATGGCCATGATGGCCCAGTGTTTCAACGTGGCAACGTCGACACTGCACCCGGCGCTGGAACGCGAGGCGATCCCGGACTGGGATTCCATGGGTGCGCTGATGTTGATTGCCGAACTGGACGAGCGCTTCGGCATCGAGCTCACCGCAGACGTTTCGCGCGAGATGAAGCGCATCGGCGATGTGCTGGATTTCCTGCGAGCGCATGGGGCGCTGCGTGACACAGCCTGAGACCGACCCGGCCCCACCCGCGCGAGTACCCGGGTTGGCGGCGCTGGGTCGCCTTGTTGCGCGCAGTCTGGGCATCGACGTATCGACGCTCGAAGCAAGTCTTCAGCCCGTGACCCTGGATGAGCTGCCCGACGTCACCGAGTTTCGGCGCACCCACCTGAGCCTGAGCGACGCCTGGGACGACCCAGGCTATCTGCAATGGCGCTATCGCCTCGGCCGCGACCAGGGCGGCTTTGGTGAGTTGTGGCGCGTTCGAAGCCAGGGGCGCCTGCTCGCCATCCTCGGCCTGGAACAGATGGAGATCATGTTGCAGGGCGAGGTCACGCAGGGCGCGCAGGTGATGGACCTGCTGGTGCATCCCGATGCGCAGGAGTCCGGCCTCGGCGTCTGGATCAATCAGGCCCTGCTCGCGCGCCAGGCGTTCACCCTGGCCGTGGGCGCCAACCAGAATTCGGCCGGAATTGTGCGTCGGCTGTTTCTCCCGTTGGCGCCGCGGCTCACGCTCACCCACCTGCTGGACCTGCGCCCGTTCGTGGAGCGTCGCTGGCCCCGACTGGCGCGGCTGCCTCTGGCGACGAGGCTCGCCAACGTGGGACTGGCGTGTTGGCGGTGGACCCTGCTGCGTCAGGGCGACCGCAACATTGCGCTGCACACGGTGACGCGGCTCGATTCACTGCCTGCAGAGGGCGGACACGGGCCGAACACTGTGCAGCGCCGCCATTCGGCTGACTACCTGCAACGACGCCTGTTCAACAATCCGCGCCGGGCGCTCTCGGTGCGCCTGGCCTCACGTGGCGAAGCCGTGATCGGTCTGATCGCCTGGGCGGTGGAGCACGACGACCTGGGTCGCCCCGAACTGCACATCGTCCACTGGCAACACGACCAGCCCGACACCTTCATCGCGCTGTTGCAGGACGCAGTGCGGCAGGCCAACGCACTTCGCTGCACCTGCGTGCGCGTGCTCCTGCAAGACCAGGCGACACAGGACGCCGCCCTGCGCGTGGGCTTTCTGCACGCAAGACACGACCCGGGCCGCCCGTGCGGGGTTCAAGCCAGCGATGCCGATCTGGCGCAACGCCTGGCCCGCGCAACCTGGTCACTGACCGATCTGACCGATGACAGCGATGGCTACTGAGACCCGCCACAGTGGCGCTGACTGACCATGTGTGGCATTGCCGGTCTCTTCAACCCCGACCAGACGCCCGACACAGGTGATCTGCGCGCCATGATCCGGGCCATCGCCCACCGCGGGCCCGATGGACAGGGCGTGTTCGTGTCGGGACCGGTAGGGCTTGCCCACGCCAGGCTTGCCATCATCGATCCGCAAGGGGGTGCACAGCCCATGGCCAGCGCCGATGGCCAGGTACACCTCGTTTTCAACGGCGAGATCTTCAACTACCTGGAACTGCGCGAGACCTTGCGGGGGATGGGCCACCGCTTCGTCACCGAATCCGACACAGAGGTCTTGCTGCACGCCTACCTGGCCTGGGGAGACGCGTTCCTCACCCGACTCAATGGCCAGTTCGCGATCGGCTTGTGGGACGCGCGCCGACAACGGCTGCTGCTGGCACGCGACGGTGTCGGCATCCGGCCACTGTTCTGGACGCGCATGGGGCGCCGACTGGCCTTCGCATCGGAAGCCAAAGCCCTGTTCGCCCTGCCAGAGGTGCCCCGCCGGCTCGATGCGGCCGGCCTGGCGGGCACCTTTGGATGGTGGGCACCGGTGGCCCCGACCTCTGCCTTTGAGGGCATCCAGGTGCTCCCTCCCGGCCATTGCCTGGTCGTCGACGCGCAGGGCGAATCGCTGCAACGCTGGTGGGACTGGTCGTTTCCGGACGTCGACCCCTTTGCCCCGGTCGATGAAGACGCGCTGGCCGACGAGTTGCACGCCTTGCTGGTCGATGCCGTTCGACTGCAACTGCGCGCCGATGTGCCGGTTGGCGCCTACCTGAGCGGCGGCCTGGACTCCTCGATCATCACGACGGTCATTCGCCGCCACACCCAGACCCCGCTGCGCAGCTTCTCGCTGCGCTTCGACGATGCCGAATTCGACGAGGGCAGCGAGCAGCAGGCCATGGTGGACCACCTAGGCACCACCCATTCCTCGATTGGTTGCAGCCGTCAGGACATCGCCGACGCCTTCGCGCGCACGGTCTGGCACGCCGAAACACCCCTGGTGCGCACCGCGCCGGCGCCCATGCTGCGGCTGGCCGACAGCGTGAGGGCCGCCGGCTACAAGGTCGTGCTCACCGGCGAAGGCGCCGACGAGGTGTTTGGCGGCTACGACCTGTTCAAGGAAGCACACATCCGGCGCTTTGTGGCGCGACAGCCCACATCGTCGCGACGCCGTCGTGCGGTTGAGCGGCTGTACCCCTGGATGAGCACATCGCCCACCGGGGCCAATGCCCTGTCGCAACACGTCTTCACGCACAGCAGCGTGCCCGCCGACGACCCCTGCTTTGCGCACCAGACGAGGCTGACCAGCACCCGCCGCGTTCAAGGCTTCTTCACGCGCGAATGGCAGGCCGCAATGGCACAGCACGACCCGGCCGCGCAGTGGCGACAGCAGGTGCCAGCCGGCTTCGGGCAATGGCAAGCCTTGCAGCGCGACCAGTACGTCGAAGCGCACACCCTGATGAGCGGGTATTTGCTGGCTGCCCAAGGCGACCGGATGGCCATGGCGGCCTCGATCGAAGGGCGCTACCCCTACCTCGACCCACGCGTGCTGGCATTTGCCGCCCGGCTGCCCGTGCGTCTGAAGTTGCGCGGCCTGCGCGAAAAGCTGTTGCTGCGCAAAGCCTTCGCGCACGAATTGCCGGCGCACATCGGCCAACGCGTCAAACAACCCTACCGCTCGCCCGACAGCGCCAGCTTCTTTGCAGAGGGCAAGGCGCTGCCATGGGTGGCCGATCTGCTGAGCGAGGGCAGCCTGCGCGAGGCCTCGCTGTTCGATCCGGTCGCTGTGTCACGTCTGTCCGCCAAATGTGCCGCGGGCCGCGCCATCGGTTTCGCCGACAACATGGCCTTCGTTGGCGTGCTGTCCACCATGCTGCTGCACCGGCAGTTCGTGAGCGCAGATCTGCCGGCACCGGAGTTGGCATGAACGGCACGCAAACCAACGGCCCCCTGATGCACAGCGCGTTCGAGGCCCTCGCCCTGACGCAGCCTGACAAGACCGCGCTGGTAGCGGGCGAGCGCCAGGTGAGCTACGGTGCCTTGGCCCGCCTGGCGCAGGGCATGGCCGACAGCCTGCGCGAAGCCGGTATTGCCCCGGGCGACAGGGTGGTGGTGTTGCTCGACGGTGGCATCGACTACGTGGCCGCTCTCTACGGCGTGCTCGCCCTGGGCGCGGTGGCCGTGCCGTTGGGTCCGCAGACGCGCGCGGCGAAGCTCTCGCATGTCTTGAGCGACACGGGCGCGCGCGCGCTGCTCACCCAGGCCACGCTGGCCAACGTCTGGGCAGGGGCGCTGCCCGAGCAGGGAACGCCACCCATGGTCTGGTGCCTGGGCGAGACTCCCGCACCGGCAAGACCCTGGCCCGCACCGGCCCACACGTTCCAGGGTTTTGACTCGCCGCGCAGCCCCGATGAACTGGCGGTGCTCATCTACACCTCCGGCACCACCGGCAACCCCAAAGGCGTGATGCTGACCCACGCCAACATGCTCGCAGCGTGGCGCGTTGCCCAGTCTTACCTGCAGTTTCGCGACGACGACGTGATCGGCTTGGCCTTGCCGCCCAGCTTCAGCTACGGGCTCTATCACATCGTCATGGGCCTGGGCCTGGGCGCCACAGTGGTGCTGGAAAACACGGCCGCCTTTCCCGTGCGACTGCTGCAGCGACTGGCATCCCAGCGCGTGACCGTGTTCCCCGCGGTACCCATGCTCTGGGCCAGTCTGCTGGCGCAGGACATGGCAGCCCACGACCTGTCGGCGCTGCGCCTGATCACCAATGCCGGCGCCGCCTTGCCACCGGCCCACGCACTAATGCTTCAGCAACGACTGCCGGGCGCACGCCTGTTGCTGATGTACGGCCTGACCGAATGCATGCGCGCGAGCTACCTGCCCCACGATGAGTTGGCGCGCCGCCCCGACAGCGTCGGTCGGGGCCTGCCCTTTCAAGAACACTGGCTGCAGGACGAGCACGGCCAGCGACTGCCACCCGGCAGCACGGGCGAGCTGGTGGTGCAAGGGGCGCACGTGAGCGTGGGCTACTGGAACGCACCGGCCGCGACCGCCGGGCGCATCGGCGCCGGCCCCGACGGCACACGCATCCTGCGCACGGGCGACGTTTTTCGCAGCGACGAAGAGGGCTGGCTGTATTGCGTGGGGCGGGTCGACGACATCTTCAAGTCCCGCGGCGAAAAGGTCAGTCCCCAGGAGGTCGAGCACGCCATCTGCGAGTTGCCGGCCGTGCTCGAAGCCGCCGTCACCAGCATGCCCGACGAGCGTCTGGGCCTGGCCGTGCGCGCCTTCGTGCAATTGCGCCCTGGCGCTGCACTCAGCGAGCGCGAGGTCATCCGCCATTGCCAGGCACGACTGGAGAGCTGGCTGGTTCCCAGGCTGGTCAGCTTCGTGACCGAGCTGCCCCGTACCGAGTCGGGCAAGCTGCGCCGCCGGGACCTGGCCTGACCTTCACCGTCTTCCTCTCACCACTTTCTCACCACTTGTTCACCACAGGCCGACCATGAACACCATCCGACAAGACGTCCGACGCTACATCGAAGAGAACCTGCTGCTTGGCGCGGGCGCCCGTCTGCCAGAAGACGCCGACTCCTTTCTCGAATACCAGATCCTCGACTCCACCGGCTTCCTGGAGCTGGTGGCTCACCTCGAGGAGACCTACGGCATCAAGGTCGGCGACGACGAAATGGTGCCCGAGAACCTCGACTCGCTCGCCGCCATCGAGGCCTTCGTGCTGCGCAAGCAAGAGGCCGCGCAATGAGCCATCAAGCCCTGGGGCCAGCGTGCCTGAGCATCGACTACGAGACCGAACTGCAACGCATCGCGGCCTGGATGCCACAGGTGTTGACGCAGAAGCTGCGCCGCCGTGGGCTCGTGGTGGCCATCAGCGGCGGCATCGACAGCTCGGTGTGCGCCGCACTGGCCGTGCACGCCCTGGGCCCGAAGCGCGTGTTCGGCCTGCTCATGCCCGAGCGCGACTCCAGCGGCACCAGCACGGCGCGCGGGCGGCTGCTGGCGCAGCACCTGGGCATCGAGCACACGGTGCACGACATTGCACCGGCGCTGGAGGCCCTGGGTTGCTACACCCAGCGCGACGAGGCCATTCGGCGTGTGGTGCCCGCGTATGGCGAAGGCTGGAAGAACAAGATCGTGATCGCCGGCGGCGTTGATGGCGGCATCAACTACTTCAAGCTGGTGGTGCGCTCACCCGACGGTGAACAGCAAAGCGTTCGCCTGCCGCTGCGCGAGTACCTGCAGATCGTCGCCGCCACCAACTTCAAGCAGCGCGTGCGCAAGACCCTGGACTATTTCCACGCCGACCGTTTGAACTACGCCGTGGTGGGCACGCCCAACCGGCTCGAGTACGACCAGGGTTTCTTCGTGAAGAACGGTGACGGCGCCGCCGACATCAAGCCGATCGCCCACCTCTACAAGACACAGGTCTATGCGATGGCGCGTCACATGGCATTGCCCGACGAGATCTGCAACGCCGTGCCGACCACCGACACCTACTCGCTTCCACAGGGTCAGGACGAGTTCTACTTTGCGCTGCCCTACGCACAGATGGACCTCGCGCTGTGGGCACTGAACCACCAGCGCAGCGCCGACGAACTGGCAACGGCGCTGGGCATCACCGCGGCGCAGGCAGCACGGGTCTTCGACGACATCCGTGCCAAGCGCCGCGCCACCGAGTACCTGGCCGGTGCGGCCGAGCTGATGCCCGACGCCTGAGGGCGCGCCCCGAGCCAAAACACGGTCAGAGCGCGCGCACTGTCCAGGTGTCGTTGAGCACAGGCAAGTCGCGCAGCTTGGCCACCGCCATGTCGACGAACAGGCGCACCTTGGCAGCGGCTTTGCGGCCTGCCGGGTAGACCAGTTGCACCGGGATGGGCGGCGGCTCGTGATCGACCATCACCAGCCGCAAGCGGCCCGCCATCACGTCGTCGGCAACCTGGTAGGACAGGGCCCGGGTGAGGCCACGTCCGGCCACCGCGGCGGCGATGGCCATTTCGCCGGTGTTGGCCACCAACGGTGTCTGCACCTCGACCGCCGCACGCTCGCCATCCGGAAACAGCGCCCAGGGCGCGCTGGCCGCGCCCATGGGCGTGAACCCGATGCCCACGTGTCCGGCCAGATCAGCCAGGCTACGCGGCTCGCCGTTCGCGGCCAGGTACTCGGGCGAGGCCACCATCACGCGCCGCACCGTGCCCACGCGCACCGCCGTCAGGCCGGAGTCGGGCAGGTGCGCAATGCGCACCGCCACGTCGTAACCCTCGTCAACGAGGTGCACGATGCGATCGACGAACAGGGTGCGCACCTGCACCTTGGCGTGGCTGGCCAGAAAGGCCAGCACCAGCGGCGTGATGTGCAAGCGCCCGAACATCGACGAGGCGGTGACCGACAGCAGCCCCTGGGGTTCGCGAAAGGAGCCGCCGGCCACGGCCTCGGCCTCGTCGAGCTCGGCGAGCAGGCGACGGCAATCGGCCAGAAAGCGCTCGCCCACGTCGGTGAATCGCACCCGGCGCGTGGTGCGCACCAGCAGTTGCGCGCCGATGCGCGCCTCGAGCTGGTCCACCGCCCGCGTGACGGCCGGCGCCGAGTGGCCCAGGCGGCGGGCCGCGCCGGCCAGGTTGCCGGCGTCGGCGACAGCCACCAGCACGCGCATGTGATCGATTCGGTCCATGGTTCTTGCATTCTGTGGAATGCACAAATGTGAATGGCGGGGATTCTGTTCGTGCCGCGGAATTTCTACAGTGCACCCCACCCATGAACCACCCCGACGATGGGGTTTCGCACCGGAGCCGACATGCCACCTCTCGCCACACCCCGCCCCGCACAGCCTCTGCGTCTGCACCGTTTTGCCCTGTCGGGCCACGCCCACCGTGTTGAACTGATGCTCAACCTGCTCGACCTGCCGTACGAATGCGTGGACGTGGACCTGACGCAGGGCGCACACCTGCAGCCCGCATTCCTGCAGCTCAACCCCTTCGCCCAGGTGCCGGTGCTCGAAGACGGCGAGACCGTGCTGCCCGACAGCAACGCCATCCTGCTCTACTTGGTCGAGCGCTACG
This sequence comes from Hydrogenophaga sp., assembly GCF_019635465.1. Classification (GTDB taxonomy): domain Bacteria; phylum Pseudomonadota; class Gammaproteobacteria; order Burkholderiales; family Burkholderiaceae_C; genus Hydrogenophaga. Next base: position 289,077 of record NZ_JAHBZK010000001.1, read on the forward strand.
ACCCCGAGGGCCCGTGGTGGCCGAGCGACGTGCAGCAACGCGCGCAGGTGCAGCGTTGGTTCAGCGTCGCCGCCGGCCCCCTGGCCAGCGGCCCCGCGGCCGCCCGCATTGCCCGCCTGTTCGGTCGCCCCGACGACCCGCGCGCCCACGAGATCGCCGCGCTGCTGCTGCAACGCATGCAGGCCCATCTGAGCCAGCGCGACTGGCTGGTGGGCGACGGTCCGACGCTGGCCGATGTGTCGCTGTACACCTACACCGCACACGCGCCCGAAGGGGGCGTGTCGCTCGCGCCTTACCCGGCGGTGCGCGACTGGCTGGCCCGCGTCGAGCGGCTGCCCCGCTTCGTACCCATGGCGCGCAAAGCGGCGTCGGCCTGACAGCGGCGGCAGCATGGCCATCCCCACCTTTCACAGCGGCGAGCGCAGCCTGCAACAGCGCGTGGGTGTCGAAGAGCGGCTGGCCGCCATCGGGCCACAGGTGGTGCGCGACCACATGCCCGATCAGCACCGCGAGCTGTTCGGCAAGCTGCCCACCCTGATCGTGGGCAGCCTGGACGAACGCGGTCAGGCCTGGGCGTCGATGCTGGTCGGCGCGCCGGGGTTTCTGCAGACGCCCGATGCCTGGCACATGCGCGTGCAAGCCAGCGTGTCCGCCGACGACCCCCTGGCGGGCGCGCTGCGGGTCGGCGCGCCGCTCGGCCTGCTGGGCATCGAGCCACACACGCGCCGACGCAACCGCATGAACGGGCAGGTGAGCGCCGTCGAAGACCACGGTTTCAGCCTGCGCGTGGTGCAGAGCTTCGGCAATTGCCCAAAGTACATCCAGGCGCGCTCACCAGACTGGGTGGACCGCACGCCACTGCCCGCACACACACTGGGCAGCACCCTCGCGGGTGAAGCGCGTGAGCTGTTGGCGCGCGCCGACACGGTGTTCATCGCCAGCGCGGCACCGGGCGCCGGCATGGCAGGCACCACGCCCGACCAGGGTGTGGACGTGTCGCACCGGGGTGGTCCACCCGGCTTTTTGCGCCTGCGCGACGACGCAGAGGGCACCACGATCACCCTGCCGGACTACCGGGGCAACTTCTTCTTCAACACGCTGGGCAATCTGCTGGAGCGGCCCGAGGCGGGCCTGCTGTGTGTGGACCCGGACAGCGGCGACGTGCTGCAGATCGCTGTCAGCGCGCGGCTCGACTGGGACGCCGACCTGAGCGACTGGCCTGGCGCAGAGCGCTTGATCCACCTGCGTGTGCGCCAGCACCTGTGGCGCCCTCAGGCGGTGCCGCTGCGCTGGTCGGCGCCCGAGCCGGCGCCGCAGTTCGCCGGCTTCAAAACAGCTGTGCCTGGGCCGACAGTGCCTGCGGGTTGAAGCGGCTGTTGTCCATGGTGCGTCGGGTGGTTTCGTAGCCCAGGCGGGCGCAGGCCTTGGTGAATCGCTGTCGCAGCAGGTCGGCCCAGGGGCCGGTGCCTTTCATGCGGGTACCGAAGTCGCTGTCGTAGTCGCGCCCACCGCGCATGTCCTGGATGCGGGCCATCACCCGGCCGGCGCGGTCCGGGCAATGCTGCATGAGCCACTGCCGGAACATTGGCGCCAGCTCCCAGGGCAGGCGGATCACCTGGTAGAAGGCGCGCGTGGCGCCGGCTTCGCGCGCGGCCTCGAGCACCTGCTCCATGTCTTCATTCAGAAATGGGATCTGCGGCGACACACTCACGCCCACGGGCACACCCGCCTCGGCCAGCGCGCGGATGGTGCGCAGGCGCCGGTGGGGTGCCGCCGCCCGGGGTTCGAGCACGCGCGCCAGCCTGGCGTCCAGCGTGGTGACCGTGACGTACACCGCCGCCAGCCCTTGGGCGCCCATGGGCGCCAGCAGATCGATGTCGCGCTCCACACCACTGCCTTTGGTGACGATGGCCAGCGGGTGCTGGGCGCGGGCCAGCACCGCGATGCAGTCGCGCGTGAGTTTGAGCTCGCGCTCGATGGGTTGGTAGGCGTCGGTCACGGTGCCGATGGCGATGTGCTCGGGCACATAGCCCGGGCGCTGCAGCTCGCGGGCCAGCACCTCCGCCAGACCACGTTTGGCCACCAGGCGGGTCTCGAAATCGAGCCCGGGTGAGAGGTTGAGGTAGCTGTGGCTGGGCCGCGCATAGCAGTAAACGCAGCCGTGCTCGCACCCTCGGTACGGGTTGAGCCCGTGCAGAAAGCCGATGTCGGGTGAGGCGTTGGTGGTGATGGCGCTTCTGGGGTCTTCCCAGCTGACTGTGGTGGCCGGCGCCGGGTGTTCGTCGGCCTGCCCCGCGTCGAGCGTGCCCCAGCCGTCATCGAAGGCCTTGCGCTCGGTCGACTCGAAGCGATGGGGCTGGCGAAAGGAAACGCCGCGCCCCTTGAGGGCCGCGACGGGAATGAGGGTGTCGGTCATGTGAGGCGCCGATTACTGTATGGATGTACAGCATAGCGGCAGCCATCCTCGGCGGCGACCCCGCCCGTCGCCCTCCCCCCAAAGGCGGGCGCTCAGACGATCAGCAGCGCCCGGAAGTCGTTGACGTTGGTGTGCGTGGGCCCGGTTACCACCAGATCGCCAATGGCCGAGAAGTAGCCATAGGCGTCGTTGCGCTCAAGGTGATCGCCCGCCTTCAGGCCCAGCGCAGCGGCGCGCGCCAGTGTGTCGGGTGTGACCACGGCGCCGGCGTTGTCTTCCACGCCATCGATGCCGTCGGTGTCGGCCGCCAGCGCCCACACCCGCGGCTGGCCGCCTAGCGCCTGTGCCAGGCCCAGGCAGAACTCGCCCGCACGACCACCGCGGCCCCTGGGTGCGTCCTCGGGCCGGGGTTTGACGGTCACGGTGGTCTCGCCGCCACTGAGCAACACGCAGGGCGCAATGAAGGTGCTGCGCCCCAGGGCCACCGATCGCGCCAACGCCGCGTGGACCTTGCCCACCTCGCGCGATTCGCCCTCGATCTCGTCGCTGAGGATGTGCGCCGTGAGGCCCAGCGTGCGGGCCGCTTCGGCGGCCGCCTCCAGGCTTTGCTGCGGCGTGGCGATGAGGTGGGTCTGGTGACCCGCCAGACGCGCATCGCCGGGTTTGGGGGTTTCAAGTTCGCCACGCTCGAGCGACGCGCGCACCGAGGCAGGCACGGCAATGCGGTAGCGGTCCAGGATGGCCAGCGCATCGGCACAGCTGCTGACGTCGGCCACGGTGGGGCCACTGGCGATCACGCTCACGTCGTCGCCAGGCACGTCGCTGATGGTGAGTGTGACCACCTGGGCCGGCGCGCAGGCCGCGGCCAGGCGACCGCCCTTGATGCGCGAGAGGTGCTTGCGCACGGTGTTCATCTCGCCGATGTGTGCGCCACTGAGCAACAGCTCGCGGTTGATGCGCTGCTTGTCTTCGAGCGTGAGGCCCTCGGCCGGCAAGGTCAGCAATGCAGACCCGCCGCCCGAGATCAGGCACAGCACGAGATCGTCCGCGCCCAAACCTTGCACGAGCCCGAGGATGCGCTGTGCTGCGGCCAGCCCCGCCGCATCGGGCACCGGGTGCGCGGCCTCCACCACCTCGATGCGCTCGGGCAGGCCCGCAGCCCGAGGCGGCGTGTGGTGATAGCGCGTCACCACCAGGCCCGACAAAGGCGCGTCAGCGGGCCACAGGGCTTCGACGGCCTGCGCCATCGCGCCACCCGCTTTGCCGGCACCAATGACCACGGTGCGCCCCTTGGGTGGCGGTGGCAGAAACGTCGCCGTGTTGTGCAACGGCAGGGCGCGGCGCACCGCAGCGTCGTACAGGTGGCGCAGCAGCGCGCGCGGATCGTTCATCACAGGCGGCCCCCGTCCGGGCGGCGCCCGTGCGCGCCCAGCCAGCGCAGCCCGGTCTCGGTGCCGCGGGGGCCTTTGTCGAAGGGGAAGTATTCCAGGCCCACCCAGCCGCCGTAACCGCTCGATTCAATGGCGTCGAACACCACCCGCCAGTTCACCTCGCCCGTGCCCGGTTCGCCCCGACCGGGGTTATCGGCGATCTGGATATGCCCGATGCGCGGCAGCAGCGCGCGCAAGGTACCGATGAGCTCGCCCTGGGTGCGCTGCGCGTGGTACAGGTCGTACTGCAATTTGAGGTGCGAGGCACCCACTGCGCTGAAAAGCACCAGCGCCTCGTTGATGGAGGCAATGCTGTAGCCCGGCACGTCGCGCGCATTGAGCGGCTCGAGCATCAGCACCAGGTCTTCGCGCGCGGTGCGCTCGGCCGCGTGGCGCAGGTTGGCCACCAGCGTGGCGTGCGCCTGCTCGCGCGGGATGCCGCTTGGCCATAAGCCGGTCATGGCGTGCAGCCGTGGCACGCCCAGCGCCTTGGCGTAGGTGATGGCTTGTTCAAGCCCGGCGCGGAAATCGTCAGTACGGCGCGGGTCGCAGGCAGTGCCGCGATCACCGGCCGCCCAGTCGCCCGGTGGCAGGTTGTGCAACTGCAGCGTGAGCTGGTTGTCCTGCAAGGCGCGCGCGATGTCGTCGGGCGACTCGGCGTAGGGGAACTGCAGTTCAACCGCCTTGAAGCCGGCCTCGCGCGCCGCGGCAAAGCGCTGCAACAAGGGGCGATCGGTGAACAGGGTGCTGAGGTTGGCACAGAATCGGAGCATCCCGGCATTGTCCACGCCCCGACCTCACTTTCGCATGGCCACCCTGCTGATCCACCGCGCCCGCTGCATCGCCACCTTCGACCACGACGACCCCACCCGGTGCACCGAGTGGACCGACGCCAGCCTGTTCGCGCGCGACGGCGTGATCGAATGGCTGGGACCATCGGCGCAGTTGCCGCCCGGGCTGCAGGCGGCCGACGAGGTCATTCACGCGCAACACCTGCTGGTGGTGCCCGGCCTGGTGAACACCCACCACCACATGTTCCAGAGCCTCACGCGCGCCATTCCCGGTGTGCAGGACGCGGAGCTCTTCACCTGGCTGCGTGGCCTCTACCCGATCTGGCAGCGCCTGACCCCCGACATGATTCGCGTGTCCACCCAGCTGGCCATGGCCGAGTTGCTGCTGTCGGGCTGCACCACCTCAAGCGACCACCTCTACCTGTTTCCCAATGGCGCGCGCCTGGACGACAGCATCGAGGCCGCGCAAACCATGGGCATGCGCTTTGTGGCCACGCGCGGCAGCATGAGCGTGGGCGAGAGCCAGGGCGGCCTGCCACCCGATGCGCTGGTCGAGAACGAGGCGCACATCCTCAAAGACAGCCAGCGCCTCATCGAGACCTGGCATGGCCCGGCGCACGGCGCCATGCTGCAGATCGCGCTGGCCCCGTGTTCGCCCTTTTCGGTCAGCCCCGAGCTGATGCGCGAGAGCGCGGCGCTGGCGCGCTCGTTCAAGGGCCAGAGCGTGCGGCTGCACACGCACCTGGCCGAAAACGACCACGACCTGGCCTACAGCCGCGAGAAGTTCCAGCGCACGCCCACGCAATACGCGCAAGACCTGGGCTGGCTCGGCGACGACGTCTGGCACGCCCACTGCGTGAAGCTCGACGACGAGGGCATCTCGCTCTTCGCAGCCACCCGCACCGGCGTGGCGCATTGCCCCTGCAGCAACATGCGCCTGGCCTCGGGCATTGCGCCGGTGCGCCGCATGCGCAACGCCGGTGTGCCGGTGGGCCTGGGGGTGGACGGCAGCGCCAGCAACGACGCCGCACACCTGGTGAACGAAGCCCGTCAGGCCCTGCTGCTGGCGCGCGTGGGCCGCGCCATGCAGCCTCCCGAGCAGCGCGGGGGCAAGACCTTCTTCGGCTGCGACCTCGGGCCTGCCGAGATGACCGCGCGCGACGCGCTGTGGCTGGCCACGCGCGGCGGCGCGCAGGTGCTGGGTCGGCGCGACATCGGCGCGCTCGAAGTCGGCCGCTGTGCCGATCTGGCGCTGTTCGACCTCGACTCCCTCGCCATGGCCGGCGGCGCCGTGCACGACCCGCTGGCCGCGCTGCTGCTGTGTGCCAGCCCGAGCGCACAGCACGTGGTGGTGCACGGCCGGGTGCTGGTGCGCGACGGACAGCTCACCATGCTCGACAGCACGCAGTTGGTGGCGCAGCACAACGCCAGCGCACGCGCCCTGATGGCGGGCGCTTGAGCAACGGTGGCCGAGCGTCGAACCCGCAAGGGGCGAAGTCCGAGGGCATACGGGCGCCGCGAGTGCTCGCTCAGGCGAGCACGCTCAACAGCCAGCGGTTGATGTCGGCCACTTCCTCGGGGCTGACGCTGTGCCCCATGGAATAGTCGTGCCACTCGACCGGATGACCCAGCGCCAGCAAGGCGTCGCGCGCGGCCTCACCGCGCGCCGGCACCACGATGTCGTCTTCTCGCCCATGCCCCATGAACACCGGCAAGCCGTAGCTGGCTTCGCTGCGCTCGGCCGGCATCGTATCGGCCAGTGGCAGGTAACCCGACAGCGCCACCAGCCCCGCCAGACGCACTGGTGAGCGCAGGCCGGTGAGCAGGGTCATCGCACAGCCCTGCGAGAAACCCATCAGCACGATGCGTTCTGCTGACACCCCGCGCGCCACCTCGCGCGCAATCAGTGCCTGCACCTGCTGCTGCGACGCGCGCAGGCCGGCTTCGTCTTCGACGCGCGGCAACGCCGGGTCGGCGCTCGGCGGGAAGATGTCGTACCAGGCGCGCATCGCATAGCCACCATTGATGGTGACCGGGCGCACGGGCGCACTGGGAAATACGAAGCGCAACGGGCCGATCGCCGACAGGTCGAGCATCTGTGCCACCGGCACGAAGTCGTTGCCATCGGCCCCCAGGCCGTGCAACACGATGACGCTGGCCACGGGCACCGCATCGGGTCCGCCACTCACGCCTTCCAACAACTCAAGTTCGGTGTCCTGCATGGGCTGGCAGCATACGCGCGCCTCGACCACAATGCGCCGCATGACCCCTGACCAACTGCTGCAACACGCCGACCAGGGACTGCCCTGGACCGAACGCCAGAGCGACCTGGCCGACTACAGCCTGGACGCCGCCTACCGCGACGCGCTCACGGTGCGCTCACTGCGCATCGCGCGCGGCGAGCGCCCGGTGGGCTTCAAGGTCGGCTTCACCAACCGCGGCATCTGGCCGGTGTACCAGGTGTACGCGCCCATCTGGGGCACCGTCTGGGCGCACAGCGTCGCCTTCTGCGATGGCGAAGGCACGCTCGACCTGCGCAACACCTGCGAGCCGCGCATCGAACCCGAGGCGGTGTTCGGCTTTCGCGCCTCGCCTCCCAACGATCCGACCATGGCGGATCTGTTTGACGCGCTGGAATGGGTGGCCCCGGGTTTCGAGATCGTGCAATCGCACCTGCCCGGCTGGAAGTTCGCCGCGCCCGACACGGTGGCCGACGGCGGGCTGCATGCGCGGCTGCTGGTGGGCGCGCGCCGGTCGGTGCGCGAAATCGCCGACAGCGCGGTCAACCTCGACGCCCAGTTGGCCGGCGCGGGCGTGGTGCTGGCGCGCGACGGCGCCGCGGTGGAGCAGGGTCGGGGCCTCAACGTGCTCGATGGCCCCATGCAGGCGCTGTGGCACTTCGTGAAGGAGCTGCAGCGCTGCCCCGGCGCGCCCAGCCTGCAACCCGGCGATCTGGTCACCACCGGCACCTGGACCGATGCCTGGCCAGTGACGCCTGGCCAGACCTGGCACGCGGCCTTCGATGCGCCGCTGACGCCGCTCACCCTGCGGCTGGAGTGAGCTCTCCAATCGCGCCGCAGCACGGGGAAAACCCACGGTGGTCATTGCGCCGGATTCGGTAGCCTCGGCAGGTTCGAAGCCCAGGAGACCCGCTCAATGACCGCCAAGATCGCCGACGACCTGCTCGCCCTGCAACGCCTGTACCACTGGGAGCGCAGCGCCCCTTCGCGCATTGCGCTCACCCAGCCCATGGGGGGCGGTGCCGTGCAGGACTTCACCTGGGTCCAGGTGGGTGATCAGGTGCGGCGCATGGCGGCCCACCTGAAGGCCCAGGGCTGGGCGCCGGGCAGCAAGGTGGCCATCCTGTCCAAGAACTGCGCCTGGTGGATGATGAGCGACCTGGCGATCTGGATGGCCGGCTACGTGTCGGTGCCGCTGTACCCGACACTGGCGGCCGACACCGTGCGCCAGATCCTGACCCACAGCGAGGCCAGGGCCCTGTTCGTGGGCAAGCTCGACGGCTGGGAGGGCATGAAGCCCGGCGTGCCGGAGGGCCTGCCCTGCATCAGCTACCCGCTGTCGCCCGTCGACGCGATTCAGGCCTACGACGGCTGGGACGCGATCTGCGCACGCACCGAGCCACTCCAGGGCGAGCCCGTGCGTGCCGAGGACGAGCTGGCAACCCTGATCTACACCTCGGGCACCACCGGCATGCCCAAGGGGGTGATGCACACCTTCGGCAACTTCGCCTGGGCGCTCGACCGCGGCATTCGCCGCATTCCGCTGACGCAGGCCGACCGCATGCTCAGCTACCTGCCGCTGGCGCACGTGGTCGAACGCATGCTGGTCGAGCACGGCTGGTTGCGCACCGGCATGCACGTGTTCTTTGCCGAAGCACTGGACACCTTCGCCGCCGATCTGCAGCGCGCCCGACCCACGGTGTTCTTCTCGGTGCCGCGTCTGTGGGTGAAGTTCCAGCAAGGCATCCACCACAAGATGCCGCCCGCCAAACTCGACCGCCTGCTGGGCATCCCGCTGGTGGGTGGCCTGGTACGCCGCAAGATCCGCAAGGCACTCGGGCTCGATCAGTGCACCTTTGCCGCTGGCGGGGCCGCGCCCATGCCGCCTGCGCTGCTGCAGTGGTACGCAAAGCTGGGCATCCCGATCAACGAGGGCTACGGCATGACCGAAAACCTCGCGCTCTCGCACATCACCGAGCCGGGCAAGAACCAGCAGGGCACGGTGGGCCCGGCCTACGCCGATGTGCAGCACCGCATCGATGCGCAGACCGGTGAAGTGCAGATGCGCAGCCAGGCGCTGATGCTGGGCTACTACAAAGAGCCCGAGAAATCGCGCGAAGCCTTCACCGACGACGGCTGGCTGCGCACCGGCGACAAGGGCGAGATCGACGCGGGTGGGCTGCTGCGCATCACCGGCCGCGTCAAGGACCTGTTCAAGACCGGCAAGGGCAAATACGTCGCGCCCGCGCCCATCGAAGACAAGCTGGTCATGCACGAGGCCGTCGAAGCCTGCGTCGTCACCGGGGCCAACCTGGGACAGCCACTGGGCATCGTGATGCTCAGCCCCGAAGCCAACGCCGGGCTGAACAACGCCGACGCCCGCACCGCGCTGGAGGCATCGCTCGAAGCGCACCGCCGCCAAATCAACGCCACGCTCGACCCCCACGAGCAGATGCAATGCCTGGTGGTGGTCCGCACGCCATGGACGGTGGACAACGACATGATCACGCCCACCTTCAAGGTCAAGCGCAACCGCATCGAAGACGTGTATGCCCGCAGCTACGACACCTGGGAGAACAGCGGCAAGACCGTCATCTGGGCAGACTGACGCTGCCGCTACCATCGCGGCATGCACATACTGCTTACCGGCGCCGCCGGCTTCATCGGCATGCACACCGCGCAGCGATTGCTGGCGCGCGGTGACACCGTCACCGGCATCGACAACCTCAACACCTACTACGACCCGGCCCTCAAGCAGGCGCGGCTTGACGCCCTGCAAGGCGCGCCGGGTTTTCGCTTCGAGCGGCTCGATGTGGCCGACCGCAGCGGCATGGAGGCGTTGTTCTCGCGCCAGCCTTTCGACGCGGTGGTGCACCTGGCGGCGCAAGCGGGCGTGCGCTACTCCATCACCCATCCGCACGCCTACCTCGAGAGCAACCTCACCGGCTTTGGCCATGTGCTCGAAGGCTGCCGTGCCCAGGGCGTGAAGCACCTGGTCTACGCGTCAAGCTCCAGCGTGTACGGGGGCAACACCAAAATGCCGTTCGAGGAGAGCGACCCGGTCGATCACCCGGTGAGCCTGTACGCCGCCACCAAGAAGGCCAATGAGCTGATGGCGCACACCTACAGCCACCTCTACCGGCTGCCCGCCACGGGTTTGCGCTTCTTCACCGTGTACGGCCCGTGGGGCCGGCCCGACATGGCGTATTTCTCGTTCACCAAGGCGGTGCTCGAAGGCCGCACCATCGACGTCTTCAACCACGGCGACATGAAGCGCGACTTCACCTACATCGACGACATCGTCGAAGGCGTGGTGCGCGTGCTCGACAAACCCGCCACACCCTCTACGCCAGAGGGCGCACCCCATCGGGTGTTCAACATCGGCAACCACGACCCGGTCCAGCTGATGGATTTCATCGCTTGCATCGAAAAAGCCACCGGCCGCGAAGCGACCAAACGCCTGCTGCCCATGCAACCCGGCGACGTACCTGCCACCTACGCCAGCACCCGCGCGTTGCACGACTGGGTGGGCTTTGCGCCCGCCACGCCCCTGGCCGAGGGCATTGACCGTTTTGTGGCCTGGTACCGCGCCTACTACGGCGTCTGAGGCGCAGCACCCAGCAAGCGGTCGAGCACCGGGCCGCTGGCTTGCTCGCACAGGCCCAGCACCAGTTCGAACCCCTCGATCGGCCCGTAGTAAGGGTCCGGCACTTCGCGTTCACCCAGGCCTGCGTACTGCAGGTACAGGTGCACCTTGCCAACATGCGCGGGCGGGCAGCGACGCTGCAGATGGCGCAGGTTGCTCTTGTCCATGGCCAGGATCAGATCGAAGCGCTCGAAATCCGCATCGGTGATGCCGCGCGCTCGCTCTGCCGCAATGGCGCCGTACCCACGCGCCTGGGCCAGGCGTTGTGCGCGCCGGTCAGCGGCTTCACCTTCGTGACCGTCGTACACGCCGGCGGAATCCACCGACACATCGGCCTGGCGCCCGCGCCGCGCCACTTCCGACTGCAACACCGCGCTCGCCATTGGCGAGCGGCAGATGTTGCCCATGCAAACCATCAGTACCTGAACCATGCGGCGAGCATAACGGCGGGCAACAGGCACAAAAAAGCCCGCACGCGGCGGGCTCGGATGAAGGCGGTGAACCTCAGATGCGGAAAGCGTCCAGGCTCTTGCCAGCCGCCAGCACGTCGCGCACCCATTGCGGCTTGCGCCCCGGGCCACCGGCCCAGAGTTCGCCGTTGGGGCCACGGTACTTGGGCGCCGCCGCCGGCTTGGCCGCGCGTTTGGTGCTGGTGCCACCCAAATCGGCCACGGTGATGCCGTATTGCTTCATCTTGGCCTTGATATCAGTAATCACGCCAGCCAACTCGTCTTTGCGAGCTTGCTCGGCCTGCGCCATCAGCGATTGCGCCTGGGCCATCAACTCGGAATACGTTGCCATTGATTGTTCCTTTTCGCCTTATGGAATGTTGACCAACCGGGGCACTGGTCACGTGCCAGCGCGCATTGTATTGGCGAATTCAGCGGCCAGCGATGAAATTTTGCAATTCGGGCGGCAATTCGGTCTGCAATTGCAAGCTCTGTTGCGAAACCGGGTGCGTCAGCCGCAATCGCCAGGCGTGCAGAAACATGCGCTTGAGGCCCGCCCGCGCCAATTGCCGGTTGCGCTCGAAATCGCCGTATTTGTCGTCACCCGCAATCGGGTGACCCGCGCTGGCCAGATGCACCCGGATCTGGTGCGTACGCCCGGTCTTGATGGTGACTTCGAGCAGACTCAGCGCTGGCAGGCCGTCAGCACCTGCTGGCCACACCTGCGAGACCTTGACGAGTGTGATCGCTCGCATGCCGTCAGGGTCGTCGCTCGAGGTCACCCGCACCCGGCGTTCGCCGTCGGCGAGCAAGAACTTGTGCAGCGGCTGGTCAATCACCTTTTGATTGGCTGGCCACTCCCCCAACACCAGCGCCAGATAAGTCTTTCCGGTCTCGCGTTCGCGAAATTGGTCCTGCAGCGCCTTGAGGGCACTCTTTTTCTTGGCCACCAGCAGCAGGCCGCTGGTTTCGCGATCGAGGCGGTGCACCAATTCGAGCAGACGGGCGGTGGGCCGGGCCCGGCGCAATTGTTCGATCACTCCGAAGCTCACGCCGCTGCCGCCATGCACGGCCACGCCAGCGGGCTTGTCAATCGCCAGCAAGACCTCGTCCTCGAAAACAACAGGAAATTCGCGCGGCGGGGCGGGGTTGTCGGCCTTTTCTTCGGCGCGGGCCGACAGGCGAATCGGCGGAATGCGCAACACATCGCCGGTATTGACGCGGTCATCGGCCGCCACCCGCCCCTTGTTTCGACGGACTTCGCCCGAGCGAATGATGCGGTAGATGTGCGTCTTGGGCACGCCCTTGAGGTGGCGCACCAGGAAGTTGTCGAGGCGCTGGCCGTCGGATTCCTCATCGACAGTGAGGTGGCGGACGGCAGGCGGGTCGGAAGGGCTCATTGGCACACCACGACAAGGAACGACGTGTCTATAATGCGCGACGCCCGTTGTGTGCTGTAAGTGGTTGATTTGCCTCGGAGTTTAAGGCAGCACCCACCACAGTGGCTGGCCCGGAGATGCCGGGGGCCCAGCGGGCAAAGGTGGCCAGCCCTGGCACCCGGCTCGAACGAGCGATCACAACGCAGCAATCCACGCGAGGTGATCGGCCCTCAGCGCCGGCGGACGCCAGGGTGGAATCCGCAGACCCACAGCGAACAAACAACGGAATACCCCATCGCTCAGGCGCCGACCAAGTGCCGCCTGAGCGAGGACGAAGAGACACAGCGAAGCCCGCGGCCAGATCCATGTCCACGACACACATCCAGCCCGCTTTGCCCTGCATCCGACTCCACGCGCCCATGCCCGACCCGGCGCGGCGTCGCAGCGCCTGACGCGCGACGCCCCTCCAACGCCCGGTCACGGCTCTCCGGCAATTCCTCCTGCGTTCGTTGCGTGTGCGGCTTCCCGGCCTGACGGGTGGCCCGGGCACGTGTGCCCTCTGCCACCGTGTGTGCACGCAAGGAAACGCAACATGAAACGCATGCTGATCAATGCCACGCAGGCCGAAGAGCGCCGCCTGGCCATCGTCGACGGGCAGAAACTGCTCGACTACGAGATCGAAATCGAGGGGCGCGAACAGCGCAAGGGCAACATCTACAAGGCCGTCGTCACCCGCGTCGAGCCCTCGCTGGAAGCCTGCTTCGTCGACTACGGCGAAGACCGCCACGGCTTCCTGCCCTTCAAGGAAATCGCCCGCCAGTTCTTCCAGGGCAATGTGTCGCCGTCGCAGGCGCGCATCCAGGACGTCATCAAGGAAGGCCAGGAACTGATCGTTCAGGTCGAAAAGGAAGAGCGCGGCAACAAGGGCGCGGCGCTGACCACCTTCATCAGCCTGGCCGGGCGCTATGTGGTGCTGATGCCCAACAACCCGCGCGGCGGTGGCGTGAGCCGGCGCATCGAAGGCGATGAACGCGCAGAACTCAAGGCCGCCCTCGACCAGCTCGAGTACCCCAACGGCATGAGCATCATTGCCCGCACCGCGGGCATCGGCCGCGAGGCGCCCGAGCTGCAGTGGGACCTGAACTACTTGCTCAAACTCTGGAGCGCCATCGACGGCGCCGCCAAAGAGGGCAAAGGCGCCTTCCTGATCTACCAGGAGTCGAGCCTGGTGATCCGCGCCATCCGCGACTACTTCAACAGCGACATCGGCGAGATCCTCATCGACACCGATGACATCTACGAGCAGGCGCACCAGTTCATGAGCCACGTGATGCCCGAGCACGGGCACCGCGTGAAACGCTATCGCGACGACGCACCGCTGTTCAGCCGCTTCCAGATCGAGCACCAGATCGAGACCGCCTACAGCCGCATCGTGCAGCTGCCCAGTGGCGGCGCGATCGTGATCGACCAGACCGAAGCGCTGGTGGCGGTGGACGTGAACTCGGCGCGCGCCATCAAGGGGGGCGACATCGAAGAAACCGCCACGCGCACCAACCTGGAAGCCGCCGACGAAGTGGCCCGCCAGGCCCGCCTGCGCGACCTGGGTGGCCTGATCGTTATCGACTTCATCGACATGGAGGAGAGCAAGAACCGCCGCGAGGTCGAGAACCGCCTGCGCGATGCGCTGCGCCAGGACCGCGCCCGCGTGCAGTTCGCCTCCATCAGCAAGTTCGGCCTGCTGGAGATGAGCCGCCAGCGCTTGAAGCCCATGCTCAGCGAAGGCGCGTCCATCCCCTGCCCGCGCTGTGGTGGCTCCGGCCACATCCGCGACACCGAGTCGTCTGCGCTGCAGATCCTGCGCGTCATCCAGGAGGAATCGCTCAAGGACAGCACGGCCGCTGTGCTGGTGCAGGTGCCGGTCGAGGTCGCCAGCTTCCTGCTCAACGAAAAGCGCACCGAGATCACCAAGATCGAACTCAAGCAGCGCATCAGCGTGCTGCTGGTGCCCAACAAGTCGCTCGACACCCCCAACTACAAGCTCGAGCGCCTCAAGCACGACGATCCGCGTCTGGACAATCTGGACTCCAGCTACAAGCTGGCCGAAGAAGTCGACGACGTCGCCAGCTTCACGCGCCGCAGCCAAGAGCGCACCAACAAGCAAGAACCGGTCATCAAAGGCGTGCTGCCGGATGCGCCGGCCCCCGTGGCCGTGCCCAAGGCCGAGCAACCCGCTGTGGCCCCGGCGGCACCCGTCGCATCGGCGCCGGTGGCCGCTGCGCCGGCCGAATCCGGCTTCTTCGGCTGGCTCAAAGGCCTGTTCGGCGGCGCCGCTGCGCCGGCACCTGCCGCGCCGGCGGCCGCTTCGGCTCAACCCGCTGCCCGCGAAGCGGCCAAAGGCGACGGCCGACGTGACGGGCGCGATGGCGGCCGTGGTCGCCGTGGCGGACGCACCGGCGAAGCGCGTCAGGGAGGTCGCGACGGCCAGCGCGAAGGCGCGGCAGACGCACAGGCCCGCGGTGGACGTGGCGACAACCGGCGCGGCGAAGCCAAGGGCGAAGGCCGCCAGGACAACCGTGGTGAAGGTCAACGCGGTGAGGGCCAACGCAATGACGGTCAACGCGGTGAAGGCCGCCGCCCGGATCGCCGCAACGAGCGCCGCGACAACGCGCCCGCCGACACCACGGCCAGCGCCGCGCCAGCCACCGAAGGCCAGGACAACGCCACCGAGCAGGCACCGCGACGCGAGCGCGGTGAGCGCGGAGGTCGAGGGCGCGAGCGCGGCGGTGACCGCGATCGCCGCCGCCAGGACGACGCCGACAACGCCCGCGTGGCCGACGCCAGCGCAACGGCCGACACCGCAGCCACCGCAGTGACGGGCGACGCCCCCGCTGACGCCGCCGGCAGCGAAGCGCCCCGCGAACGCCGCAGCCGCGACCGCTATGGCCGCGACCGCCGCGATCGCCGTGACCGTCCCGCGCGCGAAGGCGCCGAGGTCAGCGCAGAGGCCGGCGATACGCAACCCATGGCTTACGACGGTGAACCGGCCGCTGAAACCGTGGTGGCGGACGACACCCCGCCGGTGCGCAGCTACTTCACCATGCCGGCCGCTGCCGCCCCGGTGACACCTGCTTCACCCGCCGCTGACGCCGCCGCAGAACCGGTGGTGACCGAGGCCGCTGCGCGCACGTTGGCTGCTCCGGCCGCTCCGGTCGCTCCGGTCGCTGCAGCGTCCTCCGCTGCCCCTGCCCTGACAGCCCTGCCAAAGGTTCAGCCCTTCAGCCTCAGCGTGGCGGACCTGCAAGCTGTGGCCGCATCGAGCGGTCTGGAGTGGGTCAACTCCGACGCCGAGAAAGTGGCCCAGGTGCAAGCCGCCATCGCGGCCGAACCCAAGCCGGTGCACGTGCCCCGTGAGCCGCGCCCGCCAGTGGTGGTGGACGAAGGCCCGCTGGTGCTGGTCGAAACGCGAAAGGACCTGCGCGACATGGCGCTGCCGTTCGAGCAGAACTGAGCCCGCTGTCGCAATCGCACTGAGGCCGGCGCAAGCCGGCCTTTTTCATGGGTGATCGCGTTGATCGTGGGTGGCGGGTGATGGATGGCCCGCCAGTCTGGTCGCTCACGCGATCGCGCAGGCGTGCCAAAAGCGTCGCATGGGAAGTCAGTCGATCGACGCCGCCTGCCGCCAGGCGTCAAGGGCTGCGCTCACATCGCCCCGCTCTTCGGCAAGCGCCGCCAGGGCTCGCCATGTGCGTCGACGCAGCACCGGGTGCGTCAGGTCGTGGCGGGCTTGCCCCAACAACTGAGCGGCCTTGCCCCACAGCTGCCGTTGCCGGCAGGCCTGGCCTGCCAGGTACTTCAGATGGGCGTTCTGCGGCCACTGGCGTTGCAGTTGCTCCAGAGCGGCCAGGTCGGCCGCATCGATGTCGGTCAGCGTCGGCTCCATCGCCAGCGTCAGACGCGCCTGTTGCGAGGGTTCGAGAGCGGCGAACGCCTGCATCAGGGGGGCCAACCAAGTCTGCACCGGCAATCGGGTACGTGGCAAGGCGCTGGTGCTGTCAGCAAACCCAGCGGATGCCGCCGGTGCATCGGCTTGCTCCTCATCGGCGAGCCGCTGCGCCCGTTCGGCTGCGGCCAAGGCCACGTCGGGGCTTGCTCGCTCGGCAGGGTCCAGGGCATTCCACACGCGCTGCAGTTGCGCCACGTCGTGCGCTTCGCGCAACGCGTCCAGGGCCAGGCCCTGCACGATGCTGCGCGCCGCTTCGGGCGAGAACGCGCGGTGCTTGGCCAGCAGCCTGGCGGTTTCCAGGGCCTCGCTGGTGGCGTCACCCAGGCGGGCCACCCGCAGCTTCAGGCGCAGCGCCTGCACCCGGCGGGCCGCGCCCTGGGGCAACTCGGCCAGGCGCGTGCGCGCGGCCAGCGGATCGCGGTCTTCCACTGCCCAACGCACGGCACGCAACAGCGCGCCCTCGATCACTTCGGGCGCGGCCTGCTGCACGCTCGGTGCCAACGCGGCTTGCAGATGTTCGTCGCGGCGCTGCCGGTTCTGCAAGGCGTGAGCACTTTCGGCCAGCAGCAGATTCGCCAGCGCCTGCAACTGCTCGCGCCGCGGCCAGTCTTCGCCCGCACGGCCCTTGAGGTGATCCAGGGCATTCTGTGCCGCGGTCTGCGCACGCACGAAACGGCCGGCGAGTTGGTTGGACAGCGCGTCAAGCACCCAACCAACGACGGCGCGCTCGAGCTGATGGCTGCGCCAGCGCCTGGCCTGCAGCGGCAGTTCGCGCAGCAGCGACAGCCCCCGAAGCGCCGCGTGCAGCACCACGAAGCCTGCCACCAAGGCAAAGAGCACGAAATTGAAGGAGACGTCAAAGCGCCAGGGCGGCCAGAACAGCGTGACGGTTGCGCGGTTGTCGCCCACCAACAGCGCCAGCGCCACCGCCACCGCGGCCAGCCCCAGCAGCCAGAACACACTGCGCATGGCACCCCGTTGCCGCTGCCGCATCAGCGACCTCCTGCGGCGGCAGCCAGCGCGGCCAGGGTTTCGTCGGGGCGAGGCAGGTCCTGGGCGACCAGATCGCGCCGCAGGCGCTCCAGACTGGCTGTAGCACCAATCACCGCGGGCGACTTGCCGTCGAAATAGCGCTTGAGCCGGGCCTCGGCCGCCGCCACGTCCGACTGACTGGCGGGCATTTGCCGGGCCAGCAAGGCCAGGCGCGCATTGAGCAATTGCAGCTTGAGGTTCTCGCGCAGGAAGAAGGCCTGCTCGGGCGCCAGCAAGGCCGCGTCGGGCTGGTCGATGCGGCTCACCCGCACCAGGTCGCGCGCGGCGAGCAAGGTGTCATCGACCGCGCCCGACCACCAACGCCGCCATTGCGACAGGGTCTGGCGCCAATCGGCGGGGCCGTCTTGCGCCTGGGGCGAGGCAGGCGCCGCCTCGGTGGCGGGCATGGCCTGAGCCGGTTCGACAGGCGCATCGTGCCCCACCGCGTTGGCCACCGGCCAGGTATCCACCTGGCGAATCAATTCGTCGATCTGCTGGGCCAGCGCAGGTATGTCGGCCAGCGCGGTGGCGCGGATGCGGTCGATGTCGCGCGCAATCGCGCGCTGGATTGGGTTGAGCCGGGGCTGTGCTGCACGCGCAATGCGCTGATCGGCCGCCTGCAACGCCGCTACCAGCGGCTGTGCGCTGCCGGTGAGCTGAGCGTGTTGAAGCGCCACACGCAAGGTGGCCTCCAGGTCTTGCACCAGGTGGTCATCGCGGGTGCGGGACAGCGACAGCATCAGCTCCTCGAGCTGGCTGCGCTGAAGACTGACCTCGGACAGCCGAACCTCGGCCACGCCCAGGCGTGCCTGAAGCTCCTGCGCCGTGGCTTCGGCCTGTGAGGCCAGGGTGCGCGCCTCAACCGCCTGCGACTGCGCCTCACGGCTTTGTCGCGCCAGCTCTTCCTGGGTGAAGGACAGTCGCTGCCAGATCAGGGCACTGACGGCCAGGGCGCCCAAGCCGAACAGCACACCCAGCCACCCCACCCAGGACACGCCCCCACGCGTCGGCGTGGGCGCAATCGGGGAGGGCATGGGTGGAGCGCTGGCAACGGCGGGCGCCTGCGTTGCGGGCGCACTGCCCGGGGTCGAATCTGGGGTGGTGTCGTTCATGGTGGGCAGGCCAGCGATTCTAGGGCGCGCACGACATCGGCGAGGACGGCGCGCGCCTGAATCACCCGCGCGAATCCCAGCTCGCGCGCCGCCTGTGCAATGCGTGGGTGCGTGGCCAGCGCAGTGGCACGGGCACCCTCCGGCCACACCCCCCGCAATGCCCGCAACGATTCGCTGCTGCTGAGCAGCCAGACGTTGCCATCGCCGCTGAACGACTGCACGCGCTCACGTTCTGCCATGTCCAGCGCGACCACCGTGCGCTGGTAGGCGACGCAGGCGTTGATCTCAGCACCCGCCGCGCGGCATTGCTCGACCAGCCATTCGCGGCCATTGCCGGCCAACCGACCTTCATTGGGCTCATCGGTTGCGCCGCGCACCACCAGCACGCGGCTGTCGGGCGCCAGCTGCGACCGCACCACCGGCCACAGGTGCTCGGAGTCAAACTGCGCAGCGTCCGCTGGCGGCATGTCGATGCGATCGTCGCCGATGCCCAGCGGCCACAAGGCCTGCGACAGTGCTCTCGCGGTGCCGGGCCCGGGTGCCCAGAAGCGCGCATGGCCCGGCCCGGGCGCCACGGCATCGGCGAAGAAATGCTGAACAGCGGCGGCACTCACAAACATGAGCGCGTCCTGAGACGTCCAGGCGCGGCGCCAGTGCGTCAGTTGCTCGCGGTCTTGCGGCGCTTGTGGCTCGTCAATGCGCAACAGGGGTAGCGCTTCGACCGACCAACCCCGTTCGCGCAGCGATTTCACCCAGCGTGTCGCGTCGGGCTCGGGCCGCGTGACGATCACGCGCGGCAAGCGCGCGTTGGCGGCGGGTTCCGGCGCCGCACTCACCGCTCAGGCTCCCGACGCCACGCGCGCTCCACCGGCCTGCAGGGCGGCAGCCACGCGCGCACCCAGTGCCTCGGCGGCGCCGAGGTCGGCCACGGCGTCCTGGCACTCGGCCCGCACCAGCGCGCCGGCGCTGTCGGCGTCTCCCCAAGCCGCGCGCAGGCGCAAATGCTCGCCCTGCCAATCGGCATGCGCCGCCAGCGGCATGGAGCAACTGCCGCCCATGGCGCGCGAGACGGTGCGCTCGGCGGCCACGCGCAGCCAGGTGCCCATGTGCGCCAGAGGCCGCAGGGCGTCGACGAGGTCGTGGCGATCGGCCCGCACCTCGATACCCAGCGCGCCCTGACCGGCCGCCGGCAAGGATTGCTCGGGCTCGAAGATCGCGCGGATGCGCTCGCCCAGGCCGAGGCGCTTGAGGCCCGCGGCGGCCAGCACGATGGCGTGGTACTGCCCGTCATCGAGCTTGCGCAAACGCGTATCCAGGTTGCCCCGCAGCGGTTCGATGCGCACATCCGTGCGCCCCAGCTGCGACAGCGCATCGCGCAGCAGCACCATGCGCCGCAGGCTGGAGGTGCCAACCACCGCATTGGGTGGCAGGCTTTGCAGATCGGCGCACACCGGGGACACCCAGGCGTCGCGCGGGTCTTCGCGCTCCATCACGCAGGCCAGCGCAAACCCGGGCGGCAGCTCCATGGGCACGTCCTTGAGCGAGTGCACGGCGATGTCGGCACGGCCGTCCTCCAGGGCGAGCTCGAGCTCCTTGACGAACAGGCCCTTGCCGCCCACCTTGGACAGCGTGCGGTCCAGGATCTGATCGCCCAGCGTGGTCATGCCCAGCAGGTTCACCCGGTGGCCCTGCGCCTCGAGCAAGGCCTTGACGTGCTCGGCCTGCCACAAGGCCAGGCGGCTTTCACGGGTGGCAATGGTGATGGCCTGGGGCGGGGAGGAAGGCATGGGGAAGTCGCTTTCGCGTGGACTGACGCCCGTCTGACGCGGGCCTGCAAGGCGTACCCCGTTGGTAACCAACAGAGGCGCGAGCGATGCTAGCATGGCCCTCGCCTGCAACGCCTCCTGCGCGACCGCGCGATCCCCCATGAGCCGAACCCCACCGCGCACCCCGCGCAGCGACGACAAGGACCGCCCTCTCATCGACGACATCCGCCTGCTCGGACGCATCCTGGGGGACGTGATCCGCGAGCAGGAAGGCGAAGCCGCCTTCGACCTGATCGAGCGCATCCGCCAGCTGTCGGTGGCCTTTCGGCGCAACGCCGATCGCGAGGCCGACAAGGCCCTCAAGAAGCTGCTCAAGGGACTCAGCGCCGACCAGACGGTGAGCGTGATCCGCGCCTTCACCTACTTCAGCCATTTGGCCAACCTGGCCGAGGACCGCCACCACATCCGCCGCCGCGCCGTGCACGAACGCGCGGGCGGGCTGCAGACGGGCAGCCTGGCGCTGGCGCTGCAACGCCTGCAGGCGGCCGACATCACCCCCGACGCGGTGGCCTTCACGCTGGCCCATTCACACCTGTCACCGGTGCTCACGGCGCACCCCACCGAGGTGCAACGCAAAAGCATCCTCGATGCCGAGCGCGCCATTGCGCGCCTGCTGGCCGAGCGCGACGATGCGGTACCGCGCGAGCAGGCCGCCATCGAGTTGCAGATGCGTGCCCGCGTCACGCAGCTGTGGCAGACCCGGCTGCTGCGCTTCACCAAGCTCAGCGTGGCCGACGAAATCGAAAACGCGCTGAGCTACTACGAGAGCACCTTCCTTACCCAGATTCCGCGCCTGTACGCCGAGCTCGAGGCCGGCCTGGGCCTGCCGGTGGCGCCCTTCCTGCGCATGGGCCAGTGGATTGGCGGCGACCGCGACGGCAACCCCAATGTGACGGCCGCCACGCTCGAACTCGCGCTGCAGCGCCAGGCCGAACTCGCCCTGCGCCACCACCTCACGCAGGTGCACATGCTCGGCGGCGAGCTGTCGATGTCGGGCATGCTGGTCGGCGCCAGCCCCGCCATGCAGGCCCTGGCCAAGCGCTCCCCCGACACCAATGCGCACCGCCAGGACGAGCCCTACCGACGCGCACTGACCGGCATGTACGCGCGCCTGGCGGCCACGCTCACCGCCCTCACCGGGGGTGAAGCGGCGCGCCACGCGGTTGCGCCGCAAGACCCCTACCCCGACGCCCAGGCCTTTCTGAGCGATCTGCGCACCATCGAGTCGTCGCTGCTGGCGCACCACGGCGGCGCCCTGGTCGACGCCCGCCTGCGCCCGCTGATCCGGGCGGTCGAGGTGTTCGGCTTTCACCTGGCCACCGTCGACCTGCGGCAAAGCTCCGACCAGCACGAACGCGTGATCGCCGAGCTGCTGTCGGTGGCCCACATCGAGCCCGGCTACAGCGCCCTGGACGAAACCGCCAAGCGCGAGGTGCTGCTGCGCGTGCTCGACGACGTGCGCCCGCTGCGCGTGCCCGCACACGCCTACAGCGAGCACACGGTGGGCGAGCTGGCCATCTTCGACGCCGCCCGCATCGGGCGCGAGCGCTTCGGCACCCTGGCCATCCGTCACGCCATCATCAGCCACACCGAAACGGTGAGTGATCTGCTCGAGGTGCTGGTGCTGCAGAAAGAGGCCGGCCTGATGCGCGGGACACTCGGCGCTGACGCGCTGACCGACCTCATCGTCGTGCCGCTGTTCGAGACCATTGAAGACCTGCGCAACGCCGCACCCATCCTGCGCGAGTACTACGCCCTGCCCGGTGTGCGCGCCATGGTGCAACGCGGCGCCAGCGATGGCTACGGCGAGCAGGACGTCATGCTCGGCTACTCCGACAGCAACAAGGACGGCGGCATCTTCACCAGCAACTGGGAGCTGTACCGCGCAGAGACCGCCCTGGTGGCGCTGTTCGACGACATGAACAGTGACCACGAGTCGCCCATTCGCCTGCGCATGTTCCACGGCCGCGGCGGCACCGTCGGCCGCGGTGGCGGCCCCAGCTACCAGGCCATCCTGGCGCAGCCACCGGGCACCGTGCGCGGGCAGATCCGCCTCACCGAACAGGGCGAGGTGATCGGCGCCAAGTACGCCAACCCCGAAATCGGCCGCCGCAACCTGGAAACCCTGGTCGCCGCCGCCCTCGAAGCCACGCTGCTGCAACCCACCAAGGAGGCGCCGTCAGCCTTCCTCAAGGCCGCCGAGTCGCTGTCGCAGGCCAGCATGGCCGCCTACCGTGCGCTGGTCTACGACACGCCGCGCTTCGCTGAGTATTTCTTCAGCGCCACGCCGATCCGCGAGATCGCCGAACTCAACATCGGCTCGCGCCCGGCCTCGCGCAAGGCCACCGGCCGCATCGAAGACCTGCGCGCCATTCCCTGGGGATTCAGCTGGGGCCAGTGCCGGCTCACCCTGCCCGGTTGGTACGGCTTTGGTTCGGCGGTCGCCGCCTTCGTCGCCGAGGACCCGAAGCACGCCGCCCTGCTCAAGCGCATGCAGCGCGACTGGCCCTTCTTCAACACGCTGCTGTCCAACATGGACATGGTGGTGGCCAAGAGCGACATGGCCCTGGCCTCGCTCTACACCGAAATGGTCGACGACAAGCCGCTGCGCAAGCGCATCTTTGCGGCCATCGAGGCCGAATGGCAACGCACACTGGACGCGCTGACGCTGATCACCGGCGACAGTGAGCGCCTGGCCGGCAACGCCGCGCTGCGCCGCTCCATCGAGCACCGCTTTCCGTACATCGACCCGCTGCATCACCTGCAGGTCGAGCTGATCCGCCGCCACCGCGCCGGCGCACTCGCGCAGGACGTCGACGGCAAGTTGCGCCGCGGCATCCACATCGCCATCAACGGCATCGCGGCGGGTCTGCGCAATACCGGCTGAGCGGGCACCGGGCGCCGACCGTGGTGACAGCGGGGATACACCCCGCGGCCTAGAATCGTCGCCGTGAATCCTTTGCTCAACGCCGATCTGCACTGCCACTCCACCGTCTCCGACGGCACGCTCGAGCCGGAGGTGCTGGCCGCGCGCGCCAAGGCCAACGGCGTGCAGTTGTGGGCCTTGACCGATCACGACGAAATGGGCGGTCAGCATCGCGCCATGGCGGCGGCCAACGCCCTGGGCCTGCCCTACCTCACCGGCGTCGAGATCTCGGTGACCTTCGCGGGCACCACGGTGCACATCGTGGGCCTGGGCATGGACCCCGACGACGCCACCCTGCTCAACGGCCTGCGAGCCACCCGCGGCGGGCGCGAGCAGCGTGCGCGCGAAATGGCCGACGACCTCGCGCGCGTCGGCATCAAGGACGCCTACGACGGCGCGTTGCGCTACGTGGGCAACCCCGACCTCATTTCGCGCTCGCACTTTGCCCGCCACCTCGTTGACAGCGGTGTCTGCAAGGACGTGCCCGAGGTGTTTCGCAAGTACCTCACCGAAGGCAAGCCCGGCTTCGTGCCGCACCGCTGGGCGGCCCTGGGCGACGCGGTGCGCTGGATCACCGGCGCGGGCGGTGTGGCGGTGATCGCCCACCCCGGTCGCTACAAGTTCACCCCGACCGAGGAATACGCGCTGTTCACCGAGTTCAAGCAGCACGGTGGCCAGGGCGTCGAGGTGGTCACCGGCGCGCACAGCCAGAGCGAGTACGCCAAATACGCCGGCTTCTGCAAGGAATTCGATCTGGCGGCCTCGCGCGGCAGTGACTTCCACAGCCCGGACGAAAGCCACACCGACCTGGGACAGTTGCCCGACCTGCCGGGCGCCGTCACGCCCGTGTGGGATCTGCTGGTCGAGCGGGTCCACTGATGGCGCCGCCGCGCAACGCGCCGACGGCCAAGGTGATGGCCGGCATCGGCCTGATGGTCACGGCCACCGCCTGCTTCGCCATTCTCGACACCACCGTCAAGGTGGTGGGCGCCGTGGTGTCGGTGCTGGTGGCGGTGTGGTTTCGCTATGTGTTTCATGCCCTGGCGGTCTCGGCCATCATGCTGCCGCTGCGCGGTCGCTCACTGCTGCGGACCGAGCACCCGCGCTTTCAGGTGCTGCGCGGCGCCCTGCTGCTGTCGGTAAGCCTGATGTCCTTCGTCGCGGTGCAGTTCATGCCCGTGGGCGAATTCACCGCCATCGTCATGGTCACGCCGCTGGCCGTCACGCTGGTGGCAGCGGCAGTGCTGCGCGAGCGCGTGTCGGCGCTGCGCTGGGTGCTGGTGGTGGGCGGCTTTGCCGGTGCGCTCATGGTGGTGCGCCCGGGCGGCGGCGTGGTGGGCTGGGCCAGCCTGTTTCCGTTGGTGATGGTGTTCGCCTACGCCTGGTTCCAGCTGCTCACCGCGCGCATGGCGCGCACCGAAGACCCCATGACCATGCACTTCTACACCGGCTGGGTGGGTGCACTCGTGGCCAGTCTGCTGCTGCCCTTCGTGTGGACGGCAATCCCCGACGGCCGCACGCTGCTGCAGCTGTGCCTGATCGGTCTGATGGGCACGGTGGGCCACTTCCTGCTGATCCTGGCGTTCCAGCGCGCGCCTGCGTCCACCCTGTCACCCTACCTCTACACGCAGATCGCCTTCGCCATGTTCTGTGGCTGGGTGGTCTATGGCCATGTGCCCGGTGGCATCGAGCTCGGTGGCATCGCGCTCATCGTGCTGTGCGGCGCCAGCGCCAGCTGGCTCACCGCGCGCGAGAAACTCCCGGTGGAACCACCCGAGGCCTGAGACCGCCATGTCGCAGCTGTTCAGCGTTCACCCCGACAACCCGCAACCGCGGCTGCTCAAACAGGCGGCCAGCCTGTTGCAACGCGGTGCGGTGATCGCCGTACCCACCGATTCCAGCTACGCGCTGGCCTGCCACCTCGATGACAAGGACGCCGCCGACCGCCTGCGTCGCATCCGCCAGGTTGACGACAAACACCACCTCACGCTGTTGTGTCGCGACCTGAGCGAGTTGGCCAGCTACGCCAAGGTGGACAACCGCCAGTACCGGCTGCTCAAGCTGGCCACGCCCGGGCCCTACACCTTCATCCTCGAAGCGAGCAAAGAGGTGCCGCGCCGCGTGAGCCATCCCTCGCGCAAGACCATCGGCCTGCGCGTGCCCGAGCACCGCGCACTGCTCGAGCTGCTCGACCTGCACGGCGCCGCCCTGCTGGCCACCACGCTCATCCTGCCCGGTCAGGACCACCCCCTGAACGACCCCGAGACCATCCGCGAGCGGCTGCAGCACGAGGTGGATGCGGTGATCGACGCCGGCGCCTGCGCGCTCGAACCCACCACCGTGCTCGACCTCGTGCCCATGGGCACCGGCGGCGAGCCCGAGGTGGTGCGACAGGGTCAGGGCGCACTCGCCGCACTCGGCCTCTGAGGGCCCCCGGCCAGTCTGGGACAATCCGCCGATGGATTTCGCCCTCATCATCCAGACGATCACCCTCTACGCCATCCCGGTGCTGTTCGCCATCACGCTGCACGAAGCCGCACACGGCTACGTGGCGCGCCACTACGGCGACCCGACGGCCTGGCAACTCGGTCGCGTCACGCTCAACCCGGTCAAGCACATCGACCCGGTGGGCACCATTGCGATGCCGCTGCTGCTGTACTTCGCCACCGCTGGCAGCTTTCTCTTCGGCTATGCCAAGCCGGTGCCGGTCGACTTCGGCCGCCTGCGCAATCCCAAGCGCGACATGGTGTGGGTGGCCCTGGCCGGCCCGGCGTCCAACCTGTTGCAGGCCATCGTCTGGTTGTTGCTGCTCTACCTGCTGCTGGCCACCGGCGTGGGCGAGCGCTTCTGGCTGGAGATGGCGCGCGCCGGGGTCACTGTGAACCTGGTCATGTTTGCCTTCAACCTGTTTCCCCTGCCCCCGCTCGATGGCGGGCGCATTCTGGTGGGGTTGCTGCCCTGGAAGCAGGCCGCGGCCGTCTCGCGCGTCGAACCCTACGGTTTCTTCATCGTGATGGCACTGGTCATCACCGGCATCGTCGGCAACCTCTGGCTGCGCCCCCTCATGGCGGGGACACTGGCCCTGCTCGAATGGCTGCTCACCCCGATCCGACTGCTCCTGCTCTGACCCTGCTTCGCATGAAAACGCAACGCGTCCTCACCGGCATCACCACCTCCGGCACGCCCCACCTGGGCAACTACGTCGGCGCCATCCGCCCCACCGTGCGCGCCAGCCGACTGGCCAACGTCGAGAGCTTTTACTTTCTGGCCGACTACCACGCGCTGATCAAGACCGGTGGCGACCCGGCGCGCGTGCAACGCTCCACGCTGGAGATCGCGGCCACCTGGCTGGCCTGCGGCCTCGACCCCGAGAAGGTCACGTTCTATCGGCAGTCCGACATCCCGGAGATTCCCGAGCTCACCTGGATGCTCACCTGCGTGACCGGCAAGGGCCTGCTCAACCGCGCCCACGCCTACAAGGCGGCCGTGGACAAGAACACCGAGGCGGGCACCGAGCCCGACGACGGCGTGAGCGCCGGCCTGTTCATGTACCCCGTGCTCATGGGGGCAGACATCCTCATGTTCAACGCCCACCAGGTGCCGGTGGGGCGCGATCAGATCCAGCACATCGAGATGGCGCGCGACATGGCGTCCAGCTTCAATCACCTCTACGGCGAGCATTTCACGCTGCCCGAGGCCGCCATCGAGGACCATGTGGCCACGCTGCCCGGCCTGGACGGGCGCAAGATGAGCAAGAGCTACGACAACACCATTCCGTTGTTCGTGCCGAAGGAGCAGCTGCGCAAGCTCATCATGGGCATCGTGACCGATTCGCGCGCGCCGGGCGAGCCCAAATCCACCGAGGGATCGGCGCTGTTCCAGCTGTACCAGGCCTTTGCCAGCACCGAGGAAACCGCCGACCTGGCCAAGGCCTATGCCAACGGCATTGCCTGGGGCGAGGCCAAGCAGATGCTCTTCGAACGCCTCGACCGCGAAATCGCGCCCATGCGCGAGGTCTACGACGAGCTCATCAAAGACCCTGCGCGCATCGAAAAGACCCTGAAGATGGGCGCCGCCAAAGCCCGCGCCATCGCCACCCCCTTCACCCAACGCCTGCGTCAGGCCGTGGGCTTGCGTCCGCTGGACATGGAGGCTGGCAACGCCAAACCGACCGCCAAAGCGGCCAAGGCCAGCCTGCCCGTGTTCAAGCAGTACCGCGAAGCCGATGGCCTGTTCTATTTCAAGCTGACCGATTCCAAGGGGGCAGTGTTGCTGCAAAGCAAAGGTTTTGCGGTGCCGCGCGAGGCGGCTCAGGCCATGGCGCGGCTGCAACAGGAGGGGTCGATTGCGCTCGATGACCTTGCGCCCCAATTGATTGCGCCCAAGGATGTGCAAGGCGTCACGCAAGCGCTGGCCCAGTTGCGCCAGGCAGCGGCCTGAACCGGGCGAAAATCGCGCGTTTGCCCGCCCGCCCCGGAAGTACGGGGCATGTCTGCCCCTTTTCGGGGCATGGCGCTATCGCCAAATGACAGCAATGCCGATATGCTTTGCTGTCAAACCAAATCATGAACGACGCCCTGCGACATGAGTATTTTTGTCATTGACGATCACCCGCTGATGCGCGAAGCCGTGGTCATGTTGCTGCGTCGTCTGCGCGCGTCTACTCAGGTGGTGGAGCTCGAGCGACTGGCCTCGGTCAGCAAGGCCATCGCGGAACACGGCGAACCCGAGCTGGTGTGCCTGGACCTGAAACTGCCCGACACGAATGGCGTGTCCGGTGTGCGCGAAATCCGGCAAATGCTGCCCGACACCTCGCTCATCGTGCTGTCGGCCTCCCCATCGTCCGACTATGAGGACCTGGCCCGGGAGGCCGGGGCCGACGCCTACGTCGAGAAATCGGCCGGTGCGGCCCAGATTGCCAAAGTGCTGCGCGAATTCCTCGCCGACGAGATCGAAGACGAGAACGCGCCGACGATTCCCGAGAAGCTGTCCAAGCGACAAAAGCAACTGCTGGTGATGCTCGACCGCGGCCTGTCCAACCGGGACATCGCCGAGCAACTCCAGATCAGCGAGCACACCGTCAAGGTGCATTTGTGGCGACTGTTCCGTCGCCTCAACGTCAAGAGCCGCTCGCAGGCCAGCCACCTGGCGCGCACCGCAGGTCTGCTCGACCTCTGATCGCGCCCGCCGCGCGCCGGGCGAACTCAGCCCGCGGCTGAGGGCGGCTGCACCAGCGTGGGTTGGGGTCGCTCACCCGAACCCTGCTGGGTGAACGCCGGCAGGATCACCCGGAAGACACTGCCACGGTTCGCCTCCGACTGGAGCGCCAGCTGGTAGCCCATGAGCGCCGCCAGCTTGGACACGATCGTCAGACCCAACCCCAGGCTGTCTTCGGTGCCCTGGTGCTGCGACACGCGGAAAAACTCCTGAAAGATGGCTTGCTGGTGCTCGCGCGCGATGCCGACGCCGGTGTCCCATACCTCGAACACGATCATGCCCTCGCGCAAGCGCTGCGCCACCAGCACACCACCGCGCTGCGTGTGGCGCAAGGCGTTGGACACCAGGTTGCCCAGGATGCGGCGCAGCACGACGGGGTCGGACCAGATCACCAGATCGTGCGCCCGGGTGCGCAGCTTGAGCTGCTTGCCCGCGGCGACTGGCTCGAACTGCAACACGAGGTCCGCGAGCAACTGGGTCACGTTCACCTGCTGCAGCTTGACCTTGTAGTTGCCCGCGTCGATGCGGGTCAGGTCAAACAGGGAGTCGAACAACTCGTTGATCGCCCTCGTGGACTGCAGGATGCGCGGCGCAATGTCGCGCGCCATCTCGGGTTCGCTGGCCAGCCAGTCGGCGTACAGGCTCAACGCATGCACCGGTTGGCGCAGATCGTGCGCCGCTGACGCCAGGAACCGGTTCTTGGTGGACACGGCGCGCAGCGAGGCGCGCGTCTGCAGCGTCAGCGAATCAATGAGCTCCTGGTTTGAAAACTGCAGCTCGAAACTCGACCGGTGCACCATGTTGAGCCGGGAGCCCGTGATGAGCAGCAAGCCCCAGAAAACGAGCAACAGAACACCCAGGATGACCGTGGATCGCACCACACCCGGTTCGTGCAGGTGCGCCAGTGCGCCCCAGACCAGGCCGATCAGCACGGCGCCCGTAAGCGCGTGCGTGTACGCGCGGTAGGCTGGCGCGTAGGCGCTGTAGGCGTTCAAAGTGAACAGGCCCTGGCCAAGGATCATCAGTCCACACACCGACTGCGTGACGAAGCCCGCCTGCAGAAAACACAGACTGACCGGCGCGCCCCAGAGCGCGGCCACCGTGGGCCAGGTCCAAAGGTACTTGTCGATGAACGCCTTGCGCTGTGGTCCCTCGACACTGTCGTGGCGCAAGCGGTAGACCCCCACCAGCCGGTAGCGGTACACCAGCATGGCGGACAGCACCACCACCCAGGCAACCAGACCGGGCATCCAGACCTCGCCGGCCATGAGCACGGCCATCACCGGCAGCATCATGGCCGCCGCGAGCACCGTCGGCCCCATGTGGTCCATCAGCACCCCGATCAGCTGCGCGTCAACCCAGGCATCGCGCACCTCGGGCGCGGCTGGCGCGTGCTGGTGCGTGGCGGGTTGCGTGTCTACGAGCATGGGTGGAAATGGCTGGCGCGCATTGTCGCACCGCCCCGGCCGGCTTGGTCGGCCCGAAATGAGGCCCGGCCCTCCTGCTAGAATCGCGGGCTTCGACACGGAGAGATGGCAGAGTGGTCGAATGCACCGGATTCGAAATCCGGCGTACAGGTTCTCCTGTACCGAGGGTTCGAATCCCTCTCTCTCCGCCAGCGAGTCTGAGGCCCCTGCAGTGCAGGGGCTTTTTTGTTGGGCGAACGCGAGGCGGGGCGGGGGTTCGCGGGGGGATTGGGTTTGTCTCTCGGCTCTCAAAAGTACCGGAAACGGCACTCGTGGACGAGCTGGGGGAGGTTTTCTCTCAAACCTCGGATTTAGCCGATCCCGATAGGGCCGAATCGCCACATATGCCCGCGATGTGGTCAATCGCTTGAGTCGCGGCTGGTTCGACTCAACAGCCGAGTACCGGTCAGCCCAGTGAATCGGTTGTCTTTGACCTCAGGACGCGCCAGGACGCTGAAGCCAAGGCAGTGCGCCAAAGTCCGTACTGCAGCGAGAGCTGTCGTAGACGAGTGAACCTGCCAGCGACCGCTTGGTGGCACGTAACAGTCAGCGGTCGACCGTGGGATTGCGAGTCCCTCAGTAGAGCGCCATATCCTTCCAAAAACCCAGCATTTATACGGGTTATCGGCCTCTCCTTACACACGGGATTTCGTGCACATGCGCCAAATGAGGCGCCTCGCGTGCACATGAGGCCGTAACCCCGCAATCCTTCGCAAGCCCAGCATTCATGCGGCTGGGCGAGGCATGATTGCGCACGGAAGTCCTCGATCCGCCCAATCGGCCTCTCGGTGCATGTGCACCCGGCGCCGGGCGAGATATGAGGCCGACGCACGAACAGCTTTTGTCGAGGGCTCATCTGGTCTACGAAGTCGAGTCCGCGTCCGGCAGAATTCGCGCCTAGACCTAGGCGGAACGACACTGGTCGTTTGACGAAATCCAGGCAACGTACAAGGAGGCTATGAAACAGGCCGGCGCATCCAACTTCAGGCATTTGCAGGCGCACGGAGAACAGCTCGTGCGCCTAGGCCTGTTGGCGGAGCGTTACTTTCCAGAAGATCCAAACACCTGCCTGCTAAAGCTCCGACAACTGGCCGAGGCTCTGGCCCAACTGGCCGCTTCCCGTGTCGGCCTCTTCACGAGCGCCGACGAGAAGCAAGCCGACCTTCTGCGCCGGCTCCAGGATCACGGCATCTTGCCTCGCGAGGTGAGTTCGCTGTTCCACGAAGTGCGCAAGGCTGGCAACAACGCCAACCACAAGTTGGCCGGCGATCACCGCGTCGCGCTCTTGGCGCTGCGGCTGACTTGGCAGTTGAGTGTCTGGTTTCACCGCACTTTCAATAACCCTGAGTTCAAGTCTGGCCCATTCCTGCCGCCAACCGCACCCGCCGACCAAGGCGCAGAACTGAAGGCTGAACTCGATACACTGCGGGCCGAATTGGCGACCTTCAGGGCCGCGCACCAAGACGCCGCCCAGGCCTTACAGGCCACCCAAGCTCAAGTCCAGCAGACGGAAGAAGAGCGCGCCCTCTGGGAGTCCATGGCTTCAGAGGCCGAGGCAGCGAAGGCGGAGCTTGCTGCCCGCGTTCAAGCGCTGCAGGCGCAGGCACTCACCCAACCGGCTCAGGCAGTCACAAAACTGGTCGCTGCGGCCAACACGGCAGCTGCCACGCTGCAGCTCAGCGAGGCCGATACCCGCAAGCTGATTGACGAACAACTTGTCGCCGCTGGGTGGGCCGCGGACACCGCATCACAGACCTACGCGAAGGGCGCTCGACCGCAAAAGGGGAAGAACCTCGCCATCGCCGAGTGGCCTACGCAAAGCGGCCCAGCGGACTACGTGCTCTTCGTCGGCCTGACCCCGGTGGCAGTGGTGGAGGCCAAGCGGAAGAACGTAGATGTCTCAGGCTCCTTGCAGCAAGCCAAGCGCTACAGCCGCGACTTTGGTGCCATTGCTGACCTCGAGATGCCATCCGTCATCGGCCAGGGAGCCGAGGCGATCAAGATTCCGTTCGCGTTCTCGTCCAACGGCCGACCCTTCCTCCGCCAGCTGGCCACCAAGAGCGGCGTTTGGTTCTGCGACCTGCGGCGCACCGACAACCTGAGCCAGCCTCTGGACGGCTGGTACACGCCCGAAGGGCTGGTCGCGCTGCTAAAGCGTGACGAATCCAAGGCGCACGAGAAGCTGGCGAACGAACCTTTCAACTATGGCTTCGCCTTGCGTCACTACCAGCAGGCCGCCATCAAGGCGGCGGAGTCGGCCATCCAGGGCGGGCAACGCGAGTTGCTGCTGGCCATGGCCACCGGCACCGGCAAGACCAAGACCTGCATCGCGCTCATCTACCGCTTGCTCAAGGCCGAGCGCTTTCGGCGAATCCTGTTCCTGGTGGACCGTTCCGCCCTGGGCGAGCAGGCCACCAACGCATTCAAGGACACGCGGATGGAGAACCTCCAGACCTTTGCCGACACCTTCGGCATCAAGGAACTGGACGACATCTCGCCGGACAGCGACACCTCGGTGCACATCGCCACCGTGCAGGGTATGGTGGCGCGGGTGCTGTACCCGTCGGAGGACGTCGGCCCGCCGAGCGTGGACCAATATGACTGCATCGTGGTTGACGAATGCCACCGCGGCTACCTGCTTGACCGCGAGCTGTCCGACACCGAACTCACGTTCCGCGGCTACGAGGACTACATCTCCAAGTACCGGCGAGTGCTTGACTACTTCGACGCAGTCAAGATCGGCCTCACCGCCACACCGGCCCTGCATACCTCGCAGATCTTCGGCGCACCGGTGTACACGTACAGCTACCGCGAGGCCGTCATCGACGGCTACTTGGTCGACTACGAGCCTCCGATCCAGATCACCACAGAACTGTCGGCCAGCGGAATCCAGTGGAAGGCCGGCGAGGAGCTCAAGGTCTACGACGTTCAGCGCAACCAGATCGAGCTGTTCAAAGCACCGGACGAAATCAAGCTGGAGGTCGATGCCTTCAACCGCAGGGTCATCACCGAGAGCTTCAACCGCGTCGTGTGCGAGTACCTTGCTGGCGAGCTGGACCCAGCAAGCCGGCGAAAGACGCTGATCTTCTGCGTCAACGACGCCCATGCCGATCTGGTGGTGCACCTGATGAAGGCGGCATTCACGCAGGCCTATGGCGCGGTTGAAGACGACTCCGTCATCAAGATCACTGGCGCCGCTGACAAGCCGCTGTCGCTGATCCGCCGTTACAAGAACGAGAAGCTACCCAATGTGGCGGTGACCGTGGACCTGCTGACCACGGGTGTCGACGTGCCTGAAATCTGCAATCTGGTCTTTCTGCGGCGCGTGAACAGCCGCATCTTGTTCGACCAGATGCTCGGTCGCGCCACCCGCCTGTGCCCGAACATCGATGGTGACGGCGACAAGGAGGCGTTCCGGGTCTTCGACGCTGTGCAGATCTTCGAAGCGCTGCAGGGCATGACGGCCATGCAACCCGTGGTCGTCAACCCCGGCATCAGCTTCACCCAGCTCACCAGAGAGATGGTCACCGTCTCCGACGACGATGCCCGCGCGCTGGCTCGCGACCAGTTCCTCGCCAAGCTGCAGCGCAAGAAGCGCCATTTGGGCGACGAGGCGGCCAAAGACTTCGAAGCCCTCGCCGGCATGCGCCCTGACGCATTCATCCAGAAGCTGCGCACGATGACACTCACCGACGTGGCTGCTTGGTTCACCCAGAACCCGGACCTAGGCGAGATCCTGGACCGCAAGGGCAACGGGCCTCGCGACCCCGTGTTCGTGTCTGACCATGATGACCAGCTCAAGGATGTGACCCGCGGCTACGGCAAGGCCAAGAAGCCCGAGGACTACCTCCACGAGTTCACCGCCTTCATCCAGAGCCACAGCAACACCATCCCGGCCCTTGTGACAGTGCTGACCAGGCCGCGCGAACTGACCCGCAAACAGCTGCGCGAGCTGGTGATGGAGTTGGATACGGCCGGCTTCACCGAGACAGGCCTGGCGACCGCTTGGCGCGAGATGACCAACCAGGAAATCGCCGCGCGCATCGTGGGCTACATCCGCCAAGCAGCGATCGGTGATGCCTTGGTACCGTACGCTGAACGCGTGGACCGAGCGCTCAACCACCTGTTGGCTCACCCACCCGCTGGCAAGCCCTGGACCACGCCGCAGCGCGACTGGCTGAAGAAGATCGCCGCCCAGACCAAGGCTAACACTTTGGTCGACCGCGACGCTCTCGACGACCCGGATCTGCTGTTCAAGACACAAGGCGGCGGCTTTCAGCGACTCGACAAGATCTTCGGCGGTCAGTTGCTGCAAACGCTACACGCCTTTAACGACTCCATCTGGACGAAGCCCGCCGCTTGACGGCAAGGCGCTGTCCACCACGAACGAAACCAATGACCACTCAAGACATCGTCGGCAAACTCTGGAATCTGTGCAATGTCCTCAAGGATGACGGCGTCACCTACCACCAGTACGTCACCGAGTTGACCTATCTGCTGTTCCTAAAGATGGCTGAGGAGACCGGCCAGCACGACCAGCTGCCAGTGGGGTATCGCTGGGCCGACCTCACCGCGCAAAGCGCGCCCGAGCGGCTGGAGTACTACAAGAAGACTCTCATCCACTTGGGCAGTCATGGCTCCATGCTGGTGAAGGAGATCTTTGCTAACGCCAGCAGCTTCATCAAGAAGCCCGCCACGCTCTCCACCCTAGTCACCGAGATTGACAAGATCGACTGGTACAGCGCGCGCCAGGAGGGCCTAGGAGACCTTTACGAAGGGCTACTGGAGAAGAACGCCAACGAGAAGAAGAGCGGCGCCGGCCAGTACTTCACGCCGCGCCCACTGATCGACAGCATGGTGGCGGTGATGAAGCCGACGCTGGACGACGTCATTCAGGATCCGGCCGCCGGCACCGGCGGCTTCCTCATTGCCGCACACCACTACCTGCGCGAACACCACGACTTCGATTCGCTCACCGAGAAGCAGCAACGCAAGCTGCGCCGCAGCACCTTCTTCGGCATGGAGCATGTGCAGGACACGCACCGGCTCGCGCTGATGAATCTGATGCTGCACGGCATCGACAGCGACCCCGAGGCCGGCGGCGTCCGCTATGGCGACACGCTGGGGCCCGACGGGCAGGCGCTGGGCCAGCTCGGCGCGACGCTGATCCTCACGAACCCGCCCTTCGGCACGAAGAAGGGCGGTGGCCTGCCGACGCGCGACGACTTCACTTTCCCGACCAGTAACAAGCAGTTCTGCTTCCTGCAGCACATCTACCGGGCACTGAAGCCCGGCGGACGCGCGGCCGTGGTGCTGCCCGACAACGTGCTGTTCGAGAGCAACGTCGGCACCGAGATTCGGCGCGACCTGATGGACAAGTGCAACCTGCACACCATCCTCCGCCTGCCCACCGGCATCTTCTACGCACAGGGCGTGAAGACCAACGTGCTGTTTTTCACTCGAGGCGAGAAGGACAAGAGCAATACCAAGGAGGTGTGGGTCTACGACCTGCGCGCCAACATGCCGGCGTTCGGCAAGCGGACGATGCTCGGGCGCGAGCACTTCGCAGCGTTTGAGGCAGCGTATGGCGACGACCCGCTTGGCTCACCGGCCAGTTTGAAGAGGCGCAAGGACGAAGGCGAGCAGGGGCGCTGGCGGAGGTTCACGCGCGAGGCGATCGCGGAGAGGAGCGACAACCTGGATGTTGCGTGGCTGAAGGACGAGAGTGATGGGGACGGTGAGGAACTGCTTGAACCCGCTTCGCTAGCGCGCGAGGCCATGGAAGAGCTCGGGGCGGCGTTGGGCGACTTGCGGGCCATGCTCGAGGAGCTTGGCGAAGTCGAAAATGAGGCCGCGGCGTGAGCGCAGTTCCCACGAACTGGACCGTCGCGCGACTTGGCGATGTCAGCGATGTCATTCGTGGCATCACGTTCCCGGCGACAGCCAAGCAACTCTCAAAGACGGCCAACAATGTCTGCTGCTTGCGCACAGCAAATGTGCAACGCGAGGTTAATTGGGCGGACGTTTACTTCGTTCCTCGTGAATTTGTCAAACGACAAGATCAACTCGTCCGCCCAGGCGACATCTTGATGTCTTTGGCGAACAGCTACGAGCTGGTCGGAAAAGTCGCTCTAGCAAAGCATGTGCCGCACGAGACGGCCTTCGGCGCGTTTCTTGGCGCGGTCAGGCCTAGGACCTCGATCGAGGGCCAGTACCTGTTTCACTTCCTTCGCACGCCCTTCGCACAGAGTGCACTGCGCGACGGATCGAGCCAGACGA
Source organism: Hydrogenophaga sp. (assembly GCF_019635465.1). Lineage (GTDB taxonomy): Bacteria > Pseudomonadota > Gammaproteobacteria > Burkholderiales > Burkholderiaceae_C > Hydrogenophaga. The sequence goes on from NZ_JAHBZK010000001.1 coordinate 325,289, forward strand.
CGAACATTGCAAACATCTCCGTCGGGCGGCTCGGAGAGCTGCGCGTTCCTCTTGCGCCGCGCCCGGAGCAGAAGCGCATTGCCGACAAGCTCGATGCCCTCCTCGCCCGCGTGGACGCCTGCCGCGACCGGCTAGAACGCGTACCGACAATCCTGAAGCGCTTTCGGCAAGCCGTCCTTTCTTCAGCCATGGTGGGTACGCTAACTGAGACCTGGCGAGTTTCCCAAGCCGAAGACAGCGCCGGAGTGAACCTGGCCGAGCGACTTGTGGCTCAACACCTTGCCGCTGGAGGCCACAGAGTTGGAAATGCCGCTGACCCCACGGAAGGCGTCCACGACCTGTCAGCGGAGAGTCTGCCTGCCGGCTGGGGACTGACCACTCTTCGTGATGCCGTCGATCCACAGCGACCTGTTACCTACGGGATCCTGAAGCCCGGCCCCGAGTTGTCAGGGGGGATTCCTTACGTTCGGGTCGCCGACTTCCCGAATGACCGGCTTGCTCTCGGCGGGATCCGCCGGACCTCGCCCGCCATCGACGCAGAGTTCAAACGATCACGGCTTCGCGCCGGCGACTTGCTGCTTTCCATTCGCGGCACAGTCGGGCGACTGGTAGAGATTCCCCAAGAGTTGGAAGGAGCGAACATCACGCAGGATACGGCGAGGCTGGCGATCCAGCCAATGCTGAACAGATCGTTCGTTCTCTGGTACCTGCGGTCCGAACACGCGCAGTCAAGGATGCGGCGAGCTGTGAAGGGCGTCGCCGTTCGGGGAATCAACATTGGCGACGTCCGTGCTCTTCAGCTTCCCGTGCCATCCAGAGCCGAGCAGGACGAGATCGTCAGGTGCATCGAATCTCTATTCGACTTGGCAGATTCCATGGAGGTCCGATTCCAGACTGCCAGGTCCTGCGTCGAGCGACTGACTCCAGCACTGCTCGAGAAAGCCTTCCGTGGAGGGCTAGTGCCACAGGATCCAAGTGACGAACCCGCATCGAAGTTGCTGGAGCGCATCGGTTTGGAAACACCCGCACGCGTCCCGGGACGTAGACGCATGCCCCCGTCGAGGAGTACCGACTTGAAGCCCGCTATCGAAGGCAACCTGTTGGACATCATCAGCCACCTACCAAAGGCCGGCTTCACGTTTGACGAGCTTCGACAGGCCTCTTCCGCTGACTACGAGTCGCTGAAGGAAAGGCTCTTTGCCTTGCTCGCTGATGCGGACTCTGGCGTCGAGCAGTTCTTCGACACAGACGCGAAGTCGATGAAGCTCAGGCGGGTCCGCAAGTGAAGCTGCTACGCGTTCACATCATCTCGGCGCGGTCCTGCGGTGGCCTATTGGACGGCCTGGATGTCCGTCTTCGCGACTTGGGGAAGAGCGATTCATCCTTCGAGCCACTTTGCTTGATCGGCCCCAACGGTGCTGGAAAGTCGCAGTTCATCCAAGTCGTCGCAGAGGCGTTCCAGTCGATCTTGCACGCCGTTGTCCCGACTGAGGAACGTGCCGAGGGAAATCCTGACCTGCAGTTCGAGATTGAGTACGTCACGTCGCTGCTCGGCCAAGCGGAGCCCGTCCACGTAAGGGCACACCGGCTGGCCGAAGGGCGTCGACGGCCCGTTGTCAGGCTGGCAATCAAGGCGGGCGATGAGTGGGTCGAGTGTGATTTGAAGGCTCCGACGACGGCAGCACTGCTGCCGGCCAAGGTCATCGGCTACACGTCCGGCGCCAATGAAACCTTGAGCCTGCCCTTCTTGGTGTCCCGCAGTGGATACGCGGAAGAAGTCGGTCGCCGCGCGCTGCGTGAGCCCGAGGAACAGGATGCGGTGCCTGACACCCGCCTGATGCTCATCGACTACGGCACGCACCTAGAGGTACTGGTGGCCAACCTTCTCTTTGGGTCGAAGCAGCAAAGAGCCGCGCTGCTGGGCGAAGCCAGAGTTCAAGATCTGCATTCGTTCCGCTGCGTTGTTCAGCTTGCGCACTCGGCGGCGCCGAAGGCGCAACCACGACGCGGTGATTCGAGCCGGCGCAAGGGGATCCAGCTGACGGCAGAACTTGAGTCGTACCTGGACTGTTTGCGGCGCTGCGCTACCAGCTACCGCCACGACATCGACGATGACAGCTATACGTTCGACTTCCTTGTAAATAGAGAGTCTCGCAAAGCGTTCGCGTCGTTCTGGTCGAGCACGTTGGACCTCTATGCGGCCATCCACAAGCTGGCCATGCTGAATGACTTGGCCATCCCGAAGACCACAAGGGAACGGTTCCGCCGCGATACCCAGTTGCGAACGTTTGCCTCTCGGCTCCCCGAGCCCCAGGATGAGGACAAGGTGTTTCGCTTTGAGCGGGTCGTGTTCGATGCGGGGGGCCCGAAAGGGACGGTCGACTACGTCTCACTCTCCGACGGCGAGCACCAGATGGCTCAGCTTCTGGGGACCATGTGCATGGTCTCCTTCCCCAACGCGCTCTTCCTGCTCGATGAGCCCGAGTCCCACTTCAATCCGCAGTGGCGAGTGAAGCTCCTGTCGAAGGTTCTGTCTCTTCCGACGTCGATCGGGAGCCGCGGCGAGGGTGGTCCGGCTGCGCTGCAGGACGGCCTCCTGACGACACACTCGCCCTTCGTCGCTTCCGATCTTCCGAAGGAACGAGTCTTCATTTTCAACAAGAACATGGAAACAGGCCGGATAGATGTACGGCACCCGGAAATCGAGACCTTCGGAACAACCTTCGACGCCATCCTCGCGGAGTGCTTCGCCATTCGCCCTCCGATCGCCGAGGTCTCAATGGCACGAATTGAGGAACTCAAGTCGTCCGATGATCCGGCTGTGATTCAGAGAGGGATGAACGAGTTGGGCGATTCGGTTGAGAAGATCATGCTTGCTGATCGCGTTCGTCAGCTGCAACGACAAGCCAAGCAATAGCATGCTCTTTGCCTACCCGGTTGTCGCCACGCAGGAGAACTGGCTTCACGACTGCTTGGTCGAGTCTGTGAAGACGGTGCACGGCCTCGTTGATGCAGGCAAGCGATTGCCGGCCTGGCCCAATATTCTTCCTCAAGAGCATCGCGAGAAGCTCGCCAACCGAACTGGTCTTCGCGATCGGCTCAGGGCCTATGCCCGGGCCGTCAAGTCCCTAAGTGGGGTCGAGCGCGATGCTGTACTGTCGGCCCTAGGCTCACAGAACCGGATCGCCGACCTTCTTTCACGCCAATGCGACTGTCCAAGATTGGCTGAGCTGCCGGAGCCGATACGTGAGCCTGCGAAGGCGCTGTTTACCTACGGATTTGAACTGCTAACGCCGCTGCAGCTTCGTCAACAGCAATACGACGCCGTTTGCCATGGCATTCCGTGTCGTGTCTGCCCGTTCTGTGGTTGCGAGAACCTCGACGCGCCCGGCGCACCGCAGGAGGACCTAGACCACTACCTCCCCCGATCGCTGTACCCCTTCGCGGCGGCGAACTTGCGCAATCTTGCACCGATGGGTGGGCGATGCAACGCGGCCTACAAGAAGACCCAGGATCCGCTCCGGCGCGACACAGGTGAGCGCCGCTTGGCGCTAGATCCGTACGGTCAGTCCGTCATCTCCGTTTCGCTGGACAACAGCGTGGTCGACGAAGTCACGGCGGGGCCAGCAATCGCGAACTGGGTGATTGATCTCCAACCGGGAGGCGAGGCGGTCGACACCTGGGACGCGGTGTTTCACGTCAAAGAGCGTTGGAAGCGTGACGTGCTAGACGAAGCAACGTTCCACCAGTGGCTCGGCGACTTTCGCAACTACTGCATCTCTGCAGCGTTGCAGATTGCGGGAGACGCGGACGTGGTAGCCGCAGTGCAGAGGTACGAGGAGTACTTGAGAGGATGTGGCTTCCGGGATCGCGCCTTCCTCAAGGCTGCCGTCTTTCGGTTTCTTGTCCGCCGGTGCGCACAGGGCTGTGAGCGGTTGCTGCCGATACTTCGTGATCTGGCTCGCACACCAGTGCAGGCTGTCGCAGTACCGATAGAAGGCTGAGCGAGTAGGACCCCATATGGCAAGAGTGACGCCTGATCGCGATGTGTCCCAGACACTTGGTGCTGCCCGCACTTGGATCGACAGAAGCTTAGTGGGCGACGGTTCACTCTTTACAGGTACCGACGGACTCTGGACCCTGGCGAACGCTGATTCACTGAAGACCTTCTTTGTCGACCACCCGGACGACAGCGAAGATGACTTCATGACCAAGCTCGAACGACAGTTGGCGAATGCCGGTGCGTCGGCTCAACAGCTGGCCGCGGAGATGATGTGGGCCCTACTGCTATTCCCTTCGAACGTCGGTGTGGAGGTCAAAAGGGCTCACGTGCAACGAATCTGGTCGTGGTCTGGACAGGCCATAGCAGCGCCTCCTTCTCTGCTTCTTGATGCCGTACTTCAGGGTGTGGGCTCGGCCGGAACCGCGTACAACAACCTGCGCTGGAAGGAACTGGCTTACCTGATCGCCCTGGTGCGCTCCATCAAGGCGATGGCCGTGGACGCACGGCGCGCGGTGCTGAGCGATTACGACCGCTTCATGGACTGGATTGACACGGTACCTCGCGACGGTGACCGTCAGTTCCGCCACATGCTTCGCTACTTTGCGTTCCCGGATCGGGTGGAGCGCATGTCTTCCAATCGTGACCGCATTTCAGTGCTTGAAGGTTTCCAGGTCGCACCTCGGGCCCAGCTGAAGCGCTGGAGCGACAGGCAACTTGACGAGGCATTGCTCACGCTCCGCCAGCGCGAAGAGAGCCAGCGCCCCGGCGCAGTGCTGGACTTCTATGACGATACGCTTGGGCCTCGCTGGCGCAAGCCCGAGGCTGACCCATCGGAATCGGCGGAGACACTCACTTCGACCAACATCCTGCCTGCGATTAAGCCTGCTCACGCGGCCGAGCCCGTGCCGTCAGCGATAACGGCTGCCGCGCGCTCCCCAGTCAACCTGATCTTGTACGGCCCTCCGGGCACCGGCAAAACGCACTGGCTGCGACAGAAGTTCTCCGAATACACGGACGCCCCCAGTCAAGTCGACGCGGCCACCTGGCTGAACGAGACGCTGACGAACTACGGTTGGCGCAGCGTCATCGCTGCCGCCTTGGCCGATCTGGGCCGGCCGGCGCGTGTGCCGGAGATCCGCGCGCACCGCTGGGTTCAGGCCAAGGCACAGCAACGCGGGCGGGCCCCGGCTGGAGTTCAAGCCACCCTGTGGGGCTACCTGCAGGAGCACACGCCGCAGACCAGCACCACGGTAAACATCAGCGTGCGTCGGCCTCCATTCCTGTTCGACAAGCGCGAAGCCGGCGACTGGCAGCTGCTTTCAGGCTGGCAAGAGCAGGACGATGAATCCGCCGAACTGTGGCGTTTGCTCAAGGCAGGCCCTCAGGCAGCGACCGAAGCCGTGCACCGCTACAAGGTGGTCACGTTCCATCCGTCCTTCAGCTACGAAGACTTCGTTCGCGGCATACGGCCGGTGTCCACCGCAGAGGACGGGACGACACAGTTCCAACTGGTCGACGGCAAGTTCAAGCAGATCTGCGACGAGGCCCATGCAAACCTTGGCAAGCGCTACGCCCTCTTCATCGACGAGATCAATCGGGCCAACATCGCAAAGGTGTTTGGGGAACTGATCACGCTGATCGAGCCTGATAAGCGCGCGGTGTTCGACGCGAGCGGACGCGTGGTCGAGGGCATGGCTGTGCAGCTTCCGGGCGGAGGCGACGGGGACGTAGCTGAGCGGCCGTTCGGGGTGCCGAAGAACCTGGACATCTACGGCACGATGAACACCGCGGATCGCTCTATCGCTTTGCTCGACGTGGCACTGCGCAGACGCTTCCAGTTCGAAGAGCGTGCACCCGACTACACGACGCTGCCTGCCACCGTCGATGGCCTTGACCTCGGCCGCTTGCTGCGGCGGATCAATGACCGGTTGGAGTACCTACTGGATCGCGACCATCGCATCGGCCATGCGTACCTGATGCGGGCCAGAACCCTTGCTGACGTGCAGGAGGCCTTTGCCCGGCAGATCATCCCGTTGTTGCAGGAGTACTTCTTCGACGACTTTTCGCGCGTGGCGTTGGTGTTGTCCACAACGGCCGAGCAGCCATTTCTTCAGGAGGAGACGCTTCACTTTGGGCGCCTCTTTGTCGGCCAGCGGCTCGACGGCGTGCCGAGCGATCGCGCAAGGTTTGTCATCACGCCGCCCGGCAGCTGGACATCCGAGAGCTTTCAGGGGATCTACGACAGCGCCGGCGACGTGGGCGTGATGGGCTGATTTCCAGGCCGCAAAGCGTGGCTTCGACTCGCTTCCTCACTGCGCTGGAACACCAGCCCGTACCTGTCTCCACCGATGGCAGCGGATGGAGCCTCACGCCGGCAGAAGCCGAGCGGCTGGCCCAGATCGGGGAGCAACGGCCAGGCTTCTGTGAGGTGGGTCACCGCCAGGTGAAGCTGGCTCAATTCTGTGGTGTGGTCGGCTTGGGCGAGCGCGTCCTCGAGATCTTGCCGAAGACTCAAGATGGCGCGTCGTCGGCAGACGAATGCCGTGGTGTGCTGTTGCGGCTGCTTCAGCTGACCGGGCGATTCCCGCAGTTTCAGCATCAAGCCGTCGGCCAGCACCTGCGCAGCGCGCCCTTGCTTGAGGCATTCATCGCGGCTTACTTCGACTCCGTGAGTCTGCTCACGCGCGGTGGGTTGCTAAAGCAATACCTGGAGCATGAGGACGACCTGACCGTCGTGCGCGGGCGAATCGCCGTTGCACGCCAGCTCGGGGTTCACTCGAACCGACCCGACTTGGTGGCTTGCGCGTTCGACGAGTTGACCATCGACAACGTGTGGAATCGCGTCCTCAAGAAGGCGATCCGTTGTACGCGCCCCTGGATTCGCAGTGTCGAACTCAACCGGCAATGGGTCGAGCTGATGGGCGTGATGCACGACGTGGACGACGTCCGGTTGAGCGGCCCGGATGTTGAGCGGCTGGCATTCAACCGCCAGGCCGAACGCTACCGTGTGGCCATCGACTGGGCGCGCTGGATCTTGGCCTTGCTGGCGCCCGCTCTACGCGCCGGCCGCACCGAAGCGCCGGCACTGCTGTTCAACATGAACCGGCTGTTCGAGTCGGCGGTTGCCACCGTGGCCCGCCGGCGAGTCTATGGAGAGTCAGGTTTGACCGTGGAGGTCCAGGATACGTCTCAGGCGCTGGTGACGATGGTCAGTCAGGATCGTGTGGAACTGGGATTCCAACTGCGCCCCGACCTGGTGTTTCGTCGTGCAGACGCCGTCGTTGCGATCGCGGACACCAAGTGGAAGCTCATCGCCCGGGACAGCAAGCGGCGGCTGATGCCGAGTGAAGCCGACATGTACCAAATGCATGCCTATGCCACTGCATTTCAATGCCGCGAGCTCGCGATCATCTATCCATGGCGAAGCGAGTTGGCAGAAGCAGCAAGTGCCGAGTTTCGGCTACCGCCGGTGAATGGGCACTCTCCGGTCGTGACTGTGCTTTGTCTTGATGTGCATGACGATGCGTTGCCTCTGCGCGCCGGTCGCTGGCCAGGATCGAGTGTCTACGCGCGCAACTGAAGATATGAGCGAGGCAGCGGAGTCTCCCAGCAGGCAGAACTACTACGACGGCCTGTTCGATCGATTGTCCCAAGCCGGTCTGTCACCCGACCTCGCAACGCTCGAAGCGGCCGAAGCCTACCTGGATGGCCGGCCAGCGACTGTGGGAAAGCATAAGACGACCCGCAAGGAACGAGATCTTTGGTTCTGGACAAGCAGGGCGGTCAACGGGTGCCCGCACGACATCTGGCAGTCCGAACCCATGGTTTTGGCACTGGCTCGATACCTGGGTCAGGAACCCGTGGCTATCGATGGCTTGTTGGCACGGGTTGCCGATATCGCACCTGAGACATTGGCGCGCGCTGTGCGGTACTCCGGCTTTGTGTTGACTCAGCATTCACCGCGCAGCACAGAGCTGCGCAACGCTGCCGTCGGACGCGACATCTTGATGGAACTGTGCAAGGTCCTCGACATCTTCGATGGTGCGTACCGCGAGCGTGTGGCGCTGGTCGAGATGCTGAAGGCATCGCTGGCTAGTCTGTCGACGTTCGACCTGCTTCTATATGCCAGCTTGTACGCTTTCGAACGCCTTGTACCGAACGACTTCCACCGTCCTCCTGGTCCATCTGTCGACGTCGAACAACAGATCGCCTGGGACGCCATCGGTGACCTTCTAACTTGGAAGTTGCGCACCACGCCAGAGGCCGCACTGGCGCTGAGCGACGATGCCGTCGGCGCTTCGATCGCGCAGAACCTCAGGACGATCCTCTTCAACGAAGGCGGCTTGAGGTACAGCCAGGCGCTTGAGACATTGGCTAACGTCGGCCAGTTGATTGATGCACAAATCGAACTGAACGAATTCATCGGTCGTTCTGCAGACGCCTTCAGCTACGACAACGGCATTCGGTTTGAACGCCGCGGCCAACGGCTGGAGATCGTCGAAGTTGACCTCAGCTCGCGGTCGTCGTGGCAGCGTGAGGGTCGAAAGCTCGAGTGCTTGCACGGCTACTGGTTCTATCGCGCCCTGGACGACTTTCTCAAGTCGGACGCTGCACGCGAGCGTATGGGTCGCCCTGAGAACGAGGACGCCAACCGACTTGCCTGGATACACGCGACGCAGGGGAAGCTACGGCTGAAGGAGGTCTACGGCATCGACGAGGTGGTGACAACGGAGTCGGGCGAGAGCGCTCCTCTGTTTGAGGCGCTGCTGGCGTTGAACCTCATGTCCGCACATTTCCTGCGTGACTTTCTCTGGGCATTCTCAGAGCGAAACCGTGCGTTGGGCGACTGGCTTGCTGGGCTGCGCAACCTGGCCTTGGATGGGCTTCGCGACGGGTACCAGAATCGTTTGCCTCTGACGTGGTCAGATCGCGAGGAGAAGATCCGCAACATCACAGGATGGACCGTCACGCGGGAATCTCCCCAGGGCAGTCCACGAGTGGCGGCGGCCATACTCGACTTCTGGACCTATGACCTCGCCGCCATGGTGAGGCGACTGCAGAGCCAGCCGACGGCGCTGGAGCCGCACCTGTTCGAGCGTCCCGTCTTGAAGTTCGGCAGCCACCTGGTTCAACTGCCTTGGATCGTCGGCATGCAGAACAACAGCACGGCAGCCATCAACAACCTGAGACGGTTGGGTGCACGGAGAGGCCAAGCCCGCGCGGAGACCCAAAGGATCGAAAGCAATCTGAGCGAGTTGTTTCGCAAACGAGGGTTCAAGGTGCTGCCGAACTGGCAGCCACCAGTTGAGCACCGTGAGGCAGGAGAAGTCGATCTGATTGCAGCACGCGATGGGCATCTCTTCGTACTGGAGGTCAAGTCCACGTTCATCAGGCGATCGCAGCGCGATGCGTGGCTGCATGCCTCGACGACGCTACGCAAGGCTGGGCGTCAGCTGGCGCGAAAGGTCGATGTCATCACCAAGGCTGTGGTTCAGGACGTTTCACTCCAGACCGACCTGGGCATAGAACCTGATGGGCGGCTAGCTGGTTGCCATGGCTGGATCGCCGATACCTCCATCGAGCGAGATCATCTGCGCTTCAGTGGTTTCCTAAAGATCTCGGTCGAGGAGCTTTTGATCGCACTGCGCGACGATGCAGATTTGCTGGGTGATCCAGATGAGCTGCTGCTGTCGGGTCTAACAGAGATGGACGAAGTTTCTGTTAACGGTCCGCGGTGCCGTCGATCTACCTTGTATCCGCAGGGGTTCAGTGCAAATCAGTTTGTTGAGGTCATTGAGACCGAGAAAGTCTGGCGCGCAGTTTAAACACTGGAGGCTGGGTTCGCATGCGCGCCAACAGGGACGCCTCATGATCACGTCACGTAGGCCGGCGGTGACGAAACTCGGGCACACCGGGAAGGAGACAAGAAAATGAAGAGTCGTAGTGTGGACATGTATGCCTTGAACGTGTCGCTTGATGCGATCAAGAAGCTCACCGACGAGCAACGATTTGCGTATTACCTTCTGGGACATATCTTCAACGAACTGATGTGCCTACAGAAGATCGTTGGCTTCTCGCTTCCGAAACACGATGACCGGCGGCCGGCACGAGTCCGACCCGAACTTGGCCAAGCCATGTTCCTGTTTCGGCTAGCAAGTGGAAAGATCTGGGAAGCGAGCAAAGCGATCCGGGAGACAAAGGCGCTTGCACAGACCCTCCGCGAGGTTGTACTTCCCCTAATGCCAAATGGCACGAACAGGTTGAAGGAACTCAATGCCGCGGTCAACAGCGCACCATGGCTATCGCCACTTCGAAATGGCATGGGATTTCACTTCCCGACATTCGAACGCTGGAGCAGTCATGTAGTACCTGACGAATCCTGGGTGGACGATATCGTCTTTCTCGGTGAAAAGTCGGGCAACACGTACTACGACGGAGCAGATTCGGTTGCCCAGGCTTGGATGTTCGAGCAGTACGGAGCGAGAAGTTTGCGCGATGCCGTTGACCCCCTTGTCACGCAGATGATCGATTTGCTTCGTACGATGAACTCCTTCCTCGAGGATGCTCTGGGTACGTTCGTATCCGAAGTGATCTTGGATGCACCCGCAAGATCCGAGCATGTTGGGAAAGTGCTCGCGCCCGAGTACGAGAACGTTTCGATTCCGTTCTGGACCGCAATGCCTACGAAACGTCCATAGGGAAAGACTTAAGCCTCTCGACGGCTGAGGCAAGTGCGAGGATCACCAACACGGGCTGGCGCTGCCAGAGCCGCCTCTCGGCACCCTTTGGTCCGAACTTGGCGGGAGACACACGGTGAGGCCACCACCGACCTCTGCCGACTCCAGTCAAGTCTATGCCTCGAAAGCGCGAAGGCCTGGCGTAATGCCAGGCCTTCGATATCACGCAGCGGCTCGTCAGTCTTCGAGGCGAACCAGGTACTGCGCAATGGCTTCCGCAGTCGCGGTAAGAGCGGCGCTTGCAGCGGGTGTACCGATGTCAATCCCCTCGGTGACGAGCGCGACGAGCGCGACTCCATTGCATGCGCAGCAAGTTCCCCGTGCAAGTCGAAGTCCTTCGAAGGGTTAACGAACTCCGCGCGTAACTCGCTCGTGATATGCGTGCAAACGCGTGAGTCGCGTTTGATAACGATGCCATATGGCAATCGGATACTTGAGTCGGGCATGGGTGGCTCCGTAGTTGAGGAGCTACGTGTAGGCAAGCGCAAGTCATTCACGCCACCTAGTTTCAGAGAAGTCAGGCGGCGCGTAACAACACGGGGTAGTGCGCCCACGAGAAAGCCATCATCAACGGAGACGCGCGATGTCAATGATGTCGCATGCGAGCGTCAGCTTTGCAAGCCACACGCGATAACAGAGGTGCTGTATCCGACTGTCCGCAACCAGTCTGGAGCCGACTCGAAGCCAGTTCCCTGGCGTACATCAATCGTGATCTACGACCTCTATGCAACTGCGATGCAGCCGCGTGCTCAGCCCGACGCCTGAGCCTGAAGCAGGGGAGCCGAGTCCCCTGTGTGCTGATCTCAGCTGAGGTGCTTGCCCAGCAGCCCGGTCTTCTCGAACATGGTGACCTCATCCTTGCCGAAGACGGCCTTGAGCTTGGCGTCCGCGAGGATGTTGCGCTTTTTCTTCGGGTTCTGCAGGTTGTTGGACTTGATGTAGTCCCACACGAGCTTTACGACCTCAGTGCGAGGCATGGGGTTGGATCCGATCACCGTGGCAAGCTCTGCGCTGGGCTTGAGTGCGCGGTTGAAAGCGGTTTGACACCGTGCTGCCTCACCGTGATGCCGCTGATGGAGGCTGAGCATCTGCGATTTGAATATTCGCTGGCGGAAATGTAATCCTCAACGTTGGGGATGCGTGCCTGTTGTGCGAGCTGCTAGCCTGTACTAGTTTGGTCAGCCGGCGTCGTTCCGCGACGACGCTCTGGCTGTGGTCGGCGAGATTGGAAGGCGCTCACCCCAGCAGGAGAAGGAGAAGAAATGAACTCGGCTCCGGTTCGTAAGTGGCTCTTCGCACTCTTTGGCGTGCTGCTCGGAATTGCTGGAGGAACTGCTTGGGCGCAGGATGGCGCAGTGCGCGAGTGGACCGTCATGGTCTACATGAACGCGAAGAACAACCTCGAACCCTTCGCGCTATCCAACTTCCACAGCATGGCCGCGGTCGGTAGCACGCCGAAGGTGAGCGTGCTTGCCCAACTGGGCAGGCCCTCGTCCTTCCGCTACACCGACGAGGATGGCAACTGGTCTGGGGTCTACCGCTTTCTTGTCAACAAGAACAGCAAACCTCGGCCGGGGCAGGCACTGGTTGACGTAGCAGAGTCAGGGGATTCCACGGACATGGGGTCGCCACTCGCCTTGAAGCAGTTCATTCAGTGGTCCAAGAAGACACATCCAGCCAAGCACTACATGCTTGTCATCTGGAATCACGGGCAAGGTTGGCGCTTCCAACTCGCAGCCAATAGCGCCTTGAAGAGGAACTCCGTTCGCGCGGCGCTAATGAAGCAGGAGATGGACACTGTCCCTGTTACCACTCCTGCGGTGGGGGGCTACAGAGCTGTCTCGAGTGACGACGATACCGGCAAGATTCTGTACAACCGCGATGTGCAGGACGTCATCGCAGCCGAGTTCACTACGTCGAAGCTGGACCTCCTCGGTTATGACGCCTGCCTGATGGCGATGTTGGAGACCGCATATGGCGTTGCCCCTTCGGTGAACGTAATGGTTGGTAGTCAGGAGCTTGAGCCTGGCAGCGGGTGGCGCTATGCGACGTGGCTTGACAAGCTTGCTGCCAAGCCAGGCATGAACGCGGAGGAGTTGTCGAAGGCGGTCGTCGAGTCCTATCGTCTGCAATATCTCGACGAGTACCTCACCACTCTTTCGGCTGTTCGGCTCTCCGCAATCGCCGAACTCGCCCAGAGTCTTAGCGCCTTCTCGGACGCTGTTCGGCAGGCGGGCGATGCAGAGTTGCAGGCGCTCCGGAAGGCCAGGGCCAATGTCTTGAGCTATGGAGCCTCCGTCGTCCCACCTCTACGCACATCGGTGGACCTCACTGCACTGCTGAAGGCATATGAATCCAACAGCAAGAACGCTGCGCTGAAGAGCAAGTCAGCGAAGGTCCGTGCTGACTTGGCCGGGGCCGTCATCAGCAACTACGCGAGTTCGCGGAGCCAGTATCCAGACGGCGAGACGCCCTATGGGTCTGAGGGCTTGGCAATCTACTACCCAGAGTCGTCAGAAGTGTTCTACAAGGACTACTTCCACGAAGGCTACCTGAAGAAGAACAAGGATAGGCCTGTGGACTTCGTCCAGAAGGAGACTTGGGCGGACCTGCTGTACAAGCTGCTCGAACTTTAGGCGCAATGCGCACTCGCGCACGCCTCCTTGCTGGCGCCGCTCTGGTAGCAGTGCTTGCTCTCTCGCCTCAAGCGCTTACGCTGCGCAGAAGGTCCTCGTCGAAGTGAGGCTGCGCGAAAACAATGTTTCCCAAGGAGAATGAATATGAAGCGACGTGCACTTGCCTCACTTGGTCTGGCGACCTCGGTGGGGCTACTGGCTGCCTGCGGAAGCCTAACCTCGCCGAAATATGAGAACGGGCAATACGTACCCCCTCCGGCAAAACATGCGCTCCAGATTGACCTGAGGACTTCATCCTGTGGCACTGACGGTCCGCCCAAGGCACTGCTGACTCCATTGGTGGAAGTTCTCGGCAGCGCAATCATCAACCAGACCTACGACAGATTTGTCAACTGGTTGGACGAGAAGAAGGCAAACATGTCCGCGTCTTCCACTGGTGTGACGACCACCAATTTCCTCGTCGGCAAGAGCCCGAAGCGGTGCCTAGTGCTGACCCGAGAGGGCTCTATGGAAGCGATGTTTTCTATTGAGCCAACAGAGTCGGGTGGCTACTGGCATATGACACCGTACTCACTCAAGTTCACGAGCTCTGAGGCCAAGGAAGCTCCAGACGGAGAGAAGTCAATCGTTGCGGACATCCAGTTTGCGACGCCAGGCACGGACGGGACGCTGGCGACGTTCTTCCAGGGAACGTACGACTTGGGCGTGCGAAAGGCTGGACCACAGACTCTCAACGCGAAAGCGCTCGTTGGTCAGGACAGTGGCCCCTATGGACTGCCGAAAGTGCCGGAGAGCGATGCGCTTGTGACGATGAAAATCACGGCATCTCTTGTGGAGCACGGGGAGGGCCGGGACTGGATTCGTGGCGTGACCGATTCGCTCCGCGAAAAGGAGAACCGCGACAAGATTCTGAAGCCATTCTTGGACGCACTTGCCAAGAAGGCACCCTAGTCGGCGGGATAGGGTGCGCTCGGCCCGAGGTCTGAGCCTAGTCGCAGGCCTTCTCTGGCTTGTGCCTGTCTGCGCGCAGCTCACTTTGCCGCCGGGCATCTTGCGGCAAGCTCCGCCTGCAAAGTGCGATTGGTCGCGAGGTGCGCTGGATGCCGGTGCCGCCTTCGTGGGCAGGCAAGAGTTCGCCATCGATGCGCGCGAGCCTATTCAGGTATGGATGGTACGGGCGGGGAATCGGATTGCCGTATCAGGCGCCGGCATAGGGTCAAACGCGCAAGTTCATGTTGACGTGACCGCGAAGATGGCCGAGACGAGCGACCCGTTCAGCGCCGTGTGTAAGGACCGGCGTGTCGGCGAGCAGTCCAAGGTAGGGACGCTGCATGCTAACGCGCCGCTCGGGTCGACAGACGTGCTGTGGAGAATCGAAGTTCGTATCGGCCGTGCAGGCGGTCGAAAGGGGTCAAGTCCCTTCACACTTACAGTTTGGGACGTCTCAGCAGTGCGAGAAGAGAGTGCATGGAAGCGTGGAGTACCGCTGCACGGCATGCTCTGCCTGGATGGCATTCCCGAGATGGAGCGCAAACGGCCAGCCTCTCATCAGTTCAGTGATCGCATAAGGCTGGAGGTCAACGCCGAGCAGAGCACGTACCGCCTTGCCGCCGAGCAGCAAGCTGCGCTCTCCAATTCGGTGTTGAACTCGGTTGCCCTGTGGGTGCGCGCATGCATCGCGTGCCGGGTGGAGCACCTCGTTGTCGTGCTGGTTGACGGTCGGGCCTACACCAGAGCGTCTGCCAATGCGTGGCTTCAGAGTGCCATGAAGGTTCCTCCTGGCAGCGGTATCGTTCTCTTGGGTCCCGAACAAGAGAAGGCGCTTGAACAGGCACTACAGCCAGTGATAATGCTGAATGCAGGGAATCGAGGCAAGGAGTTAGAGAGGTACGAACCTCTGCCGGAGGCAGGCAAGACATTCCTCTGCAGTCTCACGACATCGCCTTCCAGTCAGCGGACGGTTGACGCCTTCAAGCGCGCAGCGTGCGGAGCGGGGATGGTCCGAGGCGAACTATCAAAGATTCGGGTCCGATTCAGAGACGGACCAACCGCATGTGGCGATGACCCGAACGTAATCGCCTGTCGCTCGGACCTTGAACTGACGGAGTACAACGCCCGCGACTATCGCTTCGTTGTGCCAGGGACCAGGCCAGTAACCATCGGCTCCGGCTCTCTTGAGGTCGACCTGCAGCACGTCGTTGCACACGAGATGGGGCATTGGATTGGGCTTAGCCATATTGAAAGCGATCAATCGCTGATGGCATCTTCGATGGAAAGGTCGAGGTGCATCGACACGCAAACGGTCGACCGCCTACTCGCTCAGGGAGATGGGGCCGGAGAGGCGAAGTTTCCACAGGCTTTCACGATGAAACGCAGGCAGGGAAGACAGTGACCCCGGTCCGAAAGAGCAGCCGTTCGTGAAGCTTGTCGGTCAACAACGGGGACGTTGAGGCCCACCTCTACGCCGCCCCCTGGAGGACGCAAATGGCTATCCAGACAGCGCTTCGCCGTGTTCCGAACGCTTGCTCCTCAGGATATCTCCGAGCCCTCTTGCTCGTTGTCGTTGCTCTTTTGAGTATGGCAGGAGCCACACAAGCTCAGGACTACACAGCACCTCCACGCACCATTCCTAGAGTAGACCTGCCGTCGCCTCCTCCAGCGCTTACCGGCCCCCTTGTGCCGCCTGCGGAAGAGAACGACTGCATCGTCCACCAAGGGTTGGGCAAATATGACCCGCGCTGGGGAATCGCGATGCGCGACACCTTTGGCGATGCGACGGCGACCATCGCTGACACTCGGGACATCGAAGTATCCGGATTGATTAGGGTCGAAGTATCCCGGCGCAGTCGGACCTTCAAGGCGCCGGCCGTCCTCAAGCTTCGAGTCAAGAGTGTCGGAACGGACAAGTTTGTCGACCTGTGTACTGTACGCACGGGCGACATTGGGGGACAGAGCAATCAGTATTGGCTAGCGCGAGGGCTGCCCGGGACTGGGCCCGTCACGTTGCGCGTAGAGGTCATCGACCTTGGTAGTGGAGGGCCTACGGGCAATGCGCCCTACACGCTGGAGGTCGAGGTGGCATCGTCCAACTCTCCAAGGGCCGGGCGATTCGGTCGCGGAACTAACCCGAACCCACCGACTGCCGACAAGGGCCACTGTGAACTGGTGACAGGACCCAAGAGACCTCAGGCTCGGCTGGAAGTAGTCCGTTCGATGGTCGTTGCACCTGAGTCGCGGGAGTGGCTTCGTCTGGAGTACATAACAGCAGGCAGAAACGTTTACCTGCAGTTTGAGCCACCCACCGAGAGCAAAGCGCCGGCGACCGTTACCGTCAAACTCTTGCGAAAAGGTTCGAACTTTGCGTTTGAGAGCAGTTGCACGCAGACCCTGGACGCCCGTCAGCTGAAAGGGCGCATGCTGCTTGGGACAAGTGGCCAAGTCTTTGGAGGCCTCGGTCAAGTATGGCGCGTTGAGCTCAGCGGCAGTGGCTATGCCGGGGCGCAAGGGGCAAGAGGAAGCATAGGAGTCAAGTTGCTACGGGAGGCCGACCCAGAGGCCGCGCTGTCCGCATCCTCTAACTTTGACGCCGGTGCCTCTGCATATGTGTGCCACGGGACAAGTGGGCGCCGAACGATGCCGCAGACCGGGGTTGGTGTCTTTGCTCAATCGGCGATGCTGCGTGCTGAGGTGCTGGTGGACACGGATGTCGTTTCCACGGCAATACAGAGAAAAGTTGTCGAGCATCTTCTTCGTGCACTTGAGACTTGGCGAAACGGATGTCGGCAGTGCCGAGTGGAGAACTTGCTCTTTGTTGAGGTGAATGCGCAGATGTATTGGTTGCCCCAGGCGGCCACCATGCAGAAGGGGGATGAAAAACACAAGAGTGACTTCTTTGAGGTCAGAGGTCAGCGCGTGCCGCAGGGCGTCTACGAAAAGGCCAGCGGACAGGAGCAAGGAATTCAGAGTATCTGCCTCGTTCCTGAGAAGACTGCTTCCGATGGAATACTTGCCGCGCAGAGGATGCTCAGATGTGGCGCCTTTGCGGGAGTGAATTCGAAGCCTGCCCCCAAAATGCGCTTGACGCTGAGACCCAAGCGCACCGCCTGCGGTGACGACCCAAACATCGTCGCTTGCGAGGCCGACTATGAGTTGATTGAACTTAACTTGCTGGACTACTCGTTTCGCTTGTTGGATGAAAACACGCCACCAATCGGCAAAGGTAAACGCACTGTTGACCTATTTCATGTCGTTCTGCACGAGGTCGGCCATTGGCTTGGCATCGGGCACATCGACAACGGAGGGGACAGTGTGATGGCATCGACGATGGACACGTCGCGCTGTATCGACTCGGTCACAGCTGATGCTATCGGCGCGTCACCCACGGCCACCAAAACGTCCGATGGGCGCCCGCTCGCTTTCCGGTTTACAAGCAGACAGTAGTCGATCGTCAGGGATTGGCAGCTTAATGCCATTCAGCGTGAATAGAGCTGCTGGCGGCGACGGACCGCAACCGCTGCGAAGCCGAAGTCTGGGCTTCCAAGGCGGCTCAAGACTGGGGGCAGTCGCGTGGTTTGGCGACTCGAATGTGCGATCTGTGCCACGTACCTGTCGTTCAGCGCGTGGCTACCAACGTCGACCTGTTGCTCGCATCGATGCCATGGCTAGACTGCTGCAATCGGCCAGGAGCGGACATCGGAGGATGACTTGAAATCGGGATTCTGGAAGTTGCAGAAGTCTCCCCGTATGGGTGCCAAGTACTGGACCTTCTGTTTGGCGTACTCAGCAATCTTTCCTGTAACCGGTGCGCTAGGCGGCAGCCTCCAAACGTTCGGCATCCTCTTGACGTTTCCGTTTTTGCCCCTGGCATATATGGGTGGCATGGCAATGGTTGCACTCGTCCAGTCCAATAGCTTCTATCTGCTGGGTGCGTTCCTTTCCATCTTTGCTCAAGTGCTTGTCATCGCGTTCTGTTTGCTGGTGCGAAAGCAGGCAAAGGAGCAACAAGCTTGAAGCTTGCCTGCAGGCCGCTTCGGGCCCAGCGCTGCCTCAGCTAGCATGGCGGTCATCGGTCAGAGGCGGACTGCCCGGCAACCCACTGCCATGTCCAATATCAACATCAACGAGCAACTGCTCCCCAGCTTGCAAAGAGCCCTTCAGGGTTGCAATCTGAGCGGCTTACGCCAAGCCTCTATCGAAGCAGACTTCGACGGAAAGTTGATCCAGGTGCGTTTCGAGTGTGAGTCGGCTTGCGATGAGCAACAGATGGGGCTTTTCTCGGTCGTTGCATCTGAAGTAGTCGCAGACTTTCCGGCTCCCTGGAACCTCGAAGAGGAGTACTCGTCTGCCTCGCGCCTGTCTCCACTGAAGTTCGTTGCGTATCGACGAAACGATCAGCGGTGACGGCTTCGGGCCCGTAGCGGACATCTCACATTCAACCCGCAGGACGAAAATCGACATCCACGCCGTTCTCGCGCAGGTCAGACCTGAGTAATTCCAGGGAACTGAACCACTCGTTGGCCTCTAAGGCGCGGGCTTCGTAGAGTGCCAAGGCGAAAGGATCTTCCATCGTGACGCTGGGAACCAGTTCGTAGGCTCCTGACTGAGCCCAACGGAACAAGCCGAGGATTCTTCGGGAACGATTGGGGGTAGTGGACCTGGGCATCAGCGAGGCCCCCCGGGCGTCATAGAAGCGCACAGCGTCCGATTCAGCGTCGATGCCTTCCCACGCAAGCACGGCTTCAGCAGCCGAGCTGTAGACGTGAAGCACTCCGGTTTCATCAAAACCAAAGATGGCCGTGGACGGCAGCTTGTTCATTGGGCAGGCGGTGGTGTCCGCTTTTGGCCGATTGCAGCAGTCTAGCCATGGCATCGATACGAGCAAGAGGTCGACGTTGGTAGCCACGCGCTGAACGACAGGTACGTGGCACAGATCGCACATTCGAGTCGCCAAACCACGCGACCGCGGCCAGTCTTGAGCTGCCTTCGTCCGCCCAGGCTTCGGCTTCTTAGCGGCGCTGGTTGGCTGAGCCTTCGAGCATATGTGCCTTCTGCGGTGCGTTGCCGTCTTTCGTGCCTTTGACGATCAGGTCTACCCTTCGCTCGCCACAGGGCTACAACTCAATAGCTAGATTGAACAGGCGGGGAACGTCAGCACTTCGCCGTCCTTGAGCCGCACAACGACGTGCTTCTCACGCAACGCAAGCAAAGTGCCTTCTTCGTACGAGGACATCGGGATACCAACATCGTAGTCGCCGCCATAGCAGTTCGTTCGGCGCAGAAGGCTAGTCGCTGAAGTGGGAACGCGCATGGCGTCAGTTCTACCTTTTGAGAATAGCGTCAGGTCAAGGGCATCGAACATG
>NZ_JAHBZK010000010.1 GCF_019635465.1 Hydrogenophaga sp.
ACATGAACTCGATGGCGTCCTGGTCGCCCAGCCAGTCGGAGCCCTTGATGGTGTCGTAGAAGTGGTAGTGCCAGTTGTCTTCGCTCATGTTGCCGAGCGAGGCACCGATGCCACCCTGCGCGGCCACGGTGTGCGAGCGCGTGGGGAAGACTTTGGACAGCACGGCCACCTTGAGGCCGGCGCGCGCCAGTTGCAGCGAGGCGCGCATGCCGGAGCCACCGGCACCGACGATGACGACGTCGAACTGACGCTTGGGAAGGGATGCGTTGGCAGACATGGCGTCAGACTCTCCAGAGAACTTGAACCGCCCAGCCCAGGCAGGCGAGCAACCAGACGATGGTGAACACGTGCAGCACGAGGCGCAGGCTGGCCGGCTTGACGTAGTCCATCCAGATGTCGCGCACGCCGACCCACGCGTGGTAGGCCAGGGCGAGGAACATGGCGAAGGTGAGTGCCTTCATCCATTGCGGGGCAAAGACGGCGGCCCAGCCTTCGTAGCCGAGCGGGCCGCTGGTGAACAGCACGCGGGCGAGCACCACCAGGGTGAACAGCGCCATGAGGGCGGCCGTGATGCGCTGGGCGAGCCAGTCGCGCAGGCCGTAGTGGGCGCCGGTGACGACGCGCTTGGAACCGTAGTTGACGGACATGGGATCTACCTCGCGGGAATCAGTACAGGCCGAACAGCTTGGCGCCCAGCACCAGGGTCAGGCCGATGCTCAGCACCAGCGTGACCATGGCCGACGTCTTGCCGAACTGCTTGGTCACGGCGTGGGTGGCGTCCATCAACAGATGGCGCACGCCGGCAATGAAGTGGTGCAGGTAGGCCCACATCAGCGCCAGCACCACCAGCTTGAGCAGCCAGCCGGGCACAAAGCCCAGGCCGCCGGCGAAGGCGGAGACAAAGCGCTCGTGCGAGATCTCGGACGACACCGAGGTGTCGAACAGCCACACGATCAGGGGCAGCAGCAGAAACATCAGCAGGCCGCTGACGCGGTGCAGGATCGACACCCAACCTGCGGCGGGCAGGCGGTAAGTGGTGAGATCCTTGAACGCGTTGATGTTGCGGAACTCGGGCCGCTTGGAGGTCAACTCGGGCATGGGATGGGCTTTCGTGGGAAAGGCGCTCAGGCGGGGAGGGAGTTGGTAACGCGGTGGTAACTGGTTACCGAGGGCGGGCAAATTCTATTGCAACGCAGCAGGCTGACGTGTCGCCTACTCGGAAGCCGAGCGCATCGCTCGGCAGGCAAAACGGCATGCGACGCATCAGCTCAGCTCGTTGCGGTAGTGCCGCGTGTCGGTGCGGTACAGGCCCCGGCGCAGCTCCATGGGCGTGTCGTTGTAGGTGTACGAGAGCCGCTCCACGCTGAGCAGGGGGTGGCCCTCGGCAACGGCCAGCAGCCCGGCCGCATCGGCATCGGCACCCACGGCCTTGATCTTCTCGGACGCGCGCACCATGCGCACGCCGAATTGCGATTCGAACAGCGCGTACATCGGGCCTTTGTCGCTGGCCAGGGTGTCCAGCGTCAGCCCTTTGAACGGCGTGCCGGGCAGCCAGATTTCCTCAAGGATGGTGGGCGTGCCGCCAAACGCCAGCACGCGCCTCACCTGCAGCACCGCATCTCCCGTGCGCAGTCCCAGCTGGCGGGCCACCTCGGCCGAGGCGCGCAGCCGACGGCAGTCGATGATGCGGCGCTCGGCCAGGCCTTGCTCGTCCAGCGTGCCCTGGTCGGGCAGCAGGCGCAGAAAGCGGAACTGGATGTGCTGCTCGGCGTGGGTCGCCACGAAGGTGCCCTTGCCCTGGCGGCGCACCACCAGGTTGTCGGTGGCCAGTTCGTCGATGGCCTTGCGCACCGTGCCCTGGCTCACCTTGTAGCGCGCCGCGAGGTCGAGCTCGCTCGGGATCATGTCGCCGGGCTTCCATTCGCCGGCCTGCAGGCTGCGCAGGATGAGGCCCTTGATCTGCTGGTACAGCGGGCTGAAGGCGGGCGCCACCGAGCCCGGGGCAAAGCTGCCTTCGCCGGGCGTGATCGGGTCGGAGGGGGTGGGCGTGGTGGCCATCGTCGGACGGTGTCGGCAAGGGCGCGACGGTGGGCAATCATATCTTATATAAGACATAAGACAAATTGACCGTTCAGGGTTTACGCGGGTACACTCGCCGGCTGTTCCGAAGCCCCCGCCCGCCACCGCCCAGGAGGCAGTGCGCAGGTCCGGCGGCCCCGGTTCCACCGCATTCCCACACCCACTCCTGGAGCTCCCACCATGACCAAGAAGCCCGTTCGCGTCGCCGTCACCGGCGCCGCCGGCCAGATCGGCTACGCCCTGCTGTTCCGCATCGCCTCCGGCGAAATGCTCGGCAAGGACCAGCCGGTGATCCTGCAACTGCTGGAGATCCCGGACGAGAAGGCCCAGAAGGCGCTCAAGGGCGTGATGATGGAACTCGAAGACTGCGCCTTCCCTCTGCTGGCCGGCATGGAAGCCCACGCCGACCCGATGACCGCGTTCAAGGACACCGACTACGCCCTGCTCGTGGGTGCCCGTCCGCGCGGCCCCGGCATGGAGCGCGCTGACCTGCTGGCCGCCAACGCCCAGATCTTCACCGCCCAGGGCAAGGCCCTGAACGCCGTGGCCAGCCGCGACGTGAAGGTGCTGGTGGTCGGCAACCCCGCCAACACCAACGCCTACATCGCCATGAAGAGCGCGCCCAGCCTGCCGCGCGAGAACTTCACCGCCATGCTGCGCCTGGACCACAACCGCGCCGCCAGCCAGATCGCCGCCAAGACCGGTGGCAAGGTCGGCGAGATCGAGAAGCTCACCGTGTGGGGCAACCACTCGCCCACCATGTACGCCGACTACCGCTTCGCCACCATTGGCGGCAAGGCCGTCAAGGACCTGATCAACGACCAGGTCTGGAACGAAACCGTGTTCCTGCCCACCGTGGGCAAGCGCGGCGCCGCCATCATCGAAGCGCGCGGTCTGTCCTCTGCCGCCTCGGCCGCCAACGCCGCCATCGACCACATGCGCGACTGGGCCCTGGGCTCCAACGGCAAGTGGGTCACCATGGGCGTGCCTTCCAACGGCGAGTACGGCATCCCCAAGGACGTGATGTTCGGCTTCCCGGTCACCACCGAAAACGGCAAGTACAAGATCGTCGAAGGCCTGGCCATCGACGAGTTCAGCCAGAAGTGCATCGACAAGACCCTGGCCGAACTCGTCGGCGAGCAGGACGGCGTCAAGCACCTGCTTTGAGGCCATGACCCATGACAGATGACAGATGACCAGCCGGTGTTTGTCATCCGTCATCGAAGCGCAGCGCAGTCATTCGTCATCGATGAACCCACGCGACATCCTCCTCGACGCCCAGGCCCGCACCGGCTCGCTGCCGGTGTGCGACCACTACAGCGGCGTGGAGGTGCGCATGCGCAAGAGCCTGGCCTTGCAGGCCGAGCTCACGGCCGAGTTCGGCGCGTGTGTGTTCGACGTCACCCTTGACTGCGAAGACGGTGCTCCGGTGGGGGGCGAGGCCGAGCACGCCGCGCTGGTCACCGAACTCGCACTGGCCGCTGCGCCCGGCGCACGTGTGGCCGTGCGGGTGCACGCCGTTGACCACCCGGCCTTCGAGGCCGACGTGGCACAGATCGTCGGCCGTGCTGGCGCCCGGCTGGTGCACGTCATGCTGCCCAAGGTCGAGACGGTGGCCGACGTGGACCGCGCTGCGGCCGCGCTGACGGCGGCGAGCGCGCCCGAGCTGCCGCTGCACGCGCTCATCGAGTCGCCGGCATCGGTGCACCGCGCCTTTGACATCGCCGCGCACCCGCGCATTCAGAGCCTGAGCTTTGGCCTCATGGACTTCGTCTCGGCGCACGGCGGGGCCATCCCTGCGGCCGGCATGACGTCGGCCGGCCAGTTCAGCCACCCGCTGGTGTTGCGCGCCAAGCTCGAGATCGCCAGCGCCTGCCATGCCCACGGCAAGGTGCCCGCGCACGGCGTGGTCACCGAGTTCAAAGACCTCGCGGCCCTGCAGTCCGCCGCCCGGCGCGCTGCGCAAGAGCTCGGCTTCACCCGCATGTGGAGCATCCACCCCGATCAGATCCGCCCCATCGTCGCGGCCTTTGCGCCCGCGGCCGACGAGGTCGACGAAGCCGCCACCGTCATCGAACGCGCCGCCGCCGCTGCCTGGGCGCCGGTGCAAGTGGGTGGCCGCTTGCACGACCGCGCCAGCTACCGCTACTTCTGGCAGGTGCTTGAACGCGCCCGCCGCACCGGCCGCCACCTGCCGTCGCCGGTGCAAACCTTGCTTGCCACGCCCTGATTTCCCGAATCACCCACGCTGTCTGGAGAAGACCATGTCCAACTTCCTCGCCGACTACCGCGCCCACGCCGCCGAACGCGCCGCCCTGGGCATCCCGCCGCTGCCGCTTGACGCCAGGCAGGTGGCCGACCTGATCGAACTGATCAAGGCCCCCCCGGCCGGTGAGGACGCCTTCCTCATGGACCTGCTCACCCACCGCGTGCCCCCGGGCGTTGACGACGCCGCCAAGGTCAAGGCCAGCTTCCTGGCCGCCGTGGCGCACGGCGACATCCAGGTCGGCCTGGTCAGCAAAGCCAAGGCCACCGAACTGCTGGGCACCATGGTGGGCGGCTACAACGTGCACCCCCTCATCGAGTTGCTCGACGACGCCGAGGTCGCCGCCGTGGCCGCCGACGCGCTGAAGAAGACGCTGCTGATGTTCGACTTCTTCAACGACGTGGCCGACAAGGCCAAGGCCGGCAACGCCAAGGCCAAAGAGGTGATGCAAAGCTGGGCCGACGCCGAGTGGTTCACCAGCCGCCCCGAGGTCGAGAAAAAGATCACCGTCACCGTCTTCAAGGTGCCCGGTGAGACCAACACCGACGACCTCTCGCCCGCACCCGACGCCTGGAGCCGCCCGGACATTCCGCTGCACTACCTGGCCATGCTCAAGAACACGCGTCCCGACGCGGCCTTCAAGCCCGAGGAAGACGGCAAGCGCGGTCCGATGCAGTTCATCGAAGACCTCAAGAAGAAGGGCAATCTCGTGGCCTACGTGGGCGACGTGGTCGGCACCGGCTCCAGCCGCAAATCGGCCACCAACTCGGTGATCTGGGCCACCGGCCAGGACATCCCCTTCGTCCCCAACAAGCGCTTCGGCGGTGTCACCCTGGGCGGCAAGATCGCGCCCATCTTCTTCAACACCCAGGAAGACTCCGGCTCGCTGCCGATCGAAGTGGACGTGAGCAAGCTCGAGATGGGCGACGTCATCGACGTGCTGCCCTACGACGGCAAGCTGCTCAAGAACGGCGCCGAAGTGGCCTCGTTCGCGCTCAAGAGCGACGTGCTGCTCGACGAAGTGCGTGCCGGCGGCCGCATCAACCTCATCATCGGCCGCAGCCTCACCGCCAAGGCGCGCGAGTTTCTGGGCCTGCCCGCCAGCACCGTGTTCCGCCTGCCGCAGGCCCCGGCCGAGAGCAAGGCCGGCTTCACGCTGGCGCAGAAGATGGTCGGCCGCGCCGTCGGCCTGCCCGAAGGTCAGGGCGTGCGCCCCGGTACCTACTGCGAGCCCAAGATGACCACCGTGGGCAGCCAGGACACCACCGGCCCCATGACCCGCGACGAGTTGAAGGACCTGGCCTGCCTGGGCTTCAGCGCCGACCTGGTGATGCAGAGCTTCTGCCACACCGCGGCCTACCCCAAGCCGGTGGACGTCAAAACCCACCGCGAGCTGCCCGCCTTCATCAGCAACCGCGGCGGCGTGGCCCTGCGCCCGGGCGACGGCGTGATCCACAGCTGGCTCAACCGCCTGCTGCTGCCCGACACCGTAGGCACCGGCGGTGACTCGCACACCCGCTTCCCCATCGGCATCAGCTTCCCGGCCGGCTCCGGCCTGGTGGCCTTCGGCGCCGCCACCGGCGTCATGCCACTGGACATGCCCGAGTCGGTGCTGGTGCGCTTCAAGGGCCAGATGCAGCCGGGCGTGACCCTGCGCGACCTGGTGCACGCCATTCCCTACGCCGCCATCAAGGCCGGCCTGCTCACCGTGGCCAAGGCCGGCAAGAAGAACATCTTCTCCGGCCGCATCCTCGAGATCGAAGGCCTGCCCGACCTCAAGGTGGAGCAAGCGTTTGAACTGAGCGACGCCAGCGCCGAGCGCTCGGCCGCCGGCTGCACGATCAAGCTCAACAAAGAGCCCATCATCGAGTACCTCACCTCGAACATCGTGCTCATGAAGAACATGATCGCCGACGGCTACGCCGACGCCAAAACCCTGCAGCGCCGCATCGAGAAGGTCGAGGCCTGGCTGGCCAAGCCCGAGCTGCTCGAAGCCGACAAGGACGCCGAGTACGCCGCCGTCATCGAGATCGACCTCAACGACCTCAAAGAGCCCGTGCTTTGCTGCCCCAACGACCCGGACGACGCCAAGCTGCTGTCCGACGTGGCCGGCACCCCGATCGACGAGGCCTTCATCGGCTCGTGCATGACCAACATCGGCCACTTCCGCGCCGCAGCCAAGCTGCTCGGCGGCCAGCGCGATATCCCGGTCAAGCTGTGGGTGGCCCCGCCCACCAAGATGGACCAGAACGAGCTCATCAAGGAAGGCCACTACGCCGCCTTCGGCACCGCCGGTGCCCGCACCGAAATGCCCGGTTGCAGCCTGTGCATGGGCAACCAGGCCCAGGTGCGCGAAGGCGCCACCGTGGTCAGCACCAGCACCCGCAACTTCCCCAACCGCCTGGGCAAGAACACCAACGTGTTCCTGGCCTCGGCCGAACTGGCGGCCATTGCGTCCAAGCTGGGCAAGATTCCCACCGTGGCCGAGTACCACGAAGCCATGGGCATCATCAACAAAGACGCCGCCAGCGTGTACCGCTACATGAACTTCGACCAGATCGAGGAATACGCTGAGGTGGCCAAGGGTGTGACGGCGTAACCCGCTGAACGTAGGCCGGCGCCATCGGCCCTGCCAACTCCGCCAGGGCGTGAATTGATCAAGGGCGCTCCCGCTTAGGGAGCGCCCTTGTCATTCGGGAAGCGCAGTCGGGTCGATTGCTCGATGTACCGCAAGCCACGGTTGCGTCATTGCTCTATTAAAGAGATCCTTGTCGCGTTTGAACATTGCGTGGCAATGCAGTAATGCCGAGGATTCTCGAGGGCACCCCCTAGCTTTGCAGACACCTATTGGATTCATCTTCAAAACTCAGCATGCCTCTCGGTATATGAGTAAGTGGCGTTGCTGCTGTTTTGTCCTGAAGCACTTTCCCCGAAGAGTTTTCTACCCATGTCATGGCGAAACGATCTGGATGCAGTGCGCCACTCCCACAACTCCTGTCTAGCTTCGCCGCTTGCTCGCGATCACCAGTATTCACCCTGGGTACAACCTTCATCCCTTCTTTGAGACGCGGTAGGTCAGTCTGGATTTGGTGGTTTTACTGGGATTCGGAAGTTTGGTCATTATCCAGGCTAACCAATTGATCGCCTTCGACACCGTGAGGCACTGGTCCGCTCACACTCGATTGTGACGATGACCCATATCCTTTCTTGTTCAATGCGCTCGGATTGGTCGGCGAGGGTTTGGACATCGGCGAACCTGCTTTTGGGCGGATGAATTGAAACTTCTGTGCAAACAAGCGTTTTATCTTGCCTTTTGTCTCAGGCGTCTTTGCAGGAAATTGCGCATTAGTGAGGTTGGTGAGGTTTTGATGTTCAACGGTTAGCTTGATGCTGGCGCGATTCAGCAGTCTGTAGCTTTCTGTTCTTTTTTCAAGCTCGTCGATTTGCCCTTGACGCTGCTCATGCCGTTCTTTGAGTTTGTTTAGATCGGCCAGCTCTTGCTGAAGTGTTTTGTTGGTTGCATCAATTTCTCTCTGCAGATCAGCCAAGAATTTTCGCTTGTCAGCTTCATTGGTCAGCGCTTGGTATTTTTTCGCTGCTTCGTCGGCTGTGGTCAGGCGCTCGGGCGCGTGGGCTTGTGAAAAGGTTGATGCCAATGAGTCAACGTTGACTGGTGCAATTTTTGGTAGTGATTGCTGCTCGGCCGATTCCGGCGATGAGGAGCTTTCCGTCGTAACCGCGATTCTGCTGGTTGAAGCTGGATTGCGGGAAATTTGATCAACGATGGATTCTTCGGCTTCGTCTTCGTCAGTAGATGTCGTGAAATCCGGCTCTTGATCAATTTTCCTGGCAATCTTCAAACCATTTTCCAGTTTCTTCTTGTCCGCCTGATTGCGAATCTGGTTTAGTTCCTTTTCTATGGCTTGCTCTTCAATTGGGGCGCGGGGGGGGCTGGAGGTCTTCGGATTGAAGGTGATCTGCCGAGTCTTTTGATCAACCAGTTTGTCGGGGATGGCTTGGTTCGCAAGCCCGATCGCCGCCACCAGTTCAGGAGTCAGCGACTCCAGTTTCTGGGAGCAGGACGCTATCTGGCTCTGGCATTTGCTTCGTGCACCGTCAAATATCTGCAGTAGTGAGGCGACGTCTTGATCTTTCAGTCCATATTGCGTCTTTAGCATTTCTACCAAGTCGATCATGCTCGTAAAGAACACCATCAGTTTGGTTGACGATTCGATGGTCGTAGGCAGCTTGGCGGCAATTTTCACGTCTTCGGGTGATGCGCCGGAGGGTGCGATTTCGCCGCCAACCGTGCCTTTGCCTGGTGCGTTCAATTTTTCGACAGGACCCGAAGCCCCTGGAGCAGGCGGCTGAGACGCTTTAGCTGTGCTCTCCGTCTCATCCTCTTCATTGGAATGGTCCGCAATACGACCTGAGTCCATCTCGCCTGTATCGTTGTTCAAACCTGAAGATTTGTGTGCAGGGTGCGCAGACGAGATTTTTACAGCACTGCCACCGAGAGATTCCTTCGGTAGAGAGTGGTCATATGAAGAGTCGTCATCGCTCTCAAACTCGGGGGTAGTTAAACCAAGTTCTGATTGAGATGATTGCAAGTTACTTGTATTTTTGACTACTCTGATTTGGTTTTGGGAGCCGTCGATTTCCGTTGAATCTCCCGAACTCCTGTTGAGTTCATTTTTAAATGATTTTTGACGGGCTTTCAGCTCGGTAATAAGCTGCGGGTTGATTTGTATTTTTGTGCGATTCATGGGGCGCTCTTGGGGATGAATGTTTTGGGGTGCCGAGGTTTAAGCCCAAGCGGCTGGTGTCAACGGTCGGCCTGCGTGCCACTGGCTGTCGGGGTTTGAAAGGACCGGATGGCGCAGCTCTTGCCGCCACGTGTCCACCTGGTCGGCGGTCTTGTTCATCAGCCCTGCCAGCCAGGTTGGCGCCGAATCGATTGCCACTGGTGGTACAGCGGTCAGGCACAGCAGCGTTGTCTGTCGCACTGGGTGAAAGCCGAAGCGCAGGTTGGGGTGATCGGCAGTACCAAGTTGCAAGGACAAGAGGCGCTCATGCACTTGTGCGCGTTGCTGACCCTCAAACAACCCGATCTCGGCCAGTAGCAGAAAGTGCGCGCGTGGAGCGAGATGTTGCACTTCCAGGTGCACACCTCGATGTGTGATGGTGTGGCCTTTACCCAATGCATGTGGATCATCCAATCCGAGTGACAAACAGGCTCGGTGGCAAAGGGTCTCAAGTTCGTCTGCTGTCATGGTGAGAGCGCGGCGATCGCGTCTTGGCGTTGCTGAGGCTGCTGTGGGTAACGGCGCCTTTGCGCTGGTTCCAGCGCTCCGCCGGCGCTACCCCGCCAATGCCCTCAGCCGTTCGGCCGTCGGCTCATCGGCTGGCAGGAAGGTTTCCAGCGCCAGCTCTTGCAGGGTGATGTCCACCGCGGTGCCGAAGACGGTGGTGGTGCTCACCAGGTTGAGCACGCCCAGCGGGGTGTCGAAGCGAAAGGGCATGAGCACGCCAGGGTGCTCGCCGGGCAGGGCGGGGGCGTGGGGGCTGTGTGACGTTGGCAAAGCCCGCAGTTCCTCGGCCAGTACGGCCAGGGCGCTGTCGCCGGTAGCGGCGATCTGCTGCTGCAGGCGCTCCAGCAGGTGCTCGCGCCACTGCGCCAGGTTGTGGATGCGAGGCGCCAGGCCCTGGGGGTGCAGGCTCAGGCGCAGCACGTTCACCGGTGGCTGCAGCAGCGCGGGCGCCACGCCTTGCAGCAGCAGGGGCACCAGGCGGTTGTGCATCACCAGGTTCCAGTGCCGGTCCATGGCCAGGGCGGGCCAGGGCTCGTGTGCGTCCAGGATGCGCTGCACGGCGGTGCGCGCGGCGGCCATGGCCGGGTCGTCGAGGGCGCGCTCGCGGTACATGGGCGCGTAGCCCGCGGCCACCAGCAGCGCGTTGCGCTCGCGCGGTGGCAACTGCAGGCGTTCGCACAGGCGCATCACCATCTCGCGGCTGGGGCTGGCGCGCCCGGTCTCCACGCAGCTCAGGTGGCGGGTCGACACATCGGCCTGCAGCGCAAGCTCGAGCTGGCTGAGCCGGCGGTGCCGGCGCCATTGCCGCAGGTGGTCGCCGAAGGCGGTGGGGGTGGTGTGGCGGGCATGCATGGGCGCATGGTAGGGCGGGGCGTCGGCAAGGCCATGACCTCTGGGGTCATGGCTTTGCCGATGGCCGTTCTGCATTGAGGGTTGAGCGTTGAACGGTCAAGCCCGTGGCAGCCCAACGCCCAACGCCCATGACCTCCCACGTCATGGACCCGGTGCAGCGGTCCGACCACGATGGCCAGCCTGTTCAACGCCATCTGGAGATCCTCATGAACCTGTCTAACCTGTCTCTGTCCACCACTGCCCTGCGCCGCGTGCTGGCGCTGGATGCCCTCTCGGGTCTGGGCGCCGCGGTGCTGCACCTGGCCCTGGCCGATTCGCTGGCCGGCTGGCTGGGCTTGCCGGCGGCGCTGGTCAGCGCCTCGGGCTGGGCCGTGCTGGCGTTTGCTGCCTTTGCCACCATCCTGGCCCGGCAGGTGGTGCCCGCGCGTGGCGCCTTGATGGCGCTGATCGTGGGCAACACGCTGTGGAGCCTGGGCTGCCTGGCGCTGGCCTGGGGCGGGCACCTGCCGGTGACACCGCTGGGCCAGGCCTACCTCACTGTGCTGGCGGTGGCGGTGCTGGCGCTGGCCGACCTGGAGTTTCTGGGCTGGCGCCGCCCCAGCGCGCTGGCGGCTGCCTGAGTGCGCCCGTGCGGCATTCCATGACGCCTGTGCGGTCGGGGGGTGGCTCGGCAGAATGCCCCATCACCCGTTACCGCACCGGAGCCACCGCATGGATGCCCCCACGAGCTTTGCGCACCCCTTCGCCCACACCGTCAAGACCTTTGCGCCCGCGCCGGGCAAGACCGGCCGGCTGTATTCGCTGCCCGCGCTGGCGCGCGACTTTCCCAACGTCAAGCGGCTGCCCCAGTCCATCCGCATCGTGCTCGAGAGCGTGCTGCGCCACTGCGACGGCGAACGCGTGACGCGCGAGCACGTGGCGCAACTGGCCAACTGGCGCCCCGGCGCCCCGCGCACCGAAGAAATTCCTTTCACCGTGGCGCGCGTGGTGCTGCAGGACTTCACCGGTGTGCCCTTGCTGGCCGACCTGGCCGCCATGCGCAGCACGGCCGAGCGGCTGGGCAAAGACCCCAAGCGCATCGAGCCGCTGGTGCCGGTGGATCTGGTGGTGGACCACTCGGTGATGGTCGACCACTACGGCAGCAAGAACGCGCTCGACCTGAACATGAAGCTGGAGTTTCAGCGCAACCGCGAGCGCTACGGCTTCATGAAGTGGGGCATGCAGGCCTTTGACACCTTTGGCGTGGTGCCACCGGGCTTTGGCATCGTGCACCAGGTGAACCTGGAGTACCTGGCGCGCGGCGTGCACCTGCGAGGCGGCCTGTACTACCCCGACACGCTGGTGGGCACCGACAGCCACACCACCATGATCAACGGCATTGGCGTGGTGGCCTGGGGGGTGGGGGGCATCGAGGCCGAGGCCGCCATGCTGGGCCAGCCGGTGTACTTCCTCACGCCCGACGTGGTGGGCTTTGAGCTGACCGGGCGCCTGCGCGAGGGCGTGACCGCCACCGACCTGGTGCTCACCGTGACCGAGATCCTGCGCCAGCACAAGGTGGTGGGCAAGTTCGTCGAGTTCTTTGGCGAGGGCACGGCCTCGCTGACCTTGCCCGACCGCGCCACCATTGCCAACATGGCGCCCGAATACGGCGCCACCATGGGCTTCTTTCCGGTGGACGGCAAGACGCTCGACTACTTCAAGGGCACCGGGCGCACCAGCGCCGAGATCGATGCCTTCGAGGCCTACTTCAAGGCGCAGGGGCTGTTCGGTGTGCCCGCGCGCGGCGAGATCGATTACTCACAGACCATCACGCTCGACCTGGGCAAGGTCGCGCCCAGCCTGGCTGGCCCCAAGCGCCCGCAGGACCGCATCGAGATCGGCGACGTGGCGCACCGTTTCAGCGAGCTGTTTGCCGCACCTATGGAAAAGGGCGGCTTCAAGCAGGCACCGCAGCGCCTGGACCAGTCGTTCAAGACCAGCAACGGCATCGACGTGCGCAACGGCGACGTGCTCATTGCCGCCATCACCAGTTGCACCAACACCAGCAACCCGGGCGTGTTGCTGGCGGCGGGCCTGCTGGCCAAGAAGGCGGTCGAGAAAGGGCTGAGCGTCAAGCGCCATATCAAAACCTCGCTGGCACCCGGCTCGCGCATCGTCACCGAGTACCTGAGCAACACCGGCTTGCTGCCCTACCTGGAGAAGCTGGGTTTTGCACTGGCCGGCTACGGCTGCACCACCTGCATTGGCAACGCGGGTGACCTCACGCCCGAGCTCAACGCGGTCATCACCGACAACGATCTGGTGTGCGCCGCGGTGCTCTCGGGCAACCGCAACTTCGAGGCGCGCATCCACCCCAATCTGAAGGCCAACTTTCTGGCCAGTCCGCCGCTGGTGGTGGCCTATGCGATTGCCGGCAACGTGACCCGGGACCTCATGACCGAGCCCGTGGGTGTCGGCAAAGGCGGCCAACCGGTCTACCTGGGCGACATCTGGCCCAGCAGCGACGAGGTGCACGCGCTGATGAAGAGCGCCATGCACGGCAAGGCCTACCGCGACAACTACGCCCGCGTGAAGACCGAGCCCGGCGCGCTGTGGGAGCGCATCCCCGGCACCACCGGCACCACCTACGACTGGCCCGGCAGCACCTACATCGCCGAGCCACCGTTCTTCGATGGCTTTGCGCTGGCCGCCGATGCCGCGGGGCGCGACGTGAGCGTGCGCGGTGCGCGGGTGATGGCGCTGTTTGGCGACTCCATCACCACCGACCACATCTCGCCCGCGGGCAACATCAAGGCCACCTCGCCGGCCGGGCAGTGGCTGCAGGCGAACAAGGTGCTGCCGGCCGACTTCAACAGCTATGGCGCGCGCCGCGGCCACCACGAGGTGATGATGCGCGGCACCTTCGCCAACGTGCGCATCAAGAACCTGATGATCCCGCCGCGCGCCGACGGCTCGCGCGAAGAGGGCGGGCTCACGCTGCACCAGCCCAGCGGGGAGAAGCTGCCCATCTACGACGCCGCCATGCGCTATGTGGCCGACGGCGTGCCCACGGTCATCTTCGCTGGCGAGGAGTACGGCACGGGCTCCAGCCGCGACTGGGCGGCCAAGGGCACGCAGTTGCTGGGCATCAAGGCGGTCATCGCGCGCAGCTTCGAGCGCATCCACCGCAGCAACCTGGTGGGCATGGGCGTGCTGCCACTGCAGTTCAAGCCGGGCGATTCGTGGGAGTCGCTGGGTCTGCGTGGCGATGAGCGGGTGGACGTGGTGCCCCACCCCGAACTCAAACCGCAGAGCGAGGCCAGGCTGGTCATCACCCACGCCGATGGCCGACGCACCGAAGTGCCGCTCACGCTGCGTATCGATACGCCGGTCGAGGTGGACTACTACCTGGGCGGCGGAATCCTGCCGTATGTCCTTCGGCAATTGTTGACCGCTTGAGGGGGGCGGGGTATCCGGGCATCATGTGCCTCAGCCCGCCGCCGCCAGAGCGACGGGCGCATCGGGCAGTGTTTCTTCGGGGGTCGCCATGCGCCAGTCAGCGAAGTACAGCCCGTCAAGGCGCACGGCCCGGCCCATTGCCGAACCCGCCGAAGGCGCCGAGACGGTGAGCAGTGATGCACCCGCCGCGCGGCCACCCCGCCGCTGGCGAGCCGCCGTGGCGCGCCAGTTCACGCAGCAGCGGCTGTTGTGGATGGCGGTGGCGCTGTTGTCGGCAGCGCTGATCGCCACGGCCTGGCAACTGCAGCACAGCCGCGCGGCGGCCCTCACGCAAAAGGACATCGACGCCGCGGTGCTGCGCACCCTGACCACGCAGAGCCTGCCGTCGCCCTCGGCCATGGCGGCCGACAAGATCATGCCGTCGGTGGTGCGCGTGCTGTCCTACGGCAAGGACGAGAAGGGCAAAGAGGTCGAACAGGGTGTGGGCACCGGCGTGGTGATCGTCGACAAGGGCGTCATCCTGACCAACCTGCACGTGGTCAACGGCGCCGACCGGCTCAAGATCACCTTCTACGACGGCAGCGAATCCGCCGCCAGCGTGACCGGCGCCAAGCCCGAGAACGATCTGGCCGTGCTGCAGGCCCACACCATCCCCGACGACCTGCCTGCGGCCACCATGCGTTCGACGCAAGACCTGGTGGCTGGCGACGGCGTGGTGGCGGTGGGGTTCCCGTTCGGCATCGGGCCGTCGGTGTCCGCGGGCGTGATCTCGGGCTTCGATCGCGAGTTCAAGTCGCCCGAGGGCAAGCAGGTCATCGGCAACCTGATCCAGTTCGACGCAGCGGCCAACCCAGGCAACTCCGGCGGGCCACTGGTCACCATGGATGGCGAGGTGATCGGCATCGTCACCGGCATCCTCAACCCCACCAGCGCACGCACCTTCGTTGGCATCGGTTTTGCAGTGCCGATCGAAAGCGCCGCGGCCGCTGCCGGATTGCCCCCGTTCTGAGTTTTCACCCGGAGTATTCGATGAGCGAATCCAACGCCCCCGAGACCGCCCAGCTCATGGAGCAGATCCTCTACGAGGTCAAACGCGTGGTGGTTGGTCAGGACCGCTTTCTGGAGCGCGTCATGGTGGCCATGCTGGCGCAGGGCCACTTGCTCGTCGAGGGCGTGCCGGGCCTGGCCAAGACGCTGACGGTCAAGACGCTGGCCGATGTGGTGCACGGGCGCTTCAAGCGCATCCAGTTCACGCCCGACCTGGTGCCGGCCGACCTGGTTGGCACGCGCATCTACAACCAGAAGACGGGCGACTTCAGCACCTCGCTGGGCCCGGTGTTTGCCAACCTGCTGCTGGCCGATGAGATCAACCGCGCACCGGCCAAGGTGCAAAGTGCACTGCTGGAAGTGATGCAGGAGCGGCAGGTGACGATTGCCGGCGAAACGCACAAGGTGCCCAAGCCTTTTCTGGTGATGGCCACGCAGAACCCGATCGAGACCGAAGGCACTTACCCGCTGCCCGAGGCACAGGTCGATCGCTTCATGATGAAGGTGATGGTCGACTACCCGAGCGACGAAGAGGAATACGTCATCGTCGAACGCGTCACCGGACCGGCCATCCAGGTGAACGCGGTGGCCACCACCGAGCAACTGGCTGGCTTGCAGGCGCTGTGTCGCGAGGTCTACGTCGACCCCTCGCTGGTGCAGTACGCGGTGAAGCTGGTGTCGGCCACGCGCACGCCCGACAAGCACGGCCTGAAAGACATGGGCCGACTCATTACCTTTGGCGCCAGCCCGCGCGCCACCATCGGCCTCGTCGAAGGCGCGCGTGCCCTGGCCATGCTGCGCGGACGCAGCTACGCCCTGCCTGAGGACATGGTCGATCTGGTGCCCGACGTGTTGCGCCACCGTGTGGTGCTGTCCTACGAAGGGATGTCCGAAGGCCTGACCAGCGATGCCTTGATCGCACGCATCATGAAGCAGGTTCCGCCACCGGCACGGCCGCTGGAGGCCGAGAAGCGCGCGGCCTGAGGGAGCCACAGATGTTCGCGCGGCTGTTCGGCAAACGGGACGACCCACAGAGCGTCGCTGCCGCGGGCGCGCCCACCGTGCAGCGCGCGGAAGCCCTGCTGCGCCGACTGGAGTGGACCGTGCTGCGCCGCCTCGACGGTTTGCTGCAGGGCGATCACAAGACCTTGCTGCGCGGCACCGGGCTCGATCTGGCCGATCTGCGCGAGTACCAGTTGCACGACGACGTGCGCCACATCGACTGGAACGTCACCGCTCGCCTTCAGCAGCCGCATGTGCGCGTGTTCACCGAGGACCGCGAGATGGCCGCGTGGTTCCTGCTCGACCTCAGTCCGTCGGTGGACTTCGGCTCCGGTGACCAGCGCAAGAGCGAGCTGCTGCTGCAGTTCACCGCGGTGCTGGCGCGGCTCATTGCTCGCCATGGCAATCGGGTGGGGGCCATGGTCTACGGCTCGCGTGGCCGCGCGCGGGTGGAGGCGGTGCTGCCGGCGCGCGGTGGACGCACCCAGGTGTTGCAGCTCATGCAGATGGTGATGCAGCCGCCTGCGGCGCACGCGCAGGCATCCGGAGGCGAGGGCAAGGGCGAGGGCAAGGGCGAAGGCGCCACCCGGCTGGGTGACCTGCTGCGCAGCGCGCAATTCAGCGTGCGCCAGCGCAGCACCGTGTTCGTGGTGTCCGACTTCATCAGCCAGCCTGGCTGGGAGCAACCGCTGGGCGAGCTGGCCCGGCGTCACGACGTGGTGGCGGTGCGGCTGATCGACCCGCTCGAACTTGAGCTGCCCGACCTCGGGCTGATCCCGATCCGCGACGCTGAGACCGGCGAGCAGCTGATGGTGGACACGCACGACCGCGGCTTTCGCCAGCGCTTTGCGCGCATCGCTGCGCAGCGCGAAGCGCAGTTGCGCGACAGCCTGGCGCGCGCCGGCGTCGACACGCTGGAGCTGGCCACCGACGACGACCTCGCAGACGCCGTGCTGCGCTTCGTGGACATGCGCAAGCAGCGCGTGCGGCACAACCCGGGCGCACGCCCGGTGCCCACGCAACTGCCCCGGCGCCAACGTGAAGGAGCCCGCGCATGACCGCAGTGCCCGTGACCTTTCTGTGGCCGCAGTTCCTGTGGCTGTTGCTGGCCTTGCCGCTGCTGGTGCTGCTGTACGTGTGGCTGCTGAGCCGTCGCAAACGCACGGCGTTGCGCTATGCCAACCTGTCGCTGGTGCGCGAAGCCATGGGCCGCAGTGTGGGCTGGCGTCGGCACGTGCCACCGTTGCTGCTGTTGCTGGCCTTTGCCGCCATGCTGCTGGCCGCGGCGCGTCCGATGGCGGTGATCACGCTGCCGTCCACCCAGCAGACCATCATCCTGGCCATGGATGTGTCGGGCAGCATGCGCGCCGAAGACGTGCAACCCAACCGCCTGGTGGCCTCGCAGAACGCGGCCAAGGCCTTTCTGGCCGACCTGCCGCGTCACGTGAAGGTGGGCATCGTGGCCTTTGCCGGCGCGGCGCAGGTGGTGCAGCCCGTCACCCTCAGCCGTGAAGACCTCAACGCGGCCATCGACAAGTTCCAGCTGCAGCGCGCCACGGCCATCGGCAGCGCGATCGTGGTGGCCTTGTCGGAGCTGTTCCCCGAGCAGCGCATCAGCCTCAGCGACATGACCTACAGCCGCAACCCCGACCCGTTCGCGCCGCGGGGGCGTTCGCTGGATCAGCCGCGCGAGGAGGAAAAGCCCTTCAAACCGGTCGAGGCCGGCTCCTACGGCTCGGCGGCCATCATCTTGCTCACCGACGGCCAGCGCACCACGGGTGTCGATACGGCCGAAGCGGCCAAGATGGCGGCCGATCGCGGCGTGCGGGTCTACACCGTGGGCGTGGGCACGGTGGAGGGCGAGATCATCGGCTTCGAAGGCTGGTCCATGCGCGTGCGGCTCGATGAGGACACGCTCAAGGACGTGGCGCGCACCACCAAGGGCGAGTACTACTACGCCGGCACGGCCGAGAACCTCAAGCAGGTTTATCAGTCACTGAGCAGCAAGCTCACGGTCGAGAAGAAGGAGACCGAGCTCGCCGGCCTGCTGGCGCTGGTGGCCTCGGTGCTCACGCTGTGTGCCGCCGCGCTGTCGTTGCTGTGGTTCAACCGCATTCTGTGAACCGGCCCTGAGGGTGAACCACCGCGCCGATACCATCGGCGCATGAGTCAACACGTTTTGGTGGCGGGGGGAGGCATTGGTGGCCTGGGCGCGACGATCGCGCTCGCGCGCCAGGGCGTTCCGAGCATGGTGGTCGAGCAAGCCCAGGCATTTGGCGAGGTCGGGGCCGGCCTCCAACTGGGTCCCAACGCAGTGCGAGTGCTGGCCGACTGGGGCCTGCGCGACGCACTCGACGCGGTGGCTGCCTGGCCCGAGGATTTGTGCGTGCGCGATGCGGCTGACGGTCGCGAGCTGGGGCACCTGCGACTCGGCAGCGACATCGTTCAGCGCCACGGACAACCGTATGCCTGTTTGCACCGCGCCGATCTGCATGCCTTGCTGTTGCACGCGGCTCAGGTGCAGACGGGCATTCAGTGGCACCTGGCCACCCGCGTGGCGGGCGTGACCGAGCGCAGCGACACGGTCAAGGTCGCGCTCGACACCGGCGAGACCCTGATTGCCAGCGCGGTGGTGGGCGCCGACGGTCTCTGGAGTCGCGTGCGCCACGCCGTGGCCGACACCTTGCCGCCGCAAGCCACCGGGCACATCGCCTACCGTGGGCTGATTCCAGCCGGCGCCTTGCCCGAGGCCTTGCGCACGCCGCGCGTGCAGGTCTGGCTGGGGCCGCACCTGCACGTGGTGCACTACCCGGTGCGGCGCGGTGAAGCCTTCAATGTGGTGGCGGTGGCGAGTGGGCGCGCCCCGGCCGCGCTGAACGCGCAGAGCTGGTCCGAGCCCGCCGCGGGCATCGAGTTGCAGGTGGCCTTGGGCTCGGTGCATCCGGCGCTGTCGGCCTGGCTCGATGCGGTGTCCACCTGGACACGCTGGGTGCTGCACGATCGCGCACCGCTGAATGGGCCGCACGCCATGGCGAGCGAGCGCATCGCCTTGCTCGGCGACGCGGCACATCCCATGCGCCCCTATCTCGCGCAAGGGGCGGCCATGGCGCTGGAGGACGCATGGGTGCTGGGCCGCTTGGTGGCCGACCCTGCAACACCGGACTGGCCTCAGCGTTTGGCGCGTTACGCCGCCTTGCGTTGGGCGCGCAACGCCAAGGTGCAAAGTCGCTCGCGCCGCAACGGCGTCGTGTTCCACGCGAGAGGCCCGTTGCGCTGGGCGCGCAATGCCGCCATGGCGTTGCTGGGCGAGCGTCTGATGGACAATGCCTGGCTGTACCGCGGCCCGGGAACGCCCTGAGCCATTCAACAATTCAATGTCTGGAGACATGCCATGACCCTGCCCCCGATGAACCGCCGCCACGCCCTTGCCAGCGGCGCCGCCCTGGCCGCCGCCACCGTGATGCCTGCGCTGGCGCAAGGCACCTGGCCCGAGCGGCCGCTGAAGATCGTGGTGGGCTTCCCCGGTGGCTCCTCGCCCGACCTGATGGCCCGCACCATTGCCGAGCCGCTTCAGCAGGCGCTGGGTCAGCCGGTGGTGATCGAGAACCGGCCTGGCGCCGGCGGCAACATCGCCGCCGCCCAGGTGGCGCGCGCCGACGACAACCACACCATCGGTTTGATGATCAACGGCAACATGACCATCGCCAAGATCCTCAACCCGGCCACGCCATACGACCCGCTGACCGATCTCACCCCGGTGTCCTTGCTGGCGGTGGCGCCCATGATCCTGACGGCGCCCTTGAGCGCACCGGCCGATGGCCGCGCCTTCCTCGACGCGGCCAAGGCCGCGGGCTCGCAATGGAACTACGGCACGCCGGGCATCGGCACCGTGGCCCACCTGGGCATGGAGCTGCTCAAGAGCCGCGCCGGCCTGCAGGCGGTGCACGTGCCCTACCCGGGCAATCCGCAAGTCATCACCGCCATGATTGGCGGGCAGATCCAGATGTCGCTGCTGCCGCCCGGCCTGGCCATGGCGCAAGTGCGTGGTGGCAAGTTGCGCGCCATTGGCGTGACCTCGGCTGGCCGCAGTGGCGTGGTGCCCGAAGTGCCCAGTCTGGCCGAAGCCGGTCTGAAAGACTTCGCACTCGAGATCTGGAACGCCGTGGCCGCGCCCAACAGCATGCCCAAGGCCCATGTGCAACGCCTGTCCGGCTTGCTCACCGAGATCGTGCGCCGACCCGAAATCCGTGAGCGCATCCTCAATCAGGGCTGGTCGGTGGCGGGCACCTCGCCCGAAGGACTGGCGCGTCGCATCAAGCAAGACACCGACGCCATGGCCGAGGTCATCCGGCGCAACAACATCCGGCCTAGCTGACGCACGCCCCACTGTCTGCGAGCCCCGGTCTGACCGGGGTTTTTTTGTGGGGCATTGGTTGGCGCTATCCCTCAGGTGTGGGGTGGTTGGGCGCTTGATGCCATGGCAGCGGCACGTCAAGGCGCTAAGGTAGCGCTCGCTCGCTGGCAACGGGTTTCGGGAGCAGCAAGTGCCAGACCAAGACGACACCGTTCCGCCACCTATCCATCACCCGGTCGGTGCTGGGCCGAACGTGCCCAACGACGTGTCGCTCACCTTGCTCACGCAGGCCCGATTTGCCCTGGAGGCCAAGGACGTGGATGCGGCCGTGGCCGGCTTTCTGCGCGCGGCCGGCTTGCTGTCGGCGCAAGGCCTGCTGGCCGATGCGCAGGAGGCACGCCTGGCCGCAAGTGCCGCCCTCGTTGGGCACGATACGCAACGCGCGGAAGCCCTGTGGCTGGGACTGTGCCGGCTGGTACCGGCCAGCGGTGCAGCGGCGGCACAGCGCGGACTGCTGGGCGCGCGCATCGCGCTGGACCTTGGCCACCTGAGCGATGCCTTGCAACGTCTGGAACACGCGAGCGAAGGGGCACTCGACGTGCGCGACCCCATGGCCTACCTGGCCTGCGCCAGCCAGGCCGCTGCCGTGCATGTGCAACTCGGTGAACGTGTGCTGGCCTACGGCAGGCTGGCCACGGCATGGGTTACCTTGTCCGACCTGATCGGCGCGGAGGCCGCCGCGCGTTGGGTTCGGCCATTGATGGTGGAGCTGCGCGCGGGCCTGGGCGAGGCCGAATTCAACCGCGTGAAACAGCGCTACGAAGCCGGGCGTCGCGGCGACGCAGGTAACGCTGGGTAGAACGCCGACGAGTCGATCAGAGGTCGGTGCGCAGTCGCCAGATCTCGGGGAACAGCACCACGTCGAGCATCTTGCGCAGGTAGCTCACGCCGCCCGTGCCACCGGTGCCGCGCTTGAAGCCGATCACGCGTTCCACCGTCGTCACATGGCGGAAGCGCCAGAGCCGGAAGGCGTCTTCCAGATCGGTGAGTTCTTCGCCCAGCTGGTACAGGTCCCAGTGCTGCTGCGGCGCGCGGTACACCTGCAACCAGGCCTGCTCGACGGCGTCGCTGGCCTCGTAGGCCTGGGTCCAGTCGCGCTCGGTATGGCTCTCGGGCACCGGCAAGCCGCGGCGTGACAGCAACCGCAGGCACTCGTCGTACAGCGAGGGCGATTCGTACGCCGCGCGCACGGCTTGCATGCGATCGGGGTGGTGCGCGTGGGGCTGCAGCATCGCGGCGTTCTTGTTGCCCATTGCAAATTCGATGCAGCGGTATTGGTGACTCTGGAAGCCGCTTGAACGCGCGAGGTACGGACGCAGCGCAGAGTACTCGGGCGGCGTCATGGTCGCGAGCACATCCCAGGCATGCACCAGCTGCTCCATGATGCGGCTCACGCGCGCGAGCATCTTGAAGGCCGGTTGCAGTTCGTCGCGTGCCACGTGTGCAATGGCGGCGCGCAGCTCGTGCAGCATCAGCTTCATCCACAGTTCGCTGGTCTGGTGCTGCACGATGAAGAGCATCTCGTCGTGCGCGGGCGACAAGGGCTTTTGCGCACTCAGGATGGCGTCGAGCTGCAGGTAGTCGCCATAGCTCATGTCGCGGCTGAAATCGAGCTGGGCACGCTCTTCGCGCACCACGTCTTCGGGGCGTTGGTTCTCGTCCATGGTCAGGTCACCGCGTGTTGCTGGTTGAACTCCGGGCGCTGCCACTCGCCAGACGCCAGCACCTGACGCAGGTGCTCGACCGCATGCCAGACGTCTTCGAAGCCCAGATAGAGCGGCGTGAAACCGAATCGCAGGATGTCGGCGTGGTGCTGGCCATCGCCCGCGCGGTAGTCGCCGATGACACCGCGCGCGATCAGGGCCTGCACGATGGCGTAGGCGCCTTCTGCCCTGGCCAGGCAGACCTGCGAACCGCGTTGTGCGTGCTCGCGCGGTGTCACCAATGACAGGCCTTGACCGGCGCAGCGTGCCTCGACCAGCTGGATGAAGAGGTCTGTGAGCGCCAGCGACTTGGCACGCAGCGCGGCCATACCGCCGAGCGGACCGACCGCCAGCACGGTCTGTACGCCGCACTCGAGCGCGGCCAGGCTGATCATGGGTTGCGTGCCGCACTGGTAGCGCACGATGCCGCCGGCGGGCTGGTAGTCGGGTGTGAAGGCGAACGGGCGCTCGTGTCCCCACCAGCCGGCCAGGGGCTGCCAGCACTGGTCCGCATGACGTGGATGCACCCACACGAAGGCCGGCGCACCGGGCCCGCCGTTGAGGTACTTGTAGCCACAGCCCACCGCGAAGTCGGCGTCCGCCCCGGTGAGGTCCACCGGCACGGCGCCAGCGCTGTGGGCCAGGTCCCAGACCATCAGTGCGCCCGCGTCGTGCACCGCCTTCGTCACGCTGGTCATGTCGTGCATGGCGCCGGTGCGGTAGTTCACATGGGTGAGCATGACGATGGCGAGCTTTTCGTCCTGCAGGGCCTGCGGAATTTCCTCGGGCTCGACCAGCACCAGTTCCCATCCCTTGTCCTTGCACAGGGCCTCGGCGATGTAGAGGTCGGTGGGGAAGTTGCTGCGCTCGCTGAGGATGCGCCAGCGGCCCGGACTGCGGCGTGCGCTGATGTTGAGCGCGGCGCTGAGCACCTTGAACAGGTTGATGCTGGTGCTGTCGGTGGCCACCGTGGTACCGGGCGCAGCGCCAATCAGTTGCGCGATCTGGTCGCCCACCTTGCGCGGCATCTCGAACCAGCCGGCGGTGTTCCAGCTGCGAATCAGGTCGCGGCCCCATTCCTGCGTCACCACCTCGGCCACGCGCGCAGGCGCGCTGCGCGGCATGACGCCCAGCGAGTTGCCATCGAGGTAGATGGTGTCGGCAGGGATGTCGAACTGATCGCGCAGGCTGCGCAAGGGATCTTGCGCGTCGAGCGCGCGGCAATGGTCGAGGTCCAGGTTCATGTCAGGGATCGCAGGATGGCACGCACGGGCGAGGCGTCGGCCGTGGTCAGTTTCAAGGGCAGGGCGATCAGCTCGTAGTCGCCTTCGGGGATGTCGTCGAGCAGCAGGTTTTCCAGCACGCGCAGGCCGCGTCGACGGATCACCTGGTGGCTGTCGAGCGTCTTGCTGCTGGCGGGGTCGATGCTGGCGCTGTCGATGCCGATCAGCACCACGCCGCGATCGGCCAGCAGCTCGACGGTCTCGGGCGCAAAGGCCGGCAGGTCGTTGTCGAACGCGGCCTGTGGCATGTGTGGATAGGTGCGCACCAGCACGCGAGGGGGCAAATCGTGGAGAGCGTGCGCGAGGTGCTCTGGCCTGACCAGCGCGCCCACACCAATGGCGTGCACGACCCGGCAAGGCCCGATGAAGGCGTCGAGTGCGACGTCACCGATCGGCAGGCCTGCGGGGTCGTAGTGCAGCGGCGCATCGGCGTGCGCGCCCACGTGTGGCGAGAGCGTGATGGCGCTGACGTTGACCGGGCAGCCCGGTCCGATGCTGGCCACCCACTGCTGGCTGTACGCGGTGTCGCCCGGAAAGACCGGTGCGCCCGCATGCACGGGGGGGGAAATGTCCCAGAGCTTTTTCATGGCGCGGCGAAGGTAGCACCGCAAAAATACCCGCGGTGTCGGTTAATGCCAACACCCGATCAAAAACTTCAGGTCTGAACTATTTGACGACCGGACCGATCGGCCCCAGGCCGTGGCGCGCCCGGGCGCGGTCGCAGGCGTCGCTGCCCTCTTCAAACTCGCGACACGGCGAGGGCCGCCACTCGTAGATGCCGCAGGCCACCCGCTGGCCCACGCGGCCGGTGAGGGCCGCGCAGCGCGGCGGGGCGTGGTCGGTGCCGCGCATGCGCGCGATGCTCGCATTGACCTCGACCACCAGCCCGCCGGGCACGCAACCGCCCATGTCCTCCGTTTCGTGGACCGAAAAATCGACCCGGAAGCTGGCGCAGCAGGCGCCACAGTCGGTGCAGGCGCTCACGGGGCCGTCTCCTTCACGAGCGCGGGCGCGCGATACACGAGTGCCTTCAGGGCGCGATCGGGCAGGGCATCGGCAAAGGCGTCGGGGTTGGCCAGGCGCTGCTCGAACACCAGCTCGGGCGCTGCCTCACGCATGGTGTCCTGCAGGAACGCGGGCGTCAGCTCGGGCGCATTGAGGCACAACAGCAAGCGACCACCGGGCACCAGCAGATCGGGCAGGCGGCGCATCAGGCGTGGGTAGTCCTTGGTTGCGACGAAGCTGCCCTTCTGGTAGCTCGGTGGGTCCACGATGACCAGTCCGTAGGGCCCGCTGCGCGTGATGCGACCCCAGGTCTTGAAGATGTCGTGCGCCAGAAAACCGGCGCC
The DNA here is from genome assembly GCF_019635465.1 of Hydrogenophaga sp. Lineage (GTDB taxonomy): Bacteria > Pseudomonadota > Gammaproteobacteria > Burkholderiales > Burkholderiaceae_C > Hydrogenophaga. The sequence goes on from NZ_JAHBZK010000010.1 coordinate 24,746, forward strand.
GGCGCTCAAACCGTTGAGCGCATGGTTCTGTTGCGCGATGGCTATGGCGCCAGCGCTCATGTCCACATTGACCACCTGCCGCGCACCGCCTTGCAAGGCCACCACCGAGAACGCACCGGTGTAGGCAAACAGGTTGAGCACCTTGCACCCGGTGGCGTGCTCGCGCACCCATTGGCGACCCTCGGCCATGTCGAGAAAGAGCCCATGGTTCTGGCCGCGCAGCACATGCACGCGCAAGCGTGCGCCCCGCTCGTTGACCACATGCGGCTCGGGCACGCTGCCGGCCATCAGGCGGGTGTCGGTGCGGCCTTCGTGGCGGCACTGGAACACCCAGTTCAAGGTTTCGCCCGGGGCGACCTCGGCCCAGCGGTGCGCGAGTGCGTCGTGCACGCGGGCCAGGTCCGCGTCGTCCACCGGCTTGAAGCTCGTGAGCAGCCAGACCGGGGGGTAGGCGTCCAGCGCCCAGTGTTCGCACCCCGGATGCAGCCCGCCACGGCCGTGGAAGACGCGGCGTGGTTCGCTGCCGGTTTCGATGCGCGCGATCGCGTCGAGCAAGGCTTGCATGGTCGGGCGCGGCGCGGTGGCGCCGCGCCAGTGGCTCAGGCGAGGCGCCCCAGCAGCAGGAACTCCATCAAGGCTTTCTGCGCGTGCATGCGGTTCTCGGCCTCGTCCCACACCACGCTCTGCGGCCCGTCGATGACTTCGGCCGAGACTTCCTCCCCGCGGTGCGCGGGCAGGCAATGCATGAAGAGTGCGTCCGGCCTGGCCAGTTGCATCATGGCCTCGTCCACGCACCACTGCGCAAAGGCGGCGCGGCGCACCTCGTTCTCGGCCTCGAAACCCATGCTGGTCCACACGTCGGTGGTGACCAGATCGGCGTCGGCACAGGCTTCGCGCGGGTCCTTGAACACCTTGAAGCAGTTGCGGTCGCTGATGCCGGCCAGCTCGGGGTTCACCTCGTAGCCACTGGGGGTGCTCACGTGCACCGTGAACCCGAGCAACTCGGCCGCCTGCAGCCAGGTGTTGGCCATGTTGTTGCCATCGCCCACCCAGGCCACCACCTTGCCGCGGATCGCGTCCAGCGGTTGGCCGCTGGCGGCGGGGCGGTGCTCCACCAGGGTGAACAGGTCGGCCAGGATCTGGCAGGGGTGGAACTCGTTTGTCAGACCGTTGATGACGGGCACGCGCGAATGCGCGGCGAAGGCCTCGATCTTGGCCTGCTCGTAGGTGCGGATCATCACCAGATCGACCATGCGGCTGATCACCCGTGCGCTGTCCTCGATCGGCTCGGCGCGGCCGAGCTGGCTGTCGCCCGTGGTCAGGTGCACCACCGAGCCGCCCATCTGGTACATGCCGGCCTCGAAACTCACCCGGGTGCGCGTGCTGGCCTTCTCGAAGATCAGCGCCAGCGTGCGGTCGGGGTCCGCAAAGGGTTGGTACTTTTCGACCGCCTTGAACTTGCGTTTGATGAAGGCAGCGCGCGCGAACAGATGGGCGTATTCGTCGGCGCTCAGGTCCTTGAACTGCAGGTAGTGGCGGATGCTCATGGGCGCGGTCATTCGGCGAGGAAGGCGGTGATCAGCGGCAGCAGGATGCCCACGAGTTCGTCGGCTTCTTCGGTGGTGATGATGAGTGGCGGCACCAGGCGCACCACGCTGTCGGCAGTGACCGACAGCAGCAGCCCGGCGTCGGCCGCACGCTGCACCAGCACGCCACAGGGCTTGGTCAGCTCGATGCCGATCATCAGGCCTTGGCCGCGGATTTCCTTCAGGCCGGCCTGGCCGGCGAGGCCCTTTTCAAGCGCCTCGCGCAGGTGCTTGCCCACGCGCGCGGCATTGGCCAGCAGACCGTCTTCTTCCATGATGCGGATGGTCTCGACGCCCGCGCGCATGGACAGCGGATTGCCGCCAAAGGTGGTGCCGTGGTTGCCCGGCTGGAAGATATTGGCGGCCTTGGGGCCGGCCACCACGGCGCCGATGGTCACGCCCGAGCCCAGACCTTTGGCCAACGGCATCACGTCGGGCACGATGCCCGCCCACTGGTGGGCGAACCACTTGCCGGTGCGGCCCATGCCGCATTGAACCTCGTCGATCATGAGCAGCCAGTCGCGCTCATCGCACAGGGCGCGCACGTCCTTGAGGTATTGCGCGCGCATCGGGTTGACGCCGCCTTCGCCCTGGATGGTCTCGAAGAACACGGCGACCACGTTCGGGTTGTTGGCGGTGGCCTGCTTCAGGGTTTCGATGTCGTTGACCGGCACGCGCACGAAGCCCTCGACCAGCGGGCCGAAGCCGGCCTGCACCTTGGGGTTGCCGGTGGCCGACAGGGTGGCGATCGAGCGGCCGTGGAAGGCCTTTTCATAGACCACGATCTCGGGGCGTTCAATGCCTTTGTCGTGCCCGTACTTGCGCGCCAGCTTGAGCGCCGCCTCGTTGGCTTCCAGCCCGGTGCTGCAGAAAAAGACGTTGGTCATGCCCGAGCGCTCCACCAGCATCTGCGCCAGGCGTTCCTGGTCGGGCACGTGGTAGTAGTTGCTGCAGTGGATGAGCTTGGCGATCTGGTCCTGCAGCGCGGGCACCAGCTTGGGGTGGGCGTGGCCCAGCGTGTTGACGGCGATGCCGGCCAGCCCGTCGAGGTATTCCTTGCCGTTGATGTCCCAGACCCGGCATCCTCGCCCGTGCGACAGCGCGATCGGCACGCGGCCGTAGGTGTTCATCACGTGGGGTGAGGCGACGGGCTTGAGCGCGGCGTTCATGCAAAGACTCCGGAAGCGGGCCAGAAAAAGAAATCGGCTCAACGCCTGGGATCAGGGGAGCCGCTGAAGCGCGATTGTAGGCACACGTTGTGTATGCCACCGATGACAAGAAGGCATCAGAGCGATCGCCGCCGAGTGGGGTGGGAGGGACTCAGGGTATCCACCAGTCTTATATAAGATAGAATTCTCGCGCCCCCGCCCGGCGATCCCGGCAGCGAGGTGGTCCGATTCCTGCACAGGCCGGTGACCTTCCGGCTTACCCTCCACCCGATGGCAGCAACCCCGCCCAAGCAAGTCTTCATCCAGGGCATCACCCGCGATGGACGCACGTTCCGCCCGAGCGACTGGGCCGAACGTCTGGCGGGCGTGATGAGTGGCTTTCGCCCCGGCGGCTCGACCCCGGGCAGCCACCTGAGCTACTCGCCCTGGTGCGTGCCCAACGTCATCAACGGCATCAAGTGCGTGGTGGTGCACAGCGACCTGCGCGAGGCAGAGCCCATGGCCTGGGATTTCTGCATGAACTTCGCGCGCGACAACGAACTGCAGGTGGCGGACGCCTGCCTGCTCCCTGAGCCACCCAAGCGCTGAACCTGATCACTTTGCGTGGACGGCCCCTGACCGTCGGGGCAACAAAAAAGCCGTCTTGCGACGGCTTTTCTGCTTTGCTGGCAGCGCACCCGATTCAAACGGCAGGCCCTGTGCGGGCCCGGGCGGCTGAGGTGTGGGCTCAGGCTGCGGCAGCCAGGCCCTTGACCTTTGCGGACAGGCGGCTCTTGTCGCGAGCGGCCTTGTTCTTGTGGAAGATGCCCTTGTCGGCGATCGTGTCGACAACGGCTTGCATCTTGGCGAACAGCTCGGTGGCCTTGGCTTTGTCGCCAGCGACGACGGCCTTCTCGACGTTCTTCACCGCGGTGCGGTACTTGGAACGCAGCGAGCTGTTGGCGGCGTTGAGTTTGACGTCCTGGCGGGCGCGTTTGCGACCGGACGCCAGGCGGGGGTTCTTTTTCTTCGGCTTGGTGGCCATGGTGGTGTTCCTTCGGTGTTTGTGGATGTTGCCAGCAAAGCCCGCGATTATAGCCCGGACCATCTTTGGCATCGGGCTGGGTCGCTGAACGGGGTTAGGGCGCGCTTACACTCGCCCCCGTGTCGCTGTTCAAATCCGCCTCCCTGGTGTCGCTGCTGACGCTGGCTTCACGCATCACCGGCTTGGTGCGCGAGTTGCTGGTGGCGGCCACTTTCGGCGCCAGCGCACTCACCGACGCCTTCAACGTCGCCTTTCGCATCCCCAACCTGCTGCGACGCCTGTTTGCCGAAGGTGCCTTCAGCCAGGCCTTCGTGCCAGTGCTGGCCGGCACCCGCGAAAAGGAGGGCGACGAAGCCACCAAGGCTCTGATCGACCAGATCGCGACCGTGCTGGCGTGGGCGCTTTTGGTCACCTGCGTGTTGGGTGTGCTGGGTGCGCCGGTGCTGGTGTATGCGATGGCGGCAGGCCTGCAGCAGTCGCCCCAGGGTTTCGAGGCCGCGGTGGTCATGACGCGCTGGATGTTCCCCTACATCGGCTTCATGTCTTTCGTGGCTCTGGCGGCGGGCATCCTCAACACTTGGAAGCGCTTTGCCGTGCCCGCGGCCACCCCGGTCCTGCTCAACGTGGCCATGATTGCCGCGGCATGGTTTGGCGCGCCCTGGTTCGCCTCGCTGGGCATCGAGCCGATGTACGCCATGGCGGGCGGGGTCATGCTGGGTGGCCTGCTGCAGCTGGGCGTGCAGGTGCCGGCGCTGCGACGCATCGGCCTGTGGCCACGGGTGGGTTTGAGCTGGGCGGCGCTGAAGGCGGCCTGGGCGCACCCGGGCACACGCCGGGTCACCACGCTGATGGGGCCGGCTTTGCTGGGCGTGAGCGTGGCCCAGCTCTCGCTGCTGATCAACACCCAGATTGCGTCCCACCTGGCGGTGGGCAGTGTGAGCTGGCTTACCTATGCCGACCGTTTGATGGAGTTTCCCACCGCCTTGCTGGGCGTAGCGCTGGGTGTGGTGCTGCTGCCGCAACTGGCTGCGGCCCAGGCCGCCAGCGACAGCGATCGCTACAGCGCCTTGCTCGACTGGGGTCTGCGGCTGGTGGTGCTGCTGGCCGTGCCGTGTGCGGTGGCGTTGCTGACCTTTGCCCAACCCCTGGTGGCGGTGCTGTACCAGTACGGCAAATTCGGTGCGGGCGACGTCCGCCAGACGGCGCTGGCCCTCATGGGTTATGGCACTGGCCTGATCGGCCTCATCGCCATCAAGGTGCTGGCGCCGGGGTTTTATGCGTGCCAGGACATTCGCACGCCCGTGAAGATCGCCATCGGTGTGCTGGTGCTGACCCAGGTGCTCAATCTGGTGCTGGTGCCTCACCTGGCTCATGCTGGTCTGGCACTGGCGATCGGCCTGGGGGCTTTGGTCAATGCCACGCTGCTCCTGGTGGGCTTGAGGCGGCGGGGTGCCTATCGCCCGGCGCCGGGCTGGACACGGTTCCTGCTGCAGGTCCTGGCGGCGAGCGCCTTGCTGGCCGTGCTGCTGACCTGGCTCACCAACCAGATCAACTGGGTGGCTTTTGGCGGTGGCGCCTTGACCCGGGTCGGCCTTTTGGCTGTCAGCGTGGTGGCTGCGGCGGCGCTGTACTTCGGCGCCTTGGTGGTTTCGGGCTTGAACTTGCGCCAGTTCGTCCGACAATAGGCGCCGCGCGGCCCGTGCCGCCCAACGCCATGGCCTACAGCCTCGACTTCAGCGCTCCCACCCCTCTGGGCTACTTCGCGTCCCTGGTTCGCGACGACGACGCCTTGCCTTTGTTCGAGGCGGCGGTGGCGATTGCACAGGACGAGTACCCCGATCTGGACGTGCAGCAGGTGCTGGGCGACGTCGACCAGATGCTGGCGCGGGTCAGACGGCGTTGCCCGACGGATGCCGGTGCGCTGCAGCGATTGCGGGTGCTCAACCAGTTCTTCTTCCGCGACATGGGGTTTGGCGGCAACGTCAACAACTACTACGACCCCGACAACAGCTATCTGAACGCCGTGTTGCTCACCCGGCGCGGCATTCCCATCACGCTGGCCGTGCTGTGGCTGGAACTGGCTCAGGGGCTGGGGCTCAAGGCCAGGGGTGTCAACTTCCCGGGCCATTTCATGATCAAGGTGAACCTGCCGAACGGGCAGGTGGTGATCGACCCGTTCTCGGGCCAGTCGCTCAGCCGCGAAGACTTGTCGGAGCGGCTGGAGCCCTACAAGCGGCGCAACGGCCTGGTCGACGATTTCGACGTGCCGGTGGGGCTGTACCTGCAGGCGGCCCAGCCGCGCGAGATCCTCGCGCGCATGCTGCGCAACCTCAAGGAGATCCACCGCACACAGGAAGACTGGACGCGCCTGGTTGCGGTGCAGGACCGCCTGATCGTGCTGATGCCCGAAGCCTGGGTCGAGTACCGCGACCGCGGTCTGGCCTGGGCGGGCGCCGGGGACGTGCGCCAGGCGGTGCTCGACCTGGAGACCTTTGTCGATCACACCGACGACGCGCTGGAGCGCGAAACCATCGAGCGCCGCCTGCAGGAGTTGCGCCGAGCGCTCAATTCATGATGCGGCTGCTGATCGCCGGGGCCACCGGGCTGGTGGGCAGTCATGCGCTACGCCAGGCGCTGGCGCACCCGCAGGTGACCCAGGTGGTGGCGCCCACGCGGCGTGCGCTGCCCAGCCACCCCAAGCTGCTCAATCCGCAGGTTGACTACGAGCGTTTGCCCGAGCTGGCCGAGTGGTGGGCGGTGCAAGGCGTGATCTGCACCATCGGCACCACCATGAAGACCGCCGGCTCGCGCGCGGCTTTTCATCGCGTGGACCACGACTACCCCTTGCTGGTGGCGCAACTGGCGCAGCGCCACGGCGCGCAGGCCTATGCGTTCAATTCGGCGCTGGGGGCCGATCTGCAGTCGCGGGTCTTCTATTCGCGCACCAAGGGCGAGGTCGAGCGCGATCTGCTGGCGCTGGGCTACCCTTCGTTGACGCTGGTGCGCCCAGGCCTGATCGGAGGCGAGCGGGTGGAGTCGCGCCCGGCGGAGCGCGTGGGTATCGCGCTGACGCGCTGGCTCGGGCCGGTGCTGCCCCGGCGCTACCGCCTGGTGCCGCCCGAGGCCATCGCCCAGGCCTTGCTGCAGGGCGTGCTCGATGGCACGCCCGGGCTGCGCCTGGTGATGCCCGAGGCGATGGTCTGACGTGAAGGTCTGAGGTCGCGCCGCGCGGGTTCAGCCCACAGTGACGGCGGCGCCGCTGCCCCGGGGCGCAATGCGACCAATGGCATGCACCGTCTCGCCCAGGCTGCGCAGGGTGGCAGCACAGGCCTCGGCCTGATCGGCGGCAATCACCAACACCATGCCAATGCCGTTGTTGAAGGTGCGGTTCATCTCGACGTCGTCGATGCCCGCCGTGGCTTGCAGCCAGCCGAACAGCTCGCTTTGCGGCCAGCTGCCCTTGGTGAGGTGTGCGGCCAGCGCATCGGGCAGCACACGGGGGATGTTCTCGAGCAGGCCGCCGCCGGTGATGTGGGCCAGCGCCTTGATCGGGTGCTGGGCCAGCGCCGTCAGCACGTTCTTCACGTACAGGCGGGTCGGCTTCATCACTGCTTCGCGAAACGGCATGCCGTCCAGCGTGGCGGGCAGGTTCGCGCCCGCGCGCTCGATGCATTTGCGCACCAGCGAAAAACCGTTGGAATGCACCCCGTGCGAGGCCAGGCCCAGGACCACATCGCCCTCGGCGACGTCGCGGCCGGTCAGGATCCTGGATTTTTCGACCGCGCCCACGCAAAAGCCCGCCAGGTCGTATTCGCCGTCGGGGTACATGCCCGGCATCTCGGCGGTCTCGCCGCCGATGAGCGCGCAGCCGGAGAGCTCGCAGCCCTTGGCAATGCCGCCCACCACGGCCGCGGCCGTGTCGACATGCAGCTTGCCGCAGGCGAAGTAGTCGAGGAAGAACAGCGGCTCGGCCCCCTGGACCAGCACGTCGTTGACGCTCATGGCCACCAGATCGATGCCGACGGTGTCGTGCATGTTCCATTCGAAGGCCAGCTTGAGCTTGGTGCCCACACCGTCGGTGCCGCTGACCAGCACCGGCTCCTGGTAGCGCTTGGGTACCTCGAACAGGGCGCCGAAGCCGCCGATGCCCGCCAGCACACCCTCGCGCATGGTTTTCTTTGCCAGCGGCTTGATGCGCTCGACCAGGGCGTCGCCAGCGTCGATGTCAACGCCGGCGTCTTTGTAGGACAGGGGGGTGGTGCTCATGGGGCGGGGCCGGCGCAACCGGCAACAGGGGCAGAGAAGGGGGCGGGAAAAGTGCGGGGAAGTGCAGGAAGGGGTCCGGCGGTGCCCGTGGGTCGACCGATAGAATCCGGGGCGGATTTTACGGGCCGTCACCGCGACCCCGACGGCGCGCGGCCCGTTCCACCGACCGGCCCACCACCCATGACCTTCACCCCCACGCAAACCCGAGCCGCCGCCTGGGCCGTCCTGGCCGTCCTGGCCTGGGGCCTGCTGACGCTGCTGGCGCCGGTGCTCATGCCCTTCATCCTGGCGGCGGTCATGGCCTACGCCTTGCAGCCGCTGGTCGAGCGTTGGGTGCGCCGCGGGCTGCCGCGCTGGCTGGGCGCCGGCCTGGCCATCACCTTGCTCATGCTCGTGATGGCCGCTGTGCTGTTGCTCATCGTGCCGGTCATCACCCAGCAGGTGCCCTTGCTGCGCGAGCAGGTGCCGGCGCTGCTGGACAAGCTCAACGCCGGGCTCAAGCCCTGGGCGCAACGGCTGGGCGTGAACCTGCAGGTCGACGTGGCGCAGGTGCGCGCCTGGCTCACCCAGCTCATCAGCGGTCGCGGCGACGAGCTGCTGGCGGGCCTGTTGTCGTCGCTGCGCATCGGCGGCAGCGCCGTGGCCGCCTTGTTCGGCAACCTGTTCCTGACCCCGATCGTGGCGTTCTACCTGCTGATCGACTGGGACGCGATGGTCGGGCGCATCAAGGGCCTGATTCCGCCCCGTTGGCAAGCGAGCGTGCAGAGTTTTCTGGACGAGACCGATCAGGTGCTGGGCCAGTACCTGCGCGGGCAGTTGCTGGTGATGGGCGCGCTGGCCGTGTACTACGCGGTGGCGCTGGCGCTCACTGGCCTCAACCTGGCCCTGCCGATCGGCGTGTTCACGGGCCTCGCGGTGTTCGTGCCCTACCTGGGTTTCGGCCTGGGCATGGTGATGGCCGTGTTCGCGGCGGTGCTCGAGTTCCAGTCGGTGCTGGGCGTGGCCCTGGTGGTGGGCGTCTACCTGCTCGGGCAGCTCATCGAAAGCTTCTTCCTCACGCCGCGCCTGGTCGGCGAGGCGATCGGCCTGCACCCGATTGCGGTGATTTTTGCGCTGCTGGCGTTCGGCCATCTCTTCGGCTTCGTCGGCGTGCTGATCGCCTTGCCCGCCAGCGCCGTGCTGCTGGTGGCCATTCGCCGCGCGCGCCGGGGTTACCTGGCCAGCGACCTGTACCTGCAGGGCGCGCAGCCCGACAGAGGAGAGTCGTGAACCCGAACCCTCCGCCCATGAAGCAGTTGGCGCTGGACATCGGGTTGGCGCCCGTGCCCACGCTGGACAACTTCGTGGCGGTTGGCAACGAGGCGGTGGTCGATCACCTGCGGCTGTGGTGCGGCAACCCGACGCGCTCGCCCGTGCCGACCTTCCTCTGGGGCGAAAGTGGCAGTGGCAAGACCCATTTGCTGCGCGCGGTGCGCGAGGCGCTGCGTGAACACAGCGCGCCGGTGGGCTGGATGGACGCCACCACCTTCGATCCGCCCGACTTCGACGAGCGCTGGGAAGCCGTGCTGCTCGACGACGTGCATCTGTACACCGCGGCCCAGCAGGCGAACGCCTTCAACTGGTTCGTCAATGCCCAGAGTCCGGCGCATGGCCCGGCGCGCTGGGTGCTGGCCACCGCCGATCGGCCGCCCGCGGACCTGCTGCTGCGCGAGGACTTGCGCACCCGCCTGGGGTGGGGCCATGTGCACCACCTCAAGGCCCTGGGCGAGGCCGAACGCCGCTCCGTGTTGCGCCGCGCGGCCGACGAGCGCGGCGTGTTCCTGGGCGACGAGGTGATGGATTTCATGCTGCACCGCTTCTCCCGCGACCTCTCCAGTCTCATGCTGCTGCTTGAGCGCCTGGACGGCTACGCCCTGCGCACCCAACGCGCCATCACCATTCCGCTCATCAAGTCCATGCTCGAAGACGAGTGAGCCGACACACCGCATGCAACTGGCCCTTTTCGACCTCGACCACACGCTGATCCCGCTCGATTCCGATCACGCCTGGGGTGAATTCACCGTGCGCCTGGGATGGCGCGACGCTGACGACTTCCGCCGCGCCAATGACGGCTACTACGCCGCCTACAAGGCCGGCACGCTCGACATCCACGACTACGTACGCTTTGCCACCGGGGCGGTGCGCGAACGTGGTCTGGCCGAGGGGTGGCGCGCGCACGAGCGCTTCATGGCCGAGGTGATCCGCCCGGCCATGACCGATGTGGCACGCGCGCTGGTGCGGCGCCACCAGGACGCTGGCGATACCGTGGTCATCGTCACCGCCACCAACGCCTTCGTCACGCGGCCGATCGCACAGGCCTTTGGCGTCGAGCACCTCATCGCCATCGACCTCGAAACCGATGCGCAGGGTGAGCTGACCGGTGCCATTTCGGGCGTGCCCTCGTTTCGGGAGGGCAAGGTGGCGCGTGTGGAACAATGGCTGGCCCAACGCGGCCTTCACTGGGCCGACCTGGCGCACAGCACCTTCTACAGCGACTCGATGAACGATCTGCCGCTGCTCGAAAAGGTGCACGAACCGGTGGCCACCAACCCCGACGAGCGCCTCGCCACCCTTGCGCAAGAACGCGGCTGGCGCATTCTCAACCTATTCGAATGATCAAGAAATTCATCGACAAGCTGCTGGGCAAGTCCAGCGCGCGGCGGGGCGCTTCGCGTTTCGGCAAGCGCGAGGACGTGCCAGCCAGCGTGCACGGCATCAACCCCAAGCTGGTGGACCAGCGCGCACTGGACGTGGTGCACACGCTCAAGCAGGCCGGCTACGAGGCCTATATCGTGGGTGGCGCGGTGCGCGACCTGCTGCTCGGCCTGCGCCCCAAGGATTTCGACGTTGCCACCAGCGCCACGCCCGAACAGGTCAAGGGCCTGTTCCGCCGCGCCTTCATCATCGGTCGGCGCTTTCGCATCGTGCACGTGGTGTATGGGCGGGGGCGTGAGCACGAGGTGATCGAGGTATCGACGTTTCGCGCTTACCTCGACAGCGCCGACGCCGAGCAGGTGGCGGGCAACGAGCGCACCAGCAAGGGCGAGCTCTCGCGCATGACCCACGCGGTGGACGCCAGCGGGCGTGTGCTGCGCGACAACGTCTGGGGGCCGATCGAGCAGGACGCGGCGCGCCGCGACTTCTCGATCAACGCCATGTACTACGACCCGGAGTCGCAGACGGTGGTCGATTTCCACCACGGCATCCGCGACGCGCAGAAGAAGGTGCTGCGCATGATCGGTGACGTGCCGACGCGCTACCGCGAAGACCCGGTGCGCATCCTGCGCGCGGTGCGCTTCCTGGCCAAGCTGGCGCCGCTGGGGTTCAAGCTCGATGCCAAGACCCGCGAGCCCCTGCAGGCGGCCAGATCGCTGCTGCAGGACATCCCCCAAAGCCGCATGTTCGACGAGATGCTCAAGCTGGTGCAAACCGGACACGCGCTGTCCAGCGTGGCACAGCTCAAGGCCCTGGGCCTGGATCGCGGCATCTATCCACTGCTCGATTTGCTGGTGCAGCGCACCGACGACCCATTGGTTCAACTGGCCCTGCAGGACACCGATCGCCGGGTGGGTGAAGGCAAGCCGGTGGCGCCCAGCTTCCTGCTCGCCTGTGTGCTCTGGAGCGACGTACGACGCGGTTGGGAGCGCCGCCTTGAGTCCCGCCCCGACCGCAAGCCGGTGCCAGCGTTTGCCGCCCTGCAGGACGCGATCGACGAAGCCTTCGATGCGCGCATCGGCGATGTGTCCGGTCGCGGCAAGCTGGGTGCGGACATGCGCGAGATCTGGCTCATGCAGCCGCGGTTCGAAAAACGCACCGGCAGCGGTGTGTTCACGCTGGTGGAGCAGCCGCGATTTCGCGCCGGCTTCGACTTCTTGCGCCTGCGCGCGCAGACCGGCGAGATCGAGGAGGAACTGGCGCACTGGTGGGAGACCTTCAGCACCGCCAGCGACGACAGGCGCCACGACATGGTGGACGCGCAACGCACAGCCGGGCGTGGCGCACCCAAGGTGCGCCGCGTCAAGCGCGGCGATCCGGACCACCCGGGCGCGCAGAGCGAAGAAGACCCGCGCTGGCGTGCCGTGGACACGGCCGAACCGTCTGGCGGCGACGATGCGCCCGCCGACCCGGCTTCTGCTGACGAAGGCGCTGCGCCCGCCAAGAAGCGCCGCCGTCGCCGGCGCAAACCCGGTGGAGGCACGCCGAGTGTGGATGGCGGTGCCGCCACTGACTCCCCTGAAGGGGGAGGCCGTGACGACTGAGGTCACCGCCTACATCGGAATCGGCGCCAATCTGGGCGATCCCCTGATGGCGGTCAGGGGCGCGCTGGAACACCTGGGCTGGACACCGGGCCTTCGGGTATTGCGTCAATCGTCGATGTACCGCACGGCGCCTTTCCAGGCCAGCGGACCCGATTTCATCAACGCGGTGGCCGAGATTTCCACCACCCTGAGTCCCCCCGCGCTGCTGACGGCCATGCAGGCGATCGAGGATGCCGCGGGGCGCGCACGGCCCTATCGCAATGCGCCGCGCACGCTCGATCTTGACCTGCTGCTGTATGGCGATGAGCGCATCGACTCGCGCCGCCTGACGGTGCCGCATCCGCGCATGCACGAGCGGGCGTTTGTGCTGGTACCCCTGGCCGAGATCAACCCGTCGCTGGTGCCACCCAAATGGCTGGCGGCCGTTGCCGATCAACGCATCGAGCGGGTGGCCGATTCGGCATAGGCAAGCGGTGGGTTCAGGGCGCCAGCCGCTCGCGAACCCAGGAGGTGTCTTCAAGGCGGTAGCGCAAGCGGTCGTGCAGGCGGCTCTTGCGACCTTGCCAGAACTGCCAGGCTTGCGGCACCAGCCGGTAGCCACCCCAGTGGGGCGGGCGCGGCGGCTTGAGGAGGAACTGCGCGCCGTACTTGGCTGCGTTGGCCACCAGCACCGCCCGGCTGTCGATCACTTCGCTCTGGGGGCTGGCCCAGGCGCCAATGCGGCTGTCCAGCGGGCGGCTGTGGAAGTAGGCGTCGCTTTCTTCGTCGCTGGTCTTCTCGACGACGCCTTCGATGCGCACCACGCGCTCGAGCTCGACCCAGTGGAACTGCAGTGCCGCAAACGGATTGCCCGCCAGCTCCTGGCCTTTGCGGCTTTGGTAGTTCGTGTACCAGACGATGCCGCGCGCGTCATAGCCCTTGATCAGCACCACTCGCGTGCTCGGTCGCAGATCGCAGCCCACCGTGGCCAGCGTCATGGCATTGGGTTCGGGCACCTGGGCCGCAATGGCCTCGTTGAGCCACTGCTCGAACTGGCGCAGCGGATCGGCGTGCGAGGCGTCTTCGCTCAGTTCGGCCTTCTCGTAGCTCTTGCGCAGGTCGGCGATGTTCATGGCGGCAGTTTAGTGCGCGTTCGTTTGGCGCTGCCCAGCAAATCAACTGGCCAGCCGCAGCAAGCGCTCCAGCGCATGGTCGTGGATGCCATGGTCCTTCAGGCCGTGCAGGGTGAGCCGGGCGTAGTCCAGCGTGGTGCCGAACTTGCCACATGAGCGCTGAAAGATGTCCTGGTAGCGTTCGGCGGGCAGCACGCCGGTGTAGCTCGGGCTGCGCCGCGACAGGGTGAACGCCAGCGCGCTCACCTCGCCCTGGGGCGTTCGGGCACGCAACCATTTGGGGTCGTAGACCGGGTTGGGCATCTCGCGCGCCCACAGGCGTGGCATCAGGTCCTCGACTTGGTCGTGAGGCACCCGCAAGGCCAGGCCGTCGCAACTGCCACCGGGCAACAGGGCAAACACCAGGCCCGGGCACTCTGGCGTGCCGCGGTTGACGCGGCTCCACATCTGCAGGCAGCGATGAAATCCGTGTACGCGCGCCGGGCGGGTTTCCGCTGCGTCGAACTCTGGGCGCCACACCAGCGAGGCGTAGGCGAACAACCAGAGGTCGGCGCGCGGGCCCTGGGCACGCCAATCGGCCAGGGCTTCTTGCATCATGGCCGCACCATCGCGTTCGGCCGGGTTCCAGGTGGTGGGGCGTCTCATGGGGTCACGCCGCTTGCCTACAATGCCAAATTCGCTTGTTCACGCAATTCCCAGGAGTTCTTCGCATGGCCACACAGGATAACGAACCCGAGCAGCGCGTCGTCGCCGTGGTGCTCATTGCCCTCATCGTGCTGATCATTGGCGGCGTGTTGGGGCTGGGGGTGTTTTCTGCTCGGGGTGGCAAAGCGCCCAAAGCCGATGGCAAGCCCGCCATGGCCGCGCCGGCGGCCACCACGGCACCGGCACCGGCGTCGGCCAGCGACGCCAGCGTGGTGGTTGACAACGGCGTGGTGAAGTTCTATTTCGCCACCGGCAAGGCCGACCTGGCCGCCGGCGCACTGGGCGCCCTGGCCGAGGCTATCGAAGCCGCCAAGGGTGGTGCCCGTCTGGTGATTTCGGGCTTTCACGACGCCACTGGCGATCCGGCGTTCAACGCCGAGCTGGCCAAGCAGCGTGCTTTCGCGGTGCGCGACGCCCTGGTGGGGGCGGGGGTGGCCGAGACCAGCCTGGAGCTGAAGAAGCCGGAAGTGACCACCGGCAGTGGCGCCGATGCCGAGGCACGCCGCGTTGAGGTGGTGATCGCGCGCTGATACCTGTGGCAATCAGCAAAAAGCCCGCTCTTGAGCGGGCTTTGTTTTTGCAGCATCGGATGCAAGGGCAGCTGGGCAGAAGGCCTCAGCGAAGGCCCTGGCCGCCGGCCTCGTGGTCGCGCTGGATCAGCTCGATCTTGTAGCGGCTCAATTCAATTAACCTATTTGCACAACCCTTTGAAAATCAAAGGCTTGCAATAGCACCGCCAACGATTGACCGCCTCGATTGGCTCAGGAGTTGCCTCAAGCCGCCACGAATTGGCGGCTGAGACGCCGGGGATTCGATTACATTGCCGTCTAAACGAGTTGGAGACAGGCAATGGCCAGAGCGCGCATGAAGCCCTCGGGGAAGTGGGAGATCGGGTTGCGTCACCCGTCGCTGCCACAGGGGCGCAGGTACTTCACCTTCGACACCGAGGCCGAGGCCAACGCCTACGCCGAGCAGTGGCGCCTGATGAAGCTGGCCGGCATCGAGCCGCCCGCAGAGCTGCTCAAGCCCGTGGAGCGCGGCGAGTCGCTGGGCTACCTGGTCCGCCTGTGGGCCAACAGCGGCCACGCCGCGCCAAGCCAGCAGATCACGCTGAGCGCCCTGATCCGCGAGGTCGGCGCCGTGAAGTTGCGAGACGCGAACTACGCCTGGCTGGCCAGCTATGTCCAGTCGCTGAAGGTCGGGCGCAACCTCTCGCCGAACAGCATCCGGCACCGCATCCAGGCCCTGGGCCGCGCGATCGACGAGTTCCTGCGGCACAACCCCGACGTGGTGATGCAGAACCCCGTGCGCCTGCTACCCAAGGGCTACAGCGCCTACAACGACGTCGACCAGAAGCTGGTTGTGGCCGCCGACAAGAAGGTCAAGCGCGACGTGGCGCGCGATCGCAGGCTCAAGCCGGGCGAGGAGGAGGCCATCGTGCGCGCGCTCTCCGGCTGGCAGCGGCCCGACCGCGAGCGCGGGCTGATGCTGATCGGCGGCAATGCGCTGCTGACCATGTTCCTGCTGATCGTGAACTCGGGGCTGCGGCTACGTGAGGCCTACACTCTGCGGCGCAGCCAGGTCGACCTGGAGGGCAAGGTGCTGCACGTGCAGA
The DNA here is from genome assembly GCF_019635465.1 of Hydrogenophaga sp. Taxonomy (GTDB): domain Bacteria; phylum Pseudomonadota; class Gammaproteobacteria; order Burkholderiales; family Burkholderiaceae_C; genus Hydrogenophaga. Next base: position 40,521 of record NZ_JAHBZK010000010.1, read on the forward strand.
ACAGCAAGCAGTGGCGCGGCAAGGTCACGTTCCGCGAGGTGCCCATGCGCCCGGAGGTGCACCGTGCGCTGGTGGACTACCTGGCCACGCGCCACCTGCTGCCCGCGGCCTACCTGTTCCCGTTCCTCGATGAGGATGACGGCATCCCGCTGGCGAAGTGCTCGGGCCGTCTCTCTGCGCGCTACCGGATCGCCTTCGAGTACGCGGGGTGCCGGGACCTGCGCGAGCACGATCTGCGGCACGAGGCCACATGCCGCTGGCTCGAGCTCAAGGATGCGCGCGGGCAGTGGATGTTCCGCCTCGAGGAGGTCAACCGCATCATGGGCTGGACGGCCAACTCGACCATGGCCCAGCGGTACGCGAGCTTCCGGGGCTCGGATCTCGCGCAGCGGCTGTGGGTCAGTGAGGAACCGGCAGCGCCGGGGCGGCGCGGCGCTGGGGCTTCGCGCGCTTGATCGGCGTGGGCGCGGAAGGAGAGCGGGCCGCGCGCCGCTCCTCGGCTTCCCTGCGGCCGCGCTCGGCCAGGTAGGCCAGCAGGTCGGCGCGCACGAACAGCCAGCCGCGGCCGATCTTCACGCCCGGGATCTCGCCGGCGCGGGCCAACTCTTCGACCTGGTCGACCGAGCAGAGCAGCAGCTCGGCGCAGGCAGCGGAGTCGAGGGTTTCGGTCACGCACTCCTCCATGGGATCAGCGGCGCGTCCTTGCGCACCTTGTGCTTGCCGCGCGCGAGCGGGTGTTTCGGGTAGCCGCCGGCGGTCTTGCCCAGGCAGTAGAGCGGCACGCCATCCGGCAGCGCGGCCTCGATCTCTTCCAGCACGTTGTCGAACCAGAAGTAGCAGCGGCCGGCCAGTGCGCCCCATGCCAGCAGCACCGCGCCGGCGCGCTCTACCTGCTTCTGGATCTCGGCCAGGTTGAAGTGCAGGGCGTCGCGCTCGTACCAGGCCTGGCGCTTGTCCCAGGTGTTGACCATGTCGATGGCCTCGGCCGGCTTCGGGCTGCGCAGCGGGATGCCGTTCACCACCACGATGCCGCCGTAGCCGTTGTGGCTGGCGATCTGGCAGAGCAGGGTGATGGTCGGATCGTCCTCGAGGTGGTTGGCCGTGCTGGGGTTGAACATGCACACCAGCAGCTTCGGGCGGCCGTCCCACGTACGGGTAAGGGTCCAACGGTAAGCGCCGCACTTCGAGAGGCTGGCGGAGCGGGTCATGCCGGTCAACATTGGCTGCCTTTCAGAACGGGATGTCGCATCGGTCGTATCGCCATCCGATGGGAACGGTCAGCGGATCGCCGTTGCTCGGGTGAAGCGCGTACAGGTCCATCAACCGCTGCACCAGAGATGGCGGCTCGTAGCTGTAGCCGTTCAGGCGCAGCAGAAGGCGACTCAGGTGATGGGCGCGGTAGTAGCGCTCGCGGGTCCAGCGGAAGCGGCGGCTCATGGAAGTTCTCCGTAGGCGAACTCGATCCGGGTCACGATCGTGCTGGGCGTGCAGCCTTTGTGCGTGGCGCAGAACATCGCCACCCAAGTGCTCGGGAAGCGGTAGACGGGGTGCCAGGCGAAGCCCTCGCGACGCACCTCCTCGAAGCCGTACTCGGTGTCGGTGGTCATCATGTCCAGGGGCTCGCGGCGCACGCTCACGATGCGCAGCGGGTCGCGCAGGACTTGGATCTTCTCGCCCGGCCGCAGGCCCATGCACTTCCTCACCGGGCGGATCAGGTCGCCCGGCTTGAGCTGCAGCCAGCCCAGTCGGCGCGTCACGTCCTTACTGCCGTCCATGATCTGGTCGACGGTGAGGGCGAAGCTCATGTTCCTCATCCCGGCACCTCGTCCCACGTGCGGCCGTCCAGCTCGCGCCCGGCGGCCTTTTTGCCGACGCGTGACAATTGAGCGCAGGCTGGTGTCATTTCCTCGCGCTCGCCGTCGTAGGCGCGGCCGTCGGGCCAGACATGGCACTGGCGCTGCTCAGGGTCCGCGCCGCCCGTCTGGTGCGACAGCGGCAGCCACTCGCCCCACTGCTTGAACAGGAACGGCACGCCCGCGGCCTGGCACTGATCGCGCAGGCTGCGCGCCCACTCAGGGTGCATCGGCCGCGCCTGGGGGCCGCTCTCGCCGCCGACGATGACCCAATGCAGCCCGTGCTCAGGGCTGCTCCATCCACGCAGAACATCGGTGCGAAGTCCGCGCCACGGGATCGCGCCCAAGTCCACCGGCCCCAGCAGCGGCTCCATGCTCAGGAAGCGCACGCGCGCATCGACGGCCAGCAGCTTGGTGATGTCGCGGTCAGCCTCTGGCTGGTTGCAGATGGTGGCGCCCAGCCAGACGTGCGGCGGCAGCGTGCCCGGCCGCAGGATGCGGCGCATCATGTCGGGCACGTTCCCGATGCGTTTCGTCAGCAGCAGCCAGTCCAGGTTCGGCGTGGCTTCGATCAGGTCGAACAGGTCGGCGCGCCAGAAGTCCGGCACTTCGTTGTCGAACACGTCGGCCAGGCTCGCGCAGAACACGCGCTGGCGGCGGCCGTGCTGGGCCCGGAAGGCGTCGGCCTGGGCGTTCCAGCGCAGCGGCTGCAGCCAGTTTCCTGGCGACGTACGGCGCCTCGGCTGGCCCGGCCCCCACACCACGCCCAGCGTGCGCGACGGTGTGCTGACCTCGGCGTAGCAGTGGTCGCAGGCCGGGCTGACCTTGGTGCAGCCGATCCACGGGTTGAACGTGTGGTCGGTCCATTCGATCTTCGAATCAGCGGCCATGTCGCGCCCTCCTGATGCCGAGCACGCTCTCGTAGTTGCCCATGGCCAGCGGCTGCAGCGGGCGCTGCTCGATCGTGATCACGAAGCCGAGATCCGCGGCGTCGGCCATGAGCCGCTGCGCGCGGTTGGTCAGGCTGTCGGCGGCGAAGCGCTCGCGCCACTCCACGCCCTTGCAGCCGCCGGCGTTCTTGCAAGCCTGGTGCTGGCAGGTGGCCAGCTCGCAGATGGGGCTGAGGTTGGTCAGCATGCAGCACCTCCGCGCGGCACGTACACCAGTTCGGCGCCGGCCTTCCTGGTCATCCAGTCGCTGCCGCTGCCCTCGTCGATGTAGAGCCAGCCGTAGCCGTCGAAGTCGTAGCGCGCGGCCACCGGCTCCCACACCTCCATGCCCAGCTGCTCGCGCAGCGCGTTGAGCGCCGCCGGTAGTTCCTCGGGCGTGGCTTCGAGCGCGAGCTGCAGCGCCGCGCGCAGCGGGTCAGCAGGCTGGTGCGGTACCGGCTCGTCGCGCATCTCGCGCACGGGCAGGCTGATCGGTTCGCGCGGGTCTTCGGCCTCGCGCTCGCTGGTGTCGATGCTGTCGGTCATCAGAAAAGCTCCAGTTGTCCGGGTTGTTCGTTCTGCATCTGCACCCAGTAGCGCGGGCTTCCCCACCATGGGTTTTCGTCCTTCCACACACCGTCGCGCACACTGCGGAGGCCGGACAGGAAGAACTCGCCGCGGTGGCCGTCGTCAAATGGTTGGTGTTGCCGATCCATGGCGTGCCGGCGCATCCTGATCACCTCGCGGATATCGTCTTCGCTCGGTGGCCAGACATGGCACACCTCTCCGCAATAGGCGTACATCGGTGCCAAGCCGACCGGGCGCAGGAAGGTTCCGACTGCGGGTGTCATGCGGCCTCCGGCTCGGCTTCGATGCTGTCGAACAGGGAGGGCATGGCCATCTCGCGCTCGGCGGCGCGCAGGTAGTGCACTTGGTCGGCGAAGTAGGCGGCGCTCAGCTCGGAACCCCGGGCCCTGCGCCCCAGCTTGATGGCGCGCACGCCCACCGTGCCCAGGCCATGGAACGGGTCGTAGACCGTCTCCCCTGGGTTGCTGTAGCGCTCGATCAGGCGGTCCACGATGTCGAACTGCAGCGGGCAGACGTGCTTCTCGACCGCGCGCGTGGTCTGCTCGCCGTTGAGCGTGCGCATGCGGTTGATGTCGTGCCACACGTCCGGGTGGTGGCTGCCCGGCGCCAAGCTCATGAACGTCGACGGCAGGGCGTTGCGCTCCTGCAGCTGCTCGCCGATGCTCACGTGGTGCTGGTAGTCGTACACCCGGCGCAGGCTGTCCTCGGTGAAGTACTTGGCCAGCTTGGCCGGACCCATGGCCGCCATCTCCTCGGCGGTCAGCAGACGGTTGCCGCTGGAGCGCCAGAAGGCGTGCGCATCGACCTGCCAGCGCGCCAGGCTGTAGTCCTCGATGGTCTTGCGCACGGGCTCATCAGCGTAGCCGCGGCTGCGGTCGCTCTGGGGCTTGTGGAACAGCAGGATGTACTCGGGCGAGCCGACACCCATCTTGGTGCCGTCCTTGCGCATCTCGGTGTAGCCCAGGCGGTAGGTCTGGTTGTTCTCCCGCACCACGTCGGTGACCACCGTCACCATGCCCATGTAGTCGAAGCCGTGCTTGAGCCCATGGAACAGCGCTTCGGCGTGGAAAGGGCTCACGGTCGGGATGCCGGCACCGGTCACGTTGCCGAAGTTGATCCGGTCCTTCACGTGGCAGGCATAGATCCGGCCGGGCCGCAGGATCCGCAGCAGCTCGGGCGTGAGAAAGTCCATCTGCGCCCAGAAGTGATCGTTGCCCTCGGTGTGGCCGAAGTCGTTGTAGCTGGGCGTGTACTCGTAGTGGTTGGCGAACGGGATGCTGGTGACGATCAGATCGACCGAGTTCTCGGCCTGCTCGCGCGCCTCGAGCACACAGTCGTTGTTCGCCACCTCGAAGCGCTCGCCGCGCACCACCTGGCGCTGCACGCCGATGGTCCTGGCCAGCGTGTCCTGCATGGCCAGCTGGTCCAGGCCGTAGGCGCGCACCAGTTCGGCCATGCGTTGCTGCTGCTCGTCGTGGCGGCGCCACTTGGCCAGCAGGTCGGCCTTGATCTCGCGTTCGGCTTCTGTGTGCACGATGTCGATGCGCACGCGCTTGGTCTGCCCGAAGCGGAACGTGCGGTGCACGGCCTGGATGAAGTCGTTGAACTTGAAGCCGATGCCGGCGAACACCTCGCGGTGGCAGTGCCGCTGGAAGTTGCAGCCGCTGCCGGCGATCACTGGCTTGGTGGACAGCACCCGGTGGCGGCCGTCGCTGAAATCGATGATGCGCTGCTCGCGCTCGTCCAGGTCCTGAGAACCCCACACGCTCACCGCCTCGGGGATGGAATCCTGCAGAGCGTGGCGCTCGTCTTCGAGGTCGTGCCAGATGACGAAGTGGTCGGCAGGATCCGCAGCCACCAGGTCGCGCACCATGGCCACCCGCGCCGGCAGGCTGTCTCGCTTCTCGCGCGCCGCGGCGGACAGGCCCATGGCCACGTCGGGGATCAGCAGGCCCTGGCCGTTCTTCTCGTTGCCAGCGGCAGCGTAGTCGCTGGGTACCTCATGCCAGCGCACGTCGAGCTCGGGCAGGATGTATCCATCGTCGCTGTGGCCTAGGTCGCTGGGCTTGGTGATGAACACCGCCCAGCTCGCCACCCAAAGCCAGAACTCCTGCTCTTTGTGCGGGTACAGCGTCAGGTTGCCGGCCTTCTCGCTGTCGCGCTGGAAGAAGCGGGTCAGGGCCTGACCGGTGTCCATCACGCCGAGGTAGCCAGCGTAGTGGATCAGCTCCTTGTAGCGGTTCGGGTCCGGCGTGGCCGTGGCTACGAACTTGAACTCGACCGGCGCGAAGGCTGGCAGGAACTCCTGGTAGGTCTTGCTGCCAAAGCTTCGCAGGATGCTCGCCTCATCCAAGCTGGTGGCGCGGAACAGGCCCGGCGTGACCTTGCCCTCGCGCACGCTCTCGTAGTTGGTCAGGTAGACCGTGCGCTCGTCGGCGATCTCGCTGTCGCTGCGGATGAATCGCAGGTCCATGGCGAAGTCGCCTATGAAGCGCTCGGCCACCTCGCGGAAGAACTCCTGGCGCACGCCCAACGGCAGGACCTGCAGGCGCAGGCCTGGGCGGTGCTGGCCGATGATTCGCAGGATCTCAAGCTGAGTGGCTGTCTTGTGCAGGCCGAAGCTCGCGAACACAGCGCGGTTGCCGCCCTTCACGGCCCAGCGCACGATGTCGCGGGTGTGCGGCTTGAGCGCAGGGTTCACGGCATCCGTGGGCACGTCGAACCCGTTGAAGCTGGCCAGCTTCACCTTGCCGCGCAGGAACTCCTCGTAGGTCAAGGTCAGCCCCCCACCGCGCCGGCCAGGGCCTTCTCTGGCGTGTTCTTCTCGCCCTTGTCGTCGATCTTCTTCTGCTTGACCGGCTCGGCGGCGATGAGCTCGATATCGCGGTCCAGGCTCTTGAGCACGCCCAGCGCTCCGATCACGTCTTGGTCGACGTCCGACGTCCAGACCTGCAGGTGGTAGTCCACCGCGCCGCCTTCCTTCGGGTCGATCTTGACCTTGCGCACCGTGCAGTCCTGCAGGGTGATGTCCTGGTCACCGGTCACGCCCTGGTAGATCTTGAGCGTGGCGCCGGTCTGCTCGCCGTCCCAGTTCAAGGCGCCCAGGCGCTCGGCGATGTTGGAGAGCGCCGGCCAGTCCGACACCACCGGGATGCCGTCCAGGGCCTGCTGGTTCGGCGCTGCGCCCTTCTGGAACAGCATGCCCAGCAGGTTCTTGTCCAGCATCTTGAGCGTGCTGTTGGCCTGGGTGATCTTGAGGTGCACGCACACGGCGGGCACCACATCGGTCTGGCCCATCTTGAGCGACTGGATGTCGATGGCGGTGAAGGTGGCTTTGGTCTTGCCGATGAACTCGAGGCGCATGGACGTTTCTCCGGTGGTGGGTGGGTGATCAGGCGGCGGCCGTGTCGGGGAACTTCATGCGGTCGGGGTTCGCGTCGCGGAAGGCTTCGAAGTCCTTGATGCGCTGCTCGACCGCTGCGCGGTGCTCGGGGTTGTCCAGCAGCACCGAGTAGCCCAGCAGGGCGTTGACGGCGTGCACGTCCTGCGCGCGCAGCACGAACACCGGCTCATCGTCTGGGATGGGCTTGCCGGTTGCGCGCACGGTGAGGCGGCCGGTGGCGGTGGCGCACGTGTACTTGGGTTCCTGAGCGGTGGCCAGGCCGAAGGCGATGCCGGTCTCCGGATCGGGCTGCTTCGCGTAGGCGTAGCGGCCGCGGATCTGCGAGCCGAAGAACTTGCCCTTGCTCTCGGCGTCCACCATGTCCTGGTAGACCTTCGGTGGCACCTCGGCGTAGTGGTAGGTGTCGCCGGCTTTCACACCGCGGCCTGGGAACTGGATGGCCAGCGTCTGGGTGGCCGGGTCATAGCCGAAGGCGACGATCTGCGACGACTCGCAAGGGGAGAGGGTGATGGCGGGTGGGTTCGTGGTCATGGGGAACTCCAGGTGGTGGGGGAAAGAAAAGGGGCCGCGTCGCTGGCAAGGTTTCAGGGAGGGAGGAGGAGATGCACCAGCGCGATCGGCCCGGGGAAACTGGTCAGGCGGCCTGCAGTGCTGCGGCCATGCGCACGCGCTCGACGATGGCCGCGCAGATGGCCTGAAAGTCGGTTTCGCGGTACAGCTTGCTGGCGCGTTCGGTGGCCACGGGCTCGAAACCCAACTCGGCCAGACCGTCGGCGGTGATGGACAGTGGTGCGAGCCGGTCGTTGATCTGGCCCAGCTTGATGCGCGCCGCGTTGTCGCTCACCACGGCCGGCTTCTGAGCCACTACCGGCGTTGACGGCTGAGGCTGAGCCACAACAGCTGGGGCGGGGGTAGCGGCCGCGGCAATGGCGGCCTTGGCCTGTCGCTCAACTTCGGCATCAGCGGCGGCCTGGCGCTCGCGCGCCTCGCGGTCTGCGCGTTCCTGCTCTTCGCGGCGGATGCGCTCGCGCTCGGCCTCCAGCCGCTCGGCTTCCTTGCGCTGGTGCTCGGCCACGCGGTTGGCCACCACCGCCTGCAGGTCCTCCGGCATCTTGAGCACCAGGGTCGCCTGGTCTGGGAACAGGTGCGCGAGGTCCTGGTGCTGGTCGATCGTGCGCAGGTTCTGTGCGATCCGGGCGCCGAAGTCGCTGGCAAGCAGCTTGGCGTCGGCCAGCACCTGGTCGACCGCATCGCGCATGCTCTGGATCGTCTTCTTGCCCTTGATCGCGCCGCCGAAGTCTGCCGGGATCGTCGGAAGCAGCTGGCGGCCCAGGCTGGTGTTGAGCTTTTGCACGTGGTCGCGCAGGCGCTTGATGCCGTCGGCCACGATCTCCTCGCGGATGGCTTCCTTGCGTGCCTTGACCAGGTTGAACAGCTCTAGGCGCACGGTGCGCGTCTCGGCCTTCACGTCGTCGATCGTGCGGAACAGCTGCTCGATGCTGGCGGTCTGGCTGAGCGCCTGCTTCTTGGCGAAGTCGAGATCCCTCTCGACTCGCTCGCACCACTTCACCGCCTTTTCCGCGTCGGCGAACTGCTGATCAGTGGTGAGCGTGCGATTGATGCTGCCCAACACCGACATGGCGTGCTCGTGGAATGACACAAGGTTGCTGGCGCGCACCTCGCCCCGGATCTCGATGTGGAGCGCTGGCAGGTTATCCGGCGTGCGGCCCACGGCTTGGGCGGCGGGTGCCGGCTCGGGCTCGTAGGCGGCGAGGTCCTCTGCGAACTGCTTCCATCCGGCAATCAGCTTGGCGCGGCGCTCGGGCTTGCTCTCGTAGAAGCAGTGCGCCATGCAGTCGCGCGAGCCATCGCTGGTGACGAACAGGATGCGCTGCGCGCCGGAGACCAGCAGCTGGTGCTCCATCTGCCAGTAGTAGGCCGGGCCTGGCTCGCCGTCGGCTTCGATCGTGCGCGCCAGCGAGGCGTTGAACAGCTTGTGTTCGTAGCCCGTGGAGCGGTCGAAGGTCAGGCCGTCGAAGCTGGCCAGCAACTGCATGCCGTCGATCTCGATCGAACCGGTGACGGCGGCCAGATCCTCGCCGTCGAGGATCTCCTCGGCGATGGGCCGGAATGCGGCCTCGGTCTGGTGGCCAGCGTCAAAGCGGCGCTGCGTCGCCTCATCGACCTCCTCCACGATGCCGGTGTGCTTGCGGCGCAGCAGGTCGGCGCGGGTGGCGTAGGGGCTGACGCCCATCATGGCAGGCGCGTCGCTGGCGGTGAAGAAGCCGGCGCGCAGCGCGAGCCACTGCTCGCTGCCCTGGATGACGTTGTGCAGTTTCATGCCGCGGCTCCTTCCGCTTCCTCGGCGGCCGGCTGATCGGGCCGCTGGCGCAACTTCTCGACCTCGGCGCGCTGCTCGTCGCTCAGGGTGTATTTCGCGTCCAGGAACGCCAGAAGGTCGTCCACCGAGTGGGTGCCGTCCTTGATCGGCTTCGACCAGGCGGGCATCTGCTTGCGGAACTTCTCGGCGGGCAGGGCCGGCAGGGCATTCACCACCGGCTGCTTTTGCGGCTGAACCACCTCCCCGGTGGCCGCGTCGATCAGGCCGGCGTCGATGATTCTGCGAGCCTCGTCCTCGTCATAGATGCCGGCGAAGCCGAAGGCGATGCGCGCGCCCTGGATCAGCGTCTTGTGTCGCAGGAACCGCTTGGTGTGGGTCTGCCACGGGCCGTCGTATCCGCCGTTCTGGCCGCGCGGCGCCTGGTAGACCTCATCGAGGTATTCACGCACCACGGTCGGGCGGCTGCGATCCTTGCGGTACAGCGTGACCTCACACCACTCGGGGCAGGGCTTGCCGCGGGCTGGCGTCACGATGTCCTCGGAATAGCGGAACTCCAGGCCGTCGAACTGCGAGTGCTCGTTGATGATTCGCGACCAGCCGTCCACCGACACCACGGGCACGATGGCCCCCTTGTCGCTGAACGCGAACAGTTCCTTGGTGAACGGGTTGAGCCGGTACTGCTCGGCGACGATCAGCAGAGCCTCCATCTGCGCGTCGGTCACGACCTCGTTGCCGCGCTGGCGGAAGGCCGTGGCCTTGAGGGTTTCGACCAGGCTGGAGCCGTCGCCCAGGTCCAGGCGCTTCGCCAGCTTGGCGGTCAGGGTTACAAGTGCGGTACTCATGAGTCCTCTCGGTGGTGGTGGTCAGTAGGGGCGCCGGGCGACGGCAATGGCGCGGCGCAGGGCCGCCCAGAAGGGCAGGCCGCCGCGTCGGTAGAAGCGGAAGAGGCGCAGGGTGATCACGGCAGCCAGCCCCCGAAGGCCAGGGCGATGACGGCGGCGACGGCAATCGCGGCCGCGGTCATGGGGGCGACGTCCTCACTGTCGAGCCAGCGGTTCATGCGAGCCTCGAGGCCAGGGCGATGACAGCCAGCACGCCCAGGGTGCCGACACACACGATCAGGCCGGCCAGCATCTGCATGCCGCGGTCGTCTTCTTGGGTGTCCATCTGCTTCCTCCATCGGGTGGGTTGCGATGGATGAAGTATCACGAACGTGATTCAGTGCGTCAACACGAACGTGATTAGAGCCGACGAACGGCAGGCGCAAAAAAGCCCGCTCAAGGCGGGCTGATAGGTCGTCGAGGTGTCGCTAGTTGCAGATGGTCTGCGTGCTGTAGCCGGTCCTGACCGATCGGCAGATCGTGGGCGCCGGACGTTGAATGCTCTGCAGGCTGCGCCGCATCGAGTCAACCATGATCTGGGTACGTTGCAACTCCACCTCGCGCTCGTAGGCTGCTGCCTGCGCCGCTTGCTGGTCGCGCTCCTGGCGCATGCGCTGTTCGGCTTCCAGCACTGAGGCCCGTTCGCGGTTCGCCGTCTCATCCATGTGCCGGCGCATCTCCATGTGCTTTTTCGAAGCCAAGTATTCGTGCTCTTCCGGAGCGATAGACCCCTTTGACAGCTGGGTATCGATCATGACGCGGTAGGCCCAATAGTCGCGGATGGCATCGTGGTTTGGATCGCTGCGGGCGCCGTACTTGTCAACCAGTCGCAAGTTCTCGCGCGAGAAGACTGGCCCTTGTCGATCTACCACGCCATCCCTGACCGCCATTTCGAGAATGTCCAACTCGGTCTGTAGGGCCAACTCGGGGGCGAGTGACTGCAGGTAGGCATCCTTCGCGGCGAGCGCAGCTTTCGGGTCGCCTGGCGATTGATTCGCCAGGGTCAGTACTTTGGCCACGCGCTCTTGTCGGTCAGCGTCCAGTTGCACGGCCTGGGCCCACGACTGGGTCGCCGCCAGAGCGGTAATGATCAGAATCAACATCCAGCGCATGGTCTGGCCCCCTTCTGCTTACAACTTGCCCCGCATTTGGTACTCAACCACTTTACCGACAACCCGGATGTTCGGGTCGTCGATCTCGACGGTCGGGTATGAAGGATTCAACGGTTTGAGGAACCACCGGCCGCCATCGGACACAAGCCGCTTGAAGGTGGCCTTCTGGGTGGCCACGTCCTTCGCGATCACGAAATCCCCCGCACCGGCTGCCTTGCCGGGGTCCACGATGATGATCGTGCCCTCGGGGAAGGTGCGGTCTCCCGGTATGGGGCTGGTCATGCTGTCGCCAGTCACGCGAAGGGCGAAAGCGTTCTCACCGGGGCGAGTGTCGTAGGCCTCGGCCCATTCGTCGGCGTCTCCGGGGTGGAAGTGATCCTCCACGGCGCCCCATAGGCCGGCGCGCACCCAAGAGATGAGCGGCACGCGGCGCTTCATCGCCACCTCCTCGAAGTTCACCTCCTCGGCCTGCCAATCCCCACGGCCCGACTCCAGCCAGTCCGGAGACGCCTGCAGTGCGCGGGCGATCTTGAGTAGCTCGCGCGGCTTGTCCCTGATCCCGGACTCGGCGTTGCCGATGGTTCCCTGGGACACGCCGGCCCGCTTCGCCAGCTGGCCCTGCGTCAACCCCCGCTGATCGCGGGCCCACCTCAGTCGTTCTGCAAGCGTGTTCACGACCGTGATTAGGCCGGGGACTTGCATCACGTTGGTGTTCAATGCACAATCACGAACGTGATAACCAAGGATCGACATGGAAGCCCTTGACGAAGCCATCCAGAAGGCCGGGAGCGTTGCCGCGCTGGCCGCCCGCATCAACGTCGCGGCGAGCGCTCCGAGCATGTGGAAGTCCCGCGGACGTGTCCCTGCCGAGCACTGCCCGGCGATCGAGCGCGAGACCGGCGTCCGCTGCGAGCGCCTGCGCCCCGATGTCGCCTGGGACGTCCTGCGTATGCAGGCAGAACCCGCAGCCGCCAGCGCAACACCCCAGGCCGCCGCCGCCGGGGCCTGACCACACCACCAGAGAAGGGCGATTCGTCATGCCGCGAATCGTCGTTCCGCTGGGCTTCCCCAAGGTGCTCAACCGCTCTCAACAAAGTTGCGAGGCTCAATGAACCAACTCTCCATTCCCGTCGACGTGCGGCCCGAGGAGGTGATGCGCAAGCAGAGCCTGGGCGGCGCGATCGAACTCTGTGCCGAGCTAGGCGGCTACTCGCTCGACAAGACCCTGCAGCAGGACCTTGGGGTCGACAAGGCCCAGTTCTCACGCTGGCTCAGCGGCCAGGAGGGCGTGCAATGGTCCAAGTTCAACGCCCTGATGGATCGCTGCGGCAACGACGCCCCGGTGCTGTGGATGCTGTACCAGCGTGGCTACGACCTCAACAGCCTGCGCCGGCGCGAAACCGACGTCGAGCGCGAGAACCGGTTGCTGCGCGAGGAGGTGCAGGCCCTGCGCCGCGTGATCGGGAGGCCGGCATGAGCGACTGGACGTTCCCCACAAACGCCGCCACGCCGCGGCGCGACCAGATCCTCGCGCCCCAGGCCGATTACATCCTGGCCAACGCCGAGAACCACACGCCCGACCAACTCGAAGCGGCCATCAAGGCCCAGGGCGATCTGGTCGAGTTCCATCACTTGTGCGGGCGAAACGAGCCGGCGCGCGAGGCCTTCAAGGTGGTGCGCCAGCTGGTGCTGATGCGCACGCCAGAGACGATCGCCCGCATGGACGCCGAGAGGGGTCTGCGCTGATGGCCGACTGGATCAAGATGCGCAGCAGCCTGGTCACCAACCCGAAGGTGGTCAGGATGGCGCGGGTGCTGCTGGCCGATCACGGGTTCAGGGAGTGGATCGGTGGGCTGCGAGGCTGTGACACGTGTGACGAAAGCGTGACGTCACACGTGACGACGCGTGACATTGAGGTCGTCACACGCATCGTCGTCGGGGCCCTTGTTCCGACCTGGTCAGCGGTCAATGACACGGCGGGACGTGACGGCGTGATTCGTCACGCGTCGTCACACGACTTCGATATTTCGGCCGGTGTTCCGGGTTTCGGTCGCGCCTTGCTAGCGGTCGACTGGCTGCAGGAGTTGCCCGGCGGAGATGGTGTTCGCTTCGTAAACTTCGACGAACACAACAGCCCGCAGAAGGAGCGCTCGCTAACTTCGAAGTCAGGTGCAGAGCGAACCAAGGAGTACCGGGAGCGCAAGAAACAGGAACAGGCCAGCGTGACGAAAAGTGACGCAGAGAGTGACGAAGCGCGTGACGTCACTGTGACGTCACAGCGTGACGACAGAGAAGAGAAGAGTAGAGAAGAGAAGAAGAGAAAGAAACCCCCAACCCCCAGCGGGGGCTGTGGACGGTTTGAGGACTTCTGGACTGCATGGCCGAAATCCGAGCGCAAGCAGGACAAGGTCAAGTGCGCGCAGAAGTGGCGAACCCTCGGCCTCGACGCGAAGGCCGACGTGATCCTGGCCGACATCGCAGTGAAGCGGAAGACGCAGAAATGGCGCGATGGGTACATGGAGGCCCCGCTGGTCTACCTCAACGGCGAGCGTTGGGAAGACGGCGTGACGCCGGGCGATGGAGCTGAGCAGCACGACTGGACTGAGGGGGCCCACTGATGCGCCCTTGGTACGCCGCAAACGCCCGCGCGCTGCTGGAGTCGCGCCAACAGGGAATGAGGCCCGATGGCTACGTCACCGTGTCGATGGTCGGTGGCCAGTTCGACGGGCCGACCCTCTACGTGCACGACGACATGCCGCTGGAGCGCATGGACTGGCGGATGCTGGCCGGCCTGCTGGTGGTGGTCGAAGCCGGGGCCGCTGTGAGCCTCGAGCGCTTGCTGCGCGTGGTGCGCGACATCGCAGAGGTGATGCCCGAAGACCTGCGGCTGCACTTCCAGACCCCGGATGGCGAGGCGCACCAGGTCGAGGTCGGCTGCGGCTGGCACACGCCGGCCATCGAAGACATCCCCGCCTTTCACGCCTTCATGTGGCACCCGTTCACGTTGCGCGGCTCGCCTGTCGAGCACGGGCTGCGTGACGCATTGCGCCGGTCGCGGCCGGCAGGATTCGTATGCACTTGATCCCTGACACCTTCGACTTCGATGGCTACTTCGACCAGCAGGTCGACGAAAGCGCCAAGGTTCGCCCGGCCAGCACCTGGACCCAGGAGGTGGTCGATCAGTTCTACGGCGAGCCCAGCGCGAAATCATGGGTTCCCACCGGGTTCGACAAGATGCGCGGCAAGTTTGATCTGCGCCCCGGCGAGGTCACGCTTTGGGCCGGCATCAACGGCCATGGAAAGACCACGCTGCTATCCCAGGTGCAACTGCGCGCCATGCAGAGCGGCCAGAAGGTGGGCCTGGCCAGCTTCGAGATGAAACCACCGAAGTCGATGGCGAAGATGTCGCGCCAAGCCGCCGGGATCGGTTCTCCGTCCATCCAGTACATCCGCGCCTTCCACCGCTGGACCGACAACCGCCTGTGGATCTACGACCACCTGGGCAGGGTGGCGACCAAGCGCGTGCTGGCGGTGGCCACCTACATGCGCAAAGAGTTGGGCATTGATCACATGGTGATCGACAGCCTGATGAAGTGCGGCATCGGCACCGACGACTACACCGCGCAGAAAGACTTCGTGAACGACCTGTGCAGCGTGGCGCAGGAAACGGGCTTGGGCATCCACCTGGTGGTGCACATGCGCAAGGGCGAGAACGAGCGCAGCGCGCCGGACAAGTTCGACGTGAAGGGCGCGAGCGAGATCGTCGATCTGGTCGACAACTTGGTGATCTGCTGGAAGAACGTGCGCAAGCTGGGGCTGGCCGAGGAAAAGCGCGACCCCGACGACCCGGATGCGTTCGTGCGGATCGCCAAGCAGAGGCACCACACCTGGGAGGGCAGCTTTGCCTTCTGGTTTGACCCGGACACCCAGCAGTTCCGCGAGCACCAGAAGGAGCGCGCGGCATACCTCGACCTGCCGGTCGGGCAGATGGAGGTTGCATGAGTTTCCACGTTCCACACGAATACCGGGTGCGCTCTGGCCGCATGGGCAGCGATGACTCGATCGGCAACTGCGGCGCGTTCATGGTGCCACCGCGTTCGCGCATCTTGCGCGCGGGCGAGATGCCGCTGGCCGTCGTGGCATCCGATGGCGAGGGATGGGAGCACGTGAGCGTGAGCCTGCCGAGCCGATGCCCGACGTGGGAGGAAATGTGCCACGTCAAGGCGATGTTTTGGGATGACGAGGACTGCGTGGTGCAGTTCCACCCGCCGCGCGCCGCGCACGTCAACAACCACCCGTACTGCCTGCACATGTGGCGCCGGGTTGGGCAGGAGTACGAGACGCCGCCGATGTGGATGGTCGGCTACAAGTCGTTGGGGGTGATTGCATGAACGCCGTCACCCTGACCCTGCCGTACCCGCTGAGTGCGAACCGCTACTGGCGCAGCTTCCTGCCAAAGGGCCACCAGCGCGCGATCGTCACCCTGAGCGACGAAGCCAAGGCCTACAAGACCCGCGTGGCTTGGATGGCCAAGGCCGCTGGCGTGCGCGCCCCGATTGATGGCCGCGTCGAGTTCCACGTGAAGCTCTACCCGGCGCGCCCGCAGGACTGGCAGAGCCGCCAGCGCAAGCACGGCGCAGCCTGGGACGACACGGTGCGCTGCATCGACCTGGACAACGCCAACAAGGTGCTGCTGGACGCGCTCAAGGGCGTGGCCATCGTCGACGACGCATGGGTGCGGCGCATCGTGGCCGAGCGCATGGAGCCCGATGCCGGCGACGCGCGCGTGGTGGTGACCATCACCGCACTGGCCAACGAGCAGCCGCAGGCCGATCTGCTGGGGGCGCTGGCGTGAAGTTCTTTACCGGTCTGCACCAGCCTTCTGACGCGCGGCATTTCGACGCGGCCTTTGTCAGCGTGAATCGGTTGCGCACTCGCAAGGCCCCCATGCTCGCGCGCGAATGGATCATGGACTCTGGAGCCTTCACGGAAATCAGCACCCACGGTCGATATCGGCACGGAGTGGCCGAGTACGCGGCCGAGATCCGACGCTGGGCTACCAACGGCAGCGGGCGCTTGTTAGCAGCAGTCGCACAGGACTGGATGTGCGAGGCCTGGATCGTGGAAAAGACCGGTCTCTCGGTCCGCGATCACCAGCGGTTGACCGTAGAGCGCTACGACGATTTGCTGCAGCAAGACACTGCCGGCGTGTACATCCTGCCGGTGCTGCAAGGCTTCGCTCCTGGCGACTACGTGGAACACATCCGGATGTATGGCGATCGCTTGACGTTCCAGCAGTGGGTCGGCGTGGGTAGCGTGTGCAAGCGAAATGGTGACCCACGATCTGTGGCGGCTGTGCTCCTCGCCATCAAGGAAGCCCGACCAGATCTTCGGCTGCACGGCTTTGGGCTCAAGACCACGGCTCTCAGTGACCCTTTGGTTCGAGCTCAGCTCGCCACAGCCGACTCGATGGCGTGGAGCTTCCATGCCCGCAAGAACGGGCGCAACGCCAATGACTGGCGTGAAGCCGTGCGTTGGACCGATGCGATTGGCGCGCGCCCCGTGCAACAGATTCTTGATCTCAAGGGAACTCAGGCATGAAACCGGACTGGTCCCTCGTGAAGTTGCGCGTCTGCTGGGGTGAGGTGCCGGCGCCTGGCGACGAGCTCGTTTTCGCGAGCGGCCGGCGGTACCAGGTGCTCGGCGTGAAGGGGCGGACCCTGCGCTGCCTGGTCATCCCAAAGAGCGAGCCGCCGAACCAGGACGGCCGCACGCTTTGCTGGCGCTGGGCGCCACGCAAGAGAAAGGCGCGAGCATGAGCACACCCGAGCACTTCGAGCTGGAGCACAGCGTGCCGCCAGACCCGAGCGTGGTGGATGGCGAGGTGGCCACCCGCGAATGGCCGCTGCCGCCGGTGAAGCGCTGGAGGCCTGCGCCGTCGGAGTCGATGCTTTCCCAGATCTGGCGAGCGCTGGCGCGAGGTGCCTCATGAACGGCCAGCAAGTGCACCTCATGAACGCGGTGCAGGGCCGCGCCGTGCTGACCGAGACCGTGCTGCCGTGGATCGGTGCCCAGCTGCAGGCCGGCCGCGCCTGCGTGCTGGAGGTTCGCCTGGCCGAGGACGCGCTGACCGACAAACAGCGTAAGTACTACCACGGCTGCATCCTGGCCAACATCGCCGAGCAGGCCCGCCCGAACGGCCAGGCTTACGCGCTGGACGCCTGGAAGGAGTACTTCCGCGACAAGTTCCTGGGCTACAAGACCAAGACCTCGATCGACCCCACCACGGGGAAGAAGAAGCGCCGCCGCATCCGCCAGAGCACCGAAGGCCTGGGCACCAAGGGCTACGCCGACCTGATCGAGCGCGTGGCCGCCCACGCTGCCACCGAGCTGGGCGTGACCTTCCCGGACGAGTGGACCGACCCCGAGACCGGCGAGGTGTTCAACCTGAAAGACGCCACCCAGCGCCGCACCGTCCGAGCGCGCAAGCGCGAGCTGGAGGCCTCGGCGTGACGGTCATCTCCAAGTTCGCTTACGTGCGCAGCCGAGAGCTGCTCGACGCGATCAAAACGCTGCCCTGCCAGTGCTGCGGCGCCGCGGGCCCCAGCGATCCCGCGCACAGCAACCAGAGCGTGCACGGCAAGGGCAAGTCCATCAAGGCCAGCGATGTGTTCGTGGCCGCGCTCTGCCGCACCTGCCACCGACTGATCGACCAGGGCTCACGCCTCTCGCGTGAGGAGCGTGTGGCCATCTGGACCGCTGCCTGGCGCTCCACGGTGCGCGAGCTGCTGCGTCGAGGCATTTGGCCGACCCAAATCCCCGTCCCGGATACCCGGGTATTCAACTGACCGAAAGGACCACCATGAACCAGACGTACCCCGGCTCGCCAGCACAAGTTGAAGCGGCCGCCATGGATCGACAGATGCGCAATCTCGGCTCACTCGTCGGTCAGAAACAGAGCCAATCGCCTCGGGTGATCGAGGCGCTAGATGACCTGCGCAGAGCGCTGAGTCTTCTCGACGATGTAGCCGGTGCCGTGGCCGACCGGACGCAAGTACTGCAGCGACCATCCGAGCCTTCGCCTGTGAAAGACCCGATGGGTGCCGGCCAGATCCGTGCAGCCAGCAGCAACCTCGTGATGCAGGTGGAGGACTGCTCCAACCGGGTTCACGCCATCGTCCGCGGCCTGCAAGACGTGCTCCAGCGCTTGGAGGTCTGAATCCCCATGGCGCTGGAAGACATCAAAGCCCGCTGCGACGAGGTGGGCGAGTGCTGGTTCTGGAATGGCGGCTGCGACAGTCACGGTCGCCCACAGAAGCGCCACGGCGGAAAGACGGTGTACGTGCGCCGCCTGGTGCGCGAGCTCGCCGACGGCCAGCCGGTGCCGCCCGGGCTCGTGGTTGCCGCAAAGTGCGGACACAAGCGCTGCGTGTCTCCCGACTGCAGCGTGGCCACCACCACCCGACGCAAGGCCCAGATGGCGGCGAAGCGTGGCGCCTACAGCAGCCCGGCCAAGGCCGCCAAGATGGCCCGCATGAAGCGCGCGCAGAGCTGGATCACCGACGAGATGGTCGAGCAGATCCGCCTCGCGCCGGGCCCGTCCTCGCGCATCGCCGCCGAGACCAAGGTCAGCCTGAGCCATGTCAAAGCCATCCGCCGTGGTTCCGCGCGCCGCCCAATAGGCACCCCCTTTGCAGGGCTGGGGGCTCGATGAAGAAGGGCTTCGAGCGGCTCGGCCGTGACATCCCTGTCGAGCGCGCCCAGCGCGGCTGCTTCGACAAGAAGGTCTTCGAGAGCCGCAACGCGGTCAGGGACTGGCACGCCGGATCGAAGAAGCGCCACGGGAACTCAGACCAGCAGCCCTACCGCTGCCACGTCTGCGGCAAGTGGCACCTGACCAAGCTGCCCAAGACCGCCCAGGCCGCAGCCCGCGCCAAAGACTGGAAGGAGCCCACCACCATGTCCGCCGGCATCAACACCAAGCCCCCAGTGGGCAATCTCCGGTTCCACAACCGCCCGCGCGACGCCGACGAGATCCCCATCGGTACCAAGGTGCGGACACCAACCGGCGCGCTTGCCGTCGTCGAGGGCTACCGTGGCGGCCGGCGTGTGGGTGGCGGCGACAAGGACAACCACGAGCGCCTCGTCTGCCGCTACCTCCACCCCACCAATCGCCGATGGGGCTTCGTGCTGCTGCGCGCAGAGCTGGTGGAGATCGTGAAGGAAGAGGGTGATGACCATGGGGCGTAAGGCCGCGACGAAAACCACGTCTGAAAAAGACCTACAGGACCGGGCCATGCTCGTGTTCCTCTCGGCCATGTCTGACGGCGCGACCATCGGCGAGGCTGCCCACGAGGCCGGCGTGGACCGCACCACGGTGTATCGGTGGAAGGAGGCCGACGCCGAATTCGCCGCTGCCTGGGATGACTCGCTGGAGGAGGGCACCGAGCGCCTGGAGCGCGAAGCCATGCGCCGAGCCGTGGTGGGCGTCGAGGAGCCGGTGATCTACCAGGGCCAGCTCACGCCCGTGTGGGAGATGAACCCAGACGGCACGCCCAAGATGGTCGAGGTGGAGGAGGTGGGCGACAGCGGCATGCCGGTGAAGGTGCGAAAGCCTGTGCAGGCGCGCAACCCCGACGGCTCCCTCAAGTACCTGACGGTGAATCGCCCGAGCGACACGCTGATGATCTTCCTGCTCAAGGCGCGCCGGCCGAACACCTACCGCGAGCGCGGCGCGGTGGAGCTGTCCGGGCCAGGCGGTAAGCCGCTGGCGCCGGTGGCTGCGGCAGCCGGTGGCGTGCTGGTGGTGCCGGGGATGATGGCCGACCCGGCGGCTTGGGCGGACGCGGTGAAGAAGGCGACGCCGGAGTGACTACGGTCTCAGTCGCTGAAATCGAAGGTCACGTATTTGCCGCCAAGGATGGCAATTCGGATCATGTCCTTCTCGCTTTTGCGCCACCCTCGAATGGTGAGGTGCACTTTGTAGGTCTTGGCTGCCGCTGCGAGCTCGGCGAGATCGTCGACGGGTTTGGTCCCTGGAACGATGGCATTGCTGCCGTGCTCGATCGCGGCCAAGATGGTGCTGAACGGTTTCCCCATGGATGCCTCCTTTGGAGGCGGGTTGTAGCACGCCGGGGGATGGCTTGATCCTTCCGCCCAGTACGAACATCGCCTGGAAGCCCCACCCCGGCAGCCAGACGCTGTTCCTCGCGTGCCCGGTGTTCGAGTGCCTGTACGAGGGCACACGCGGCCCGGGCAAGACCGACGCTCTGCTGATGTCCTTCGCCCAGTTCGTGGGCCGCGGCTACGGTCCTGAGTGGCGCGGCATCCTGTTCCGCGAGACATACAAGCAGCTGGCCGACGTGGTGAAGAAGTCCAAGCGGTGGTTCCGCCGGTTCTTCCCCAACGCCCGCTTCCTGGAGAGCCACGCTGACTTCAAGTGGATCTTCCCCGGCGGTGAGGAGCTGCTGCTGCGCGTGGGCGTGACCGAGGATGACTACTGGGACTACCACGGCCACGAATACCCCTGGATCGGCTTCGAGGAGCTGACGAACTGGCGCACGCTCGACTTCTTCGAGATGATGCAGTCGTGCTGCCGCTCAAGCGTGTCTGGCATGCCACGCATGGTGCGCGCTACCTGCAACCCGTACGGCCGTGGCCACGCCGCGGTGAAGGAGCGCTACAAGCTCGGCCGCTACGGCGTACCGCCCGGCACCATCATCAAAGACGACACCGGGCGCGAGCGCACCTACGTGCACGGCGACATCCGGGAGAACACCACACTGCTGGCCAGCGATCCCGAGTACATGAAGACGCTGGAGGGGACGAAGGACCCGAACCGGCGCAAGGCCTGGCTGTTCGGCGACTGGGACATCCACATCGGCGCATTCCTGGAGGGAGCCTGGGATCCGGAGCGCCACGTGGTGAAGCCGTTTCCCATCCCGGCGCATTGGAAGCTCTGGCAGGCCATGGATTGGGGTTACGCCAGGCCGTACGCCGTGGGCTGGTTTGCCAAAGACCCCGAGGGGAAGACCTACCTGTGGCGCGAGCTGTACGGCATCGCCACGGACGACCGCGGAAAGGCACTGCCCAACGTGGGCACGAAGGAGACGCCCGACAAGGTGGCCGCTCGAATCCTGGCCAGGGAGGCCCACGACGAGCGCCTGGGCTACGAGATCGGCCTGCGCCTGACTGGCCCCGACCTGTTCGCCAAGGGGGGCGCGCAGTACGGCGCGCAGAACACGCACAGCCAGACCTTCCGCCGCGCTGGCCTGAACTTCCGCCCCTGGTGGGCCGGGCCCGGGAGCCGCAAGGCCGGCGCGCTGCTGGTGAAGCAGGCGCTGGAACTGGACGAACTGGCCATCTTCTCGACCTGCGAGCACACCATCCGCACCGTGCCGAGCCTTGAGCCGGACCCGGACGACCCGGATGACGTCGACACCGAGGCCGAAGACCACTGCTTCGACATGCTCAAGGCGGGTCTTATGCGACGGACCAGCAGGCCGGATGACGCCCCTGGCGCGAATGGGCCGGACCCGGGCGAAGCCTCCGCCGCGCGTGTGCTGGAAGACGGGCGCCACTTGGTGCCACGCTGATCACTTTCCGGCTACGTCCGGTGCTGGTCGGCCCACAGTGCGGCCGTTTCGAGGATGCCCACCATGCCCCAGTCCGTCGACGCGCAAGCGCCCAGCGTGAACACCGCCGCCATGTCGGCGCCGAACTCCGCGACCGAGCCGCAGGCCGACCCGCTGGTCAAGACCTGGCAGGCGCGCGCCAAGGCGAGCGAGAAGCACTGGAGCCGATTCCACAAGCGAGTGGCCCACAACCGGGCCGTGGTGCAGGGCATCAGCAAGGAGGCCGAGCCGACCTCGGCGGCCTACAACAAGCACCGCGCCAACCTGATCGCCTCGACCGTCTCGGTGATCCTCTCCAAGGTCTACGCGAAGAACCCGGAGATGTCGGGCGAGCCCACGAACAAGGCCCGCCCGCTACGCCTGTTCGCTGACACCGTGAGCACGGTCACCCAGACCATGCTCGAGGACGCCAAGCTCAAGCAGAAGGCCAAGCGCGCGGTGAAGGCTGCGATGACGTGCAGCTTCGGCGTGGTGAAGGTTCAGTGGCAGCGCGACATCCGCGAGGATCCGCTCATCAAGCAGCGGATCGAGGACACGCAGGACAACCTGCAGCGCATCCAGGCGCTGATCTCCGAGCTGGAGGACCCGCAGCGCCTGGCCGACGAGGAGTCGAAGAAGCGCGAGCTGGAGCAAGCGCTCGCCGGCTTGGAGGCGCAGCGCGAGGTGGTGGCCGCCGAAGGCCTGACCCTGGACATGGTGCGCACCGAGCGTCTGCTCCCCGATCCAGCCGTCGAGGACATCTGGGACTACGCGAGCGGTGACTACCTGATCGAGAAGATCCCCATGCGCCGCTCCAAGGCGCGCAGCATGTTCCCCGACCTGGCCGGCGAGGATGGCTCCAACCTGCTGGACCGCGCCACGACCTACAAGGTCGGCGGCGATATGAGCGACGACGACAAGCCGGGCCGCGGCGTGTACGCCGGCATGGGGCAGGGCACAGATGACCCCATGGTGATGGTCTACGAGGCGTGGAGCAAGCTCGACAACACCATCTACACCTTCGTCAATGGCATCGAGACGAGGTTCGCGCGCAAGCCCTACCAGCCGGAGCGCGTGGGCGAGCGCTGGTACCCCTACTTCCTGCTGCCGTTCCAGTCGGTCGACGGCGAGTTCGTGGCACAGAGCCTGGTCGACGTGCTGGAGAAGCTGCAGGACGAGCACAACGAGACGCGCGACAAGTTCGCCGAGGTCCGCAAGAACATCCGCCCGCACTTCATCGCCTCGGCTGACGTCAAGGACAAGGACATCAAGGTCCGCGTGCACCCTGAGCTGGGCGAAATCATCGTGGTGGACACTGGTGGCGCCCGCCTTGAGGACAACATCAAGCAGGGAACGCAACTCACCATTGACCCGGCGGTCTACGACACCAGCCCGATTCGCAACGACTGGGAGATGGTGTCTGGACTGCAGGATGCCGCCCGCTCCGTGGTGGTGCAACCAAAGACCGCCACCGAGGCCGCGATCAGCGATCAGAGCCTGGCCGCGCGCGTGGCCGAGTTCCGCGACCAGATCGAGGACTGGCTGACAGAGATCGCGCAGTACGCCAGCGAGGTGTGCCTGCTCTCCATGACGCCCGCGATGGTCGAGACGATCATGGGTGCACCGGAGCCGGTCGAGCAGCCGATGATGGACACGCCCATGGGCCCGGTGCCGGTGCCAGGCGCTGAGCCAGCCCCGCAACCAGCTCCGACCTACGAGTGGCCCGATCAGGCGACGCCAGAGACGGTGTTCAACCTGATCAACATGAAGATCCGGGCGGGGTCGACGGCTGCACCGAACAAGCTGCAGGCGCAGGAGACCTGGACGCGCGCGCTTCCCCTGATCCGCGAGATGGTGATGGTGATCCGCCAGATCGATTCCTCCGGTGGCGACAGCACCGCCGAGCGTGAGCTCGTGCGCGAGACGGCGGCCCGCTTCGACGAGACGATCGACGTGGATCGCTTCCTGCCGGCCAAACCAGCTCCGATGCCGGCCGCCCCAGCCCTGCCAATGGGCGGCGCTCCTGCTGGCCCGCTTCCCGCACTTCCCGAGATTCCCGGCGCCGCGCCGGGCATGCCGATGCCAGGCGGCCCTGACCTGGCCATTCCTGCCACCCTGCAGTAGGAACACTCATGCTCATCCAGAAGCTCATCCGACGATTCTTCAACGACGAACCCGGCGCGGCCGGTGGCGGATCTTCCGCCCCAACCCCTGCACCTGCACCCGCACCCGCACCGACGCCAGAAGCCAGCGCAGCGCCTGCCGCCGATGCACCTGCCTCACAGGCGGAAGCACCCGCAGCTGCGCCAGCAGAGCAGCCCGAAACCTTTGGTGGCCTGAGTTACCTGCTCGACGGCATTGGTGCCGAGCCTGCAGCAGCTCCCTCGGGATCCACAGCGCCTGCTGCACCTGCTGCTGCACCGAGCGCGCAGGCCCAGCCACCAGCTGCCGCGCCGGCACCCGGTGCAAAGCCTCCTGCAGCGCCTGCTCCCGCAGCTGATGAGCTGACGCCGCCCGAAGGCATGAGCGAGCGCGCCGCGGCGCGGTGGGCACAGCTGACCGAGCGCGTGAAGACGATGCCCGACCTGGAGCGCCGCGCAACCGAGGCAGAGCAGCATCTGGGCGCCGTGCGTCAGCTCGTGCACGACAGTGGTCTGGCACCCGACGAGTTCCGCGATGCATTGGCCATCGGCCGCATGTTCAAGTCCACGAACCCGCAGGAACTGCAGCAGGCCTTGCAGCAGATCGACACCATCCGGGCCGACATCGCCACGCGCCTGGGCTCCGAAGTGCCCGGCGTGGATCTGCTGAGCCAGCATCCAGACCTCAAGGCCCAGGTGGAGGGCCTGACCCTCTCGCGCGAGCACGCCATGGAGATGATCCGCCTGCGCACGCAGAGCGCGGCAGCCCAGCGCACCACGCAACAGGCCAACGAGTTCCAGCAGTACCAGCAGACGGTGCAGCAGGCCGGCCAGCGCATCGACGCAGCGCTGGCGCAGCGCGCAAACACTCCTGGCCACCAGGCAAAGGTCGCGTTCATTCGCGCGCAGTTGTCCGACCCGCAGCGCCAGCGCCAGTTCGTGGAGACGTACCAGCCCAACCAGTGGGAGGCGGCTGTGCTGATGATGTACGACGCCTACACGCCGCCGGCACCCGCGGTCGCACCAGCACCACCCGCACCGCAGCCACTGCGCCCTGGCCACGCCGGTGCAGGTCGACCAGTTGCGCAGGCGCCGCGTAACGCCATGGACGCCGTGCATGGCGCTTTCGAGTCGTTGGGGCTGTAGAGCATCGATCACTTTTCGGCTAGGCGCCTTGACGCCCGGCCAATACTGCGCCCCGCAGAAGCCCGAAGGCCACGTCGTAAGCCGGTGTCGCGCCCGGCAGCCAGAAGGCTTCGCACACGCCGGGAATGTCGCATGTACGAGGGGGTCGCGTCCCTCAGCACCTTGCAGGTGCCGCCCAACAGGTTGTGAGCCGGGTTCACCGTCGGCAGGGCAGCGCAGGCAGAAGGCCTAGACCATGGGTGCGGTGGTTGGCGTGCAGAGCCATCAACTTTGCACAGGAGAGGCGTCATGCCCATTTCAGCCCCCGACCTCGCTACGGTCACTGTCGCCGCGCTCGACAACTACATGCGCAACCGCCCGGTCGATCAGATCGGTACCGAACGACCGCTCATCAAGATGCTGATGGGCAAGAAGAAGAACCTGATGCCGGCGCGCCAGTACTCGGTCGAGACCGTGCGCGAGACCTACGGTTCGAACTTCGCCTGGTCCTTCGGCGAGACCGCCCGCACCTTCAACAAGCGATCCACCGCCGCGCAAGCCCAGTTCCCCTGGCGCGTCGCCCTGGACGGCCTGTACCTTGACTGGGACATGCTGTTCGCCGCTGGCATCCGAGTCGATCCGGACCCGGCCAGCAAGGGCAAGCTCGTGCTGGAGCCGAACGAGAAGGTCATCCTCTACAACATCCTGACCGAGCACATGGAAGCGCTCGAGCTGGGCTTCGTCGAGAAGCTCGACGTCGAGTTGCACCGTGACGGCACGGCCAGCGCCGATGCGGTGGTGGGCCTGGATGCACTGGTCTCGCGCACGCCCGCTGTGGGCACCGTGGGTGGCCTCAACGCCGCCACGAAGACCTACTGGCGCAACTACTTCGCCGGCGCGGTGGCCACTGGCAGCCTGCGCGCAACGATGGAAGCGGCCTGGCGCAACTGCATTCGCAACGGCGGTGCGCCCGACTTCATCCTGGCCGGCTCGACCTTCATCGACGCCTACGCCAGCGTGCTGACGCTGACCCAGAACACCGAGGCCGGCAAGCCGAAGATGATCGACGTGGCCACCGGCCAGGGCGCTCGCACCGGCCTGTACTTCAAGGGCGTCGAGATCATCTGGGATCCGGTGTTCAGCGTGATCGACGCGCTGGAGACGCCGGTGGCGGCCTCCCTCTGGGAAAAGCGCTGCTACTTCATCAACACCAAGCACCTCAAGTACGAGGACGACGAGATGGCGGTCTACAACCCGACCCCGCCTCACAACGTCCGTGCGACCTACGCGTCGCTCGACCTGCGGTGCGCGATGAAGACCAACCGGCGCAACGCGCACGCGGTGATCGTCGCCGCGTGATGAAGAAGGGCCCGGCAAAGCGCCGGGCCTTTTCCCTGATCCATCATCCCTGGAGAACTCCATGAATCGCCTGATCCCCCTGGTCGCCGTGCTGATCACGCGCGACGCCATGACCATCCTGCCGCGTGACCTCCCAGAGCACGAACTGCCCATCGCGCAAGCGGTGTTCGGCGAGGACAACGTGGAAGTCAAAGGCCCCGTCGACGGTGAGACCGTCAAGCTCGACGTGACGCAAGAGGCCGACCGCCTCGCTGGCAAGTACGGCGCGGACGCGCTGGAAAAGGCCTACGGCACGAACTTCAAGGGCGCCATCACCAAGGCCTGCGGGTCGCTCGGAGAGTTGGCGCCGGATGACGGCGACGAGACGCCCAGCAAACCTTTGGCCGAGATGACGAAGGCGGAGCTGGTGGCTCATGCCGAAGCCGAAGGCATCGCGATCGACCCGGATGCCTCCAAAGCCAAGATCCTCGAAGCCATCCGGGCTGCGGCCTGACCCGAGAAGCCCACCACCGCTGAGACGTCATGCCGCACGTTGTTGCTGACCGGGTGCTGGAAGCCAGCACATCCTCTGGTACCGGTGTGTTCGCCCTCGCGGGAGCGGTGCTGGGCTTTCGCGCATTTGCTGCTGTGTGCGCTGTGTCGGACACGGTCCCCTACTTCATCGAGGCGGTGGACGATCAAGGTCGGCCCACCGGTGAGTGGGAGTTTGGCCTGGGGACGTACTCAGCGGCCAACCAGCTCACGCGCACCACGATTCGCGGATCGTCCAACGGCGGTCTCGCGGTGAGCTTCCCAGCCGGTACCAAGCTGGTGGGCCTGGGCATTCCAGCGCCTGCATCCAGCACCACGCGTGCGGAATGGCGGGCATCCCTCGGCGCGACCGCAGTCGGTGAGAGTGTTTTCACCGCTGCAACCCAGGCCGCAGCGCGCACCGCCATTGGCGTCGAGATGCGGGAGACGGGGGAAACCATCCCGTTCATGCGCACCACTGCACCAGCTGGGTGGGTTCGCGCGAACGGCAACACCATTGGCAATGCCGCATCTGGCGCCACCGAACGGGCCAACGCCGACACCGAAGCGCTGTTCACGATGCTCTGGAACGAATTCACGCAAGCCGTGCTCCCGATCCAGACCAGCGCTGGCGGAGCGTCCACCCGCGGCGCCTCTGCTGCGGTGGACTATGCGGCGAACAAGCGCATGCCATTGCCAAACCTCTGCGCTGAGTTCGTTCGAGGTTGGGACAACGGGCGAGGCGTTGATGCCGGCCGGGTGTTCGGTAGCTCGCAGCTTGACGCGTTCCAGGGCCACGACCACACGATCACCATGTATGGCGGATCTGGGGCTCTGTACGGGTTTGGAGGCAACGCCACAGGTGGGAGCCCAATCACCGATCCTGCTGGATCGCGCATCGGCCCGACCAAGACCGATGGCACCAACGGCGCGCCACGTGTGTCCACAGAGACCCGTCCACGCAACGTGGCGTTGCTCTGGTGCGTGAAGCTTTGACGCAACTGGAGATTTGCTGATGAGCACGCTGCCCACTGCCCAGACCTACGCGACCATGCTGCAAAAGTTGCGCAGTCGCTGCGGCCTGCACGCGACCCTGGGCAGCGCTCCAGCGTTGGACGACATCCTGACCAGCGCCAACGACTACGTGTTCGCACAGCTCGACGAGGGCCTGCCGGTCACGTCGACTCTCACGCTGGTGGCCAACACGCCCGAATACCCCTGGGTCTCTGACGAAGGGGAGACGATTGCCCGGGGCAGTGTGCAGTCGGTCTGGGTCGAGCAGGGCGACACAGAGCGGGTGCCGCTGCCCCAGGGCATCCATCACGCCATGCGTGCCGACCAGGACCTGCGTGCGATCCCCGAGCGCTACGACTCGCGCTTCGTGGACGGCGAGTGGTCGCTTGAAGTCTGGCCGGTGCCCGACCAGGCCTACCGCCTGTTCATCGACTACAACCGCGTGCTGACCCGCTTCGAGCAGCCAACCGACAAGCCCAGCGCGCCCGCCCGCTTGGTCCTTGAGTACGCCATCGCCATGGGCAAGGCGCACTACGGCAAGGCCGACGCCGACGTGGTGGGTCAGTCCTTTCGCACGATGCTCTACAAGGAGAAGGTCGCGCAGAAGGAGAACCGGCGATTCATCCCACCGTCGGCAGCCTGCCCGTCGCGACCACGGGTGGTGGCCACGGCCAATGGCTTCCGGCAGGTGGGGTGATGGCAAGCGTCACCTTTGACCGATTCGACGGCGGCCTGCTGCTGGCGCGGCCCTCCAGCGTGGCGCCGGCCAACAGCCTGCGCAAGCTCATCAACATGGACGTGCAGCCCGGCGGCTGGCTTCGAAGCCGCGCGAAGTGGCGCCGCACAGTGGGTGGCTTCGAGCTCGGGCCGCAGTGGAAGGGCCTGGAGTCGAACGCCGGGTACCTCTGGACGTTCGCCTGCTGGGACGTGGCCAGCACCGGCAAGATCAGCGACATCGTCGATCTCGACACCGGCGACCGCATCGTCTACGCGTTCATCTCGACCGGCACCGGCGGCAACTTCGTCGAAGCGTCGCGTACGCGCCTGATGGGCGTCACGCGCTGGAACAACGGCCTTCTGGCCGCGCTCACGCCGGACGAGGGATCGACCTATCACCGCGCGCTGTTCTCGGTCAACACGGCCACGCACACCGTCACGGGCACGCCTGTGACCGACGTGAACATGCCGAACACGGGTGTGATGACCACGGCAGGCGGTCGGGTCTTCGCGGCCTCGGATGACGGGCAGACGGTGCGCTTTTGCAAGGTGGGCGACCCCACGGACTGGACCACGCCAGGCAACGCAGGTTTCCTGCCGGTCTCCCAGCACTTCGGCAGCGGGCAGGGTGTCTATGGCCTGGGCCAGTACCAGGGCAAGCTCGCGGTGTTCACCGACCAGTCGATCCAGCTCTGGGTGATCGACCCGGACCCGACCGCCATGGCGCTGGAGCGCGTGGTGGACGGCGTGGGCACCCGGCATCACACCTCGATCGTCTCGCTCTACGGCGACCTGCTGTTCCTCTCCGAGACCGGCGTGCGCTCGCTGACCACGCTGGCGAATGCGCTGTTCCCGACCGACGTGGACGTGGGCCTGCCGATCAAGCCCTTCACCAAGTCGCCTGAACAGCTGGTGCGTTTCATCAACGGCAGTCTGGCGCCGGCCGTCACTGGCATTGCCGCGGGCCCGTTCTCGCAGTACTGGGTGAGCGCACCTGGGCGCTGGGCGGAGGGCTGAGATGTTCAGTTCCTTCGGGTTCAGCAGCCGGCCCTTCTCGGCAAGTCCCATCCCTGCGCGCCAGATCGCGGTCTACGCGCGCGAGGGCGAGTTCGGCTGGGCGGCGTGGACCTACAGTCGCCAGGCCAAGCTCAACGCCTGGGCATGGCATGGTCTGGGCGAAGCCGGCGACTCCAACATCAACGCCTGGGCCCAGCTGAGCAACAGCATGTACCTGCGCCGGGAGAACAACCTGGGGCTCTACTCCATGCGCCCGGACGTGTTCTTCGCGGACGGCGAGGCAAACGACGAGAGCCAGTCGGTGGTGGCCGAAACGCAGTGGCTCGATTTCAAGGCGCCCGGAAACCTCAAGGCGCTTACCGGCATGGACTTCGATGGCCTCAATGTGCAGGCGGTCGAGGTGTACGTCTCGGTCAACGGTGGGCGATCGGGCTCCCTTGCCGACACGGTACTGGTGGGCAACGCCAACGGTGGATGGACCTACAACGGTGAGGTCCTGCCTGTGGAAGCGGCCGGTACCGAGTTCAAGCTGCGCTTCATCGGCCATCCAGACCTCGAGGTGCAGGTCAATCGCCTGACCCTCTACTACGACGACCTGGGGATAGCGTGAAGCAGGTGCTGTTCCTGAACACACCGGAGCTGCTGGCCGAGCACTGGCCGGCCGCCGCCTCGCTGCTGGAGCCAGTGGTGCGCCAGGCCGCGCGTGGTGAGTTCGCCGTCGAGGACCTGCACGATCTGGCCGCTGCGGGCAAGGCCTGGGTGGCCGTGATGCTGTCGCACGGCACCCCGGCGCTGGCCATGGTGTTCGGCTTCGTGCACTACCCGCGCAAGACGGTGCTGAACGTGATCGCGTTGGGAGGGCAGGACCTGGCCGGTGCCGCGGTGTCTTTCTGGCCGCAGTTCCTGGGCTGGGCCAAAGAATCCGGCGTCGACGAGATCGAGGCCTGCACGGCACCGCCCATGACGCGCGTGCTGCGCAACCTGGGCTTCTCGCACACCTATGACCTCGTGAGGCGTTCATGCTGATCTACCCCCCTCAAGACCCGCGCTGCCGTGATCGCCGCCTGTACAAAGGCGGCGACGGCGGTGCTGCGCAGATGCGCGCGGACGAGGAGGCTCGCCAGCGCCGCGTGCAGGCGGCCGTGGACACTGTCAACGGCGTCTTCGGCGGGTCCGGCCGCCAGGCCATGTACGACGACATCAAGAACGCCACCAAGGATGTGGCGATGCGCGACCTCGACCAGCAACACACCCAGGCCAGCAAGCAGAACCTGTTCGGCCTGGCCCGGGCTGGCCTGCTGGGTGGCTCGGTCGATGCGGAGTCGGGTGCAGACCTCGCGCGTCGGTACGGCGAGGGCCAGATCCGCGCGACAGCGGCCGGGCAGAACGCGGCGGCCGACCTGCAGTCGGTGGATGAGAAGACCCGGCAGAACCTGGTGTCGCTGGCTCAATCCGGGATCGACACGGGTACCGCGGCTACCCTGGCATCAGGGCAGATGGTGGCAGCGACCGATGCAGCTCGCAGCACCGCCCAATCAGCGAACGTCGGCCGCCTGTTCGACGACATGGCCCAGGCGTACCTGCAGAACCAGGTTCTCAAGGCGCGCGCCCAGGCGACCAGCCAGTCGGGAAGCTCGCCGAGCTCGTACGGTAGCAACCTGTTCACGGGCAACCCGTACAGCGGCACTGTCCGCCGGTGAGGTGAACCATGCCATTCGTTGTTGACGACGCTCTCTACATCGGGGCCATGCTGGCCGGCACCGCCCTGGCCAACAAAGCCCAGACCGACGCGCTCAAGAAGCAGCGCGAGATCCAGGTGGGCAACCAGCGCATGCTCTCGCAGCAGCGTGATGCCGCAACCGACGTCGCGCTGCGCAAGGCGCTGGAGTTCCAGGGGGAAGACCGACAGGCGCGTCAGGACGAGATCGCCAAGGCTCTGGAGGCAGATTTCAAGCCGGCGGTGGAGGGGACGCCCATCACGGCACAGGGCGTGCAGGTCGGCTCGACGATCCCCACGGCCGGCGCGACCAGCGACTACCTCGCGGCCACGGCGCGCGAAAAAGCGAAGACCACCGACTCGCTGCGCTCGCTGGCGCAGCTCAT
This sequence comes from Hydrogenophaga sp., assembly GCF_019635465.1. GTDB lineage: Bacteria > Pseudomonadota > Gammaproteobacteria > Burkholderiales > Burkholderiaceae_C > Hydrogenophaga. The sequence goes on from NZ_JAHBZK010000010.1 coordinate 72,227, forward strand.
GGGCCGCATCGGATCTGCTGGCCAGTTGCGCCGCGACGAGGCCGTGGGGATCGGCGACGCCGCTGGCCAGATCGGCCGCATCCAGAACAACGCCGGCAACATGGCCGAAATCGAGAACATCCGCGCCAACTCGGTGACGCCCAGCCTGGGCCTGCAGCTGGCAGGCAGCGCGCTCAGCGCGTGGGGCGGCGGGAAGCTGGCCAGCAGCGGCGTGGGTGGCACAGCACAGCGCGGTCTGGCCAAGGTGGCACCCGGCTCGTCCTACGCGAACCCGAACCTGATGAGCCTGTCCGGCCTGCCCTGGAACTGAGGAACGATCATGCGATTCCGACTCGCAACGAGTGGCGCGAACCCCGGCCAGCCCGTGGCTGACGGGATCGGCAGCCTGTTTCGCTCAATGGCGATGGCGCCTGCGATGGCGGAGCAGGCGCGCCAGGAGGCGCTGGACGCTCAGGCGCAACGCGAATTGCGTGGCGCGCAGATTCGCGCAGCCGATGCCCAGGCCGCGAAGGCCGGGCAGGAGGTGCTGGACATGCAGGACCAGCGCGAGCGAGGCACCATCGGGTCGGTGCTGGGCAATGCGGCCATGATCCACGGAGTGGCGCCGGACCAGCGCCCGGATCTGGTGTCCTACCTGCAGACCGGTCGCATGGCGGGTCAGTACACCCCGGCGCCGGATGGCATGGGCCCAGTGTTGCCGACCCCGGCGGTCTACACGGACGGTACCGCGCAGAAGGTGGCGCGCACCGCAGGCCTGGCCAGCCAGGCGCTGGCCCAGGGCGACAAGAGCGTGGAGAACCTGTTCAAGGCCCTCACCCTGCAGCGCGACATGGACCTCGGCGACGACGTCCTGGCTGGTCGCCGACCTGCTGGGTCGGTGGGCCAGGCGCAGGCCGCCATGGGCGGCAAGAAACTGATCGATGCGATCGGCAATACCGGCATGGGATTCGACATGTTCACGGGGCAGGGACAGCAGCTCGAGCCGGGCCTGCGTGCCATCTTCGGTGATGAGTCTGCGGCGAAGATCGACGCGGAGAAGGCCCGAGCTGGTGCATCGCGCGCCTCGGCGGCCAACAGCTACGCCAGCGCGGCGAAGACGCGCGCCGACATGGATCGCGGTGCGCGCTCTGGCGACCTCACTGTCGTGACCGGCCCCGACGGTACCGTCAACATCGTGAACAAGAGCGACGGGACTGCCCGAATGGTCACGGGGCCAAATGGTCAACCGCTGGTCAAAGGGAGCGCGGGGGGCGCGAACAAGACCATGACCGAGGGGCAGGCGAAGGCCAACCTGTTCGGCACGCGCATGGTCGAGGCGAACAAGATCTTCGACGAGCTGGCGGGTCAGGGCGTGACAACGGCAAGCCAGCTCAAGCGGGCCGCCGATGCAGTGCCATTCGTGGGCCCGGGCCTCGGCGTGCTCGCCAACTCGACCGTGGTGAGCCCTGGCCAGCAGCGCCTGGAGCAGGCACAGCGCGACTTCATCAACGCGGTGTTGCGGCGCGAGTCTGGCGCCGTGATCGCCGATTCCGAGTTCGCCAACGCTGCGCTCCAGTACTTCCCACAGCCTGGCGACTCGCCCGAGGTGATCGCCCAGAAACGCCTGAATCGCCAGCGCGCGGCCGAGCTGCTGATGATGGAGGTGCCGGCGAGCGTGCGAGCACAGAGCCAGGCGCTCGGAGCGCCAGCTCCGATCCAAGGCGGTGCGAGTGGGGGCTGGGATAACGGCGGCTGGTCGATCCAGCGCGTGGGGAACTGATCATGGCCAAGTTCCGCATCACCGGTCCCGATGGCGCGAGCTACGAGATCACCGCCCCGGATGGCGCGAGCGAGCAGGACGTGCTCGCGTACGCGAAGCAGAACTTCGCCTCGCCGAAGGCCGCCGCGCCTGCGGCTGCGGCCGCTTCCGCTGCCCCCAAGGTGGAAGTGCCCAGCAGCGGCCTGGCCATGGGCCTGCGCGACCCTGTGGACGCCGGTGCCCAGCTGCTGCGCCGCGCGGTTCCGGACGGCGTGGGTCAGGCGATCGACAACTTCGGGAACTGGCTCGCCGACAAGGGCTTGCCGGTCGCGCGATCGGACGGAGTGCAGGGCGTCGACGCGATCGTGAAGGGAGTGAACAAGGGCTACGACGCGCAGCGCAAAGCCGAGAACCCCAACCCCGGGTTTGACTGGGCCCGCCTCGGCGGCAACCTCGCCAACCCAGCGAACTACGTCGGCGGCGGCATGGTCAAGGGCGCGACCACGGTGGGTAAGCTCGCACTGGGCGGCGCTGGCGCTGGTGCCCTGTCTGCGCTCATGCAGCCCGTGGTGGACAACACCGAGAACTTCTGGGGCGCCAAGGCTGGGCAGGCGATGCTGGGCGCGGCCGCGGGCGCAGTGCTCACCCCTGCGATGGCCAAGGGCACCGAGGCTGTGGCCAAGGGCGTGCAGTCGGTGCGCGATGCGGGGCGCCGCGCGGTGCCCGTGACGCCGGAAGGGATCACCATCCGGGTGAACAACGCGCTGCAGTCGCAGGGCCTGAACCCGAGCGACGTACCCGACACCATCCTGCAGTCGGTGCGCCGCCAGGTCGAGGAAGCGACCACGGCCGGCGCTCGCATGGATCCGGCCGCCATGGTGCGCCGTGCGCAGTTCGAGGCCGTGGGCCTGACGAACGACGCTGCGCCGACCCTGGGCCAGATGACGCGCGACCCGATGCAGTTCGCCAACGAGAAGAACCTGTCCGGCGTGCGGCTCGACCGCGGTGCGCGCGGTATCGGCAACGACCTGGCCGACCGCTTCCAAACGCAGAACCAGCGCCTCGGCGAGGTCTTCGACACCCTGGGCGCCACGCAGGCAACGGACAGCGTGACGGCTGGCCAGACGCTCATGAACGCGCTGCGCGCTGCCGACGAACCGGTGCGCGCCAATGTGGACCTGCTCTACACGACCGCCCGGGGAATGACCGCAGGCCGGGCCGCGGATCTTGAGCGCGCTACGTTCAGCCAGAACGCAAACCGGGCTCTGGACGAGGGCATGTTCGGCGCCTTCCTGCCGGCGGATGTGCGCACGCTGCTGAACCAGATCAGCGAGGGCAAAACGCCCTTCAACGTCGACGCTGCGGTGCAGATCGACACGCTGCTGTCGCAGGCCCAGCGCCGGGCCGAGCGCGGCGGTGATGCTGCAGCCGCGCGCGCCGTGGGCGTGGTGCGCGACGCGCTGCACGGCACGCCCCTGGCCGCCCAGGCGCCAGCGGCTGCGGGCATGGTCGACGACGTGGCGCGTGCTGCGGGCGATGTGGTCGACGAGGGCGTGACCGACGCGGCCTTCCGCGAAGCCTCGCGCGCAGCGCTGCCCGGCCAAGCTGCACCGCCCACGTCCGGCTCCCGCGCGCTGGCGCCGGACTTCGAGTTCCCGCTGCCGCGCCAGGGCACCACCCCGGGCCCGGCCGTCCCGCCCGGTGCTGCGCCAATCGACGAGGGAGCGTCCGCACGCGCCGCCTTCGATCAGGCCCGCCGCGCTGCGCGCGACCGCTTCGCCACGATCGAGGCCACGCCGGCGCTCAAGGCCGCGCTGGACAGCGAGGCGCCCGACAGTTTCGTGCGCAGCTTCATCCTCAACGCCGATGTGCGCGACGTGCAGTCGATGCGCAACGTGCTGCAGAACAGCCCCGAGGCGCTGGGCCAGGCGCGCGCGCAGATCGCCGACCACCTCAAGCGCGCCGCCTTCGGTGCGAACGCGAGCGGTGACAAGGCCTTCACGGCCGAGCGCTACCTGAACACGCTGCGCGCGCTGGGCCCGGAGAAGCTGCAGGTGTTCTTCACGCCGGCCGAGATCCTGCGCCTGAACCTCGCAGGCAAGGTTGCCAGCGACATCAACAGCATCCCCGCGGGTGCGAAGTACGGGACCAATTCGAGCGGCACGGGTGCCGCGGTGATGAACCTGCTTTCCAGCCTGGGCGGTCGAGTCCTGGACAAGATCCCGGGCGTGGGACAGGTCGCTGGCCTCATCTCTGACAAGGCTGGCGCGATGCGCACGGAGCGCGCGATCAATGAGGCGCTGTCACCCGCGGCCCAGCAGGCGGCGCAGTCCGCGCGCGAGCTCTCGCCCGAAGTGGCGCGCGCGCTGCAGCTGCTGTTCCCGGCGAGCGGCGTCGCGGGCGGCGTGCTTGGCGGCGCGTCGATCAACTAGCCAGTGCACCGGCGCCCACACCAGGGGCGCCAGAGCGGCAGCGAGGATGACGCGCAGCGTGTCGTTGTCCATCGCGGCATTCTAGGTCGGCCTGATCACTTTCCGGCCTTGGTGCTGACCCGGGGCCCGACCATGCGCGGCGTCTGATCCCACGTCGCTCCGGAGCACCGCCATGGCCATTCAACTCTCTGTCGCTGTCCGCAATGCGCGCGGCGACTCCCTGGAAACGACAACCGGCACTGCGCCGAAGCTCCAGATCCGAACGGGTGCACAGCCAGCGAACTGCGCGGCGGCCGACAGTGGCACGCTGCTTTGCGAGATCACGCTGCCGTCTGACTGGCTTGCCGCTGCCAGTGCCGGCGTGAAGTCGCTCCTGGGGACATGGAGCGGATCCGGTGCAGCCGCGGGCACTGCTGCCCACTTCCGTATCAAGGACAGCGCGGGCACCACCTGCCACATGCAGGGCAGCGTGACGGCTACTGGCGGCGGCGGCGACATGACGCTGGACAACACCAGCATTGCGGTGAGCCAAGCCGTTCAGGTCACGAGCTTCACCTTGACCGAGCCGAACCCCTGAGGAGCCCAGCCATGAACGTCCAGGAAAAGCTTGTCTACGCCAAGCGCGCCATCCAGTCGATCACCGAGCACGACGATGCCCCATCGGAAGAGGTGGCGGGCGCGGTGGACGAGCTGCAGAAGTTCGCCGGCGAAGAGTTCAAGAAGGCGCTCAAGCGCCGCGCCGAAAAGGCGAAGGCTTCAAAGAAGGCGGCCGCCATCAAAGGCTGACATCTGGCTATGCAGTACCGCACCCACGAGGACGGCCCGCTCACCGAGATCCGGATAGAGCCAGGTGCCGTGGTGGTCGACATGCAGTTCGATCTGCCTGGGTGCTTCACGCGCATGCACGACCATGCTTTCGATCACTGGATGGAGTGCGTGCGCGGCATGGCCCGTATCGTCATTGACGACGTGGAAACGATCGTTCGGCCTGGTGACCGCTATTTGGTGGCCGCGCAAAAACGCCACGGCTGCTGGCCGTTGCAGAGCGACACGCTACTACGTTGCCGTCATGAGCACGCTGACATCCACCCCGACAAGATGGATGGCGGCACTGGCATCCCGTTGGAGTGGCTTGAACGCTTGACCAATAGGGTGCCGGAATGAGGGCGGCCAACTACGTCGAGGAGACCACGACGAGCATCGCCGGCACCAGCGGTGATGGGGCGATCACGCTGACCGCCATCAGCAATGTGCCGCGCTTCTCCACGGTGTTCGGCACCCAGGCAACGCAGGTGCGGTACATCATCGAAGACACGGTCAACAAGAAGTTCGAAATGGGGATTGGCGTCGTCTCGGCCAACGTGCTCACGCGCACCACGCCGCAGATCACCTGGACCGGTGCCGTCTACAGCGACAACGCACCGAGCGCCATCCAGTTCGGCTCCAGCCCGACCGCGGGCGACATTCGCATCCGCATGAGCGCCACTGCCGAGTCGCAGGGCATCGTCATGGGCGGGATCAACCGTTCGATTCTGAGCGACGCGAACTGGAGCGAGTACAGCCCGTCTGGGCACTGGGCTGGCGACACCTCGCTGTCGAACGCCACGATGGTGGCCGGGCGCGAGTACTACGTTGCCTACAAGCTCGAATGTGCAGGTCGCTTGCAGGGCATCCGTTTCAGCGTGGGCACCGCCCAGGCGTCGAGCAACATCAAGATGGCCCTGTTGTCGGTGGCGAAGACTGGCTTCCCCGGTCAGAAGATCGTGGACTTCAACACGGTCGCAACCACCTCGACGGGTATCAAGACCGACAGCACCACTGGCACCTGGACCCCCGCCGGGCCAATCTGGCTGCCCGCAGGGTGGTACTACATCGGTTTCATTTGCAGCCACGCCATCGCCTTGGGCGGCAAGGACATCGGCAACTCGATCAAGATGCAGACGCCGCTCGGCCTGCGCGACGGCTATGGCGTGGGCAGCACCTGCTACGCCACAGGCAGCTATGCCTCCGGCATCCCTGCCGCGCCGACGCTGGCCTCCAGCCCAGGCATCGAGAGCACCGGCGGTGCCAACAACTTCCCGTTCTTCGGTCTCAAGGTGAGCCCATGATCCTGTACACCGAGAAGGGTGCTGGCCTGCATGTCGCCATCACGGCGGCCGGCCACTGGCTGCGCGAGGATGACGGGCAGTGGGTGTGCAGCGACGAGGCAGCCGTCCAGGCCCTGATCGATGGCTACACGCTGGAGCAGGCGAAGGCCTTTCGCAAGGCCGAGGTGAGCGCCTTGGCGACCAAGCTTCGAAACAAGGTCATCAAAGGCTACAGCGCTGGCGAGATGGCGTCCTGGTCGATCAAACTGGCCGAAGCCCGAACCTTTGCCATCGACCCGCTGGCCTCGTGCCCACTGCTCACTTTGGAAGCCCAGACCCGTGGCGTCGCCCTGGCATCGCTTGCCCAGCGTGTGCTCGATAACGCCACGTTGTTCGCTGGCGCCGAGGCGATGATCGCCGGTGTGGAGGGCATGCACCGCGACTCGATCGACGCGCTGGCTGACTTCGATGGCGTCGCGGCCTACGACTTCACGGGCGGCTGGCCCGCCACCTAAGCCATGAGTTTTGGGTCCAGCGCCTTCGGCACGCGACCGCTGGGGGCCGGCCCAGAGTCGACGCCCAGCGGTGGCGGCGTCACGGGCTCGCTCAATCAAACGCTGGGCGACCTGACAGTCGGCGCTGTCGGTACGGTAGGGGTGAGCGGTGCGGCAGGCATCACGCTTGGTGGACCCTCGCTTGCATCCGCTGCTGCCGTTCGCGTGGCTGGCCAGGTGTCTGCGCTGCTTGGCGGAATCAACGCGGCCGCGGCCGCGGCAGTGCGAGTCGCTGGCGCGGCCTCGGTTACCTTGGATGGCCTGGGCCTTGCGGCGACCGGTGTGGTCGGCAGCACGTCGATCATCGGCTCAGCCGCCATCACGCTCGGAGCACTTGGAGTTGCTGGCGCTGGCCAGGTGCGTGTTGGCGGCGCCGCAGCGGTCACGCCTGGCGCGTTGACAGCCAGTGCCGCCGGTGCAGTCCGAGTGGCCGGCTCAGTCGCGGCGGCGTTGGGTGTGCTCGGTCTGGCCGCCAGCGGCTCTGTGCGGGCAACCGGTACGCTGTCTCAGACGCTGGGCCAGCTCACGCTCAGCGCCACTGGCAATGTCGGCAGTCCACCCATCACGGGATCGCTTGCCGCGACACTGGCACCTCTTTCCGTCGTTGCATCGGCCGTGGCCAGAGTCACAGGGGCCTCGACCCCGACGCTGCAACCGCTCGGAGCGAGCGCGACCACAGCGGTTCGAGTTCAAGGCCAGGCGGCTATCACGCTGGAGGTGCTGCAGCTCGCCGCCAGCGGCGGCACTGTTCGACAAGGCCAGGCGGCCATCGTCCTGGGGGAGCTCACGCTCAGCGCGACAGCGTTGGTGCTCACGCTGTCTCAGCAGCCATCCCTCCTGGTGGTCTATGTGCCGGCACTAGAGATGCGCGCCTCGGTGCCGGCCGGATCCTTCACCGCCTACGTGGCAGCCGATGCGAACGCCGCGGCCGTGCCAGAGGGCGACTACACCGCAACCGTCTGAGGTTTCACCATGCCCATCCTGGAACGCTTCACCAAGCAGCCTGCCGACGTGCAGGACTACGACATTGATTTCGCCGAGTACCTCGATGCGCTGACCGATACCGCGGCCAGTGCCGTGGTGGAGGCCGACGTCGGGCTCACCATCGTCAACTACCTGATCCTCGGCAAGGTGGTCAAGGTGTGGGTGTCCGCTGGGACGTCTGGCCAGAAATACAAGGTGACGGTGCGCCTCACCACCACAGGCGGGCGAGTGAAAGAAGTCGAGTTCCTGGTGATCGTGCGCGACACCTGATCGCGACCAGCGGGGATCACTTTTCGGCTGTGCGGCATGCAGGGTCGATGAGCATCGCCGGCCATGGACCAGATCAACCTCTCCGACCTGCTGCCGGCCGTGATGCCATTCGTTCGCGAGGGCATTGCGTTGCTGGGGCACATCCCCTGGGGCGTGCGCGCCGTGTTCCTGCTTTGGCTGCTCTGGGTGTTCTACCTGGCCGTCATGAACCTCAAGCGCGTGCGCGACGCCGGCAAGCTTGGCAAGGTCGCGATGGCGCTTGGAATGCCGGCGCTGATCGTGGGCTTCGTGCTCGATGTGGCGGCCAACCTGCTGGTGTTCAGTGTGCTGCTGATGGAACCCCCTCGGTGGGGTGAGTGGACTGTCACAGCACGCCTGCAGCGCCACCACGGCGACAGCACATGGCGAGCGCGCGTAGCTCAGTGGTTCGAGACAGAGCTGCTTGGGGACTTCGATCCAGCAGGCCACCACGTAGCCAAGGGCTGACCCCGCCATGAAGATCCTGTTCACCCTGGCCCTTCTGGCCATCAATCTCTTCTTCCCAGCCATGGCATGGGCCGAGGCCAACCTCAAGAGCCCGCTGGCCTATTCCCTGCGCGAGTACGCCGTGATCCTGGGCATCGCCTTGCTCGGTGGCGCGGCCGGCTGGGTTCGGCGCGTCAAGAAAGGGGAGGCCGACGCATCCTTCCCGGCTCTGGTGGGCGAGCTGATGATCTCGGCCTTCTCTGGCCTGATCGCCTTCTGGCTGTGTGAGTCCTTCGAGATGAGCCCACTGATCACCGCAGCTGCGGCCGGCATGGCGGGACATGCAGGCGGCACCGGCATCGCCTGGGCGGAGCGTCTGGGCAAGCGCTACGCCGAGAAGCGCTTCGGCCTGACAGGCCCGGCACCACTGGACGATCGCCGGTGAACCTGACCCCACACTTCACCCTTGCCGAGCTGGTGCGCAGCTCAACTGCCGATCGCCTGGGCCTGGACAACACGCCACCCGATGACGTGGTGAGCGCCCTGCGCACCACCGCTGAGATGCTGGAGCGGATTCGCTTGGCATTGCACGGCGTGCCCGTGATCGTCACCAGCGGATACCGCTCGCCCGATGTCAATCGTGCCGTTGGTGGCGTCTCCAGCTCAGACCATCAGAGTGGCCAGGCCGCCGACTTCATCGCGCCGCGGTTTGGTCCACCATTTGCCATCGCGAGCAAGCTGGCGCCCTTGGTGAGCCTGCTGAACATCGAGCAGCTGATCCTCGAGGGGGTCAAGGGCAAGCAGTGGGTTCACGTCAGCACGCGCCGCCCGAGCAAGGTGATCAATCGAATCATCACCATCACCGACGCCGGCGCGCGTGTCGGCATCCAGGCGCTGGGATGAAAGCCGCCCTGGTCGCACTGCTGATTGCGCTGGGGCTTGCCGGGCTGCAGTCCTGGCGCCTTGCAGAGGAGCAGCGCGATCACGCAGAGACCCGCGAGTCCTACGCCCGAACCCTGGCCACCGCCGTTCAGGCCGAGCGCGACCAGCAACAGCGGCGCATCGCCGCACTGACCAAGGAGGCGGAAGATGCCCACGTCCGCGAACAAACTGCCCGCCGCGATGCTGATGCTGCTCGCACTTCTGGTGAGCGCCTGCGCGCACAACTCTCCGCCGTCCGTGCTGCAGCCTGCCGCGGTGCCGCCGCTTCCGCCCCAGGCCCGGCAGCCGACGCCACCGAGCGAATGCTTGCCGACGTGCAGCGCCGGCTTGACGAAGCTGCGGACGGAATTGCTCGATTCGCTGACCTTGCCCACTCAGCAGGGATCGCCTGCCAGCGCTCCTATGACGCGCTGAGCCCCTGACCGGTTGTCTCCTGATCAGGTTCGCAAGAACTGATCTTCGCCCGCCTGCCCTTCGGGGTGGGCGGGCTTTTTCTCATTGGCGCTGCTCGTCGTCGCTGCCGGCGGCGCGCTGCCAGTTGCAGCACCCATCCTGCGGCCTGCCGGTCACTATCCGGTTCTTCTCGCACCACACCGGGCTCGACCTGCGATCAGGGTGCACCGCGTGGCCGAAGTGCTCACACGTCCAGCACGGCCGGTCGGTGCGGGTGTTGGTCGTGGTGGTGAGCATGCGTTGCGGCCGAATTGGCGGCCGATCGCTTAAGCCATTGATTCCCGTTGTATTAATTCGATCTTGTAGCCATCGGGGTCGGTCACGAAGGCGATCACCGTGGTGCCACCCTTGACCGGGCCGGCTTCGCGGGTAACGTTGCCGCCCGCGGCCTTGATCTTCTCGCACGCGGCGTAGGCATCGGCTACGCCCAGGGCAATGTGCCCGTAGGCCGTGCCCATCTCGTACTGCTCCACGCCCCAGTTGTAGGTGAGCTCGATCTCGGCCTGTGCCGGGTTGCTCTCGTAGCCCAGAAAGGCGAGCGAGTACTTGTACTCGGGGTTCTCCGAGGTGCGCAGCAGTTTCATGCCCAGCACCTGGGTGTAGAAATCGATCGAGCGCTGCAGGTTGCCCACGCGCAGCATGGTGTGGAGGATTCGCATGGGCCGGGATTGTCACCGCATCTCAAAAACCAGGCAGGTCGTTGTGGCATGCGCATAGAGCGTGCCGTCCGGGCCCACCAGGCGTGCCTCGGCCGTGGCCAGTTGGCGACCGGCGTGAATGACTTGCCCGATGGCGCGAACCCGGGGCACCTTGGGGTTCAGCGCGCGCACGATGTTCACGCTCAGTTCGGCCGTCGTATAGGCACGCCCGGGCGGCATCTTGGTGTGCACGGCGCAACCCAGTGCGGAGTCGAGCAGGGTGGCGAACCAGCCGCCGTGCACCGAGCCCATGGGGTTGAAGTGGCGCGGCAAGGGCGTGCCCTGAAAGGTGGCCATGCCGTCACCGACGTCGACGATGGTGAAGTCCAGCGTGGGGGCGATGGCAGCGTACGGTAGCTCGCCGCGCAACATGGCCTGCATCTGTGCCAGACCGCTCATGCCCGCGATCTGCGCCGGGGTGGCGACCCCAGGGCCTGGGCCTTTGTCCAGGGCCGCCTGCACCGCCTTCTCGTCGGCCAGCCATTGTTCGAGGGTGTCGCTCATGCGGGGCTCCTTGTGTGTTCAAAAAATTGCATATGCATCGATTGTAGATACAATCGTCGCCATGTCGCCTGTCGCCACCGTGTCAACACCCGCCAAGCCGCAAGGCTGTACCAACCTCAAGTTGCGCCAGCTGGTGCGCGCCGTCGGTGCCACTTACGACGCCGAAGTCGGCAAGGCCGGTCTGAAGATCACGCAATACTCGTTGCTGTCCTACGTCACCAAGCTGGGGCCGATCCGGGCAGTGGAGCTGGCGCAGCAGATGCACATGAGTGCGTCCACGCTGTCGCGCAACCTGCGCCCCCTCATCGACGCCGGCTGGGTCGAGCAGGTGCCCGGGCCCGACGCGCGCAGCTGGTTCATCCAGGCCACCGCGCAAGGGCAGGCCAAACGCAGCGAGGCGCAACGGCGCTGGCGTGCCGCGCAGGAAAGCATCAACCAACGCCTGGGCAACGAGCGTGTGATCGCCTTGCACCAGTTGATCGACGAGTCGCTGCAGTTGCTGGACGACGAAGGAGACGACCTTGGCATCGAATGAACGCACCCGGGGCAGCTCGCCCATCTGGTGGCTGGTGTTGCTGGCCGCGGCCGGCACCTTTGCGCTGACCATGGGCACGCGACAGACCATGGGATTTTTCCTGTCGCCGATCAACACCGCGACCGGGCTGGGCCTGGGCAGCATCAGTCTGGCCTTTGCCTTCGGTCAGTTGTGGTGGGGTCTGACGCAACCGTTCGCGGGTGCTTTTGCCGATCGTGTGGGCGCTGGCCGCGTGCTGTTGCTGGGGGTGTCCTTGGTGGCCTTGGGCACCTTCCTCACGCCGTTCATGACCAGTACCTTGGGCCTGATTCTGGCGGTGGGCATTCTGGCTGCGGGCGGGGCGGGCATGGCCGGGCCGTCGGTGCTGATGGCAGCGTCAAGCCGGCTCATTCCACCCGAGCGACGCGGGCTGGCAACGGGAGTGGTCAATGCGGGCGGCTCGTTCGGGCAGTTCCTCATGGCGCCGCTGGCCGCCGCGTTGACGGCCAGCCTGGGCTGGGTCGGGGCCATGCAGTCGCTGGCGTTGATCGTGTTGCTGGCCCTGCCGGCGGCGTGGGTGCTGCGAGGCGGACCGGTATCCGGTCACCAGAGCATGTCGCCAGCCGCGTTGCCTGCGCGCGAAGCATTGGGCAAGGCCTTGCGCCACCCCGGCTACCTGATGCTGTCGGCGGGCTTCTTCGTCTGCGGTTTTCACGTGGCCTTCCTGGCCACGCACCTGCCTGGCGTGGTGGCGGCCTGCGGCCTGCCGGCACCGGTGGGCGCCTGGGCGCTGGGCGTCATCGGCCTGTTCAACATCGTGGGCAGCCTGGCCATGGGCTGGGCGGTGGGCCGCTGGCGCATGAAGTCGCTGTTGTCGCTGGTGTACGCGGCGCGTGGTCTGGCGGTGCTGGTGTTTCTGTTGTCGCCCAAAACGGAGGCGGTGCTGCTGGTGTTCGCCGCCGTGATGGGGCTGACCTTCCTGTCGACCGTGCCACCCACCGTGGGGCTGGTGGGCAAGTTCTTCGGTGTGGGCAACCTGGCGATGCTGTTCGGCGCGGTGATGTTCGCGCACCAGATCGGTGGCTTCCTGGGGGCTTGGCTGGGGGGCAAGGTGTTCGATGCCACCGGCAGCTACGACTGGGTCTGGTACATCGACATCGTGCTGGCGGCGGGCGCGGCGCTGGTGCACCTGCCGATCAAGGAGTCGGCGCCAGCCCGCCAAGCTCAGCCCGCCTGACCAGGCGGGTCGGCGTCAGACCGGCACGGTGTAGTTCAGGGCCATGCGACCGCCGTCGGCGGTCACGATCTCGCCGGTGACGTAGCTGGCGGCGTCGCTGGCCAGCCAGGCCACCACGTCGGCAATTTCCTCGGGCGCGCCGAGGCGCTTCATCGGCGTGCGGCCCAGGATCTTGCGCCGCGCGTCGTCGCTGGTCAGCACCGCTTGCGCCGCCAGTTCGGTGGCGATGGTGCCGGGCGCCACCGCGTTGACGCGGATACCGTGATCGGCCAGCGCCAACGCCATCACGCGTGTGAGCTGGTTGATGCCGCCCTTGCTCACGTTGTAGCTGGCGATGTTGGGGATGGCCATCACGCCGTTGACCGAGCTCATGTTGACGATGGCGCCTTGGGTGCCTGCGCTCACCATGGTGCGCGCCACGGCCTGGGCGACCAGGAAGGCGCCTTTGAGGTTGACGCGCAGCACGGCGTCGAAGTCGGCCTCGGTGATGTCGAGGAAGTTCGCGGCCTTGAAGATGCCGGCGTTGTTGACCAGCACGTCGATCCGGCCGAATTGCGCCACGGCCTGTGCCACCAGGGCATCGACCTGGACCTTGTCGCCCACGTCGCAGCGCACGAAGAGCCCTCCAACTTCAGACGCGATGGCCTGGCCCGCATCCTGGGCCAGGTCGGCGACAACGAGTTGTGCGCCCTCGCGCGCGAACCGTCGCACGCAGGCCGCGCCAATGCCCTGGGCACCGCCGGTGACGATGACGACGCGGCCATGGTGGCCTAAGGTGATGGACTCGCTCATGGAAAGAAGGGGTTCAGCAGGCGTTGCAGGTGGCCAGCGCCTCGCCGACGCGTTCGCGGGTGTGCTGGGTCAGCGCATCAAGAAAGACCTGGGTGCGCCGGGGAATGAACTTGCGGCTGGGCAGGGCCGCGTACATGGTCAGGCGGTTGGTGATCCACGGGTTGAGCACGCGCACCAGGTCGCCGTCGGCCAGCAAGGGCGCCGCCAGTTCGACCGATGTCGCGGCGATGCCGGCGCCATCGAGCGCGGCGCGGATCAGCGTGTCGTTGTGGTTGGCCCAGATCACGGGCTGCACCTCCACGTCGACCGCGCGATCGCTCTCATTGGCATTGAGCAGGCGCCATTTGCTCGAGCGTCCGCTGCTGGGCTTCAGGCGCAGTACGTCGTGGTCGATCAGCGCCTCGGGTGTGGCGGGTTGGCCGCGCCGTTCGATGTACTCGGGGGCCGCGATGAGGATGCCCTCGGTGCTGATCACCTTGCGGGCGATCACGTTGGCATCGAAGGTGGCGTTGGCGCCAATCAGGGTGATGTCGTACTCCTCGACCGGCGGTTCGCGGTGGGTGTCGACATCGATGTCCAGGCGGATCTTGGGGTAGGCGGCGCGAAAACTGGTGAGCATGGGCGCCAGCACATGGGTGGCCAGCACGGGCGGCGCGAGCAGGCGCAGCACGCCCGCCAGTTCCTGCGTTTGCGAACTCACCAGCGCACTGGCTTCTTCAAGGTCGACCAGAATCTGGCGCACCCGCTCCAGGTAGACCTCGCCGGCTTCGGTCAGGGCGACACGGCGCGTCGTGCGGTGCAGCAAACGGGTGCCCAGGTGCTCTTCAAGATCGGCCACCAGGCGGGTGACCACCGCGGGTGAGGCATCCAGGGCGCGCGCAGCCGCGGCAAAGCCGCCTTCGTCCACCACCTTCTGGAATGCCCGCATCGAGTGCAATCGGTCCATGGGCGCGAGGATAGCGCGGATCGGTCGATTGTTTCCGAATCGGCAACCTGATCGGCATCTGTTGCAGGTTTTTCCTTAATCTCCGCAACTTTGAAAGCCGCGCCCGCGCGAGGCTCAGGCAGCCGATTCGTGCACCGGCAAGCCCACCCGAACGCGCAGCCCGCCGCCTGCGCGCCCATCCATGTCCACCTGTCCACCGTGCAACTGCGCGATCTGGGCCACGATGGCCAGCCCAAGCCCGCTGCCGGTGGTCTGCTCAGGGCGCAGTCGCACGAAGCGCTGCAATGCGCGGCTGCGGTCTTCGGGCGCAATGCCAGGCCCGTCATCGGCCACGCTGAGCCAGGCGGTCTGTCCGTCGCGGCTCACCTCGACGTCGACGCGAGCGCCCTCGGGCGTGTGCCGCAGGGCGTTGTCGATCAGGTTGTCGAACACCACGCGGAGATCGTCGGGATCTGCCACCACGGTGACGGCTTCGCTGTGCGACACACCCAGGTCGATGGCGCGCTCGTCGGCCTGGGCGGACAGCCCCGCGACCGATTCGGCCGCCAGCCGATCCAGCCGCACCGGCACCGCCTGCGGCTCGCGCACGCCGGGTTCGAGCCGGGCCATCTGCAGCAACTGGGCCACCAGGTGGGTGGCCCTGGCAATGCCGCGGTCCAGTTCGTCCAGGGCCGCCTGGCGTTGTTGCTCGGTCTCGTTGCTGCGTCGCGCCAGTTGCGCTTGCAGCTTGATGGCCGCCAGGGGCGTGTTCAGTTCGTGGGCCACGTCGGCCAGCAGCACGCGTTGGCTGTCGAGCAGTTGTTGCACGCGCGCCAGCAGGGCATTCAGCGCATCGCCCAGTGGTTCAAGTTCCTCTGGCAGCGCATCGGTGGTCACGGCGTGCAACTGCCGCGCATCCCGTCGGCGCAGGTCTTTGCCCCAGGTGTCGATGGGTGCCAGCGCGCGTTCGACGGCGGTGTGGATCAGCAGCGACAGCAGGACCACCAGCAGGCCCAGCGGCGCGAGCAACCACGGCACAAGCTCGCTGAAGCTGGCGGCGCGGTCCGCGGTGGTGACGGCCACCTGTACCGTCTGCTGCCGGTCGATCACGGTGTACACGCGCCAATCCTCGTCGTTCCACCGCACGCCATGCAGGCCAACCGCCTGCAGCGGCGGGCCGCCCTCGGCCAACGAGCTGTACTGAAGTTGACGATCGGCCGACCAGATCTGGCTCACGAATTGACCCAGGTCTTCCGTCGGCACGATTTCGTCGCTCGGCTCAATGGCCGGCAAGGCCGGCGAAACGTCGGCCTCGGGCGGCTGCGCCGGCAGGCTGGCCGTGCCCATTGGCCGCACGCCGTGACGCACCACGGAGTAGGCAATCTGCTGCAAGCCATAGTCGCGAATGCGGTTGAAGCCACTCCAGGCGACGCGGTAGGTGATGAAGCTGACCAGCACGGCCGTCAGCACTACGGCACCGATCTGCCACAGCAACAGGCGCTGGCGAATCGACCTCATGCAGGCGCCACCAGCTTGTAGCCCACGCCCCGCACGTTGCGAATCCAGTCTGCGCCGAGCTTGCGCCGCAGGTGGTGCAGGTGCACCTCCACCGCGTTGCTCTGCACCTCGTCCTGCCAGGAGTACAGGCGCTGCTCGAGCTGCTCGCGCGAGAGCACATGGCCGGGCCGTTCGATCAACGCCATCAGCAAAGCGAATTCGCGCGGCGACAGCGCCACCGGTTGGCCTTGCAGTTGCGCTTCGCGTCGCAATGGGTCGACCACCAGTGCGCCCACGCGCATCTCGGGCTGTGCGCGCCCCTGCTGGCGGCGCACCAGCGCGTGCACGCGGGCAATGAGTTCGTCGAGGTCGAACGGTTTGGTGAGGTAGTCGTCGGCGCCGAGGTTGAGGCCTGCGATCCGATCGGGCACAGCGTCGCGCGCGGAAACCACCAACACCGGCAGGCTGCGCTGGCCGGCACGCAGCCAGCGCAGCAGCGCCAGTCCATCCTGCTGCGGCAGACCGATGTCGAGCAACAGCACGTCGTGTGCATCGTTCTCCAGGGCAGTCTGCGCGCTGCGGCCGTCGCGCACCCAGTCGACGACGAAGCCGGCCATGGCCAGACCCCGCTCCAGGCCGCGGCCGAGCATCGGATCGTCTTCGGCGAGCAGCAGTCGCATGGGCACAGTGTGCGCGAAAAAAAAGCGGGGTTGCCCCCGCTTTGGCCAAGCGATTCGGTCGATCAGGACTTCTTCTCTTCCTTGCAGTCCTTGTCCTTCTTGGGGTCGCACTTCTTCATTTCTTCTTTCTTCTCGGCGGGCTTGGCGGCCGGGGTCGTTGCGTGGGCAATGCCCATGCTGAAGGCGGCGGCGCAGAACAGGGCGATCAGGGACTTGGTCATGACGGTTGTCTCTCGGTGGAGGGGGCCCACGGGCACCGTGCCCGCGGTGTGCCGGATTCTGTTGGGGCAGACTTAGGGCAGATTTAAGGCTCCCTGCCTTCAGACATGGTGGAAACCCCGAGGCCCTGCATGACCACATTTGCGCAAGTCATCTTGTTTACCGATACCGACGGCCGTGCCCGTTTTCGAGAGGAAGCCATCGCGCTGGGCGAGGGCACGCCGGCCGCGCGTCTGTCCGCGGTCCTGCCAGCCAGCGGCCTGCAATTGCGCGAGAGCCCGGTGGGCTTTCGCAGCAGCTTTCACTGCACCGGCGCACCGCAGTGGCTGTTCGTGTTGCGTGGTCGCATGGAGATCGGCCTGCAGGACGGCAGCAGCCGCATCTTCGGGCCGGGCGAACACTTCTATTCGGCCGACACCCTGCCAGAGGGTGCCACCTTCGACCCCACGGTGCACGGCCACTGGAGCCGGCAGGTGGGCGACGAGCCACTGGTGACTGCCTTCGTCAAGGTCTGACACAGAACCCGACGCAACGAGGCCGCCACACCTTTCGATGTGGCGGCCTCGTTGGGCGGCGGATGCCGCCCAGGATTCGGATGGAAACCTCAGTTGGAGATGCGGCCGAAGCTGGTGCGCAAGGGATCCACCGCACCTTCGCCACGTTGGCCGCCACCGCCACCACCGCCGCCTTTGCCGCCGCGCTTCTTCTTGTTGTTGCGGTTGCCGGTGCGCATGGCGTCGATGCCAGTGCGCAGCGGATCGGGCTGGCCGTTGGGGTTGGCCTGGCGCGGACGCGGTTCGCGAATGCGCAGGCTGCCCAGGTGGGCGTTCGGGCCTGGCTGGCGCTCGTGGCCTTCTTCGCCTTCAAAGCGCGGCGGGCGATCGCCACGGGGAGGGCGCTGACGCTGCTGACCGTCACCGCGAGCTTGACCTTCGGGGCGCGGGTGTCCGCTGCCTTGCCCTTGACCGCTCGGACGGGGGCCGCGTGCCTTCTGGCCCTGGCCGCGCGGCTGACCGTCGCCGCGACCCTGGCCCTGGCCATCGCCGGACTTCTTCTCGCGGATGCGTTGCATCATTTCCTGGCGCGCCACCTTGGCCGCGGCGGCCATCACGTCGCGGCTGGGCGGCTTGCCGGCGCCGCCCCACAGGGTCTGGCGGCCCATGGCGATCGGCTCGGCCTTTTCACCGGGCTCGGGCATGAATTCGGCAAAGATCTCGACCGGAATCTGCTGCTTGGTGAAACGTTCGATCTCCATCATGAAGCCTTCCTCGTCGAGGCTGACGAGGTTGACCGCCTGGCCTTCACGGCCGGCGCGGCCCGTGCGGCCGATGCGGTGCACGTAGTCTTCGCAGATGTTGGGGATGTCGTAGTTGACGACGTGCGGCAGCTCGTCGATGTCGATGCCGCGGGCGGCGATGTCGGTGGCCACCAGGGCGCGGATCTCGCCGCTCTTGAAGCCGGCCAGCGCCTGGGTGCGCGCGCCCTGGCTCTTGTTGCCGTGCAGGGCCATGGCGGTGACGCCATGCTTGTTGAGGTATTCGGCCACGTTGTTGGCGCCGAACTTGGTGCGGGTGAACACCAGCACCTGGCTCCAGTCGTGCTGCTGGATGATGTGCACCAGTAACGCCTTCTTCTTGCCGCGACCCACCGGGTGGATGACCTGGGTGATGCGCTGCACCGTGGTGTTGGGCGGCGTCACCTGGATGTGCTGCGGGTCCTTGAGCAGGCCGTTGGCCAGGTCGCGGATCTCGCTGCTGAAGGTGGCCGAGAACAGCAGGCTCTGCTTGCTTTGCGGCAACAGCGCCAGCACCTTCTTCACATCGTGAATGAAGCCCATGTCCAGCATGCGGTCGGCTTCGTCCAGCACCAGCACCTGCACGGTCGACAGGTCGAGGCGGCCCTGCTGGTTGAGGTCGAGCAGGCGGCCCGGCGTGGCCACCAGGATGTCGACGCCACGGCGCATGGCCTCGATCTGCGGGTTCATGCCCACGCCGCCGAAGACGACGGCCGAGCTCAGGTCCACGTGCTTGCCATAGACGCGCACCGATTCTTCGACCTGTGCGGCCAGTTCGCGCGTGGGCGTGAGCACCAGGGCGCGGATGCCGATGCCGCCAAATCGGTTGGCGCTGCGCTCGCCTTGCGACAGGCGCTGCAGCATCGGCAGGGTGAAGGCCGCGGTCTTGCCGGTGCCGGTCTGGGCGCCGGCGAGCAGGTCACGCCCGGCCAGCACGGCGGGGATGGCCTCCACCTGGATCGGGGTCGGGGTGTTGTAGCCGTGTTCGTGCACGGCTTGCACGATGGCCGGGGCCAGGTTCAGTTCTTCGAAAGTCATTGTGTGAAGCGGCACCCTTCCAGGGCGCTGGGGATCGGCCTTTCGGGGCTGCCGCTCAGGGCATGCACCCGCTCAGTGGGGGGCCGATGGATTTCCGGGGAGATTGGCGGCGTCCGCACGGGAGGCGCGCCCCAGCAGGCAGCTGGTGCCGGGCCTACTGACGTGCCCGACGGGGCGTATTGTGGCATGGGTCGATAATCCCGGGGTCGCGCGCCCGTCCGGGGCGCTGCAAATTTCCCACAGACACCATGGCTCAATACGTTTTTTCCATGAACCGGGTCGGCAAGATCGTGCCGCCCAAACGCCAGATCCTCAAGGACATCTCCCTGTCCTTCTTCCCCGGCGCCAAGATCGGCGTGCTCGGCCTCAACGGTTCGGGCAAGTCCACGCTGCTCAAGATCATGGCCGGCATCGACAAGGAGATCGAAGGCGAAGCGATCCCGATGGCCGGCATCCGCATTGGCTATCTGCCGCAGGAACCCAAGCTCAATGACGAGCAGACCGTGCGGGAGGCGGTGGAAGACAGCATGGGCGAGGTGCGCTCCGCGCAGAAGCGCCTGGACGAGGTCTATGCGGCCTACGCCGAACCCGATGCCGACTTCGACGCGCTGGCCGCCGAGCAGGCCCAGCTCGAGGCCATCATCGCCACCGCCGGCACCGATTCCGAGCACCAGCTCGAAATCGCGGCCGATGCGCTGCGCCTGCCGCCCTGGGACGCGAAGATCGGCCTGCTCTCCGGTGGCGAGAAGCGCCGCGTGGCGCTGTGCTGCATGCTGTTGTCCAAGCCCGACATGCTGCTGCTGGACGAACCCACCAACCACCTGGACGCCGAATCGGTGGAGTGGCTGGAGCACTTCCTGCAGCGCTTCCCGGGTACCGTGGTGGCCATCACCCACGATCGGTACTTCCTCGACAACGCCGCCGAGTGGATTCTCGAACTCGACCGCGGCCACGGCATTCCCTACAAGGGCAACTACTCCAGCTGGCTGGAGCAGAAGGAGGCCCGCCTGGAGCAGGAGCAGCGTACCGAGGACGCGCGCCGCAAGGCCATGAAGGAAGAACTCAAGTGGGTGCGCTCCAACGCCAAGGGCCGTCAGGCCAAGAGCAAGGCGCGCCTGGCCCGCTTCGAGGAGCTGAGCGACGTCGAGTACCAGAAGCGCAACGAGACCAACGAGATCTTCATTCCCGTGGCCGATCGCCTGGGCAATGAAGTCATCGAATTCAAGGGCGTGAGCAAGAGCTACGGCGACCGCCTGCTGATCGACAACCTGAGCTTCTCGGTCCCCGCGGGCGCCATCGTCGGCATCATCGGTCCCAACGGCGCCGGCAAGTCAACGCTGTTCAAGCTGATCACCGGCAAGGAACAACCGGACAGCGGCACCGTGAAGATTGGCCAGACGGTGAAGATCGCCGCCGTGGACCAGAGCCGAGACGGGCTGGCCGGCGACAAGACGGTGTGGGAAGACATCTCCGGTGGCCTCGACATGATCACCGTGGGCAAGTTCCAGATGCCCAGCCGCGCCTACTGCGGCCGCTTCAACTTCTCCGGCGGCGACCAGCAGAAGATGGTGAAGAACCTCTCGGGGGGTGAACGTGGTCGCCTGCACCTGGCCAAGATGCTGGCAGAGGGAGGCAACGTGCTGCTGCTGGACGAACCTTCGAACGACCTCGACGTGGAAACCCTGCGCGCGCTGGAAGAGGCGCTGCTGGAATTCGCCGGCAGCGCGCTGGTGGTCAGCCACGACCGCTGGTTCCTCGACCGCATCTGCACGCACATCCTCGCGGCCGAAGGCGACAGCCAGTGGTTCTTCTTCAACGGCAACTACCAGGAATACGAGGCCGACAAGAAGCAGCGACTGGGCGAGGAGGGTGCGGCACCCAAGCGCCCGCGCTTCAAGTCCCTGGCATGAACGTGGCCCCCACGCTGCGCCGCCGTGCGGGTTCTGCAGAGCATCCCTAGGGGCGGCCCGGCGGCCAAACAGGTTTCATGAACGAAGAGACTGTTCTCGCCGCGACGCGGCACTGGATCGAGATGGCCGTGATCGGCCTCAACCTGTGCCCGTTCGCGCGGGCTGTGTGGGTGAAGAACCAGGTGCGCATCGTGGTCAGCACGGCACGGCACGTGGATGCCTTCCTCGACGACCTGGACCGCGAGCTGGACCTGCTGGCCCAGACACCCGCGGAGCAGATCGATACCACGCTGATCGTGCACGCCTCGCTGTTCCCCGACTTCGAGGTCTTCAACGATTTTCTGGGTGTGGTCGACGAGATCGTTGACGAGCACGAACTCGACGGCGTGATCCAGGTCGCCGCGTTTCACCCGCAGTGGCAGTTCGACGGCACCGAGGCCGAGGACATCACCAATGCCACCAACCGCTCGCCGTTCCCCACCCTGCACCTGTTGCGCGAAGACAGCGTCTCGCGTGCGGTGGCCAGCGAAGGCGGTGACGCCGAGGCCATCGTGGCGCGCAACATTGAGACTCTGCGCCGCCTGGGGCCGCAGGGCTGGACCGACCTGCTCTCGAAAGCCTGATCTGGTGTGAGAAACCCCTCGATTTCCCGGGTTGTGGGATTGGCCAAGAGCGCAGAATGTGCGGCATCCGCCGCCACAAGCGACCGAACTGCCCATGCCTGAAGAAATCTCCCCGGAGTTGACGCGCTGCCTGGCCGAGGCGCTGGAAGCCTCGCGCCAGTGGGTGCCTGCCTGGCTCGACAAGGTGCAGACCATCCTGCGCGAGCAGGAGCGCTCCGCGCCCAACTACTACGAGCGCACTGCGCTGATCGATGCCTACACCACGCTACAGCGCAGCCGCGATGCGGTGGCGCGGCATTGGCTGTCGGCGATTGCCGAAAGCCTGGAGGACGCGCCGTCTGAACTCTTGGGCTTGCCCAAGCGCACCTCGCTGAGACTGGACGAGCTCGAGCTCATGGGCGATGACCAGGTGGTTGAAAAGGTCGAGACGGCTCGCGTGCAGCAAGTTGCCATGATGAAGGCAGAGGATGCCTACCTCGAGTTCTCGGCGCGCCTGTCCACCGCGCAGGGTTTTCGCGTTGTCAACGCCGACGCGAACCCGCTCAGCGTCACCGCCTTTGTCGAGTGCCTGATCGAGGCGCTCAAGGCGCTGGAGATCAGCCCTGCCGTGCGCGCCCGGTGGCTCAACGCCGGGGCGGCGCCGTTGGGCGAGGCGCTGGCCAAGCTCTACCAGCGGCTGGACCTGCTGCTGGCCGAGCAGAACGTCAAACCCGCAGGCTACGCCGTCATCACCGCACCCGAATCGCGTGCCTTCACCGAGGAGGAGCTCGGCGGTGAAGACCTGCTGGGCGGCCCGATGACCGAGCGTCAGGCCTTGCTGACGCTGGATCACCTGCACCAGCTGCTGGTGGGCAGCGAGGGCTCGGACATCTCGCAGAACGACGAGATGACGCGCTCGCTGGCGGCCGAAGTGGTCACGCTGCTGATGCAGCGCATAGCGGGGGACAAGCGCTTGCTCAAACCGGTGCGCGCGCAGTTGCAGGACATGAAACCCGCGCTGCTGGAGCTGGCCAACAACGACCCGCGCTTTTTTGCCGACCGCAACAACCCGGCGCGCCGATTGCTTGACAACGTGACGGCGCGCAGCCTGGCCTATACCAGCGAGCAGGAAGCCGGTTTCACCGCCTACATGGGCGAGCTGCGCCAGATCGTCAACGACTTGCGTCGCCCGGGGGGCAACATCGCGTCGCGCATTCCGGCGCTGCTGGAGCGCGTGCAGCGCTCGCAGGATGCGGCGGTGCCCAGGGCCGAGATCGAGGCGCGTGGCCGAGCCATGCAGACCCTGGTCCGCGTGGAGCAGCGCAAGCTGCTGGCCGAGAAGATTGCCGAGGAATTTCGCGCGCGTGTCGACTACGCCAAGGCACCGGGTCCGGTGCGCCGCTTCCTCACCGGTGTGTGGGCCCTGGTGGTGGCCAAGGCGCGCATCGACGAGAGCGAACGCCCGCCCATGCTGTCTGGCGATTCACTGGCCAAGCGCTACGTCGACATCCTGGGCGACTTGCTGTGGTCGTGCCAGCTGAGCCTGGCCAGCCAGAACCGGCCGCGCCTGGTGAAGGTCATCCCGCCCGTGCTACGCACGCTGCGCGAAGGTCTGGACTCGATCGACTACCCGCGCGAAAAGGTGGAAGCCTTCTTCCAGACGCTGATGGGCTTGCACGAAGCGGCGTACAAGACGCAGCGACCGAGTGGTCGCCCGGCGCCGACGTCGGCCGACAAAGCGCCCGAGGCAGAGGGCGACGTCAGTGTGCTCAACATGGACGATGACGCCCTGTGGATGCGCCACCAGGAAGCCAAGGACACCAACTTCTACGACGACTCGCTGCCCGAGTCGACCCAGCCCGCCTTCATGAACACCGAGCCCATGCCGGTGCAGCGCGACTGGGCGGACATCAAGGCCGAGATGGCCTTGCGCGACGCCACCGGTCTCAAGGTTGGCGGCTGGTTCGATCTGCAGCAGGACGGCCAGATGTTGCGCGTGCAGCTCACCTGGGCCAGCCCGCACGGCACGCTGTTCCTGTTCGGCACGGCCTCCGGGCGCTCGTTGTCAATGACGCGCCGTGGCGTGGACCGCCTGATTGAACAAGGCAAGCTGCGCGTGGTGGCCGACTACAGCATGGTCGATGAGGCGCTGGACGCGGTGGCCGAGCAGGCACTCAAGAACTCCGGCAAGTCGAGCAAGTAGCTGTTGCGTTGCCGCCTCATTGGCGCGCGATGACGGATGACTTGCCTCTGCGAGGCTGAATGACAAATGACTGTCTGGGCGCCTGCGCAGTCATCAAGCGCGCAGCGCGAAGTCATTCGTCATTTGTCATCAAGGCACGTCACGCCGGCGCGCCCACCGCCTGTGCGCTGCCTTTGCGCAGCAGCTTCTTGCGCACCAGGTGGATGTTGCCGCGCAAGGCATAGAGCTCATCGGTGTACGACAGCGGCACCACCACCTTCTCCACCTTGTGCTCCATGTCGTCGAGCTGGGCAATGAGTTCATCGGCCGACGCGCTGCCGGCTTCGTGGCGCTGCTCGATGTCGCGCAGCTCGGCGTACCAGCGGAACACGCGCGAGCGGATGCGGAAGGTGTAGAGCGGCGGCACGATGCGCGACAGCGGCAGTGCCAGCGCGATGATCAGGCCCATGGCCAGCCACATGCGCTCGATGACGTTGGCCAGCCAGAACGGCAGGTAGCGCTGCAGAAAGGGCAGGCCGCCCTTGAGGGCGCGCTCGGCCTCGGGCGCGACCGGCAGCTCGCTG
Organism: Hydrogenophaga sp.; assembly: GCF_019635465.1. Classification (GTDB taxonomy): domain Bacteria; phylum Pseudomonadota; class Gammaproteobacteria; order Burkholderiales; family Burkholderiaceae_C; genus Hydrogenophaga. The sequence continues at coordinate 96,828 of NZ_JAHBZK010000010.1, forward strand.
TGGTCGAGGTTGGGGTATTCGCGCGCCCGGTTGAACCAGCCTGCGCCACCGTGCATCTCGACCGCCGTCTGCGCAAACAGCTGCAGCACGGCGGGGTGGGTGCCGGCACGCGCAAGCAGGCTGGTGGTCGAGGCCACCAGGCGCACGTTGCGTGGCGGCACGTTGTTGGCCAGATCCACCATGCCCTGCGGCATGGTCACGGGTGTGAGGTAGCCGAAGCGGCGCGAGTAGGCCTCGGCCTGCGCGAAGTCCAGCAGTTTCACGCCCGGCGTCTGCAGCAGCATCTGCACGATCAGCGATTCGGGTGCCGAGGCGAACACGAGGGCGTCGAGCTGCCCGTCCAGAAAGGCCACCGTGGCCGGCGTCTGCTCCAGCTGGCTGAGCACGATCTCGCGTGGTTCGATGCGGTTGACCTGAAGCAAGGTGTTGAACAAGCGGGGCACACCGCTGCCGGGCGTGCCCACGTTGACCCGCCAGCCCTTGAGGTCGGCCAGGTTCTTCAGCACAGGTTCCTTCTGCAGGCGCTTGGCGGCGTCTTCGCGATAGAACAGCCACAGGGGTTCCACGAACAGGCTGCCCAGGGAGACGATGCTGTCCTCCTCGTCGTAGCCGAGGTCGGCCGAGCCGCCTTGCACGAAACCCAGGTCCACCTCGCCGCGGCGCAGGCGGTCGAGGTTGTCGGACGAACCCTCGGTGCGCACCATTTCAACGGTGATGCCGTAGCGCTTGAGGGCCTGTGCATAGCGCTGACCGAAGGCGTCGTAGGCGCTTTGTTCCGGCCCGGTGGCCAGCACCACCTTCTTGGGCGGGTTGGGGTTGAGCCACCACCAGGTGAAGCCCAGCAGGGCGATCGTGAGCAGCACGATCGGGCTGCCCGAGAGCAGCATCTCCTTGAGCGAGATCAGGGTGTAGCGCAGGGTCTTGGGCATGGGCGCGAACATAGCACGCGACCCATGAAAAACGCCCGGCGTTGCCGGGCGTTACAGAAGCGTCGACGGCTTGGCCGCGCTCAGCCCTGCACCTTGCCGCGCTGGTGCAGGCGGAACACGCCGACCGCCTCGTACATCACCTGGGCCTGCGATTGCAGCGAGCTGGCCGCTGCAGCGAGCTGTTCGACCATGGCCGAGTTCTGCTGCGTCACGCTGTCGAGCTGACCGACCGCCTGGTTGATCTGCGCGATGCCGCTGGATTGTTCTTGCGTGGCGTGGGTGATGTCGCCGATCAGCGCGTTGACCTGCTCGACCGAGCCCACCACGCCGGCCATGGTCTGGCCGGTGCTGTGCACCAGCTGGTTGCCCTGCGCCACCTTGTGGGCTGATTCGTCGATCAACTGCTTGATTTCCTTGGCGGCGTCCAGCGTGCGCTGCGCCAGTTGTCGCACCTCGCCGGCCACCACCGCAAAGCCACGGCCTTGCTCGCCAGCGCGCGCGGCTTCCACTGCGGCATTGAGCGCCAGGATGTTGGTCTGGAACGAGATGCCGTCGATGACCTGGATGATCTCGCCGATGCGCGCGGAGCTGCGGCTGATGTCTTCCATCGTGTTCACCACGTCGTGCATGGCCTGGTTGCCATCGCGCGCCACCGACGCAGCCTGCTGCGCCAGTCGGGCCGCTTCGCCCGCGGTGCTGGCACTTTGCGCCACCGTGCTGTTCATCTGGTCCATTGAAGCGGCGGTTTCTTCCAGGTTGCTGGCCTGCGCCTCGGTGCGCGAGGACAGGTCCTGGTTGCCGGCGGCGATTTCGCGGCTGGCAACCTGCACATGCTCCACTTCTTCGCGCACATCGGACACGACGGCTTGCAGGTTGACGTTGAGCTGGTTCAGCGCCTTGGCCAGGCCACCAAACTCGCCCGAGCCGATGCGGCGCAGGCGGGTGGTGAGATCGCCAGCGGCCATGGTGTTGGCGAATGCGATCGCACTTTGCAGCGGTTCAACGACTTGCTGGCGCAGCAACCAGGCCGCCACACCAGCCGCGCCCAAAGCGGGCACCAGGGCGCCCAGCCAGGCCCAGCCATTGAGGCCGCTGCCCCAGTGGCCCAGGGCCATGCCGACGGCGGTGAGTGCAAGGCTCACAACACCGATGGTCTTGCCCAGGGTGGGGCGCAGCAGGCTCTGCAAGGCACCGCGCCAGCCGGCCAGCACCACGCGGCCGCTGTGCAGCGTGGTCAGGGCCTGGCCCTGCTCGCGTTCGGCGCGCATTTGCGCATAGAGCTTTTCAGCAGCCTGCACCTGCTCGCGCGTGGGTTTGGTGCGCACCGACATGTAGCCGACGGCCTGGCCGTTGTTCACGATGGGCGTGGCGTTGGCCATGACCCAGTAGTGGTCGCCGTTCTTGCGGCGGTTCTTCACCAGTGCCGACCAGGGCGAGCCGCTCTTGAGCGTGGCCCACATGTCGCGAAAGGCCTCCGCCGGCATGTCGGGGTGGCGGATCAGGTTGTGCGGCTGGCCCAGCAATTCCTCGCGGCTGTAGCCGCTGACGGCCACGAAGGCCGGGTTGCAGTAGGTGATGTGACTTTGCAGGTCGGTGGTCGAGACCAGCGTGACGCCGTCGGGAATGACGAACTCTTGTTGTGTGACGGGCAGATTCGTGCGCATGTGTAAGTCCTGGGTACTCTCGCCGGGCGCAGTGCGCCCCATTGCAAGAAAAGGTGCAAGAGAGTATCGGCACTTCAGGCCCTTTCTGAACGCCGGAACACAGGGCAAAACGCCCGTCTGACCGCTGCTTCGGGCGCCTTCGGTTGCTCAGGGTGCGCGCTCGATCGACAAGACCGTATAGGCGCCGTTGATCTGGTCGGCGGTGAAGCGCACCTTGTCGCCGGCTTTGAGCGCGGACAGCTGCGCCGGGTCCTTGACCTTGAAGACCATGGTCATGGGCGGCATGTCCAGGTTCTTGATTTCACCGTGCTTGATCGTGACTTCCTGGCCTGCGCTGTTGACGCGGCGGACCTCGCCTTCGGTCACGGGCAGGTCGGCGGCCATCGCGGCGCCGGCCAGCAGCCAGGCGGCTGCGATGAGGGGTTTGAACGTCATGGGGACTCCATCGGGAACAGGGAAGAAATGCATCAGCGGAAGTAGGACTGGAAGACGCGGGACTGGCCGTTGCGCAGGACCAGCAGCACGTCGTGCGGGTCCTGGCGGCCGTTGTAGGCGGGGCCGTCCATGCCGGGGCTGCCCACCGGCATGCCGGGCACGGCCAGGCCCAGTGCATCGGGGCGTTCGGCGAGCAGGCGGTGAATGTCGCGCGCGGGTACGTGGCCCTCGATCACATAGCCACCGATGCGCGCGGTGTGGCACGAGGCGTAGCGATCGGGCAGGCCCAGGCGTTTGCGCACGGCGGTGTTGCCGGTGTCGAAGGTCTGCACCGCGATGCCGTTGCTGCGCAGGTGGTTGACCCAGTCGTGGCAGCAGCCGCAGTTCGGGTCTTTCCAGACCTGCAGGGTGAGGGGTGTGGCGTCGGTGGTCGCACGCGCCAGCGGCAGCAGAGCCGACAGGGCGGCGGCGGTGATCAGTTGTCGTCGTGGGGTGGGCATGGGGTTCATCCTTTGGGGGTGACACGCAGCGTGCCGCGCATGCCGGCTTCGTAGTGGCCGGCGATCAGGCAGGCGAATTCGAAGTCACCCGCGCGGTTGAAGTGCCAGACCACATCGCCCTGGCGCCCTGGGGGGACGTGGGCCATGTAGGGCTCGTCGTGCTGCATGCCGGGGAAGCGCTTCATCAGCGCGGCGTGTGCTTCGAGTTCTTCTCGGGTGCCGAGCACGATCTCGTGCATCACGGCACCGGCGTTGACCGCGCGGATGCGCAAGGTCTCGCCTTCGCGCACGGTGATGTGGTTGGGCGTGAGGCGCATGTCGTCGCTCATGCGCACGGTGAGGGTGCGGCGTACGTCTTTGACGTCGCCGGCGATCCCCCAAGGCTTTTGCTCCTTCGTTTGTTCCTTGACCACGGGCATGGCCTCGCCATGCTTCTGATCGCCATGGGCATGGGCCAGCGGCCAGGCCGCGGCCAGGGGCCAGCCCAGCAGGGTTCGTCGTGTGGTGTTCATCTCAGTGCTCCATGCCGTGTTGGTGACCCGAGGGTTTGCGTGCGCGGCCGTCGGGCGGATTGGGGTTGGCGGGCGCCCGCACCGGGGCCGGGGCTTGTGCGCCCTCGACCAGCCGCGCCTGCGTGCCTGGGGGTTGTTTGAAGTCGCCAGGGTCGGCGTAGTCGCCGGGCTTGAGGTCGGCACGCACCTTGAGGGTGGTGAACATGCCGCCCATCTCGATGGCGCCATAGGGCCCGGTGCCGGTCATCATGGGGAAGGTGTTGGCGGGCAGCTCCATCTGCATCTCACCCATGTCGGCCATGCCGCGCTCGCCCATCACCATGTAGTCGGGTGCGGCGCGCTGCAGCGGGCCCACGAGGCCGCGGTGGTCAACGCCGATCATGGTGGGCACGGCATGGCCCATGGCGCCCATGGTGTGGTGGCTCTTGTGGCAGTGCATGGCCCAGTCACCGGGTTCGTCGGCGATGAACTCGATCTGGCGCATCTGCCCGACGGCCACGTCCACCGTCACTTCGGGCCAGCGCGCGGTCTTGGGGGTGGGGCCGCCATCGGTGCCGGTGACCTCGAACTCGATGCCGTGGATGTGCACCGGGTGGTTGGTCATGGTGAGGTTGCCCACGCGCACACGCACCCGCTCGCCCAGGCGGGCCACCAGGGGGCTGATGCCCGGAAACACCCGGCTGTTCCAGGCCCAGATGTTCTGGTCGAGCATGGTGTTGACCTGCGGGGTGGCGCTGCCCGGTTCGACGTCGAAGGCATTGAGCAGGAAGCAGTAGTCGCGCTGCGCCTCGGCAATGAGCGGGTGTTTGCCTTTGGGGTGGGTCACCCACATGCCCATCATGCCCATGGCCATCTGCACCATCTCGTCGGCATGCGGGTGGTACATGAAGGTGCCAGGTCGGCGCGCCACGAACTCGTAGACGAAGGTTTTGCCGGGCGCAATCTGCGGCTGGTTCAAGCCACCCACGCCGTCCATGCCGTTGGGCAATCGCTGACCGTGCCAATGCACTGTGGTGTGCTCGGGCAGGCGGTTGGTCACGAACAGGCGCACGCGATCGCCTTCGACCACTTCGATGGTGGGGCCCGGGCTCTGGCCGTTGTAGCCCCACATGTTCACGTTGAAGCCGGGCGCCATCTCGCGCACCACCGGCTCGGCCACCAGGTGGAACTCCTTGACGCCGTCGTTCATGCGCCAGGGAAGGGTCCAGCCGTTGAGGGTGATCACGGGGTTGTAGGGGCGACCCGCGCCGGTCACACCCGGGGGCAGCCAGGGTGCGGCGGTCTCGGCCGATGTCTGTTGCACGGCCTCGGGCAGGGCAGCCATGGCCACGCGGCTGACGCTGGCGGCAGCCACCGCGGAGGCGCCGGCAGCGAAGAAATGTCGTCGTTGCATGGAGATTCCTCAGTGGGGGCTGTTGCCGGCGCTGTCGCCAGCGGCGGACTGGGCGGCATCAAGGGCGAAGTCGGCGCCGCCGAGCAAGGCCTGCCAGGCGGCCTGGGCACGCCAGTAGCCGCGGCGGGCCTGGGTGGCGGCGTCGAGCGCGGCGCCGCGTTCGCGTGCGCTGGCCAGCAGTTGCCAGGTGCTCTCGAGCATGCCGTTGTAGCGCAGCAGGCTCTCTTGCTGACGGGCCTCGCCCAGTTGCACCAGCACCGCGTCGGCGTGCAAGGCCTGGGCATGGCGCACCGTCAGTTGGGCCCAGGCCAGTCGCGCAGCGGCGCGGCGTTCGCTGGCCATGCGCAGCAACCTGGCCCGGTGTTCGTCGGCCTCCAGTGGTTGCGCCTCGCGCAGCATGCGTGGATCGTCCACGCGTGGCGGTTCGGGGCGCGCATTGCCAGGTTCGGGCATGGCCTTCAGCGCAGCGTCGCGGGCCTCGCGCCAGGCCTGCCAGCGACCGGTGGGCAAGCTGTCGAAGACCCGCTTCGACTCAGCCTGTTCAATGGGCAACACTGTGTCGGCTTGCAGCACGTCGCGCTCGGGCGAGCCACTGCCGCTCAAGCTTGGCGGCGGCGCGGGCAGGCTGGTCGGCAGTTGTTGCCCCAGCGCCTGCACGGCGTCGGCCCGCCAGATGCCCATAAGACCGGCCAGACGCTCCAATGCGACTTGCGCGCTCAGGGCGGCGTCGCTCTGTGCGCGCCAGGCCGTGGCCTCGCTGCGCTGCTCTTGTGCCAGCCGTGCCTGCGACCAGTTGCCTGCGCGCACCATGCGCCGGCCCAGTTCGACGCCGGTGCGCACGGCGTCCAGGGCGGCCGCGCTGGCACGCGCGCCGGCGTGGGTGGCGACGGCGTCGATCCACGCGCCCTGCAGATCGCGTACGTGGGCCGCATAGGCGGCGCGCACGCGCGCTTGCTCGATCGGGCTCAAGCCGGGCCGGATGAACAGGTCGGGCCGCTGCTGCAGCGATACCCGCAAGGCCTCGGCGGGGGAGAGCGGTTCGCCGACGGACGCAGCTGCGTCCTGGGGTTGGCCGCCGGGCTGTCGCGCCTCCCAGCGCAGCAGGTCGATGTGGCCGCGCGGGAATTGCGCCACCTGTTGGTTGAGCTCGCGCCAGATGGCGCGCGCCTGCGCCAGGTCGGCCGGTAGCTCGGGGGTGTCCAGGCGCTGTGGCGCGGGCATTGCCAGCGGCACCATAGCGGACGGTGTGTTCGGGTCGGCCGCGCGCAGGGCGTCGGCCGGGTCGGTCATGGGGAGCCGGGCCGAGGTGTCGTTCGTCGTCGGCGAGGCCAGCAACGGGCCGACCAGCAGCGCCAGGCACCAGGGTGCCAGCCGCAAGGGGTGGGGCATGGGGATCTCCTGAAGGTTCACGGAAGGCGCCCGTCGCGCGACTGCGGTCGCGCGCGGACGCACCACGGGTGGGAACGCTCAGGCGATGGGGGGTTTGAGGTGGCGGCGCGGCGCCAGGCTGGCGTAGCGCACGCGGTGCACGGCCAAGGGCGTGGCCACGACGTCGGAGACAGGCAGGGTGCTCAGCGCCATCTGCAATGCAGGGGCGTTGCACACGTCGCACAGCCGGTGGTCGTGGCTTCCCTGCGGGTCGGCTGGGTGCGCCGCGTCCTGGGGTGCCATGTGCGTCGTGGCGGCATCGCTGGCGTCGGCATGCGGGCAGGGCCCGTTGCCGTGACCCATGGCCGCCGCGGCCTGTGGCGCGTGCTGCCCGCTCGCCATGCCCAGTGCCATGGCATCGCCCACCCAGCCGCGCAAGGGCAGCAGGGCGATCAACAGGGCGATCCAGATCAGGCGCATGGCTGGCAATGATAAGGACCGGGCGATGAAAGTTCCTGCCGGCGGGCGGGCAGGGCCCGTCAACCCGGACAACGCATGACCACCGCCTGCACCGGCCGCGTGAGCGAGGTGTCGGTGACCACGAAGGCCACGCGGTGGGCGATCTTCAGCGGCAGGTACCAGCGCTCGGTGTGGGCGTCGCTGCCGGACCAGGCCGCCACGGGCTGGTAGTGCACCACCACATGGTCGTGGTGCAGCTGTTCGCCGGCGTTTTCGCCCGCGGTGACGCGGCTGCTCACGCCGTCCTGCAACAGCGCCCAGTAGCCCGCCAGTCGCCCAGGCGCGTCGCCCTTGCGCTCTACGCGTGCGATCAGATCGTCGCCTTCGCGCGTCAGACGGATGGCCGGCGCCTGGCCGCCCAGGCGGGGCAGTTCGTTGGACTTCTGGCGGTACCAGTCGCGATCGTCGCGGCCGTTGAGAACGACCTGCGGGGTGTAGACGGTGCGTCCGCCCAGCGTGTCGCGCAGGCGGTACTGGCGCTCGGTGGTGGCCGCGGTGGCGAAGGGGTCGCGCCAGCCGAGGTGGTTCCAGTAGTTGACGTGAAAGGACAGGGCCACCACGTCGTCCTGGCCCTTGAGGCCACTGAGCCAGCGATCGGCGGGCGGGCAAGAGCTGCAGCCTTCCGAGGTGTAGAGCTCGACGATGGCCGGTGCCTGGGTGCCACGGCTGGCCTCGCAGCGGACGTCGGCGGCACCGGCGCCGCCCGCGGACACAGCGAGCAGGCCGAGCAAGGCGCGTTGAAACAGGGTGGACATGGGCACCTCCGCAAAGGAGGTGGGTCGCTGATGGCCGCGGGCGCCTTACGACGACGCAGGCAGGGCCGACAGACGGCGTTCAGTCTGGTCAACCCAGAAGCGCAGGCTGTCGTACAGGTCGTGCGCACTGAACGAGCAACTCTCGGCGTCGAACAGCGCGCTGAATTCGAGGCGATCGAGCAGGCCCTGCAGCACTTCACCGAAACGCGGCGGCAATGTGTCCAGGCGCTCACCGATGTCGCGCAGCCGGCGTGCGGCCTCGGCGGCGCCGATGTCTTGCGCCTGCAGCGCCTGCAGCGTGCCGCGAAACGCGGTCAGGGCGTCATGGGTCGTGGGGTTCATTCGGTGGTGGCGCGGTGGGCGGTGGTGCGTTGGGCAGTGACGGCAGGCGTCACCATCGGCGGCAAGGCGATGCCGCGTTGCTGCAGCACCTGGCGCAAGCGCTCGGGGTGATCGGTGATGAGGCCGTCGACACCCCAGTCGATCAGGCGCTCCATGTCGGGCACTTCGTTGACGGTCCAGGGAATCACGCGCAAGCCTTCGGCGCGTGCGCGCTCGAGGGTGTGCTGGTCGAGGTCGAGGTAGCTCGGTGACCACAACTTGCCGCCCGCGGCCGCGACCAGGGCGGGCGCGTCGTGGTGCTTGTCCAGGCGGGCACCGTCGGTCCATTCGCCACTGGCCAGCGTGTTGAAGCGCGGGCGTTGCGCGGTGAGGAAGCTCAAGGGCAGCTCGGGCGTCACGCGCCTGGCGGCCTTGAGCACGGCCCAGTCGAAACTTTGCAGGGTGCAGCGCATGCCCATGCCATGGCGCGCGATGACAGCGGCCACCGCGTGCACGAATTCGTCGGGTGCAGGCGACTCGTGTGCGCGCATCGGGTTGCGCTTGAGTTCGATGTTGAAGCGCACATGGTCTGCGCGCAATCGGCGCACCAGCGCGAAGACCTCGTCCAGCGTCGGGATGCGCTGACCGTCGATGGCCTGTTGCTGCTCGAAATCACGCGCATAGCGGGACGCCGGGTTGATGCGGCCGACATCGAATTCGGCGATCTGCGCCAGCGTGAGGCTGTGAAAGGGCTGACCGCGGCTTTGCAGCCAGCGACCTTCGGCGTCGCGTGTGATATCGGGGTTGGGCGCCGTGTCGTGCGAGACCACCGGCATGCCGTCGGCGCTGAGCACCACATCGAGCTCCAGCGTGCTGACCCCGATGGCCAGCGCCCGCTCGAAGCCGGCCAGGGTGTTCTCGGGTGCCAGGGCCCTGGCGCCGCGGTGGCCCTGCAGGTCAAAGGCGAGCGCGGCGCCTGCGCACCACAGCGACAGGCCCAGCGCCGTGGTGCAGCCCCAGCGCAGCCAGGTCAGGCGCTGCGCGGCAGGCGGGGTCGAAATTTGCATGGTGGTCTCCTCGCGGGCGCCGGCATTGTGCGCCCGCGCCGTGACCACCTCAAGTCAATGGCCGAGGATCTTGGACAGAAAGTCCTTGCTGCGCTCGTTCTGCGGGTTGTTGAAAAACTCGTGCGGCGAGTTCTGCTCGACGATCTGCCCCTGGTCCATGAAGATCACGCGGTCGGCGACGGCCTTGGCGAAGCCCATCTCGTGCGTGACGCACAACATGGTGATGCCCTGGTTGGCCAGCTCGATCATGACGTCGAGCACCTCCTTGATCATCTCGGGGTCGAGTGCAGAGGTGGGCTCATCGAACAGCATGATCTTGGGCGTGAGGCACAGGGCGCGCGCAATGGCCACGCGCTGCTGCTGGCCACCCGAGAGCTGCAGCGGAAACTTCTTGGCCTGCTCGGCAATGCGCACGCGCTGCAACTGCTGCATGGCGCGTTCCTCGGCCTCCTTCTTGGGCATCTTGCCCACCCACATGGGCGACAGCGTCAGGTTCTCCAGCACCGTCAGGTGCGGGAAGAGGTTGAACTGCTGGAACACCATGCCGACGTTCTTGCGCACCTTGTCGATGGCCTTCACGTCGTCGGTGAGTTCGGTGCCGTCGACGGTGAGCGTGCCTTGCTGGTGCTCCTCAAGCCGGTTGATGCAGCGGATCAGCGTGGACTTGCCCGAGCCCGACGGCCCGCAGATCACGATGCGTTCGCCCTTGGCGACCGACAGGTCGATGTCGCGCAGCACGTGGAAATCGTTGCCGTACCACTTGTTGACCTTGTCGAAGCTGATGATGGCTGGTTCTGACATGTGCGACTCTCGTTCATCGCGCCTTGCTGGCGCTGAGTTGTTTTTCGACCCACAGGCTGTAGCGCGACATGGCGAAGCAGCCGGTGAAGTAGATGAGGGTGATGAAGAAGTAGGCCTCGAGCTTGAACGGGCGCCATTGCACGTCGGAGTTCAGGGCCAGCGACAGCGCACCGGTGAGCTCGTAGAGCGAGACGATGGTGACCAGCGAGGTGTCCTTGAACAGCGAAATGAAGGTATTCATGATGCTGGGCACCACCAGCGACAGCGCCTGCGGCAGCACGATCAGCCGCTGTGTCTGCCAGTAGCCGAGCCCGAGCGAATCGGCCGCTTCGAACTGGCCCTTGGGTACCGCCTGCAGACCGCCGCGCACGGTCTCGGCCATGTAGGCCGCAATGAACAGCGTGAGCCCGGCGATCACCCGCACCAGCACGTCCACCGTCACGCCCTGCGGCACGAACAGCGGGAACATGAACGACGCCATGAAGAGCACCGAGATCAGCGGCACGCCGCGGATCAGCTCGACGTACAGCACGCAGATGGTGCGAATGGCGGGCAGCTTGGCACGCCGCCCCAGGGCCACCACCACCGACAGCGGGAACGCCAGGAACAGCGAGAGCACCGCCAGCATGATGGTCAGCGGCAGGCCACCCCAGACCTCGGTGCGCACCGATTCCAGGCCGAGGACGCCGCCACCCATCAGCGTGAAGAACACGGCCAGGATGCCCACCCACAGCAAGCCGAGCCAGGGCTTCCAGAAGGCGCGCATGCAGCTCACGATGAGGCCGCCGATCACCAGCAAGGTGGCCACCAGCGGACGCCATTGGTCTTCAAAGGGGTAGCGGCCGAACAGGATGATTCGGTACTTCTCGGCCACCACGCCCCAGCAGGCGCCCACGCCGCGAGCGGCCTGGCAGGCTTCCGGATCAGGGCGGAACACGGCGCCCGCGATGACCCAGCGCCACAGGCCCGGCAGGGCCCAGACCAGCACGGCCGCCACGATGACCGTGGCCAGCACCGACTTCCAGTCGGCGAACAGATTGCGGCGGACCCACACCATCGGGCCCGACTGGCGCACCGGAGATGGGCGCGCTGCGATGGGTTGAAACTGCGTGCTCATGGCGATCAACGCTCCTTGATCGCCATTCGGCGGTTGTACCAGTTCATCACCAGTGAGGTGGTGAGCGAGGTGCTGAGGTAGACCAGCATGATGATGGCGATGCACTCCACCGCACGCCCGCTCTGGTTGATGGTGGTGTTGGCAATCGACACCACGTCCGGGTAGCCCACGACAACCGCCAGCGACGAGTTCTTGGTGAGGTTGAGGTACTGGTTGGTCAGCGGCGGAATGATCACGCGCATGGCCTGCGGCAGGATCACCAGCTTCATCTTCTGCCCCGGGTTCAGGCCCAGTGCCGACGCCGCTTCGTCCTGACCACGTCCCACCGACTGGATACCGCCGCGCACCACCTCGGCCACGAAGGACGAGGTGTACATGACCAAGCCGATCAGCAGCGCCAGGAACTCAGGCGTGAGCGCCACGCCGCCGTCCACCATGAAGGGCAGCTGTTCGGGAATGCGCCACTCGCGCGGCATGCCCGCCACCACCCAGCCGACGATGGCGAAGGCCAGCAACATGGCCAGCGGCGCCCACACGCGGTCACCGTCCTGCCCGGTTGCCTCGAAGCGTTTGTGTACGCGTCGGCGCCACAACAGGCCCGCGATCAAACCCACCAGCAGACCCAGCAGCACGTGGCCCACGCCCGCGGCGGGCCAGGGCGTCGACAGGCCGCCCTTGCTCAGAAAGAACAGGTCGGCCAGGTTCCATGCCTCGTTGGACGGCGGCAGGATCTCGATGAAGACCAGGTACCACATGAGCAGCTGCAGCAGCAGCGGCACGTTGCGAAATGCTTCGACGTAGCCGTAGCTCAGGCCGCGCACCAACGCATTGCGCGAGAAGCGCCCCACGCCGAGCAAGACGCCCAGCAAGGTGGTGAGGATGATGCCGGCGATGGCCACCTTGACCGTGTTGAGCACACCCACCCAGATGGCCTTGCCGTAGCTCTGGCTGGGGTCATAGGGCACAACGGTTTCGCCGATGTCGAAGCCGGCGCTGGCCTGCAGAAAGTCAAAACCGCTCTGGATGCCACGCGCCTGCATATTGGCCTGCGTGTTGTGCGCCAGGTACCACAGGCCCAGCGCCAGCAGAGCAATGGCGATGACCTGGTAGATCAGGCCTCGCGTGGCCCGGCTGTTGAGCGAGAAGTGCCGGGTCTTGGGAGGGGGGGATGCAGAGATGGCCAAAGGAGTCCTCGCCGATGTGTCCACACCAGTGCGCCATCACCCCCGTCCGCCATGGCTTTCGAAGGAGAAGGCACCACGATCACGGTGCGTGGCCACCAACGCGGCCACGGTTCCGCAACAAAGCATGGGCGAGGCGCCAGGGCCTCGCTCATGCGCCGGTCAGCGGACCGGCGGGGAGTACATCAGGCCGCCTTGCGTCCAGAGGTTGTTGACGCCGCGCGGCAGACCGATCGCAGTCTTCGGGCCCACGTGGCGCTCGAACTGCTCGCCGTAGTTGCCGACGGCCTTGATGGCGCGGTACGCCCATTCCTTGTCGAGACCCAGCAGCTTGCCGGTGTCTTCGTTGCCCATGCCGAGCAGGCGCATGACGCTGGGGTTGGTGCTGGAGCCCTTCATTTCGTCGACGTTGGCCTGGGTGATGCCGTATTCCTCGGCTTCGATCAGGGCAAAGCCCACCCATTTGACGATGGCGAAGAAGTCATCGTCGCCGCGGCGCACGGACGGGCCCAGCGGCTCTTTGGAAATCAGCTCGGGCAGGATGACGTGGTCATCGGGCTTGGCCATGTCTTTGGCGCGGGTGGAGGCCAGGCCGGATGCGTCGGTGGTGTACGCCTGGCAACGGCCGGAGGCGTAGGCGCCAACGGCGGCTTCGAGCTTCTCGAACACCACCGGCTTGATGTTGAGTTTGTTGGCGCGCGAGTAGTCGGTGAGGTTCAGCTCGGTGGTGGTGCCCGACTGCACGCAGACGGTGGCGCCCTTGAGCTGTTTGGCGCTCTTGACGTTGAGCTTCTTGGGCACCATGAAGCCCTGGCCGTCGTAGAAGTTCACGCCCGTGAAGTCGATGCCCAGCGAGGCGTCGCGCGTCAGCGTCCAGGTCGTGTTGCGCGCCAGCATGTCGATCTCGCCGGACTGCAGTGCGGTGAAGCGTTGCTGCGCCGTCAGGGGCACGAAGCGAACCTTGTTGGGGTCGCCCAGCAGGGCGGCGGCCACCGAGCGGCAGACGTCGACATCCATGCCGCTCCATTTGCCTTGGCTGTCAGCCGCCGAGAAGCCGGGCAGGCCGGTGTTCACACCGCAGTTGAGTTCGCCGCGCTTCTTGATGGCGTCGACGTCCTTGCCCGCGAAAGCGGGGGCGGCCATGAGGGCTGCGGTGGCGCCCAGGGTCAGGGCGGTCAGCTTCAGGCTCTGAAATTTCATGCGGTCTCTCCGTGCTTGTGGAAGGTTGTGAGGCACCGGTCAGTTGCACCCGATCGGTGCACTGGCCGGCTGCGGGGCACTGTATTCCCGGGGTTTCCACCAGGGGATCGGGGTTTACGTGGGAAAGCCATGCAAAGGATGTATTGGTTCATCGCACCACAATGGCCCGTGCGCCTGCGGTGGCGGTGTCAGCAGGTTCCATGCCACGGCGCTTCGTCCCTGTGGCGACATACAGACCTGTCGGCCCAGGCCGCAGGCCCGTATGCTGCGGCGGGAGCGCGCCACGCAGGGCCATTGCCCTGAACCACCAGAGCGTGCCCGATCGGAGACAAGCCACATGCCATCTGCCCCTACCGTGCCCGTGGGCGCGCACCACCGTTTCTGGCCGCGCCGACTGCCGCACGCCATCCGACCACCCGCAACGTCGCTGTGGGTCAACCTCGAAGTCAGCGCGCGCCGCTACCCCGACAAGCCGGCGCTGGTGTTCTTCGACCGGAGCATCACTTACGCCGAGCTGCAAACGCAGGCCGAGGCGCTGGCGGCGCATTTGCGCGAGCAAGGGGTGCAGGACGGCGATCGCGTGATCGTCTTCATGCAGAACTGCCCGCAGTGGATCGTCGCGTACTACGCCGTGCTGCGCGCCAATGCGGTGGTGGTGCCGGTGAACCCCATGAACAAGGCCGACGAGCTCGGTCACTACATCACCGACCCGGATGCGCGCGTGGCCATCTGTGCGGCCGACCTGGCGCCCGAGCTGGTCAAGGCCAACGCCGAGGTACCAGCCGCCGAGCAACTGCGCCATCTGGTGGTGACCCACTACAGCGATGCCTACGGACCCCAGGCCGAGGTCCCACCGGCCTGGCAACCGTGGTTGAACACACAGCACGAACGGCCCACGCTGATCAGTGGCAGCGTAGCCACCTGGGCCGAGGCGCTGGCCTGCCAGGCGGCGCTGCCCGCGCACAACCGCGGGCCGAATGACCTGGCCGTGTTGCCCTACACCAGCGGTACCACGGGTCTGCCCAAGGGCTGCATGCACCCGCACAGCAGCCTGATGCACAACGCGGTGGCAGGCAGTCTGTGGGCCGGCAACTCGCCCGAGACCGTGGCTTTGCTGGTGGTGCCCTTGTTTCACATCACCGGCATGGTGACGGGCATGCACACCGCGATCTACGGTGGCTCCACCCTGGTGGTCATGCCGCGCTGGGACCGCGAACTCGCGGGGCGGCTCATCTCGCGCTGGCGCGTCACGCACTGGACCAACATCCCGACCATGGTGATCGACCTGCTGGCCAGCCCCAGCTTCGATCAGTACGACCTGTCGAGCCTGGTCTACATCGGCGGTGGCGGTGCGGCCATGCCGCAGGCCGTCGCCCAGCGCTTGCTCGAGCTTTTCTGCTTGCGCTTCGTCGAAGGCTACGGCCTGACCGAAACCGCGGCGCCGTCGCACAGCAACCCGCCCGACAACCCCAAGCAGCAGTGCCTGGGCATTCCGTTCATGAGCACCGACGCGCGCGTCATCGACCCCGAGACACTCAAGGAGGTGCCGCAAGGCGAGACCGGCGAGATCGTGATCCACGGTCCCGAGGTCTTCAACGGTTACTGGAAGCGCCCCGAGGCCACGGCCGCGGCCTTCATCGAGATCGACGGCAAGCGCTTCTTCCGCTCGGGCGACCTGGGGCGCGTCGATGAGGACGGCTACTTCTTCATCACCGACCGCCTCAAACGCATGATCAACGCCAGCGGCTTCAAGGTCTGGCCGGCCGAGGTCGAGGCGCTGATGTTCAAGCACCCCGCCATCGCCGAGGCCTGCGTGATCGCCACGCGCGACGCCTACCGCGGTGAAAGCGTCAAGGCCGTTGTGGTGCTGCGCGGTGACGCCAAAGGCAAGACCAGCGAAGCCGACATCCTGGCCTGGTGCCGCGAGCACATGGCGGTCTACAAGGCGCCGCGCGAGGTCGAGTTCGTTGACGCGCTGCCCAAGAGCGGCAGCGGCAAGGTGATGTGGCGCTGGCTGCAGGAGCAGGAAGCTGCGCGCGCACCAGCTGCCGACAAGCCGGGTCAGAAAGCGGATGAGAAGGCTGATAAGAAAGCGGCCTCGGCACAATGACGCATGTCTTCCCGTTCCCCTGGGTGGCGCCGCATCTGGCGCCCGCATCACCCGCTGTTCTGGCTTGTCGCGGCGTTTCAACTGCTGACCGCGGTGCTGGTTCTCTTTCTGCAAATCTCCGATCCGGCCAGCGCCTTGCGCTGGCTGCTGGCCGCCGTGGCGCTGCTCAATTCCGTGGTGGGCTGGTGGCTATTGGCGCGTCTGTGGCGGGCGCCACCCTTACCCCAGGAGCAACCCTCTGATGTTCAACGGTCTGCTGATCACCAAGCCTGAGAGCGGCTACCGCTGCGACCTCGCCCGCATCGACGAAGCCCAGTTGCCCACGACCGGCGACGTGAGCGTTGCCGTCGCCTACTCCACGATCAACTACAAGGACGGCCTGGCCATCACCGGCAAGTCGCCGGTGGTGCGCAGCTTCCCCCTGGTGCCGGGCATCGATTTCGCCGGCACCGTCACCGCCAGCGATCACCCTGCCTACAAGGCGGGCGACGCGGTGGTGCTTAATGGCTGGGGCGTGGGCGAGGCGCATTGGGGCGGTCTGGCACAGATGGCGCGCGTCAAGGGCGACTGGCTGCTGCCGCTGCCGAGTGCCTTCACGCCGCGCCAGGCCATGGCGATCGGCACGGCGGGCTACACCGCCATGCTGTGCGTGCAGGCGCTGCAGCGCCATTGGGCCGAGCAGGGCGTGGCGGCCGGCAGCGGCGAAGTGCTGGTGACCGGTGCGGGCGGTGGCGTGGGCAGCGTGGCGATTGCCCTGCTGGCCGCGCTGGGGCACACCGTGGTGGCCTCCACCGGGCGCCCTCAGGAGGCCGACTATCTCAAGGGCCTGGGCGCTGCGGCGGTAATCGACCGCGCCGAGCTGTCCGGCCCCGGCAAGCCGCTGCAGAAGGAACGCTGGATCGGGGTGGTTGACGCCGTCGGCAGCCACACGCTGGCCAACGCCTGCGCCAGCACCCGCTACGGCGGCGCTGTGGCGGCCTGTGGCCTGGCACAGGGCATGGACCTGCCCGCCAGCGTGGCGCCGTTCATCCTGCGCGGGGTGGCGCTGTACGGCATCGACAGCGTCATGGCGCCCAAGGCCCGGCGCGAAGCCGCATGGGCCGGTCTGGCCCAGCACCTGGACCGCGCCCGGCTGGACGCCATCACCCAGGAAATCGCCCTGGGCGAGGCCATCGAGGCCGGAGCGAAGGTGCTGGCCGGGCAGGTGCGCGGGCGCCTGGTGGTCGACGTCAACCGCTGAAAGCACCCCTGGCATGTGGGGAGAACCGGGGTCATCGGCGGGGAAACCCGGTTTTTTTGCACCAATTTCGCCCTGAGAGTTACGCAAAGGTCAAATTTGTGCTGGAATCTCGCCGCTGATCGGCTGTCACAAACCTCCCATCGTTACCCCTCTCGCACGCCGAACCCCGAATGAAGCAGTTCTTCTCGACCTTGTTCGACACCGTCGCTCAGCGTCTGCACAGCGAGACCCGTCACGAAGACCCGCACCGCCTGATGCGCATCCGCCAGGCCATGGTGGAGCTGGTGGGCCCGGTCAATGACTGGGAATCCGAGCTGTTGCGTCACCGTGTGCTGGTGGCCGATTCGGCCAAATCGCTGTGGTTCTTGCGACCCGCTTTGCTGCAGTGGCTGTGCCGTCGCCACGACGAGCGCGCCGCCATGGGGCTGGTGATGTCGCTTCAGCCGCTGTTTGAAGGCATGGTCGAGGCCTCGCTGCTCACGCCGTCGGCCGCTGCGCGCCGCGCCCGACGCGACTCATCGCTCGGTCTTTGAGCCCGTCGTCGGCTCGGCTCAGGCCCCGTCGCGGTTGGGTGCGTTGACGGTGGCGTCGTAGGCGTGCCAGGTGGCATGCCCGATCACCGGCCCGATCACAAGCAACCCCAGGAACCAGGGCGCCATCGCCAGCGCCACCGTCAGCGCGATCAATGCACCCCAGCACAGCATCACGCCCGGGTTTTGCAGACACGCGCGGATGCTGGTCAGCCCGGCCGAGATCGCGTCGGTGCCACGGTCCAGGATCATGGGGATGCTCACCACACTGGTGACGAAGATCAGCCCCGCGAAGATGGCGCCCACCACCGTCCAGGTGATCAGGAATTCGATGTTCTGGCCGCTGAGCAGTTGCGTCAGCAGGTTGTGCGCGTCGGGCATGGTGTTGAAGGTGACGGCAAACACCACCAGCGAGGCCCGGCCCCACAGCATCTCGAGGATCAGCAGCACACCCGCAAAGATGGCCATGGTGCCCTTGGTGGGCACCCAGGCGCGCAGCGAGCGCCGCAGCGACGGACGCTCCCCGCGTTGCAGGGCGCGACTGGCGTCGTACAGACCCAGGCAGAGGAAGGGCCCCATCAGCAGAAAGCCCGCGGACAACGCCAGCACGTAGGCCGGCGCCTGCTGGAACACCCACAGCAGCGCATGCCCCATCAGGAAGAAGCAGGCGCCGTAGAACAGGCCGATGCGCGGGCAGCGCACAAAGTCGGCCCAACCGGCGCGCAACCAGGCGAGGGGTGCAGACACGTTCAGCGCGGCAATGCGCAGATTGAAAACCGATGACTCTGACGCGGCAGGCGCGGGTTCCTGGGTGTCGGGTGGCGTGGGGTCCGTGGTGGCGTTCATCTAGGGCCTTTTCACACTATTTTTCCAAGTGCGAACGGGGTGAAAACAGCGCCAATCCAGGCGCGGGACGACGGCCAGGCTGGCTGCCTGGCCTGGGAGTGCAACGAAGAGTGGCGCTGTTTTCACCCCGTTCCCTGCGGGTTGCGGCCAAAAAGGGCCATGCGCCGCGTTGCGAAGCCTCGCCGGGCCACCGGCCCGTCTGCGTTTCGCGCCTTGCGCATGGCCTTTTTGATCCGCAACGCATCTTGGAAAAATAGTGTGAACAGGCCCTAGCGATTGGGCCACCGACAGCGCATGGCCCTGATGCGGGCTTTCCCCGAGGGCGCCCCCTACACTCGCCGGCCATGAGCACGTCCGAGTTTTCCCCGCCCTACCTGTCGCCCCACGCCATGGACACCGCCTTGCGCGAGCGCGGGGTGGGCTTGCTCAGTGGTGCAGACACCGCGGCCTGGATCGGCGTGCCGCTGGCCGCGCTGCGTGAACTCGAGCCGTTCTGGCACCGTCTCGCACCCGACAACTACCTCAAGGACGGTGGCCGCTACCGCCAGCGCCGGCACAGCTGCTTTGTGGTCGACGGCGAGCGACTCACCCAGGTGCCGCACCGGGCCCATTGGCAACCGGTGGAATACAACGCCTTGCACGGCGGCATGCAGCGCTGGTTTGAACCGATGGAAGACGCCATGGTGGCGTCAGCCGCGTGGCAGCGCTTGCTGCTGCGCCTGGGCGCCGCGGCCAGCGCCTTGCGCGGCCCGCAGCCCTGGTTCGTGGAGGCACATCCGTTTCGCATCGACACCACCGACGGCATTGGCCGACCCACGCCCGAAGGCGCCCACCGCGACGGCGTGGACCTGGTGGCGGTTTTCCTGGTCGGGCGCCACGCCATCAAGGGCGGCGAGAGCCGGGTATTCGACGCCAACGGCCCCGGCGGCCAGCGCTTCACGCTGCGCGATCCGTGGTCGTTGCTGTTGCTCGACGACCCGCGCGTGATCCACGAAAGCACACCCATTCAGCCCGACCCGGCCGATGGGCTGGGCTGGCGCGACACGCTGGTGGTGACCCTGCGCGCGGGCGGCTTTCAGGGGGCGTGACCGACGGGTGGGGCGTGCACGTCAGCCCCGGTGGCGGCGTGCACGATGCGCACCTGGTCGCCCACGGTCAACAGGCCGCCGGCCAGCACGCGCGCAGTGAGGCCGCCGTGTCCCCGCATGGCGTTGTAGCCACCTGGCCCCAGCAGGGTCTCCATGCGCGAGCACGGTGCGCAGTCACCGGTGGCTTCGAGCACCACCGACGTGCCGATGTGGATGTGCATGGTTTCGCCCGCAAACGGGTTGAGCGCGGCCCTCAGGTTCAGGCCCGAGATCACCAGGTTGCGGCGCAAGGTCTCGGGTTTCACCACTTGATGGGTGAGGGCGGCGATCACGGGCAGATGCTCGGCCTGGATCAGCGTCACCTGGCGCCGGGCACTGCGGCGCAACGCCGTGTGATCGCCCTGCAGGCCGCGCCCCGCGATGGCCTCGACCTGATCGACGAGTTCGGCTGGCACCAGCCGCGCGCCGCGCAGCACGATCGCCTGCAGCCGGCCCGTGCCCGGCACGTGGGCGGTCAGGGCGTGCAGCCCGCTTGCTGGTCCGCGCCCGTTCACACCCCACCCGTGGGGTGTGTCGGGTCCACCCACAGCACCGTCTCGGGCTTTTCCGCCGGTTCGATGTCGAGGTTGACCGCCACCGCCTGCCCGTCGCTGCGGCACAGCACACACTCCAGCACCTCGGTGGGGCTGGCGTTGATCTCCTGGTGCGGCACGTAGGGCGGCACGTAGATGAAATCGCCCGGGCCGGCTTCGGCGGTGAATTCCAGCTGGTCGCCCCAGCGCATGCGCGCGCGGCCTTTGACCACGTAGATCACGCTCTCCAGGTGGCCGTGGTGGTGGGCGCCGGTCTTGGCGTCGGGGTGGATGGTCACCGTGCCGGCCCACAGCTTCTGGGCGCCGACCCGAGCGAAGGTGATGGCCGCCTTGCGGTCCATGCCGGGCGTGGACGGCACGTTGCCGTCGAGCTGGTTGCCCGGGATCACCCGCACGCCGTTGTGCTTCCAGGGCGGGTCTTCTTCGTGCGCGGGGTCGTGCGCATGTTCGTGGTCGTGGTCGTGGGCCATGGCGCTGCTCCGGTGGGAGACGCCAGTGTGCCAGCGCAGATCGCGCGATAGACCGACAATCCAGGGTTTTCCCCGAGCCTGGAGTGCCCGCCTTGCCATTGCCCGCCCCCGCCCCCCGCACCCCCATGCACACCCGCCGCGTCACCTACCAGGGCTTCCAGCGCGACGACGGCCTTTGGGACATCGAAGGCGAGCTGCACGACAGCAAGCCCTTTGACTTCGAGATTCGCGGCGAACGCCGCTGGGAGGCCGGCGAGCCGGTACACCACATGCGCCTGCGCGTCACCTTTGACGAGCGCATGGTGATCCACGCGATCGACGTTGCGATGGACGCCTTCCCGCACGAGCCCTGCCCCCAGGTGATGCCCGCGATGCAGCGCATGGTGGGCGAGACGCTGGGCCGGGGCTGGCGCCACACCATCCAGCGCCACCTGGGTGGCCTGCAGGGCTGCACCCACTTGCGCGAGCTGCTCTACAACCTCGCCACCGCCGCCATGCAATCGCGCTCGGGCTCGTTTGCGCCCAGCGGCAACCGCCCGCCGCCGCACCTGGGCCAATGCCACACCTGGGACTTCGACGGCCCGGTGGTGGAGAAGGTCTACCCGATGTTCTTTCGCTGGCGCGCGCCGGCCAAAGACGAGCCGAGCGCAGGCACAACGGTCAACGACCCGCAGGCCGTTCGCTGATCGGCCCCCGGCCTGGCCAGCGCCGGTTCAGTGCCGGTTCATCGCCAGAGCTTGCCGCACAGCCCGCGGTACACGAAGGGCGAGCTTG
Source organism: Hydrogenophaga sp. (assembly GCF_019635465.1). Lineage (GTDB taxonomy): Bacteria > Pseudomonadota > Gammaproteobacteria > Burkholderiales > Burkholderiaceae_C > Hydrogenophaga. The sequence goes on from NZ_JAHBZK010000010.1 coordinate 118,241, forward strand.
GGGCAGTGGGCTGGCTGCCCACCGGCTCCAGCGACACCGCCAGCTCCACCGCCGGGAAGAACACCTGCTCGGCCGGCTCGGCCAGCGTGAGGCGGGTGAAGGGGGCCTGCGCCACCTGTGGCATAGGCGCCACCGCTGTGACCACGCCCGCTTTGTCGATGCGCCACAGGTACAGCGTCTGTCCCTCGGGCACATCTACCGGCGTCACGCGCTTGATGTCCACCACCGTGCCCCGGCGCAGGCTGGAGATGATCAGCCCCGGCTGCCCCTGGGCCGTGCCCAGCACGCCCACATAGCTGTCGGGCAGTTCCATGCCGCGGCGCTGGTCGATCTGCATCTGCCAGACTACCGGCACCACCATGCCCACCGCCAGCCCCATGGCCAGCGCGCTTGCCGGGATGGGGGCCAGCCAGCGTTGCCACCACGAGGGCGCCGTCGCCGCAGGCGCCTTGCCGGTGGTGGCGCCGGCGATGCGTTGCCACAGCGCGGTGCTGGGCGCCTGCTCGGGCAGGGCTCGGTGCAAGGGGGCCAGCCGCTGCGTCCAGTCGTTCACTGCGCTCACCAGCGCAGGGTGGTGGTGCATCGCGGCCTCAAACCGGCGGCGCGCGGGGCCTTGCAGCGTGCCGGCCACGTAGGCCGCCGCCAGCGGTTCGATGGCCGATGGGTTGCGGTACCAGTTCATGCCACGGCCTCCATGCAGCCCTTGAGCCGCATCAGGCTGCGCCGCGTCCAGGCTTTCACGGTGCCCAGCGGTCGCGCCATGCGCTGCGCAATCTCGTTGTGGGTCAGACCCTCGTAGAAGGCCAGCAGCAAGGCCTGGCGGGGCTCGGTCTCCAGCGTGCCCATGCAACGCGTGAGTTGCGCGTCGTCGGCGTGGGACAGCAGCTGATCCAGCGGCGAGCCACCGTCGGCCGCCACGTCGTGCGTTTGCTCTTCGCCGCTGTCACTGCGCCAGTGCAGTGGCTCTTCGGGCTTGCGCTGGCGCAGCAGGTCGATGGCCCTGTGACGGGTGACCACACACAGCCAGGCCAGCGTGCGGTGCTGGCCGGGTGCTGCCGTGGCCGTGCGGTGCCAGATGGCGGTGAACACCTCCTGCAGCACGTCTTCTGCCATGGCGCGCTCCTGTGTCACGCGCATGGCCACCGCCAGCAAGCGGCTGGCGACCTGGTGGTACAGGGCTTCAAACGCCTTGGCGTCGCGCAAGGCCACGCGTGCGAGCAGTTGGCCGACTTCTTCTCGGTCATCCATCGGGACAGGCCTCCCCCATGCGAAGCGGCCGAGCATACCTTGGCGATATGCCCGGCCACATTCCTGTTCCTCCAGGCGCTGGCGCTTGCTCAGTACACCGGATTGAAGGACGAAGGCACCAGCGGCTTGGACGAGATCACGTGCCACACACCGCCCGAGCCGTCGCCGTTGCGCTCGCCGGGCTTGGTGTCACCGGCAAAGTAGTAGAGCGGCTTGCCATTGACCGTCCACTGGCGCGTGTCGCTGATCAGGCCGAACTCGCCCGTGGCCGCGGCGTCGGCCTTGGCGGTGAAGGCGGGCCAGGCCGCCAGGCAGCCGCCGCTGCAGTTGCTCTTGTTGGGTGCGTCCTTGTCGAAGATGTAGAGCGTGCGCCCGGTCTTGTCGGCCAGCACGCCGTTGTGCATGACGGGTTGGGCCTGGGCGGCGGCGGCGAGGAGGGACAGGCCGCAGGCGGCCAAGAGTGCACGGGTGTTCATGGTGTCATAGTCCTTGGTAGGTGGTTGGAACGGCGCGCAACATTGCGTGCCTGCCTTCAGAACGGACGACATGCGCGTCTGGATGCACCTGCCTCAAAAAAAACTTTCTGCCCAGGCGAATGCGCCGCTGTTCAGCCCGTCAGCCCGGCCGCCTGCACCCGGAGCTCGGTCTTGAGCACCTTGCCGTAGTGGTTCTTGGGCAAGGCGTCGACGAAGACATAGCGCTTGGGGCGCTTGAAGCGCGCGATCCGGGCCAGGCAGTGCGCGTCCAGACCCTGGGCGTCCACCGCCGCACCGGGCGCGGTCACCACGAAGGCCACCACGATCTCGCCCCATTCGGCGTCGGGCGCACCCACCACCGCCACCTCGCTCACGCCGGGTGCGGTCAGCAGCACTTCTTCCACCTCGCGCGGGTAGATGTTGGAGCCGCCGCTGATGAGCAGGTCCTTGCTGCGGTCCTTGAGTGTGAGGAAGCCCTGCGGGTCGAGCGCACCCATGTCGCCGGTCCAGAGCCAGCCGTCGCGGATGGCGGCGGCCGTGGCCTCGGGGTTGCGCCAGTAGCCGGCCATGACCGAGTCGCCGCGCACCAGCACCTCGCCAACCTCGTTGGCGGCCAGGCTTTGGCCGTCGGCGTCGGCCACGCGCACCTGTACCGGCGTCTGTGCCACGCCCACCGAGGCCAGCCGCGCTGCGTGGTCGGGGTGTGCGCCGTCGGCAATGTGCGCACGCGAGAGCGCGGTGGCGGTCATAGGTGTCTCGCCCTGGCCGTAGATCTGCACGAAGCGCGGACCCATCACGCGCAACGCGCGCTGCATGTCGGCCACGTACATGGGCGCGCCGCCATAGACGATGGTCTTGAACGCGCGGGCCGCGTCGGTGGGCGTGAGGCCCTGCGCCTCGGCGTGGTCGACCAGCCGCTTCACGATGGTGGGCGCCGCGAAGGTCGACAAGGGCCCCAACGCATCGCCAAGCGCGAACAGCTCGGCCGCGTCCACCCCGCCCGACGCCGGCACCACATGCCGCGCACCCGCCATGAGATGCGGAATGGCGTACAGCCCGCAGCCGTGCGACATGGGGGCGGCATAGACGATGGCGTCGCCCGGTGCCACCGCATCCACGTCCGCAAAGTAGCCCATGCCCATGGTCATGAGGTTGCGCTGCGTGATCATCACGCCCTTGGGGCGCCCGGTGGTGCCGCTGGTGTAGAACAGCCAGGCCAGGTCGTCGGGTGCGCTCTCGTGCGGCGCAGGCAGGGCCGCATCGGGCAGTGGCGCCAGCAGGGCGTCGGCCTCGCTCGATTCGACATCGATCTGCCGCTGCAGGCCCGCCAGCGGCCGCGGCGCCACGTCGCGCGTGACGAAGGCCCAGCGGGCCTGCGCGTTGTCGACGATCCATTCCACCTCGGCCGGGTGCAGCTTGGCGTTGACCGGCACCACCGCCAGCCCGGCCCACCATGCGCCCCACAGCAGTTCGAGGTAGCGCGGGTGGTTGCGCATGAACAGCACCAGCCGGTCACCGGGTTGCAGGCCGGCCGCACGCAGGCGTTGCGCCAGAGCGGCACTGCGCTGCGCCCACAGCGCGTGCGTGGCCCACACATCGGTGCCGTTGAAGATGGCGGGACCATCCGGCGCAAGGAGGGCCTGGCGGACGAGCAGTGGCGCAAGTGACATGACGCTGAACGGGGCGAGGTGACGAAGGCGCACACCATAGCGGCGGCAGCGCGCGTCCGCCAGCACGCTGGCGCCAGGCACGTGATCGCGGCGTTGTTGCGACGCTGTTGCGACGCACCAAACGGCCGCCGCGCTGGAATAATCGCGCTCCTCGGCACCACCGGTGCCCACTGGTGGAGCCGCCCATGCTGGATGGATCGGGACAGCGACTGCACGGCCGTTTGCTGGGTCATGCCGACCTGGCCGAGGCGCTGGCCCTGGTGCCGGCCTGGCTGCCCCTGCCACCGGCCTTGCGCGCCGACCTGCCGTCCGTGTGGACGCGTCTGCTGGGCCACAGCGGCTTCAACGCCGACCTCATCGAAGACCTCGACCGCCCGCCGGGCCAGCGCATCGTCGGCCTGGGCGTGGCCGTTGCGCTCGACGCCACCTGGGCGCAGCGCCTGATCGACGACCCGCCACCGTTTGCCGCCGCGCACCTGTACGCCGCGCTGGCCGATGGCAGCTTCCAGCCCCCCAGCGACAAGGAGCTGGCCCGACTGAGCGGCCAGGGCGAGGTGAGCTTCTTCGTGCTGCACTACGAGCAGGTGCTCAACGACCTGGCCGACCCCGACACGCTGGAGCTGCTGGGGGTGGCGATGACGCTGTTTCGCCAGGCGCACGCCGGTTACCGCCTGCAGCACCTCTACCAGGAGGGCCTGGGCGAGCAGGGGGCCTACCTGCAGAGCATGGGCTTTCGGACCCGCACCGCGCGCGCGCAGGACGGCGTGCCCGAGCTCTACGGGCTCAGCCGCGCCGAGGCCGCGCGCCTGTTGCCCGGCTCGCCGGTGCGCGACGCCTTTCAGTTCACGCCGCCGCACTTCGGCTTTTCGGCGGCCGAGCGGCGCCTGTTGCGCCTGGCGGTGACGCAACTCAGCGACGACGAGATCGGCGACGAACTGGGCGTGTCGGTGCATGGCGTCAAGAAGCTCTGGCGCTCGGTCTACCAGCGCGCCATGGGGGCCATGCCGGGCCTGTTCGATGAGGCAGGCGCCGAGGCCGACGCCGGCACGCGCGGCCCCGAGAAGCGGCGCGCGCTGCTGCACTACCTGCGTCAGCACCCCGAAGAGCTGCGCCCCTACGCAGCCATGGCGGATTCGCCCCGGCGCGCGGCCGCACCACCCAACCCGGTGGCGGGTTGAGCCTCGGCGCGGGCGTTCCCTCACCCGTGGAGGCGGGTGCCCAAATAGGGCAGTACCCAAATTGAGGTCTGCCGCCCAAGGCGGCGCCTGGCGACCATCGCGGCTGTGCTGTTCACTGCCGATGCGTCCGCCATGCCTCAAGCCCAACCCCGCCCCACCACCGCTGCCGACGAACCCCAGCCGCGCGACGATGCGCTGACCACCGCCTGTGCGACGCGCCGGCTGCAGCCCTACCGCCTGGCCCACAAGGCCTTGCGCGCCACGCTGTCGCAGGTGCTGCACAACGCCGGCGCGCTGGACGCCGCCGACCCGCAGGAGCGCGCCCGGCTGGTGGACGACGTGGAACGCTTGCTGGCGGTGTGCGCCGACCACCTGGCACACGAGAACCGCTACCTGCACGAGCCGCTGCGCGAGCGCTCGGCGCACGCGGTGCTGGCCTTTCACTACGACCACCTCGATCACCTCGACGCCATCGACAACATGCGGCTGTTGCTGCAACGCCTGCGCGACGCCGGGGCCCATGGCGACGATGTCGAGGCACTGGGCTACGAGCTGTACCTGCGGCTGTCGCAATTCGTCGGCGACAGTCTGGCGCACATGTCGGAAGAGGAGGGCACGCTCACCTGTGCGCTGTGGGCGCACTTCAGCGACGACGAGCTGCAGGCGCTGATCGATCGCCTGCGCGACGCGCTCTCGCCGGCCGAAATGGAGGGCTTCGTGCGCACGCTGGCGGGTGCGCTCAACACCAGCGAGCTCGCCCACCTGATCGACGACATGCAGCACAGCCTGCCACCAGCGCGAGCGCGCGGCCTGTTGGGCCTGCTGCGCGACGAGCTGCACGCCCTTCGACGCACCGACGTCGCCGCGCGCCTGGGCCTGCCGCCCGAGCCCTTGTTGTTCGCCACCTGAGTTCCGCGGCCCGCGCGCCTGTGGCGCGGGTCGCTGCCAGCCCCTTTCTCATCCATCGACGCGGCTGTGCCCGCCAAGGACCTTGTCATGCCTCCTGTTTTCACCGACGCCGAATCAACGGCCACCGATGCGCCGCAGCGCGCACCCCTGGCCGCCTGGCGCGCCGCGCTGGCGCTGCTGTTCTCCACCGCCTTCCTGTTCACCGGTTGCGGTGGCGGTGGGGGCGACGCCGTGGCGGGGGCGCCAGCGACCGCTGGCGCCCCCAGCACACCGGCCCAGGCGCCGACCACCCCCGCTGGCTCGGCCGAGGGCGTGATGACCACCGCCAGCATTGGCCCGGCCGGTGGCACGCTGCGCAGCGTGGATGGCGCGCTCACGCTGGAGGTGCCGGTAGGCGCGTTGGCACAGGCCACCACGCTGAGCATCCAGCCCATCGGTAACGCCGCCCATGGCGGGCGGGGCCGCGCCTTTCGCATCTCACCGGAGGGCCTGCACAGCGCCGTGCCCATGACGCTGCGCTTCGCGGTCGACGACGCCATGCTCGAGGGCAGCGCCATGGGTGTGATGCAGGTCGCGACGCAAAGCGCCGATGGCAGCTGGCAGGTCTACCGCAACGCGGTGCGCGACCTGGGCGGGCGCACGCTGAGCGTGCAGACCTCGCACTTCAGCGACTGGGCTGTGATCGCAGGCGCGCAGTTGCGCCCGGGCACCGCCACCCTGCCGGTCGGCCAGTCGATCGACCTCACACTGGTGACCTGCAAGGCGCAGCCCGGCCAGGGCGAGACGTCCACGCTCGACGCCTGCACCGAGCAGCCGGTGTTCGTGGGTGAGCTCTCCCAGTGGTCGGTCAGTGGCGTGCCGGGCGGCACGCAGGCCACGGGCGTGATCACCGAAATCCCGCTCAGCGGCCCGGCACAGGGCGAGGCGCCGCACCGTGCGCGCTTTGACGCCCCGGTGCTGCTGCCTTCTCCCAACCCGGTGGCGGTGTCGGTGGTGTACGACGAGGTGGCGCCGGGCGCGGTGCCGGTCACGCTGGTGTCGAACATCCTGATCACCCGCTACCAGGGTTGCCAGTGGCTGCGCGACGTGGCCACCCTGCACTTCGAGACCGAACTGGCCTATGACTTCACCGGCAGCGGCCCCTTGGGGGCTCTGCAACTGCATCAGCAGGGCGTGCTGCGCGGCGAGCTGCAAAGCATCGACCAGAACGACTTCTTTGGCACCTTCCGCGGGCTGAGCACGCAGGGCAGCGCCACGCTGGACGATCGCCACACCAGCGACGGCGTCACCACGCGCCTGTTCGGCGACGGGCAGCCGGCCATCGGCACCGGCATCGACCAGAACCAGATCAGCGGCGCCACCTTCGTCATCGACTACCGCACCTGCACCTACACCATCCAGACCCAGATCGCGGTCGTGGCCACCAGCGGCGAGCCGGGCGACGTGCCACGCCCCGCCGTGGTGGGCGGCTTCACGCGCGGCAACGTGGCCATCGACGAAATCAACGGCATCGGGGGCTACCAGGACATGCCGGTGCGCGGCGAGCCGGACGCGGCAGGCACCTACGCGCCCGGCGGCCTGGGCATCGGCCTGGTGTCCGACGGCTACGCCACCGATGCCACCAGCGGCACGGCCGCGGTGCGCTGGGTGATCCACCGCATGACCTTCTGACATCCCCACCACAAGAGCCATCACCATGAACCACCTGAACCCGCTTCAACGCCTGCGCGCCGTGTGTGCCGCTGTGGCCCTGTGCAGCCTCTCGGCCACCGCCTTGGCCGACATCGACTGCTGGATGGATGCCGAGCACCCGCGCACGGCCGACCAGCTTGCGGTCGGCGACCAGCGCGCCGCACCCACGCGCGCCACCCTGCACGCCCTCAACGCCTTGCTGCACCGCCAGGCCGAGCTGCATGCGCTGCCGCGCAGCCGTTTGCGCAGCAGCTGGCAGATCGGCGGACAGTGGACGGCGCCTGCGCGATCGGCGCACTTTCTGCTGCGCGACCACCGCGAGTCGATGTGGCAAGGCCGTTGCGACGTGCTCAAAGGGGCCGACCGCCTGCCGCCGCGCGCCAGCATCGTGGTCGGTGTCAACGCGCCCAACACCTTCTTCGTCAGCAGCGTGCCCGACGTCAAGGACGACCAGCTCGAGGCCTTCCGCGAACTGCCGGCCACCGGCCAGATTGGCGGCCACACGCTCTACGACGGCCACATGCTGGTGTTCACCGCCAATGGCCGCCTGCCCTGGGTGCCTGTCACCGTCGCCGAGTACCTCGACTTCACCGAGCGTGATCTGCAGCGCCAGATCGCCGAAGCCGATGGCAACCGGCGCGAGGTCCAGCAAGCCAGCGCACCCGGCGCCGACGAGGCCATGCTGCAGCGCGTGGCCGAAGGCCTGCGCAAGGCCAACCCCGCTGGCGCAGAGAAGCTGATCGCCGAGATCCGTGCCCAGCACGCGGCCGCCCGCGCCCAGGCCGAGGCAACCGAAGCGCGCCGTCGCGCCAACCCGGCCTTCGACAACGACCCGCTGCGCACCATGCTGGCCAAGGTGCGGGCCTGGCGTGCGGGTCGCACGCCAGCGCAACTGGCGGCGCAGGCGCGCCTCGGGCTCAACGGCCTGCAGCCGGCCGACACGCCCGACGAGCGCTTTGCCCTGCTGGCCAGACCCGACCCCGCCTTCGCCTGGGACCGCGAGCACCCCGCACGGGTGCAGATGCTGATGGTGTCGGTGCGCGGGGGTGCCGAATTCGAAGCGCCCATGCAGCGCGTGCTGCAGACACTGGATGTGGCGGGCCTGCAGGCGCTGGTGTCTTCCCCTGTCGGCGCGCACAATGCCGCCGCGCGTTGAACCGGAGCTGTCATGAGCACTCGCAAGAAGAACGGACGCTGGGTGCGTCTCGTTGCCATCGTGTTGGGGTCGTTGGTGGTGCTGGCGGCGGTGGCGCTGGGCACCGGTGTGCTGCTGGCCGAGCGCAAGCAGCAGCGCCAGGTCGCGCTCACGGTGCAAGCCGTGGCCTACAGGAACGACGCCGTCGCTCTTGAACGCGGGCGCTACCTCTACGCATCGCGCGGCTGTGTGGACTGCCACGGCGCCAACGGCGCCGGCCGCACCTTTGTGGACGACGGTGGCCTCACCATTGCCGGGCCCAACATCACGACCGGCTCCGGTGGCGTGGTCGGGGCCTACCAGCCCGTTGACTGGGTGCGCACCATCCGCCACGGCGTCACCCCGCAAGGCCGCGCCCTGATGGTGATGCCCAGCGAGGACTACAACCGCTTCACCGACGACGACCTCGCTGCGCTGGTAGCGCACATCCGTGCCTTGCCAGCGCAAAGCGGGCAGGGCGCCGTGGTGAAGCTGCCCCTGCCGGTCAAAGCGCTGTATGGCTTTGGCGTGATCAAGGATGCGGCCGCCAGAATCGACCACAGCCTGCCACCGCAGGCGCCGGTGGCCGAAGGCGTCACCCTCGAACACGGCCGCTACGTCGCCAACATGTGCGTGGGCTGTCACGGCGTGGGTCTGGCTGGCGGCAAAATCCCTGGCGGCCCGCCCGACTGGCCCTCGGCGGCCAACCTCACGCCGGGCGAGGGCAGCGTGATGGGCCACTACCCCGACGCCGATGCGCTGATCGCGATGTTTCGCAGCGGCCAGCGCAGCGACGGCACGGCGGTGCAGGTGATGCCGTTCGAGTCTCTGCGCGAGATGAACGAGACCGATCTGCGCGCCCTGCACCTGTTCCTCAAGGCACTGCCGGCGCGCCCGCACGGGTGAGGGCGACCTCGGGTGGGGCAAAGACCCCCTGAATATGATGGGCATCATATTCAAGGGTATGCTCCGCCACCAGATTCAGTGCCTGCTACCGAGCCAGCCCCATGCCCGCCCAGACCGCCACGCCCCGCAAACAGCAAAGCCACGACCGCATCCTCGATGTCGCGTCCAAGGCCCTGCGCGAAGGTGGGTTCCAGGGCGTGGGTGTAGCCGATGTGATGAAGCGCGCCGGCCTCACGCACGGCGGCTTCTACGCCCACTTTGCCTCGCGTGAGGCCTTGCTGGCCGAGGCGCTGGACCGCGCCGGGCAGGACAGCCAGACGCGTTTGCAGAAATCGGTGGCCACCGGCGAAGCCAAGGCCATCAGCCCGTTTCGGGCCCTGGTCGAAGGCTATCTGTCGGAGCGCCACCTGCAATCGCCCGGCTCGGGTTGCCCGGTGGCTTCGCTGGCCTCCGATGTGCCGCGCCAGGCCGACGTGGTGCGTGAGGCTGCGCTGCGGCGCATCGATGGCTTGACCGATGCGGTCGCGCGCGCACTGGGGCCCACCCACCGCCCGGACGCTGCGGCGATCGTGGTGGCGCAGCTGGTGGGTGCCTTGCAGATCGCCAGGGCCTACGGCAACAACGCCCGGGGGCGGCGTCACCTGGCCATCAGCCGCGAGCATTTGCTGGGGCAGTTCGAGCCGCTGCCCGCCTGAAATCCTTCACCAGGCACGCCGTGAGGCGGGCCTTTTTCTTCGTCATTGAATATGACGATCATCATATGGAGAGCGCTTCATGGAACTCAAGGACGCAGTCGTTTTCATCACCGGCGCCAATCGCGGCATCGGTGAGGCCTTTGTGCAGGAGGCCTTGGCGCGTGGCGCACGCAAGGTCTACGCCGCCAGCCGCCGCCCGATGGCCAATCTGCCAGACCGCGTGGTGCCCGTGACGCTGGACGTGACCGACCCCGCCCAGGTGGCCCAGGCGGCGCAAACCTGCGCCGACGTGACCGTGCTGGTGAACAACGCGGGCGTGGCCGAGACCGGCGGCTTTCTGAGCGCGGACGCGCTGGATTCGATGCAGCGCCAGCTCGACGTGAATGTGTTCGGCATGTGGCGTTTGGCCAGCGCGTTTGCGCCAGTGCTGGCCAGCCATGGTGGCGGCGCGCTGCTCAATGTGCTGTCGATCGCCAGCTGGATCAATCGCCCGATGCTGGGCACCTATGGCGCCACCAAGTCGGCGGCCTGGGCGCTCACCAATGGCCTGCGCCAGGAGCTGAGCGCGCAGGGCACGCAGGTGACGGCCTTGCACATGGGCTTCGTGGACACCGACCTTACGCGTGGCATCGACATGCCCAAGTCCACACCGCAAGCCATCGTGCGCGAGGCCTTTGACGGCCTGGAATCGGGCGCACCAGAGGTGCTGGCCGATGCGCTGACCCGCCAGGTGAAGCTCTCGCTCAGCGGCGACGCCGCGGCTTACCTGGCCACCGCATGAAGGCGCAGGCTGCGCAGCCCATGCTGCATGGGCCATTGCTGCCCACGCTGTTGCGCCTGGCCACGCCCAACGCGATCGGCCTGTTTGCCAACACCGTGGTCATCGGCTGGGACGGCTACATCGTGGGTCGGCTCGGACCGGACGCGCTGGCCGGCGTGGCCGTGGTGTTGCCCGTGGCCATGCTGATGCTGCAGATGTCGGCCGGGGCGTTGGGAGGCAGCACCACGGCCGTGGTGGCGCGCGCCTTGGGCGCGGGCGACACACCGCGCGCTGTGCGACTGGCGCAGCACGCCCTGATGGTGGGCTGGCTGGCCTCGTTGTTGTTCACCCTGGCCTTTGCCTGGCCCCTGGTCTATGGCCTGATGGGCGCACGCCAGGCGGTGCTGGCGCACGCCAGCCAGTACGCCGCGGTGCTGTTCTCTGGCGCGTTTGCGGTGTGGACGATCAACGTGTTGGCGGGCATCGCGCGCGGCGCTGGCGACATGAAGGCCGCGGCACTGGCCTTGATCGCCACCACCGTGATGCACGTGGGTCTGAGCTCCGTGCTGGTGTTCGGCGCCGCCGGCTTGCCACCGCTAGGTGTGGCCGGCGCAGCGGCCAGCACGGTGCTGTGCAACGCGGTCTCCGCGGTGGCGCTGCTCATGTGGTTGTCTCGCCGATCGAGCGCGGTGCGGGTGCTGGGGTCGGCCTGGCGCGTGCGGCGCGATGCCTTCGCGCAGGTGCTGCGTCTGGCCCTGCCGTCGGCACTGAGCCCGGTGCTCAGTAACGGCTCGATCGCACTGGCCACCGCCTTCATGGCGGGCCTGGGCAGCCTGGCGGTGGCGGGCTACGGCATCGCCGCGCGGCTGGAATATGTGCTGGTACCGATCGCCTTCGGCGTGGGTGGCGCGCTCACCGCGATGGTGGCGGCCAACCTGGGCGCCGGACAGGTGGCCCGCGCGCGGCGTGTGACCTGGCAGGGCGCGGCATTGGTGTGTGGCATCACCGGCGCGATCGGCCTGGTGGCTGCACTGCAGCCGCAGTGGTGGATGGCCATGTTCACCAGCGACGCCGCGGTGCAGGCGGCGGGTGCCGGTTACCTGCGCGTCGTGGGTGGCAGCTACGGCTTCTTTGGCCTGGGCCTGGCCTTGTTCTTTGCCTCGCAAGGCGCGGGGCGTCTGGCGGCGCCGCTGATGTCGAGCGCCGCGCGTCTGCTCGTGGTGGGCGTGGGGGGCTGGATGGCGCTGCACGTCCTGCAGGCCGGTACCACCAGCCTGTACGCGGTGATCGCGCTGAGCCTGACGGTGATGGGCGTGGCGCTGGCCTGGGCGGTGTACCGCGCGGACTGGTCCTCGCCCGTGCCGGCCTGAACCATGGGACGAGGACGGCGCTGCGGCTTGGCCGCATCGGTGCGCGCACCTACGATGTCGCTCCGCTCCCGGCAAAGCACACTGTGCCCACCCTTGACCCCGCACTCGTCGACTCGCTCGAACGCTTCGTGCGCGCCCAGTCCGACGCCTACGCCCAGGCCCTGGTCGAACTGCGTGCCGGCCACAAGCAGACGCACTGGATCTGGTACGTGCTGCCGCAGTTGCGTGCGCTGGGCCGCAGCCCCATGGCGCGGTACTACGGCATGGCCGACCGGCGCGAGGCCGCGGCGTATGCCGCGCACCCGGTGCTCGGGCCGCGGTTGATCGAATGTGTGCTTGCCTTGCAAGCCCATGCGGATCGCAGCGCCGTTGACATGCTGGGCGAGGTGGACGCCATGAAGTGGCGCTCCTGCCTGACGCTGTTTGCCCTGGTCGCGCCGCATGAACCGTGTTTCCTGGCGGCGCTGAGTACCTTTTATGGCGGTCAACTCGACCCTCAGACCGTGCGCTGGCTTGACGCAGATGAGGCCGCTTGAGTCCGTGCCATGAGCGTTGCCGCCGCTGCCAGCAGCACGGCCAGGGTGGCCGCAGCGAAGCTCCAGCGCAGGCCCGCTGTCAGTGCTGGCGCGCTGGCGTCGGCGAGCGAGACCGTGCGCGCGCCCAGCTGGAACACGGTGCCCATGGCCGAGGCCCCGGTGATGAGGCCGAGGTTGCGCGACAGATTGAGCAAACCGGAGACCAGACCGCGCTGGTCGGCACTCGCGCTGGCCATCACCCCCGTGTTGTTGGCGGCCTGGAAGGCGGCGTAGCCAGCGGTGAGCAAGGCCAGCGCGCCGGCGTAGCCTGCCGCACCCCACAGTGGCGCCGACCAGGGCATGGTCACGCTGCCGGCCAGCATCAGGCCCAGGCCGGCGTGGCCGACGCGGGTGTGGCCCATCCGGTCGACCAGGCGGCCAGCCGGCGCACCCACCAGCGCCGCCACCAGCGGCCCGACCGACATGAGCAAGCCCATGCGGGTGGTGGTCAAGCCCAACGCACCGGCCAGGTAGAACGGCCCGACCACCAGCGTGGCCATCACCACCGCTGTGACCAGCGCGTTGGCAACAAAGCCTGCGGCCAAGGTGGGTTGGCGCAGAAGCGCCGGGCGAATCAAAGGCGCTGTTGCGCGCCGCTGTGTCCACACGAACGCCGCCGCGCCCAGCGTTGTCGCCAGCCACAGGGCGGCGCGAACACTGCCTGCCTGCCCCTGGCCCAGCGTCAATGCCAGGGCATAGCTGCTCAATGTGGCGGTGAGCAGCACGGTGCCCGTCAGGTCGAAGCGCACTTTGGCGGCGGTAATGGGGGTGGTTCGCGGCAAGTGGCGCACGGCCATGGCCCAGGCCACCATGCCCAGCGGCACGTTGATCCAGAACACCGCGGACCACCCGGCCATGCCGATCAACACCCCGCCCAGGGTAGGGCCCAGTGCCGTGCCGACGGCCGATACCGTGCCCAGCCAGCCCATTGCGGCGCCGGCCTTGCCCTTGGGCACCACCTCACTCACCAACGCCAGCGTGAGCGCCATCAGGGTGGCCGCGCCCGCACCTTGCGCCACGCGTGCTGCAATCAGCCAGCCCAGGCCGGGGGCGATGGCGGCGGCCGCACTGGCCAGGGTAAAGACCGCCAGACCGCTCAGCAGCAAGCGGCGACGGCCCACCAGATCGCCCAGGCGACCGGCGCTGACCACCAGCGCGGTGATGGTCAGCAGGTAGGCAATCACCACCCATTGCACCGTGGCGAACGCCGCGCCGAAAGTCTGTGTGAGGCTGGGCAAGGCCACGTTGGCAATGCTGGTGCCCAGCGCCGGCAGCAGCATCACCAGCGACAGGGCGGCCATCACCGGGCGACGGTTCGTTGGCTCGGTCGTCGAGGCCCCGGGTTGGGCGTGTGGGGAGAGGGGGGCATCGTCGGTGCGATGCGGTGCTGGCGCGTTCATGAGGGGGTTCCTGCGGCGGTGTTGATCTGGGTGGACCGATGCTAGGAACCGCCCCCGTTGGGCGGAAGGCGCGTGGCGCGCACGCCCATCGTGCACGCCACGCCATGCCAGGGAGTGCTATGTTGCCGCTCCATGTCCGATCCCGACTACAACCTGCTGCGCACCCTGCACGTGCTGCTGACCGAGCAGAACGTGGCGCGCGCGGCCAGGCGCTTGCAGCTCAGCCCATCGGCCATGAGCCGTGCCCTGGCCCGGCTGCGCGAGAGCACCGGCGACGCCTTGCTGGTGCGCGCGGGCCGGGGCCTGGTGCTCACGCCGCGGGCGCTGGAACTGCGCGAGCAGGTTGGCCCTTTGGTGCAGCAGGCCGAGACGGTGCTGCGCCCCCTGCAACGGCTGGACCTGGCGACCTTGCAGCGCACGTTCACCCTGCGCTGCAGCGACGGTTTCGTCGAGAACTTCGGCGCAGCTTTGTTCCAACGCGTGGCCACCGAAGCGCCCGGCGTGCGCCTGCGCTTCGTGCCAAAGCCCGACAAGGACAGCACCGGCTTGCGCGAAGGCAGCATCGACCTCGAGACCGCGGTCATCGGCCCGGCCATGGGCCCCGAGATCCGCACCCAGGCCCTGTTTCGCGACCGCTGGGTTGCCGTCGTCCGCGAGGGCCATCTCCTCATGGGCCGCACCCTCACGGCGCAAGACATCGCGGCCCATCCGCAGGTGTCGGTCTCGCGGCGCGGCATCACCGGTGGCCCGGTGGACGAGGCGCTGACCGCACTGGCGCTGCGGCGCAACGTCGTCGCCATCACCAGCGGCTACGTTGCCGCGCTGGCCCTGGTGCGCGGTACCGACTTGCTCACCTGCGTGCCCGATCGCCACACCGCCAACCTGCGCGCCGGCCTGCATGCGCTGCCGCTGCCCTTTGCCACGCCTGAACTCAGCATCGCCCTGTGCTGGCACCCGCGCATGCAGTCGGATGCGGCGCATGTCTGGCTGCGGGGCGTGGTGATGGGGTGTTGCGGCGAGCAGTGAGGCGGGCGGTGAGGCAGTAGGCTAAGGTCGCCGCCACTCGAAAACCTATAATGCTGCGCCGCACAACAGGCGTGCGCTGCCCTGCCGTGACAGACCTCTTGGCGGCAGGGATTGCGCGCCCTTGATGCCGCTCTGCATCTCTGCCCTCCGGTTCGCAATCACTGCACCGTTGCGGTTCCTGGGTTCAACCCGCACTCTGTTTCCGCTCACTGATCCCGTCGCCGCTTCATCGCGGTGGCCGCTTCGTCATGACCCTTCAATCACTTCGCACCGTGTGGTTCTCCAACACACGCAACGACCTGCTGGCGGGGCTGGTGGTGGCGCTTGCGCTCATACCCGAGGCCATCGCGTTTTCCATCATCGCGGGCGTGGACCCCAAGGTGGGCCTCTATGCCTCGTTCTCCATCGCGACCATCATTGCCTTCGCGGGTGGGCGCCCGGGCATGATCTCAGCGGCCACCGGCGCGATGGCGCTGGTCATGGCGAGTCTGGTGAAGAACCACGGTCTGGACTACCTGCTGGCCGCCACGGTGCTCGCGGGCGTGCTGCAGGTGTTGGCGGGCTGGGCGCGGCTGGGCTCGCTGATGCGCTTCGTGTCCCGTTCGGTGGTCACCGGATTCGTGAACGCGCTGGCCATCCTCATCTTCCTGGCGCAGTTGCCCGAACTCATCAACGTCACCTGGCATGTGTACGCGATGACGGCGGCGGGGCTGGTCATCATCTATGGCCTGCCATACCTCACCAAGGTGGTGCCGTCGCCGCTGGTCACCATCGTCGTGCTCACTGCAGTCGCCATCGCGCTGGGGCTGGACATTCGCACCGTGGGCGACATGGGGGCCTTGCCCGACAGCCTGCCGTCGTTCCTCGTGCCCAACGTGCCATGGACGCTCGAGACGCTGGCCATCGTCCTGCCCTATTCGGCGACGCTGATGGTGGTGGGGCTGCTGGAGTCGCTGATGACCGCCACCATCGTGGACGACATGACGGACACCCGGAGCAACAAGAACCGCGAGTGTGTGGGGCAGGGCGTGGCCAACATCGCCACCGGTTTCATCGGCGGCATGGCGGGCTGCGCCATGATCGGCCAGTCCGTCATCAACGTGAAGTCTGGTGGGCGCGGGCGCCTGTCCACACTCACCGCAGGTGTCGTGCTGCTCATCCTGGTGGTGTTCCTTGGCGACTGGGTGGCCCGCATCCCGATGGCGGCCCTGGTGGCCGTGATGATCATGGTCTCCATCAGCACCTTCAACTGGGCGTCGTTTCGCAACCTGCGGGCCCACCCCAAGAGCTCCAGCGTGGTGATGCTGGCCACCGTGGCCGTCACCGTGTACACGCACGACCTGGCCCAGGGTGTGCTCACCGGTGTGTTGTTGTCGGGCTTCTTCTTCGCCCACAAGATCGGGCAGATCCTGCTCATTCAGGTGTCGGCAGACGATGTGCAGGAGCGGCGCACCTACAGCATCTACGGGCAGGTGTTCTTCGCCTCAGCCGACCGCTTTGTGGAAGCCTTCGACGTCGACACGCCGCCGAAGCAGGTGCGCATCGACCTCACCCACGCGCACTTCTGGGACATCACGGCCGTGAGCGCACTCGACAAGGTCGTGTTCAAGCTGCGTCGCAAGGGCGTGGACGTCGAGGTGCTGGGATTGAACGAGGCCAGCGCCACGCTGGTGGACAAGTTCGGTGTCCACGACAAGCAGGTTGCCGACGACATGCTCAAGGGGCACTGACCGCGTTCAGTGGCCGTCGAGGTGCCTGCGTGGCCTGCAGGGGCACCTCAGGTTGGCATCGCTTGTGCCACGACAGGCTCGCCTTCCTGCCAGGGCAGATCAAGCCTTACCTGGGTGCCCGCAGTCGGACGCGAGACCACAACAAAGTGGGCCCCCAGCGATCGCGCCCGCTTCTCCATGCCACCCAGTCCCTTGCCCCGCGGCGTCGTTGCGGGGTCGAAGCCTTTGCCGTCGTCGGTGATCTCGACCTGCAGCCCCTGAGCGCTGCTGGCGACGTGCACGCGGATCTGTTGGGCACACGAGTGCCGGATCGCATTGCTCAGGCACTCCTGCACGATGCGCAGCAGTGGCAGGGCCTGTACCGGTGTGGGCAGGTGCGCGTCGTCGAGCTCGGCACATTGCCATTGCAGACCCATGCCCGCGGCGCGCAGCCGAGGCGCCATTCGGAAGCGCAGGTTGCCCAGCATCACGGCAAATGAGTCGCTGCCTTCGGCCATGCTGTCGATGGCCAGGCGCAGGTCGTCCAGGCAGTCGCGCAGCAAGGCGCTGGTCTGGGCTGCGCCGAGCGCGCCACGCTCGGCCAGGGCCAGCGAGCTCACGAGCTGAGAGCCCAGTCCGTCGTGCATGTCCTGCATGATGCGTTGGCGCTCCTGCACGGCGGCGCGTTCGCGCTCGCGCTTTTGCGTGTCGGCATGCAGGCGCTGCAATTCGATCTGTTGCTCCTGCAGGCGCCAGGCCAACTCCTGTTGCTGGCGCCGCTGCTGGGCCAGAAAGCCCGCGAAATCGCGCACCAGCACCAGCACGATGGCGCTGAACCAGATGGGTGAGGTCGCCTGCGTCACATAGCCGGTGTTGTGGAACACGCTGCTGCCGGAGCCGGCGAGGCTCACGTCGGCAACGCCCGCCAACAGGCCCGCTGTCGCGGCCACCAGGAAGGCCGCGTGGCGCCAGTCCCAGCTGCGCACCAATGACCTGGCCATCAACGCGAGGGGATAGACCCCCAGCAGCAGAAGGGACACGCCCCAGAGCGTCTCGAACGTGGGGGCGTAGATGAGGTCGCGTGTCCAGACGTTCAGCAAATGGCCCAGCGGGCCTACCGCTGCCCAGGCAATGCACAGCGCGGCATATCGCCGATGGCCGCGGCCGGTCTCGCCAATGAGAAACAGCCAGGTGGCGCAGGCTGTGACCGCGATGCCGGCCAGGCGCAGCGCGTGCCAATAGGGATAGAGCGGCGCCGGCATGGGTGGCAGAAAGTAGGCCACGCAGACCACCGCCCAGCCCAGCGAGGTGATCCCCATCAACAGGTAGCGTCGTTCTTCGCGCCGCATGGCGTGAATGCCGAGCAGCAGGGCTGCGCTGACGATCGCCAGATCGAAGCCCACGCCCGCCATGGTGTTCTGCCAGAAGAGGCGGCGCTCGTAGGCCGCCATCACCACGTCGGCCGGACCGAGGTAGGCCTGCGCCAGGTGCTGCAGGCTGTCGTGGCTGGTCCAGGTCACGGTGACTTCGTTGTGGCCGGTGTGCAGCAGCGCTGGCGACACAACGAAGTAGAAGGGGCGCACATGCTGCACGGCGACCGTGGGGGTGGAGCTGGGCACCTCACCCACCACCGTGCCGTTGACGGCGATGCGCCCGCCGTCGTTGAGCGACACGAAGTACAGCGCCCACAAGGGTGCGGCCGTCGGGTCCGGGACGCTCAGGTTCAGGGTGAGGCGAAAGTGCCGGTGATGGCGCGCAGCCAGCGTGCGCCGGGCAGGCAGGTGATCGATCTGGTGGCGGCTGCCGTCGTCGAGGTCTTCGACGGTACCGTACATCAACGGGACGACCAGCGCCTCATCGGCACGCACCACGGGTGTTGAAAAGACCGCAAGGGCCGCAAATGCCGCAAATGCCGCCATGGCCAAAGCCCGTGCAACGCCAAGCGCTGTGCGCCCGCGCACCTTCCCTCGCCACCAGACAAAGACAGCCTGCATTGCACGCTCCGCGCGTGGCATGCCCATCAACCTCGCGCGACGCGGATCATGCCACCAGCCGCGGCTGCGCTCCCTGCAGGGCGTCCCACAGCTCGGGGAGGCAGGCTTCGGCCGCTGCACGACCGGCTTCGCACAAGGTCGGCATGGCCGCGGTTTCCCAGATGCCTACGCGGCCTCGTACGCGCAGGTGCAGGGGCACGATGCGCTGGCCGTTGGCGCGAGCCGCGTCCAGACGTGCCTGCATCAGGTTGTTGATCAGCGACGTGGCGGCCTGCGCCGCCATGCGGCCGGCGTTGCGCGGTCGACGCGGCACCGCACCGAAGAAGCCGAGCGAAATGACGACCTGGGCATCGTGCGCGACGGCCACCGGCAGCGGGTCGCTCACCACGCCGTCGACGAGGCGCAGGTTGCCGATCTTCACGCTGGGGAACAGAAAGGGAACGGCCATGCTGGCCAACAGGGCGTCGACCACGCTGCCCTCCTCAAGCACCACGCGTTGACCCGTGGCCGCTGCCGTGGCCACCACCCGCAACGGGGTGGGCAACTGGTCAAACCGCAAGGAGCCAAAAGCGCTGCGCAGGCGTTCGGCGATCAGGCGGTTGTCGCGCAGTGCGAAGTCGGCGTCAAAGCCCGCCAGTCGCGGTGCAAGCAGTTGCAGCAGCGAGCGCCATCGCTTCTGGCGGGTGAGTTCTGCCGTCCACAGCGACGTGGCGGCGTCCAGGGCTTCATCGGGCGCCATGCCGCAGGCGATGGTGGCGCCGAACAGGGCGCCCGAGCTGCAACCGACGATCACATCAGGGCGGATGCCCTCGCGCGCCAGCCGATCGACGATGCCGATGGCGGCCACGCTGCGCACCCCGCCGCTGCCCAGCACCAAGGCGATACGGGGTCGGGCTTTGGCGCCGCCCGCCACCGGAAAGACGGGCGGAGGAAGGGAGAGGGCGGAAGGACCCGAGGTGGCTGAGAACGAAGAAAGGGCGGACTGCATGTTGCACTGCTCCAGGACGCCGGGACAGAGGCACCCGGCTTGCCGCGCGGTGGGCACAGACCCCTCGCTGCATGGTCCTGGATTCTTCGAGTCCGTCCCGGGTTTGTATGTCCCCAAGCCTTGCGCAATGGCCGCGGGCATGTCCCCAGAATTTGCGACAGAGGCCTGTGGCGGTGCCGGCCGCCGGGCGCTCAGATCAGGCCGCGCTGGCGTGCTTCAAAAACCGCTTCGCCGCGGGAGCCCACCTGCAGCTTGCGATAGACACGGCGCAGATGCGCGGTGACGGTGTGCCAGGAGATCTCCAGAACCTGGGCCACCTCGTCGTAGGTCATGCCCTTTTCGATCAGGCGCAGCACCTCCAGCTCCCGGGCGCTCAGGGGGTTTTGCTCCGGGGTGCCCATGGCCGCCGGCGCCGTGGTCCGCGCAAAGCGGCGAATGACGGAACGCGCCACCGACGCACTGATGGGAGAGCCGCCGGCATGCATCTCCACGATGCGTTCGGCGATCTCACTGCCCGGCGTGTCTTTGAGTAGGTAGCCCATGGCGCCCGCCTCGAAGCTGCTGAGCACATGCTCCTCATCGGCGAACACCGTGACGACCATGGCCAGGGCCTCGGGGTACTGATGCACCAGCCACCGCATGAAATCGCGCCCGTCCCGGTCGGGCAGACCCAGGTCCACCAGGTAGACGTCCGCCGGGCGCTGGGCCGTCAGGCTGATGGCTTCGGCGACCGTCGATGCCGAGAACTGCCACGACAAACGCGGGTGCGCGCGAACCGCGTCCTCGAACCGCCGACGCACGTCGGGCTCGTCTTCAACGATGCCGACGAGGATCGGAAGTGCAGGAGAAGAAGCGTCGGGTTGTGTCACGGAGGCTTCGGCAGGCTGAGACCGGACAACGTTGATTGCCAGGGCGTTGACTCTTTGGCTGGAAGATCGAATGTGGCGGGTGCGTTGGTTGCGTCGGACGCGTTAGCGATCGGCCAGCGCGCTGTCGATCTTCTTGCGGTCGGCGAACCGTTCAAAGCTTCCCAGCGTGCGGGTCACATTCTGGTTGGTCATGAGCTCTTTCATGGCGAGCTCCCCCAGCGTGCCGAAGGCGGCTTGCATGCCGGCACTGCCTTCGAGCTTGACGGCCGCCTTGGCCTGCGCCGCGCAGTCTTCGCTGAGCAAGCGCGTGAAGAGCACGCCCACGCGCTGCATGGCCTGATCGCGCTCTGCGTCCGTGATCGTGGACAGGCCGGCGAACTCCGGGTGTGCCGCCATGCTGACCAAGAACCACCGGGCCACGTCCTTGCGGTCCTTGCCGGTGGTGCTTTCGGCGACACAGGTGCGAAACGCTTCGCTGGCCGGACCCGCAAGGGCAGGCTGGCCCACCAATGCCCAAGCGGCGCTTGCGGCCAGAGTGATCCGGGTGGCGGCAGGGACAAAGCGCTTGATCGATGCGATGGTTGTGGGCAGTGGTGTCATGGCACGAAGTGGGTGGTTGGCTGTTTGATGGGATGGGCCCGAAGATGGTGCATTGCTCTCGCCCGCGGCGTCTCAGTCCACCACCGCCGCGTACACCAGATGCCGCATCAGCGTGCGGTAGTGCACGCGCTGGTTGGGCGCCTGGGCCATGAAGATGGCGTAGAGATCTTGCGCCGGGTCGACGAAGAAGTGCGTGCCGCCGATGCCGCTCCAGTGGTAGGTGCCGATCGAGCCCGGCACCGCTGCAACACCGGCGTGGGTGCGCACCGCAAAGCCCAGGCCAAAGCCATGGCCAGGTGGCAGCAGCGGGTTGTCGCGCACGTCGATGTGGCCCAGGTGGTCGGCCGTCATGAAGGCCAGCGTGGCGGGCGACAGCAAGCGTTGCCCGTCGAGCTCGCCGCCGTTGCGCAGGCATTGCAGAAAGCGCGCGTAGTCGTGCAGCGTGGACATCAGGCCGCCGCCACCCATCTCCATCAGCGGCACTTCGCGCGGATCGTGCATGGGCATCTGCACACCACCGTCGGGGTCGTGCGCAAAGGCCTCTGCGATGCGGTGGTGCTGTGCCGGGGGCACGAAGAACGCGGTCTCGTGCATGCCCAGGGGCTGCAGGATGTGGGCGTGCAGCCAGGCGCCGAGCGGGCCATCGGTCACGACCTCGATCACGCGGCCCAGAACGTCGGTGGCGCGGCTGTAGGCCCACTCGGTGCCGGGCTGATGGGCCAGCGGCAAAGCGGCCAGGCGTTCGCACAGCTCGGCATTGGTCTGCTGCCGGTTGCCCAGCCCGGCCTGCGCGTACAACGCATTCACATGGCCGTTGCCGGTGAACTCGTAGGTGAGGCCGGCGGTGTGGCGCAGCAGGTCCTGCACGGTGGACGGCCGTTCGGCGGCCAGCAGCCGCACGCCGTGAGGGCCGGGCACGGCAACCTGTTGCTGCAGGAAGCCCGGGATGTACTTGCCCACCGGGTCGCTCAGCAGCAGGCGGCCTTGCTCGGCCAGCATCATGACCGCCAGCGAGACGATGGGCTTGGTCATGGAATAGATGCGAAAGATGGCATCGGTGCCCATGGGCGCATCGCGCGCGGGGTCCAGGCGGCCCAGCCCGGTGTCCAGCACCACGCGCCCGCGCCGCGCAATGAGCACGGCCGCACCGGGCAGGTAGCCGCGGTCCACGTCGCGCTGCAGCACGTCGACGATGGCTTGCGTGCGGTCGGGGCACAGCCCCACCTCGGCCGGGTTGGCCGTTGGCAAATGGTGCATGTTCAAACCCCGAAGCGTTGGCGCGCCAGTGCGGCACCCTTGGCCAGCGCGTCGAGCTTGGCCATGGCGACTTCGCGGCTCATGGGGGCGAGGCCGCAGTTGGTGCACGCGATCAGCTTGTCCCTGGGCACGTACTGCAGCGCGGTGCCAATGGTCTCGGCCACCTGCTCGGGTGTTTCGATGGTGTCGCTGGCGACATCGATGACGCCAACCATGACTTCCTTGCCCTTGAGCAGCGCCATCAACTCAGGCGGCACGTGCGAGTGGAAGCATTCCAGGCTCACCTGGTCGATGCGGCTGGCGGCCAGCGCCGGGAACACCTGCTCGTACTGGCGCCATTCTTCGCCCAGGGTTTCCTTCCACTTCACGTTGGCCTCGATGCCGTAGCCGTAGCAGATGTGCACCGCGGTCTTGCAGGTGAGGCCTTGCGCGGCACGCTCCAGCGCCTTCACGCCCCAGTCGGCGGCCTCGGCCATGTAGACGTTGAAGGCCGGCTCGTCGAACTGGATGATGTCCACGCCATCGGCCTGCAGCGCGAGCGCTTCCTGATTCAGCAGCTCTGCAAAGGCCATGGCCATCTTCACCTTGTCGCCGTAGTAGCGGTCGGCGACGGTGTCGACGATGGTCATGGGCCCGGGCAGGGTGAACTTGAGTTTTCGCTGGGTGTGGGCGCGCGCCAGTTGCGCCTCGAAGGCGTGCACGCGGCCCTTGAGCTTCAGCGGCGCCACCACCTGCGGCACCATGGCGTCGTAGCGGTTGTTGCGGATGCCCATCTTGACCTTGTTCTCAAAGTCGATGCCTTCCACGTGCTCCACGAACCCGTGCACGAAGTGCTGGCGCGCCTGTTCACCGTCGCCGATCACGTCCAGGCCCGCGTCCTCCTGCGCCTTGATCCACAACAGGGTGGCATCGGCCTTGGCCTGATCGAGCTCCTTGCCCTGGGCCTTCCATTGCGGCCAGAGTTTCTGGGTCTCGGCGAGCCACGCGGGCTTGGGCAGGCTGCCGGCGATGGCGGTGGTGAACAGCATGAGGTGGTCTCCGTGGTTTTGGTCAAGAGGCGCCGCAGAACCGGCTTCGCCGGGCTGCGGGCGCCGCCCCCTTGAGTGGGTCGCGCGCAGCGCGGCGGGGGTGTGCGCTGGATGCGCGCTGGATGTGCGCTATGCGCGCTCGAATATCGCCGCAATGCCCTGGCCACCGCCAATGCACATCGTCACCAGCGCGTACCTGCCGCCGGTGCGTTGCAGCTCGTACAAGGCCTTCACGGTGATCAGCGCGCCGGTGGCGCCGATGGGGTGGCCCAGCGAAATGCCCGAGCCGTTGGGGTTGACCTTGGCCGGGTCCAGGCCCAGGTCGCGGGTGACGGCGCAGGCTTGTGCGGCGAAGGCTTCGTTGGCCTCGATCACGTCCAGGTCCTTCACGCTCAGGCCGGTTTTCTTGAGCACGGCCTGTGTCGCGGGCACCGGGCCAATGCCCATGTACTTGGGGTCCACGCCGGCGTGCGCATAGCCCACCAGCCGTGCCAGCGGCTTGGCGCCGCGCGCCTTCACCTGCTCGCCACTCATGAGCACAACGGCCGCAGCGGCATCGTTGATGCCCGAGGCGTTGCCGGCGGTGACGCTGCCGTTCTCCTTGACGAACACCGGCTTGAGCTTGGCCATGTCCTCGATGGTGGCGTTGGGGCGGAAGTGCTCATCGGTTGCGTAGGCCACCTCGCCTTTGCGGCTCTTGAGCATCACCGGCACGATCTGATTCTTGAAGTAGCCGGCTTCGGTGGCGCGCTGCGCGCGGTTGTGGCTTTCCACTGCGAGCTTGTCCTGGTCATCGCGGCTGATGCCCCATTTGGCGGCGATGTTCTCGGCCGTCACACCCATGTGGATGGTGTGAAAAGGGTCGTGCAGCGCGCCGAGCATCATGTCGATCAGCTTGGCGTCGCCCATGCGCGCGCCAAAGCGGGTGTTGAGGCTGGCGTAGGGCGCGCGGCTCATGTTCTCGGCACCGCCGCCGATGGCGATGTCGGTGTCGCCCAGCAGGATGCTTTGTGAGGCCGAGACGATGGCCTGCAGGCCCGAGCCGCACAGGCGGTTGACGTTGAAGGCCGGCGTGCCCTGTGCGCAGCCACCGTCGAGTGCGGCGACACGCGAGAGGTACATGTCGCGCGGCTCGGTGTTGACCACGTGGCCGAACACCACATGGCCCACGTCCTGGCCCTCGACCTTGGCGCGGGCCAGCGATTCACGCACCACCAGGGCACCGAGCGCGGTGGGTGGGGTGTCTTTCAGGCTGCCGCCAAAGGTGCCAATGGCGGTGCGCACGGCGCTGACGACGAAGACTTCTTTGGACATGGCGTCTCTCCAGGGTTGTCGTTGGTGGGGTACCCCGGGATGGTACGCCGGGCGCCTCAGGGCACGTGTCGCGCGATCACCTGCAGGCGCTCGCCGCTGGCGTCGGGCCGGGTGGCAAACAGCTCGCCCATGGCCAGCGTTTCGCCAGTGAGTGCGGTGATGTTGACCTGGTGGGTGACGTACACCCAGGTGGCCCCGGCGGGCAGGGTGCGTACTTCAGCAAGCACCGCGCGGGTCTGTGCCTCGCGCGCACCCTGGCCACCAAAGAACGAATTGAGCGGCGCCCACACCGCATGCGCACCGAAGGCCAGTTGCGCGGTATCGACGCAGCGGCACCAGGCGCTGCTGCGCACAGCGTCCACGCGCACA
The DNA here is from genome assembly GCF_019635465.1 of Hydrogenophaga sp. Classification (GTDB taxonomy): domain Bacteria; phylum Pseudomonadota; class Gammaproteobacteria; order Burkholderiales; family Burkholderiaceae_C; genus Hydrogenophaga. The sequence goes on from NZ_JAHBZK010000010.1 coordinate 143,448, forward strand.
CCTTCGCGCCCGAAGGCCGCACCCACCCGGCGTGCCTGCTCGCGACCGAGGTCACTGAGGTTGCGCTGCGTGCGGCACTCGCCCAGCCGAAGGTCCGGCGGGTCGCCCACACCGGGTTCGGTGATGGCGTGGCGCATCAGCACGATGTGGCCGCCTGCGCGCAAGGTGGCCCAGAAGTCGCCTGGCTGGGCGTGCAGCGCCGGTGTGCCCAGCAGCAGGGAGGCGGTGATGAAACGTCGTCGTTGCAGCATGGTCGCCTCCGTGCCTGAGGTGCGTCAGGCGTCGCGCACGTCGGCCACCGGGTTGGCGCCGAAGTCGGGGCGGTCCAGCCAGCCCAGCACGCGTGCGGCTGCCTCGTCGGGCGAGCTCAGCATGCCCTTTTCGCGCAGGTCGACGAAGCGCTGGCGGTCGGGGAAGCTGCCGGCGTCGCTGCCACGCAGGTGGATCTGCATGTCGGTGTCGATCACGCCCGGCGCCAGCGACACGAGCCGCGCACCGTTGGCCTGTTGCGCCTCTTCGAGCGCGCAGCAGCGGGTGAAGTGGTCCATGCCGGCCTTGGCCGCGCAGTAGGCGGCCTGCGAGGCCATGGCGTTGCGGCCCAGGCCCGACGAGATGTTGATGACCTTGCGCGGGCCCTGCCAGCCGGCCTGCACCCAGGCGCGTGTGGCCGCGAGGAAGGCGGCCGTCAGGTGCATGGGCGCTTCAAGGCCGACGCGCAGTGCGTTGGTGAGTTGCGTCTCGGGCACATCGGGCAGCGGCACGATGTCGGGCAGCACGCCGGCGTTGTTGATGAGCGTGGCGCTGGCGAAGTCGCCGGCGTTGAGGTCGGTCAGCCAGCGGGTCACGCGCTCGCGCGCACCCGTGCTGTCGGCCAGGTCTTGCGACCACTGGATCAGGCGCGCGCCGCGTTGCTGCGCCTCGGCGTCGAGTTCGGCGCTGATCTGGCGCGACAGGCACAGCAGCGTGTGATCGCTCGCAAGCAGTTGGCGGGCCATGGCCAGGCCCATGCCGCGGGAGGCGCCGGTGAGGATGTAGAGGTGGTGCATCGTGGTTGTGCGTTGTGCGTTGTGCGAAGCGTGTCAGAAAGGGCAGGGGCTCTCGAACGCGATGAGGTTGTCGGTGATCGGGTGAGGCAGTGACAGCCAGGTGGCGTGCAGCAGCAGGCGGTCGCTCAGCGCGCGTTGCGCCTCGCTGGCGTACAGCGGGTCGCCCACGATGGGGTGGCCAATGGCCTGCAGATGCACGCGCAACTGGTGGGTGCGCCCGGTCACGGGTTCGAGTTCTAACCGCGTGCCGATGTCCGTGTGGTGTCCCGGGTCTTGTGGGTGCAGCCGCCAGCGGGTGAGGCTGGGTTTGCCCAGCTTGGCGTGCACGATGCTGCGTGGCCGGTTGAGCCAGTCAATGGTCAGTGGCAGATCGATCGCCTGCCAGCCGTTGTCCGCGTCGGGGTTGCGCAGCTCGCCGGCCACCACCGCGACGTAGCGCTTGTGTGAGCGGCGCTTCTCGAAACTCGACGACAAGCGCCGCTGCATGTCGATGCCGCGCGCCATCACCATCAGGCCCGAGGTGGCCATGTCCAGCCGATGCACGATCAGGGCTTCGGGCCAGCGCGCTTGCACGCGCGCGCTCAGGCAGTCCTGGTTCTCGGGGCCGCGCCCGGGCACGGCCAGCAGGCCCGAGGGTTTGTCGAAGACGAGCAAGGCCTCGTCCTCGTACACCAGGCTGACTTCGCCCACGCTGGTTGAGTGGCTCAGGTTGCTCACGTTGTTCAAGGCGCGGGCCCCAGCGCCAGCCGCAGTTCGTCCTCGTCCACGGTGCGCGCCGCGCCAAAGCCGGCGATCTGTCGCGCGGCGACGGGCTCGAGCAATACAAAGCGGAAGTCGCTGAGTTCGGTCATGGGCGCGGCCTCGGGGAAGCGTTCAAGGTAGGCCACACGCGCCGACGCGGCATCGGGTGCTTCGGGCGCCGGCGTGAACGCCAGCACCTGGATGCTCACCCGCGGCAGCGCATGCACCGGCTCACCGGGCACCTCACCTTGCGCCACCAGCAGCGCCGCGCGCGGCTGGCGCTGCAACTGGGCGGTGTGGGGCGCCAGTGCGCTCAGGTGCAGCACGATGCAGCGCTGCGTTTCATCCACCGCAAACGGCACCATGGACACCGCGGGCGCGCCGTGTTCGTCCACGGTGGCGAGCGCGGCGGTGCGCCGCGTGTGCAGCATGTCGCGCAGCAGGGTGGTCAGGCGGGGTTCGTGCGTCATGGGGGCGATTGTCGGGCTGGCTTGGGCGTTTTGGCAGGCACAGGACAATACGGTCCATGCTGCTGCTCGCCCCCATGGAAGGATTGCTCGACGCCACCCTGCGCGATGTGCTCACGCGCCTGGGTGGGGTAGACCGCTGCACCAGCGAATTCATCCGCGTGACCAACACCGTGCTGCCCGAGCGCGCCTTCATCCGCGTGGTGCCCGAGCTGCTCAACGGGGGCCGCACGGCGGCCGGCGTGCCGGTGCGCCCGCAGCTGCTGGGCTCCGACCCGCAATTGCTGGCCGAGAACGCGGCCCGCCTGGCCACGCTGGGGCCGCCCGGCATCGACCTCAACTTCGGCTGCCCGGCCAAGACGGTCAACAACAGCCGTGGTGGTGCGGTGCTGCTCGACGAGCCCGAGCTGGTGGGGCGCATCGTGGCCGCGGTGCGGCGCGCCGTGCCGGCGCACATTCCGGTGTCGGCCAAGATGCGGCTGGGCTACCACGACGACGACCGTGCCGAAGACAACGCGCTGGCCATCACCGACGCCGGTGCCGACGAACTGGTGATCCATGCGCGCACCAAGGCCCAGGGCTACAAGCCGCCCGCGCACTGGGAGCGCATTGCCCACGTGGCGCAGGCCCTGCCGGCGCAGCGGCCGGTGCTGATCGCCAACGGCGAAATCTGGACCACCGAGGACGCCGAACGTTGTCGCGCCGTCACTGGCTGCGATCACCTGATGATTGGCCGCGGGCAGATCACGGACCCCGGCCTGGCGCAGCAGATACAAGGCGGAGAGCCGGTGGCGTGGTCGCGCATCGTGCCGCTGCTGCCGGTGTTCTGGGCCCGCGTCAGCGCCCGCGTGGAACCGCGCCACCGCGCCGGGCGACTCAAGCAGTGGCTCAACTACCTGCGTCACCGCCATGCCCAGGCGCAGCAGGCCTTTGACGAGCTGCGCCTACAACACGATCCGCGACTGATTTCTGCCTGGATCGAGCAGGCCCAGGTCCGCTGGGGCTGCCCCGATCCGGTCAAGGCAGAAACCGCGCAGGCGTGGTAACTTCCGGCCCCATTTCGCGAGAGTGTCATTTATGTCTGCACTGCAACAACGGCTGGCCGCCCTGGGCCCCGAGCGCCTTCGCGGCATGCGCCGTGGCCTCGAGAAAGAAAGCCTGCGTTCGCAGCCCGATGGCAAGCTGGCGCTCACGCCGCACCCCACGCCGCTGGGCAGCGCGCTGACCCACCCGCACATCACCACCGATTACAGCGAGTCGCAGCTCGAACTGATCACCGGCGTGCACGCCAGCGTGGACGCCTGCCTGGCCGAACTCACCGAGGTGCACCAGTTCGTGGTGCGCACCCTCAAGGCCAAGGGCGATGAAATGCTCTGGGTCTCGAGCATGCCCTGCGGCCTGCCCACCGACGAGACGATTCCGCTGGGGCGCTACGGCTCGTCCAACGTGGGCCGTGCCAAAAGCGTGTACCGCATGGGCCTGGGCCACCGCTACGGCCGGCGCATGCAGACGATTTCGGGCATCCACTACAACTGGTCGCTCCCGGGTGTGAACAACGAAGGCTATTTCGGCCTGATCCGCAACTTCCGCCGGCACGCATTTCTGCTGCTGACGCTGTTCGGCGCGTCGCCGACGGTGTGTTCGAGCTTTGTCGAAGGCCGCAACCACGAACTGCAGAAGCTGGGCGCCAGCGGCACGCTGTACATGCCGCACGGCACCACGCTGCGCATGGGGCGTCTGGGCTACCAGAGCGAGGCGCAGGGCACGCTGGCGGTGAGCTACAACAGCCTCGAAGGCTATGCCGCGTCGCTGCACGACGCCCTCACGCGCCCCTGGCCGGCCTACGAGACGGTCGGCATCCGCAACCCGGGTGGCGACTACAACCAGCTGGCCACCACGCTGCTGCAGATCGAGAACGAGTTCTACGGCACCATCCGCCCCAAGCGCGTGATCTTCCCGGGCGAGCGCCCCCTGCACGCGCTGCGCGAGCGCGGCGTCGAGTACATCGAGGTTCGCCTGATGGACCTCAACCCCTTCGAGCCCATCGGCATCGACGCGATGACGCTGCGCTTTCTGGACGTGTTCCTGCTGCACTGCCTGCTGGCCGACAGCCCGCCCGACACGCCCAGCGAAATCCGCGAGCTGGCCCAGAACCAGCACCTCACGGCCGCACGCGGTCGCGAGCCCGGTCTCGAACTGCTGCGCCACGGCTCGCCGGTCAAGCTGACCGATTGGGGCCTGGAGCTCATCGAGCAACTGCAGCCGATTGCCGACGCCCTGGACGACCTCGACGGCACCGATGCCCACGCCATGGCGGTGGCCCATGCGCGCAGCACCTTGCGTCAGCCCGATCTGTTGCCCTCGGCGCGAGTGCTCAAGGCCATGGCCGCAGGCTACGAGGACTGCTTCATCGACTTTGCACGCGCGCAGTCGCTGCGCACCCACCAGCACCTGCTGGGACTGCCCTGGGGCGAGGATCAGCAACAGCGCTTCGAGACCATGGCCGCGCAATCGGTGCAGAAGCAGCGCGAGATCGAGGCCGGCGACACCATGCCGTTCGAGATCTACCGCCAGGAATACGTCTCGCCCGAGCGGCTGGGCCACGCACCGGTCACGGCGCCGGCGCTGGGCGCGATGACGGTCTGAACGCCGAGAGGCTCAGACCTCGCCGCCGAACTTCTTGATGAGGTTGGCGATGTATTTGTCGACCAGCTTCTCGAACTCGCCCTCGACCACCGGGGCCACCACCATCTTCATGAGACCCGGCAGGGGCACATCCACGGTGCCCACGATGGACAGCTCGATGGCGGTGGATTTGCCGGCCTGATCGGCGATCTTCCAGTGACCCCCCACCTGGGCGTTGCCCACGCCCTTGACCGGCGTCCATTTCACGGTGCCGGTGCCCTTGGCGGCGTCGAACTTGCTGGTGTACTTGCTCGCATACACCGTCTGGATGTTGACCTGCGCGGTGCCCACCTTCTCCATCTCCCACTGGTAGGCGCCGTCGCCCAGGTCGGTGAGTTTCTCGACCTTGGGGAAATGGCTCACCGAAGCAGGCACGTCGGACAGCAGCTTGAAAACGTCGGCCGCCTTGGCCTTGACGGCGAATTCGTAGCCGAGGTCGATCTTGACGGTGATGGCCATGTCTGCCTTTCGGGTGGGTTGCGGGCGCGGCCATTCTAGGCAGGAGCCCTCAGGCCTGCGCTGCGGGCTTACCCCCGGGGCAGGGCACAATCCCCGCCTTTCGTTGCAGCATCTCCCCATGAGCGTCCAGTGGTTCCCCGGTCACATGCACCTCACGCGACAGGCCATTGCCGATCGCGTGAAGACCATCGACGTTGTGATCGAAATGCTGGACGCGCGCCTGCCCGGCTCCAGTGCCAACCCGCTGCTCGCGGAACTCACGCGCGGCAAGCCGGCGCTCAAGATCCTGAACAAGCAGGACCTCGCCGACCCGCAGCAGACGGCGGCTTGGCTGGCCCATTACCAGGCCCAGGCCGGCACCCGGGCGCTGGCGCTGGACGCCAGCGACACCGCACCGGCCCGTCGGTTGATCGCGGCCTGCCGCGAACTGGCACCGTTGCGCGGCGGCATGGTCAAGCCGATGCGGGTGCTGATCTGCGGCATCCCCAACGTGGGCAAGTCGACGCTGGTCAACACGCTGCGCGGCGGCAAGCGCGCCGCCAAGACCGGCGACGAGGCTGGCATCACCAAGGTCGAGCAGCGCATCGTGCTGGCGGACGATTTCTACCTGTTCGATACACCCGGCATGTTGTGGCCGCGTATCGCCATCGAAGCCAGCGGCTACCTGCTGGCCGCCAGCGGCGCCGTGGGGCGGAACGCCTACGACGACGAAGAAGTTGCGCTGGCCTTGCTGGTGCAGATGTTGCGCCACCACGCCGACCGGCTGCAGGCCCGCTACAAGTTGGGCGACCTCGCCGGCCTGAGCGACGAAGCCGTGCTGGCCGAGATCGGCCGCAAGCGCGCGCCGCTGCTGCCCGGCGGCCGGCCGCATATGCAGAAGGCCGCCGAGATCGCGATCCACGACTTTCGCAGCGGCGCCTGGGGGCCGGTTACGCTGGAGACGCTGGAAGAGTTCAAGCAGTGGGAGGCGCAGGCGAAGCTGCTGGATGCCGAGCGCGAGGCCAGGCGGGCGGCGCGCAGTCACAAGAAGAAAAAGCTGCCGCAACGCGGGCAGGGCGGCGATGACGGGGGCGGCGTGGGCTGACCCGCGTTGACAGGGGATACGAGCCGGCCCCGCCGCCGCGCAATGCGGCATCATCCGGGGTAACACGCCCACCCCGGAGTTCTCCCATGCAGCCCGCCCCGATCCGCTCGATCCTGATCGCCAACCGTTCCGAAATCGCGATCCGCGTCATGCGCGCGGCCAACGAGATGCGTATCCGCACCGTGGCCATCTACTCGCAACAGGACCGGCAATCGTTGCACCGCTTCAAGGCCGACGAGAGTTACCTCGTCGGCGAAGGCAAGAAGCCGCTGGCGGCCTACCTGGACGGCGAGGACATCCTGCGCATCGCGCGTGATGCCGGTGTCGACGCCATCCACCCCGGCTACGGTTTCCTGTCCGAGAATCCCGACTTCGCCGACGCCGTGGTGGCCGCCGGCCTGCGCTGGATCGGCCCGCGCGCCGAGGTGATGCGCACGCTGGGCAACAAGGTCGCGGCGCGCCACGCGGCGGTGGCGGCCGGCGTGCCGGTGATGCCGGCCACGCCGCCGCTGCCGCTGGACCTGGACGAATGCCGCCGCCTGGCCGAAGGCATCGGATTTCCGGTGATGCTCAAGGCCAGCTGGGGTGGTGGCGGGCGCGGCATGCGTGTCATCGAGTCCGCGGCCGACCTGCCGGGCGCGCTGGAAGCCTCGCGGCGCGAGGCGCTGGCGGCCTTCGGCAACGACGAGGTCTATTTCGAGAAGCTGATCCGGCGCGCGCGCCATGTCGAGGTGCAGATACTCGGCGACACGCATGGCAACGTCGTGCATCTCTTCGAACGCGACTGCTCCATCCAGCGGCGCAACCAGAAGGTCGTGGAACGCGCGCCGGCTCCCTATCTGAGCGACGAACTGCGCCAGGAACTGTGCGGCTATGCGCTGAAGATCGC
>NZ_JAHBZK010000011.1 GCF_019635465.1 Hydrogenophaga sp.
GCCAGGGTTAACCCTAGAGTCGATCACCATGCAGAACCCACCCGCCCTGACCATCCCGCCTTCTCGCCACGTCGCCGTGCTGGGCGCGGGCATCGTCGGTCTTGCCACCGCCTGGCAACTGCAGCGCGACGGCTTCGAGGTCACGGTCATCGACCGCGCCGCGCCCGGCAGCGGCGCCAGCTTTGGCAATGGCGCGCAGCTGAGCTACGCCTACGTGCAGCCCCTGGCCGATCCGTCGATCTGGGCGCAACTGCCCAAGCTGCTGTTCGCCAGCGACTCACCGTTTTCCATGCGCTTGCGGCTGGACCCGGCCCAGTGGGCCTGGGGCCTGCAATTTCTGGCCGCCTGCCGCGCCGACGTATCGGCGCGCAGCACGGCCCAGTTGCTGGCACTCGCCAGCGAGAGTCGCGAGGCCATGGCCCGCCTGCTGGCCGACACCCAGGTCGATTGCGACCACCAGGCCAGCGGCAAGCTCGTCATGTACGGCAGCGAAGCCGCCTTCGCGTCGGCCCGGCGTCAGCTGATGCTGCAGGAGCGTCTGGGCGGTCCCGAACAACAGGCCTTGTCGGTGGCCGAATGCCTGCGCATCGAGCCGGCACTGGCCGCCAGCGCGTCGCGCTACGTCGGCGGCATTCACACCCCAGGCGAATGCGCCGCCGACTGCGCCCGCCTGTGCGAAGCGCTGCATGCGGTTCTTCAGGCGCGCGGCGTTCGCTTCTCAATCGGCTCATCCGTGGGCGCGGTCCGACGCAGCGGCAATCGCCTTGACGCGGTTCAGGTCGGCAGCGACTGGGTCGAGGCCGACAGCTTCGTCGCCGCCATCGGGACCGGGGTGAGCGCCTTCGCACGCGGGCTGGGCGTGCGCGTGCCGGTGTACCCGCTCAAGGGCTACAGCCTCACGCTGGGCGTGCCCGACGCACCGGGGCTGGCGCCAACCGTGAGCGTGACCGACGCACAGCGCAAAGTGGTGTTCGCCCGCATCGGTCAGCGCTTGCGCATTGCCGGCCTGGCCGAGCTGGCTGGGCACGACACCCGAATCGAAGCCCGGCGCGTGGCGCAGCTGCAGCGCGCCGCAGCCGAGGTGTTTCCGCAGGCCATGCACAGTGCCAGCGCGCAGCCGTGGGCCGGGTTGCGGCCGGCCACGCCCACGGGCGTGCCCATCCTGGGCCGCGTGACGGGCGCGCCCACCAATCTGCTGTTCAACGCCGGCCACGGCGCCCTGGGCTTCACCCTGGCAGCCGGCAGCGCACAGCGCATCTCGACGCAATTGCAGGGGTGCCCCGAGGGCGCCCAACGTCCGGTGCCGATCAGGCGATCTGTTGCAGCGCCTGTTGCAGGCAGCGCGTAAAGCCGCGGGCCACCACCGAATGCGCGCGCCCGGTAGGGCGCAGCATGTGCACCGTGGTGGGGATGGCCGGCTCGATCGGCAGCACGTCCACACGCGTCGGATCGGCCGAGGCCGCGGTGCAGCTCTCCACCAGTGCCACGCCCACGCCGTGGTGGGCCAGGGACAAGGCCACGTGGTAGGTCTGCACGGTCATCACCGGGCTCAGCCCCACACCGTGGTCGCGCATGGTGTGCGCCAGTTGCAGGCCCAGCGGGTCTTCGCGGTCCAGCGCCACCACCGGCATTCGGGCCAGTTGCGGCCAGGTGATGTGCCCCGCCTTGAGCGCCTTGGCGGCCAGCACACCCTTGGGCACCACCGCCACCACCCGCCGCTCGGCCAGCCGCTCCTGCGTCAGCGCAGGGTGCGAGGCCGCACTGAAGACAAAGCCTAAATCGGCCTCCTGCAGCACCAGGGCCGAGACGATCTGCGCCGAATGAAGCGCCTGGTGGTGGACGAGCACGTTCGGGTGCTTCTCGCGAAACAGCCGCATGGCCCGGGCCAGCACCTCGTAGCTCAGGCCGAGCACGGTCAGCACGCGCAACTCACCCTGGTTGCGCCCTGCCTTGAGACTGCTGGCCAGACGCTGCACCTCGTCGAGCTGGGCGAAAAGCCGCTCGATGTGCGGGTACAGGGTTTGCGCCTCGGCCGTGGGCACCAGTCGCCCGCCCGCACGCTGGAACAGCGCAAAGCCGAGCTGGATCTCGGCGTGTTGCAGCGTGCGGCTGACTGCGGGCTGGGTGACGTTGATCATGCGCGCCGCGGCGCTCACGCTGCCAGTGAGCATCACGGCGTTGAAGACTTCGATGTGGCGCAGGCGCATGCTCGTTGGGCGTTGGGCGTTGGGCGTTGGGCGTTGGGCGTTGGGCGTTGGGCGTTGGGCGTTGGGCGTTGATACCACCAAATGTGCTCGCCCGATCGAGAGACACCGCGGAACCGGCTTCGCCGGGCCGCTGGTGTCGCCCCTTGAGGGGGTCGCGCGCAGCGCGGCGGGGGTGCTACCTTTTCACCCTGAACCAGGCCGCGTACATCGCCGGCAGCGCCAGCAGCGTGAGCACCGTCGCCACGATCAGGCCGCCCATGATGGCCACCGCCATCGGGCCCCAGAACACGCTGCGCGAAAGCGGAATCATCGCCAGCACCGCTGCGGCCGCCGTCAGCACGATCGGACGCATGCGGCGCACTGCGGCTTCGACGATGGCGTCCCAGGTCGGCACGCCGCGCTCGCGGTCCTGCTCGATCTGATCGATCAGGATCACCGAGTTGCGCTGGATCATGCCCATCAACGCAATCACGCCGAGCAAGGCGACGAAGCCGAAGGGCCGGTTGAGCACCAGCAAGGCACCGGCCACGCCGGCCATGCCCATCGGCCCGGTCAGGAACACCAGCATCGAGCGGCTGAAGCTTTGTAGCTGGATCATCAGCAGCGTGAACACGATGAACAGCATCAGCGGCACGCCAGCGGCGATCGAGGCCGAACCCTTGCTGCTCTCCTCCACCGCGCCCGCCACCTGGATGCGGTAGCCCAGCTTGCCTTCGGACGCCCAGCGCGCCTCGATGGCCTTGAGTTCGGGCTGCAGCTGCGCGGTCACGGTCGCGCCCTGAATGCCCTCGACCACATCGCTCTGCACGGTGATCGCGTACTCGCGGTTCTCGCGCCACATCACGCCAAGCTCCCAGCCGAAGCTGACCTTGACGATCTGCGTGAGCGGGATCGGCTGACCCGACGCCGTCGGCAGGTAGCCGTTGGACAGGTCGGTGAGCGCGTCGCGCTCGCTGAGCGGCTGGCGCAGCACGATGTCGATCAGCTCGTCGCCTTCGCGGTACTGCCCCACGGTGGAGCCCACCAGCGTGGTGCGCGAAGCCTGGGCAATGCTGGCGCTGGTGACGCCGAGTGCGCGCGCCTTGGCCTGGTCAACCTCGAGGCGGATCTGCTTGACCGACTCGTTCCAGTTGTCGTTCACGCCACGCGTGTTGGGGTTGGCGGCCAGCGTATGGCGCACCTCGTCGGCCAGGCCACGCAGCACCTTCGGGTCGCTGCCGACCACGCGGAACTGCACCGGATACGGCACCGGCGGCCCGTTGGGCAGCAGCTTCACACGACCACGCACCTCGGGGAACTCACTCGCCAGCAAGGCCGGCAGCTCGCGGCGGATGCGCTCGCGCGCCTGCAGGCTCTCGGGCAGCACGATGAACTGCGACACGTTGCTTTGCGGAAAGATCTGGTCCAGCGGCAAATAGAAACGCGGCACACCCGAACCCACCCAGGTCGACACCGCCTGCACGCCCGGCTCGCGCATGAAGCGCTGCTCCACGCGCTTGGACACCTCGTCCATGGCCGCGATGCTGCTGCCCTCGGGCAACCAGATGTCCACCATGATTTCCGGCCGGCTCGAGTCCGGGAAGAACTGCTGCTGCACCTTGCCCATACCGACGATGCCGAGCGCAAAGGTCAGAACGGTCGCACCGATGGTGAGCCAGCGGTGCTCCACGCACCAGTCCACCAGGCGGCGAAAGCGCACGTAGAACGGCCCGTCGAACACCTCGTGCGGTTCGCCTTCGGCCTTGGGTTTGATCTTGAGCAGCTTCACGCCCAGGTAGGGCACGAACATCACCGCCACCACCCACGAGATGAGCAACGCGATGACCGTGACCGCAAAGATGGCGAAGGTGTATTCGCCCGTGGTCGACTGCGCCAGCCCGATCGGTAGAAAGCCGGTGGCCGTGATCAGCGTGCCGGTGAGCATGGGCATGGCGGTGGCGTCCCAGGTGAAGGTCGCCGCGCGCACCATGTCGTAGCCCTCTTCGAGCTTGCGCACCATCATCTCGACGGCAATGATGGCGTCGTCCACCAGCAGGCCCAGCGCAATGATCAGCGAGCCCAGCGAGATCTTGTGCAGGCCGATGTTGTAATGGTTCATCACCAGAAAGGTGATGGCCAGCACCAGCGGGATGGTGATGAACACCACCAGGCCGGGGCGCACGTCGAGCAGGTAGCGGCGCAAGCCGGTGCCCCCCGGGCGGCGGTGCAGGCCGAGCGCGAGAAAGCTCACCACCAGCACGATCACCACCGCCTCGATCAGCACCTTCACGAACTCGTTGACCGAACGCGCCACCGCGGCCGGCTGGTCCTGCACCTGCACCAGCGACATGCCCGCTGGCAGCGCCGTCTGGATCTGCCCCACGGCCGTGTTCAAGGCCTTGCCCAGCGCGATGATGTCGCCGCCCTTGGCCATGGAGATCCCCAGCGCAATGCTGTCCTGGCCGTCGTGGCGCACCAGCACCTGGGCCGGGTCGACGGTGCCACGCACGATCTCGGCGATGTCGCCCAGGCGGATGGTGCGGCCGTTGGCGCGGATCGGCATGGCGCGCAGATCGTCCACCGAGTTGAAGCTGCCATCCACCCGCACCTGCACCACGTCCAGTGGCGTCTGCACTGCGCCCGCCGACGCCACCGCGTTCTGCTGGCCCAGCTGGTCGAGCACGGCGTTGAAGTCCAGGCCCAGCGTGGCCAGGCGCTTTTGCGAGACTTCGATGAAGATCTTCTGGTCCTGCACACCGAAGAGCTCGACCTTGGCCACGTCCTTCACACGCAGCAATTGCTGGCGCACGTCCTCGGCCACGTCCTTGCGCTCGGCGTCGCTGAAGCCCTGCCCCTGCAACGCGTAAATCACGCCGTACACATCGCCGAACTCGTCGTTGTAGAACGGCCCGAGCACGCCCGACGGCAGTTGCCCGCGCACATCGCCCAGCTTCTTGCGCACCGTGTACCAGACGTGCTGCACCTCGGTCGGCGGTGAGGAGTCCTTGATCTGAAAGATCGTGAGCGACTCGCCCGGCTTGGTGTAGGTGCGGATTTTGTCGGCGTAGGGCACTTCCTGCAGCGTGCGTTCGATGCGATCGGCCACCTGCTCGGCCACCTGCTCGGCCGTTGCGCCTGGCCAAAAGGTGCGCACCACCATCGCACGGAAGGTGAACGGCGGGTCTTCGTCCTGGCCGAGCTGGAAATACGAGGCGATGCCGAACACCATCAGCACCACCATCAGGTAGCGGGTGAAGGCGGGGTGATCGAGCGCCCAGCGCGAGATGTTGAAGCGCGAGGCCCAGCCCGCGCGCGGTTCGTGCGTGTTCTGCATGGTGCTGCTCACTGGGCTGCGAAGCGCGTGACCTTCTGGCCCGCATTGAGCACGTGGGCGCCGGCGGCCACCACCTCGTCACCCGGCTTGAGGCCGGCGGCAATCACCACGCGGTTGCCGTCCGCACCGGCCACCTCCACCTGGCGCGCCTGCACCGTGCTGCTGGCGGCGTCGTAGATCCACACCATGCTGCCGCTGCGGTCGCCTTCGGCCGAGCGCACGATGGCGCTGGTGGGCAACGTGATCGCCGCCACGCCCGTGGCGGGCGTGCGCAGGCTCACGTACGCGGTGGCGCCCAGCGGCCAGGCCGTGCCGGCCGGCAAGGCCAGCTTGACCTGGTAGGTGCGTGTGGCGGCATCGGCACTGGCCGCCACCTCACGCACCGTCCCTTGCACCGGTGGCTCGGCACCCCCGTGGTGGCCACCCGTCCAGGGCCGTACGTCGGCGGTGGTGCCCGGCCTGACGAGCGCCAGCCGGTCCTCGGGCACCGCAAACACCACGTCGCGCGCACCATCCTGTGCCACCACCACCACCGGACTGCCGGCGCTCACGACCTGGCCTTCCTCGGCCTGCACGGCGGTCACCACACCGGCCGCGTCGGCCACCAGCCGCGCGTAGCCCGCCTGGTTGCCCTGCACCGAACTCTGGGCCACCGCCTGTCGCAGGCTCGCCTCGGCGGCGTCCAGCGTGGCCTGGCGGCGATCGATCTCCGCGCCGCTCACAAAACCCTGCGTCCTCAGCCCCTTGAAACGCTCCAGATCGGCCTTGGCCAGGTCGCGCTGGGTGCGCGCTGCGGCCACCGCTGCCTGGGCGGCCTGGCTCGACAAGGCCAGATCCTGGCCATCCAGGCGGGCCAGCAACTGGCCGGCCTTGACGTGCTGGCCGATGTCCACCGGCCGCTCGGTCAGCTTGCCGCCGACCCGAAAGCCCAGCCGGGACTCGACCTGGGCGCGCACCTCGCCCGCGTATTCGTTGGTTGCCTGCAGCGTGTCGGCCCCCACGGTCATCAGCTTGACGGCGCGCACCGGTTCGGGTGGCGGGGTCTTGCCCGAGCAGGCGGCCAGCGCCAGGGTGGTCACAACGAGGACAAAATGCGTCGGTTTCATGGTCTGCACCTGAACGAGGCACCGGAAGGTGCTCAAAAAATTAATGACTGACCGGTTAGTAAGCGAAATTCTAGAGCAAACCAGCGAATCGGCGTCGACCGGTCAGCCGGGTGTTGCGGCCGCGCCCGTGGCGCCCGTCACGGCCGGCGGGTCGGGGGCCTTCGGCGCGTCGGTCGACCACTACGAGAACTTCCCCGTGGCCTCGTGGCTGTGCCCGGCCCACCTGCGCCCGGCCATCGCCGCCATCTACCGCTTTGCCCGCCTGGCCGACGACATCGCCGACGAAGGCGACGCCAGCGCCAGTGAACGCCTGGCGGCGCTGTCCGCCTACCGCACCGAACTGGATGCCGCGCTGCGCAGCGAACCCACCCCGCACTGGCCCCGCGTGTTCGGGCCGCTGGCACTGGCGGTGCACCGCCACGGGCTCGACCCCGCCCTGCTGCACGACCTCATCAGCGCGTTCGAGCAAGACGTACGCCACACCGACGGCGACCACCGCTATGCCGATCTGGCCGAGTTGCTGCGCTACTGCGCCCTGTCCGCCAACCCGGTGGGGCGCCTGCTGCTGCAGCTGTGGGGGGTGCGCGACCCCTTGGCGCTTGAGCGCAGCGACCAGATCTGCTCGGCCCTGCAGCTCATCAACTTCTGGCAGGACCTGAGCGTGGACCTGCCGCGCCAGCGGGTGTACCTGCCCAGCGACGTGCTGCGCCGCCACGGCGCGCAGGTGGCCGACTTCCTGCCAGGCTCGTCGGCCGCCGACCTGCACCGCCACGCGGTGGTGGCCGAGCTGTGCGCCCATGCGCGCGGGCTGATGCAAATGGGCGCGCCGCTGGTCCACCAGGTCGCCGGGCGCGCCGGCTGGGAGCTGCGCCTGGTCGTGCAGGGCGGGCTGCGCGTGCTCGACCACATTGCCGACATCCACCACCGCAGCTGGGCGCAACGGGTCAGCGTCGGCAAGGCCGACCTGCCGGTGCTGCTGTGGCGCGCCCTGTGGATGTGATTCTTTCTCTCGACGACAAACACAAGCACCATGCACCGATCGCTGTCACGCCTCGCCCTCTTTGCCACCCTGACCGCCGCCGCCCTGACCTGCGCCGCCCAGACCGCACCTGCGCCGGCACCCGTCGCGGTGACGCTGACGCCATTGAGCCAGCTGGTCGTGCGTCCGGCGCGCGAGGCGCCCGCCAGCGTGGTGGCGCGCAACCAGTCGCGCCTGGCGGCCGAGGTCAGCGGCACCGTGCAACGCTGGCACGTCGACCTGGGCCAGAGCGTGCGCCGCGGCCAGGTGCTGGTGCAGCTGGACCCGCGCGACGCCGAGCTGGCGCGCCAGCGCGCCCAGGCCGCCTTGGCCGCGGCCGAGGCCGACCAGGCCCTGGCCGCCTCGCAACTCGAACGCGCCCGCGCGCTGGTGGCGCAGAACTTCCTCTCGCGCGAGGCGCTCACCCAGCGCGAGACCGACCTGGCCCGCACCCGCGCCGCCGTGCGCTCCGCCCAGGTGGAACTGGCCAGCGCCCGCCACGCGCTGAGCAAAACCACCCTGCGCGCGCCGTTTGACGCGGTGGTCAAGGCGCGCAGCGCGCAGACCGGCGAGACCGTCTCGCCCGGCACCGAGCTGTACCTGCTGGTCGAGACCGGTCACGACGAGGTCGAGGCGACGCTGACCACCGCCGATGCCACCAGCCTGCGCCAGAGCGGCGATGCGCGCTTCGTCGACGCGCGCGGCCAGCACCCCCTGGCACTCAAGCGCATCGGCACCGCCGTGACCGCGCCCGCGCGCACCGTGCCGGCCCGGCTGGGCTTTCGCACGCCGGCCGACGCGCCGCCGCCCGGCACCAGCGGCACCCTGCGCTGGAGCGACCCGCGAGCGCACCTGCCGCCCGACCTGCTGGTGCGTCGCAACGGCGAGCTCGGCGTCTTCGTGGCCGACGGCGGCAAGGCCCGCTTCGTGCCCGCCCCCGGCGCACAGGAAGGCCGTGCCACCCCTGTGCCAACCGGCCTGAGCGACTCGGCGAGCCTGGTCTCCAAAGGCCAGGCCCAGCTGCAAAACGGCAGCCCCGTCAGCGTCGCGCGCTGAGGCAAAGCGCCGAACGCCGAACGCTCAACCGCCATGTCCTTCCTGCGCGCCCTCATCACCAACCACCCGCTGGCCAACATCGCCTTCGTGGTGGTCTGCCTGCTCGGCCTGGTCAGCTACAACACCATGCCGCGCGAACAAGACCCGGAGATCAACTTCAACTGGGTCGCGATCACCGCCACGCTGCCCGGCGCCGCCGCCGAAGACGTGGAGCGCCTCATCACCAACCCGCTGGAAGACGCCATCCAGGGCGTGCAGGACGTGCGCTTCGTCATCAGCAACTCGCGCGAGAACGTGGTCAGCATGCTGGTGCGCTTTCGCGAGATCGACGAGCGCACCTTCGACAAGCGCATGAACGACCTGCGCCGCGAGATCCAGAACAAAACCGCCGCCGAACTGCCGCGCGACGCCGAAGACCCGGTGATCCTGGAGATCACCACCAGCAACGGCTTTCCCACCGCGGCGCTGATGCTGGTCGGCCAGGCCGACGACGAAACCCTGCGCCGCCACGCCCGTCGCCTGCAAACCGACCTGGAACGCATCGGCGGCGTCGACCAGGTCACCACCGCCGGCCTGCGCGACCCGGAGGTGCTGGTCAGCCCCAACCCGCAGGCGCTGGCCGCGCGCGGGGTGCTGGCCAGCGACGTGGCCGACACGCTCTCGCAATGGTGGCGCGACACCACCGGTGGCACGCTGCGCACCCAAAGCGGCGCCTGGGCGGTGGCCGTCAAGGGCGTGCTCACCGACCCCCAAGCACTGGCGCTGCTGCCAGTCGCGTCCTCGGTCAACCCCGGCACCAGCGTGCGCCTGGGCGACGTGGCGCGCATCGAACGCGCCCGCGCACCGGCGCAGCAACTGGCCTCGCTCAATGGACAGGCCGCCATCTCGCTGAGCGTGACCAAGAAGAGCGGCACCAACACGCTGACGCTGGTGGACACGCTCAAAGCCTTCATCGAGCGCGAGAACGCGGTGCTGGCCCCCGACGGTCTCAAGCTGATGCTCACCGACGACCAGACCGTGCCCACGCGCGAGGCCATTGGCGTCATGGAAACCAACGCCCTGCT
This sequence comes from Hydrogenophaga sp., assembly GCF_019635465.1. Classification (GTDB taxonomy): domain Bacteria; phylum Pseudomonadota; class Gammaproteobacteria; order Burkholderiales; family Burkholderiaceae_C; genus Hydrogenophaga. Next base: position 9,765 of record NZ_JAHBZK010000011.1, read on the forward strand.
CGGCGTGGGCCTGGTGCTGGCGGTGTGCTGGGTGTTCCTGGGCTGGCGCATCGGCCTGCTGGTGGCCGTGGGCATTCCGTTCTCGCTGCTGGCCACCTTTGCCCTGCTGGGCAGCATGGGCCACACGGTCAACGTGTCGGTGCTGCTGGGGGTGGTGATTGCGCTGGGCATGCTGGTGGACGACGCGGTGGTGGTGGTCGAGGCCATCTACTACCGCATGGAGCGCGGCCAGGCCGCGCTGGCCGCCAGCCTGGATGCGATCGCCGAGGTGTGGAAGCCGGTGCTCGCCTCGGTGGCCACCACGCTCGCGGCCTTTCTGCCCTTGATGCTGCTGCCGGGCATCGTGGGCAAGTTCATGTTCGTGATCCCGTTCGTGGTCACGCTGGCCCTGACCATTTCGCTGATCGAGGCGTTCTGGATGATGCCGGTGCACGTGGCCGCCATTGGCGTGCGCTTTGACAACCCGGGGCGGGTGCAGCGCTGGCGCAACCGCTTCAACCGCGCCACCCGGCTGCGCTATGGCCAGGCGCTGGCCTATGTGCTGCGCCGGCCCAGGCGCTTCGCCGCCCTGGGCACCCTGTGCGTGGTTGCCGCGGTGGCGCTGCTGGCCAGCGGGCTGATCCGGGTGCAGTTCTTTGCCTTCGATCCGATCCGCGCCTTCTACGTCAACGTGGACATGCCGGCCACCGCCGCGCTCGAAGACACCATGGCCGAGGCGCGCAAGGTAGAGCAGGCGGTGCGTGCCCAGCTGAAGGGTGTGGGCAATGACGGCGAGGCGCGCGAGGTCAGCAGCTTTGCCGGCATCAAGTTCACCGAAACCGACATGGTCTTTGGCGACCAGTACGGCCAGGTCTTTGTCTCGCTCAACCCGCGCACGCAAGGGTCTCGCGAGGTGACCGAGGTGGTCGAGCAAATGCGCGAGGCCATCACCAACCTGCCCGGGCCGGGCGCCAAGAGCTTCACGGTGCTGTCGGGCGGACCGCCCGCAGGCAAGCCGATCAACGTCAAGGTGCGCGGCGACGACTACGCCCGCATCGAGGCCGCGGTGGCCGAGCTCAAGGCGGTGGTGCGGCGCATCCCCGGCGCCACCGACGTGCAGGACGACAACGTCGCCGGCCGACCGCAGCTGCAGCTGCGCGTGGACCACGACGCGGTGCGCCACGCCGGGCTGGACGCCGCGCGCGTGGCGCGCCTGGTGCGCCTGGCCGTGGACGGCGAGGTGGTGGCCTTCACCCGCGACGGCGGCGACAAGATCGAGCTGCGCGTGCGCTCCGACCAGGCCCTGCGCGACGGCGCGGCGCTGCGCATCGACCCCGCCAGCCTGCTCGACGAACCCGTGGCCCTGCCCAATGGCCAGACCACCCGGCTGGGCACGCTGGTGCGCGCCGAGGTCGAACCCGGGCGCGGCTTCATCAAACACTACAACCTGCGCCGCACCATCACGGTCGAAGCCAACCTCGACAAGGAAATCACCGACACCACCGTGGCCAACGACATGGTCAAGGCCGAGTGGGAGCAGATGCGCACGCGCCACCCTGGCGTCGATCTGGATTTCTCCGGCGAGCTCGAAGACATCGAGGAGAGCCTGGCAGCCATGCAGGTGCTGTTCATGCTCGGTGTCGGCCTGATCTACCTGATCCTGGCGGCGCAATTCCGCAGCTACTGGCAGCCGCTGATGATCCTGGTGACCGTGCCGCTGGCCTTCACCGGTGTGGCCTTCGGGCTGGCCATCTCGGGCAATCCGTTGTCCCTGTACACGCTCTATGGCGTGATCGCGCTCACCGGCATTGCGGTCAATTCGGCCATCGTGCTCATCGACGCGGCCAACGCGCGCCAGGCCGAGGGCATGAGCACCATCCACGCCATCGTGCAGGCGGGGCGCCGGCGCGTGGTGCCCATCCTCATCACCACCACGACCACCATCGGCGGCCTGTTCTCACTGGCCTTCGGCCTGGGCGGCCAGAGCCTGCTGTGGGGGCCGGTGGCGGCCAGCATCGTCTGGGGGCTGGCGTTCTCGACGGTGCTGACGCTGTTCATGGTGCCGCTGCTCTACCTGGCCTTCATGCGCCAAAAGAACCGACGCTGGCACAAACCGACGAACGCCACCCTCGCCGCGCACGGAAGCTGACGCAGCGCAAAGCGCCGATCCATGCCCGGGGCTAGGCTGCGCCCCCATGGTCGACGCATTGCCCCCCACACTCACGCCCGCCGAACCCACCCCGGTCAGCCCTGCGGCCCAGGCCGACGCGCTGCTGCAGCAGGCACAGGCCAGCGGCATGCGCCCATTGCTGCTGAAAGGACGCACGCTGCTGCCGGTGGTGCAAGGCGGCATGGGCGTGGGCATTTCGGGCGCGCGCCTGGCGGGCACTGTGGCCGGACTGGGCGCCATGGGCGTGCTCTCGGCACTGGAGCTGCGCCGGCAGTACCCCGACCTCATGGCACAGACCGACCCCTTGCCCATCGACGACCACACCCGCGCCCGCATCGACGCCGCCAACTTCGAGGCGCTGCGCCGCGAGGTGGCCAAGGCCCGCGCGCTCTCGGGTGGTCGCGGCCTGCTGGCGGTCAACATCATGAAAGCCGTCTCGGCCTACGACGCCTATGTGCGCGAATCGCTGGCCTGCGGCGTCGACGCGATCGTGGTTGGTGCCGGCCTGCCGCTCGACCTGCCCGATCTGGCCCGCGAGCACCCGCACACCGCCCTCATCCCCATCCTGTCCGACGCGCGCGGCGTGCAACTGCTGCTGCGCAAGTGGGAGAAGAAAGGCCGGCTGCCCGACGCCATCGTGATCGAGCACCCGCGCCTGGCCGGTGGCCACCTGGGCGCTGCCCGCGTGGCCGACCTGGGCGATACGCGCTTCGACTTCGAGCAGGTGCTGCCCGCCGTGCGCGAGCAACTGCGCACCATGGGCGCCGAAGGCCAGGTGGCGCTGATCGCCGCCGGCGGCATGCAGGGCCCGCAGGACGTCTTGCGCATGCAGCGCCTGGGTGCCGACGCGGTGCAGATGGGCACGGCCTTCGCCGTCACCGACGAGTGCGACGCCCACACCGCCTTCAAGCAGGTGCTGGCCGGCGCCCGACCGGAGGACATTGTCGAGTTCGTCAGCGTCGCCGGCCTGCCAGCGCGCGCCGTGCGCACCCCCTGGCTGGACAAGTACCTGCGCGTGCTGCCCAAGCTGCAATCCGTCGCCCACCCCAAGCGCCGCTGCAACATGGGCTTTGACTGCCTGGCCCACTGCGGCCTGCGAGACGGCGTGGCCGACATGGGCCAGTTCTGCATCGACCAGCAACTGGGGCACGCCATGGAAGGCGACCTGCAGCGCGGCCTGTTCTTCCGTGGCGCGGGTGCCCTGCCCTTTGGCGACCGCATCCGGCCCGTGAGCGAGCTGCTGCGCTGGATGGTGGGCGGCGCCCTGCCCGACGCGGCGCCCACGCTCGGCTGAACCCGCGACCGCACATCCCACCGTTCGTCGCCAAGGCCGTCACAGGTACGGTCCCTCCGTCGTCTTGCTGGCAGATGACCCCGATCGGATTGCGCGGCGGGGCTTCCCCACCGCAACACGAAGGACTCCCATGCACATCACCCTCATCGGCGGCACCGGCCTCATCGGTAGCCGGCTTGCCCAACGCCTGCGCCTGGCCGGCCACACGGTCGTGGCCGCCGCACCCAGCACCGGCGTCAACACGCTCACCGGCCAGGGCCTGCCTGAAGCGCTTCAAGGCGCGCAGGTGCTGGTCGACGTGAGCAACTCGCCCGACTTCGCCGACCAGGCGGTGCTGGATTTCTTTCAGACGTCCACCCGACAACTCATCCGCGCAGCCACCGCCGCCGGCGTGCGGCACTACGTCGCCCTGTCCATCGTCGGCATCGATCGCCCGCCGGGCAACGGCTACTTCCGCGCAAAGCTGGCACAGGAGGCGCTCATTCGCGCCAGCGCCCTGCCGCACACCATCGTGCGGGCCACGCAATTCCACGAATTCGTCGGCGCCATCGCCGACGCAGCCACGCGCGATGGCGTGGTGCACGCCACCAGCGCCGGCATCCAGACAATTGCGGCCGATGACGTGGCGCTGGCGCTGGCCGGCGTGGCGCAGAACGCGCCCCTCAACGGCGTGTGCGAGATTGCCGGGCCCCAGCCCATGGGCATGGACGCGCTGATGCGCCAGGCCCTGGCGCTGCGTGGCGACGCCCGCCGCGTGGTCACCGACGACGCAGCGCCCTACTTCGGCGCCGTGCTGCAAGCCAGCACCTTGCTGCCCGGCCCCGACGCCTGGCTGGCGCCCACTACCTGGCCTGCCTGGCACGAACGCCAGAGCGGCAGGGACAACCTGCCGCAGACACAGGCCACGGACACTGGCGGCATGATGGCGCGCTGACCCGCCAAACCATGGACCACCGCACCGCCACCTTCGCCCGCTTGCGCCGCCGGCTGCACGGCATCGGCTACCGCATGCTCGGCACACAGGCCGAGGCCGACGACGTGGTGCAGGACGCCTGGCTGCGCTGGCACGCGGCCGACGCCTCGGCGATCGACAACGACGAGGCCTGGCTGGTGTCGGTCACCACCCGCCTGGCCATCGACCGCCTGCGCGCGCTCAAGGCGCGGCGCGAAGACTACGTCGGCATGTGGCTGCCGGAGCCCGAACTGGGCGACGCGCCCGCCACGCCCGAGCAGATGCTCGAACGCGCCGATGAGGTGTCCTTCGCGCTGCTCACCGCGCTGGAGCGGCTCAGCCCGGAGGCGCGTGCCGCCTTCTTGCTGCGCGAGGTCTTCGACCTGCCCTACGACGAGGTGGCGCAAACCCTGCAACGCAGCGAGGCCGCCTGCCGGCAACTGGTGCACCGCGCACGAACTCAGGTGCGCGAGTCACGACCGCGCCAACGCGTCGATGACGCGCACCGGCAGAAGCTGCTGCAGGGCTTCGCCGACGCCGCCACGCGCGGCGACTTTGGCGCCCTGAAACAGATGCTGGCCGAAGACGCCCAACTCATCGGCGATGGTGGCGGTGTGGTGCCGAGCTTTGGCGTGCCGATGCTCGGTGGCCAGCGCATCGCCCAGCTCTACCTCGCCACCAGCCTGCGCTATCCGGGTGCGCTGCAGATCGAGGTCGTGCGCATCAACGGCGAATGGGGACTGCTGCGGCACATCGATGGCGCGCTGGAATCCGTGCAGGCCATCGAGTTCGACGGCGAGCGCATCGTGCGCATCCACGCCCAGCGCAACCCGCACAAGCTGGCCGCCATCGCGGCGCAGCGCGGCACGCCGCTTCAGGCCGACGGCGGCGGTGTCAGCGGCTGATCACCGCGCGATGACCAGGGCCCGGGCGGCACCACCTGGGCAACGGGTGGGTCGGCCATGTAGTGCGGCGACATGATCTGAACGCCGTTCTCGTTGAACACGTCCTGCACATGGGCGTGCAACTGGTTCATGGCCTCGATGCGCCGCCCTGGTGACTCCTTGCTGCTTTGCGCGCACAGGCGGTACTCCACATAGAAGTCCGACAGCGCGGTCTGCACCACATAGGGCGCCGGCTCACTGGCCACCGCCGGCGTGCGACGCGCCGCTTCGAGCAGCAGCGCGTGCACCTGGCGCCAGGGCGTGGCGTAGCCGATCGTGACGCAGGTATGCAGCACGAAATGCCCCTCGGGCACCAGACGCGAGTAGTTGCGGATCGGCTGCGCAAACATCACGGCGTTGGGCAGGCTGACCTCTTCGCCCAGGCCGGTGTGGATCTTGGTGGTGAACAAGCCCAGCGCCGTGACCGTGCCTTCGGTCTCGCCTACCCGGACGTACTCGCCCACGCGCACGGAGCGCGAATACATCAGGCTCATGCCCGACAGCGCCTGGCCCACCACGCTGGACGCGCCCAGCGACAGCATCAGACCGGCCAGCACCGTCACGCCCTTGAAGGCCTCGCTGTGCGCGCCGGGCAGGTAGGGGTAGGCCATGGCCAGCGCAAACAACCAGATGGCCACCGTGGTCAGTCGCCGCGTGGGTACCACGGTGTCGGCGTCCAGCCATGGCAACTGCACCTCGCCGCGCTGCACACGCCGCAGCAGCGCCGCGTTGGCCCGCACCGCCACCCGCGCCAGCAGGAAGATGAAAACGGCCACCACCAGGCCCGGCACGGCCGCAGCAATGGCCAGCGCGAACTGCTCGATCACCCCCAGCAACCAGGTGGTGGAGCGCTCGCCCCAGGGGCGGGTGAACGGAAACTGGTGCAGCACATAGCTCACCCAGGCCTCGATTGCGAACGCGCTCAATAGCCAGGCCAGCGCCGTCATGCCCAGACGCCCGACCGAAGCAGCCGCCTCGGCGTAGCCCGACAACCATCCGCCACGCAGGCTGGCGGGCGACTTCAATCGCTCCCACAGGTGCACCACCGCCAGGCGACGCGCGCGCCAGAGCAACCACAGGATGAAGGCCGTCACCGCCGTCGCCGCCAGCGCCTTGCCCGCCGCACGCCAGCGCGCACCCAGATCGTTCGCTTCGCGGTGTTCGTCGATCGCCAGGCGCAGCCGGTTGAGCACGTCGACGGAGTGGCCGTCCAGCGCGCTCTCGCCACGGGGCGAGTCCAGATCGGCGGCCACCAGATAGAACAGCGGCACACCGTCCAGCTCAAACCGCACCGACGCCCCTGCCGAGGTGCGCGCGGGCAAGGCGTCGGCCTTGCGCGCCAGGGCCGATGCCAGCGCCAGTTCGGCCAGCCGCACCCGGTCCGCCGGCGAGTCACCGAGCAGCGCAGAACGAAACGTGACGATGTGGCGATTGCCCCAGACCAGCTCGGCGGCCTCGGGCGCAACTTGCGGCTCGGGCACGGTGGCGGGCGGCTCCTGCGCCAGCACCGCAGATGGCAGGACCAGCGCCCCCAGCCACAGGGCAAGGCGCCCGAGAACCCTCAACCCCGGTGATCTACGCGAGCGAGCCGGCATGCTGTCCTCCGTGCAGGGCCCCTGCCGACGGCAGGCGGGCGCAGCGCCGCATTGTGCGGCGTCTCGGCTCACCCGAACCGCAAAAACAGCTTGCTGTAAGGCGCCTTGACTTTGGCAATCGCGGCCAGCGCGGCGTCGGCCTGCTGCGCGCGCACCGCGGTGCGCAACTGCGCCACGGAATCCAGCACCGCCTGCAGGGCCGGGCCGAACGCCGGGTCGGCCCTCAGCTCGGCCGTCGCTTCGCTTTGCAAGCGCTGCGCCAGGAAGTCCAGCACGCCCACCTGCTCGGCCAGCGGCGCCCAGCCATCGCGCTGACCGACGAGGGCCTTGCCCTCGGTCAGCAGGTGCTCCATGGCCGCGTGGTAGGCGTTCATGTGGTCGCTGTAGACGATCACACCGTTGCGCTGGCGCAGTGCCGCCAGCACATCGCGCACCTGCTCCAGCGTTTCGTGGGCCTCGGGCAATTGCCCGCGCGCCACCTGCTCGGCGGCGGCTGCGTACAGGCCGTCGACCGCCTTCAGGTCCTGGGCGAAGCCGGCGTCGCGCTCGTAGGGCAAGGTGGGCTGGCCGCCAAAGCGCTGCGTCAGCTGCGCCCATGCGGTGCGCGCGCGCGTCAGCGCGGCCCCCGACTCGGCTTGCGATTGGGCGTTGGTCTGGAACAGCGCCTGCCGGTAGGGCACATAAGCCTGCACCATGGCATCCGTCACCGGATCGCCCGCTTGCGCCGCCGACCCCAGCGCACCCAGCAGAGTGCACAGCACCCACGCCACCCGACGCGAGCCAACCCTTGAACCATTGCCCCTGGCACCCATGTAAGACCTCCGTGTGGCCCGGCGGGCCAGCGACGCGGCAGTGTGGCGCCCGCGACGCCCGAGGACATTGATCGCGGTCAATGCCGTGCTGCGGATCGCACACGGCCGGGCCGCAAAGGCCCTTCACCCGTCAGCGTCTGCGCAAGCGCCCTAAGCTTCGCGTCGGCCCCGCTCAGTTGGGGTCGCGTTTCTGGAGAAGACCATGCTCAAAGCCGTTCAAGCCGTCCACAACGCGCCGCACCCGCACTGGGTGGGCGACGGCTTTCCGGTGCGCTCGCTGTTCAGCTACGGCGACCACGGCGCGCAGCTCAGCCCGTTTCTGCTGCTCGACTACGCCGGCCCGGCGCGCTTCCCGCCCGCAGAGCGCGCGCGTGGCGTGGGCGTGCACCCCCACCGCGGCTTCGAGACGGTGACCATCGTCTACGAAGGCGAGGTCGCGCACCGCGACTCCACCGGCGCCGGCGGCACCATCGGTCCCGGCGACGTGCAATGGATGACAGCGGCCTCGGGCATCCTGCACGAGGAATTCCACTCACCTGCGTTCACCCAACAGGGCGGTCTGCTCGAGATGGTGCAGCTTTGGGTCAACCTGCCGGCGCGCAGCAAGATGATCGCGCCCGGCTACCAGACCATCGTCGATGCGCAGATTCCCGCTGTGGCGCTGCCCGGCAACGCCGGGCAGTTGCGCGTAATCGCCGGGCAGTTCGACGGTCACAGCGGCCCGGCGCAGACCCACACGCCCATGGACGTGTGGGACATCCGGCTGCAGGCCGGCGCCGACGTGACGCTGCCGCTGATCGCGGGCCACACCGCCGCGCTGGTGGTGCTGCGCGGCACGGTGCAGGTCAACGGCGAAGCCATCGCGCGCGACGCCCAGCTGGTGCAGTTCGCCCGCGACGGCGATCAACTGCACATCGAGGCCAACAGCGATGCCAAGCTGCTGTTTCTGGGTGGCGAGCCCATCAACGAGCCCGTGGTGGGCCACGGCCCCTTCGTGATGAACAGCCGCGACGAAATCATCCAGGCCTTCCACGACTTCCAGGAAGGCCGCTTCGGGCAGATGACCGAAAGCGCCTGAGGCGCACCGCGTTCAGGCGCCTGCACCTGCCCCCATCTGCACCGCCGGGTACAGCGGCGGCAGCAGGTGCTCGAACAGCCCCACCTCTTCCACGTTGTGTGTGAGCCAGGCCGCGCCCATGGCGTCGGTGAACAAACGCGGCAGCACCAGCCGGTTGAACCAGCGCCCAGCCCAGCCGGACGCGACCCCCACCGCCATGCGGGATCGGTAACTGGCGCCCCCGGGAACCTGACCGAAGCGGTGCTCCAGGCGGAATATCTCCATGCCGAGCTCTCGCCGCACCAGCGAGATGCCCTCTTCGTCGAGCTTCTCAACGTACTCGACCGAGTCGACCAGGTAGGCGGGGTTGGCGCCAAAGGCCTCGACGATGCGAAAGGACGCCCCCTGCCGCGCGCCGCCCAGCGGCGAAGGCCGCGCCAGCGCCCAATGAATGTGGTCGCGCGGGTGCCAAAGCAGATAGCGCGGATAGCTTTTCCCCTGGTGCTCCATGGTGTCGCCGATGTGCTCGAACCACCATTGCAGCATGGGAGGCGTGACGCCCTTGATCGTCTCGTGTTCGATGGTCAGCACGATCTGACCGTGCGGCGTGCGCGTCTGTGTGGTGCGCGCCGTGTCGATGGATTTGAGCGGGCCGACGTGGGGCCGCTCGGGAAGCAAACGGGGTTTCATGGGCGTGGCTGTCGCGTTGAGGCACGCCATGGTGTCGCCGACCGCCGCAACCCACTCTTCAAATTCTCTTAAGCGCGGGCGCCGCGCCACACCACTGCCAGAATCGCGCCATGCCGGCCGAAACCCACCTGCCCACGTTGCTGCGCCAGATGCAGCCATCGGTGCACCCCGAGGTGTTCGTGTTCTGCTGCTTTGCCGACGGAGTGCTGGCACCGGGCCTGTCCCCCGTGGGCAGCTTTGTCGAAGCCGAAGGTCTCACCGCCATCGTGCCGCAGGCCCAGGCGCAGGCCTTGAACCTGCCGCACCAGTTCGCCTCGCGCTTGGTCACGCTGACCATTCACTCCGCGCTGGATGCGGTGGGCTTCATGGCGCGCATCAGCGCCGCACTCGCCGCGCAAGGCATTGCCTGCAACGTGGTCTCGGCCTTCCACCACGACCATGTGTTTGTGCCGGCCGGGCGGCTCGACGACGCGCTGCGCGCGCTGGCCGAACTCTCAGCGTCGGCCTGATCGCCCTGTCACCCTCAGGCGCACCGCTCCCGCCAGCCGGTGGTTGGAGAACCTCGGGCAAACGCGCAAGATGCGCCACTCAACAGGCCATGCGCAGGGAGGTGATGCCATGACGATGCTGGCCGCGGCACTGCTATGGATTGGTGGCAGCCTGCTCGCCCTGGATGGCGCGCTGACCTTGGGTTTGCGACTGTGGCGCGCGCGGCTGGACTCGTTCGAGGCCTACCGCATCGCAGCGCAACGGGTGCCCGAGCGCGTGCAGATGCTGGCCGGGGTGGCCATGGCCATGGGCGGCCTGCTCCTGATCTACGTCGACTTCAGGGACACGACCTTCCGGGTCGAGGTGGTCAACCTGCCGACACTGAACTGGTGGCTGGTGGCCGGCGGATTGCTCATTGTCACGCTGGCGTTCGTGCCCATCGGCCGGCATAGTGGTGTCGATGGCAAGAAGAACGGCAGCACCAGTTGGGTGATCACGGCGATCACAGCGATCGCCGCCATCGGCACCGTGGCGTCGGCACTCATCGCAGGCCTGGCCGAGCAACGCGAACGCCGCAACGCGGCCGACAACGCCGACTGCCCGCGCGGCCACAACGCGTGCCTGACCTGCGTGTGCCCGGTACCACCACCTGCACCACCTGCACCACCTGCACCACCTGCACCACCTGCACCACCTGCACCGCCTGCACCACCTGCACCGCCTGCACCACCTGCACCGCCCGCGCCGCCACCACCCCCCACCGGTGAACGCCTCACCGTGCCGCCGATCCGGTTGGTGCAGTTGAAGGGTTTTGCCCCGGGCCGCGCAGAGCTGCCGCCCGCCGCAAGCGACTGCCTGTGCGGGCTCTCGGTGCCCGAGGGTGCGCGCTGGGCGCCGGTGTTTCTGGTGGGCTCGCACGACCCCACCCCGCTGGGACCCGAGGCGCGGCGCCGCTACGGCAGCAACGCCTCGCTGGCGCAGGCGCGCTCGCAGGCCGTGGCGAGCGCCTTGCAGTCAGTTGGCCTGTGTGGCCAGGCCGTGCTCGAACTTGCACCGGTGCTGCTCACTGCACCACCGCGTGCACCGTACGCAACCGGCAAGGCGCCCGGCGCGGCCGGCACCAACGCCGCAGACCGCCGGGTCGACCTCTTTGGCCATTTCGAGCGCGTGCCCAACAGCTGCGCGAAAGGCTGAGCCCGCGCGCTGGCGGTCCGCCCGCGTACTCCCAGGCCTCAGGCGCGCAACCGTTCGTTCTGTGGGTACAGCGCCTTGCGCGCGGCGTCGTCGAGTTCGGCCTTGAAGGTGTGGCGCGTCTTGAGCGCCTCGGCCCGTTGCACGGCGGGGCGCAGCTGCATGGCGTCGAACCAGCGCTTGAAGTTCGGCAGCTGCGCCCAGGCATCCGAGTTGCCCGACACATAGGGCACCATGCGCGCCCAACCCCACAGCGCCATGTCGACGATGGTGTAGGTGTCGCCCAGCATCCACGTGCGCGTGGCCAGGTGTTCGTCCACGATCATCCAATGCCGCCAGGCCTCGTAGTCGTAGCGGTTGACGGCGTACTCCTTGGGCTCGGGCGCCACGTGCCGGAAGTGCACGCACTGGCCCGAGTACGGACCGATGCCGGTGGCCACGAACATCAGCCACGAGTACAGCTCGGCGCGGCCAGCCGGCGTGTCGGGCGGCAGGAACTGCCCGGTCTTCTCGGCCAGGTACAGCAGGATGGCGTTGCTGTCGAACACCTTCACGTCGCCGTCCTCGATGGCCGGGCATTTGGCATTGGGATTGATCGCCGTGAACGCCGGCAGGTGCTGCTCTCCCTTGCGCGTATCCACCGGCACCGGCTCGTAGGGCAGCCCCATCTCCTCCAGACAGAGCGCCACCTTCATCGGATTGGGGGCGAGGTTGTAGTGGAAGCGGATCATGTGTTGTCTCCAGGGAGGGTCTATCGGGCAATCGCGACATTCTGGGCACGCTGTCGGCCCGGCGCAGGCGTGGGGTCTTGCGCCCGCTCAGCCCGCCACCTCGAACGTGGTGCCCATGCCGCCCGCGTGGTGCTCCAGCACATGGCAGTGGATCAGCCAGCGACCCGGGTTGTCGGCGACGAAGGCGACCTCGACGCGGTCCCCTGGCGACAGCAGCACGGTGTCGCGCCAGGCCGTGGCGTCGGCCAGTGGGGTGCCGTTGCGCGCCAGCACCCGCATGTGGTGGCCGTGCAGGTGCAAGGGGTGCCACCAGGCGGTGGGGTTCTCGAAGATCAGCCGCACCGATTGACCCTGCGTCACGCCAAACGCGGGCGCATGGTGCGCGTGGTGGTCGCCGGTGTGGGCCACGCCGTTGATGGTCCAGGCCGGGTCGGCCTCTTTGGCGCCGGCCTGTCGACGTTGTTGGCGGGCCTGGCGATCTGCCTCGCTGTCCTCTGGCCAGCCATCGCGGCTGCGGGCGCCGCCGCCCAGGCGCAGTGTGTGCACCGCTGCAGACGCTAGGTCGGGCGCAGGTGGCGGCTCAAAGCCCGAAGGCTCCGGTGCCGCGCGCGCCGCGGCCTGCCCCGACCCGCTCACCACCACCGTGGCCAGCGCGCCAGCCTCGCGCCCGCCAAGTTGCTGGATGGCGAAGCGACCCGCCTGACGCGCATCGATCACCACATCCGCACGCATGCCAGGCCCGAGCAGCAGCGGCGCGTCCCACACCAGCGCCGCTGGCGTGGGCATGCCGTCACGCCCGATCAGCCAGGCGTCCACACCCGCCTCGGGCTGCAGCGCAAAGATGCGCGCGTTGGCCGCGTTGATCAGCCGCAGCCGCACCCGTTGCCCCACGCGCAGGGGCAGTTCGGTATCGACCCGACCGTTGACGGTGATGCGCTGCCCCAGGCGGCCCGCGTGCGCCACGTCGTGAAAGCGGTAGAAGTCCTCGGCGATGCGCCCCTGCGCGTCCAGTCGCCAATCGTCGAGCAGCCAGACCAGGTCGTCGTCCACCGGCGGCGGCGAGTCGTCATCGACCACCAGCGCACCGGCCAGCCCGCGCTCGAGCTGCTCGGCCGTGCCCAGGTGCGGGTGGTACCAATAGGTGCCGGCATCGGGCAGGCGAAAGCGGTAGTGAAACCGCTCGCCCGATGCGACCGGCGGCTGGGTGAGGTGCGGCACGCCGTCCATGGCGTTGGGCAGGCGGATGCCGTGCCAGTGCACCGTGGTCGCCTCGGGCAGGCGGTTGTGCAGATCGACGTCGACCCACTCACCGCGCTTGAACCGCATCACCGGGCCAGGCAGTTGCGCGTCGTAGGCCCACACCGGCAGCGCGGCCTCGCCGGCCACCGGCAATGCTGCCGACCCCGCCGTGAGCGTGCGCGTGGCCGATGCATGCGCCAGCCCACCCAGCGCAAGCACAGGCGAGGCGCCCAGGTATTGAAGGAGTTCGCGGCGTCGCACGGTGCGGATGCAGCCAGACAGGGAAGGAGCGCCATGATGCGCCGATCGCACCGCCCTGTCTGCCATTGCCACCAAAGGGCCGACAGCCCGCTCAGAGATGGATGGCCGAACGCGCCGTAGCCACCAGGCGATGGGCCTGCACCGGCCCGCACAGCCAACCTGCCAGGGTCGGCGCGACCTCCCTTGCCCAGGCACCGCCCGCAACGAACGCCTGGTGAGCCGCCTCGCTGGCAAACAGAGCCAGCCCGACCAGGAACCACTCGCCCTCGCGAACCGGCAGTTGCGCGAAGTTGTTGGGGCGGCTCTCGGTCACGTACCAACCCAGGACCTGCGCACCGGCGCGCTGCAGGCAGGGGGTCATGACCTCGCGGCAAAAGCGCAGCAGCTCGGCCGGGGCCGCCTCTCGCAGGGGGACCACACTCAGGTCCAGCAGGCCCGGCAAGGCCGTTCGCACGATGCCCGCGGCGCGCTCGCGCCCCGCCATCGACACACCGGCACCCGCCCATGCCGGGCGCAACAGCAGCACGTCGTCGAATGCCGCCATCGTCGCGTTCGCGGCGTCGCGGTGCTGTGCCCAGACGGGCCCGCCGTAGAACGCGCCCAGGCCTTTGGGTCGGGCGTCCATGTCGGCAAAACCGCGCAGCCACACAAAGCGCTCGGCGGCGTCGAGATCGCGGAACTGGCCCATCACCGACATCCCGTGCGCCTCCTGCGTCTCGACGAACTCGCGGTCGAACAGATCGATCAGCGTGTCGCGCTGGCCGGCGTGCAAGGCGTATCGGCGAAGCTCAATCACCTCGCACGCACCATCGGGTACGGGCGCGGTGGGCAACGCCGCTGGCGGCGCCGGTGCGCGCTCGAAGTCCATCACCCAGTTGACCTCCCAGCTCTGGCCTCCGTCGTCAGAGAACGCCTGCTGCCAACGCGCCCGGTCGGCGCCCAGGCGCTGCCACAGAAAACGCACGCGGATGGGTCGACCTTCGAACACATCCTCGCCATCGAACACGCCCTCGTCGCCCACGAAGCGACCCACCACCGGCGGTGCCAGCGCACCGGTGGTGGCGTCCATGCTGGCACCGTCGTTGGTCACCCAGTAGATGCTCCACAGACCGGTAAGCGGGTTGAACACCCGCAGCGACGTGCCGAGCCACCCGGGCCGCCAGGCTTCGGCCGCCAGCGTGTCGAAGTTGATGACACCACCCGGCAGTTGCTGCACGGTCGACACGGCATCGAAGTGTTCCCACTGGTCGCAGCCTTGCAGGCGGCGGACGAGGCGGCGCTGGCGGGTGCGCCAGTTGCCCACGAGGAAATCGAAGTCGTGTGCGGCGTGTAGCGGGTTCAATTGGGAGGTTTTCATGGTCGCTTGTCCTGGACTTGATTCGGTGCCCCGATGCTGCAGGCGATAACATGACACCGCATGTCGTGATTTGAACCTGCCCCCAATGAAAGCCAGCCGCCTGCTCTCGATCCTCATGGTGTTGCAGACCCGCGGTCGCAGCACCGCCAGCGCCCTGGCGCGCGAGCTCGAGGTATCGGAGCGCACCGTGCTGCGCGACATCGACCACCTCTCGGCAGCCGGTGTCCCCATCTGGGGTGAGCGCGGCCGCCAGGGTGGCCTTCAGCTGCGCCCGGGCTGGACGACGCAACTCACCGGCATGACCGAAGACGAAGCCAGCGCCCTGCTGCTGGCCGGCATGCCCGGCCCCGCCACCGAACTCGGGCTCGGCAAGGCGGCCACGTCGGCCCGCCTCAAGCTCGTGGCCAGCGTGCCCACGCCGCAACGCACCAGCGCTGCCACCGTGGCCGAGCGGCTGCACATCGACCCCATCGACTGGTACCGCACCACCGACGCCGCGCCGCACCTGCGCGACGTCGCCGCCGCCGTGTGGCGCAACCAGCGCATCCAGGTCGACTACTCCAGTTGGCGCGGCCGTGCGCACCGCGAACTCGAACCCCTGGGCCTGGTGCTCAAGGCCGGCGCCTGGTACCTGGCTGCGCGCCAGACCGGCCAGCCAGAGGTACGCACTTACCGCTTGGCCAGCATGCAGTCGGTGAGCGTGACCAAGGCGACTTTCAAACGACCGCGTGGCTTCAACCTCGCCGGCTTCTGGGCAGAATCGGCCCGGCGCTTTGAAGCCGACCTGCGCCCCATGGAGGCCACCGTCCTGGTCTCACCCCGTGCCATGAGCTGGCTGCTGCACGCGCGCCAGCGCGTCACACCCCTGCCCCACCCGCCAGCCGGCGCAAGCACACCACCCGACTGGCAATGCGTCTCCCTGGGCATTGAATCGATTGAGCACGGTGCCCGCCAGATCCTGAGCTACGGCGGCGAAGCGATCGCCATCGAGCCCAAGGCCCTGCGCAAGGAAGTGGCCAGGCTCGCCGACGTGGTGCAAGGGAGGCACCGGGATGGGTGAAGAGCAAGACCAGAGCGAACGCTGTCGGTCGCGCCCAGCTTGACTGCACGGTCTGGCACAGGAAACACGCAGGTCGAAGCGCGGTCAAAGCCCGACGGAGACGACGCTCCCGTTCCACAGTCACCAGGGCAAATCGTCGTCAGTCGACCACCAACTGTGTCTTGTGTTCGATGATCCTGGACACCAGGCCGTATGTCACGGCCTCTTCGGCCGACATCCAGCGGTCGCGTTCGATGTCGGACAGCACCTGCGCCAAGGGCCTGCCGGTCTGGCGCGCAATGGTGCTGGCGATGCGTTCACGGGCCTTCACCATCTCTCGGGCCTGGATCGCGATGTCGCTGGCGGGGCCGGCCGACCCCCCACTGGGCTGGTGGATCAGGAAGCGCGTGTTGGGCAGGCAGACGCGCCGTGCCAGCGGGGCCGCCAGATACAGGTGCGTGGCGGCACTGCCCACCCAACCTGTTCCGATCATGTTCACAGGCGCCGAGATGAATCGCGCGATGTCGTGGATGGCATCCCCCGACTCGAGGTGGCCACCAGGGGAACTGACCAGAACGTCGATCGGTGCGGCGCTGTCCGCGTCCAGCGCAATGAGGCGCCGGGTGACGTCGGCCGCCAAAGCGTCGGTGATGGTGCCGAAGATCAGGAGCGTGCGCGCCTTGAAGCTCTTCTCATCCAGGTAGCTGGCGTGTGGGGCAAAAGCAGGCGTTGGAAGGGGAGTCTCTGAAGTGTTCATGAGGAAATGGACAGGGTACGGAACTGCCATGACGAACGAGAAGCCACTCGCGTGACATCCGGAACCCCGATTACCCAGCGCGCGCTATGGCACCATGCCCCGATGGAAGAAGTCGATCCACCCAAACTCCTCGACGCCGACCGCCGCAGCCTGCTGCGTGCAGCCACCCGCCTGGTCGGGTCTTTCGAAGCCGAGGACGTTGTCCAGGATGCCTATGTCCGCGCTCTCGAGGCGGATGGCTTGACGCTCAACACCACACAAGCCTGGCTGCGCACCGTGGTGCGCAATCTGGCCATTGACCGATGGCGGCGACGCGAATGGATGACACAGTGGACAACCCAGCTGGCATTCGATGAGACGCACAGGTGGGAGGCGCCTTCGGCCGAAGAGGATGCGTCGCTGGAGCAGGAGGCCGCCCAGGTTGTGCGTCGCCTCGCCAGACTACTGACGCCCGTCGAAGGTGCCGCTCTGCTGTTGCACGAGGTGTTCGATGTGGAGCACGCCGAAATAGCCCGGGGTGCCGGTCGATCGGAAGCGGCAAACCGACAACAGCTGAAACGCGCGCTTCGACGGCTGCGCCAGAAAGATGACGCGAGCCCGGAAACAGATGGGGGAAACGAGCAAGTCATTCGCGCCTATCTGCATTCGTTGCGCACGTGTGATCCAGGCATTCTTTGGGGCATGTTGCGAGAGCCACCCATTCGGGCGTTCGCAGGTGCACCGACCAGAATGGCCGCGTCGGGTCATGCGACGATGCCCTCCACAAGCATCGGTGGCCTTGTGCAGATGGGTGGGCAACTTGGGCTGATCCTCAGCCTGGACGGGGTGAGGCTTTGCGTTGTGCCATTGGGGATTTGCGCAAGGCGCGAGCTTGATGACGTGACCGGCTGATGGTCTCTGCGGAATCAAGCGCTGGGGATGGAGAAACCGAAACGCCGTATTCAGCCCCGAGCAACCGCAAGTCACCCACCATCGCCAGGTGTTGGCACACATGAATTGCCAGCACGGCCGGGAGCCACCGTCCAACCTCGCGACAGGCACCCCTCAACGCTGAGTGGGCTCGCCCTCACCCGTCAAGCCCTGCGCCAGCGCCTCGAACACAACCCGGATCCGCCGCGAGGTGCGCAGCTCGCGGTGCGACACCAGCCAGATCGGAAAGCGCACGGGTGGCACGTCGTCGAGCACGCGCACGATGCCCGGCGTGGCCTGCGCGATCTCGTCCATCATGGCGCCGATGCCCAGGCCCTCGCGCACCAGGCGCCAGTGCACGACGGAGTGATCGGCATAGCAGCTGAAGTTGGCTTCGCTCACGGGCAGGCCATGGTGGCGCAGGAAGCCCAGGTACTGGCCGTTGCGGTCGGAACCCACGAAGGGCAGGTGCTCCGCCTCCTCGCCCGTGCGCGGGTGGCCGTGGGCCTTGACCCAGTCTTCAGACGCATAGAAGTGCGCATGGGCATCGCGCACCAGCCGGGCGATCAGGTCCGGTTGCTCGGGCTTGACGTGCCGGATGGCAATGTCGGCTTCGCGGCGCTGCAAGTCGCTCAGCGCATTGGTGGCGATCACCTCGATCGCGATGCCCGGCACCTGTTCGCGCAGCCGCTGCACCAGCGGGGGCAGCAGGCTGGCGGCCACCATGTCGGTGGCAGAGACCGACACCACGCCGCCCGCTGCCTGTGAGCGACCGGTGGCCACCAGGCTCATGGCCTCGGCGGCGGTGCCCATCGCGCGGGCATGTTCCAGCAGGTCCAGCCCGGTGGGCGTGAGCACCATGGACCTGCCCAGGCGCTCGAACAGCGTCACACCCATGCTGAGTTCGATGGCCGCGACCTGGCGGCTCAGGGTGGACTGGGTCAGCCCCAGCTTGCGGGCGGCGGCCGACAGCGAGCCGGTTTCGGCGGTTTCCAGGAACGCGCGCAGCTGGTTCCAGTCGAGTGTGTTCATGGGCTTGATCTATGCGTGGATGCATGAGTTGTCTGCAATTTAAGGCAATTCCCTTCGGTGTCATGCATAGATAGCATCCGGTCCGTCGCTGGACGATGACTGCCGGCGCCAGCCACCTGCCTCTTATGTCCACTCCTTCACTGTCCTCCTCGGCCCATGCCGCACCCGCCACGGGGCAGGCCGCCGTTTCCGCTCGCAAGGCCCGGTTCTGGGACCGCATTGCAACCAAGTACGCGGCCGACCCCATTGCGGACCCGGCGGGCTACGAGGCCACGTTGAGGCGGGTCCAGGGCTTCTTGAAGATCAGTGACGAGGTGCTCGAAATCGGCTGCGGCACCGGCACCACCGCGTTGCACCTGGCGCCCTTCACCCACCGGCTGCGGGCGACCGACGTGTCGGCCGAGATGATCGACATTGCGCGCGACAAGCTGGTGGTCGATCCGCTGCCGCAGTTGAGCTTCGAGGTGGCCGACGCCGACACGGCGGTGGCGGCACCCGGCAGCCAGGACGTGGTGATGGCCTTCAACCTGCTGCACCTGGTCGACGATCTGGACCAGGCACTGGCCATGGCGGTACAGACCTTGCGGCCGGGCGGACTGCTGCTGGCCAAGACCCCCTGCGTGGGCGAGATGAACCCCTTGATCACTCGCCTGGCCCTGCCGCTGATGCGCGCCGTGGGCAAGGCGCCGCCCGTGCTGTGCTTCAAGGCACCGGCGCTGCTGGCGGCCATGCAACGCCTGGGCCTGGAAGTGCTGGCGGTGGAACGCCATGGCACCCGCCAGGGCAAGGACATCCGCCTCTTCACCGCCGCCCGCAAGCCGGCCTGAGCTTCCCCCTCCTTCGTTCGCAGACCTGGTTGCCGAACCAGGCTGGGCGTTCGTTCGCCCGGTCGGGCCGGTTCACGCCACCCGTACCCCATTTCCTGTCCACAAACCTTCAAGCAGATCAACACCGACGCACCGCGTGGAGTCCCCGCATGAAGCTTCTCCTGATCGATGACCAACCCATCTTCGCCGCGGGCCTGGCCCATGCCCTGGGCGAACGCGAGCCCGGCATCGAGGTGGCATCCGCGCGGTGCCTGGCCGATGCCTTCGCCCAGATCGCCGCGCAACCCGATGTCGAGCTGGTGTTGGTGGACCATCGACCGGGCAAGCCGGACGGCGTCGAGGTGCTGGCGCGCATCGGCGCCACCCACCCCTGGCTGGTGCGGGTGCTGATGTCCAGCGAGGAAAACCGCGCGCTGCAGTTGCGTGCCAGGCAGGCGGGCGCTGCGGGCTTCGTCGGCAAGTCGCTCTCGGTCGACGGCATGCTCTCGGCACTGAAGGCCGTGCGGGCCGGCGGCACGCACTTCCCTCACGAATGTTTCCCCCACGAATGCGACGCTCAGATGGCGGCGCCGTCGAGTCTGGTTCCCACCTCGCGCCAGCGTGAGGTGCTGGACCTGGTGTCGCGCGGCCTGCCCAACAAGCGCATCGCCAGCCAGCTGGGCATCGCGGAGCGCACGGTCAAGCTGCACGTGGCCGCCTTGCTCGATCGCCTGCAGGCCCACAACCGCACGCACCTGCTGCTGCGGGCCAGAGAGCACGGCTTGCTCTGACGCCGGCCTGGGCAAGGTGGCCGGCACCAAAGCCGTCGCGCGACGGCCCGCGAAGGGTCACCGACCCGGCGCTGGTGCGGTTGTCCGGCTGGGCGCAGGCGCGCCATCCACCGACAAGCGCCCACCGCCACCCAGGCCCTGCCCCTTGACGCGCTGCGGTTGGTACTGGCGCGCTGCGCGCACCATGTTGTTGTAGGCGTCCGCAAACGCCGCCGCAATGACCTTGCCCTGCTCGGTCCGGGAGTACGCACCCGCGTTGCCCGCATTGCCCGAGCCCCTCATGAGGGCGGCAAAGTTGAAATCCGTCTTCGAGGCGCTGCCCTCGGACACCGCCACCTGAACGCCAGAGCGGTTGTCCACCAGAGACAACATGGCCGTGGCCTCCTTGTTCTGCAGACCCCCCGCCACGCGTGCGAGTGAATCGCCCTTGCTGCCAAGCAGGGACGCCAGGCCAAGGCTGGCACCGCCCGCGTTCGAGTTCGAGAACAGCACTTCGGGCGAGAGCGAGTAGTCCGCCGCGACCATCTGGCCCCGGCCCATGTTGCTGCCCGAGCGGGTGTTGCCGCTTTCGGCCAATGCGCGCTCGCGGTCCATCGACTGAAGGCCCGCCGCGCTGCGCTCCACCACCACAAAGCAGTTGGATTGCTGAACCATCAACCTGAGCAGATTAGCAGTGGGCGGCAGGCGGTACTCGTTGCGCAGCACGGTGTACCAACCCGCGCTCTGGTTCTCGACCAGGGCCAGCGTGCCCAGCGGGGACTCGCACCGTTCGAGCTGGTCGCTCGCGTTGGCAGCGGCGCTGCCACTGGCGCCGCCAGTGGTTGCGTTGTTGGACCCGCCACCCAGGTTCATGGACGTCAACGAGCCCACCGTGGGCATGGACTCGCAGCCCGTCAACAGGCTCGCCGACACCAGCAGGGCCGACACGCTCGTGAATCGTAGGTTCACCTTGCACTCCATTTGCAGTTCAAAGGCGGCGAGCGTAGGTAGGCCGTCGAACAGCGGCAATAGACCTTAGGTGCAGGTGCCCTGGCCCGCGCGCGCTTGGCGCCTGGGTCGGCTGCGTTTTCGTCGAGGAGATGCACCAAAGGTCTATAGGCGAGCCGCGCGCGCGTTCCTAGCATCCGCCGCACTTTTCACAGTCGAGAGGACTTACGCGTGCGACGAGATCATTTTTCCCATGGTGGCCAGCGGCATCGCGCTGTCACTTCATCCTTGCTGGCGCTGTGTCTGGCGGCGGGCGCCTCGCTGGCCCTGGTGGCCTGTGGCGGTGGCGGGGGTTCCGCCGGCACTGAGCCGACGCCAGCGCCCACCCCGCAACGCTGGAACCTTACCGTCACCACATCGGGCACCGGCACGGTGACATCGCTGCCCTCGGGCATCAATTGCGGCGCGGCGTGCACGGCCAGCTTCGACGCCAATGCGCGCGTCAGCCTCGGCGCCCAACCGGCGCAGGGCCACTCGTTCTCGGGATGGGGCGGCGCATGCAGCGGTGCCACCACCACCTGCACGGTGACGATGTCGCAGGCGCAGTCCGTTGCTGCGGCCTTTGTGCCTGTCAACGGCGCCACCAACCATTCGCTGCAGGTCTCGGTCAACGGTGGCGGGCGCGTCACGTCGCAACCTGCGGGCATCAACTGTGGTGCCACCTGTGCGGCGCAGTACGCCTCGGGCACGGCCGTGTCGCTGACCGCCGCGCCGGACGCGGGTCAGACCTTCACCGGCTGGGGTGGCGCGTGCGCGGGCGCGTCAACCACCTGCAGCGTGTCGCTCACGCAGGACCGCAACGTGCTGGCCAGCTTTGCTGCCATCACCGCAACGCCCACCTGGGGCATGGCCGAGCTGGTCGAGGCCAGCAACGACTTCAACGTCACCGCGAGCGGCTTGGTCTACCAGGTCAACGCCGTGTCACCCAACGGCAACGCCATGGTGATCTGGCAACAACCCGATGGGCAACCCAATGGCACCGTCAGCAAGGTCTACTCGCGCCTGTACCTGGCCGGCCAGGGTTGGCAGCCGATCGTGCAGGTCACGGACCTGTCCGACTTCAGCAACCGGCAACTGGTGGGGGGCAAGCTCTTTCTCAACGACCAGGGCGCGGCCACCTGGGTGCGGCCCAACATGGACGCGCGCCGCTACACCGTGGCCAGTGGTTGGGGTGCTGCCAGCATTGCGCCGAACAAGCCCACGGGCTCCGGCTCGCTCAGCGCCGGCGTCGTGGACAGCGCGGGCAATCTCAGCCTGGTGACGGTGGGCAGCGACGTCTACAACATCAGCTTGCAGGCGAACGGGCAATGGGGCGCCTGGGTCCTCATCGACACCAGCGGCTCGCTCGACACCGACGTGGCCGACATCGCCCGCAGCAGCAACGGCAGCGCCATGGCCATCTGGGCCGAGCGCAACCCCGGCGACAGCAACCACAGCATGAAGGCCGCGCGGTTCGACCCGATCTCCGGGTGGCAGGCGCCGGTGACGATCGACAACAGCCTGGACGACGTGGTGGTGGACAGCCCGCCCCGCGTGGCCATGGACGCCGCGGGCAACGCGTTGGCCATCTGGCGCCAGGGCGCATCGGTGTGGGTCAGCGCGTTCAACCCCACCACCGGCTGGGCCGCCCCCAGTGCCCACGACACCGGTGCCCTGGCCAGCGTGCCCTTGCGCATCCGCCTGGCCATGGCGCCCGACGGCCGCGCGGTGGCCGCGTGGCAAAGCGGCATCTACGCCATCAAGACCATGACCTTCGAACCCGGCGTGGGCCTGGGCGCGCCGGTCGAGGCGACGCCCTACGCGCTGGACCGCGAACTCGGCATCGACAGCCAGGGCCGTGCCACGCTGGTCTATGTGGCGGTCAACCAGTGGCCCAACCCGACCTCGCCCGAGATCAGCGTGTACGCGCGGCGCCTGAACTGGGGCCAGCCCTGGGGTGCGCAGTCACTGCTGGAAACCCAGCCTGGCGGCATCAAGACGGGCCTGGCGGTGTCGTTCAACACCAATGGGCAAGGCCTGGCCACCTGGGCGCAAAACGACTCGGCCACATCGGACGTGCGCAACAGCCTCTGGAGCAACCTGCTGCGCTGAATGGCGGCGGCGATCAGGTCGACACGCTGACCTCGATCGCCCCGAAGACCCCGTAGTCCGCGACGACGCGGTCTCCGGCGGTCACCTGCAAGGGCACCATGCAGGTGCCGCACGACGCCCAGTCACCGGCCTTGAATCCCACGCCCAGTGTCGACAGCGCGTTGGCCAGCCAGGTGAGCGCGGTCAGGGGGTCGCCCAGCAGCGCCCTGCCCGCGCCTTCGCGCGTGCATCGGGCTTGCCCGTCGGCACCGGTCACGGTGGCGTGCACCGGGTGGGCGGCGAGGTCCATCTCGCGCCACGCGGGCGGCGCAGCCGCCCCGAAGAGGAAGCGCCCGGCGCAGGCGTCGTCGGCAATCAACTGCGCTTTGCCGGCGCGGGTGAACTCGGCGTAGCGCGAGTCGGGCAGTTCAAACGCAGGGTGCAGCGAAGCCACCGCGGCCAGCACCTCTTGCTGTGTGTAGGGCACCTCGCGCGGCGGCAGGTCGGCACCCAGGCGGAAGGCGAACTCCGGCTCGACCACACGCATGCGGTTGCCCTGCAGCGAGAGCGTGCTGCCCATGGGGTGCACGAAGCCACCGAGGATGCGGCCGGCCAGCGGGCCGTCCACCTGAATGTGCGCCTGCCCGGCCTCGCTGGTGGCGGCGATCTTCCAGCCCACCACGCTGTCGTTCGCCACCGCCGGCAGCGCGGCCTGGATGGCGTGGCCCTGCGCCTCGGTGTGCGGGCGCAGCGCGTCGGGCAGCGCGTCAATGACGTCGCCTTGCTGGCGCGCGGCCCACAACAGTCGGGCGGCTTCGGTTTGGTTGCGCTCCATGCGGCGCGCCCTCAAGCCACGGCGCGCGCCAGCGCCTGATCCACATCCCAAAGGATGTCGTCGATGTGCTCCAGCCCGACCGAGATGCGGATCATGTCGGGCAGCACGCCGGCGGCGATCTGCTGGGTCTCGTCGAGTTGGCGGTGGGTGGTGCTGGCGGGGTGGCTGATGAGGGTGCGCGTGTCGCCGATGTTGACCAGATGGCTCATGAACTGCGCGCTTTCGATGAAGCGCACGCCGGCCTCGGCGTTGCCCTTCACGCCGAACGCCAGCAGGCCCGAGGCGCCGCGCATCTGGCGTTTCATGAGTTCGTGCTGCGGGTGCTCGGGCAGGCCGGGGTAGTTCACCCAGCTCACGCGCGGGTCGCTCTGCAGGTACCTGGCCAGCGCCAGCGCGTTGCTGCAATGGCGCTCCATGCGCAGCGGCAGGGTCTCCACGCCCTGCAGGATCTGCCAGGCGCTGGTGGGCGCGAGCGCCGCGCCGAAGACGCGCAGGCCTTCCATGCGGCAGCGCATGGTGAAGCCGAAGTCGCCAAAGGTTTCGTAGAACTTGACGCCGTGGTAGCCCGGCGAGGGTTCGGTCATGCCGGGGAATTTGCCGTTGTCCCAGGGGAACTTGCCGCTCTCCACCACCACGCCGCCCAGCGTGGTGCCGTGGCCGGCTAGGTACTTGGTGGCGCTGTGGATGACGATGTCGGCGCCGAAGTCGGTCGGGTTGCACAGGTAGGGGCTGGGCACGGTGTTGTCCACGATGAGTGGCAGGCCGTGCGCATGGGCCACCTCGGCAATGGCGGCGATGTCGAGCACCACCATGCTGGGGTTGCCCAGGGTCTCGGCGTAGATGGCGCGCGTCTCGGGGCGGATGGCGGCAGCAAAGGCCTCGGGCCTGGTGGCGTCAACGAAGCTGGTCTCGATGCCGAACTTGCGCAGGTTGACCGCGAACATGGTGACGCTGCCACCGTAGAGCGCGCCGGCCGCCACCACGTGGTCGCCGGCCTGCAACAGCGTGGTCAGCGCCAGCGTTTCGGCGGCCATGCCGCTGGCGCAGGCCACGGCGGCGCGGGCGTTCTCCAACGCGGCCACGCGTTCTTCGAGCGTGGCCACCGTGGGGTTGCTCAGGCGCGAGTACACATTGCCGAAGGTCTGCAGGTTGAACAGGCTGGCCGCGTGGTCGGCGCTGTCGAAGACGAAGCTGGTCGTCTGGTAGATCGGCAGCGCGCGCGAGCCGGTGCTGCTGTCGGGGATCTGCCCGGCGTGGATGGCCAGGGTCTCGGGGTGGAAGCGGCGGTCGGCCATGCGGTGCTCCCCTTCACTGAGGCCGGTGGGCCGAGATGATGCGGGTGTTCACGCCAGCCCAGTTGAGCCCGCCGAACAAACGCGCGTGTTCGATCTTCACGCAACGGTCCCACACGCTGTCCATGCCGGCGGCGGTGACGGTGCGGTCGGCCGCTTCGCTGCGCAGGCCCAGTTGCTGCCAGAAGCACTTGGCGCCGATGGCCACAGCGCTCTGCGCAATCGGCGGGATGTCGGCCTCCTTGCGAAAGACGTCGACCATGTCGACCGGGAACGGAATGTCTTCCAGCCGCGCATAGCTGGTCTCGCCCAGGATCTGCGGGTACTTGGGGTTGACCGGCACCACACGGTAGCCGTGGTCCTGCAGGTACTTGGCGGCGAAGAAACTCGGGCGGTGCCATTCGGCCGAGAGGCCGACCACGGCAATGGTGCGGCACTGCTTGAGGATGCGTCGCAGGGTGGGGATGTCGTCTTGCATGGGCAGTTCAATGAACCTGGCTACCAGTAGTTGGCCATCAGCTCGCTCGCCCAGGCGGGTTCGCGCAGCTCACCGCGCGGCAGCGTGCCGCGCCAGACCGGCTTGATGTCGAGCACCGGTGTGCCGTCCACCGCGTCGAGGCCTTCGACCGCCAGCGCAGCGCCGTCGACAGCAAGCACACGGCACACGCTCACACCAATGCGGTTGGGCCGCATGCGGCCGCGCTGCGCAAAGATGCCCACGCGCGGCCAGTCGCTGCGGTTGCGCGGGTGGCGCGCACCGGTTTCCACCGGCTCGTCGGCATCGACGTGGAAGAGGAACACCACCTCGATGTGCGACACGGCATCGAGCCCGAGCAGGCTGTCGGCACCCAGGCGGGGGTCGGTCAGCTCGATGCGCGAGCGGTTGGGGCCCCAGCCATCCTTGGTGGTCTCGGCCCGCCCACCCCGCACCACGCCAATGGGCGTGAAGCAGACAGGAGCGGCCGGGGTGTTGCTCACGCGCGGATCAATCAGCGATCACCCAACCGGCTTCACTCGGTCGGCAGAAAGCCGTCGACCGATAGGTAGCGCTCGCCGGTGTCGTAGTTGAAGCCGAGCACGCGGCTGCCGGCGGGCAGCTCGGGCAGTTTCTGCTTGATGGCGGCCAGCGTGGCGCCGCTGGAGATGCCCACCAGCACGCCCTCTTCGCGCGCGCTGCGGCGCGCCATCTCGCGCGCGTCTTCGGCGTCCACGGCAATGGTGCCGTCGAGCAGGTCGATCTTGAGGTTGGCAGGGATGAACCCTGCGCCGATGCCCTGGATGGGGTGCGGCTGGTGGGTGCCGCCCGAGATGACCTGGCTCAGCGCGGGTTCGACCGCAAACACCTTGAGGCCGGGCCAGCGCGCCTTGAGCACCTGCGCCACGCCACTGATGTGGCCACCGGTGCCCACGCCGGTGATGAGCACGTCCAGCCCCTGCGGAAAATCGCGCGCGATCTCTTCGGCGGTGGTCCGCACGTGCGCCTCGATGTTGGCCGGGTTCTCGAACTGCTGCGGAATCCAGGCGCCCGGGGTGCTGGCGGCGATCTCTTCGGCGCGCGCGATGCTGCCCTTCATGCCCTTCTCCTTGGGCGTGAGCACCAGTTGGGCGCCATAGGCCAGCATCAGGCGGCGGCGCTCGATGCTCATGCTGTCGGGCATTACCAGCACGCAGCTGTAGCCCTTGACCGCGGCCACCATGGCCAGGCCGATGCCGGTGTTGCCCGAGGTGGGCTCGACGATGGTGCCACCGGGCTTGAGGCGGCCGTCGCGCTCGGCGGCCTCGACCATGCTCAGCGCAATGCGGTCCTTGATGGAGCCGCCGGGGTTGGCGCGCTCGAGCTTGATCCACACCTCGGCCGGCCCGAACAGGCGGTTGATGCGCAGGTGCGGCGTGTTGCCGATGGTCTGCAGGATGTTGTCGACTTTCATGGGAACTCCTCGGGTGTTGTGGGCTATGGGGTCGATGCCGGTGTGCTCAATACGATCGCGCGGTTATACGCCGCGCCTGCTACACCAGTCGGTGGCAGGGGCACTGCAGCGAGCGCCCGGCGCTCACCAGTTGGGCTTGCGTTTGTCGATGAAGGCCTGCACGCCTTCAAGCGCGCTCGGGTCCATCATGTTGCAGGCCATGGTCTGCGCCGCGTCGTCGTAGGCGGCGGCGATGCCCACGTCGAGCTGGCGGTAGAACAGCCCCTTGCCGGCGGCGATGGCCACGCGCGGCTTGGCCAGGATGCTGTCCACCAGCCGCGCCACCTCGGCCTGCAGTTCGCTGGCTTCCACCACGCGGTTGAGCAGGCCTTTCTCGCGCGCTTCGTCGGCGCTGATGAAGGCGCCGGTCACCAGCATCTCGAAGGCCGCCTTGCGCCCCAGGTTGCGGCTGAGCGCGACGCTGGGCGTGCTGCAGAACAGCCCCAGGTTGACGCCGCTGACAGCGAACTTCGCCTCGCGCACGGCCACGGCCAGGTCGCACATGGCCACCAGTTGGCAGCCGGCCGCCGTGGCAATGCCCTGCACCTGGGCAATCACCGGCACCGGCAGCGCCTGCAAGGCCATCATGAAGCGCCCGCACTGGGCGAACAGGCGCTGGTAGTAGTCGAGCGAAGGCTCGGCGCGCATCTGCTTGAGGTCGTGGCCGGCGCAGAAGGCCTTGCCTTCGGCCGCCATCACCACCACACGCGCGTTTTCGTCGGCAGCCACTTGGTCGACGGCTGCCTGCAAGGCGGCCAGCATCTCTTCGCTGAGCGCGTTGAACGACGCGGGGCGGTTGAGCGTGAGCGTGACAACGCCGCGTGGATCGCGCGCGTAGCGCACCGGTGCGTCGGTGTCAGTTGCGTCAGGGTGAAGGCGGTCATTCATGGGGGGGTGTCTCCGTTCGTCCGTTCATTCGATGGCCGAGCTGCTGCGGGCACGCTGGCGCAGCTCGAACTTCTGGATCTTGCCGGTGCTGGTCTTGGGAATGGGCTCGAAGCGTACCGCCTTCGGCACCTTGTAGCCGGCCAGCAGGCCACGGCAATGGGCAATCAGCTCGGCCTCGGTGGTCTGTGCGCCGGGCCGCAGCTCCACGTACGCCAGCGGCGTTTCGCCCCACTTGGGGTGCGGTTGTGCCACCACCGCGCAGGCCATCACGGCCGGGTGGCGGTAGAGCGCGTCTTCCACCTCGATGGAACTGATGTTTTCGCCGCCGCTGATGATGATGTCCTTGCTGCGGTCCTTGATCTTGGCGTAGCGGTCGGGCTCGAGCACCGCGAGGTCGCCGGTGTGGAACCAGCCACCTTCAAAGGCCTTGTCGGTGGCCACCGGGTTCTTCAGGTAGCCCTTCATGACGATGTTGCCGCGGAACATGATCTCGCCCATGGTCTGGCTATCGGCGGGCACCTCGGTCATGGTCTCGGGGTCCATCACCGTCATGCCTTCCTGCAGTGCGTAGCGCACGCCCTGGCGGCCGTTGAGCCGCACCTGCTCGCCCAGATCGGCCGTCGCCCAGGCCGGGCGCGCCACCGCCACGGCGGCCGGGCCGTAGACCTCGGTCAGCCCGTAGACGTGGGTGATGGCAAAGCCCATGCGGGCCATGCCTTCGATCATGGCCGCGGGTGGCGCCGCGCCGGCCACCATGCCGCGCACCGCGCCAATGCCGTCCTTGAGCTCGGGGCGATCGGCCACCGCCGAAATCAGGCCGTTGTGCACGATGGGTGCGGCGCAGTAGTGGTCCACGCCGTGATCGCGCATGGCGCTCAGGATGGCGATCGGCTCCACCTTGCGCAGGCACACATGCACACCGGCCTGCATGGCCACCGTCCACGGAAAGCACCAGCCGTTGCAATGGAACATGGGCAGCGTCCACAGGTAGCGTGAGAACTGCGGCATGGTCCAGGTGACCACGTTGCTCACCGCGTTGAGGTAGGCGCCACGGTGGTGGGTGACCACGCCCTTGGGGTCGCCGGTGGTGCCACTGGTGTAGCTCACCGCAATGGCGTCCCACTCGTCGGTGGGACCGTCCAGGTGGTCCAGCGGTGCGTGCGACGCCAGCAGGGCCTCGTACTCGTGCGCGCCCACGCGGTCGCCCGGGCCGTCGTATTCGCTGTCGCACACGTCGATCACCACCAGCTCGCGGCCCATCTCGCGCAGGGCGGCCAGCGCCTTGGCCGCCACCGGTGCCAGCTCGCGGTCGGTCAGCAGCACCCGGGCCTCGCAGTGGTTCATCTGCCAGGCCAGCAGCGGCGCATCGAGCCGGGTGTTGAGCGTGTTGATCACCGCGCCCAGCGCCGGCACCGCGTAGTGCGCCTCCACCATCTCGGGCGTGTTGGGCAGCAACGTGCTCACCGTGTCGCCGGGGCCCACCCCGAGCGCGCGCAAGGCCGCCGCCAGCCGGGCCGAGCGCTCGCGGACCTGCGCCCAGCTGTAGCGCCGCGCGCCATGAATCACCGCCGGCATGTCGCCAAAGACCTCGGCCGTGCGCTCGACAAAGCTCACCGGCGACAGGGCCACGTGGTTGGCCGGGTTGCGGGCCAGGTGCGCGTCATAGATGTTCATGGCGGCATCGTAGTCAGGGCCTTGGCCCGCAGGGGCCGGGCTTACCCGATAAGCGGCGCAAGTACCGGTCGATCGCCTTTGCCCTCGCCCGTCGTGGTGGTTGAAGGCGCCAGAATGGCTGGCGCCGATTCACTCAGGAGACTCCCATGCGATTCATGGTCATGGTGCACGCCGATGCGCACACCGAAGCCGGCGAGATGCCCACCGAGGCCGACATGGCCGAGATGATGCGGTTCAACGAGGCACTGGCCGCGGCCGGCGTGATGCGCGCCGGTGAAGGCCTGCACCCCACCTCGCGCGGCGCCCGCGTGGTGTTCGACGGCAAAGGCACGCGGGTGGTTGACGGCCCGTTCGCCGAGAGCAAGGAGCTCATCGCCGGCTTCTGGCTGTGGGAGTGCGCCTCACTCGAGGAGGCGGTGGCCTGGGCACGGCGCTGCCCCAAACCCACGCGGGGCGCCGAATCCATGCTCGAAATCCGCCGGGTGTTCGAAGCCGAAGACTTCGGCGAGGCCTACACGCCCGAGATTCGCGCCCAGGAGGATCGCCTGCGCGAGCACATCGGCGGCGGCACCGGCACGCCCTGAGACCCCGCGCGCGGGTGCGGCGCTTCTTGTGCGGCACAGCATGGGCTGCTACAAGCAGGCGCATGCAAGCCTCAGCGGTTGAAGCCCTCACCGACGCGATCTACGACGCGGCGCTGGACGCGACCCATTGGCCCGCCGTGCTGGCCCACCTGAAGGCTGCCTTCCGCACCGAGGCCGAAACTTTCTACGTGTTGAACTTCGGCACACGCGAGGTGGGCGAAGCACACCTCGCAGGCGTCGCGCCCGCCTGGCTGGGTTGCTTCAACCAGTTCTACTTCGCGCCCGACAATCCCTGGAACGTGCACTCCACCTCGCTGCACCAGTTGGGCATGGTGCGCACCAACGAACGGCTGGAGCGCTTCACCCGCCAGCGCGGTGTGCTCTACCGCAGCAGCTACTACAACGAGTGGCTGCGCCCGCAGGGCTTTCACCACAGCATCGGCAACACGCTCACATCCGAGCGCCACGCCATTGCCAACGTGACCTTGTTGCGCGCGCCCGATCTGCCGCGATTCAACCCGCGCGAGGTGCGCCTGTTCGAACAGCTGAGCGTGCACTTTGTGCGTGCGCTGCGCGTGCGGCAGCACATGGAGGGGCTGCAAACCCAGCGCGACGGCCTGGCCCAGGCCCTGGACCATGTGGGCGACGCGCTGATGTTGCTGGACGAGCACAGCCGTCTGCTGCATGGCAATCGCGCGGCGCTGGATCAGCTGGCGCGCTGCGACGGACTGCACTGGCGGCAGGGGCACGTGGCGCCGGTGCATGGCCCACATGGTCCACCGTTCCTGGCCTGGCTGCGCGCCCACGCGGCCGGTTCACAGACCGCGGCCTCGGTGCCCGGCACCTTGACGCTGCCGCGCTCGCACCGGCGCCTGCCCCTGGTGCTGCGTGCCTCGGGCTGGACGCTGCCGCTGTCGTCCTGGCATGGCGCCAGGCGCTGCGTGCTCGTGGCCATGGGTCCTGCCGCCGGGCAGCGCGGATCGACCGATGCCGATGCGCTGCGCCAGCTCTACCAGCTCACACCCGCCGAGGCCCGACTGACGCGCGTGCTGTGCGACGGGTTGAGCCTTCGCGAGGCCGCCCACACCCTGGGCATCACCTATGGCACGGCGCGCACCCGGCTCAAAACCGTGTTCGGCAAAACGGGCGTTCACCGCCAGGCCGCGCTGGTGGCCCAGGTCAAGGGCGAGTTGCCCCAGCCCCTGGAGCGGCGCTGACGCCCCCCAGGGCAGATCAGGCTTCAACGCAGCGGGGCGCCCGGCTTTCGCCAGGCACCCCGATGACCGAGCGAATGGGCTCAGTCGGAGTCAGAGGTTGAGTCGGAATCGAGAATGGATTCGACCTCTGGTTGGGCGACCTCGTCTCCGTCCCGGTCGCGATTTATCAACTGCTGGAAACGTTCGTTGAATTGGTCCAGGTAGGGATGGTTCACTTTGGTCGCCAAGGCGTTCAGATCGGCCCCGGCATTCTTGTAAGTCCTCGCAACGTCGTCGAGCGCCTTGCTGCCTGCCTCGTCGTCGCCCTCGTCCTCGGTGTTTTCGTCTGTGGACACTTCCGTCTTCTCAAAGTCCCCCACATCGGTCGAGACACGACTTCCCGATTCAGTGATCTCCGATGTCTCACTACTCGTCGACTTCTCTTCGTTGACATGGGGAGCGACATTAAAGGCTTCCGGATCGATCTGGCGCTGAGAAGTATTGGTCGAGTTTTCTTCATCGACTTGACCGTTCTCGCCAAGCAACTGCGCCGGCACAGCGTCCCCGGGCACAACCGCCGCAGGCACCACCACCGAGGTGTCCGCGGTCTGCTGTGGGGTGCCAAAAATCAATTGCACCACGCCGGCTCCCACACCGTAGGACACCTTGGCCACGGCCTGTACCGGCAAGCGGGTGAACCAATATGCAATCAGCTTGGGGCCAGCCGCTTGGTTCATCGTTGACACAGCCTGCATCTGGGCCGTGGTTGCCGTGTGGCTCACAAGGTCGTTGGCCAGTGCCCCGTTGGCTTCACTGAGGGCCAACACGTCCCGCACGTATGGCGTTAGACACAGCATGTTGCCGACCACCTTGGTGACCTGATTGAATCGCTTGGTACGGTCCGTGATCATCGTCGTCAAGTTGGAAACAAACGCTTTGTTGTCACGCTCGACCAGTTTTTTTGCCTGATTCTTTTTCGCAAGGTCCAGACGCGTCTTCGCCTTGTCCTTTGTCTCCTCGCATGTCGCTCGAAAGTCCTGAAACACATTCAGCGTGACCTCATCCTCAGCACTTTGCACGCCTATCGCTTTAAATTCCTCAATATAGGCATCCAGTTTCCCGATTTCCACCTCCATTTCCTCGATCGTCCGCTTCTCACTGGCGATCTTTAAAGCGAAATGTGCCTTCCGATTGGGTCCGCGCACCGGTTCGGTGGCACCGGGGAGCACCGATCGCAATACATTCTGGGTCACGGCGGTCATGGAGCCGCCCATCCCTGCGCCAAAGGCCAGGTGGATGCCCCAGCTTCCCATTGACACAGCACGCCGCTGGTCAGAGCCCCACTCCCCCGCGGCTCGCGCAATCGACTCCAGCACCGAGAAGCTGGCTTTGCCGGCCAATGTGTAGGCCAAGGCAAACCAGACAAAAGGCAGTTCATCGACCAGAAAGGCCACGCCCATGGCCTTGGCCATGGTGGCGTAGCTAAACACCTCCTTTCGCAGCTCTTCGCGAGGGTAGTTCGGCACGCCGTTGGGCCCTCTCTCCTGACGCCAGACGGCAACGATCTGCTTGTTCATTAGCTCGCGCGCATCGCCCGCAGCTTCGGAATCGGCGCCCTGCGCAATGGTTGCCGTGATCAGGTCGGCCAGCGCGTCGCTGTAGGCGTTCCAGGCGGTGGCGTAGGGAGAGCCGTAGGCGCTTCCCCAGTTGGCTCGCACCATGCCACCCACCGCCTCCCCGACGGTGCCATGCAGGATGGCAGCGACGGTTGGGTACATGGCCGCAGCGGCGCCGGGCGCACCGAACGTGGAACAGATGGCGGCGGCCAAACCGGCAATGGCGAACGAGCCCGAGAACGCCCCCACCCCCGTCGCATAGTTGACCAAGCCCTGCGAGACAGCACCGGCGACCTGTGACCCGCTGGGCAGCGACGCCATGATTTGGTCATACATCGGCGTAATGGGTGGCGGACGATCGTATTCCGTACTGGATTCCTCCGCTGGATCGTCAAGCAGGATTTGTGGCAATAACACCGGGTCGATGACTTCGGACGACGATTCATCCGAATCACTCGCCTGGGAAATATCGTTCGAATCATCCATCGCTATGCGGATGTTTACCTTTGGCTTACTTTTGTTCTCAGCTGGCGGGGCCTTGCGCTCCGCTTTTTCGCTCTTGTTGCGGCCCAATGGTTCAGAGGGGCGCTCCGCCCCCGCGTCCGGCGCGCCTACCGGCTTCTTGCCAGATGTCTTGGGGACCTCTGGTTGAGGATTGGCATCCACGATCACACACTCTTCGTCGTCAAAGAACTCAAGGTCGACGATGGTGGTTCGCGGACTGAGATGCGCGGCAGAAGTGGTTCTAGGACCCAGGCTGTTCGCGGTGAATACATCCTCCGTCGGTTGCCCGTCTGCCTTCCGTGCGGCATTTCCGTTGGATTTCGCGGTCGAGTTGGAGGCTGGCTGCGTATAGCTTCTGATGAAGTTGCTGACTCTTTGCATGATTGCTCCTCAGGCACGCACGCCCGCCGCTTCGGTCGGGGCGTTGTCTTTGTGGAGCAGACCAAATGGGTCCGAGACCTGGCCGGCCAGAAGGCTCGATCGCCATTCGGCGGCCTGCCGGCAGGTGGCACGAATCAACTGGGCGAGCGCTTCACCCGTGGCGGCCGTACCGAACTTGAGCACCTGGGTGATCACCAGGGTCTCTCGCACCGGGTGGTAGCCAAAGCGCAGCAGCGGTGCCTGGGCCGTCATGAGTTGCACGCGCAGAACGTTGCGAAACACCTGCACCTCATCGGCCGCTTCGACCGCGCCGATCTCTGCGATCAGCACAGGCACCGGCATGTCCTCGCCTTGGTGCAGTTCGACGGCGACGCCATC
This sequence comes from Hydrogenophaga sp., assembly GCF_019635465.1. Classification (GTDB taxonomy): domain Bacteria; phylum Pseudomonadota; class Gammaproteobacteria; order Burkholderiales; family Burkholderiaceae_C; genus Hydrogenophaga. The sequence continues at coordinate 44,232 of NZ_JAHBZK010000011.1, forward strand.
CACTTCGATCATTTCGCCTTGTGCGAGTGCGTCAGGGTTGCTCTGGTTCAGTGCCGCGGAAGCTTCACGGCAAAGGTCGGCGAGATTGATGTCGCTCATGGGGTGCGTCCTTCGTAGATGGAATAGGGGCGCGCGCAGCGTGCCCTTCACTCGGCGCTGGCCACGCACACGACTCTGTCGCCACCCGCGTCGGGTGGTTCCGCCCTACGTCCAACGGACTAGGGCCTGTGCACACCCAGCTTGTTCAGGGTCCGCTGCGGATCAAAGAAGACCATGCGCGATGCGCAAAACGCGGACGGGCCGGTGACCCATCGAGGCATTGCCAAGCAGCGCATGGCCCTTCTTGGCCGCAACCCGCAGGGAACGGGGTGAGAGCGATACCCCAACGCAACAAGGTCCACGCGCGCACGGAGGCTCGCGTGGACCTTGTCAAAGAGCTGCCGGGCGCAAGACCCGGACGATCAGCGAACGGTCACATCACTTTTCCCAATCGCGCTCGGGTTTGGCGCCGCGCGCTTTCACCGCCGCCATGTACTGGGTCAGCAAGGCCTTGGCTTTCACGCCACGCGCCTCGTTGTTCTTGACCCATTCGCCGGCCAGATCGGGCATGCCGTCGATCCACTTGCGGCGGTCGGATTCGGACATGGGCGTGACGGTCACCGGCGGGTTCTGGCTCTTGCCAAGCTCGACCATCTTGTTCATGGCCATCTCGTGGCGCTGAACCAGATCCTCACCATGGCGGCGGGTGTACTCCACGCCGGCTTCGCGCATGGCCTGCTGCACCTCGGGCGGCAACTTGTTCCAGCTGTCCTTGTTGATGGCCACGCCGCCGGAGAACACGACGCCCATGTTGACCTTGGTCACGTAAGGCGCCACCTCGTAGACCTTGGCCGGCAGGATGCCGGTGGCCAGCGAGACCACGCCTTCGCTCACGCCGGTCTGGATGTCGGTGTAGTAGGTGGTGAGCGCGCCGCCCACCGGGGTGGCGCCCACGCCGCGCAGCCACAGGCCCAGGATGCCGGGCGCCGAGATCTTCTTGCCCTTGAGATCCTCGATCGACTTCACCGGGAACTTGGTCCAGATGTCATAGGTGTCAGAGCCGGTGGCGCCCAGGAAGACCAGGTTGTACTTGTCCCACTCGGCCTTGAACTCGGGGCTCTTTTCGATCATTTCGGTCATCGCGCTGAGCACGATGCGGGTGTCGCTGGTGGTGAACGGCGTGTGCGCGCTCAACTGCGACAGCGGCATCTTGGCCGGCTCCAGGTAGCTGAACACCCAGCCAATGTCGGTGATGCCCTGCTCCACGCTGGTCAGCGTGGCGTTGGCCTTGTAGAGCTGGCCGCCGAAGGCTTCCTTCCACTGGATCTTGTATTTGCCGCCGGCGGCCAGACGCTTGTCCACCTCGGGCATGAACACGTCCTTGATGAAGCCCACCCAGGGGATGGTGGTGGGGTGGCTGGCCGCCACGGTGAGGTTGATCACCTGCTGGGCCGAAGCGGCCAGTGGCAATGCCATGGCCGCCGCTGCAACAGCGGTGAGGCGGACGAAGGTCGAACGTTTCATGCTTGTCTCCTGTTGTCGGTGGTTGTGAACACGAAAGCGAAAAGGTGCTGAAGCCTCAGTCCACCTGGGCGCCAGACTGCTTGACCAGCGCCGCCCATTTGTCGATCTCGGCGCGGCCGAAGGCGTCCATGGCCGCGGCGTCCATGGGGCGTTGCTCCACCCCCTGCGCGGCCAGCTTGCCGGCGATCTCGGGGTTGGCCAGCGTGGCGGCCGCGGCCTGACGCAAGCGGGCCACCACCGGTGCGGGCGTGCCCGAGGGCGCATACAACATGAACCAGGCCACGAGGTCGAAATCGCTGCCGGTCTGCTCGGCCACGGTGGGCACGTCGGGCGCGGCGGCGCTGCGCTTGGCGCCCGATGCGCCCAGCGCGCGCAGCTTGCCGCCCTGCACGTGCTGCAGCACAGCGGCCGGGTGATAGAACATGAAGTCGGCGCGGCTGGTCATCACGTCGTTGAGCGCCATGCCGCCCGACTTGTAGGGCACGTGCAGCATCTGCCCGCCCAGGCGGGCCTTGAGCAGTTCGCCGGCCAGGTGACCCGAGGTGCCGTTGCCGGCCGAGGCGAAGGTCACGCCCTGCCCCTGTGCGGCCTTGGCCTTGAGGTCGGCCAGCGATTTGATCGGGCCGTCAGCGGCCACCACCAGCAGCGTGGGTGTGTAGCCCACCATGGCGATGGGCACGAAGTCCTTCAGTGGCTCGTAGCCCAGGTTCTTGAACAGGGTGGCGTTGATGGCGTGCGTGCCCACCGTGCCCATGAGGATCTGGTAGCCGTCGGCCTGTCCGCGCGCCACCTGCGCGCTGCCCACGGTGCCGCCCGCGCCAGCGCGGTTGTCCACCACGATGGACTGGCCCAGTTCGCGGTGCAGGCCCTCGCCCACCACGCGCGAAATGATGTCGGTGGTGGTGGCGGCGCCGAAGGGCACCACCAACTTGATGGGGCGGTCGGGCCAGGTCTGGGCGGTGGCGGGCAGCATCCAGGCGCTGGCAGCCAGGCCCAGCGCGATCAGCGCGTGGCGGCGGTGGGTCTTCTCGGGCAGGGTCATGCGTTGGTCTCCTCTTGTGGGGTTGTCGATGGGCGCGCCGGCCAGCCGTTGGCGTAGAGCGCGTTGTGTTCGCCCAGCGTGGGCGGCGGCGTCACCGTCAGGGCGCGTTCGCCGTCGAAGCTGATGGGTGAGCGCACGGTGCGCGAGGCGCCCATGGTCGGGTGCTCGGTGTCCACGAAGAGCTGCAGGTGCTTCGCCTGCGGGTCCTCGGGCACTTCGTCGGTTCGGTACATGGGCGCGTGCGGCACGTCCTGCGCGAGCAGCCGATCGCACCACTCGGTGCGCGTGCGCTGCTTGAAGATGTCGCGCAGCACGACGATGAGTGCGTCCTGGTTCGCGATGCGCGCGAAGCGGTCGCGAAAGCGCTCGTCGTCAAAGATGTCGGGCTTGTCCATGGCCACCGCCAGGCCTTGCCAGAACTTCTCGGGCGAGGACATGTGCAGCGCAATCCAGTTGCCGCAGGCGCACTCGAGCACATAGCTCTGCGACACGCTGGGCCGGCTGTACGGGCCCATCACCTCGCCCACCGAGAACAGGTGGGTGAAGGCATCCAGATTGAAGTGCGCCATGGCCTCGAACATCGAGACCTCGACCCGACGCCCGACACCGCTGGCGTGGCGCTCGTGCAGCGCGCCCAGGATGCCGAAGGCCGCGTAATAGCCGGTCATGGCATCGGCAATGGCCGGGCCCACCACGCGCGGGTTGGCCGGGTTCACCAACAGGCGCAGGTAACCGCTGGCGGCCTGCGCCACGGTGTCGTAGCTGGGCCGGCTGGCGGCCGGGCCGTCCTGGCCAAAGCCGCTGATGGCGCAATAGATCAGGCGAGGGTTGAGCGCCTGCAGGCGCGCCTGGCCAGCCTGGATCTGCTCGGCAAAACCGGGGCGGAAGTTTTGGATATAGACGTCGGCGCCTTCGATGAGTTTGTCGAAGGTGGCGCGGTCGGCGTCCTTGCGCGTGTCAAGCGCCACGCTGTGTTTGTTGCGGTTGTAGGTCTGGTAGTGCGGGCTGTAGAGGCCGCCCTTGAAGGCGCGAAACGGATCGCCCGAGCCCGGCAGTTCGACCTTGACCACCTCGGCGCCCATGTCGGCCAGGATCATCGAGGCCGCAGGGCCCGTGATGAAGGTGCCGTGCTCGACGACCCGCACACCCTTGAGCACATTGATCATGGCGCGCTCCTCGTCAATCGACCTGCTGGTCGGGCACGAAGCCGGCCGGAACCACACCGGTGTAGCGCTGCTCGCGCGTGGCCTGGTACGACAGCGCAAAGCCGATCGGGTGCTCCAGCTCCTCGCTCATGTGCGCAATGAGGCCCGCGCAACGCGCCAGCATCGGCACGCCCTTGAGCGCGTTGAGCGGAAAGCCCACGCCCAGCAGCACCGCGGGAATCGCGGCCGACACGTTGAGCTTGAGGTCCTTGCCGATCACCTCGGGCAGCACCGCTTCGACCGCCTCGGCGATCTGCACGAAACGCTGCCCACCACCGGCCTGCCTGGACACACGAAACAGCGCGTCCACGCGCGGGTCGCGCGCCTTGTGCACGGGGTGGCCGTAGCCCGGCACCGCCTGCTTGCGGGCTCGCCATTCGCCCACCACGGCGCGCGCGGCCGCCTGCAGGTCATCGCCATGCGATGGCGCCGCGCGATGAATCTCGTCGAACAGCCTGCCCGCCGTCTCCGACGCGCCCAGGATCACCGAGCCACAACCCAGAATGCCCGCGGCCACCGCGCCCTGCAGCGCATCGGGCGCGGCCGCCAGCGTCATGCGCGCGGCCTGCACGCTGGGCACCAGGCCATGTTCGGCAATCGCCACCAGCGTGGCGTTGAGCACCGCGCTGGCCGGCGCATCGGGCTTGCGCCCGGTGAGCAGCAGGTAGAAGTAGTCTGCGAAGTTGACCTGACCGATCAGGTCCTGACACAGGTCCTGCCCGCGCACCACGATGGTGTCCGGGTTGTGGGCGCAGATGGCCGACTGCGGCACGGTGGCCTTGCCGATTTTCAATGGGGTCTCCGGTGAAGGCGAAGGAAGGCGTCGGCCGGCGTCACGCCGCGGGTACGAGCCGGAAGTCGTAGGTCGCGCTGTGGTACGGCGCGTCCATCACGCGTCCGTCGGGCGCCTTGCCCGGCGCGTGCTGTGTGAAGGGCACGATCAGGCTGTTGCGTACGCCGAAGACGGCGTCCGAGTCGAGGAAGGGGCTGTCGGCCACGAACAGGTGCGTGGTCACGCTCTGGTGGCCCGGCGCGTAGACCTTCATGTGGATGTGGCCCGGGCGGTTGGGGTGGCGGCCCATGCGGCGCAGCATCTGCCCCACCGGCCCGTCGTCGGGCACCGGGTAGTAGGTGGGCTTGATCGACCAGAAGCGGTAGTTGCCCTGGGCATCGGTGTGAAAGCGTGCGCGCAGGCGCATGCCGGCGTCGTCGCCCATCTGCATGTCGTAGACACCTTCGCCATCGCCCGACCACACGTCCAGGCAGCAGTTGGCGATGGGCTGGCCCTCGGTGTCGGTGACGCGGCCGTGGTAGTAGGCCGGCTCACCCGGCATGTCGGTGCCGATGTCGGCGCCCAGCGGCAGCTCGGGCGAACCTTCCCAGTAGAACGGGCCCTGCACCGTGGCCTCGGTCGGCGTCTGCGCGCCGCCGCCGCTGCTGGCGAACGCCTTGGCGGCCTTGATCTGGTTGAGTGCGACCACCAGCATCGAGATGCCCAGCGTGTCGGACAACAGGATGAACTCCTGGCGCTTGTCGTCGCACATCTTGCCGGTGGCGGTGAGAAACATGATCGCGTTGATCCACTCCTCTTCGCTGATTTCAACCTCGCGAATGAAGGCGTGGGCGTGCTTGACCAGCGCCGTCATCACCTGCTTGAAGCGGGCATCCTGGCAATCGGTCATGCGATCCAGAACGGCCTGGGTGATGTCTTCGGCTTCGAGCTGAGCCATGGTGTTGTCTCCTGTGGGCAATGTGCCTGTTGTCGGTATCCGGGGCGCAGTCTAGGCACAGGCAGACCGCGATGGAAGTGATGAATTTCGACCGCTATGATCGATGCCATCGATGAATGAAACCAAGGAAATCGAATGGAACTGCGGCACCTGCGCTACTTCGACACCCTGGCCGAAACGCTGAACTTCACCCGCGCCGCAGAGCGGTTGCATGTCACGCAATCCACGCTGTCGCATCAGATCCGCCAGCTCGAGGAAGAGCTCAGCCTCACGCTGTTCGACCGCAGCAGCAAGCGCGTGACGCTGACCGAGGCCGGTGAGTTGCTGCGCAGTCACCTGGTGCCGGCACTGCAGCAGATCGACCGCGGGCTGCAGGCCCTGAGCGACCCTGGCGAAGCCTTTGCCGGCGAGCTGCACATCGGTGCCACGCACAGCTTCAACACCCGCCTGGTGCCCATGTGCGTGTCGGCCTTTCTGGCGCATCACCCCAATGTGCGTGTGAGCGTGGAGGAACTGTCGGCCGAGCTGATTGCACGCCGCATCTCCAGCGGCCACCTTGACCTGGGGGTGTCGTACCGGCCAACCGACAAGCCCGAGCTGTGGTTCGAGCCGCTCTACAACGAGGAGCTTCGGCTGTGCGTGGCGGCCAGCCACCCGCTGGCCAAACGCCGGCGCGTGCGCATGGTGGAGCTGCACCAGAAACGCCTGGTGCTGCTGCCCAGGCAGTTCAGCACCCGCGGTCTGCTCGACGATTGTTTCGAGGCGGCGGGCGCGCAACCGCTGGTGGTGGCGGAGCTGAACTCCATCGCGCCCATGATCGAGCTGATCCGCCAGACCGACCTGGCCGGCATCATTGCCGAGACCGCGTTCACGCCCTCGCCCGACCTGCGGCTCATCCCGCTCGAAGACCCGGCGCCGATCCGCACACCCGGGTTGCTGTGGAAGAAAGGGGCCAACCGCTCGGCCACGGTGAAGTACATGGCCTCGGTGATCCGCCGCGCGGCGGGGGGCCATGGTGGATGAGCGTGCGCCTCGACGCAGGGTGATCGAGAGGCGCACGATCGTCATGGGCGCTCAGAGCACCCGGCAGGCCTCGTCAAACGACAGACGCGCATTGCGATCAAACAGCTTGCTGTCGTCGCCGTAGCCCAGGTTGATCAGGAAGTTGGTCTTCCAGCGCCCATCGGGGAAGAACTCGGCGTCGACCTTGCCGATGTCGAAGCCGCTCATGGGGCCGCAGTCCAGCCCCACCGCACGCGCCGCGATGATGAAGTAGGCCCCACCCAGGGTGCCGTTGCGGGTGGCCGTGGCGCCGGCCAGGGCGGCATTGGCCTCGAAGTTCTCCTTGGCGCCTTCGCGGTGCCACACCTTGGGCATGTACTCGTAGAAGCGTGTGTCGGTGGCCACGATCACCGTGACTGGCGCCGTGCGCGTCTTCTCCAGGTTGCCCGGCAGCATGGCGGGCAACAGGCGCTCGCGCGCGGCCGGGGTGTTCAGGAACACATAGCGCGTGGGTTGGGTGTTCATCGAGGTGGGGCCGAGGGCGGCCACCTCATAGACACGGCGCAGAAGCTCGTCGGGAACGGGCTTGTCGATGAAGCCGTTGGCGGTGCGTGCTTTGAGAAAGATCTGGTCGAGAGCCTGGGCGTCGATGGTCATGGTGCTTGGGGGTTGGTGCCGGCGTTCGGCAGGGATGCAAAAAGAAAAGCGTCGGTGGTTCAGGCCGGGTGGATTTCGCGCTCCAGCGCACCACCGGCCAGCCACGACGCGCCGCGACGGTACAGCGATTGCACTTCCTGACCCTTGAGCATGGGCATGTCCATCTTCACGGTGTAGCCAATGCGCTGCTGGATGTACGCCAGGTGGCGATAACCCTCGGGCAAGGCGGCCAGTGCGGCCTGGTCAAGCGAGAGCACCGCCGCTGGGTCCACCGGGTCGATGCGGTCCTTCTCGTAGATGGGCTGGCGGTGCAACAACTTCCATTCGCCTTCGTGGCGTTGCACGAAGTCGTAGAAGCGCCCCGTGCAGACCACATCGCACAGCACCGGGCCGTTGGCACCTTCGACCATGCCCCGCTGCGAGATCGTCATCTTGGTCTGCGCAATGGCACGATCACCGGCCACCTCGATGGCCGAGCCACCGAGGAAGTGCAGGATGCTGACGCCCTTGGCCCAGCCCTCCTGTGTGACGCGAATGAAATCGGCAAACGGCCCCTGGAACCAGGTCGCCATCATCACGCCCTGGGGGTGCCACACGGTGGCAAAGCGGGCCCAGTCGCCGGCGTCGCGCCATACGGCCCAGCGCTCCACCATGCGGCGGATCAGCCATTCGTCCAGTTGCTTGTCGTTCATGGTGGCTCCCTGTTGCATCGGGTCAGGCGACTTCGTAGTCGACCTGGTGGCGCGCAATGCGCAGCCCTTCCAGTTCGCGGCGCACACGCAGGTGCTCGGGGTGGTTGGCGTAGTCGTCCAGCGCCTGACGGGAGTCGAACTCGGAGTACAGCACCACGTCGCAGGCATAGTCGATGCGGCTGATGTCGACGCCGATCTCCAGCGTGCGCATGCCCGGAACGCGGCCCCGCATGCCTTCGAACGCGCGCTTGAGCCGCTCGGCATTGGCGGCCTTCTCGGCCGCCGAGTCGCCCAGCAGGTTCCACATCACGATGTGCTTGATCATGGTCAGGCGGCGGGTGGGAAGCCGGCCTTCTGCGGCCACAGGTTCTGAAAGGCGTGCACCGCCACGCTGGCGTAGAGCCCGGCCTTGCTGAAGGGCTCGCCCGCCTGCCAGGCCAGGGCCGCTTCGCGGCTGTCGAAGTCGATCGCCAGCACGCTGCCGATCATGGTCTTGCCGTCGTCGGTGAGCAGCGGGCCGGCAAAGGCGATGCGATCGGCAACCGCACCCAGGTAGGCCTTGTGTTCGGGGCGCATGCGCTGGCGCAGTTCAAGGCCACCGGGTTTGTCGAGCAGGTGAAAGACGTAAATCATGTTGAAGCAACTCCCTGGGTTCACATGCGGGCCAGCCAGGTGGACAGGCCCGGGAAGATGGCCAGCACCACCAGCGTGAGCACCATCACCAGCACGAAGGGGAAGGTGCCGGCAAAGATGTCGCGGATGGTGATGGCCGGGTTGTTGAGCGCACTCTTGACCGTGTAGACCGACACACCGAAGGGCGGTGTGAGCAGACCGATTTCCACCGCCAGCACGGTCAGCACGCCGAACCAGATCAGGTCCATGCCGAAGCTGCTGGCGATGGGCAGCACGATGGGCAGCATGATCAACATGATCGAGACCGAATCGATGATGCAGCCCAGCGCAATCACGATGGCCAGGTAGGCCACCAGAAAGCCCCAGGGGCCCAGACCCATCTCGGTGATGGCAGTGGTGATGGCCGCCGGCATGCCGGTGAGTGCCAGCATGCGGCTGTAGAGCGAGGCGGCGGCGATGAGGAACAGCACCGCCACCGACACGTAGCCGGTCTCGGTCAGCACGCTCCACAGCTTGCGCCAGGTCAGGCGGCGGCGGATCAGCGCAATCGCGAACGAGCCGGCGGCACCAACGGCGCCAGCCTCGGTCGGCGTGAAGAAGCCGCTGTACAGCCCGCCCAGCACCAGCGTGACCAGCAGCAGGATGGGCACGAACTTGATGGCAGCGCTGCCCCAGGTCTCGGCGTCGTGATCGGTTTCGCTGCGCTGCACGCCGCCCTGAAAGATCTTGCCCGGCATCAGGTAGGCGAACACCAGGATCAGCAGCGCGAACAGGCCCGCCAGCACCAGGCCGGGGAACACGCCCGCGAGGAACATGCGACCGATCGATTCCTCGGCAATGACGCCGTAGATGATCATCAACAACGACGGCGGAATCAGCATGCCCAGGACAGAGGAGCCCGCCACCACGCCGACCGAGAAGCGCGGCGTGTAGCCATGGCGGATCATCTCGGGCACGGCCACCTTGGTGAACACCGAGGCCGATGCGATCGAGATGCCGGTGATGGCGGCGAACACCGCGTTGGCGCCCACCGTGGCCAGGCCCAGCCCGCCGCGCAGTCGCCGCAACAACCACTGAAAGACGTCGAAGGTGTCGCGCCCCACCCCGCTCACGCTCACGAACATGCCCATGAGCACGAACAACGGCACCACGCCGAACAGGTAGTCGCGAATCGCGTCGTTGGCGGCCGCGCCCACGAAGCGCGCCGCAATCTCGGGCGAGCGCATCACCAGCACCGAGGCGAACGAGGTGATGATCAGGGCGATGCCGATGTGCATGCCCAGCACGATGAAGACCAGCATGACCCCAATGGCCATGAAGCCCAGCGTCAGGTCGGACATCAGTGGCCTCCTTGCGTGGGTTGCTTCGCGCTGTCGCGCAGGTCCTGCCAGACCAGCAGCAGGTACTGCACCGCCGCCAGGGCAGCGCCCACGAACACCACAATGCGCATCGGCCAGGTCGGAAAGGTGAACACGCCCTCGACGCCGAAGAACTCGTTGTTGCTCCACGCGCGCACGAACAGCGGCCAGGTGGCGTAGGCGATGACGCCGCAGGCAAAGATGCCCGCCACCGAGAACAGCGCGCGCAGCCGCATGCCGGCGCGCGGACGCTTGAGCATGAAGGGGTCCAGGAACAGGTCGGCCCGGCTCATGCGCCCATGGCGCAAGGTGCTGGGCAGTTGCAGGAAGACGATGACGATGATGGACGCTGCCACCATCTCGGCCACGCCGTCGATGGGCTGGTTGAACGCATTGCGCATGAACACGTCGGCGCACATCAGCACCATGACCAGCGCAATCACGATGGAGCCCAGGCCGTTGAGCGCATCGACCAGATGGCCGAACGGGCTGGACGGTGCCGTCGGCGCTGGCGCGGCATCGAGGTCGGTGTTGGTTTCGTAGCTCATGGGTCGAGCCCTTTGCAGGCGAAGGAAAAAGAAGCCGCGGGCTCACACGCCCGCCAACCCGGGGTTGCCGAGGATCCGGCTTTGCCGGTCCTCTGGCAACGCCCCCCTCCCAGGGGGGTGCGGCCTGCGGCCGCGCGGGGGGAGATCAAAGCTCTTTGTCCCAGTCGCGCAGCGGCTTCGCACCGCGCTTGCGCAGCTCTTCCAGGTAGGTCTTGACTATCTGCGCCGCCGGCCCGCGCGAGGCATTGGCCTTGGCCCAGTCGGCCGCGATGTTGGGCATGGTCCTGGCCCACTTCTCGCGCTCGCCAGGGGCCATGGGCGCGATCTTGACCGGCACGGCCTGCTTGGCGCCTTGCTCGCCGATGGCCTTGAGCGCGGCTTCATAGCGCTGCATCAGCGTGTCGCCGAGCACGCGCGAGTACTCCAGGCCCACCTCCTTCACGATCTTCTGCACCTCGGGCGGCAGCGCGCTGAAGCTGTCCTTGTTCATGGCCATGCCGCCGTTGTAGAGGGCACCGATGTCGGCCGTGGTCACATAGGGCGCGACTTCGTAGATCTTGTTGGGCAGGATGCCGGTGGAGATCGAAATCGTGCCCTCGCTCACACCGGTCTGGATGTCGGTGTAGTAGCTGGTGAGCGAGCCGTCCACCGGCACCGCGCCCGAGCCGCGCAGCCACACGCCCACCGCACCCGGGGCCGAGATCTTCTTGCCGTTGAGATCGGCGTAGGTGTTGATGGGCGTCTTGGTGAACAGGTGGTAGGTGTCCACACCGCTGGCGCCCAGGAACACCAGGTTGTTCTTGTCCCACTCGGCCTTGAGTGCGGGCACCTTCTCGTTCATCTCGTTGGCCACCTGCAGCACGGTGCGCACGTCGCCGGTGGCAAAGGGCACCACGGTGGCGTATTGCGTCAGCGGCATCTTGGCGGCTTCGAGGTTGGCGAACACCCAGCCGATGTCGGCGATGCCCTGCGACACGCTGGTGAGCGTGGCGTTCATCTTGTAGAGCTGGCCGCCGTAGGCTTCCTTCCACTCGATCTTGTAGCCCTTGCCCAGGGCTTCCACACGCTTGTTCACTTCGGGCACGAACAGGCTGCTCATGAGGCCGACCCAGGGCAATGCCGTGGGGTGGCTGGACGCGATGGTGAGTTTGAAGGTCTGCTCGGCGTGGGCGGTGCCCAGGCCGGCGGCCATCATCGCGGCGGCCAGCGCGGTGGCCACAAAGGCGCGTTTGCGGATCGTCATGTGTTGTCTCCTGTTGTCTGCGGCGCTCAGGCCGACTGGGTTGCCACGGGTTTGCCCGTTGTGGTGCTGGCGGTCACGGCGGGCGCCAGCACAAAGTCGAAGTCGAGGGTGATGCGGCCGTCCGGCTGCTGCACCCAGTCGGCCAGCAGCGAACTGCGCACGCCGAACACGGCGTCCGAATCCAGGTACGGGTCGCCGTTGCGGAACACGTGCGTCACCAGCGTCTGGTAGCCCGGCGCCTGGATGCGAAAGTGCAGGTGGGCCGGGCGCCACGGGTGGCGCTTGGTGGCCTTGAGCATCTCGCCCACCGGCCCGTCATCGGGAATGGGGTACGGCTCGGCCACCACGGTCTTGAAGTGAAAGCCGCCGTCGGCACCACTGCGCAGCACGGCACGGCCCTGGGCGTGATCGAGTCCTTCGCGCTGCACGTCGTACAGACCATCGGCGTCGGCCTGCCAGACGTCGATGACCGCACCGGCCACCGCCTCGCCACCCGGGCCGCGCACATGGCCACTGACCTCGCAGGGCTGGCCCGGCGCGCCATTGGCCACATCGGCGCCGTGCGGCACTTCGGGTGCGCCTTCCACGTGGAAGGGGCCGAACACCGTGGCCTCGGTGCAGCCGGCGGGCTTCTGGTTGTTGAACGCCACGGTCAGCATCGACAGACCCAGCGTATCGGACAGCAGGATGAACTCCTGGCGCTGGTCGGTGCAGGTGTGACCCACGCGGGTGAGGAAGTCGATGCCGTAGGCCCACTCGGCTTCGGTGAGCTTGACCTCGCGGGCGAAGGCATGCAGGTGTTGCACCAGGCTGGTCAGCACCTGCTTGAGCCGCGGATCGGGCGTGCCGGCCAGGCGGGCGATCACCGCCTGCGTGATGTTGTCCTGATTGAGGTTGCGCACGGTCTTGTCTCCATTCGGTGCACCGGGGTGCCACCATGGCGGCAGAATGTAGGCGGCTCGAAATGGAAAACAAATGCCCGCAACCGAAAAGACTTTTCCGGTCGGTGCAACAACATCAGGGACAACCCGGAGACAACCACCGCATCGCCCATGGATCGCTGGACCGAGATCGAACTCTTCGTGCAGGTGGCCGAAACCGGCAGCCTCTCGCGCGCCGCCGAGGCGCTCAACCTTTCCAACGCCAGTGCGAGCCGGCACCTGGCGGCCCTGGAAGAACGCCTGGGTGTGCGGCTGGTGGAGCGCAACACGCGCCGGCTCTACCTCACCGACACGGGCCAGGAGTTCTTCCAGCGCGCGCGCAACATCCTCAGTGACCTGCGCGACGCCGAGTCGGACGTCAACGCCGCCGCACTCAACCCCACCGGCGCGCTGCGTGTGACGGCATCGCTGAGTTTTTCGATGCACCACATCGCGCCGCTGCTGCGCGAGTTCACCGAGCGTTACCCCAACGTCACGGTGCACGTCGAGGCCGCCAACCGCTACCTCGACATCATCGACAACAACATCGACGTCGCCATCCGCACCCGCGAGGTCGAGCCCGACAGCAACATCACCATCCGCCGCCTGGGCGAAACGCGCCGCGTGCTGGCGGCCTCACCGGGCTATCTCGCCAAGCACGGCTTCCCCAAGGTGCTCGACGACCTGCAGCGCCACAAGCTGCTGGTCTACCTGCACGCCAACACACCCAACGAGCTGCGCTTCACGCACATGGTCAGCAACGAGCAGCGCACGGTGCAGATCCGCGGCCTGCTCGAAACCAACGACGGCCAGATCGTGCGCGCCGCCGCGCTCGACGGCATGGGCATCCTCATCCAGCCCAGCTACATCGTCTACGACGACATCGTGGCCGGGCGCCTGGTGCCCGTGCTCGAGGACTGGGACCTGCCCCACCTCACCATCAACCTCGCCTACCCCAGCCGCAAACACCTCAGCGCCAAGGTCCGCGCCTTCATCGACTTCATGGCGGGCCACTTCGCCAAGATGGACTACGAGCGCAAGTGGACCGGGCGGTTTGCCGTGTACTGAGCCTTGCTGGAACCCCCATCACCCAATCACCCAATCACCTCAGGAGAACCCCATGCAATTGAGATCGATGTCCATCGTGGTGGTCTGGGTGCTGCTGGCGCTGTTCACCCTGCTCAACCTGTCCGCCTTCCTGGAGCCCACCACCCTGTCGCTGGGTGTGACGGAGATCCAGGCGCCGCTGGGGCTGATCCTGCTGGGCACGGTGGCGCTGGTCAGTGCGCTGTTCATGGTGGTGATCGTGATGCAGCAGGCCAGCACCCTGATGGACACGCGCCGCACCGCCAAGGAACTGGCCGCGCAGCGCGAGCTGGCTGACAAGGCCGAAGCTTCACGCTTCGTGGAACTGCGCCAGGCCATCGACGCACTGAGCGACCGCATGGCGATTGCGCAGGCCTCGGCGCGCGAGGCCATCGATGCGCAAGCCGCCAGCAATCAGCAGGCGCTCACCGAGCGCTTCGACGAGACGGTGCAGTCGCTGTCTGCCAACCTGGGCGAGATCGAGGACAAACTCGACCGCGTGCTGTCGGTGCCGCGGCTGCCGCCCACCGATTGAGGTTGACCCGCCGGGTCAACCCCGCCAGCGCCACCACGCCGCACCCGCCGCACTGAGCACGCCCAGCGCGGTAATGGCCGCCCAGCCGCCGTGCGCCAAGGCCAGCGAACCCAGCAGTGCCCCGCTGGACATGCCCACGAACATCACAGTGAACAGCAAGGCGTTCAAGCGGCTGCGCGCTTCGGCGTCGAGGCTGTAGATGGTGCTCTGGTGCGCGATGAGCGTGGCCTGCACGCCGAAGTCGAAGCCGATGGCGCACAACACCAGCAAGGCCATCTGCGCGCCCGCAGGCAGCCAGGCCATGCCGGCCATGGCCGCGAAGGACACGGCGGCCACGGCCGCCCCCACGATGGCCACGCGCCGCGGGCCGTAGCGGTCGGACCAGCGCCCAGCGATGGGCGCAGCGAGCGCACCGGCCGCACCGGCCAGGCCAAACGCACCGGCCACCGCACTGCCCAGGCCGAAGCGCACATGCAGCATCACCGCCAGCGTTGACCAAAAGGCGCTGAAGCCGAGCGAAATGATGCCCTGCGCCACCGCCGCGCGGCGCAGCAAGGGGTACTGGCGCCACAAGGCCAGCATGGAGCCCAGCAGCGCGCGGTAGCCCAGCTGCGTGGTGGGTGCAAACGACGGCACCCAGGCGCGCACCGCCAGGGCCAGCAGCAAGGCGCCCACGGCGGCGGCCACAAACATGGTGCGCCAGCCCGCCACCTGCCCCACCCCGCCCGCCACCACGCGCGACAACAGAATGCCCAGCAGCAGCCCGGTCATCACCGCGCCCACCGCCTTGCCGCGCGCCTCGGGCGGCGCCAGGGTGACCGCCGCCGGCACGAAGTCCTGCGCCAGCGTGGCCATCAGGCCCACCGCGAGGCTGGCCGCCAGCAGGGTGGGCAGGCCCGGCGCCAGCGCGCTGGCAAGCAGGCTCAACGCCAGCAACACCGCCTTGGCCAGGATGACCTTGCGGCGATCGAAGCGGTCGCCCAGCGGAATCAGGAACAGGATGCCGGCCGCGTAGCCGAGCTGGGTGAGCATGGGGATGGTGCCCACGGCGTTGTCGGCCACGCCCAGGCTGCGCGCGATGGCGGGCAGCATGGGCTGGCTGTAGTAGATCGACGCCACGCTCAGGCCGGCGCCCGTGGCCAGCAGCACGGTGAGTGCGGTGGACGTGGGCGCCACCGGGGCGGTGGCATGCGTCGTATGAATGGCGGACATGAAGAATCTCGGCTGAACGTTGGGAATGACCCGATTGTTCTCTTGGCAAAGACGCAGGGATAGACTGCGGCGCGCACAAGCTCCATACGCCATCTGCATGAAAACCGCCGCACCGTCCACCGATCGCATCGAACTGCTGCAGACCTTTGTGCGCATTGCTGAAGGCGGCAGCCTGTCGGCCGCGGCCGAGCGGCTCAACACCACGCAACCAACGGTGAGCCGGCGCCTGCAGGCGCTGGAGCGCCTGTTCGGTGTGCGGCTGCTGCACCGCTCCACCCACGCCGCCTCGCTCACGCCAGACGGCGAACGCTGCCTGAGCATGGCGCGCGCCCTCATCGAGGAATGGCAGGCCATGGAGGAAACGCTGGGGGGTGCGCGCCTGGCGCCCAGCGGCTCGCTCAAGGTGCTGGTGCCCCATGCGCTCGGCCAGGGTCAGCTGATCGAGCCGCTGGCGAGCTACATGCGCGCCTTCCCCGAGGTGCGGGTGGAGTGGCTGCTGAGCGACCGCCGCCCCGACTACGAGGCCGAGGGCTTCGACTGCGCGGTGCAGGTGGGCGACATCGACGACCCACGGCTGGTGGCGCTGCCGCTGTACCAACTGCCCCGCATCGTGGTGGGTGCGCCATCGCTGCTGGGGCGCAAGCGCCCGCCAAGCACGCCCGACGAACTGCAGGCCCTGCCCTGGCTGGCGCTGCGCACCTTCTACCTTGACCGCGTGGCCCTGCACCATGTGGCGTCGGGGCAGGCACACACCTTGCCGATCGAGCCGCGTCTGAGCACCGACAGCCTGTATGCCCTGCGCAGCGCCGCGCTGGCCGGGCTGGGCGCCGCGCTGGTGTCGGCCTGGCTGGTGGCCGACGAGCTGGCCAGCGGGCAGTTGCTGCACCTGGCGCCCGAGTGGGCCGCCGCGCCCTTGCCGGTGCAGCTGGTCTATCCGTACGCGCGTTTCCAGCCGGCGCGCCTGCGCCGCTTTGTCGAGGCGGTGAAGGCCTATGGCCAGGCGCACCCGATGTGAACTTGCGCGGCGCGTGGTGTAGGGTCCGGCCATGCCACTCCTGCTTCGACTCGTCCTGACCACGCTGGTTGCCGCGCTGATCGTGGCCACCTTGCTGAGCGCGGCCATTGCCTTCGGTGGCCCCAAGGTGCCGGCCCCCATGGCCAGCATTCACACGCCGTTCAAGGGCATGGACCTCTCGGCGCTGCCGGCGCTGGCGGAATTCCGCGCCCGCGACGGCACCCAGCTCGCCTACCGGCGCTACGCCGCGCGCGGTGCACAACAGGGCAGCGTGGTGCTGGTGCACGGTTCATCGGCCAGCAGCCAGAGCCTGCACCCGCTGGCAATGACCCTGGCCGCCGCCGGGCAGGAGGTGTTCGCACTGGACATGCGGGGGCACGGCGCATCGGGCCCCAAGGGCCGCATCGCCTACGTCGGGCAGCTGGACCACGACATCGACGATTTTCTGGACGCCGTGCGGCCGGCCCTGCCCGCCAGCCTGATGGGCTTCTCATCGGGTGGTGGGTTCGCCCTGCGCTACGCGAGTGGGCCCAGCGGCGAACGCTTTCAGCGCTACCTGCTGCTGGCGCCCTTCCTCAGCCAGGATTCGCCCACGCAGCGCCCGGCCAGCGGCGGCTGGGTGTCGGTCGGGGTGCCGCGCATCGTGGCGTTGACGGTGCTCAACGCGTTGGGCGTTCACCGCTTCAACCACCTCACGGTCACGCGCTTTGCACTCGACGACGACTCGCGCACCCGCCTGACCGAGGCCTACGACTACAACCTCGCCACCAATTTCCGGCCGCGCCCCGACTTCATGGCCGAGCTGCGCAGCGTGCGCCGCCCGACCGCAATCGTGGTCGGCGCCGCCGACGAAGCCTTCCACGCCGATCGCTTTGCCGCGGTGGTGCAAGCGGCCGCACAGACCTGGCCGGTGCGGGTGGTGCCCGGCAGCGGGCACATCGGGCTCACCCTGGACGACGCGGCCCGACAGGCCATCGTCGAGCAGCTCCAGGCGCTGCCCGTGCCCGATCAGTTCGGTCGCGCACCCTCGTAGGCGTTGCCCAGCAGGCGCCGGATGCCCGCGGCCTCCAGCGGGCGGGGGTTGGGGTACTGGTTCTGCAGGGCGATGTCGCAGGCACGGTCCAGGCCATCACCCGGCATGCCGATGTCGCGCAGCGCCACCGGTGCGCCGCTGGCCTTGGCCAGGTCGTACACCGCCTGCGCGGCGTTGCCATCGCTGCGGCCCAGGGCGCGCGCAATGCGCTGCATGGCCTGCGGCGCGGCGGCCGCGTTGTAGGCCAGCGCGTGCGGCAGCACCACGGTGTGTGTCTCGGCGTGCGGCAGGTTGAAACTGCCGCCCAGCGTGTGGCACAGCTTGTGGTGCAGCGCCATGCCCACCGAGCCCAGCACGATGCCGCACAGCCAGGCGCCGTAGAGCGCATCGCCGCGCGCCTCAACGTCTTTGGGGTCGGCCACGATGCGTGGCAGCGCGCGCCCGATGGCGGCAATGCCTTCTTCGGCCATCAGGTCGATCACCGGGTTGCCCTCGGCCGAATACAGGCCTTCGGCCGCGTGGGCAATGGCGTTGATGCCGCTGGTCACGCTCAAACCCACCGGCAGGCTCAGGGTGAGCTCGGGGTCGTAGAGCACGCTGCGCGGCAGCACCTTCATGTCCTTGCCGGTCTTCTTCAGCCCGGCCTCGGTGATGCCGTAGATCGGCGTCATCTCCGAACCCGCGTAGGTGGTGGGGATGGCCAGAATGGGCAGGCCCGAGTCGAGCGCAATGGCCTTGCCCAGCCCGGTGGTGGAGCCACCGCCAATGGCCACGGCGCAATCGGCGCCCAGCGCATTGGCAACCTCGCGTGCCTCGCGGGCGGTCTCGATCGGCACGTGCATCACCGCACCGTCGAAGATGCCCGCGGCGCGATCCCCCAGCAACTGCGCCACGCGCTCGGCGCTGGCGCGCTGCTCGGGCGTGCACAGCACCAGCGCGCGCTGCGCGCCCATGGCGGCGATGGCCTCAGGCAATTGCGCCAGTGCGCCGGCACCAAACACCACGCGGCTGGGCAGACCCTGGTAGACGAACGATCGCATGCGCTTCCTTCTTTCAATCGGTGGGCAGTCCTGATGCGCGTTGCATCACGCGGATGATGGCCGCGTAGTCCAGTTCGCCATCGCCTTGCGCCTGCGCCGCCGCCATCAGTTGCCGCGTGGCTGCGGTCTGGGTCAGTGGCACCTGCAGGCGCGCGCCCTCGCCGAGGATCAGGTCGATGTCCTTGTTCATCTGGCCGACGGTGAAGGTGGGCGTGTAGTCGTTCCTGGACAGCTGCACGCTCTTGGCCTTGACGATGGGCGAGGCCACGGCGCTCGCGCCGATCACGGTCCACAGGTCGTCCCAGGCCAGGCCGCCCTTCTGCCCCAGGCTCAGGGCCTCGGCCAGCATGGCGCTGGTCTGCGCAATCATGAGGTTGACCACCAGCTTCATCAGCCGCGCCTGCTCGGCCTCGCCCAGCCAGAAGTGGTTGGGGCCCCAGCAGCGCAGCAGTGGCAGCAGTTGCTCATGCAGCGCCTTGGGGCCCGAGGCCATCACCGTGAGTTGCACTGCCTCAGCCATGTGGTTGTTGCCCGAGACGGTGCAACGCAGGTGTTGCACACCCGCCTTGGCGCACGCCTCGGCCACGCGCGCCGAGGCCGCGGGCGAGACCGTGCTGGTGTCGATCCAGGCCGCACCCTTTGACGCGCCGCCCGCCACGCGCTCGCCCACGGTAAGCAGCGCACCATCGTGCGGCAGCGACGAGACGATCACCTCCGCCGTTTGCAAGCCATCGCTCACCGTCAGACCCGCCTCGCGCGCCAGCGCCAGTCGCTCGGCCGATGGGTCTTCCACGCTCACCGCATGGCCCGCGGCCAGCAGGTGGCGGGCCATGGGCAGGCCCATCTTGCCGACACCGATCACATGCACCTTCATGCTGGCACCCCCTGCGGCGCGCCAATGCCCATGGCACGCGTGATCTTCTCGCCCGAGGCACGCAGGGCCTGCATCTGCGGCGGCAGGTCCACGCCCAGCAGCTGGCCGCCGCGCTTGCGCCACTGGCCGGCCACCATCACGCTGTCGATGTTGGCCAGCGAGGCCTGGAACACCACCGCGCTCACAGGGTCGTGCACCGGCTGCATGTTCAAGTCATCGGCGCGGATGAGCACCAGATCGGCCTGCTTGCCCGGCGCCAGCGTGCCGATGCGATGAAGCTGTTGCAGCATGCGCGCACCTTCCACCGTGATCCAGGCCAGCGCCTCGCGTGTGGTGATGGTCGAGGTGTCGGGGATGGTGCCGTGCGCCGCGCGATAAGCCACGTTGTCCAGGCTGCGCTGAATGCCCAGCGCAATGCGCGCCTGGCTGATCATGTCGCCGCTCATCACGCTCTCCAGGTCCACGCCCAGCGAGGGCGCGCGGCCCAGCGCACGCAAGCGCCCGGTGAGCGGGTGGCCGTGGCCTTGCGACATCTCGCTCTCGGCCGCGGCCGAGAAGCTCATGCCCAGGTCGCAGAAGCGCTTGAGTTGTTCGTCGGTGAGCGCGTGCCCATGCACGATGTTGATCTGCTCGCCGAGCAGCCCCAGGGCTTCGAGCTTCTCCCAGCCGTCGGGCGTGCGGGCCGGCCCGCCACCCTGGTGCAGCGAGGCGATCAGCCCCAGCTCCTTGGCCATGCGGAAGTCGTGCACCGCCACGTCCAGCGTGCTGTAGTGCGGGCCCAGCACCGCGGCGTGCACGCTCAGCAGCGGCTGGCCGGTGTGCGCCTTCAGCAGGCGCTCCACCTCGGCGCGCGGGTGCGGTACTTCCCAGAACGGCGTCTGGCCCGGCTTGGGGTCGGGCTTGGGTGTGCCGTGAAAGAACGCCGCGCGAATGCCGGACTTGAGCAGCCCGTCCACCGCCGCGTCGTTGTGCGCCGGTGTGGGGTTGTTGTGGCACCAGTCCACCAGCGTGGTGGTGCCGCAGTTGAGCTGGTTGAGCGCACCCACCAGCGTGGCGATGTGCAGGTCTTCGGGCGCGAACACGGTGGCCAGGCCGGCATGCATGTTCTTGAAGTACTGCAGCAGCGTCCAGTTGGCGGCCACGCCGCGCAGCGCCGTCTGCCAGGTGTGCATGTGGGCGTTGATGAAGCCCGGCACCAGGATGCAGCCGGTGGCGTCGACCACCTGGGCGTCGTCGACCAGCAGCCGCGGTGCAATGGCTTCGATGGTGTCGCCGGCCACCAGCAGATCACCCACGGGCAGGTCGCCCTGCGCGTCCATGGTGACGATGCTGGCGCCGCGGATGAGCGTGCGCTGGGTCATGGCGTTCAGCTGCTCAGGCCGTCGCTGACGTCGACGTTCAGCGGCGCAATCTGCAGGCCCGCGTCGTTGGCGGTTTCCTTGAGCAGGATGGCGAAGTCCACGTCATCGTGGCCACGGCCCACCAGCCGCGCAATGCTCTCGCGCGTGGCCGCGGCCGACGGCATGGGCACGCCGTGCGCCTTGCCGGCGCCCAGGCCCAGGTCCATGTCTTTGAGCAGCAGCTTGGGCGTGAAGGTCACCTGCTCGAAGGTGAGCTTGGTCAGCACCGGCGTCTTGTAGCGCGTGTACATGCTGCCCAGCACCGAGTCGTTGATGCTCTCGAGGAAGACGTGGCGCGGAATGCCCGCCTTCTCGGCCAGCACGGTGATCTCGCACAGGCTCTGGATGATCACGCCGAACATGGTGTTGTGC
This sequence comes from Hydrogenophaga sp., assembly GCF_019635465.1. GTDB lineage: Bacteria > Pseudomonadota > Gammaproteobacteria > Burkholderiales > Burkholderiaceae_C > Hydrogenophaga. Next base: position 65,392 of record NZ_JAHBZK010000011.1, read on the forward strand.
GCGATCTTCCAGACGCGCGCCAGCTCGCCCTCGCCCACCCACATGGCCTTGCGCGACATGGCGGCCAGGTACTTTTCGTTGGCGTCGTACAGCGCCTTGGGGCCCGAGGCCACCAGCAGCAGCTTGCCGGCCTTGGCCACCTTGGCGTTGCCCGACACCGGCGCGCACAGGTAGGCCACGCCCATGGCCTCCAGCTGAGCGCGGATCTCGGCGGAGCCTTCCTGCGAGATGGACGAGCTGTCGATGACGGTCCTGGGCTTCTTGGTGCCCGTCATCACGCCACCCGCACCGAACAGCACCTCTTTCAGGTCGTCGGTGGTCGAGACCATGGTGAAGATGGTGTCGCAGCCGGCCAGGTCGAGCTTGTTGTCGACCACCTTGGCACCGTACTCGGCCAGCGGGTCGGCCTTGCTGCGCGTGCGGTTCCACACCTGCACCCCGTGCCCGGCGGCCAGCAGCTTCTTGACCATGGCTTCGCCCATGCGGCCCAGGCCGATCCATCCCAGTGATTGGCTCACGTGCTTGTCTCCTGTTGTGTTTGTCGAGGCGGCCGAGTGTGTGCAAGGCCACCCCCGGCCCGCAACCCGACGGGCGGAAATCAGTTTTTCAGACATCGTCTCCTGCAAGGAACAATCTGGGCCACCCCAGCAAGTCGGTGCGAACAACCGACTCGCCATCGCGATGGACGTTGCCCCTGCTCCCAGCTACCCTGACGCCCGGACAAGCGCCCCGACGCCACCTTCATCCACCCCACGACCCAGGCGACCCGCATGCCCAGTCTCTATCTCGTCATGACCATTCGCACGCCGCAGTTTCAACCCTCGGTCATCGAGGCCCATGGGGCCTTTCTCGATCAACTGCGGGCGCAAGCGGTGTTAGTTCTGGCAGGCCCGTTCACCGACAAGTCCGGCGGCGCCTACGTGATCAAGGCGGCCAACCTGGACGAAGCCAGCGCGATCGCGTTCTCCGACCCCGTCCACACCACAGGATCATCGACGGTCTCCGTCCATGAGTGGAACGCAAAGTGACCAGCAGCAAACACGTCCGCCCCGCGCTGCCACACCTCACCCTCGCCCCAGCAACCCCGACACCTCGTCCGCCGCCGCCCGCAGCTTCGGCAGCAACTGCTCCTTCATCACCGTGGCCGAGGTGCGGTTGGCCTGCCCTGACACATTGAGCGCAGCGATGACCTGCCCGGCGCGATTCTTTACCGGTGCGGCGATGGAGATCAGGCCCTCTTCCAGTTCCTGATTGACCAATGACCAGCCCTGACGGCGCACCTGCTGCACACGGGCCAGGATCTCGTCCACATCGGTTTCGGTGTGACGCGTGTTGGCGCGGATGTCGCTGGCCTTCAACCGCGCCTTGACCTCGGTGTCGTCCAGCCCGGCCAGCAGCACCCGGCCCAGCGAGGTGCAGTACGCCGGCAAGCGTGTGCCGACGTTGAGGTTGATGGCCATGATCTTGTGGGTGTGCACGCGAAGCACGTAGATGATGTCGCTGCCGTCGAGCACGGCGGCCGAGCAGCTCTCGCCCACCGCGTCGGCCAGGCGCTCCATCACCGGCTCGGCCAGGTTCCAGATCGGCATGGACGTGAGGTAGGCAAAACCCAGCTCCAGGATGCGCGGGGTGAGCGCGTAGTGCTTGCCATCGGTGCTCACATAGCCCAGCGCCTGCAGCGTGAGCAGGATGCGGCGTGCGCCGGCGCGGGTCAGGCCGCTGCGCTCGGCCACTTCCGACAGCGTCTGCTGGCTGGCCTGCGCGTTGAACGAGCGGATGACGCCCAGCCCGCGGGCGAAGGACTGCACGTAGCCATCGCCAGGGGTAGGGGCGTCGGGTGCGCGACGGGCACGGGTTGCCATGGTTGGGGGCGAGCGCCTAGAATGATTCGTCAATCGAACAACTGTTCGACATTAGAACATTCACTTCCGATGGAGACAAGCCCGTGATCAACAAGTTCGCTGCCTCGGTCGCCGAGGCGCTGCGCGGTGTGCCCGACGGCGCCACCGTGCTCATTGGCGGCTTCGGCACCGCCGGCATTCCCAACGAGCTCATCGACGGCCTGATCGACTGTGGCGCGCGCGAACTCACCGTGGTGAACAACAACGCCGGTAACGGCGACCACGGCCTGGCCGCCCTGCTCAAGGCCGGTCGCGTGCGCAAGATCGTCTGCAGCTTTCCGCGCCAGGCCGACAGCCATGTGTTCGACGGCCTGTACCGCAGCGGCCAGCTCGAACTCGAACTGGTGCCGCAGGGCAACCTGGCCGAGCGGCTGCGCGCCGCGGGCGCGGGCATCGGCGCCTTCTTCACGCCCACCGGCTACGGCACTGACCTGGCGAAGAACGCCGACGGCTCGCCCAAGGAAACGCGGGTCATCAACGGCCGACCCTATGTGCTGGAGTACCCGATCCACGGCGACGTGGCGCTGATCAAGGCCGAGCGCGGCGACCGCTGGGGCAACCTGGTCTACCGCAAGGCCGCGCGCAACTTCGGGCCGGTAATGGCCACGGCGGCCAAACGCACCATCGCCAGCGTGTTTCAGATCGCCGAACTGGGCACGCTGGACCCAGAGACCATCGTCACCCCCGGCATTCACGTGAGTGCCGTCGTGCAAGTGCCGCGCACCGTCACGCAGGCCGGTGGCTTCAAGGAGGCCGCATGAGCCACACCCGCAGAACCAAGGACGAACTCGCGAAGCGCGTGGCGCTGGACATTCACGATGGCGCCTACGTGAACCTCGGCATCGGCCAGCCCACGCTGGTGGCCAACCACATCCCGGCCGGGCGCGAGGTAATCCTGCACAGCGAGAACGGCATCCTCGGCATGGGCCCGGCGCCCGCCGCAGGGCTGGAGGACTACGACCTGATCAACGCCGGCAAGCAGCCGGTGACGTTGCTGGCCGGTGGTGCCTACTTCCACCACGCCGACAGCTTCGGCATGATGCGCGGCGGCCACCTCGACATCTGCGTGCTCGGGGCCTTTCAGGTCTCGGCCACCGGCGATCTGGCCAACTGGAGCACCGGCGAGCCCGGCAGCATTCCGGCCGTGGGCGGTGCGATGGACCTCGCCATCGGCGCCAAACAGACCTGGGTGATGATGGACCTGCTGACCAAGAAGGGCGAGAGCAAGGTGGTGGCCCAGTGCAGCTACCCGCTCACCGGCATCGGCTGCGTCAAGCGCATCTACAGCGACCTGGCCACTCTCGAATGCACACCACAGGGCCTGAGGCTGATCGACGCCGTCGACGGCCTGAGCCTCGACGAACTGCAGTCCCTGATCGGCCTGCCGATCCTGCCCCCAGCCTGACGCCCAACGCCGAACGCCCAACCCTCAACGCTCAACGTAGAACGACCCATGACGAAACAAGCCTTCATCTGCGACGCCATCCGCACCCCCTTCGGCCGCTACGGTGGCGCCCTCTCCAGCGTGCGCACCGACGACCTGGCCGCCCTGCCGATCAAGGCGCTGATGGAGCGCAACGCCCAGGTGGACTGGGCCGCCGTGGCCGACGTGCTGTACGGCTGCGCCAACCAGGCCGGCGAGGACAACCGCAACGTGGCCCGCATGGGCGCGCTGCTGGCCGGCCTGCCGATCGACGTGCCCGGCGCCACCATCAACCGCCTGTGCGGCTCCGGCATGGACGCTGTGGGCAGCGCGGCGCGCGCCATCAAGGCCGGTGAAGCGGGCCTGATGATTGCCGGCGGCGTGGAAAGCATGAGCCGCGCGCCCTTCGTGATGCCCAAGGCCGAGAGCGCCTTCAGCCGCGCCAATGCGGTGTACGACACCACCATCGGCTGGCGCTTCGTCAACAAGCTGATGAAGGCGCAGTACGGCGTCGACTCCATGCCCGAGACGGCCGAGAACGTGGCGGTGGATTACAAGATCGAGCGCGAGGCGCAGGACCGCATGGCCCTGGCCAGCCAGCTCAAGGCGGTGGCGGCGCAGAAGGCCGGCCACCTGGCGCGCGAGATCGTGCCCGTGACCATTCCGCAGAAGAAGGGCGACCCGGTCATCGTCAGCCAGGACGAGCACCCGCGCGAGACCAGCCTGGAATCGCTGGCCAAGCTCAAGGGCGTGGTCCGCCCCGACGGCAGCGTGACCGCGGGCAACGCCAGTGGCGTGAACGACGGCGCCTGCGCCCTGCTCCTGGCCGACGAAGCCAGCGCCGCCAAATACGGCCTCACACCCAAGGCCCGCGTGGTGGGCATGGCCACTGCGGGTGTGGCACCGCGTGTGATGGGCATTGGCCCGGCACCGGCCAGCGAGAAGGTGCTCGCCCTCACCGGCCTCACGCTCGACCAGATGGACGTGATCGAACTCAACGAGGCCTTTGCCGCGCAGGGCCTGGCCGTGCTGCGCATGCTGGGCCTCAAAGACGACGATCAGCGCGTCAACGCCTGGGGCGGCGCCATTGCCCTGGGCCACCCGCTGGGCGCCAGTGGCGCGCGCCTGGTCACCACCGCCATCAACCGCCTGCACACCACCGGTGGGCGCTACGCGCTGTGCACCATGTGCATCGGCGTGGGCCAAGGCATCGCGCTCATCGTGGAAAAAGTCTGATCGCCCGACGCCATGCGCCGCCTTGCCCTGCTGTTCACCCTGTTGGTTGCGGCAGGCGCCGCGCAGGCGCAAGGCTGCGGTGAGGTGCTGAGCATCAGCACCGCCAGCGCGGGTGAGTTGCGCGCGGCGTTCGTGGCACCGACCGCGCAGCCAGCCATCACCCTGGTGCTGCTGCCCGGCGGCGGAGGCCACGCCGATCTGGACGCGCAGGGTTGCGCGCAAAAGCTCACCGGCAATTCGCTCAACCGCATGCGCCCCCTGTTCAATGGCATGGGGCTGGGCACCGTGTTCGTGGACGCGCCCTCGGCCCACCAAGGTGGCGACGGCCTGGGCGGCTACCGCATTGCGCCCGAACACGCCGACGACCTGGGTCGCCTGATCGCCACGGTGCGCCAACGCAGCGGTGGCGCGGTGTGGCTGGTGGGCACCAGCCGCGGTGCGATCTCGGCCGTCAACGCGGCGGCGCGACTCAAGGGCGACGCGGCACCGGACGGTGTGGTGCTGACATCCGCCGTCGTCCTGGGCGACCCGCGCGCGCGCAAGCCCTGGGTGGCGCATTCGGTGTTCGATCTGCCTTTGCGCGACATCGCCCAGCCCCTGCTGGTGGTGGTGCATGGGCAGGACACCTGCCTGCGCTCGCCACCCACCGAATCGAAGCGGCTCATCGCCGCCACGCGCAGCAGCCGCTCGCAAGCGGTCACCGTCACCGGCGGCCCCGGGCCGCGCACCAGCGATCGCCTGCAGGCTTGCGAAGGCCAGTCGCCCCACGGCTATGCGCAGCAGGAACAGGCGGTGGCCGACGGCATTGCGCGCTTCGTGCGCGGCGGGCGCTACTGAACTACCCGGTCCATTCATCGAACTGCACGGCAGTGGCGATGCCCTGCTCGATCGCCAGATCGCGCAGTGGACGGCCGCCGGCCTGCGCCTCGCGGTACAGCCTGGCCGCCACCTCGTAGCCCACGTGCCGCTGCAGCCGCGTCGCCTGCAACATGGCCGGCGACAGCGATTGCGCCATCCGGTCCGGATCGGCCGTCATGCCCTGCACGCAGTGTGTGTTGAAGCTGCGCATGCCGTCGCCCAGCAGCCGGATGCTTTGCAGCAGGTTGAGCGCCAGCAAGGGCTTGGCAGCGTGCATCTGGAACTGCGCCAGCGTGCTGCCGAAGCCGATCGCCACGTCGTTGCCCACCACCTGCGCGCAGACCATCAGCAGCGCTTCGCACTGCGTGGGGTTGACCTTGCCCGGCATGATGGAACTGCCCGGCTCGTTGGACGGCAGGCGCCATTCGCCCAGGGCGGGGCTGGCCAGCCAGCGCAGGTCGTCGGCGATCTTGCGCAAGGCCAGCGCCAGGGTGCGCAGCGCCGCGTGCAGTTGCAGCAATGCGTCGTGCGCCGCCTGGGCCGCAAAGGGGTTGTCCGCGCGCCGAAAGCCGATGCCGGTGGCCGCCGCCAGCGCCTGCGCCACGCGCTCGCCGAACGCCGGGTCGGTGTTGTCGCCGCCGCCCACCGCCGTGCCGCCAATGGCGAGGCCTTGCACCTCGCGCATCGGGGCGTCCAGCGCGCGGCGGGCCCGGTCGAGCTGGGCCACCCAGGCGCCCACCTCATCACCCACGCTCAGGGGCAGCGCCAGCTGCAGGTGGGTGCGGCCGATCTTGGTCAGCTCGCGCAGCGCCGGCAGCTTGTCGGCCAGTGCGTCGCGCAGGCCCTGCAAGGCCGGCAGCAATCCCTGCGTGCAGGCCAGCAGCGCCGCCACATGGATGGCCGTGGGCACCACGTCGTTGGACGACTGGCCCAGGTTGACGTGGTCGTTGGGGTGAACCGGCAAGGCCTCGGTGCTGGCCAGGTGCGCCAGCACCTCGTTCATGTTCATGTGGCTTTGTGTGCCCGAGCCGCTTTGCCAGACGCTGAGCGGAAACGCGTCCGCATGCCGCCCGGCCTGCACCGCCTCGGCTGCGGCCACGATGGCCTGCGCCCGGGCGGCGTCCAGCAGGCCCAGATCGGCGTTGACCCGCGCCGCGCAGGCCTTGATCAGCGTCATGGCCGCGATCAGCTCACCCGGCATGCGCTCGCTCGATATGGCGAAGTGCCGCAGGGCGCGCTGCGTCTGCGCGCCCCACAGGGCCTGAGCCGGGACCTCGATGGCGCCCCAGGCGTCGTGCTCGGTGCGTACACCGGTGTCTGCTGCGTTGTTCATAGCGGGCTCCCACGGGCAACCTGACCCGAACGGGCAGGTTACGCCGGAGCGGTTTGACGCGCATCAAGCCCGGCGCCCCACCCTCATGCTGCAATGGCCGCATGACGGACGCCCCTGCAGCGGCGGCCACCTCGGCGCCCGCCCCCGTTTTCCTCGCCCGCGACCTCACCAAGACCTACGGTGAGGGCGCCACGGCCGTGCACGCGCTGCGCGGCGTCAACCTGGACATCCGCCGCGGCGAGTTCGTGGTGCTGCTCGGCGCCTCGGGCAGCGGCAAGAGCACGCTGCTCAACATCCTGGGTGGGCTGGACTCGGCCAGCAGCGGCTCGGCGCAGTGGACGCACGAAGGCAGCACCCACGAGCTCACCGGCGCCAGCGACGCCGAGCTCACCGCCTACCGGCGCGAGCACGTGGGCTTCGTGTTCCAGTTCTACAACCTCATCCCCAGCCTCACCGCGCGCGAGAACGTGGCGCTGGTGACCGAGCTGTCGCCCCAACCCATGACACCCGAAGCCGCGCTGGACATGGTGGGCCTGGGTGAGCGCATGAACCACTTCGCCTCGCAGCTCTCGGGTGGCGAGCAGCAACGCGTGGCCATCGCGCGCGCCATTGCCAAGCGCCCGGCGGTGCTGCTGTGCGACGAGCCCACCGGCGCGCTCGACTGCGCCACCGGCGTGCGCGTGCTCGAGGCCATCGAGCGCGTCAACCGCGAGCTGGGCACCACCACCGTCGTCATCACCCACAACGCACCCATTGCGCAGATGGCGCACCGCGTGCTGCGCCTGGCCGACGGGCGCATCGTGGACGACCAGCCCAACACCGAGCGCCTGCCCGCGTCGGCATTGAGCTGGTAGGGGTCAGGCATGCGGGCGCTCAACATCAAGCTCTGGCGCGACCTGTGGAACCTGCGCTCGCAGGTGGTGACGATTGCGCTGGTGGTGGCCATTGGCGTGGGCGGTTTCGTGGGCCTGTTCTCGGTGCACGCCTCGCTGCTGCAGGCGCGCGACGACTTCTACCGCAGCCACCACCTGGCCGATGTGTTCGTCAGCCTCAAGCGCGCGCCGCTGGCCTTGCGCGATCGGCTGGCGGCCGTCGACGGTGTGGCCGAAGTCAAGACCGGCCTGGTGTTCGACGCGCAGATCGACCTGGGCGACCCGGGCGCGCCGGTGACCGGGCGCTTTGTGGCGCTGGACCTGCGCCGCGTGTACCAGGGCACGCAGGGCCTGAACGCGGTGCAGCTGCGCGAGGGCCGCTGGCCCGAGGTTGGCAGCACGCTGGAGGCGGTGGTCAGCGAGAGCTTTGCGCGCGCACGCGGCCTGCACCCTGGCGACAGCGCGCGCGCCGTGCTCAATGGCCGCCTGCAGCCGGTGCGCATCGTGGGTCTGGCAATTTCGCCCGAGTACGTCTTTGCCGGCAGCGGCGGCGCGCCGGACGAGCACAGCTTCGGCATCTGGTGGGTGCAAGCGCAGCGCCTGAGCGAGCTGCTGGACCTGCAGGGCGCCTTCAACCAGGCCGCACTGCGCCTGCACGACGGCGCCAGCGAGCCCGCGGTGCTGGCCGCACTGGACCGCTTGCTCGAGCCCTATGGCTCGCTGGGTGCGGTGGCGCGGCGCGACCAGCTCTCGGCGCGTGTGGTGGACGACGAGCTCGATCAGCTGCAGGTCATGGGCACCGTGCTGCCGTCGATCTTTCTGGCAGTCGCCATGTTCATCCTCAACGGCGTGCTGGCGCGGCAGGTGGCCACGCAGCGCGCGCAGATCGCCTCGCTCAAGGCGCTGGGCTATGGCGACGCGGCCATCGGCTGGCACTACATCGAGCTGGCCATGATCGTCTCGGGCCTGGGCGTGGTGGCGGGGCTGGCGCTCAGCGGCGTGATCGGCCGCTTGATGCTCGGCCTGTACGAGCCGGTGTTCCGCTTCGACGCCCTCGCCTACGAAACCACCTTGCCGCTGGTGGCGGTGGCCATGGCGGTGTCGGTGCTGGCCGCGGCGCTGGGCACCTGGTCGGCCATTCGCGCGGTGGTGCGGCTGCGCCCGGCGCAGGCCATGCAGCCACCCGCGCCACCACGCTACCGGCGCACGCTGGCCGAGCGCCTGGCACCCGGGGGTCGCGTCAGCGCGCGGCTGTTGATGATCCTGCGCGACGTGGAGAACCGGCCGTGGCGCAGCGCCTTCACCGTCGGTGGCGTGGCCATGGCCATGGCGCTGCAGATCGCGGGTGCGTTCTGGCTCGACGCCATCGCCTACATCGTGGACATGCAGTTTCGCCAGGTACAGCCCGGCAACGTGCTGCTGAGCTTTCAGCCCCAGGCCGCCGACAACGTCACTGTGGATCTGCGCCGACTGCCCGGCGTGCTGCAGGCCGAGGGTTACCGCAGTGAAGCGGTCCGGGTGCGCCTGGGCACGCGCGTGCAGGACGCGTCGGTCACCGGGCTGATGCCCCAGAGCCGGTTGCTGCGGGTGGTCGATGCGCACAGCGGTGAAGTGGCCCTGCCCGACGACGGCATCGTGTTGTCGTCGCTGCTGGCGCGCTCGGTGGGCGCACAGGTGGGCGACACCGTCACGGTGGAATTCCGGCTTGGCCACCGCGAGCGGGTGCAGTTGCCGGTGGCCGCCGTGGTGCACACCCTCATGGGCCAACAGGCCTGGATGGCCCTGCCGGCCCTGCACCGCGCCACCCGCGACGGCGCCGGCCTGTCGGACGCGGCGCTGCTGGTCGACGACGCGGCCATGCCCGCCTTCTGGGCCGCCATCAAGGCCACGCCGCGCGTGGCCGCGGTGTTCGACAAGACCTCGGTGCAGCGCGCCTTTGACGAGAGAACTTCGTACAACATGGGCGCGTTCAGCGCCATCCTCACCGTCTTTGCCATCGCCATGGCGGTGGGCATCACCTACAACGCCGCGCGCATCGCCCTGTCCGAGCGCGCGTGGGACCTGGCCAGCCTGCGCGTGCTGGGCATGACGCGCGGCGAAGTCTCGGTGCTGCTGCTCGGGCAGCTCGCGGTCGAGCTGCTGCTGGCGTTGCCGCTGGGCATGCTGGCCGGCCGCGGGCTGGCCGAGCTGCTGATGGCGTTGATGTCATCGGACAACATCGATTTCCCGGTCGTGATCGCGCCCGCCACCTATGCGTGGGCGGCGATCATCGTGCTGGCCGCCGGTGCGGCCAGTGCCCTGCTGGTGCGCCGCCGTGTCGACCGCTTCGACCTGGTGGCCGTTCTCAAGGTGCGCGAATGAAACTTCAACGTCGCTGGATCTATGGCGGCATCGCCGCGCTGGCGGTGGTCGCCGCCCTCGCCTGGGCCCTGCGCCCGGCGCCCCTGCCGGTGCAGACGGCGCTGGCCACCCGCGGGCCTTTCGAGCAGGCCATCGAAGAAGACGGCGTGCTGCGGCTGGTGCAGCGCTACACAGTGGCCTCGCCCACGGCTGGTGAGCTGCAACGCCCCGGCCTGCGCGTGGGCGACACGGTTTCCGCCGGTGAGGCGGTGGTGGTGCTGCGCCCCGCCGCACCCGGCCTCATCGATGCGCGCACCCGCGCCGTGCTGCAGCAACGCCTGGGCAGCGCGCAGGCCGCGCTGGCCGCGGCCGACGCACAGGTGGCGCGCCAACAGGCCGCGCTGGCGCAAGCGCAACTCGACGTGAAACGACAGGAAGAGCTGGCGCGTGCCCAGTTCGTCTCGGCCGCGGCGCGCGAGCAGGCCGAGCTCAACCGCCGTCAGGCCCAGCAGGCCGTGGCCGCCGCGCAGGCCGAACGCCGCGTGGCCGACTTTGCGCTGCACGAGGCGCAGGCCGCCCTGTCGCTGGCCGATGGCAACCGCAGTGACAACAGCCTGTGGACACTGCGCAGCCCGGTGGCCGGGCGCGTAATCGCCCTGCACAAGGAGAGTGAAGGCACGGTGGCGGCGGGCCAGCCGTTGCTGGACATTGGCGACACCGAACGCATGGAGGCGGTGGTGGACCTGCTCTCGGGCGACGCTGCGCGCGTGCCCGAAGGCGCAGCGGTGACGCTGCAGATCGGCACCGGCCTGCCCAGCCTGCGCGCCCACGTGGCGCGGGTGGAGCCGGTGGCCTTCACCAAGGTCTCAGCCCTGGGCATCGAAGAGCAGCGCGTGAACCTGCGCATCGCGCTCGACGAGCCCTGGCCCCAGCGGCGCGCGCCCGGCGACGGCTACCGCGTGGACGCGCGCATCGTCACCCTGGCCCTGCCCGACGTGCTGCGCGTGCCCACGGCTGCGCTGGTGCGGGCTGGCGAGCAGTGGCAGGTGTATCTGGTCAACGCCGACGAGCGCGTGCAGGTGCAGGCGGTCACGCCCGGGTCGCGGGGCGACGAGTTCACCGTGATCGAACAAGGCCTGCAGGCCGGCGCACGCGTGGTGCTCTACCCCGGCAACGGCGTGCGCGCGGGCCAGCGCGTGGTGGAGCGCTGAGTCAGGCCACGCCGCGCTGCGTGGCGCGGATGTCCGCCACCAGCGCCTGGGCCGACGGCGGCAGCGTGCGGCCGCGCTTGGTGACCACGCAGATGTCGCGCGAGACGCGCGGCGCGGTCAGGGGCCGCACCACCAGCGCGTCGGGCGGCGCAGCGCGGGCGTAGGCCGCCGGCATGATGGCCACGGCCATGCCGGCACGCACCATCCACAGCGCCGTCGACAGAAACGTCACCTCGTGCACCACGCGCAGGCGCACGCCGGCGCGTGCGGCGTTGGCGTCGATGAGCGGGCGCACGCCATAGCCCGGACGCACGGTGATCACCGGTTGTTCGGCCAGGTCGGCCCAGCTCAGGCGCGCGCGCGCCGCCAGCGGGTGGGCCACGGGGCAGACCACCGCCAGGTGGTCGCGCACCAGGGTGACGGTGTCCACGTCGGCACCGGCCTGCTCGGGCACACCAATGCCGAAATCCACCTGCTCGCCCACCACCAAGGCCACGAACTGGTCGGGCGCACAGTCGTGCACGTCGATGTGGATGCCCGGGTAGCGCTCGCGAAAGCGCACCACCGCGCCCGGCAGCAGCAGCTCGCCCAGGGTGGGGGTGATGGCCAGGCTCACGCGACCGCGGCGCAGCTGGGTGAGTTCCAGCGTGCCGGCCCCCAGCGATTCGGCGTCGCGCAGGATGCGCTCGGCCAGCACGATGGCCTCGTGCGCGGCCTGCGTGGGCTTGAGGGTGCGCGTGGTGCGGTCGAACAGCCGAGCGCCCAGGCCGTCTTCGAGCTGGCGCAGCGACAGGCTCACCGCCGACTGCGTGACCGACAGCTGCTCCGCCGCCGCGCTGACCTTGCGCAGGTGGTACACGGCGGCAAAGGCGCGCAACTGGCGCATGGACGGCAGGAAGCGGTTCTCCACATTCATGAGTTGAAATGATAAATCGTTCGATAAGTTTCGCTTTACGCATGAATGGCCTGCGGGTTGAATGCGCGCTGCCGAGTCAAGACAACACAACGGAGACACATTCATGAAGTTGCGCACCCTCTGGCGTGCCCTGCCATTCGCCATGGCATTGAGCGCCGCCGCGATCACCGCCCCGGCACAGGCGGCCGACGCCGCCTGGCCCACCCAGCCCATCCGCGTGATCGTGACCTTCCCGCCCGGGGGCAGCTCGGACGCCATCGTGCGCACCATCGCGCCCAAGGTGAGCGAGCGGCTGGGCCAGCCGCTGGTGATCGAGAACCGGCCCGGCGCCGGCGGCAACATCGGCCTGACCGCCGTGGCCAAGGCCGAACCCGATGGCCACACCATTGGCCTGGGCGCTGCGGGTGCCCTGTCGGCCAACGTCAGCCTGTACCCGCAGATGCCGTTCGATCCGGTGAAGGACCTCAAGCCGATCTCCATGGTGGCGACCATTCCGTTCGTGATCGTGGGCCACCCCTCGGTGGGCGTGCACACCCAGGCCGAATTGATCGCGCTGGCCAAGCGCGACCCGTCGAAGCTGACCATCGGCCACGGCGGCAATGGCACCGCCATGCACCTCACCGCCTCGCTGTTCGACCAGATGGCGGGCGTGAAGATCGTGCAGGTGGCCTACCGCGGCTCCGGCCCGGCCGCCACCGACGCGCTGGCGGGCCAGATTCCGCTGGCCGTGACCGACCTGCCGGCCGCGTTGCAGCACATCCGCGCCGGCAAGCTGCAGGCCTTCTCCGTGACCAGCGCGCAGCGCGTGCCGGCCCTGCCTGACGTGCCCACCGTGGCCGAAGCCGGCCTGCCGGGCTACGAGTCGGTGGGCTGGTTCGGCATGGTGGCGCCAGCGGGCACGCCCGACGCCATCGTGGCCAAACTCAACGCGGCCATCGTCGAGGCCCTCAACGACCCGGCCATCCAGACCACCATCCGCAACCTGGGTGTCGAGCCCGCGCCCTCCACGCCCAAGGCCTTTGCCGACTACATCCAGTCCGAGACGGTGAAGTGGGGCAAGGTGATCCGCACCGCCGGCATCAAGTTGCAATGACCGCTGTGCCCATGCCCGAATCCTCCGCCGACTCTCCGCCCTTCGACACCGACGTGCTCATCGTCGGCGCCGGCCCGGTGGGCCTGACGCTGGCCATGGACCTGGCCGGCCGCGGCGTGCGCGTTACCGTGGCCGAGCTGCGCGCCTGGCTGGAGCCGCCGAGCGTGAAGTGCAACCACGTCTCGGCGCGCACCATGGAGCGCTTTCGCCAGCTCGGCGTGGCCGACAAGCTGCGCCGCGGCGGCCTGCCCGACACACACCCCAACGACGTGGTGTTTCGCACCGCGATGACGGGGCACGAACTCACGCGCATCCCCATCCCCAACCGGCTTGAGCGCTTCGTCGACAACGGCGGCCCCGACACCTGGTGGCCCACACCCGAGCCGCCACACCGCATCAACCAGATCTACCTCGAGCCCATCCTGCTCGAACACGCGGCCGCCCTGCCCAATGTGACGCTGCACAACCGCACCCGCGTCACCGCCTTCGAGCAGGACGCCGAGGGCGTGCGCGCCACGCTGCAGTCGCTCGACGACGGCAGCGAACGCACGGTGCGTGCGCGCTACCTGGTGGGTTGCGACGGTGGCTCATCCAGCGTGCGCAAGGCCATCGGCGCGCAGTTCGAAGGCACGGCGGTGATCCAGCAGGTGCAGTCCACCTTCATCCGGGCGCGCGACCTGCTGTCGCGCCTGCCGGGCAAGCCGGCCTGGTGCTACTACGCGGTCAACCCGCGCCGCTGCGGCACCGTCTTCGCCATCGACGGCCACGAGACCTGGCTGGTGCACAACCACCTGCACCCGCACGAGACCGACTTCGACGCGGTCGACCGCGACCAGAGCATTCGCCACATCCTGGGCGTGGGTGCGGACTTCGAATACGAGGTCATCTCCAAGGAGGACTGGGTCGGCCGCCGGCTGGTGGCCAACCGCTTCCGCGACCGGCGCGTGTTCATTGCCGGCGACGCCGCACACCTGTGGGTGCCCTACGCCGGCTACGGCATGAACGCCGGCATCGCCGATGCGCTCAACCTGTCGTGGCTGCTGGCCGCGCAGGTGCAGGGCTGGGCCGATCCGGCCATGCTCGACGCCTACGAGGCCGAACGCCAGCCCATCACCGAGCAGGTGTCGCGCTTCGCCATGGACCACGCGCAGAAGATGATCCGCGCCCGCAGCGCCGTGCCGCCCAACATCGAGGCCGATGACGACGCCGGCCGCGCCGAACGCGCGCGCATCGGCGAAGAGGCCTACCGGCTCAACGTGCAGCAGTTCTGCTGCGCTGGGCTGAACTTCGGTTACTACTACCAGGGCTCGCCCATCATCGCCGCCGATCCCGACGACGCGCCGCCGCCGTATGCCATGGGCGACTTCACGCCGTCCACCGCGCCGGGCTGCCGCGCCCCGCACTTCTGGCTGGCCGACGGCCGCTCGCTCTACGACGCCCTGGGCCCGGGCTACACACTGCTGTGCACCCGTCCCGGTGTGGACGCGCGCGCCCTGCTGGCCGCGGCCGACGCCGCCGGCATACCCATGCAGGGCCTGGACATCGCTGACGAAGCCGCGCGCCCACCCGAGTACCGCCACGCCTTGCTGCTGGTGCGCCCGGACCAGCACGTGGTGTGGCGCGGCGAGAAGCTGCCTGGCGACGTGCAGGTGTTGCTGGCCCAACTGCGCGGCGCAACCCCGCGCACGACGGCAAACACCGGCCAACACAGCGGTCTGGCCACCGCCTGAGGGCTTGCGACCGCGGCGCGGCGGGCCGTCGCAGGGGCGTGTACATTGGCGCCCCTGCGCCACCCTGCCCACCCCGCACCGCCTCGTAGCCCCCCATGGATCTCCCCTCCCACCAGCTGAGCATGACCGTGCTCATGACGCCCGACATGGCCAACTTCTCGGGCAATGTGCACGGCGGCACCGTGCTCAAGCTGCTCGATCAGGTGGCCTACGCCTGCGCCAGCCGCTACGCCGGACGCTACGTGGTCACGCTCTCGGTCGATCAGGTGATGTTTCTGCAACCCATCCACGTGGGCGAGCTGGTGACCTTCCTGGCCTCGGTCAACCACACCGGGCGCAGCTCGATGGAGATCGGAGTCAAGGTGGTGGCCGAGAACATCCGCACCCAGGTGGTTCGCCACGCCAACAGCTGCTTCTTCACCATGGTGGCGGTCGACGACGACGGCAAACCGGTGGCCGTGCCGCCGCTGCAGCCCAACACCCCAGACGAACACCGCCGCCACGGCGCTGCGCTGATGCGCAAGCAGCTGCGCCAGGAATTTGCCGAACGCACGCGTGCGCTCACGCAGGGCAGCTGAGGCACAAGGCAGCAGAGCCACCCGTCGGCGGCAGGCCGCGGCGGGAGGTGGCGGGAGGTGGCTGCCGGCCTCAGCCCGCCTTCTTCACCCAGGCACTGCACCAGCCCTTGGCCGACACCGCCTTGCCCGGGAAGATGCCGCACGGCCCGCTGGCGTCACCCGCCTTGCCGGTGAACAGCTGGCAGGTGGCGCAAGTTTGCGACGCCGCATGCTTGGGAAACTTCTTGGCGTCGACCTTGGCACTGTCGGCCGAATAACCCAGCGCCTGGGCCTGCGGATCCTGCTCGCTCACCATGGGCGCACCCTGCGCCATGGCCTGGCGCCCGGCGACCAACACCGCCGAAGCGGCGGCGGCTTGCATGAAAAACACACGGCGATTGTTTGATGACATGGAAAAACCTCGTGGGGTGGTGATGGGAAGCGTCGATCCGGGAAAGCCGATCGGGCCGATGAAGCCGACCCGCACACGATGCTAGGCCGGCGCAACTTAAGCAAGCCTGAAAACCCCGCGCAACCCGGCAACGATGTAACCAACCGTCACTTACACACTTCAATTGCGGTCCGGAGGCTGCGCGAGCTGGTCCGCCATGGACTCGATCAGCGCAAGCTGCCGTGGCAGACACACACGTCGCAGGTCATAGCGCTCCGCGACCCGTTCCCTGGCTCGCCGGCCAAGCGCTTGCCGACGCTGAGGCGCATCCAGCAAGGCGCTCACCGCGGCGGCCAGATCGGACGGCCGGAAGAAGTCAACCAGCACGCCGTGCACGCCATCCTGTATGGCTTCCCTGACCGGTGCAGTGTCGCTGGCCACGATGGCGCAACCCATGCTCATGGCTTCGAGCAAGCTCCAGCTCAATACAAAGGGATACGTCAGGTACACGTGCACGGCCGACATTTGCAGCACGCGGGTCAGGTCGTCGCGCGACAAGCGCCCCACGAAGTGCACGCGTTGCATGGCCAAGGGCGCCAAGGCTGAGCCCACTTCGGCCAGCATCCGCTCGCGCCAACTGCCGTGCGTGGCACATGCAGCCCCGTAGCTGACGCCGTCCTCCCCCACGACGATGAAATGTGCGTTGGGTCGTGCCTTCAGCAGCACAGGCAAAGCCCGCATGAAGGTGTGAAAGCCACGGTAGGGCTCCAGATGCCTCGCCACGAACGTGATCACCTCGTCGCCTCGCTGCAGTCGCGTACCGTCGGCCAGGGTGACGCGCACCGACGGATCTGGTTTCAGAACGTCTGTATCAATGCCGTCGTGAACCACATCGATGCGCTCGCGCCATGGCGGCGGAAACCGGCTTGCCTGCCAATGCGTGGGGCTGATCACCCGATCGGCCTGCGGCAACTGGGCCAGGTGGTTGAGGTTCTTCATCTGCAATCGGCACTGCAGCGCGGCTGCGTCCGGTGTGTCGAACTCTGGATCAAACCCGGCGTCGCTGCCAGGTCCTCCATAGAAGAACTCGCCAAACAGCACCAGCTTGGCGTCAGCCCAGACCTGTTTGAGAAAGAGAGACTCACCCCATCCCGGGTGGGCGTAGATCACATCGGGCACGAATCCCTGTGCATCCAGCGCTATGGCTGCGCGCCAGCAGGCCTCACCGCGAATCGTCTTCGTTTCCAAATCCGCCACCCACGGGTGGATGCCCGCGCTGCTGCGTGCCTGCGGCCTATAGGTCACCACCGACACGCCACGCCACCGCAACGGCTGCGACACCTCGGCGCCAATCTTCAGTGCCCGCACCTCATGGCCACGGGCCACCAGCGCAGGGGCCAGGTGCTGAAACTGAGCGGGGAAGTTCTGGTGAACGAACAGAACGCGCACGCGGCACCCGGGTGGCCTATTGCCAGGCCGCCGCAATCACCGGTGCGAGCGCCGATTGCTGATCCAGCGTGAGGGTGGTCTGCCCCATGGGCGGTGGCGCAAACGATGCCATGGCCTGGACCAGGGCATCGACCTGACTGGCCAGCATCAAATGCCCGTCGTCCGTCTGGAACTGCTCCACTTGGTAACGGCTGCCGCCATACCAGTTGCCAATGGTGGCCTTGTCGCCCGTTCCGATGACGCTCACCTCGAGGTTGTTTGATTCGCGGCGGAACCAGACCTGGTCCATCGCGACACCCTGCAGCAAGCGCAACACATCGATATTGCCGGCCAGCTCGTCGTCTTCCACGATGGCATCGGACCCGTCGCCTCGACCCAGCAGATAGGTGTCATCGCCCTGTCCGCCGACCAAGGTGTCTTGGCCACCCTTCCCGTGCAGCGTGTCGTTACCTGCGTAGCCCTGCAACACATTCGCACCCGAGTTGCCCACCAGGGTGTTGTCCTCGTCGTTGCCGAACCCCTGCAGGTCCGCCGAGCCCGTGAGCCGCAACACCTCGACCGACTCGCCGAGTGTCCAGTCAATGGAAGAGCGCACGGTGTCCACGCCCTCATCGAACCACTCGATCACCTCGTCGAATGCTTGCGCAACCACATAGGTGTCATCGCCCAACCCGCCGTACATGGTGTCGTCACCCGCCCCACCATTGAGCCAGTCCGCCCCATCGCCACCTTCCAGCAGATCGCGGCCACCTGCCCCGTAGAGGCTGTCGTCGCCCGCGCCGCCGATCAGGGTGTCGCGTCCAGCCAAGCCATACAGTCGGTCATTGCCAGCGCTGCCTTGCAACCAATCCGCAGCGGCGGTGCCCTGGAGCTGGAGATCGGCAACGATCGACAGCACGAATTCGTCCGTCGCTTGCTCGCCATCACTGTCGGTGGCCTGCACGCGGATCGTCAGGTCGCTTGCATCGATCGGCGCCATCCCGCTAAATCGCATGCCTTCTTCGCTGAACGTCAGCCACGCCGGCAATGGCGATCCGTCGGCCAGCGTGGCACCCATGCTCAGCGTGTCGCCGATGTCCGGATCCATGAAGGCATCCGGTGCCAGAGAGAACGCTATGGCGTCCCCGGCGCGAACGGACTGATCCACGATGGGGTTGGCCACTTGCGGTGCGTCGTTCACATCGCCCACACGGATCACGAACGTGGTGTCCACCTCAACCCCGAAGGCATCTGCCGCGCGCAGCCGGACCAGGTAGCTCTCCCGGTGCGTCGCCCCGGGTGTGCCGGAAAAGGTGCGGTTCTGCGCGTCGAACGTCAGCCAATCGGGCCAGCCATCGCCATCGATGACCTCGGCCGAGAGCGTCAAGGCGTCGCCGTCGGTGTCCGCAAAGGTGCCCGTCGGCACGGTGAACTGGAACGCCTCACCCTGCATGGCCCATTGCTCGGCCACGGGCTCGGCCACCGTGGGTGCATGGTTCAGCATGCCCAATACCTGCGGAAGGTAGATTTCTTCACCCGACGCAAAGCGCAGATAGGACACACCCGCCAGCGATTGGTCGTTGTGAAAGATGTCAATGTTGTCGTACGCGTAGGTGACGTAGGAGACCTGCTCCCCGGTCGTCACATCGGTGAATTGATGCACCTGCGGCGTCCGTATCGACAACCAGATCTTGCCGGTGTAGGTCAGGCCGTAGCCGACATCGTCGGCCTCAATGCCCGCCGCAAACGCGATGGCGTTGTTCAAAAACGCCCCGGGCTTGGCAGCTCCGCCAGCGTAGATGCGGTCATAGGTGCCATCGCCACGCGCATAGTGAATGACATTGCCTTCCACGTTGAGCGTGATGCTGTCGTTGCCCTTGCCAGGGTAGATCTCCATCGGCGTGTCCACGGTGATCCAGTCGTTGCCCGACCCGCCAAAGGCATATTCGCCTTCGCTGAACCATTGCGAGTAGCCACCCGTGACGTATTGCTGCAGAAATTCGCCCATGTCTTGCGACTGCCCGCCGATGACGATGCGGTTGATGCTGCCCGCAAAGGCGTTCTTGATGACCAGATCGCCTTGCGCGTTGGAGATGCGCAGGTTGATTGAATCGTGCGTCACCTGGAATGTGCCCGGCTGCAGCCCATTGATCTGCAGCGTGTCGAATCCGCTGGCGTCGTCGATGGTGACCGCCTGGCCACCCACCGCGGGGCGCCAATCCACGATGTAGGTGTCGTCGCCCGAGCCGCCGTCAAGGTAGTCGGCACCGTCGGCGGACACCAGTGTGTCGGCCCCATCCTCGCCGAACAAGAAGTCGGCACCCGCTTGCCCATCCAGCCAATCGTTGCCCGCTTCGCCCCAGAGCTGGTCGGCATCGTCGCCGCCGAGCACCGTATCGTTGCCCTCCCCGCCCAGCACCGTGTCATTGCCCGAGCCACCCAGCAAGGTGTCGTTGCCACCGTCGCCGTGAATGCGGTCATGGCCAGCGCCGCCATCAATGAAGTCGTTGCCCTCCTGTGCTGCATCGACCATTTGGCTCGTGTGCACCTGCAGCGTCGCCGACAGGGAGAAGTCCACCGGCCGCAGCAGGTAGGCCGCATGGGGGTTGGCGTCGCCGTACAACTCGTCGTTTCCGCTGCCGCCAAACAACAGGTCGTTGCCGCCCAAGCCGCAGACCTGGTCGCTGTCGGCCCCGCCGTCCAGCACGTCGTTGCCGATGCCGCCCCAGATGGTGTCATCGCCCGCCCCGCCCGAAACGGTGTCGGCCGCCGTTGCGTCATCCGTCCACGCCTGGTACGCGCCCCCACTGAGGCGCAGGTCGTCCACCAGCAGGTTGCTCGACACCCAGTGGCCCTGGGCATCTCGGGCGATGGCCCAGGCTGGCACGCCATTGACTTCGCTGCCGATCCAGGGGGTGGCCACGATGCCGTTCTGCGCCAGCGTGCCGTAGTCGCCCGTCAGCCGCGCGGACAGCGCCGACATGATGAAGTCGTTGCCGCTGCCGCCGTCGATGCGGTCGCTGCCCGCGCCGCCCAGAATCACGTCGTCGCCGCTGCCGCCCGCCAGGGTGTCGTCCAGCGCGTAGCCCACCACCACGTCGTTACCGCCGCGCCCGTCGTAGTCGATGCGCTGGCGATCGGCGTAGACGCCCGCGGCGCTTTGCAGGCTGCCGGCGCGGTAGACGTCGTCCCGATCGGGCACTGGTGAGCCATGGATCCAGCTCCCGTCGGAGGCAACCATGCCTTCGGCGTACAAGGGCGCGCCGCTGTCCAGCACCTGGTCGCCGTGAAGGCGAAACACGTCGTCGGGCAGCGTCTGGGGCGGCGTGAGGGGTGCAGTGGGCAAGCGAATGCCCAGCGCGCCGTCAACCCAGCCCTGGATCACGACGGCAGCCGCGGGCGCGCCTGGGGCCTGCGCTCCCGAGTCACTGCCGCGCTGCACGATGCGCAGGCCTTCGTCCACAAGCGAGAACACCAGTCGGCCATCGGCGCTGGCCCACACACCATCGCCACCCTCGCCGCCATCACCAACCCTCACGATCACCGTCTGTGCATCCAGAACCTGCCCATCGAACACCAGCCGCCCCAGCCCGTCGGCATCAAGCACCGTGTCCATGCCCGAGGCCAGGTCGAAGCGGTATTCGTCTGTGCCCTCGCCGCCGAGCAAGGTGTCGTCG
Organism: Hydrogenophaga sp.; assembly: GCF_019635465.1. Classification (GTDB taxonomy): domain Bacteria; phylum Pseudomonadota; class Gammaproteobacteria; order Burkholderiales; family Burkholderiaceae_C; genus Hydrogenophaga. The sequence continues at coordinate 86,358 of NZ_JAHBZK010000011.1, forward strand.
CCCGCGCCGCCGATGAGGGTGTCGGCGCCGTCTCCGCCCAGCAAAACATCTCCCAAAGCGCCCCCGTCGAGCCAGTCGTTGCCACCGCCTCCGATCAAGTGATCCCAGCCGCCACCGCCACGCAGGAAATCACTGCCCGAACCGCCCAGCGCCACGTCGTTGGCCAACTGGGATTCCGCCCAGTTCATCGAACCCGCCCCGCGCTGAATGTGCCATGCGCCGCCCTGATTGAGGACTGCGGTTTGGAATGGATCACCTCCCACGGCAGTGCTCGATACGGCGTCTCGCAGGGGGCTCAAACCTTTGAGCGAATCGCTGGCAATGTCTGCCAGATCGAAATGAAGTGCGCCGGCTTGCATACCGAACAAACCAACCTCGTTGTCGATGGGCGCGTGGTAGTGAAAGTCCATGGCCAGCGCGACAAGCGCCTTGCGGACCTCGGGCTCGGCGCTGGCACCTTCGCCTTCTTGTAGCAATGACAGGTCTTCGGTGAACCGGCTCAATGCACTGGCGTTGCCGAAGCCCTGTTGGATCTGGTCATTGACCAGCGAGGTAATCAGGTCGCGCGTGGAGCTGTTGGGGTCAGCGGCGTACAAGTCGGTATCCAGCAGTGCCGGCAGCAGCTCTGGCATGGATTTGACCAGTTGACGCAACTGATCATTCAGCAGGAACGCAAGGTGCAGGTTCATGCTGTGCAGACCCAGTGCCAGTTCGACCGGCATGGCTTCATCACTGAGGTCAATGCCGACGTCCTGCCCCACGACAGTGGGCAGGAACACCCGCCCGTACTGCAAGAACTCGCCCTCGTTGTAGATGTTGGTGACGCCCGCCTCACGGCGTTCGAATTCGCCCTGCAAAAAGAGCTCGCCATCCACCAGCTCGCGCAGACGGTTGACTTCTTCGAGCACCGCCAGGCTGGCACTGCCCGCCGACTGCGTGGTGGCGGCTGCGATGGCCGCGGCAATGGACAAGGGATTGGTCGCGTTGACCTCGAAGGGCGCCGCCGCAAAGGTGGTAGCGGGTTTGTCGTACCAGACGGCCATGTTGGCGGCGAGCCCTCCGCCCAGGCTGTGACCGGTGAAGCTGATCTTGTCCGGGTCGTATCCGTTGTCCACCGCCCAGTCCTTCACGGCAAGGTAATACGCCGACGCATTGAGTTGCTGCCCGATGCCCAGCGCCAGCCTGCCAGCAAATGCCAAACCGACGTCTGCTGCCAAATCGGCCACCGTATTCCACGCCCGGTCACTGAACTCAGCCAGGAAATCGGTGCCCTTGTAGGCCACCACTATCTCGCCGGTGGCTTCGTTCAAATACGCCCCGCCGGTAAAGCTGAAGGGGTTAATGGCATTGAGGTTGTCGCCGGCAGGGAAACCAAGGTCAGAAATATCGCGCCATCCAGTTGGCAACTGAAGAATATTGATACTTGAATCACCTCCACCGCCACGTTGATCATTGTAAACATATGCCGCCAATGCAGCGCGTTCAGCTATATTCATTTTTTACTCCCTTTACACTTATTCAGATCTATTTTTCCAGTTTGCCAGCGCCGCCATTGCATCCGCGTGTCTCTTGTACTCGCCCATGTCAATTTTTTTGGCAAATTGACCACGCTCTCCCGAGGGAGGGCACCAATTTTTCAATTTAGCCTCATGAGAAAGAAGATCAGACTTGGCTCGAAACAAACAAGAATAAATATTCTCCTCAGACAAAATGGAAGTCGGCACCGATGAGAGTGGAATCCGAGAAAGAACTCCATCACTCCATCGAAACGCAACCAGATGCATCTTCGGGTATCCATAGAAAGCCATCTGCTTAGGCCCTCGCGGCCTGCCCACTACAAACACGACTCCGTCGATCACATCGACCCGCATCGGCATCAAATAAGAATGCCAAATCTGCCTCCCACCCAACTCGGGCAAGTCAATGGTGACCCAGCTTTGGTTGGTCCCGTAGTTGTCAAAGTACTCGCGTTTTTGATGAACAGTGATTACCCGCCCATCAGAAAGCTGCACCTCCTCGTACCAGCTTGGATAGCGTCGATCGTAATAAGACCATCCCAACCAGGAAAAAACCCCAATACCAACCGAAATCAAGAACAGCAATGGTTTATTGATTCGCATCAACCACTGAATTTGCTTCATACACATCCTTCTTGATTATTGAATGCAATCCAGCCGATCCCACGCAACGAAGCTGCGCCGACGCCCAGTTCCAGCATCTCATCGCCCTTACAAATCCGATCAGCGTGCGCGCGTGCGTCCGGCCCCACCGCGATCAAAGCTGAACGCGGCGACGATAGTGGCTGGTTGGGGTTCGCCATACCCTCCTCGGGCATAGCGTCATCCCTTCGATGGGGGAACTGTGGGCGGACCATGGCCAGTCATGCCCCTCCGCGCTGTTGCCATCCTCGCTGCCTTCGGTGTGCTCAGCGAGCACCTGCGCGTTGCTGTGCACGGCCTGTGCAAACAGGCGGTCGTTGCCCGCGCCGCCATCGAACAGGTCCGCACCGCCAGACATCAGAGATGGGACTGACGGCGCATGCGCTCCAGCGCCTGGCTGCGTCAGCGGGCGGACGTGCAGCCGCTCGAAGACGCGCTGGCTGGCGCCAACCCATCGCGACAACCTGATCGGGGAGTACCGCCGGTACGTACACTCCCCCCACCCCATGACCCCGCAAGACTACGTCCAGCAAAAGGCCGCCGCGTCCGGCAGTAGCTTCTATTACGCGTTCCTGTTCCTGCCGGCCGAGCGGCGCGCCGCCATCACGGCTTTCTACGCGTTTTGCCGCGAGGTGGACGACGTGGTGGACGAGGTGAGCGACCCCGGGGTAGCGCAGACCAAGCTGGCCTGGTGGCGCACCGAGGTGGCACAGGCCTTCGGGGGCCAGCCGGCGCACCCGGTGACACAGGCGCTGATGCCGCTGGCCGGCAACTTTGGCATTGAGGCGCGCCACCTGCTGGCCGTGATCGACGGCTGCCAGATGGATCTGGACCAGAGCCGCTACCTCGACTACGCGAACCTGCAGCGCTACTGCCACCTGGTGGCCGGCATCGTGGGTGAGGTGGCGGCGCGCATCTTCGGCCAGAGCCAGGCGCAGACCACCGACTACGCGCACCGCCTGGGCCTGGCGCTGCAGCTGACCAACATCGTGCGCGACGTGGGCGAAGATGCCACGCGCGGACGCATCTACCTGCCGATCGACGAGTTGCAGCGCTTCGACGTCAAGGCACACGAACTGATCAAACGCGGCGCAGCGCCCGGTGCCGACGCCGCCGACTTCGAGCGGCGCTTTCGCGCGCTCATGGCGTTCCAGTGCGAGCGCGCCCTGCGCACCTACGACGAGGCCATCGCCTTGCTGCCCGCGGTCGATCGCCGCACACAGAAACCCGGCCTGATGATGGCCAGCATCTACCGCACCCTGCTGCAGGAGATTGCCGCCGATCCCATGGCGGTGCTGACGCAGCGCGTGAGTCTGACGCCGCTGCGCAAGTTCTGGCTCGCCTGGAAGGTGCAGGCCCTGGGGAGGTGGTGAGCATGCGGCTGGCGGTGGTGGGCGCCGGCTGGGCCGGCATGGCGGCGGCTGTCGCGGCGGCAGAGGCCGGCGCGCAGGTGGCCGTCTTCGAGGCGGCGCACGCCAGCGGCGGGCGCGCGCGGCGCCTGGTGCTGCACCGCCCCGACGGCCTGTCGTGCACGCTGGACAACGGCCAGCACATCCTCATTGGCGCCTACCGCGAGACGCTGGCCCTGATGCAGCACGTGGGTGTGCCGCTCGACCAGGCGCTGACTCCCTTGCCCCTGACCATGGCCTACCCTGACGGCCATGGCCTGCGCACACCCGACTGGGCGGCCACGTGGCCCGCGCCGCTGGACCTGCTGGCCGGCATCGTCGGTGCCCGCGGCTGGACCTGGACCGACCGCCGCGCCCTGCTGGCCACCTCGCTGCGCTGGCGCCGCGATGGCTTCAGCGCCGACGCCGGTGCCACGGTGGCCGACATCTGCCACGGGCTGACCGCGCGCGTGATCGACGAACTGATCGAGCCCTTGTGCATATCGGCGCTCAACCTGCCGGGTGCGCAGGCCAGCGGTGCGGTCTTCCTGCGCGTGCTCAAGGACGCGCTGTTCGGCCCGGCGCCGTTCGGCGTTTCGCTGGCCATGGCCGCGCCGGTGCGCTCGTCCACCCTGCTGCTGCCGCGCCAGGACCTGTCCTCCCTGCTGCCCGACGCGGCCGAGCGCTGGCTGCTCGAGCGCGGGCACACGGTGCACCTGGGCAGGCGCGTGGACGCACCCGTCCGGCACAACGGCGGCTGGCACTTGGGCGACGACCCGGCGCGGGCGCCCTTTGACCGCGTTATCTGGGCCACTGGCGCTGCGGCGGCGGCCAAGGGCCTGATGACGGTGGCGCCCAACTGGGCACGTGGTGCCGACGCGCTGGAGCACACCGCCATCACCACGGTCTACGCCTGGGCCCCGGCGGCACGCCTGCCTTCACCCATGCTGGCCCTGAGGGGCGGCCCGGCGCAGTTCGCCTTTGACCGCGGCCAGATCAGCCCGAACGAGCCTGGTGTGCAGGGCATCATGGCGCTGGTGGTGAGCGCCAGCCAGGGCGAGCGCCAGTGGCTGCAAACAGCCGCCATTGCCCAGGCGCAGACCCAGCTGGGCATTCGTTTGCTGCCGTTGCAGACGGTCTCCGAGCGGCGGGCCACCTTCGCCTGCACCCCCGCGGTGCGTCGCCCGGGTGCCGAGGTCGCCTCGGGGCTCTGGGCCGCCGGCGACTATGTGGACGGCCCCTACCCAGCCACGCTGGAAGGCGCTGTGCGCAGCGGCCAGGCAGCGGTCCGCGCGGCGCTGGCGTGACACCTCCCACTGAAAGTCGATAAGTTGCAGTGCCGGTTTCGGCCCGACAGCGCATCGGGCTGTTACCCTTGGGCCTGTTTTCTGCCGGGAACCTCCCGCGCGCCGCGCGATCGTTCCCGGGTCGATCCGTACCGAGGAAAGGAGCCCCACCCCATGCCGGTTCTCACCGTTGCACGTCACCTCCGTCGCGGCCTGCTGGCCATTGGTCTTTCAACCCTCGCACTGGCCGCCAGCGCGCAGAGCATGGTCAGCATCAGCGGCAGCACGGTGAACATGCGCGAAGAGCCCAGCCTGGACAGCACCGTGCTGTGGGAGCTGCAACGCGGCTACCCGCTGCAGGTCACCGAGCGCAAAGGCAACTGGCTGGCGGTGAAGGACTTCGAGAACGATACCGGCTGGGTGGCCAGCTCGCTCACCTCGAAGTCGCCGCACCACATCGTCAAGAGCAAGGTGCTCAACCTGCGCAGCAAGCCCAGCACGGGCAGCGACGTGGTGGCCCAGATGCAGTACGGCGAACTGCTCAAGACACTCGACAAGCGCCGCGACTGGGTGCAGGTGGAGCGCTACACCGGCGAGACCGGCTGGGTGTCGCGCAAGCTGGTCTGGGGCTGGTAAGCCGCCAACACGGCCCACCGCGCGTTTCAGCCGTCGGCGCGCACCGCGCGGTAGGCCGGGCGCGCCAGGCAGCGCTGCACCCAGGCATGAACCAGCGGGTGTGCCGCCATCAAAGGGCGCGAGGCCCGCGCCCACATCAACACGCTGGCCACGCACAGGTCGGCCACGGTAAAGCGCTCAGCCGCCAACCACGCCTGCCCTTGTGACTGCTGCGTCTGCAGGTGCGCTTCCAAGACACGCAATGGCACCGCCAGACGCCGCTCGGCGGCATCCGCCAGCGCGGGTTTGCGCCGCTCTTCGGGCATTGCCACGCGGTGCATCAGCACCGTGAGGGCATCGACCTCGCACTCGGTCACTGTCCAGAAGGACCAGCGCAGCGCCTCGGCCTCCTCGCGCGCGGTGCACGGGCTGATCGAGACGCCGTCGACCTCGCCATGCACCCGCGCCAGGTACAGCGCACAGGCCATGCTTTCCCACACGGTGACGTCGCCCTCGGGGCGCCGATCGATCAGCACCGGGATGTGGCCGTTGGGATTGAGCGCCAGGTGCTCGGGCGTGCGGGTGGCACCACCCGCAAACGGCGTCGGCACGTGCTCGAAAGCCAGCCCCAGCTCAGCGGCGGCCCACAGCGGACGCAGGGCGCGCGAGGCGGGAATGCCGTGAATGGTCAACGACATCGACGACGCTCAGGCCAGCGCGTTGCACAGGCTCATGAGATCGGCCACGGTGGCGTGCGGCTGCAGCGGTGCGTGCTCCCAGGCGTGGCCGGCGCGGTTGACCCAGGCCACCTGCAGACCCGCCACCAGGGCGCCCAACACGTCGAGCTGGGCATCGTCACCGATGTGCAGCACCTCGGCCGGCCGCACGCCGGCCAGGTCGGCCGCGGCATGGAAGATGCGCGCGTCGGGCTTGCCGACACCGAACTCGCGCGCGCTCAGCGCGCCCTTGAAATGCTGTCCCAGCCCGACGCGGTGCACATCGGCGTTGCCGTTCGACAGCGCAATGACCGGGTAGCGACTGGCCAACCACTCCAATGCGGGCAAAGCGTCGTCGAACAACTGCACCCGCTGGCGTTCGGCAAAGAAGACCTCGAAGGCGGGTTCAGCCAACGCGGGGTCGTCGCCCGCCTTGAGCAGCACGTAGCGAATGGACTCGCGTCGCAAGGCGCTCAGGTCGTGCGACAGATCGGGGCGCTTGATCTGCAGGTAGTGGCGCGCCTCGCGCAAGGCCTGGGGGTTGCCGGCCAGCGCCGCGGTGGCCGGTGCGTGCTCGCGCAGCCAGGTCGACAGCGCCGCCTCGGCGCGCTCGATGGTGGGCCAGATGGGCCACAAGGTGTCGTCCAGGTCGATGCTGACGGCCTTGACGCGGCGGGCCTCTAGGGTGGGGATGGCGGGCTCGTGAACCGGGCTCTGAGGGGTATTCATGCTTGCGGGAGAATAGCGCATGCCTTTTGCCGCCGAACCGCCCTTCGACCATGGCCATGCGGCCCGCACGGCCGTCATCCTGTGCAACCTGGGTACGCCGGACGAGCCCACCGCCCCCGCGCTGCGGCGCTACCTGGGCGAATTCCTGAGCGATCAGCGGGTGGTGGAGATTCCACGGCTGGTGTGGCTGCCCATCCTGCACGGCATCATCCTGCGCGTGCGCCCGGCCAAATCGGCCGCCAAGTACGCCAGCATCTGGACGCCCGAGGGCTCACCACTGAAGGTCTGGACCGAGAAGCAGGCCAAGCTGCTGCAAGGGCACCTGGGCGAGCGCGGGCACGACGTGCTGGTGCGCTACGCCATGCGCTACGGCAACCCGTCGGTGGCCAGCGTGCTCGACGAGGTCAAGGCCGCCGGCGCCACCCGTGTGCTGCTGTTGCCGGCCTACCCGCAGTACAGCGGCACCACCACCGCCAGCGTGGTCGACGCCGTGTCGGCCTGGTCGGCGCGCCAGCGGCACCTGCCCGAGCTGCGCTTCGTCAACCGCTACCACGACGACCCCGGCTACATCGCGGCGCTGGCGCAATCGGTGCGCGCGCACTGGCTGGTCAATGGCAAGCCCGACAAGCTGGTGATGAGTTTTCATGGCGTGCCCGAGCGCACCCTGCACCTGGGCGACCCCTACCACTGCGAATGCCACAAGACCGGGCGCCTGCTGGCCCAGGCCCTGGGCATTGGTGCTGACGACTACGTGGTCACCTTCCAGAGCCGCTTCGGCAAGGCCAAGTGGCTGGAGCCCTACACCGAGCCCTCCCTGGTGGCGCTGGCCAAAGGCGGCAAGCAGCGCGTGGACGTGATGTGCCCGGGCTTCACCAGCGACTGCATCGAAACGCTCGAAGAGATCGATATGGAGGCCCGCGCGGCCTTCCTGGGCGCGGGCGGCCGCACGTTCAACTACATCGGCTGCCTCAACGACCGGCCCGAATGGATTCGCGCCCTGGCCGACGTCGCCGAGCGCCATTTGCAGGGCTGGCCCACACGTGAGCCGCGCGACGAAGACGCGCTCAGACAGCGTCGCGAGCGCGCCCTGGCCATGGGCGCGCGCACCTGATCAGCTCAGGAAGCGCTGCACCAGCTCCAGCTGATCGGGCACGTTGAGCGCCGGCGCGTGGCCACAGCCGGCGATGGTCACCACCAGCGCGCGCGGGCCACGGTCGCGCATGGCCTCGGCGGTGTCGGCCAGCAGCAGGTCCGAGTCGGCGCCGCGCAGGCACAGCACCGGCATGTCGATGGCGTCGAAGACTGGCCACAAGTCGTAGTCGTGCGGGTGGTGGGTGAACTGCATCACCATCGCCGGGTCGTAGTGCGGCGTGACGCGGCCGTCGGGCAAGCGGCGCAGCGAGCTCTCGGTGAGCTGGCACCATTGCGCATCGGGCAGGTAGCCATAGGGCTGGTACACGGTGCGAAAGTACCGCTCCAGCTCGCCCACGGTGTCAAAGGCCGCCGGGTTGCCCGCGTAGCTGCGAATGCGCTGCACCGCGGGCTCGGCCAGCTGCGGGCCGATGTCGTTGAGCACCAGGCGCTGGATGCGGCCCTTGAGCGGCCCGGCCGCGCACACCATGCCGATGGCACCCCCCATCGACGTGCCCACCCAGTGGAATTGGGTCAACCCCAGCTGGTCCACGAGCGAAGTCGCCAACCGGGCGTAGAAGTCGAGGCAGTACTCGGCCTCGGGCTGTGGGCTCCATTGCGACAGGCCCCGGCCGATGGTGTCGGGGCAGATCACGCGCCAGCCCTGTGCGCACAGGTGCGCGGCCAGCGGGTCCATGTCGCGCCCTGTGCGCGCCAGGCCGTGCCAGGCCACCACCACGTCGCCGCTGGGCTGCGCGGGCACCCAATCCATGAAATGAATCTCGCGGCCTTCGCAGGCCAGGTAGCGCGATTGCACGCTGAACGAAGCGGTGGTCATGACGGCTCCTTGTGTGCGAGGCGCGCCACCGCCGCGCGCTCGCGCAGCCGCCCGACGATGCCGGTGGGGAAGTAATAGACCGAGAGCACGAACAGCAGGCCCAGCCACAGCAGCCAGCGATCGGGCGTGAGGATGGCAGGCAGCAGCGGAACGCCGTCGACCAGGCCACCGAGCGCTCGCAGCAGGTCCTGCAGGTAGCTCTGCGCCACCAGGAACAGCACACTGCCGATGACCGCGCCATAGAGCGTGCCCATGCCGCCGATGACCACGATCAGCAGCACGTCGAGCATGATCTCGAACGACAGCGAGGTGTCCGGCCCGTTGTAGCGCAGCCAGAGCGCGAGCAGGCAGCCCGCCAGCGTGGCGAACGAAGCCGAGATCACGTTGGACAGCGTGCGGTACACCACGGTGCGGTAACCCAGCGCCTCGGCGCGGAAGTCGTTTTCGCGAATGGCCTGCAGCACCCGCCCGAACGGTGAGTTCACGATGCGCAGCATCACCAGGAACATGGCCACCACGGTCACGAACAGCAGGTAGTAGGTGATGAAGCGCCCGTTGAGCGCCACCGCGCCGAAGGGGCCTTCGAAGTCGTCCTCCATCAACGCGAAGCCGGGCGTCAGCAGCTCGGGCAGGCGGAAGGTGAGACCGTCTTCGCCACCGGTGATGTCCGACAGCTGCGACGCCAGCGTGAGAAAGGCCGAGGCCACCGCCAGCGTGATCATCGCGAAGAAGATCGCCTTGACCCGCAGTGAGAACAGACCGATCAGCAGCGCCAGCAGCAGTGAGAGCAGCACGGCACCGACCGCCCCCACCGCCAGCGCCCACCAGGTCGAGCCCAGCGCCGTGACCGAGATGGCAATGCCGTACGCACCAATGCCGAAGAACATGGTGTGCGCAAAGCTCACGATGCCGGTGTAGCCCAGCAGCAGATCGAAGCTGACCACCAGCGCGATGAAGATCAGCACCTTGGCCGCCACATTGATGGCCTTGACGCTGGGAAACAGGAACGGCGCGAACGCCAGGCCGAGCACGACCAGCACCAGCAGCACCGACAGCACACGGCTGCGCGGCAGGTCGTTGGAGAGCAAGCGAGAGGACACGGTTGCCACTCCTTCAGCGGTTCGTCACGGGGTAGACCCCCTGCGGACGCCACAAAAGGATGGCGACCATGAGCGCGATGTTCGAGAACAGCGCCACCTTGGGCGCCAGAAAGCCGGTGTAGTTGGCCATCAGCCCCACCAGCAAGGCGCCCACCAGGGCACCCAGCGTGGAGCCCAGGCCGCCGATGATGATGACGATGAAGATCAGCACGTTGACCTGCGCGCCCATCTGCGGCAGCACGGTCTGCTGGTAAAGGCCCCACATCACACCGCCGAGGCCGGCCAGCGCACTGCCGGCCACGAACACGCCCACGAACAGCCGGTGGATGCGGTAGCCCAGCGACTCGACCATTTCGCGGTCCTGCACACCGGCGCGGATCAGCAGGCCGACCTTGGTGCGGTTGAGCGTCCAGACCATGATGGCGAACACCACCAGGCCGACCACCACCGCCAGCAGGCGGTACTTCTCGATGGAGGCGTCGCCGATGATGAAGCTGCCACGCAGCGTCTCGGGCAGTGGCAGCGCCAGCTGACCCGGGCCCCACACCACCTTGATCAGCTCTTCGCCGATGATCATCCCGCCCATGGTGATGAGGATCTGCTTGAGGTGCTGGCCATAGACCGGCCGCACGATCATGCGTTCAAACACCCAGCCCAGCGCGCCCGCCACCACCATCGCCGCCAGCATGGCCGGCACCAGCGCGGCCAGGTTGAGCCAGAAGCTGTCGGCGATGGCGTAGGCGTTGAGCCCGCCGAACACACTGACCGCCACGAAGGCACCGAGGGCGATGAACACGCCGTGGCCGAAGTTGAGCACGTCCATCAGCCCGAACACCAGCGTGAGGCCCGAAGCGATGACGAACACGATCAACCCCATGGCCAGGCCCGCCACGGTGAGCGTGAGCCAGGTGGACGGGCTGCCCACCGCAGGCAAGGCCAGCGCGGCCAGCAGCGGCACCAGCGCGACGGGGCGCCAGTCGAAGTCTTTCAAGAAATTCATTGATGCGCTCCCAGCGAGAGCCCCAGCAAACGCGCTTGCAGCGCCGTGTCCTCGGCCAGTTCGGCCATGGCGCCGCTGTGCACCACGCGGCCGTCGTCCATCACGGCCACCTGATCGCCCAGCTGGCGTGCGAAGTTGAAGTTCTGCTCGACCAGCAGGATCGTGGTCTGCGCGGCCTTGAGCTCCTTGAATGCCGCGATCATGTTCTGGATGATGGCCGGCGCCAGGCCCTTGCTGGGCTCGTCGATCAGCAGCAGGCGGCGCGGCTCGACGATGGCGCGTGAGACCGCGAGCATCTGCTTCTGTCCGCCCGAGAGCTTGCCCGCCGGGTGCAACCAGAACTTCTTCATGGCCGGGAACATGTCGAAGATCCACTCCAGGCGCTTCGTGTCCACGTCGTCGAGCGTGCGCGCGCCACGCGCGGCCAGCAGCATGTTCTCCTTGACGCTCAGGTCCGAGAAGATGCCCATGTTCTCGGGCACGTAGGCCACACCGCTTTGCGCGATGTCGGGCGTGGCGCGCCCGCCGATGTCCTGCCCCGCCAGCGTGATCCGCCCCTGGCTGGGCTTCCACAAGCCCATGATGGTGCGCAGCGTGGTGGTCTTGCCGGCGCCGTTGCGGCCCAGCAGCATGGTGAGCCCGTTCTCGGGCACCACCAGGTCCACGCCGTGCAGGATGTGGTACGCGCCGATGTGGGTGTGCACGCCCTCGAGCGTGAGCAAGGCGGTGGTGCTCATGCCACGGCCTCTTCTTCCTCGGGGTTCACGCCCAGGTAAGCCTGTTGCACCACCGGCGATGCGATCACCGTCTCTGGCTCGCCATCGGCCACCAGGTGTCCGTTGTGCAGCACGATGATGCGGTCCGAGAGCTCGCGCACCACGTCCATCTTGTGCTCGACCAGCAGGATGATCTTGGAGCGGTCTTCCTTGAGGCGGCGGATGAGGTTCAGGATCACCGGCACCTCGTCCACGCTCATGCCCGCCGTGGGTTCGTCAAACATGTAGACCTTGGGGTCGAGCGCCATGAGGATGGCCACCTCCAGCTTGCGCTGGTCGCCGTGCGGCAGACTGGCCGCGCGCGCCTCGCGCTTGTCCAGCAGCGACACCGTCTCCAGGATGTGCAGCGCGCGATCGAGCAGGTCGCGCCGATCACTCCAGATCCGGAAGAAGTCCAGCCCGGCCCCCGCCCTCGCCTGCACCGCCAGCCGCACGTTCTCGACCACGCTCAGCTGCGGGAACAGGTTGGTGAGCTGGAAGGCCCGCCCCAGGCCAGCGCGCGTGCGCAGCGGCGCGCTCAGGCGGCTGATGTCCTGACCGTCGAGCGACACGCTGCCCGCCGTGGCCTTGATCTGCCCCGAGATCAGGTTGAAGTAGGTCGTCTTGCCCGCGCCATTGGGGCCGACGATGGCCGTCAGCGTGCCCGGCGCAAACGCGCAGGAGACAGCGTTGACCGCCACGTGCCCACCGAAGCGGACCGTGAGTTCTGAGGTTTCAAGCATGGAGACTCCGCAACGAGCGAGGGGGAGTCGGCCGCCGCCGGTGCGGCGGCCTTCGAGGGACACCGCGGAACTGGCTTCGCCAGGCCGCAGGTGTCGTCCCCCTTCTCAAGGGGGAAGCCGCATCAGCGGCGCAGGAGGTTTACCGTTTATTCCGAATCGGAATGGCCATGTCTTCCGGCTTGATCTCACGCACCAGCTCCGGCACGCCCCAGGCGAACGCCGGGTCGGCCTTGATCCGGAAGTGGTACATGCTCTGCATGGCCTGGTGGTCTTCCTTGCGGAAGGTCATGGTGCCCTTGGGCGTGTCGAAGCTCATGCCTTCCATGGTCTGGATGAGCTTGTTGGTGTTGGTGTCGCCGTTGGTCTTCTTGAGCGCAGTCACCACGGCCATGGCCGATGCGAAACCACCCGCGGTGAAGAAGTCAGGCGGTGCCTTGTACTCGCGGTAGTGCTCCGAGACCATGTGCTCGTTGATCGGGTTCTTGGGGATGCCGAAGTAGTAGTACAGCGCACCTTCCATGCCCGGGAACTGCTTGTAGGCCACCATGGCCGGCAGGATGTTGCCGCCGGTGGCGAGCTTGATGCCATAGCGCTTGTCCAGCTCCATCTCGGCGATCTTGGCAAACGGCGTCGGCGCGCCCGACCACACCACCGAGATGAACTTGTTGCCCGGCTGGTCCTTGAGCTTGTCCACCAGGCGCAGCAGGCCAGCGGTGAAGTCGGTGGTGCCCACGGGCAGGTATTCCTCGTGCACCACCTTGGCCTTCTTGGTGAAGTCCTTGGCGGCCTTGACGGCGTCGCGGCCGAAGGCGTTGTCGTTGGCCAGCACGCCGATCACGTTGCCCGGCTGGTCCATGGCCACGGCGTTGGCGGCGGCGTCCTGGCTGCTGTTGCGGCCGGTGCGGAAGATGTACTTGTTCCACTTGTCGCCAGTGATCGAATCGGCCACGGCGGGCTCGACCAGCAGGATCTTGCGGTACTCCTCGGCCACCGGCAGCATGGCCAGCGCCACGGGCGAAGCGGTGGGGCCGATGGCGAGGTCGACCTTGTCGTCGGCATAGGCCGCGGCCAGCAGGCTCTTGCCGATGTCGGGCTTGCCCTGGTCGTCCTTCTCGATCACCACGATCTTCTTGCCGCCGACCATCATGGTGCCGCCGGTGGCGTACTTCAGGCCCATCATCAAACCCACCTGGGTCTGCTTGGCATAGGCCTCGAGCGGGCCGGTCATGCTGTGGATGTGGGCGATGCGGATTTCGCCTTTGTTGGCTTGGGCAAAGCCCAGGCTGGCCGTGCAGGCCAGGGCAATCACCGCCAGGCGGCGGGTGGCATTGAACATGTCGTGTCTCCTCGATGGGTGGGTCGCGGCGCGGTGCGCCGTCGCTGTCCATCGCAGACAACGTGCCAGACTACAAGTGCTTGATTTATCGTGACTTTTTCAGCAGTCACTGACTACCTGTCTGAATTTCAGGCAGCTATCTATGTCTGAAATTCAGACAGTTGTCTGCGTTTCAGACACCCCGTCGGGGCTGCCCAGGCGGTCGTAGAGGCTGGCGCGTGAAATGCCCAGCAGGCGGGCAGCGGCGGCGCGGTTGCCCCCGGTGTGGGCCAGCGCGGCGGCAATCGCTCGTTGCTCCAGTTCCGCAATCTGCTCGGGCAGCGGGCGCAGGTCGGCAGGCGCGTCCGTCGCAGCCGGCATGGCGCGGATCGGCGCCAGCTCGGGCAAACCGGCTTCGCGCAACACCGCCGCCACGTCGGCCGCGGTGATCAGCGCCGCATCGGTGCGCAGCGCCAGTTGCTCCAGCACGTTGCGCAGCTCGCGGATGTTGCCGCGCCAGGCCTGCGCGGCCAGCAGCGCCTGCGCCTCGGCGCCGATTTCCAATGGGCTGCCGCCCCCGCGCGCGGCGATGTCCTCACACAGGGTTTCGATGAGCGCCGGCAGGTCGCTCTGGCGTTCGCGCAGCGGCGGCACGCGGATCGGCAACACGTTGAGGCGGTAGAACAGGTCTTCGCGGAACAGGCCGTCGCGCACCATCTGCGGCAGGTCGCGCGAGGTGGCGGCCACCACGCGCACATCGCATCGCACTACCTGGTTGGAGCCCAGCGGTTCGATTTCGCCGTCCTGCAGCGCGCGCAGCAGCTTGACCTGCATGGCCATCGGCATGTCACCCAGTTCGTCGAGGAACAGGGTGCCGCCGTCGGCCAGCTTGAACTTGCCGTCGCGGCCCTTCTTGTCGGCGCCGGTGTAGGCGCCAGGTGCCACGCCGAAGAACTCCGACTCCAGCAGCGACTCGGGCACCGCGGCCATGTTCACGCCCACAAAGGCCTTGCCCGCGCGCGGCGATGCCGCGTGAATGGCGTGCGCCAGCAACTCCTTGCCGGTGCCGGTCTCACCCAGCAGCAGCACCGGGCTGGTGGACTGCGCGGCACGCCGCGCCTGGCGCTTGACCTCGACCGCCGCCGGGCTGCTGCCGACGAAGCTGGCGAAGGTGTACTTGGTGCGGCGCTGGCTGGCGAGCTGGCGCTGGGCTTCCTTCAAGTCCTGCTCCAGTCGCGCGAACTTGGCGATCAGCGGCTGCAGCGTCGTCTCGGGGTGATCGAACAGCACGATGCCGAGCACACCGATCACCTCGCCCTGGGCATCGCGCAGCGGAATGCGGCTGACCACGAAGGTGCCGGCGCGGTTGTCCAGCAGGTCGATCAGGATGGGTTTGCCCGTGGCCAGCACCCGGTGCATCTGGGTGTTCTGCACCACGCTGCTCACCGACTGACCCACGAAGTCTTCTTCGCGCTCGAAACCCAGCGCCGGCAGAAAGCGGCGGTACTGGTCGTTGATCCACACCACGCGCGCATCGCGGTCGACCAGCATCATGCCCTCGCTCGCGTTGGCGAACAGGTCGAACATCGAACGCGCCGCGAGCTCGAGGATGCTCTGCGCGTCGCGTGGCAGCGGATCGGTGTGGCTCATGCGCCGGATGGTACCCCCGAGGGGTACCGGCGCCATCCCGCCGGCCGGCCCTCAGGCCGTGGCTTCGGTCGCCGCGCGCCGGCGCGCCAGCAACCGGGGCACGATCAGGATCAGCGCCACCACGATCAGCAGTGTCAGCGACATCGGCCGGTCGATGAAGACGCGCCAGCTGCCCTCGCCGATTGCCATGGCGTTGCGCATCTGCGCCTCGGCCAGCGGGCCGAGGATCAGGCCCACGATCACCGGCGCGATCGGGAAGTCGAAGCGGCGCATGACCACACCCAGCAGGCCCAGGCCGGCCATGAGGAACAGATCGAATGCGCTCTGGCGCATGCCGTACACGCCCACCGTGGCAAAAATCAGGATGCCGGCGTAGAGCTGCGGACGCGGCACGCGCAGCAGCTTCACCCACAAGCCCACCAGCGGCAGGTTGAGCACCAGCAGCATGACGTTGCCGATGTAGAGCGACGCAATCAACGCCCACACCAGCGAGGACGAGGTCTGAAACAGCTGCGGGCCGGCGTTGATGCCGTAGTTCTGCAAGGCAGACAGCAGGATGGCCGCCGTCACCGAGGTGGGAATGCCCAGCGTGAGCAGCGGCACCAGCGTGGCCGTCACCGCCGCGTTGTTGGCGGCCTCGGGTCCGGCCACGCCTTCGATGGCGCCGGTACTGCCGAAGCTGTCGCGGTCCTCGCCCTTGGCCAGCTTGCGCTCGGTGGCGTAGCTAAGGAAGGTCGGGATCTCGGAGCCACCCGCGGGAATGGTGCCGAACGGAAAGCCCAGCGCCGTGCCGCGCAGCCAGGCCGGCCAGGAGCGCTTCCACTCGTCACGCGTCATGTGCACCTTGGACAGGTGGTTCACCTCGAGCTTGACCCGACCTTCGTAGAGCGTGTTGTAGAAAGCCTCGGTCACGGCGAACAGACCGACCGCGACCAGCACCACCTCGATGCCGTCCATGAACTCCAGAATGCCGGCGGTGTAGCGCACCTGGGCGGTGATCTGGTCAATGCCTACCAGGCCCATCGACAGTCCAAGGATCAGCGCCGTCATGCCGCGCAGCGTGCTCTGCCCCAGCACCGCGCTGACCGTGGTGAAGGCCACCAGCATCAGGCAGAAATACTCGGGCGGCCCGAGCTTGACCGCGTACTCCGCCAGCACCGGCGCAAAGAAGGTGACCAGCACCGTGGCCACCGTGCCCGCCACGAACGAGCCGATGGCCGAGGTGGCCAGCGCCGCCCCCGCGCGGCCGTTCTTGGCCATGCGAAAACCTTCAAGCGCGGTGACCATGGTCCCGGTCTCACCCGGGGTGTTGAGCAGGATTGAGGTTGTGGAGCCACCGTACATGGCGCCGTAGTAGATGCCGGCGAAAAAGATCATCGACGCGGTGGGCTCCACCTGGCCGGTGATGGGCAGCAGCATGGCCACGGTGACCGCCGGCCCCAGCCCCGGCAACACACCGATGGCCGTACCCAGCGCGCAGCCGGCCAGGGCCCACAACAGGTTGATCGGCGAGGCAGCGGTGGCAAAGCCGCCCAGCAACTGGGTGAGGATGTCGGACATGGGCGTTGGGCGTTGGGCGTTGGGCGTTGGGCGTTGGGCGTTGGGCGTTGGGCGTTGGGCGTTGGGCGTTGGGCGTTGGGCGTTGGGCGTTGGGCGTTGGGCGTTGGGCAGGGCGAGCGTGGCCGCTCAACGCTCAACCCTCAACGCACAACGCCGCTATATCCAGCCGGTCCCGGTGAGCCCGGGCAGGTTCACGGCCAGCAGCTTGGTGAACAGCCAGTAGACCGGCGCGGCAATCAGCATGCCAGTGACGGCGTCACGCACGGTGGTGGCCACGCCGCCGCCGGCCCGGCCTTCGCTCATACGCAGGCCGCGCACGGCCAGCACAAAGCACAGGGCGCAGCTGAGCACGAAGCCGATGGTGGTGATGAGTGCGGCGTTGGCCAGTACGCCCGCGCCCACCCAGGCCATGCCGTGCCAATCCCCGGTGGCCGCGCCCGAAGGCGTCTCCACATGGCGCCAGCCGCCGTTGAAGGCCTGCCACAACAGCAGCAGGCCGCACACACCCATGGCGGCGCTCAGCAGCCAGGGCAGGAAGTCGGGGCCGACGCCCGCATAGCCGGCCTCGTGCGGAATATCGCGGGCCCCCCAGGCCAGCACACCCGCCAGGGCGAGTGCGCCAAGCCCGATGAGGACTTCGCCAGGCTTGGTGGGTGCTCGATCGCTCATGCCCGGGCCGTGCTCAGACCATACCCGCGCGGACCATGGTGGCGCGCAGGGACGAGAAGTCGCGATCAACGAATTCCTCGAACGCCTTGCCCGACAGGAAGGCCGAAGTCCAGTTGTTCTTCTTGAGTGCCGCAGCCCACGAGGCGGTCTTGGTGGCCTTGGTCACCATGTCCACCAGCGCCGCGCGCTCGGCTGCGCTGATGCCCGCTGCGCCGTACACGCCGCGCCAGTTGCCGATTTCCACGTCGATGCCCTGCTCCTTGAGCGTGGG
Organism: Hydrogenophaga sp.; assembly: GCF_019635465.1. GTDB lineage: Bacteria > Pseudomonadota > Gammaproteobacteria > Burkholderiales > Burkholderiaceae_C > Hydrogenophaga. The sequence goes on from NZ_JAHBZK010000011.1 coordinate 104,283, forward strand.
CACGTCGATGCCGTCGAGGCGCTTGCCCGAGGTGACCGCAATCGCGCGCATCTTGCCGCTCTCGATATAGGGCTGGAACTCGCTGTAGCCGCTGCCGCCCACGGTGACGTTGCCGCCCAGGATGGCCGCCACCGCTTCACCGCCCCCACGGAAGGGCACGTAGTTGATGCGCGCGGCGTCCGCGCCCACGGCCTGCGCGATCTGCGCCGCGGCGATGTGCTCGGTGGAGCCACGCGAGCCGCCCCCCCACTTGACGCTGCCGGGGTCCTTCTTGAGCTGGGCAATCACATCGGCCATGGTCTTCATCGGCGACTCGGCCGGCAGCACGAAGACGTTGTATTCGGAGGTCAGGCGCGCGATCGGCGTGACCTGCGTGACCGAGACCGGCGGCTTGCCGGTGATGATGCCGCCCAGCATCACGGCGCCCATCACCATCAGCGCGTTCGGGTCGCCCTTGCTGGCGTTGTAGAACTGGGCCAGGCCGATGGCGCCGGCCGCGCCACCTTTGTTCTCGAAGGTCACCGAGGAGGCCACGCCCGACTCGCGCAGCGCTTCGCCCAGGGCACGGCCGGTGGTGTCCCAGCCGCCGCCGGGGTTGGCCGGAATCATCATCTTCACGTTGGCCGATGCCCAGGCCATGCGCGGCAGCGCGCCGGCGGCCGCCAGTGCGGCCATGGACTTGAGGAAGGTGTCGCGACGCATGCTTGTCTCCTTGGAGTGGGTGGTGTCAACGGCCGCGATCTTCGACAGCGGCGCTGTCAGTTGGCTGTCCACCACCCTGGGGCAAACCCTGAGTTCCGACCTGCGCTTCACATCCCGCGCCGCCCATAATCGCGCTCCGCCATGAAGCTGATGCTGGTTGAAGACAACGCCACCATGCGCGAGACGCTGGCGCGCTCGCTCGCCCGGCGCGGCATCGAGGTGGTGTGCTGCGACGACGGTGCACGCGCCCTGACGGTGTGGCGCGAGACGCGCCCCGACGCGGTGCTGCTCGATCTGTCGCTGCCCGGGCGCGACGGCCTGGACGTGCTGTCGGCGGCGCGCAATGACGGCCTGCGCACGCCGGTGATCATCCTCACCGCGCGCGGCACGGTGGGCGACCGCATCCTGGGCCTGAACACCGGCGCCGACGATTACCTGCCCAAACCCTTCGACCTCGACGAACTCGAAGCCCGCGTGCGCGCGCTGGTGCGCCGCGCCAGCGGCGTGGACGCCACGCCCGCAGCGGCCAGCTGGTGCGGCCTCACCGTCGACCGCGACAGCGGCGCTGTGTACCACGATGGCCAGGCTCTGGAGCTGCCGCCGCGCGAGCTGGCCCTGCTGCGCGCACTGCTCGCGCGCCCCGGGCAGGCCATGGCGAAGGAGCGCTTGTTCGAGCTGGTGTTCCCCGGTGAAACCGACGTGCAGCCAGAGGCGATCGAGGTCGTGGCCTACCGCTTGCGCAAGAAGATCGGCCACACCGGCGCGCAGCTGGTGACGCTGCGCGGCCTGGGCTACCTGCTCAAGGCGGGCACACCGTGACCACGCGAACCCTCTCGCTGCGGCGCACCTTGCTGCTGGGCATCCTGGTGCCGGTGTTTGCCTACGTCGTCTTCAACACCACCATCCTCTACCGACAAGCCCTGGTGGCTGCGGACACAGCCTACGACCGCACCCTGCTGGCCACCGCCAAGTCGCTCGGCGAACAGTTGCAGGTCAGCGATGGGCCCGGCGGGCCGCAACTGCAGTCCACGCTCATCTACTCCGCACTCGAGGCCTTCGAGGCCGACAACCGCAGCCGGTTGTTCTATCGGGTGCTCGGTTTCGACGGCGAGATGGTCTCGGGCTTTCCGGACCTGCCATCGCCGCGGCGCGATGTGCCGGTGAAAGGCATCTACGCCGCGCTGGTGAACTTCTACGACGACCAGTACCGCAACCAGCCGGTGCGCATGGCCGTGCTGCTGCAGCCGGTGGCCGGCGTGCGCGGCCAGGGCATGGCCACCATCCAGGTGGCCGAGACACTTGAGCTGCGCCAGACGCTGGCGCGCCAGATCCTCACCGACACGCTGTGGCGGCAGGCCGCCATGCTCAGCGTGATTGCATTCGTGGTCATCGTGGTCGTGCAATGGGCCACGCGCCCGGTGCGCCAGATCAGCCGCGACATCACCGCGCGGCGCGAAGACGACCTCTCGCCCCTGCCCACCAGCGATGCGCCGCGCGAGCTGTTGCCCCTGCTGGACGCCACCAACCAGCACATGCAGCGCCTGTCGCAGCTGCTCGATCACCAGAAGCGCTTCGTGCGCGACACCTCGCACCAGCTGCGGACGCCATTGGCGGTGCTCAAGACGCAGCTGCAGTCGGCACGCCGTGGCGACGTCGAACCACGGCAAGCGCTGGATGAAATCGCGCACACGGTGGACCGCGCCACCGAGCTGGCCAACCAGATGCTGGCGCTGGCCAAGGTCGAGCAGATGCGACAGGAGCGCGACGCGCCGCTGAGCAACTGGTCGGACGCGGTGCGCACGGTGGCGCTCGACCTGGCCCCGTTGGTGGCCGAACGCAACCTGGACTTCAGCCTTGCCCTGCCCGAGAGCACACCCGTGCGTGCCCACGAATGGGCCTTGCGCGAGGTGGCGCGCAACCTGCTGCACAACGCCATCAAACACACCCCGGCGGGCGGCGCGCTGCAGGTGCAACTGGGCCACATGGGCCACGAGGCCGTGCTGCAGATCAGCGACAGCGGCCCGGGCATTTCAGACGGTTTGCGCGAGCGGCTGTTCCAGCCCTTTGCCACCGACCACCGTGCGGGCCCCAGCCAGTCCGGCTCAGGCCTCGGTCTGGCCATCTGCCAGGGCATCGTGCAGTCGCTGGGCGGTCACATCACGCTGCACAATCGCATCCTGGCCGGTGAGGTCCGGGGCCTGGACGCCCGGGTGCACCTGCCCATGCAACGCAACGAATGAACACCAAGCCTGCGAGCGAACGCATCCGTCTGGACAAGTGGCTGTGGGCCGCGCGCTTCTTCAAGACAAGGGCCCTCAGCGCCGAGGCCATCGACAAGGGCCGCGTGAGCATCAACGGCCAGCCCGCCAAGGCCTCGCGCGAACCGCGGGTGGGTGATGTCATGGAGCTCAGCCGCGAGCAGGAGCGCCGGACCATCGTGGTGCGCGCGCTCAGCGCGGTGCGCGGTCCGGCCAGTGCCGCTGCCCTGCTCTACGAAGAAACCGCCGAATCCATCGCCCAACGCCTGGCCGCCGCCGAACAGCGCCGCCTGGCGCCGGAGCCCGCCCTGACGCAGACCATGGGCCGCCCCACCAAGCGCGACCGGCGCGACCTCAAGGCCTGGGGCGATCGCTGGAGCGCCTCGCTCGACGAGGAGTAAAGGCCGCGGTGCGCTGGCTCAGCGCTTGCGCAGGCCCAGCCACATCACCGTGGCCACCACGATCAGACCGCCCGCCACCTGGATGGCCGCGATCGACTGACCCAGGAACACCCAGGCCAGCACCAGCGCAAAGATGGGCTCGATGTTCATGATGGCCGAGTTGCCCACCACGCCCAGGCGCGGCAGCACGGTGAACATGATGGTGAAGGCCGTGCCGTAGAGAAAGGTCAGGCCGAACAGCCCCCACCAGCCCGGGGCGGCGTTCGGAAAATGCAGCCCGCCCTGCGTGGCGCTGGCCACCAGGGCCATCACCGCCACGATGGTCATGGTGGTGGCGGTGCGCAAACGGCCGTCCAGGTCGCCGGCCTCGTGCTGGGTGAAGACCAGCGCCAACCCAAAGGTGGCGGCAGCGGTCAGCGCGAAGGCCACGCCCGCACCAATGTGCGCCCAGTGCCCACTGGCACCCAGGCCCGAGGCCGCGCCCGACACATCCAGCGCCAAGGCCAGGCCAATGAGCATCACCGGCATGGCGCGCAGCACGTGCGGCGCCGGCTTGTGGCCGTAGACCACCCGCGCCCACAGCGCGGTCCACAAGGGGTAGGTGTTGAAGGCCAGCAGCGCCAGCGCCACCGGCAGCCGCGCCACCGAGGCGTACAGGCACAGGCTCTGCACCCCCACCAACACACCAATGGCCGGCAAGGCCTTACGGTGGCGCGCCGTCAGCGCCAGCGGCACGCGATAGACCAGCAGGATGGCGGCCACCACCAGCGCCGTCACGCCGCTGCGAAAGGTGACGGCCGTGGCCACGCTCACCCCGTTGTCGAACGCCAGGCGCGCCGCCACGTGGTTGGCGCCCATCATCAACGCGATGAGCAGCAGGGTGGCGAAGGCGGTACGCGACAGGCTGGGGGACATGGCGGGCAACGGTGGTGCAGCGGGCAAAACAAAGGCGCCCAGGGGGCGCCTTGGCCGTGGGTTGTCAGGCGGGTTGCGCAGTCTAACGGAGCGTTGCACGACGCGCTGGCGACTCACGCGACGTGGGCCAGCAGGTGATCGATCAGGGCACGTGCCGAACGCGTCTGGTGGCGGTTGGGCATGTACAGCATGAACAGCTGGTTGCCGAAGATGCTCAGGCGCAGCCCATCGAGCGCGGTGACGATGGCACCGCTCTCCACTGCGTCCTGAACGACGTAGTCGGGCACCAGTCCCACGCCCAGCCCGGCCAGGATGGCCTCTCGCAAGAACGGGAAATGCTCCGAGATCAGCGTGGGCTCCAGCGTCACCTCGTCGCGCTGATCGTCGCGATAGGCAGCCAGACGCAGCTCGCGCCCCACGACGCCAGAGGTAATCAGCGGGGTGTGGCGCAACTGGGCCAGCGAGGTGGGCAACCCGTTCATGCTCGCGTAGGCGGCCGAGGCACAGCACAGGTAGCGCACCCGCCCCAGGTCGCGGGCCACCAGGGTCGGCGGCGGTGCGGCCAGGATGCGCACCGCAATATCCACCTCGTCGCGCATCAGGTCGTCGACCCGGTTCTCGAACAGCACGTCGAGCACCACACCAGGGTGCGCGCGCTTGAATGCGATCAACCAGGGCGCCATCACCATCTGCCCGTAGCCGCTGGGCACGCTCAGGCGCACACGGCCCTGTAGCCCCTCGCCAAGCGAGCGCAAGGTCTCATGCGCCGCCTGCAACTCGTTGCGCATGGCCAGGCCGTGCTGGTACAGGCGCAGGCCAAGCTCGGTCGCCTCGACCCGCCGCGTGGTGCGCCGAAACAGCTGCGCGCCCACCGCGCGCTCCAGTTGCGCCAGCCGGTAGCTCACGTTGGCGCGGCTGGTTTTCAGGCGCCGTGCGGCCTGGCTGAGGTTGCCGGCGTCGTGGATGTCCACCAGCAGGGACAGGTCGTTGGGATCCATGATTGGCAAATCCTGTTTGACAGTGTGTCAACCGAGAACCGGATTGTCCTGGACAAAGACGGGTCACACAATCTGCATTGCAGAATTTGATCCCGAATTGAACAAGGACATGGCATGGATCTGAACTTCACGCCCGACGAAGAGGCCTTTCGCAGCGAAGTGCGCGGCTTCTTGAAAGCGCAGTTGCCGCAAGACCTGTCGGCCAAGGTGCGCGAGGGCCTGCGGCTGACCAGGGACGACATGGCGCAATGGCACCAGATCCTGAACCAGCGCGGCTGGCTGGCCAACCACTGGCCCGAGCAATACGGCGGGCCGGGCTGGAGCGCGGTGCAGAAGTTCATCTTCGAGCTCGAGTGCGCGCTTGCGCATTCGCCGCGCACGGTGCCGTTCGGGGTGGGCATGCTGGGGCCGGTGCTCATCAAGTACGGCAACGAGGCGCAGAAGCGCTACTGGCTGCCGCGCATCCTGAGCGGCGAGGACTGGTGGTGCCAGGGCTATTCCGAGCCGGGCGCGGGCTCGGACTTGGCGGGCGTGAAGACCACCGCGGTACGCCAGGGGGACCACTATCTCGTCAACGGCCAGAAGACCTGGACCACGCTGGGGCAGCACGCCAACATGATCTTCTGCCTGGTGCGCACCAACCGCGATGCCAAGAAGCAGGAGGGGATCAGCTTCTTGCTGGTGGACATGAACACACCCGGCGTCGAGGTGCGTCCCATCATCACGCTCGATGGCGAGCACGAAGTCAACGAGGTGTTCTTCACCGACGTGAAGGTGCCACTGGAGAACCTGGTTGGCGAGGAAGACAAAGGCTGGACCTGCGCCAAGTACCTGCTGACCTACGAACGCACCAACATCGCTGGCGTGGGCTTCTCGGTGGCCGGGCTCGAGAAGCTCAAGATCGCCGCGGCCCGCGTGATGCACAAAGGCCGGCCCCTGTCGCAGGACCCGCTGTTCGCGGCCCGCCTGGCCCGGGTCGAGATTGACCTGGAGAACATGAAGACGACCAACCTGCGGGTGCTCGCCGCCGTGGCCGGCGGTGGCGTGCCAGGCGCCGAGAGCTCGATGCTCAAGATCCGCGGCACCGAGATCCGCCAGGAGCTGCTCTCGCTCATGCGCCGCGCCATGGGGCCCTACGCCTTGCCCTTTGTCGAAGCCGCACTGCACGCCGGCCACGAGGCGCCCCCGATCGGTCCGCCCGAAGCGCGGGCCGCTGCGGCGCAGTACTTCAACTACCGCAAGCTGTCGATCTTCGGCGGCTCCAACGAGATCCAGAAAAACATCATCTCCAAGATGATCCTCGGCCTGTGAGCGACCACCATGCACTTTGAACACACCGAAGACCGGCGCATGCTCGCCGACACCCTGGATCGCTTTCTCGCCGATCAGTACCCCATCGAGGCCCGCCATGCGGCCGCCGCCTCGGAACTGGGCTTCAGCGAGACTGTCTGGCGCGGCCTGGCCGACATCGGCGCCATCGGTGCCCTGTTCCCGGAGGCCGTGGGGGGCTTTGGCGGCGACGCCTTTGACGTCACCGTGGTGTTCGACAGCCTGGGCAAAGGCCTGGCGATCGAACCCTTCCTGGGCGCGCTGGTGGTGGGTCAGGCCATTGCGGCGGTCGGCACCGACGAACAAAAAGCCTGGCTGAGCCCATTGCTCGACGGCAGCACCGTTGCCGCCCTCGCCCACGACGAAGCCGGCGGCCACTACGAACTGGCGCACGTGGCCCTACGGGCCGAGCGCACCCCGGCGGGCTACATGCTCGATGGCCACAAGGGCGTGGTGGTGCATGGGGAACAGGCCGGCCTGCTGCTGGTGAGCGCGCGTACCGCGGGCGCGGTGGACGACGAGAATGGTCTGTCCTTGTTCCTGGTGCCGGCCAACGCACCTGGCCTCACGCGCCAGGGCTATGGGCGCGTGGACGGCGGGCGCGCGGCCGAGCTGCACTTCAACCAGGTGAGCGTGCCGGTCTCCGCTTTGCTGGGTGCACAAGGCCAGGGTCTGGCGGTGCTGGAGCGAGCCGTCGGCTGGGGCGTGCTGGCGCTGTGCGCCGAGGCCGTGGGCGCCATGGACGTGGTCAAACAAATGACGCTGGACTACCTGCGCACCCGGCAGCAGTTCGGCGTGCCCATCGGCAGCTTTCAGGCACTGCAGCACCGCATGGCCGACGTGCTGCTGGAGATTGAGCAGGCGCGCTCGGCCGTCATCAACGCCGCTGCGGCCATGGGCGCCGAGCGCGGCACGCGAGAGCGCGCCTTGTCGGCGGCCAAGTACAGCATCGGGCGCATCGGCACCCGCGTGGCCGAAGAGTGCATCCAGCTGCATGGCGGCATCGGCATGACCTGGGAGCTGCCGCTGGCACACTACGCCAAGCGCTTGGTGATGATCGACCACCAGCTGGGCGACGAAGACCATCACCTGGCGCGCTACATGGCGCTGGCCGTGCACTGATGGCCGGCGCGATGGCTCATTGAGCTGGCAGCGGGGGACAGGTTTACCCTCAGGCCGCAGCCACCATGGAATCGCTGCAATCGGGGTACATTCCCAAGCTCGAAGTGCAGAACGGAATTCCATTTTGAGCGCAACCCCAGTCCCCACTGCGCCAGGCACGCCGGCCGGTACAGTCAGCGACCGCGCTGCCCGCGCCAGGCGCCCTGCGCCCGCGCGCAAACCCAAGGAAGACCGCCACTTTGTCACCGCTCTGGCGCGCGGGTTGGAGGTGCTGGCCTGCTTTCGCACCGGTGAAGCCACGCTGAGCAACCAGGAGCTCGCGCAGCGCTGCAAGCTGCCCAAGTCGACCGTCTCGCGCCTGACCATGACGTTGACCAAGCTGGGATACCTGATCCATGTGGCCGAGAGCGGCCGCTACCGCCTGGGCACCGCGTGCCTGGCCCTGGGCAGTGCCCTGCTCACGCGACTGGATGTGCGCAAGGTGGCGCGCCCGATGATGCAGGAGCTGGCCAACTTCTCTGGGGCGTCGGTGTCGCTGGGCGTGCGCGACAAGCTCTCGATGATCTATGTCGAGAATTGCCGCAGCAAGGCCGCGCTGACGCTGACACTGGACGTGGGCTCGCGCATGCCTCTGGCGGCATCGGCCATCGGCCGGGCCTGGCTGGCGGCGGTGCCGGACGCCGAGAGAGAAGCGGCGCTCGACCAGATCCGCGAACTCGACCACCTGGCCTGGCCAGGCGTGCAGGCCGGGGTCGAGAAAGCCATCGAGGACTACCGCACCCTGGGTGTGACCTGCTCGTTCGGCGACTGGAACAAGGAGGTCAACGGCATCGCGCGGGCCTTTGACCCCGGCAACGGTCTGCCCATGATGGCGGTCAACGTCGGCGGCGCCTCGTACAACCTCTCACCCGAATTCCTGCTGAAAGAAGTGCGACCACGCCTGCTCGACGTGGTGCGTGCCATCGAGGACGCGCTGCCGCGCTGACGCGGCCCACCTGGCTCAGAACCAGGCGTCGCGCATCGCGTGGTGGCTGTCGTCCACGCTGCGCAGCAAGGCCAGCTGAGGCGCCACCTTGGGCAGTTCCCAGCGGAAAAACCACTGCGCGGCCTGCACTTTGCCGCGGTAGAACGCCTCGTCTGCGTCGGTGACCGGGAAGGCGAGCATTTGCTGCGCCACGGTGGCCTGGCGCAACCAGACCCAGGCCAGCACGGTGTGGCCAAAGGCTTCGAGAAACAGATTTGCGTTGGCCAGCACCGCCTCGCGATCGGTCCGCAGGGGTGCGCTCAGCGCCTGCACCGTGCCCAACACGTCCTGCCAGGCGGCGCGCAACGCCTGCGCATGCGTCTTCAGCAGCGGCTGCTGCATGGCGTTGTCCACCACGCCCTCCACCAAGGGTTGCATCACCGCCAGGGCGGCGCCGTCCTGCATCGCCACCTTGCGCCCCAGCAGGTCCAGCGCCTGAATGCCGTGGGTGCCTTCGTGAATCATGTTGAGCCGGTTGTCGCGCCAGAACTGCTCGACCGGGTATTCGCGCGTGTAGCCATAGCCGCCCAGAACCTGGATCGCCAGGGAATTGGCCTCCAGGCACCATTGCGACGGCCAGGACTTCACCACCGGGGTCAGCAGCTCCAGCAGCAGGCCGGCCGCCTGGCGTTGCGCCGCGTCGGTGTGCGTGCGCTGCTCGTCGACCAGCCAGGCTGCATACAGCGCCAGGCCGTAGGCCCCCTCCACATAGCACTTCTGCGCCAGCAGCATGCGGCGCACGTCGGCGTGCGCGACCAGGGGCAGCGGCGGCGAAGCCGGATCGCGGTTGGCCGGTGAGCGACCCTGGGTGCGCTCGCGCGCGTATTGCAACGAGGCTAGGTAGCCGCGGTAGCCCAGCATGATGGCGCCCATGCCGACGCCGATGCGGGCCTCGTTCATCATGTGGAACATGCACGACAGGCCATCGTTGGGCTGCCCGACCATCTCGCCCACGCAGGCGTCGTTCTCGCCAAACGACAACATCGTTGACGTGGTGCCGCGCCAGCCGCACTTGTGAATCAGGCCCGCCAGGGCCACGTCGTTGCGCTCGCCCACCTGCCCCTGTGCGTCGGTGTGGAATTTGGGCACGGTAAACAGTGAGATGCCGCGCACGCCAGCCGGCGCGTCCGCCAGCCGCGCCAGCACCAGGTGCACGATGTTCTCGCCCAGCTCGTGATCGCCGCCCGAGATGAACACCTTCTGGCCTTTGATGCGGTAGCGCCCATCGCCCATCGGCGTGGCCTGGGTGTGCAGATCGGCCAGGCTGGAGCCCGCTTGCGGCTCGGTCAGTGCCATGGTGCCGAAGAAGCGCCCGCTGCGCAGCGCCGGCAGGTAGCGCTTACGCTGCAGGTCGGTGCCGAACTTCTCGATCACGTTGGCGTTGGAGGCCGTCAGCCCCACATACGATGTGGTGGCGACATTGGCGCTGCGAAACACCGACAGGCAGGCCTGCGTCACCAGCACCGGCAGTTGCATGCCGCCGGCCGCTTCGTCGACGCTGGCGGCCAGAAAGCCGGCATCGGCGTAGGCGCGCACCGCCGCCTTCACCCCATCGGGCAACACCACCTTGCCATCCTCTATGCGTGGCTCCTGCTCGTCGCCCAGCCGCTGGTGTGGTGCGAACAGGTCCTCGGCGATGCGCACGGCCGTATCCAGCGCCGCCTCGAAGGTCTCCCGGCTGTGCTCGCGGTAGCGCTCCCGTTGCAGCAAAGCCTGCGCCTGCAGCACCTCGAACAACTGGAATTGGATGTCGCGTCGGGCAATCAGCGGGGTTTGCATGGGATTGTGGTGGCCAAGGCTTCTGGCTATTATCCGCTTCGTTTTGAAATCATGTTCTGCACTGCAGACTATGGTTATCCCTAGGACCAGCCTGGGGCGCGGCCTCGCCAGCGACCCCACAAGTGGAGACTCCCCATGCATCCGGTGGCCCTCACCACGCAAGGCCAAGTGGCCGTGCTCACCTTTCAGAACCCGCCGGTCAACGGCTTGGGCCATGCGCTTCGCGCGGGCATCCTGTCGGCCCTGGATCGCGCACTGGCCGATCCGGCCATAGCCGCCATCGTTTTGACCGGCGGCGAGTCGCTCTTCTCCGGAGGAGCTGATGTGCGCGAGTTCGGCACACCGAAGTCGTCGATGTCGCCCAACCTGCCGGACGTGATCCGCGCCCTGGACGACGCCCATAAGCCCGTTATTGCAGCCATCGCAGGGCACGCCCTGGGCGGCGGTCTGGAGCTCGCGCTCGGCTGCCACTACCGGGTGGCGCGAAAGGACGCCACGCTCGGCCTGCCCGAGGTCAAGCTCGGCCTGCTGCCGGGTGCCGGGGGCACTCAACGCCTGCCGCGAGCGATCGGTGTGGAGGCCGCACTGAACATGATCGTCTCGGGCGCACCGCAAAAGGCCGCTGCCTTTGCCGGCACCACCCTGGTCGACGAGGTGGTGGAAGCAGATGTGGTGGCCGCTGCAATCGCCTTTGCCGCCCGGGCCGCCACCGAGCGAATGCCCCTGCGCCGCCTGCGCGACATCAAACTGCCCAGCGCCGGCACCGACGCCTTTCTGCAGTTCGCACGCACCAGCGTCAAGGCGGCCGCCAAGGGCTTGCCGGCGCCACTGGCCTGCGTGGAAGCCGTGGCCGACAGCGTGACCCAACCCTTCGACGAAGGCCTGCGCCGCGAACGCGCGGCCTTCTTTGCGCTTATGAACACACCCGAATCGCGCGCAGCACGCCATGTGTTCGCGGCCGAGCGCGCCGCGGGCAAACTGCCCGATGTGCCGAGCGACACGCCGTTGCGACCGATCCAGCGGGTCGGGGTGATCGGCGCCGGCACCATGGGCGGCGGCATCACCATGAACTTCCTGAACGTCGGCATCCCGGTGGTGCTGCTCGAATCCAGCCAGGAAGCCCTCGAGCGCGGGCTGGCGACCATCCGGCGCAACTACGATAACAGCGCGCGCCGCGGCAAGCTCACCGCCGACCAGGTCGCGCAGCGCCTGGCCTTGATTTCGCCCACGCTGAGCTACGACGCGTTCAAGGATGTCGACCTTGTGATCGAGGCCGTGTTCGAACAGATGGACGTGAAGGAATCGGTGTTCCGCCAACTCGATGCGGTGTGCAAGCCCGGAGCCATCCTGGCCTCGAACACCTCGTACCTGGACATCAACCGCATTGCCGGCTTCACCTCGCGGCCGCAGGATGTGCTCGGCCTGCACTTCTTCAGCCCGGCCAACGTCATGCGACTGCTCGAGATCGTGCGCGGTGAGCAGACCGCCAAAGATGTGATGGCCACCGCGCTGGCCTTGGGCAAAAAGATTCGCAAGGTCTCGGTGGTCTCGGGTGTGTGCGACGGCTTCATCGGTAACCGCATGGTGGCACGCTACGGCGCCGCCGCGAACGCGCTGATCGTGGCGGGCGCCTCACCGCAGCAAATCGACAAGGCGCTGGAGCGCTTCGGCTTTGCCATGGGTCCGTTTCGCATGGGCGACCTGGCGGGGCTGGACATCGGCTGGGCCACGCGCAAGCGCCGCGCTGCCGAAGCGGGCGTGCCGCACGAGCCGACCGTTGCCGACAAATTGTGCGAGCTGGGCCGCTTTGGCCAGAAGACCGGCGCCGGCTGGTACCGCTACGAGCCCAGCGCGCGCGACGCCCTGCCCGACCCCGTTGTGGAACAACTGGTCAACGAGTACCGCGCGGCCAAGGGCGTGACCCCGCGCAAAGTGAGCGATGAAGAGGTGGTGCAACGATGCGTGTTCGCGCTGGTCAACGAAGCGGCGCGCATTCTGGAAGAAGGCATCGCGGTGCGCGCCTCCGACGTCGATCTGGTCTACCTCAATGGCTACGGCTTCCCTGCCCATCGCGGTGGGCCCATGTGCTATGCGAACGAGGTCGGCCTGTTCAACGTGGTGCGTGCCCTGCGTGGTTTCGCCAGCGAACCGGGCGCGTTCGATTGGTGGCAACCCGCTCCCCTGCTGCGCAAGCTGGCCGAAGAGGGTCAGCGCTTCGCCTGAACACAAGAACACCGAGGAGCCATTTCATGATCGACGCCGTCATCGTCTCCACCGCGCGCACCGGGCTGGCCAAGAGCTGGAAGGGTGCCTTCAACATGACCTATGGCGCCACGTTGGGTGGCCACGCGGTGCAACACGCGGTGCAGCGCGCCGGCGTGGACCCGGGCGAGATCGAGGACTGCATCATGGGCGGCACTTTCGGCGAAGGCACCACCGGCGGCAACATCGCGCGCGCGATCGCCCTGCGCGCGGGCCTTCCTGTCACGGTGGCAGGCATGACGGTCAACCGCTTTTGCTCGTCGGGCCTGCAGACCATCGCCATGGCCGCCCAGCGCGTGATGCTCGAAGGTGCGCCCGCCATCGTGGCCGGGGGGGTCGAGAGCATCAGCTGCGTGCAAAACGAGGCCAACACCCACATGCGTCGTGACCCCTGGTTGGTGGAGCACAAACCCGAGCTGTACTGGAGCATGCTGCAGACGGCCGAGACCGTGGCCCAGCGCTACGGCATCAGCAAGCTCGCGCAGGACGAGTACGGCGTGCGCAGTCAGCAGCGCGCCGCCGCGGCGCAGGCAGCCGGTCGCTTCAAGGACGAGATCGTGCCCATGACCACCACCATGGGCGTGGTGGACAAGGCCAGCGGACGGGTCACCACCCAAGCGGTGACCATCGACAGCGACGAAGGCATCCGACCCGACACCACGCTGGCGGGGGTACAGAAGATTCGCGCTGCCCTGCCCGGTGGCGTGGTCACCGCGGGCAACGCCAGCCAGTTCTCTGACGGGGCATCGGCCTGTGTCGTCATGAACGGCAAGCGCGCCGAGCAACTGGGCCTGCAGCCGCTGGGCATCTTTCGCGGCTTCGCCGTCGCCGGTTGTGAGCCCGACGAGATGGGCATCGGGCCGGTGTTCGCGGTGCCGCGCCTGCTGCAGCGCGCCGGCCTCAAGGTCGACGACATCGGCTTGTGGGAACTCAACGAGGCCTTTGCCTGCCAGGTGATCTACAGCCGCGACAGGCTGGGCATTCCCGATGAACTGCTCAACGTCAACGGCGGCGCCATCGCGGTGGGTCACCCCTATGGCGTCAGCGGTGCGCGCCTGACCGGCCACGCGCTGATCGAAGGCAAGCGGCGCGGCGCGAAGTACGTCGTGGTGACCATGTGCATCGGTGGCGGCCAGGGTGCCGCCGGGCTGTTCGAAGTCTGCTGAAGGAGACGCCCATGAGCGTGAAGCAACTGTTTCAACTGGACGGCCAGGTGGCCCTGGTCACCGGAGGCTCGCGGGGGCTGGGCCTGCAGATGGCCCAGGCCCTGGGCGAGATGGGCTGCAAGGTCGCCATCAGCGCGCGCAAGGCCGACGAGCTGGCCGAGGCCAGGCAGCACCTGCAGGCGCTCGGCATCACGGTGCAGACCGTGGTGAGCGACCTGCAAAAGACCGACCGCGTACCGGCCCTGGTCGACGAAGTCGTCAGCGGGCTCGGGCCCATCGACATCCTGGTCAACAACGCTGGCGCGACCTGGGGCGCACCCGCCGAGGACTACCCCGACGAGGCCTGGCACAAGGTGATGAACCTCAACATCAATGCGCCCTTCTTCCTCTCGCGCGAGGTGGGTCGGCGCTGCATGATCCCGCGCCAGCACGGCAAGATCATCACCATCGCCTCGGTGGCCGGCCTCAAGGGCATGGGGCCGGGCGTGCACACCGTGGCCTACAACACCTCCAAGGCGGCGGCCATCAATTTCACGCGTGCGCTGGCCAGCGAATGGGGGCGCTACAACATCAACGTCAACGCCATATGCCCGGGCTTCTTCCCCTCGAAGATGTCCGAAGGCCTGCTCGAGAAAATCGGCGACGCGGTGACGGCGCGCACGCCGCTCAAGCGTCTCGGCGGCGACGAGGACCTGATGGGCACGGTGGTGTTCCTGGCCAGCGAGGCCTCGCGTCACATCACCGGGCAATACATCGCGGTCGATGGGGGCTCGTCCGCCATCTGACGCGAATGCTTGCCGCAGACCCGATCGCATGAGCGACCCGCAGGCCCTTTTCACCGGCACTCAGCCGGTGGCACCGGCGCACCAGTTCGACGAAGACCGCCTGGCGGTCTGGCTGCAACAGCATGTCGCCGCCTTCGACGGTCCGCTGTCGGTGGCGCAATTCAAGGGGGGGCAATCCAACCCGACCTTTCTGCTGCAGGCCGGGGAGCGGCGCTACGTGCTGCGGCGCAAACCCATGGGCGAGTTGCTGCCGTCGGCGCATGCGGTTGACCGCGAATTCCGCGTGATCCGCGCCCTGGCGAACACCGAGGTGCCGGTGGCCACCGCGCACGCGCTGTGCGAGGACCCAAGGGTCATCGGTTCGGCCTTCTACGTGATGGACCACGTCAGCGGCCGCATCTTCTGGGACCCCACCCTGCCCGGCGAAACGCCGGACGCGCGCGCCGCCATCTACGACGAACTCAACCGCGTGCTGGCCGCCCTGCACCGGGTGAACCCGGCCGCGGTTGGACTGGCCGACTTCGGGCGCCCCGGCGCCTACCTGCAGCGCCAGGTGGCGCGCTGGACGCGCCAGTACAAGGCCGCGCAGACCGAGACCATCGATGCCGTCGAGCGCTTGATCGACTGGCTGCCACAGCACATGCCGCCCGAGGGTGAGACCCGCATCGTGCATGGCGACTACCGCATCGACAACGTGATCTTCCACCCCAGCGAGCCGCGCATCCTCGCGGTCCTCGACTGGGAGCTGGCCACGCTGGGTGATCCCCTCGTCGACTTCGCGTACCACGCCCTGACCTGGCGCATGCCGCAGGGCTCTCGCGGCCTGGCGGGCGTGAACACCGCCGCACTGGGCATCCCGGGTGAGGCGCGCTACCTGGCGAGCTACCTGATGCGCACCGAGCGCAAGCAGCCCGTGCCCGGTCGCGACTGGGCCTACTACCTGGTGTTCAACATGTTTCGACTGGTCGGCATCCTGCAAGGCATTGCCCACCGCGCACAGCTGGGCAATGCGTCCAATGCCACGGCCGTGCAGACCGGTCGTCGCGCGCGCCCACTGGCCGAGCAGGCCTGGGCGCTGGCGCAGTCGATCAATCACTGACGTTCCCTCTCGATCCCACACGGAGACCCCATGGATTTCGACCATTCCCCCAAGGTCAAGGACCTGCAAGCGCGCGTGCGCGCCTTCATGAACGAACACATCGTGCCGGCCGAGCCCGTGTTTGAAGCGCAGATGAAAGCGTTTCGTGCGGCCGGCAATCCCTGGCAGGAGCCACCGGTGATGGAAGCGCTCAAGCACAAGGCCAAGGCGGCCGGGTTGTGGAACCTGTTCCTGCCGGACTCGCCGCTGGGCGCGGGCCTGAGCAATCTGGAGTACGCCCCACTGGCGGAAATCATGGGTCGTTCGCCGATCGGCTCGGAGCCCTTCAATTGCTCGGCCCCCGACACCGGCAACATGGAAACCATCGTGCGCTACGGCACGCCCGAGCAGCAGGCGCGCTGGTTGCCGCCCTTGCTCGACGGCAGCATTCGCTCGGCCTTTGCCATGACCGAACCCGCGGTGGCCTCCAGCGACGCGACCAACATCGAGGCGCGCATCCAGCGCGACGGCGACCACTACCGAATCAATGGCCGCAAGTGGTGGACCAGTGGCGCCAACGACCCGCGCTGCAAGCTGCTCATCTTCATGGGCAAGACCGACCCCGAGGCGCCCAGGCATTCGCAGCAGTCCATGATCCTGGTGCCGATGGACACCCCGGGCGTCGAGGTGCTGCGCTCGCTGCCGGTGTTTGGTTACGACGACGCGCCACACGGTCACGCCGAAGTGCAGTTCACCGACGTGCGCGTACCGCTCGAAAACATCCTGCTGGGCGAAGGCCGTGGCTTCGAGATCGCCCAGGGCCGCCTGGGCCCGGGACGCATCCACCACTGCATGCGCGTGATTGGCCGCGCCGAGCGTGCACTGGAGGCCATGTGCCAACGCGCCAACCAGCGCACCGCGTTTGGCCGCAAACTTGCCGACCAGGGCGTGACCCGCGAGCGCATCGCGCAGTCGCGCATCCTGATCGATCAGGCGCGCTTTCTGGTGTTGCACGCGGCCTGGAAGATGGACAAGGTCGGCAACAAGGCTGCCAGGCAGGAGATCGCCATGATCAAGGTGGCGGCGCCCTCAATGGCGCTGCTGGTCATCGACTGGGCCATGCAGGTGCATGGTGGCGCCGGCGTCAGCGACGACTTCGGACTGGCGCGCGCCTACGCGTCCACCCGCACGCTGCGCTTTGCCGACGGCCCCGACGAAGTGCACCGCAACGCCATCGCCAAGGAAGAAATCGCCCGCGTGCTGGCGCCATCGTCATGAACACCGCTCCTCATCACAGTCACTGGCCCGCCGGGCTGCCCCACCACCTGACGCTTCCCGAGACCAGCCTGTGGTTCAACGCCGAGGTCTCGGCACGGCGCTACCCCGACAAGCCCTACATCGTCTACTACGACACACCGCTGAGCTTCGGGCAGTTTCGCGATCAGGCCGAGTGCCTGGCTGGCCACTTGCAGCAAGTGTGCGGCGTGAAGGCCGGCGACCGCGTACTGCTGTACCTGCAGAACAGCCCGCAATGGGTGATCGGCTACTACGCCATCCTGCGTGCCAACGCGGTGGTGGTGCCGGTCAACCCGATGAACATGACCGAGGAACTGGCGCACTACGTGGCCGACAGCGGCGCCAGCGTCGCCATCACCGCGCAAGACCTGCTGCCCCAGTTGCTGCCGCTGCACCGCGGCCATGGCGGCAGCAGCGACCGAACGCTGGTCCACGTGGTGGTGGCCACCTACAGCGACTACCTGCAGGGCGAGTCGACGCTGCGCCTGCCCCCGTTTGTGACGGCGCCCCGTCAGCCTGTCGAGGGCGACGGCCTGCACGCCTGGAGCGACGTGCTGGCCGCGCGCCCGGTGCCCGAGCACCACACCGTCGGCCCAGACGACCTGTGCGTGATGCCCTACACCTCGGGCACCACCGGCCACCCCAAGGGCTGCATGCACACACACCGCAGCGTGCAATGCACCGCCATTGGTGGCATGCAGTGGTTTGCGCGCAGCCAGGACGCGGTGATGCTGTCTGTACTGCCCTTCTTTCACGTCACCGGCATGGCTGGCGGCATGAACGGACCGCTGTATCTGGGCGCCACCATCGTGGTCATGTCGCGCTGGGACCGTGAGACCGCCGCCGAGCTGATGCAACGCCACGGCGTGACCAGTTGGCAAGCGATCAGCACCATGGTGGTGGACTTTCTGGCCAATCCGCGAATTGGCGAGTACGACCTGTCCCGGCTGGTGGGCATCCGTGGCGGAGGCGCTGCCATGCCGGCCGCCGTGGCGCACAAGCTCAAGCAGTTGCTGGGCCTGGACTATGTCGAAGGTTATGGCATGTCAGAGACCATGGCCGCCACCCACATCAACCCGCCGCAGCGCCCCAAGCCGCAATGCCTGGGGATTCCAGTGTTCGACGTTGATGCCCGCGTCATCGATCCGCAGACCCTGCAGGAATTGCCAGCGGGCGAGACCGGCGAGATCGTGGTGCACGCGCCGCAGGTGATGCAGGGCTACTGGCGCAACGACGCGGCCACGGCCGAGGCCTTCATCGACCTGGCGGGCCGGCGGTTCTTGCGCACCGGCGATCTGGCGCGCATCGACGAAGACGGCTATTTCTTCATGATGGATCGGCTCAAGCGCATGATCAACGCCAGCGGCTACAAGGTCTGGCCGGCCGAGGTCGAGACGCTCATGTACCAGCACCCGGCCATTCTGGAAGTCTGCGTGATCGGCGCGCTCGATGCCAAGCGAGGTGAAACCGTCAAAGCGGTGGTGGTGCTCAAGCCCGAGCAAAAGGGACAAGTCAGCGAGGGCGACATCATCGAATGGTCGCACCAGCACATGGCCGCTTACAAAAGCCCACGCATCGTCGAGTTCACCAACGCACTGCCCAAATCCGGCACCGGCAAGATCATGTGGCGCCACCTGCAGGAGCAGCAGAGCCGGATCGACAGCGAAGGGGTGCGTGCATGAGCGAGAAGCGCAAGGCGCGGGCCGTCCTGGCGCGTGCGCACGGTGCGCCGGTCACCGTCGAGGACGTGTGGGTCGACCCACCGCGTACAGGCGAGGTCATGCTGCAGATGTCGGCGTGCGGCGTGTGCCACAGCGACCTGTCGGCCGCGCAAGGGATCATTCCGCTGCCGCCACCGGTGGTGCTTGGTCACGAGGGTGCAGGCACGGTGATCGCCGTGGGCGACGGCGTGCATCAACTGGCCGTGGGCGACCGCGTGGTGACCTCCTTCGTCAGCATGTGCGGCCATTGCCGCTACTGCAGCACCGGTCGGCCCCAGTTGTGCGATCAGGCGGTCAAGGCCACGTACACCTTGCCCGACGGCACGACACGTCTGCACGACATGGCGGGCAATCCGCTCAACATTTTCTCGGGCTGCGGCGTCATGGCCGACATGGCCACGCTGCACCAGGACAACGTGGTGAAAATCGAACAGGCGGTTTCCATGGAATGCTGCGCCCTGGTCAGTTGCGGTGTCATGACCGGCGTTGGCGCGGTGGTCAACGCAGCGCGTGTGCAACCCGGGTCGACCGCCGTGGTATTCGGCGCCGGCGGTGTCGGCCTCAACGCCATCCAGGGCTGTCACATCGCGGGTGCGGCCATGATCGTGGCAGTCGATCGCGCTGACAGCAAGCTCGAGCTGGCGCGCCTGTTCGGTGCCACGCACACCGTCAACGCCAGCCACGACGACAACCTCGTCAAGACGCTGCGCAAGCTCACCGGGGGCGGCGCCGACTATGCGTTCGAATGCGTCGGGCTTGGCGAGGTCGTGGCACAGGCCTACGGCTGCCTGCGCAAAGGCGGCACCGCCGTGGCGGTGGGTGTGGCCAGCGTCAAGGACACCACCACCCTCAAGACACTCACACTCTCTCTCGAAGAGAAAACACTGACGGGCTGCTACTACGGTTCGGGTCGCCCGCGTGAAGACTTTCCGCGCCTGATCGCCCTCTACCGGGCGGGCCGCCTCAAGCTCGACGAACTCATCACACACCGCTACCGCATCGACGAGGCACCCCAGGCCTTTGCCGATCTGTCCGCCGGGCGCAATGCGCGCGGCATGATCGTCTTTGACTAGGGCCTGTTCACACTGTTTTTCCAAGTGCGAACGGGGTGAAAACAGCGGCTCGCGTCGTCTGCGCAGGCGACCTTCAGGGCAGGCCAGCGTGGGGCACGTCGACCCGCAAGGTCTGGATACGCCCTTCCCGGCGTGCACCTTGCACCGGCCCGATGCCTGGCGCGGTGCAGACAAACAAGGTGCGGCCATCGTGCCCACCGAGCATGCAGGCATAGCTGTTGTGCGCGCCGCTGGACACCCTGCGCACAATTTCGCCGCCCGGCGCGACCCTGAGCACCTGCTGCCCGCGCGCGTCCGCCACCCAGATGGCCCCCTCGGCATCAAGACACAGGCCGTCGACGAACACACCGGGCAGATCCGCCCAGATGCGCCGCCGCAACAAGGCTCCGGAGGGTGCAATGTCAAAGGCGCTGAGCCGGTGCACGTGGGTCTCGGCCACAATGAGCGTGCCGCCATCGGGTGTGATGGCCATGCCGTTGGGAAACACCATGTCATCGGCCACCACGTGCACACTGGCATCGGGGTCCACGCGCAGCAGGCGGGTTGGCCGCAGCGGTTCGCCCGCATAGAGATCGAACCCGAAATTGCCCACATAGGCCCGCCCTTGCGCGTCGACCACCATGTCGTTGCAATGGCCGCCAGTCAGCGGTGTCAGGTCGACCAGGGTCTGCAGTTGGCCGTCGCGCTGAATGAGCAGGCGCCGGTCCTGCATCGAGACCACCAACAAGTGGCCATCGGGGCGCCACCCCAGTCCACTGGGATGGGCTGGCACTTCACATTCCGCGCGCAGGTCTCCCTGCTCACTGGCAGAGAAGACCTTGGCATGGAAGAAGTCGGAGAACCACAAGCGACCGTCGCGCCAGCGCGGCGCTTCGGCGAAGCACAACCCGTCGATCAGGGGTGTGAGCGCCGAAGCAGGTGCTTTGCTCATCGCCGAATGCAGCGATCAGGTCGCCCAATCGAGGAGTGGCTGGCCCGTCAGTTGAAGCTGGCCAGCGTGACTTCCTTGATCTTGCCGTTCTCGACCACGGCCACGCGGGTCTTGGCCGTCGAGCCGCCACGCGCATCCACCCCGTCCAGGTTGTGCGGATTCTGGCTGCCCTTGAGGTTCTTGAAGGCCTTGTCGAGATTGGCGCGAATGGCCATTGCATCGGTCGTCGTGCCAGCGAGCTTCATGGCTTCGGCGGTGGCGAGCATCGCGGTGTAGTTCAGTGACATTTCCGAGGCCGGATCGCGGCCCGGATAGGCCTTGAGCCAGGTGCCTACAAAGGCCTTGGCGCCGGCAGTGCCGTCGTCGATCAGCGGAAGCACGCCGATGGCACCTTCGAGCATGGCGTAGTTGCCACCCAGGATGGGTTTCATCTGGTCCATCTTGGCCTGGTCGATGATGATGAAGCCGCCTTTGAAGCCCAGTTCACGGGCCTGCTTGACCACCAGCGCCGTGGGCTCGGACGCGCCGCCGATGAACAGCACATCAGGCTTGGCCGCGAGTACCTTGCTCACGCCACTGTAAAAGTCGGTGGCGCGGTTGTAGCTCATGGGGTTTTCGGCCACGACTTCGCCACCGGCGGCCGTCCAAGCCGGCACGAACGCCTTGGTCCAGGCCTTGGCGTAGTCGTGGTCGGCGTTGGCGATCGCAACCTTCTTGCCGAACGCGGACATGGCGTGCTTGACGAAGGCCGGAATGTACGAGGTGAACTCGGGCGGAATGCGCAGCGTCAGCGGGTTGCCGCGCTCGGTGATCTGCGGCACGCTGGTGTACGACAGCAGCAAGGTCTTGGTCGCAACGTTTTTGGTCTGGATGGCGAAGCCGCCACCCGAATGTGGGCACATCACGACCGGGGTCTTGTGCTCCTGCACCAGGCGCTGGAAGTTGATGCCGGTCTCGGCCGGGTTGTACTTGTCGTCGAGCGCCACCACTTCAAAGCGAACTTTCTTGCCCGCTACCTCGAAGCCCGAGGCATTGAGTTCGTCAACGGCAAACGACAGGCCGTCGAGCGTGTTCTTGCCGTACTGCGCGGCGCCGCCGCTCAGCGGGCCGGAGTAGCCGATCTTCACAACTTCCTGTGCCTGCGCAGGCGACCAGGCAAAGAGGCCTGCCACGGCTACAGCGCCGGCGATCTGGGTGAACTGCCTTCTGATCATGAGTGTCTCCTGGGGGTGGGTGAAAAGAAATCGAGCGGGGCTCGTGGGGAAAAGCGATGGAGGTGACTCAGGCGCCGATGTAGGCCTTGCGCACCGCTTCGTTGTTCATGAGGCTGTCGCGATCGCCCTCGAGCACGATGCGACCGCGCTCGATGACGTAGGCGCGACTGGCAATCTTGAGCGCCGCATAGGCGTTCTGCTCGGCCAGCAATACCGTGGTGCCGGCCTTGTTGATGCCCCGCACCACCTCGAACACCTGTTTGACAACCAGGGGGGCAAGGCCCAGCGAGGGCTCGTCGAGCAACAGCAGTCGCGGTCGCCCCATGAGGGCTCGGCCGATGGCCACCATCTGTTGCTGACCGCCGCTGAGCGAACCCGCCGCGTCATGGCGCTTCTCGGCCAGGATCGGAAACAGCGAGAACACTTCCTCAAGACGGCGCTGGTTCTCCGCCTTGTCGCGGTGATGCACATAGGCGCCAAGCATCAGGTTCTTGAGCACCGACATCTGCAGGAACAGCTTGCGCCCTTCAGGGCACTGCACCACGCCCTGGCGCACCACCTGCGAGGGCTTCATGCCTTTGAGCGCGGTGCCACTCAGGGCGATGTCGCCGCCCGAGATCGGCGTCAGGCCGGAGAGCGCACGAAAGATCGAGCTCTTGCCTGCACCATTGGCACCCAGCAGCACCACCAGTTCACCGGCCTCGACGTGCAGGTTGACGTTCTCGAGCGCACGAAACGCGCCATAGTGGAGCGAGACATCCTTAAATGTCAGCATGGTCGCTCCCCAGGTAGGCGTCGATCACGGCCGGGTTGGCCTTGACCTCGGCGGGCGTGCCCTCGGCGATCTTCTCGCCGTAGCTGAGCACGAGGATCTTGTCGGCCAGGCTCATGATCATGTCCATCTTGTGTTCGATCAGGCAGACCGTCAGCCCACTCTTGACCATCTTGCGGATCAGCTCCGCCAGGCCCACCGTCTCCTCCGGGTTGACGCCGCCCGCAGGCTCGTCGAGCAGCACCAGGCGCGGCTCGGTCGCCAGCGCCAACGCAAAGGCCACGCGCTTGCGCTCCTCCTGCGAGATGTCGCCAGCCAGCCTGTGCTCCAGACGGGACAAGCCCACAAAGTCCAGCGCGCTGCGGGCCTTCTCGCGGCAAATACGCTCTTCCTCGCGCAGGCGCGACGAGCCGAACAACACGTCGAGCAGACCCGAGCGCGTACGCAGGCGGTGACCAACGATGAGGTTGTCGAGCACGCTGGCGTTGTCGAACAACGTGGTGGACTGGAAGGTGCGCGCCACGCCCAGACGGGCGACCGAATCGGTGCGCAAGGCGGTGATGTCGCGACCGTCGTAAGTGATCGTGCCCGAGGTGGGTCGGTGCACACCGCTGATGAGGTTGAAGAAGGTCGTCTTGCCCGCGCCGTTGGGACCGATGATGGCGTTGATCTTGCCCTCGTCGACCGTCGTCGACACGTTGTTGACGGCCGCGTTGCCGCCGAACTTCTTGGTCAGGTTCTCTATCTTGAGCATGGGGTCACTCCTGCTTTGAACTGGCGCGCGCAGCGGCCTTGCGGGCGCGCCAGCCCAGCCAGGAGCCCACCACGCCATGCGGCAGGTAGATCACCAGCAGGATCAGGATGGGACCGAAGATGACGAAGCGGTACTCTTGCAGGAACTGCAGGTACTGCGTCATCCAGGGCACCGAGAGTGAGCCGAGCAAGGGACCGATCAAGGTGCCCAGGCCGCCGACGAGCATGTACATCGTCATGTCGAAGGTGTGGTGCACGCCGGCCAGATCGGGCCCGAGAAAGCGCACGAAGCCGGCATACAGCGCACCGGCCCAACCCGCGTACAGCACCGAGATGAGAAAGGCCTGCAGCTTGTTGCGCATGAGGTTGATGCCCAGCGCCTCGGCGAGGTCATCGCCATTTCGGATCGCCATGAAGGTGCGCCCGAGCAGCGAATTGACGATCCGCCGCATGACCCAGATGCCCAGCACGAGGAAGAAGAACATCAGGTAGTACTGCGCCCGCGGCGACTCGAAGGCGAAGTCGCCGATGGGCTCGGGCGCCGGGATGCCAATGATGCCCACCGGGCCGTGGGTGAGGTCGTCCCACTTCTCGATCACCAAAAAGATGATGTAGCCCACACACAGCGTGAAGATCGAAAAGTAGTGGCCCTTCAGCCGCAAGGACACCCAGCCCAACGGCAAGCCGATGGCCACGGTGACCACGCCGGCGATGACAAAGGACAGCCAGTAGGAATAGCCATGGTCCACCGTCAGGATGCCCACGGTGTAAGCCCCGATCGCCATGAATCCGGCGTGAGCAAGGTTGAACTGGCCTGTGTACCCCACGATCAGGTTGAGGCCGAGTGTGGCAATCGCGAACAGGTAGGCCGTCGACATCACCGTGAGGTGGTAGTCATTGCCAGCGACGAAGGGAAACACCAGTCCGGCCAGCAGCAGCAGGGCCCAGCCCATGGGGCCGTGAAGTCGTTCCAGCATCTCAGTGCGCTCCCTTGAAGATGCCTTGCGGACGGAACGACAGGATCACCACCAGCGCCACGAAGGCAATGATGTCTTTGTAGTGATCGGAGACATAGAAGGCGCCGAACGACTCGGCAAAGCCGATGATCACGCCACCAACGATGGCGCCAGGCACGCTGCCCATGCCACCCAGGATGATGATCACGAAGGCCTTGGTGATCACCAGATTGCCCATGGCCGGATAGACGAGGTTGATCGGCGCGTACAGCGTGGCCGCGAAGGCGGCCAGCACGCCCGAGACCGCAAAGGTCAGCATCGCAACACGGTTGGCGTCGATACCCACCAACGAAGCGCCTTCGCGGTTCTGTGCCATGGCAATGATGGTCGAGCCCATCACGGTGCGTGTGAGGAACAGGTGCAAAGCCAGCATCAGCGAAAACGCCGCACCGATGATCAGCAGACGCTGTACCGGAGCGGTCACACCGCCCAGATCAAGGATCCCGGTGTACGGCGTGGGCATGCGCAGAAAGTCGGGACCCCACACCACCTGCGCGCCCGCCTCGAGAAAGAGCAGCAGGCCGATGGCGGCAATCATCGGATGCAGACCGGTCTCATTGCGCAGCGGATGAAACACCAACCGCTCAGCCACGGCCGCAAGGACAGCCACCACCACGGCCGCACCGAGCATGGCCAACCAGTAGCCCAGCCCCAGTTTGGTCATCAGCGTGTAGGCGATGAACGCCCCCACCATGTAGAAGGCGCCGTGCGCGAAGTTGGGCACATGCAGGATGCCGTAGACCAGGGTCAGCCCCAGCGCCACAAGGCTGTAGATGCCCCCGAGCGTCAGCCCGTTGAGCACCTGCTGAAAGAAGATTTCCACGTTGAATGAACTCTCAGGTGTGGTTGATGCCGCTCGATTCGTCGTCACAATCGAATCGGTTTTGGCACTATATCCTGCACAGTGGAACTGCAATCAACGGGGAAACCCTGAACCTTTGACCACCAGGAGCTCACTTTTCATAGTGAAAATCTCGAGAGGCCGATAGAACCAAAGCACGTTGCCAGAGCGATTGCAAAATGGCAAAGCACCACGGTGTGCTGCACTGCGGTTCAGCGGCCGTAAATGCTCAGTGCAGCAGTGCAATGGCGTGGGACGCCCACGGGCGCCTTGCCCGGAACGACAGGCGTCGCGTCCTGGTAGCCTGAGGTTCGGCTGAGGGGATCACATGCGCGCGGTGGCCGTGCGCGCCAATAGCTCGGTCGACGAGCCAAACAAAAAGCCCCGTGGAGCGGGGCTTTCAGAAAATCAAACCAGTGCGGTACTGGTCTGCCAATCATCACTGGCGGAGTGAGAGGGATTCGAACCCTCGATGAGGCTCTACACCCCATACTCCCTTAGCAGGGGAGCACCTTCGGCCACTCGGTCATCACTCCGCGAAGGCCCGCATTATGCCCTAAAGGGCACGGGCTTCGCGCCCGTTCAACTGCTGAGTTCGTCAGCGCTCTTGTCGAGGTCGAATTCGCGGTGCAGCGCGCGCACGGCGAGCTCCATGTACTTCTCGTCGATCACGACCGAGGTCTTGATTTCGGAGGTCGAGATCATCTGGATGTTGATGGCCTCGGTGCTCAGGCAGCGGAACATGCGACTGGCCACGCCCACGTGGCTGCGCATGCCGATGCCCACGATGCTGACCTTGCAGATGCGGTTGTCGCCGACCACATCGGCCGCGCCCAGCGTGGGCACCACCTGCGCCTTGAGCAGATCGAGGGTCTTCTGGTAGTCGTTGCGGTGCACCGTGAAGCTGAAGTCGGTCTTGCCGTCCTTGCTCAAGTTCTGAATGATCACGTCGACCTCGATGTTCGCATCGGCAACAGCACCCAGAATGCCGGCTGCGATGCCGGGCTTGTCGGGCACGCCGAGCACCGAGACCTTGGCCTCGTCGCGGTTGAACGCAATGCCGGAAACGACGGCTTGTTCCATGTCTTCGTCTTCCTCAAAAGTGATCAGGGTGCCCGACGCCGCTTCTTCGGCCAGGTCGATGTCCCAGGGCGTGAAGCTTGAGAGCACGCGCAGCGGCACGCGGTATTTGCCCGCGAACTCGACCGAGCGGATCTGCAGCACCTTGGAACCCATGCTGGCCATCTCCAGCATCTCTTCGAAGCTCACGCGCAGCAAGCGGCGCGCCTCGGGCACGACGCGCGGGTCGGTGGTGTAGACACCATCGACGTCGGTATAAATGAGGCACTCGTCGGCCTTGAGTGCCGCCGCCACGGCCACGGCCGAGGTGTCGCTGCCGCCACGGCCAAGCGTGGTGATGTTGCCGCCCGGCTCGATACCCTGGAAGCCGGTGACGATGACCACCTTGCCCGCCGCCAGATCGGCGCGGATGCGCGCATCGTCGATCGATTCGATGCGTGCCTTGGTATAGGCGTCATTGGTTTTGATCGGCACCTGCCAGCCTGCGTAGCTGACGGCCTGCATGCCCTCGGCCTGCAGCGCAATGGCCAGCAGGGCCGATGAGGCCTGCTCGCCGGTAGCGGCCAGCATGTCGAGTTCGCGGTAGTAGGGGTCGCCCGGCTTCGCAGGGGCCACTTCCTTGGCCAGGCCCAGCAGGCGGTTGGTTTCACCGCTCATGGCACTGGGCACCACCACCATCTGGTGGCCGGCCTTGTGCCATTTGGCGACGCGACGGGCAACGTTGCGGATGCGTTCGGTCGACCCCATGGAGGTGCCGCCGTACTTGTGAACGATCAAGGCCATTGGTTTGGAGGGATGTCGCAGCGCTCGCCGCTGCGGGGCGCGCCAACGGGCCGTCGAAGACGCTCTCGGGCCGGGCAAAACCGCGGGATTATACCGACGGGGTATAGGCCAGCCGGTCTTGCGCCCTCACCACGAAGCCATTGGCCACCTTGATGTGAATGCGGTGACCGCGTGTGCGACAGGCATCGATCTGGTCGAGCAACTCGTCGAGCTGCGCCGCGCTGGCGGCCACACCCTCGTCGCTGCGCAGCCAATGCCGCAGTGCGTTGGCCTGGCGATCGCGCGACAGACCCTGCAATGCAGCCAGCGTGGGCGGATGCCCGATCGACGCCAGATCGGCCGTCGCCAACTCGTCCAGCAAACGCTGCGCCTGCGCGGCATGGCCGGCGGTTCGGCTCAAAGCCTCCCGATAACCCTCGAACGCGCCGGCCCAGGCCGGTGCCAACTGGTGGCGAATCCGGCTGCGCGTGAAGCGCGTGTCCTGATTGCTCGGGTCGTCAACGTAGTGCTCTCCCTGGCGCTGCAACCAGGCGCGAAGGTCTGCCGACGCAATGCCCAGCCAGGGTCGACCAAAGTGCACGCCCTCACGGGAAAAGGCATCGGGCATGGCAGCCAGACCCGGCAGCCCCGCGCCACGAGACAGCGCCAGCAGCACCGTCTCCGCCTGGTCGTCCAAGTGCTGCCCCAGCAGCACCCAACTTGCGCCTGATGCCTGCGCCAAAGCGGCCAGCGCCCGGTAGCGCGCCTGGCGCGCGGCGTCCTCCGGGCTCTGCCCAGCCGCGCCATGCGCGTTCACGCGTTGCGAGACCAGCGCTATGCCATGGCGGGCGCACGTCGCACGGGCAGTGGCTTCGAAGGCATCCGCCGCTGCTTGCAGCCCGTGATGTACGTGCAAGGCCAGCACGCGCTCGCCCCATTGCGCGTGCGCGGCCAGCAACAAGGCGGTGGAATCGGCGCCGGCGCTGAAGGCCACGCCGATGCGTGTGGGAAGGTCCTGGCCCCAGTGCCGTGCGGCCCAGGCCGACAGCGCAACGGCGCCGGGATGGGCCCCTGGCTCAGCGCTTTTCGCGCGGCTCGGCTTTGGTGTCGGTGAAGCGGCCATAGCCATCGAGGCGACCGTGGCGGCGCTCGATGAGCTCCTTCACCTTGAGGTCGGCGACCTGGCGGTAGGCATCGGCCAGCGCGCGCTTGAGAAAGGCCGCCATCTGCTTGTGGTCGCGGTGCGCGCCACCTACCGGCTCGTTGACAATCTTGTCCACCAGGCCCAGGGCCTTGAGGCGGTGAGCGGTGATGCCCAGAGCTTCCGCCGCATCGCTGGCGCGCTCGCTGGTCTTCCACAGAATCGACGCGCAACCTTCGGGGCTGATCACCGAATACACCGAGTACTGCAGCATCAGCACCTGATCGGCCACCGCAATGGCCAGCGCGCCGCCCGAGCCCCCTTCACCAATGATGGTGGAGATGATGGGCACTTCCAGCTGCGCCATCTCGAAGATGTTGCGGCCGATGGCTTCGGACTGGCCGCGCTCTTCGGCGTCGATGCCCGGGTAAGCGCCGGGCGTGTCGACAAAGGTGAACACCGGCAGCTTGAACTTCTCGGCCAGCTTCATCAGACGCAAGGCCTTGCGGTAGCCCTCGGGCTTGGTCATGCCGAAGTTGCGCAGGCCGCGCTCCTTGGTGTCGCGCCCTTTCTGGTGGCCAATGACCATGCAGGGCTGACCATTAAAACGCGCCAGGCCGGCAACGATGGACAGGTCGTCGGAAAAATGGCGATCGCCGTGCAGTTCAACGAAGTGCGTGAAGATCTCGCGCACGTAGTCGAGCGTGTACGGCCGGTCGGCGTGGCGCGCGATCTTGGTGATCTGCCACGGCGACAGGTTGCTGTAGATGTCTTTGGTGAGCTGCAGACTCTTGGTGGCCAGCTTGTCGATCTCTTCAGAGATATCGACCGCGGACTCGGTCTGCACGTAACGCAGTTCCTCGATCTTGGATTCGAGCTCGGCGATGGGCTGCTCGAAGTCGAGAAAATTCTTCTTGGCCAATTCAGGCTCCTTTCCAGGCGGCTCAATAGCTCACGGGGAGCGGATCAAGCGATCGCCAAATATACCAAGTGGCCACGCTGCAGTACGGTGCCCACGACGCCGCAACTTCGCGGATCTCGCTGCGGCTGACCGGCTCGCCCGAAAAGTAGGCCTGGCTGATGCCGTTCTGAAGGCCGATGTCATCGAGCGGCAGCACGTTGGGACGCATCAGGTGAAAGATGAGGAACATCTCGGCCGTCCAGCGACCAATGCCGCGAATGGCCACCAGCTGCGCAATGATGGCCTCGTCGTCCATTGCGCGCCAGGCCTCGACCTGCACGCGCTTGTCGGCGAAGTGCAGCGCCAGGTCCACCAGGTACTCGACCTTGCGCGCCGACAGCCCGGCGGCGCGCATGTCGTCCACCTTGAGCTTGAGCACCTGGGCCGGCGTCAGACGGCGCGACAACGCGGCAAAGCGGTCCCACACCGATTGCGCGGCCTTCACCGAAATCTGCTGGCCCACGATGCTGCGCGCCAGGGTGATGAAGGCATCGCCACGCGACTGCAGGCAGGCACCGGGGTGCTGCGGAATGATCTTCTTGAGCACGCGGTCGCGCTTCATGAGGTGGCGACAGGCGTCGGCCCAGTACTCGGGCGCTTCCGGGCCAAAGGCCGGCAAGGGGGCAGCGGTGGCCATCAGGCACGCTCCCAGGTGGTGCCGGTGGGGCTGTCCTTGAGCACGATGCCCTGATCGAGCAAGGCCTTGCGGATGCGGTCGGCTTCGGCGAAGTCTTTGGCCTGCTTGGCGGCCACCCGCGCAGCGATCTGCGCAGCGATGGCCGATTCATCGAGCGCGTCGGCCGCACCGCCGCCCTGCAGGTAAGCCAGTGCATCGGCCTGCAGCAAGCCCAGCACACCACCGAGGGCGCGCATCATGCCCGCCAGGCGCGCATCCTTGCTGCGATTGAGCTCGCTGGCCAGATCGAACAGCACGGCCAGCGCCACCGGCGTGTTGAAGTCATCGTCCATGGCCGCCTTGAAGCGCGCAGCGAAGGGGTCTGCCCAATCGATGGCGACGGCTTCGCCCGGCACCTGCGACAAAGCGGTGTACAGCCGCTTGAGCGCCGCCCGCGCGTCGTCGAGATGGGCGTCGCTGTGGTTGAGCGGGCTGCGGTAGTGGGCGCGCAGCATGAAGAAG
This sequence comes from Hydrogenophaga sp., assembly GCF_019635465.1. Taxonomy (GTDB): domain Bacteria; phylum Pseudomonadota; class Gammaproteobacteria; order Burkholderiales; family Burkholderiaceae_C; genus Hydrogenophaga. The sequence goes on from NZ_JAHBZK010000011.1 coordinate 134,801, forward strand.
CGCACCGTCTCGGCGTCGAACTTCTGCAGCACCTCGCGGATGGTGAAGAAGTTGCCCAGGCTCTTGGACATCTTCTCGTTGTCGACGTTGACGAAGCCGTTGTGCATCCACACATTGGCCAGCGGCACGCCATTGGCGCCTTCGCTCTGCGCGATTTCGTTTTCGTGGTGCGGGAACTGCAGGTCGGCGCCGCCGCCGTGGATGTCGAAGGTTTCGCCCAGCAGTGAGCAGGCCATGGCCGAGCACTCGATATGCCAGCCCGGGCGTCCGCGGCCATAGGCCGAGTCCCATTGCGCATCCGCCGGCTCTTGCGGCTTGGCGGCTTTCCAGAGCACGAAGTCCAGCGGGTCTTCCTTGCCCTGCGCCACGGCCACGCGCTCGCCGGCCTGCAGTTCGTCGAGGGTCTTGCCCGACAGCTTGCCGTAGCCGGGAAAGCGCCGCACCGCAAAGTTCACATCGCCATCGCCACTGCGATAGGCCAGGCCCTTGCCTTCGAGCTTGCGCACGATGTCGAGCATCTGCGGCACGTAGTCAGTGGCACGCGGGTCGTGCGTGGGCCGCGCGATGCCGAGCGCGTCGAAGTCGGCGTACATCGCATCGATCATGCGGTTGGTGAGCGTGCGCACAGGTTCACCGTTCTCCAGCGCGCGGCGGATGATCTTGTCGTCGATGTCGGTGATGTTGCGAACGAAGGTCACGCGGTAGCCGCTGGCTTCAAGCCAGCGCCGCGCCAAGTCGAAGGCGATGTTCGAGCGGGCATGGCCCACGTGGCACAGGTCATAGACCGTGATGCCGCAAACGTACATGCGCACGTGTCCGGGCTCGATGGGCGCAAAAGGCTCGAGCCGACGCGTCAGGGTGTTGTGGATATGCAGGGTCATCGAAGGCGCAGGGCGATGCCGGTGCCGATCGCCTCCGACCACGCCAGCCAGCGCGGCTCCCGACGGGTCCGGCGCCCCGCAGGCACGGTCTGGTGCGACCGGCTGGCCGGTACCCCTCAGATACAATGCGCGCCAGTATATCGACGCCCAACGCGCGCCGGCGCGTGCGCCGGGGCCATTGGTCGGGCCCCGAGCCCTCCATCGCTGCCGACGAGGTTTCATGTCCCTACGAGCGTCATCGCCGCTGCGCGGCGCCACCGCCCTGCCCCTGCTGTTTGCCCGCCTCATGGCCATCGCACTGGTGGTCGTTTGTGCGTCGGCCAATGCACAAACCACGCCTGCGCCCTACGATGCCGTGGGCCGACTCACCCGCGCCGGCCAGTTCGACGACGCCATCCGCCAGGCGCAGCAGTACGTCGACCAGCACCCACGCGATCCGCAGATGCGCTTCCTGCTCGGCGTGGCGCAGAACGAAAAAGGCGACGTGGCCGCTGCGCGCGACACCTTCACCCGCCTGACGCAGGAATTCCCCGAGCTCCCCGAGCCGCACAACAACCTGGCCGTGCTTCACGCCGCGGCCGGTCGCTACGACGAAGCCCGCGTGGCGCTCGAAGCCGCCATCCGCGCCAACCCGAGCTACGCCGTGGCGCTGGAGAACCTGGGCGACGTCTACGCCCGGCTGGCGCAGCGCAGCTGGCTTCGCGCGCAGCAAATCGACAACGGGAACCCCAGGCTCGCCCCCAAACTCAAGGCAGTGCAAGGCCTGCTGGTTGCGCCCGCCACCCCCAACTGAGACAGACACCATGACACTGCCCCGTCGCGCGCTGCTGGCGCTGATCACCACCGTGGCCATCAGCGCCCATGCCCAGGCACCCAACCCACGCGTGAAGCTCAGCACCTCGCAGGGCGACATCGTGGTCGAGCTCGACCCCGCCAAGGCACCCAAGACGGTCGAGAATTTTCTGCAGTACGTTGCCGAGCACCACTACGACGGCACCGTCTTTCACCGCGTGATCGGCACCTTCATGATCCAGGGCGGCGGCTTCACCGCCGACATGCAGCAAAAGCCCACGCGCGCACCCATCCCGATCGAATCGCGCAACGGCCTGCTCAACAACCGCGGCACGATCGCGATGGCCCGCACGTCCAACCCGAACTCGGCCACGTCGCAGTTCTTCATCAACGTGGTCGACAACGCGGGGCTCAACGCGCCCTCGCCCGATGGCTACGGCTACACCGTCTTTGGCAAGGTTGTCGCTGGCATGGACGTGGTCGACAAGATCCGCGACGTCCCCACCGGCAACCGCGGCATGTTCCAGAACGTGCCCACCACGCCCGTCACCATCCTCAAAGCCAGCCTGGAGAAATGAACATGGCCAATCCCCAAGTCGAACTGCACATCGCCGGTCTGGGCGTCATCACGCTCGAACTCGACGCCGACAAGGCACCCAAGTCCACCGCCAACTTCCTGGCGTACGTCGCCAAGGGGCATTACGACAACACCGTGTTCCACCGCGTGATCCCGGGCTTCATGATCCAGGGCGGCGGTTTCGAGCCCGGCATGAACCAAAAGCCCACCGACGCCCCGATCGACAACGAGGCCAACAACGGCCTGAAGAACGACGTCTACACCATTGCCATGGCCCGCACGAGCGACCCGCACTCGGCCACCGCGCAGTTCTTCATCAACGTCACCAACAACGGCTTCCTCAATCACACCGCGCCCAGCGCACAGGGCTGGGGCTATGCGGTGTTCGGCAAGGTGGTCTCGGGCAGCGAGATCGTCAAGCAGATCGAAGGCGTGCCCACCGGCCGCAAGGGCTTCCACGACGACGTACCCAAGACCGACGTGGTCATTGAAAAGGCCGTCGCGAAATAAGGAAACACCCCGCCGCGCTGCGCGGCGCCGCCCGGCGGGGACACCTCGATCGATGCGCCACCCATGAATGCCCCCATCGCGGAACTGGTTGCGCCGCCCCACTGGCGTTCGGTCGATCTGATCTCCGACCTGCACCTGCACGCCAGCGACGCCGCCACCCACGCCCTGTGGCGGCGCTATCTCACCACCCCGCCATTGGCCGATGCGCTGTTCATCCTCGGCGACCTGTTCGAGGTCTGGGTGGGCGATGACGTGCTCGACTGCGCCGACACACCCGAGCGGGCGTTCGTTCGCGATTGCATCGATACGCTGCGCCAGCGCGCAAGCCATTCACCGGTGTACTTTCTGGCCGGCAACCGCGACTTCCTGTTGGGCAAGCGCGCGCTGGCCGAGAGCGGCATGCAAGGCCTGGGCGATCCCTTGCTGCTCAGCCTGGGCGCGTCGCGCTGGCTGCTCAGCCATGGCGATGCGCTGTGCCTGGACGACACCGACTACCAGGCCTTTCGAGCCCAGGTGCGTGGCCCCGAATGGCAGGCCGACTTTCTGGCCCGCCCGTTGAGCGAACGCGAGGCCATCGCCGCGGCGCTGCGTGCGCGCAGCGAGGCGCGCAAGCGCGAGATCGGCCACGACCCCAGCCTGTGGGCGGATGTCGACGACAACGCCGCACGCACGGACTTGCGCGCGGCCTCGGCGACCACGCTGATACACGGGCACACCCACCGCCCGGGCGATCACGACCTGGGCGATGGCCTGCGCCGCCTTGTCCTGAGCGACTGGGACGCCAACGCCCGGCCGGTGCGGGCCGAGGTGCTGCGCCTGACGGCCAGCGGCGTGCAGCGCGTACCGCTCGCATGAGCTGGTGGTCGTCGCTGCGGCGGCAATGGCGCCGCCCTGCCCCGGTACCCGACGCCCTCTGGCGCTCGACACTGGCCACACTGCCTTTTCTGGCGACCCTCTCGAACGCCGAATCGGTGCGGCTGCGACACCTGTGCGAGCACTTTCTCCTCGAGAAGGAATTCACCGGCGCCAACGGGCTCACGGTCACCGACGCGATGGCCGTGTCCATCGCGGCGCAAGCCTGTCGCCCACTGCTGCACATGCACGGTCCGGACGGCCATCCGGTGCGTCGCAGCGCCGATCTGCTCGACTGGTACGACGACTTCGTCGGCATCGTGATGCAGCCTGGGGCGGTGCTGGCCCGGCGCGAGGTGCGCGACGCGGCCGGTGTGGTGCACCACTACACCGAGGCGCTGGCGGGCGAATCCATGGACGGTGGCCCGCTGATGCTGAGCTGGGCCGATGTGGCGCAGGCGGGCGAGCGCGCCACCATCGGCCACAACGTGGTCATCCATGAGTTCGCGCACAAGATGGACATGCGCGAACTCAGCCCGGGTGAGCGGCCCATGGGCGCGCCGGTGCTGCCCGACAACTTTCTGGGCATGGCCGATCGCCGACAGGCCGCCGAGCACTGGCACCGGACCATGGGCGAGGCCTACGCCGCGTTTCGTGAGGCGGTCTCGATGAGCGAGCGCTTCGGTGCCGAAGCGCCCTGGCTCGACGACTATGCCGCCACCGATCCGGCCGAGTTTTTTGCAGTGACCTGCGAGGCCTACTTCGTCAACCGCGAGCGCTTCGGGCTGGAGTTCCCGACGCTGCTCGCGCTCTACGGCGGCTTCTTCAACGCGTCTGCTTCAGCGCTTCAATAGCGCCTTGAGCACGTTCTGCAGGCGGCGCGCACTGCGCTCGTCGTGCGACGAGGCCAGCACGCGCGCCACGTCCTGCGGCCAGGTTTCTGCCGGCGCAGCATCGTGACGTCGGGTCAACAGCTGCAACTGCAGCATGCGGCGCTCGCTCAGTTGCTCGGCCGGCGTGGGCACATCGGCTGCGATCTCCAGGCGCAACAGGGCGTCGCCCGATGCGGGTGTGGATTGACCCAGTGCCGCCGCCCAGGCGCCGCGTTGCGATGCGTTCACCCGCGCGCCCAACGCCTGTGAGGCGGGCAGCTTCTCGGCGTCGCGCGACTGCCAGGCGTCCACGATCTGTGACAGCACCTCGCCGTGGGCCTGCTCGGCCAGACGCTTGAGGCTGCTCTGGGCAGCGTCCATGGCCTGGCGCTGCGCGCGAAAGGCCGCATCGCCCAGGCGCGGGCCACGAGGGGCGCGGTCGTCGCGCGCACCGCGGCCAAAGCGGCCACCATCGCGTGCGTCGCCACGCCCACCGCGACCATCTCTGCCGTCCCTGCCATCGCGGCGACCATCGCGCCCGGCAGGTGCCACCTCGGCGCGCTTCTGGCCGGGGCGGTCGTCGCCACGCATGGCCACCAGCTTGCGCGGCGCAGCGGGCGCTGCCGGCTTGGCTTCGCCTTCGGCTGGAGCCTCGGCGTCAGCCGACACCGGTGCTGCGGGTGCGCCTGGCGCCGGGGCCGCCGGTGCTGCGCGGCTTGCTTCGTCCAGCGCCTTCATCGCTGCCTGGATGCGCGATGCGTCGCCCGACTGGCTTGCGGCCTCCAGCTCGCGAGCGGCCTCCAGCACGCGTTGATCGTGCGCGCTCAGCGCACTGGCCTGCTGTTGGCGAACCTGCGTCTTGCGCGCAAACGCGGCGTCGATCGGCGCACGGAAGGCCTCCCAGAGCTTCTGCTCGTGCTTGCGGTCCAGCGGCACAGCGTGCGCCTCGGCCTGCCAGCGCTGCTGCAGGGCTTTCACTGCGTCCAGGCGCAAAGGCTCCGCCTGCGACAGCGCCACCGCCTCGTCGATCAGCGCCTTGCGGCGCGCGGTGCTTTCGGCCTGTGCGGCTTCCAGGCGGGCGTGGGCCAGGTGCATGGCCTCTTTCCACTGTGGCTGGATATCGGCGAAGGCTTTTTCACTCAGATGGCCCGCCTGGCGCCACCGCTCGGAGAACCCGTGCAGTTCGCGCAACTGCTGCTTCCAGTCGTCGCGCTCGGCGTTGGCTGTGATCCAGGCCTTGAGTTCGTCGATCAAGGCGGTGCGCTGCGCGCGCGTCGCTTCGGACTGCTGCCGCACCTGCGTCAGCCAGGCCTCGACCTGCTTGTGCGCTTCGGTACAGGCCTCGTCAAAGCGCTTCCACAGGGCGTGGTTGGGCGCGCCACCCTGATCGGTGGTCTTCCACTGCTCACGCAGCTGGCGGATGGCCTCTTGCAGCTTGCGCCCCGACGGCCGCTGACCTTCGGGCGCGGTGTTGAGGGCCTCGGCCTTGGCCACCAGCTCTTCGCGCAACTGATCGGCGCGCCAGCGTTGCCAGCCTTCCAGCTCACCCGCCTGGGCCAGCGCGGCCTGCGCGCGCGACTCCAGCGCGCCCGCAACCAGGCGGCCGTGCTTCTTGAGCAGTTGCCGCAATTCGTTGGCCACTTTGGGCGTGACTTTGCCGTGGCCTTGCGCCACTTCGGCTTCAAGGGCCGCCACCGCGGCTTCCACTTCGGTATGCGCACGTTCGCGCCGCTCGGCCTGGGCTGGTGCGTCCGCCGCGGCGTCGGCCGCGGACGGCTCGCCACGGGCCACCCGCAACTCGTCAGCCCACACCGGCACGGCAGGCAGGGGAGCGGCCGGGTCGGCGTCGGCCGCCACGGCCTGGGCCAACGCGGCGGCAAAGGCGTCCCACACCAGTTGCAGTTGCTGACGCGATGCATCGACCATGGGCGGGAACTTGGCGTCCACGCTGCCCCATTGGGTGTCCTGCGTCAGGCCATCGACCTGCTGCTGCCACTGCGCCACATCCGCCTTGAGCGCATCGGCGGTGTGTTGGGCATCGCGCCAGGGTTTGGTGGACAGCACCTCGATGCGCTGCGCAATCAGCACCGCGGCTTCGCGCTCGACCTGCACCGCGTGCTGCAGGTCCTCGATCGACTTGATGCGATCGGCCAGTTGCTGACGCAGCGTGGCCAGCGGCTCACGCGAGAGCGGCGCGCCCGCGCGGGCAGCGTCGCGCTGCCAGGCCAGTGCGTCGCCCAGGTTCAGGCGCGCGGCATCCAGCAGGGCCTGCGCCTTGGCGCTCCATTCTTCAGCGGCATTGGCCTGCGCCTTCTGGCGCTTGAGCTCGTCGAGCTTTTCCTTCAGTGGCTTGGCCGCGCCGCGGTCGCGGTGGCTCAGGTCCTTGAACACTTCGTTCATCTGCTCGACCGTGGGCTCGGTGTCCAGCCAGGCGCGCAAACGCTCGGTGCGTTCGCCAGAGGTGGCGGCCGAGAAGACGCCACCAGTGAGGGCGTCCAGGGGATGGGCAGGGGCAGACTTCGGCGGAATGGGGGTGTTCACAGCGGGCTCGGTGACAGGCTTCTGACGCAGGGAAAACAGCGACATGTGGTGGGTAGATGGGTCTTGGGGACCGGGGGCGCTGGCGCGCGAAAAACGCGTATTGTCGCCGCACGGAGAGCGCTTGGGGAGCGCCCTGCGGCGGGTGGCCACGCCACCCGGGACGGGGCTCAGCGCGCCGCGAGTTGCAGCTCGACCTGAGCCTTGGTCGCCTCGCCTTGCCCGGCGCTGCCCAACCTGGGGGCCCCCAGAAACACCCGGTCTTCGGCGAGCTGCTGGCGCAGGAGGTGCTCCTTGACGGCCACCGCGCGCGCCACCGCCAGTTCGCGCATGGCCTGCTCGTCGGGCACCTGTGCCGCCAGCAGCAGCGCCTCCATCTCGGGCACCGGAATGTCCTTGGCGATGCCGATGAAGTTGCGCGGCTTGGGGATGTCGGCGCGGCGGTAGGCCTCGCGCAGCAAGGCCTCGCGTTCGGCGGCCTCGATGACCGGGCGCGCGGGCACCTCGCCACCTGCACGCGCCAGCTGCCGCCGTTTCTCGGTGCGCAGCAGTTCGTCGAGCCGGGCCGCCTGCCAGCCGGCGCGTTCGGCCTCGGCGTTGGCTTCGCCCACGATGGTCAGGCGCAAGGCCGGGCGATTGAGCAAGGCCTTGGCCACGGCGTCGAGCTGGCGGCGATCGGCGTCGTCCAGGGTGGCACGCCCGGGCTCGAACGCGATGCGGCTGGCGTCGGCACCGCCCGCCGACAAGGCATTGGCGATGAGCGAGAACGGCGCGGTGATGGCCTTGCCGATCAGGTTGACGATGAGCCGCACGATGATGGGCCCCAGGCGGAATTGCGGGTCGTTGAGCGAGCCGCTGATGGGCAGGTTGATGTCGATCACACCGTCGCGATCGGCCAGCAAGGCAACCGCCAGCTTGACGGGCAGGTTGGCGCTGCTGGCCGGGTCACGCTCGCCGAAGCTGAGCTGGTTGAGCACGATCTGGTTGCTGGCCTCGAGCTGGCCACTGGGCTCGATGCGGTAGCGCACGTCCACGCTGAGCTTGCCGCGTTCGATGCCGTAGCCCGCGTACTTGGCGCTGTAGGGCGACAGCGGCGGCAACTCGAGGTCGCGCACCTGGCCCTTGATGTCCATGGCCAGCGGCGTGGCCAAAGGGTTGATCTGCCCCGCCACGTCGAGCAGCGCCGTCCCCTCGGCGCGGCCCTTGAGCGAGAGATCGGCCAGCGCAAGCGGCTGCCCGGGCGCAGGCGGCTCGCTGCTGAATGCACTCAGGCGGCCCGTCACCTCGCTGAGGTTGGCGGTGTAGTTGGGTTTGATGAAGCGGTCCGAGAAACGCACCCGACCATTGACGAGGCTGATGGGGCCGATGCGGATCTGCGCTGGCGCTGCGGACTGTTCCGGCGCCTGCGCCTGCGGGGTCGGCGCCTGTGGCTGCTGCGGCGCAGACGATTTGAGCAGTCCTTGCAGGTTGATGCGACCCTGCTCGTCGATCAGCACCCGCGCAAAGTAGTCGCTGAGCGCGGTCTCGTCCACACCAATCACCGTGGCCTCGCCCGGCACCACCCGCACCGCCAGCCCCCGCAGCTGCAGGCTGGCCCAGGTCAGCAACTCCTCCGCAGGGGCGATGGAGTTGGCGCGCAGGTCGTCGATGGACGCGTTGGCGCGCAAGTCGACCCGCGGGCCGGCGTCGCTCAGGCTCAGGTCAAGCTCACCCTGCAACCCCGCTTCGGCGCGCAGGACCTCCAGGTTGTTGAGCTGATCGGCCACGTAAGGCACAAACGCATGCAAGGGCACTCGCTCGAGCACCAGCTGGCCACGGGCACCCGCGCCGGTGGTGGCCCCGGGCAACTGTACCCGACCATCAAAGCGCAGTTGCGCCGGCGTACCGACTTCGCGCGGACCGTCTCCGGCGGGCGCTTGCGTCAGTCGCGCTTGCAGCTTCAAGGTGGTGGGCGGCGGCTTGGCGGCCAGCGGCTGCACATTGGCCGCCCGCAGCGAGAGGCCATCGATGTTCAAGGCCACCCGCTGCCCCGGTTGCTCGTCCACGAAAGCGACCCGACCACCGTCCAGGGCCACCTCGTTCAACCTCACATCCCACGCAGGCGCGGGTGACGGCGCTGCTGGCTCGTCGGCCGCCGAAGCGGGCGAGGTCGAACGCAACCAGTCCTGCGCCTGCCATCGCCCGTCGGCGCGTCGCTCAAGCGCCACGCGGGGCCCGCGCAACGCCATGCGGCCGACCTCGATGCGGCGCGCCATCAGGTCCAGCGCGCCGTCGGCCACCGTCAACGATGACCAAGCCACCTGGGGTTGTCGTGCAGAGCCCAGCAGCACATCGTCCAGCGACAGGTTCTTGATGTCGATGCGTAACCCGGGTGGCGCCGGTTCGGCCGCAGCGCGCCAGTGAAATTCCAGCGCCGCCTGTGCACGCCCCGCCAGCGGCAGGGTGAGGTACTGCGCCACATAGGGTGCCGCCACGCTCAGCGGCAACTCACCCAGCGTCAACTGTGCCGAGGCCTCTTGATCGGTGGCCCGGCCACTCAGTTGCAGCGGCGTGTCGCCCAGGCGGGCGTCAAGCGACAGCGGTACGGCCTGCTGGACAGGCCAGGTCAAGCCGGTGGCCTTGAACTGCATCGCAGACAGGGACACGTCCGCCTGCGGCCGGACAGCAGCATCGCGCCAATGGACGGCGCCCTCTTCCAGCGTCACTTCATTGACGGCCAGTTGCCAGCCGGCGGTCGAGGAGGAGGAACCCGATGCGGGTTGCGACGCGGGCTGCGATACAGGCTGCGACACAGGCAAGCTGGCCAGCATCCGCTGCAGGTTGATGCCGCCGCGAGCGTCCCGCGTCACGGTCAGCGCGGGTCCGGTCAAACGCACGCGGGCGACGCTCGCACGCTGACGCAGCACCTCCACCCGGTCCAGATCCACAGCCAGGCGCTGCCACCGCAGCCAGACCTCGTCTCCCTCGGAGAAAGCCACATCGGACACGGCCGCCTGACCGGAGAGGACCAAGGTGGGTTGATCGTGCTGCTCGAACGCCAGCGACAAGTCCAGGTGCAGGTGCGCCGAGCGCAAACGCGCAGGCAGGGAAGCCGGCCAATAGGCCAGGTAGGGCTGAACATCGAGATCCGGAATCTGCAACCGCACGCGCGTTTCGCGGTCTTGCGCGAAGGGCGTCGTGGCGGCACGCGTGTCGAACCGACTGCCATTGAGCTCGAACGCCAGACGCGGCTCGGTAACCACTTCCCGGCGCGAGCCCAGGTTGCTGAGGAAGGGCACCGACAGGTTGAGCTGATGCAGACGGTGGGTCACGCCGACCGACCGGTCCTCCAGGGTGAGCGCGCCATCGGTGACGTCAATGTTGAAGATGGCGAAACGAACGGGCCCACCTGGCTCGCCCGGTTCGTCAGCGGGTGCTTGCAGGCGCTGGATCACATCGTCCAGATCGAGCCGACCGTCATCGGTGTGCTGAACGTGGAGTTCGGGCGCTTCGATGCGCAGGGCATCCACCACAGGCGCCCAGCGCAACAGCGACTGCAGTTCCATATCTATATAGACGCGCCGCACGCTGAACTGAGTCGAGGTGCCCGCCGCGTTCGCCACCTGCAGGCCCTGGAGGTCGAACACCAGCGACCACGGGCGCACGTCAATGCGCTCAATGCTCACCTGGCGCCCCAGCGCTGCGCTGCCCTGCTTCTGCAACTGCCACTTGAGCAATGGCGGCAGTCCCAGCCACATGAGGCCCCACAGCACCAGCAGAGCGGCTACCCCATAGCCCAGACGGCGCAGCCAGTGCCGGGCATCAAAGGCGATCGAACGGGGATGGACTGCGCGCTCGGCCATGGTGCGCAGTGTCTCTCAAGGTTGCGACCGGTGGATGAACAGCCCCTAAAAGCAGAAACCCCGGCAGGGCGAACCTGGCCGGGGTGGACGGCGGGCAACAAGGCACTTGCCGTCGGTTTTGGAGGCAGGAGGGTCTGGTCCCGCCAACCTGGAAGCAAGAGATTGCTCCCGATGGGGTGCCAACTTGCGGCAGTACCGCGCTGTTGGCAAATGCCGGTCTTTCAGACTGGCGAAACGAAGACTACGCCCACCCCTTCGGCTCGGCAAGCGACGGTCGTCGGCTTGTGATGGAACTTTTCAATGAGAGCGGGCACTGCCATTTCGGAACCCTGGAACCGCATTTCGCGGCATGAAAGGCCGCGCCCAGCCGACCAGCGGTCATCGAGCGGTCACAGATCGCAAGTCCGCGCCAGGCTTGGACTTGGCGACGGAAAGATGACAAGCGTCACGCCATCGCCTGTTTCTTAATTTCAATTTGTTCTGTTGAACACCGTCTAAAACATTGACTTGTTATTTGACGCCCCCTACCATCCGCCGACTTTTGCCCAAGCGAGGGTAAACCCCCAACGCTGCCCACCCGGGCTAACTCGACCCTTTTCCCCATGAAGCGGTCGATGGCGACCCCAACGACCGGCCAGGAGCCCCACCCAAACGGTGCGCCCGGCCGACCAGCAAGGAGCGATCCATGAGGACCAACTCGCCGAAGCCGCAGAAGAGCACGTTCAGTGCCCTGGCCTCGTCCCTGAACCATGTCGGCCGCGACATGTACCAGGGTTTCATTCACACCACGCAGAACGGTCTGGCCCTGTTGGGCACCGTGGCAGCCCTCACCCTGTTGGTGTTCGGTATGCGAGCCGATCTGCGCACCACCGCCGAGGAGCGACTGCTGTCCTGGCTGCTTGAGCGCCAGGAAGCGCAGCAACTCGTCGAGCGCGATGTCGAAGTCGAGCCCAGCGCCATCGAGCGCGTGACCGCTGGCAGCCTGCGCGACCTCACCGAGCAGCAGGCCAAGGTGACCCAGTGGCTGAGCAAGCGCTACCGCGTGGCGCCCGAGCCGCTGGCCGCGCTGGTCAGCGAGGCCTACAACATCGGTGAGCGCGTGCGCATCGACCCGACCCTGCTGCTGGCCGTCATGGCCATCGAGTCGCGCTTCAACCCGTACGCGCAGAGCCCGGTCGGCGCCCAGGGCCTGATGCAGGTGCTGACCCGCGTGCACACCGAAAAATACGAAGACTTCGGTGGCGAGCTCGCTGCACTGGATCCGCTGTCCAACCTGCGCGTGGGTGCGAAGGTGCTGCAGGACGCGATCCGCCGCTCCGGCTCGGTCGAAGGTGGACTGCGGCTGTATGTGGGCGCCGTGTCCACGGACGGCAGCTGGTACATCAACCGCGTGCTGGCCGAGCGCCTGCGCATCCAGAGCGTGGCGCAAGGCAAACCCATGCAGCGCTATGTACCGCCGGCGCAGGCCATCCCCGTCACCGCACCGCCGGTGCAGGGTGACGTCGAAGCCGAAGTGCGCCCCGGGCACACCACCACCGCGATGCCCTCCTGACCCCCAATCGCGTGGTGCTCGGATAAACTACCGGGCGCTACGCGACTGGCGATAGGCGATCACCCAACCGAGGTCGATCGCTGACGTGGACCCCCGGACCGGCCACCGGCCGCCCCCTCCGGGACAACCACTGGGAAGCGTGCCGCCTGCACCATCTGGTCGGGCGTTCAGCCGTTCGCCTGGGCAGCCCTTGTTTCCGCAAGGTTCCACCGCCATCAGGACTGCCATGTACGACCGCCGCATCCTCATCGAACAGACCGACCCCGAGCTGTTTGCCGCCATCCAGGCCGAGAACGCCCGCCAGGAACACCACATCGAACTCATCGCGAGCGAGAACTACGCCAGCCCGGCCGTGATGGCCGCGCAAGGCACCCAACTCACCAACAAGTACGCCGAGGGCTACCCTGGCAAGCGCTACTACGGTGGCTGCGAGAACGTAGACGTGGCCGAGCAACTGGCCATTGACCGCATCAAGCAGCTCTTTGGCGCAGACGCCGCGAACGTGCAGCCGCACTGCGGTGCGTCGGCCAACGAAGGCGTCTTTCTGGCTTTCCTGAAACCGGGCGACACCATCATGGGCATGAGCCTGGCCGAAGGCGGCCACCTCACCCATGGCATGCCGCTGAACATGAGCGGCAAGTGGTTCAACGTCGTGTCCTACGGCCTGAACGCACAGGAAGAGATCGACTACGACGCCATGGAGCGCAAGGCGCACGAATCCAAGCCCAAGCTGATCGTGGCCGGTGCGTCGGCCTACAGTCTGCGCATCGACTTTGCGCGTTTTGCCAAAGTAGCCAAGGACGTCGGTGCCATCTTCATGGTCGACATGGCCCACTACGCGGGCCTCATCGCCGCTGGCGTCTACCCCAACCCCGTGCCACACGCCGACGTGGTGACCTCGACCACCCACAAAAGCCTGCGCGGCCCGCGCGGTGGCTTCATCCTGATGAAGGCCGAGCACGAGAAAGCCATCAACAGCGCCATCTTCCCCGGCCTGCAGGGCGGCCCGCTGATGCACGTGATCGCGGCCAAGGCCGTGGCCTTCAAGGAAGCGCTGCAGCCCGAGTTCAAGGCCTACCAGCAACAGGTGGTGAAGAACGCGCAGGTCGTGGCCGAGACGCTCACCCAGCGTGGCCTGCGCATCGTGAGCGGGCGCACCGAAAGCCATGTGATGCTGGTCGACCTGCGCGCCAAGGGCATCACCGGCAAAGAGGCCGAGGCCGTGCTGGGCCAGGCCCACATGACCATCAACAAGAACGCCATTCCCAACGACCCCGAAAAGCCGATGGTCACCAGTGGTGTGCGCATCGGCACCCCCGCCATGACCACCCGCGGCTTCAAGGACGACGAGGCCCGCCTCACCGCCAACCTGATCGCCGACGTGCTGGACAACCCGCGCGATGAGGCCAACATCTCGGCGGTGCGCGCCAAGGTGAATGCGCTGACCGCGCGATTCCCCGTCTACAAGTGATAGCCCCCACGCTCCGCCGCTACGCGGGTCACTGCCCCCCGAGGGGGCTGATCCGCCTTGGGGCGGCCCGGCGGCGGATCGTGTTTCTCTCTGAGCAAGGTCCCTCATGAAGTGCCCCTTCTGCGGCCACCTGGAGACGCAGGTCGTCGAGACCCGCGTCTCCGAAGAGGCGGATTTCATCCGCCGTCGCCGCCGTTGCGGGCACTGTGACAAACGCTTCACCACCTACGAACGCCCGGAAGTGAGCTTCCCGGCGGTGGTGAAGAAGGACGGGCGCCGCGTCGACTACCTGCCCGACAAACTGCGCGACTCGTTCACCCTGGCCCTGCGCAAGCGCCCGGTGAGCACCGAGCAGGTGGACGCGGCCATCGAGCGCATAGAAGAAAAATTGCTTAATCTCGGTGCCCGCGAGGTG
>NZ_JAHBZK010000012.1 GCF_019635465.1 Hydrogenophaga sp.
GGCCGCAACGTCGGTGCCCAGCACCTGTGCGGCCAGGCGTTTGAGTGCGTCGATGGGGTGGGGCGGCGGCGCGCGGTCGGCGTCGGTCTCGCTGGGGGCGTCGGCGGCGCGAGGGGCCTCCTGGGGCAGTTCGGCCAGGGGCAGTTTGAGTTCGGCGATGCGGATCATGGTCTCGTGGGGCTTGTGTCGATCAAGCAGGCCGCGATTGTCGCCAATCCGTTGGTCGGGTGCGTTGTAAAAAGACCCGGGTATAAGTTAATAACCCGGGTAGAATTCGCCCGCTTCGGCGGGTTGAGTGTCCTCAGTGTCCCGCCCCCGGCACGCCGCCCAACGCAAAACGAACCATGCCCAATCCCGACATTCCCCGCTGCACCGCTTTTCTGGGTGCCCGCCGAGTGGCCTTTGGCAATTACGCCGAGGTGGCACGTGCGCTCGGCGCGCTCGATCTGTCGGCTGGCGGGTTGCTGGTGTTCGACGACGCCAGTGGCGCCCAGATGGACTATCCCTGGCCCGCCGACGCCGCAAAGGCGCCCGCGCCCGCGGCGGCCCGCGGCCAGTCCGAACCCGCCGCCGCCCCCGCCGTGGGTCGCCCGCGCCTGGGCGTGGTGGCGCGCGAGGTGACCTTGCTGCCGCGCCACTGGGAATGGTTGTCCCAGCAGTCCGGTGGTGCGTCCGCGGCGCTGCGCCGCCTGGTCGATGAGGCACGGCGGGCCAACGCGGGCCGCGACGCGCAGCGCCAGGCCACCGAGCGCGCCTACCGTTTCATGAGCGCCATTGCGGGCGGTTTCGAAGGCTTTGAAGAGGCGTCGCGCGCGCTGTTTGCGCACGACGCCGAGGCCTTTGATCAGCGCACCGCGAACTGGCCACCCGACATCCGCAGCCACCTGGCCTTCCTGGCGCGCGACGCTTTCGTCGCCGACGCCACCCAGTAGTCGCACCTGCACCCACTTTTTTCATCGGAGCTTTCATGCCGCCCCCCACCCAAGGACCGCTCTGGCGCGTCTACCTGTTCTTTCTGGTGCCCATGGTGCTGTCCAACATCCTGCAGGGGTTGTCGGGCACGCTCAATGGCATCTTCATCGGCCAGATGCTCGGCACGCACGCGCTGGCGGCCGTCTCGGGCATGTTCCCGATCGTCTTCTTCTTCATTTCGCTGGTGATCGGCATCGGCGCCGGTGCCTCGGTGCTGATCGGTCAGGCCTGGGGTGCGCGCGAGCCGCACAAGGTCAAGGCCATCGCGGGCACCGCGCTCACGCTGGGCGCGCTCATTGGCGTGGCGGCGGCCGTCATCGGCGTGGTGTTTGCGCGCCCCGCCATGCAGGCCCTGGGCACGCCGCTGGACGTGCTCGACGACGCGGTGGCCTATGCCCGCGTGATGCTGCTCATCATGCCGCTGCTGCTGGTGTTCATCCTGTTCACCCAGTTGCTGCGCGGCGTGAGCGACACCGTCTCGCCCTTGATCGCGCTGGCCTTGTCGACCGGTCTGGGGTTGTTGCTCACGCCCGCGCTGATCAAGGGCTGGCTCGGCCTGCCGCCGCTGGGCATCCAGAGCGCGGCCTATGCGGGCCTGGTCTCGTACGCGGTGGCGCTGGCCTATCTGGTGCGGCGGCTGGGCAAGCGCCACCACGTGCTGGCCTTCGATGAGCCCATGCTCGACGCGCTCAAGCTGGATCGCGCCATCCTGGGCAAGGTCATGCGCATCGGCTTGCCCACGGGCTTGCAGATGGTGGTGATCTCGTTGTCCGAGCTGGCGATCCTGGCGCTGGTCAACCGCCATGGCTCGTCGGCCACGGCGGCCTACGGCGCGGTGACGCAGGTGGTCAACTACGTGCAATTCCCGGCGCTGTCCATCGCCATCACCGCATCCATCCTGGCCGCGCAGTCCATTGGCGCCGGGCGGGTTGAGCGGCTGGGGGCCATCCTGCGCACCGGCCTGTGGCTGAACACGCTCATCACCGGCGCGCTGGTGCTGCTGGGTTACGCCCTGGCGCACCACCTGCTGGGCCTGTTCCTGACCACGCCCGAGGTGCTGGCCGAGGCCAAGCACCTGATGCACCTGATGCTGTGGAGCCTGTTGCTGTTCGGCTACCAGGCCATCGTGGGCGGCATCATGCGCGCCAGCGGTGTGGTGCTGGTGCCGATGGCGATCTCGGTGTTCTGCATCCTGGGCGTGCAACTGCCCGCGGCCTGGTTGCTGGATGGGCGCCTTGGCCTGCCGGGGATCTGGGTGGCGTTTCCGGTGGCGTATGCCTGCATGCTGGTGCTGCAAAGCGGCTACCACCAGCTGGTGTGGCGCAAGCGGCCGATCCATCGGCTGGTGTGAGCAACGCGGCGCGCTGGGCCCGGCGATAATCGCGCCCGTGAAGCGCGCCAGACCGCCGCTGGCACAAGGCCCGAAAGGGCGTGCTGGAGGAACGTCCGGACTGCACAGGACAGCGTAGGAGGTAACACCTCTCCACCGACAAGCCCGCCGCGTTCGCGCGACGGGCCCTAAGGTGAGGATCAGAGCAACAGAGACGAGCCGATTCAGTTCGGGTGAAACGGGCAATCTCTACGCGCAGCAACACCAAATAGGCCAGTGTCGATGTGGTTCCGCGGAGCTGGCGGGTAGGTGGCACCGAGCCGTGTGGGTGACCCACGGCCCAGAAGAATGGCGGTCACATGCCGGGCAACCGGCATGCACAGAATCCGGCTTATCGGCGCGCTTCACACTTATTTCAAAGCGGCTTCAGAGCTCGCGCGCCCAGTACTGGCCGTTGAGGTCTTTGCCGAAGCTTTGGTGGCGCTCTTCGCGCTCCAGCACAAAGCCGGTGGCCTCGTAGATGTGGCGCGCGGCCGTGAGGATGTCGTTGGTCCACAGCACCATGCGCCGGTAGCCGGCCGCTTGCGCAAAGCGGATGCACTCGTCGACCAGGCGCCGGCCCAGGCCCAGGCCGCGCGCCGCGGCGTCCACGTAGAGCATGCGCAACTGGGCGGTGTGCTCGTCGGCGCGCACCACGAACACGGCACCAATGACGCTGCCCTCGCGCTCGGCCACCCAGCAGCGCTCCAACCCGGGCTGGAACTGCTGCACGAAGCGGCCGGCGATCTCGGCCACCAGGCCTTCAAAGGTCCAGTCCCAGCCGTATTCCTCGGCGTACAGGCGCGCCTGCCGGTGCACGATCCAGCCCATGTCGCCGGGCACCGGCTCGCGCAGGATGACGGTGCTGCTGGCTGGCGTGTCGCCCAGCAACTGGCGCACGCGGGCCATGGCACCCACCAGCTCGCGGCGCTCGGCGGGCGACAGTGGCGCCAGCAGCGCCGCGACCTCTTTGGCCGACGCGGCATCGACCTTCGCGAACAGCTGGCGGCCTTCGGCCGTGGGGCGCAGTTCAAGACGTTTGCCGTGATCGGCGGCGGGTGTGCGCTCGATCAGGCCCATGCCTTCGAGCGCGGCAACCACGCGGCTCAGGTGGCCGGGGTCCATCTGCAGGGCCTCAGCGATGGCGCGCGCCGACATCGGCGCCTGGCGCGGCGCCTTGGCCACCTCGTAGAGCACGCGCAGTTGCGGCAGTGCCAGTGGCGAGGCCAGCAGGTGCTCGTCGAGCGCGCCCACCAGGCGCGTGTGGAAGCGGTTGAACTGGCGGACGGCGTCGATGTCGGCTGGTGCGGGGCTCGCGGGTTTCATGTTGACCGATGATTCATCGTGTTGACTGAGTCAACAAATAGGGCAAACCCGCGCCCCGCTGCCCATGCGGGCGATCGGGTCAGAGGTTGAAGCCGCCGAGTGCGCGGATGCGGTCCACGTGCGCCTGCAGCGAGCGCCGGGCCACTGGCCACAGCCGATCGGGCACGTCGTCGTAGGCCAGCGGCACCCAGTCGTCCAGGCCGCCGTCGGGGCGTTGCGCCATGGCGCGCGCGATCTTGGCCTCACGCGCCAGGCGGTGCGCCTTGAGGTGGTCGATGGCGCGCCGCGCGCCACCTTCGACCGGCGCCGAGGCGTTGTCGGCGTCGCGGCGCAGGTCGCCCAGCACGTGGCCGTGCGCCGGCAGGATGAAGTCAATGCCGTGTTCGTCGCACAAGGCGGCCAGCCGGTCGAGTGAATCGAGGTAGGCGCTCATGTTGCCGTCGGGCGGATCGATCACCGTGGTGCTGCCGTTGAGGATGTGGTCGCCCGAAAACAGCAGCCCGTCTTCGAGCAGTACCAGACACACATGGTTGGCGGCGTGGCCCGGCGTGTGCACCGCCAGCAGCGTGTGTGTGAGGCCGGCGGCATCGCGCAGCTCGATGCGTTCGCCGTCGGCGAGTTCGCGGTCGGGCGTGAAGCGGCTGTTCTCGCGCGCGGTGGGCAGACTGGCCAGCCCCAGGATGGGCGGGGTGCCGCGGCCGGCCTGGGTGCACAGACTTTGCAGGCGTTGGGCGCCGGGCGAATGGTCCGGGTGCGAGTGTGTGCAGACGATGGCGCGCAGGTCGGCGCCGGCGGCGCGCCACAGGCGTTCGATGTGCTCGGGCTCGTCCGGACCCGGGTCGATCACCACGAAGCCGGTGCCGGGGTCGCCCACGAGGTAGCTGTTGGTGCCGGGCCCGGTCATCACGCCGGGGTTGGGCGCGGTCAGCCGCGCCACGTGCCTGAGCAAGGCCACCGGCTGTTCGTGCTGCCAATCCAGCGGGTGCACGATCTGACCGTCCGGGCACACCAGCGCCAGCTCGCCGAACGGCGGCTCGTGCTCCATGTGGCGCGATTCGCGCCCGTGCACCAGGCCGGCGCGCGGGCAACTCGTCCACAGCGGCTCGTCGTGCGCGGCGCAGGCGTCGAGCACCGACTGCACGGTGGCGTGCGCCTGCAGCCGCTCCAGCGTGCGAATGGTCGGGAAGATGATGAAGAACTGGCCCGCCGCGTGGCGCGCCAGGGCGTCGGCCGGGCGCACCCACAGCGGCTCGAACTGCTCGGCCTCGTCGGCCACCGGCTCCTGGCCCTCGGGCATGCGGGCCACCAGGAAGGGCACGTCGAAGCGGCGCGACAGGTCGCGGTCGGTGATCCAGTGCGCCAGCACGAAGACCTCGTCGGCCGCCAGGCGCAAGCCGCGCGCGGCGCACTGCGCGGCGAACGGCGCCTTGCGATCGAGCGCCGCGATGTCGTCGGCACCGGCCCAGCGGCCGTCGGCATGGCGGGCCAGCAGCACACCCAGCTCTTCGAAGCTTTCGCGGATGGCGGCGATGGCCTGGGTCAGGCGCAGATCGGTCTGGGTCGGTCGCCGCGCCGCAGCGTCGAAGCACTGCGCGTCGGCGGCGTCGATGCCGCCACCGGGGAACACATAGGCGCCGGGCGCGAAGCTCGCGGTCATCGAGCGGCGGGTCATGAGCACCTCGACGCCGTCGGGGCCGTCGCGCAGCAGCAGCACGGTGGCGGCGGGGCGCAGGGGGGCGGGGGTGCGGGCGGGGTGCAGGAGCTGGGCAGGGCGGACCATGCCGGCGATTGTGCGGGAGCCGGTGGAGGGCCGCCTGTCGCGCAGGTGGGGGGGATCAGGCCGTGGGTGACAGCCGCTGCATCTCGGGCGACAACCCCTGCCAGGCGATGTCGAAGCCCGGTGTGGCGCGCGCGGGGGGCAGGGGCGGGCTGCGCAGCGCCCAGTGGGTGCCGGCGGTGACGCTGTCGATGACAGGCACCGGCACCTGCGGCTGCACCGCGGCCGCCATGCCGGCCAGCCCCGCGCCGCCCAGAATGACGGCCTGCACGCCGAGCTGCCGCGCTGCATCGGCGCAGGCCTGGGCGAGCAGGCGCTGCGCGCCGGCCGGGTCGGCCGCCAGTTGCGCGCCGGTGGGCACCACGGTGTGGATGCCGGCGAGTTGCTGCGAGTGGCCCAGCGACAGGGCCAGGCGCTGCAGCATCGGGCCCCAGCGTTCGCCGCCGGTGACGATGGCGTAGCGACCGTGGCGGGCGGCCTCAATGAACGACGCCTCGGCCAGGCCGGTGACCGGTGCCGGGCTGGACTCGCGCAAGGCCATCAGGCCCGGGTCGCCGAAGCAGCCGATCAGCACGGCGTCGGGCGCAGCGGTGGCGGTGTCGGCCAGGTCGGCCGCCCAGGCGTCGAGCGCGGCGTGGGCGGCCACGGCGAAGCTGGCTTCGTCGGCGATGTAGGGCGCGCCAAAGCGCGTGGTGGTGGTGCGCACCCGCACGTGCGAGCCGGCCGCGGCCTGCACGTGGCGCTGCAGCAGCGCGCTCACCGAGGCCGAGGTGTTGGGGTTGATGACCAGCAGTTCGCGCACGGTGGCTCAGGCGCTGACGCCGAACAGGTCCACCAGATCGGGGCCGGGATCGCGCTCGGCTGGGAACACCAGTTGCGCTTCCAGTCGGCTCAGGTGCTCCTTCATCAAACGCACCGCTTCCTTCGGGTCACGCAGCTTGATGGCCGACAGCAGCGCGCGGTGCTCCTGGCAGCCACAGGCGGTGGCTTCTTCAGCGGCGCGGCCGTGTGTGGGGCTGTAGGCCATGAGGATCAGCGAGGTGCGCGAGACCATTTCGCGCAGCACACCGCCCAGGGTGGCGTGACCCGAACGTTCGGCGATGTGCAGGTGAAAGTCGCCCGAGAGGCGGATTGCGCGGCGCATGTCGCCGGCGCTGCGCGCGGCTTCCTCGTCGCGGATGCAGCGCGTCAGCAACTGCACGTCGGCGTTGTCGGCCTGGGCGATGAAGCGCTCCACCAGCGGCGCCTCCACCAGGCGCCGCACCTCGAACACCTCGCGCGCTTCCTGCGCGGTGGGCTGCGCCACGGTGGCGCCGCGGTTGGGCGTGAGGGTGACGATGTGCTCGTTGGCCAGTCGCACAAGCACCGGCCGGATGCGCGTGCGCGAGACACCGAAGGCCTCGGCCAGGCGGTCTTCGATGAGCTTGGTGCCGGGCAGCAGGCGGTGGTCGAGCACGGCCGAGATCATGCGGTCGTAGATGTCCTGGTCACTGAGGACCGGCGTCGCGGCCACGGCTTGGCGCTTGCGCGCGGCCGCAGCGGGGCGCGTCGCCGTGCGGGGCGGCATGCGGCTCATGCCGGGCGCCTCTGGCGCTGCGTGCGGCCCAGGAACATGGCCAATCCCACCGTCACGCCGATCACCAGGAAGGACACCACGGTGGTCACCGTGCCCAGGGCGTAGATGGCTGGCGTGGTGACGGTGGCGGTCAGGCCCTGCAGCTCCAAGGGCAGCGTGTTGACATCGCCGATGGCCTGCGAGGTGCGGGCGATCTCGTCCCAGCTGAGGGTGAAGCCGAACATGCCGATGCCGATGACCGACGGCCCGATCAGGGGCAGCACCACGTGCAGGAAGGTCTGCCAGCGCGTGGCGCCGAGGTCGCGCGCGGCTTCCTCGTAGGCCGGGTTGAAGCGGTTGAACACCGCGAACATGATCAGCAGACCGAAGGGCAGGGTCCAGGTGAGGTGGGCGCCCAGCGCCGAGGTGTACAGCCCCAGCGCCGTGCCATAGGTCTCCAGCGTGCTCTCGGCGCCAACGACACCCAGCAGCCACTTGAGGCCGGTGTCCAGCAAGCGGAACTGCAGGCCGATGCCCAGCGACACGATGATGGACGGCATGATCAGGCTGGCCACGGTGACATAGAAGAGCGCGTTGCCTCCGCTCAGCTTCTTGCGGAAGGCCAAGCCGGCCAGCACCGACAGCACGACGGTGCACAACATCACCACGCTGCCCAGGCCGAGCGAGCGCAGGAAGGCCGCGCCGATGTCCACCGTGCCCAGGCCCTCGGCCAGCTGGCGGAACCAGTGCAGCGAGAAGCCGCGCAGCGGGAAGGTGAGGCCACCTTCGGGCCCCTGGAAGCTGAGCACGAAGATCACGAACATCGGCCCGTACATGAACAGCACGAACAGGGCGAAGACGATGGCCAGCGGCCAGAAGCCGGGGGCGCGGGCGTCGGAAGACTTCGTTGACATCACAGCTCCTTGCGGATGTCGACCAGCCGCGTGAGGCCCCAGATGATCATCAGCACCACCGCCAGCAGGATGACGGCGTTGGCGGCGGCCAGCGGGAACTGCAGGTAGCTGGTCTGCACCTGGATGATCTTGCCCACGGATGCGATCTGCTGGCCACCCATGACGCCGATGGTCACGAAGTCGCCCATCACGATGGTGATGACGAAGATCGAACCGATGATGATGCCGGTCTTGGACAGCGGCACGATCACGTTCCACAGCGTCTGCCAGCCGCTGGCGCCGGCGTCGCTGGCGGCCTCGAGCAGGCTGCGGTCGATGCGCATCATGCTGTTGAAGATGGGCACGATCATGAACATCGTGTAGAGGTGCACGAAGGCCAGCACCACCGAGAAGCCCGAGAACAGCAGCCACTCGATGGGCTCGTCCACGATGCCCAGCCCGGTGAGCGTCTGGTTGACCAGGCCGTTGCGCCCGAGCAGTGGCACCCACGAGATCATGCGGATCACATTGGACGTCCAGAACGGCACGGTGCACAGCACGAACAAGGCCGTCTGCATGCCGCTGGAGCGCACATGGAACGCCAGGAAGTAGGCCACGGCAAAGCCCAGCACCAGCGTGATCAGCCACACCAGCAGGCAGAACTTGAGCGTGGAGATGTAGGTCGAGAGCGTGACGCAGAAGTCACCGTGATCGGTGAGCGCCGAGCAGCCCTCGAAAATGCTCACGTAGTTGCGCAGCGTGAAGCCCGGCAGCAACTCGTATTCGTTGAAGTCCCAGAAGCTGACCATCAGGATCAGCCCCAGGGGCAACAGGAAGAACAGCACGAACACCACCGTGTACGGCGTGGCCTGCCACCAGGCCGGCACCGGCCGCTCGGGAGTGTCGGCGACGCCGTGCGCCGCTGGGGTGGACGAACTGCTCATGGAATGGGTCAATCAGGAAAGAATGGACGGAGGGCCCGTCGCGGCGAGCGCAGCGAAGCCCCCTCCAGGCCACCGCGGAACCGGCTTTGCCGGGCCGCAGGTGGCGCCCCCTCCGGGGGGCTGAGGACCGCGGCTCCGAGCCTGCCTGCGCAGGCTTGGACGGGACGAAGGGTCATCGCCTCTGGCGATGACGCGGCCTGCAAGGCACGCCACAGGCGGCGCGGGGGGAGGCCGTCAGGCCGCGACGAATTCGTTCCACTTCCTGACCATGTACTCGTTCTCGTCCATCACCGCGTTCCAGCAGGCGATGCCGCCCATGCGCTGCTCGTAGCTGCCGCCGTCGCGCACGCTGCCGGTCTTGGCCAGCACGTCGCCGTTGGGGCTCTTGATGTCCTGGGTGGCGGCCTTGCCTTCCATCCAGTAGGCCCACTCGTAGGCTTCCATCTTGGCCTTGGCGGTTTCCAGCACGGCGCTGTAGTAGCCCTGGCGGTTGAGGTAGGCACCGGCCCACCCGTCGAGGAACCAGTTGATGAACTCGTAGGCGCCGTCGAGCTTCTTGCCCGAGAGCGTGGCCGGCAGACCGAAGCCGGCTGCCCAGGCGCGATAGCCTTCCTTGAGCGGCTGGAACACGCAGTCGATGCCCTTGGTGCGCACGGCGGTCACGGCCGGGCTCCACATCGACTGGATCACCACCTCGCCCGAAGCCATCAGGTTGACGGACTCGTTGAAGTCCTTCCACAGGGCGCGGAACTGGCCCGACTTCTTGGCTTCGATCAGGGTCTTGATCGTCAGGTCGATCTCGGCCTTGGTCATGTTGCCCTTGTCGGCGTACTTGTGGATGCCCATGGCTTCCACCACCATGGCCGCGTCCATGATGCCGATCGAGGGGATGTTCAGGATGGCGGCCTTGCCCTTGAACTCGGGGTTGAGCAGCTCGGCCCAGGAGGAGATCGGGCGCTTGATCAGGTCGGGGCGGATGCCCAGCGTGTCGGCGTTGTACACGGTGGGGATCAGGCTCATGAACTGCGTGGGCGACTTGGCGAAGACCTTGCTCTTCTCGCCTTCCAGGAAGATGACCTTCTTGGGTGCCGTGCCCTGGTCGCCCACCGCCTTGCCGGCCACCGTGCCGGTGGTGAACAGCGAGGTGATCTTGTCGGCGTTCTTGATCTTCTTGACGTCGATGCCCTTGAGGTTGCCGGTGGGCACGATCTTCTTGAGCGAGAAGTACTCGGTGTCGATCAGGTCGAAGCTGTTGGGCGCGGTCACGGCGCGCTTGGTCACGTCGTCGGTGGTGACGGCCACGTACTGGATCTTGATGCCGGTGTCCTTCTCGAACTTCTCGGCAATGGTCTTGTCCTGGTTCACCGCGGTGCCCAGGTAGCGCAGCACGATCTTCTCTTGCGCATGCACGGCCGGGCCGACGCCGCTGGCCAGGATGCCGGCCATGCCGGCGGTGCCTTGCAGCAGGCTGCGGCGCGAGATGCCGGCCTGGCCGGACTTGCTGTCGAGGGAATCGGACATGGGTGTGCTCCTGTGGTGGTGTGAACGAAAGGGAAGACGGATGCGAAAAGGTGTCACGCGCCGAAGCTGTGGGCGCGTTGGGGGTCCCAGGTGAGGCGGGCGCGCTCGCCCAGCTGGAAGGGGCGTTGCAGGTAGCGCGCCTCGGGCACCATGACCGAGACGGTGTCGGTGCTGTCGCCGTCGAGCTTGAGGCCGATCAACACGTAGGTGCCCTGGTACTCCACGTCGCTCACCGTGGCCTGCCAGTCGCTGCCGCTGGCGGCTTCGTCGAGCGTGATGTGGTCGTTGCGCACGGCGACCTTGCCGTGTGCGGTGGCCAGCACGTTGTGGCCGCCCATGAAGCGCGCCACGAACTCGCTGGCGGGCCGGTTGTAGATCTGGTGTGGGCCGCCGACCTGCTCGATGCGGCCGTGGTTCATCACCACCATGGTGTCGGCCAGCGCCATCGCCTCTTCCTGCGAGTGGGTGACGTGGATGAAGGTCAGGCCGAGGTCCTTTTGCCATTGGCGCAGCTCGGCGCGCATCTGGATGCGCAGAAAAGGGTCAAGCGCGGACAGGGGCTCGTCCAGCAGCAACACCCTGGGCTGGGTGATGAGGGCACGCGCCAGCGCCACGCGCTGCTGCTGGCCGCCGGAGAGTTCACCCGGCTTGCGCTGCGCCAGGTGGCCCATGGCCACGCGCTCCAGCAGCGATTGGGCCCGCGCCTGGCGCTCGGCCTTGGCCACGCCTTTCATCTTGAGGCTGAAGGCCACGTTGTCCAGCGCGCTGAGGTGCGGGAACAGGGCGAAGCTCTGGAACATCATGGCGGTGCCGCGGCTGGCCGCGGGCAGAGCGGTGATGTTGCGGTTCTCCAGCAGGATGTCGCCGCTGGTGGTGCTCTCGTGCCCCGCGATCATGCGCAGGGTGGTGCTCTTGCCGCAGCCCGAGGGGCCGAGCAGGCAGCAGTAGCTGTTGGGGGCGATGCGCAGATCGATGCTGTCCACGGCCACGCTGGTGGGCCCGTAGCGTTTGGTCAGCGCGATCAGCTCGACGGCGGCTGGGGTGGGGGCGTCGGTGGACATGGCGTCTGTTCTTGCATGTCCCGTGCCAGGCAGTTTTGTACGCAATCGGCGAAAGATTGCGTACAAAAGGCACTGACTTTGTGCGCGCACCGCCGATGGCGGTGGTGCCAGCGGGGCACAACAGTGCGCGCGCACCGGCGGCGGGCGCACCAACCCCGGGATGGTGCGGGCCGATCGCGGGCCATGGCGTCGCGCCGGGCGGCAGCGCCGATAATCGCCGCCATGCAGATCCGCTTCACCAAGATGCAGGGCGCGGGCAACGACTTCGTCGTGCTCGATGAAACGCGCGGCCTGCTCGGCTTGAACGCGGCGCAGTACCGCTTCCTGGCCGATCGCCATTTCGGCGTGGGGGCCGACCAGATCCTGTCGGTGCGGCCGTCGCCGGGCGAGGGGCTGGACTTCGAATACGTGATCCACAACGCCGACGGCGGCGAGGTCGAGCACTGCGGCAACGGCGCGCGCTGCTTTGTGCGCTACGTGCACGACCAGCACCTGAGCGAGCGCAACCCGCTGCGGGTGAAGGTCAAGAACGGCGAACTCGAACTGCGTCGCCTGGCCGACGGGCGCGTCACGGTCGACATGGGACCGCCGGTCTTTCACCTGCCGGCGGTGCCCTTCGTGTCCACCGGCCTCAAGCCGGAGCGGGTCGGTGGCTTCGAGCGGTGGCCGCTGACCCTGCCCTATGCCGGCGATGTGCCGGTGGCCGTGCTGTCCATGGGCAACCCGCATGCCGTGCTGCGTGTCGACGACGTCGACAGTGCGCCGGTGGCCGGCTGGGGGCCGCTGATCGAGCGCCATGAGCGCTTTCCGCAACGCGTCAACGCCGGCTTCTTGCAGGTGGTCGACCCCCACACCGTCAAGTTGCGCGTGTACGAGCGCGGCGCCGGCGAAACGCTGGCCTGCGGCACCGGCGCCTGTGCGGCGGTGGTGGCCGGCATCCGCCTGGGCTGGCTGGCCGAGCGTGTGGACGTTCACACCCGCGGCGGCGTGCTCACCATCGAATGGCGCGCCACCGAGTCGCTGGATGCGCCGGTGTTCATGACCGGCCCCGCCACCCCGGTGTTCGAGGGCGTGATTGATGTGCCCGACCTGAGCTGACCCAGACAACCCTTCCGACCATGAACCAACCCATTCCACCGATCACCGAGGACGACATTGCCCAGTACCTGGCCAACAGCCCGGACTTCTTCGAGCGCCACGCCGGCCTGCTGGCCGAGGTGCAGCTCACCAGCCCCCACGGTGGGCGCGCGGTGAGCCTGCAGGAGCGCCAGGCCGAAATGCTGCGCGAGAAGATCAAGGGGCTGGAGCTCAAGGCCGCCGACATGGTGCGCCACGGCAAGGACAACACGGCCATCGCCGACAAGCTGCAGCGCTGGACGCGCGAACTCCTCATGGTGCGCGGCGCGGCCGACCTGCCCGCGGTGGTGGCCGCCGAACTGGCGCGTCAGTTCGTGGTGCCGCAGGTGGCCATCAAGGTCTGGGGGGTGGACGAGGTGTTCGCCCACGAGCCGTTCGCCCAGGGCGTGAGCGAAGACGCCCAGGCCTTCGCCTCGTCGCTGAGCCTGCCGTATTGCGGCAACAACCCCGGGCTCGAAGCGGCGCAGTGGCTCGAGGATCCGGCCTCGGCCGCCTCGCTGGCGCTCATCCCCCTGCGCGTCGGTGCGGCGCCCGAGGCGTTTGGCTTGCTGGTGCTGGCGTCGGGCGATCCGCAACGCTTCACCGCCGACATGGGCACCGACTTTCTGGAGCGCATTGGCGAGCTCGCCAGTGCCGCGCTGGGCCGGCTGCGCCCGGTGGAACGGGTCTCGCTCGAATGACCGATGCCGGCCGCCCCGCCGACGGCGATGCGGCCCTGGTCGCGGCCTACCTGGCCCATGTGCGGGTGGACAAGCGCCTGGCCGAGCGCACCGTGGCGCTGTACACCGAAGACCTGAGCAAGCTGCAATCCGCGGCCGTCGAGGCCGGTGTGGCGCTGGCCCAGGTGCAGCCCACCCACGTGCGGCGCTGGATCGCGCAGATGCACGGCGCCGGGCGCAGCCCGCGCGGCATCGCGCTCATTCTTTCGGGCTGGCGCGGTTTCTATACCTGGCTGACCCGCCAGGGCGTGATCCAGCACCACCCGGTGCACGACGTGCGCGCGCCCAAGGCGGGCAAGCCCCTGCCCAAGGCGCTGGCGGTCGATGACGCGGTGCGCCTGGCCGAGCACAGCCAGGACGATCACCCGGCCCTCGAAGCCCGCGACGCCTGCATCACCGAACTGCTCTATGGCTGCGGGCTGCGCATCGGCGAGCTGGTGGGCCTGGATGTGATGGCCAGCGCGCAGGCGCGCGGCTGGATCGACCTGGACGCGGGCGAGGCCCACGTGCTGGGCAAAGGCAGCAAACGCCGCAGCGTGCCCGTGGGCCGCAGCGCGGTGGCGGCGGTGCAGCGCTGGCTGGCCGCGCGGTCGGCCTTTGCGCGCGAAGACGCGGCCCTGTTCATCGGGCAGCATGGCCAGCGCCTGACGCCGCAGCACATCCGTGTGCGGCTCAAGCGCCGTGCGCTGCAGGCGGGCCTGTCCACCCCGGTGCACCCCCACATGCTGCGGCACTCGTTCGCCAGCCACGTGCTGCAGTCCAGCGGCGACCTGCGCGCGGTGCAGGAGCTGCTGGGACACGCCAACATTGGCACAACCCAGGTCTACACGCGCCTGGATTTCCAGCACCTGGCCCAGGTGTACGACGCGGCCCACCCGCGTGCCCAGGGCGCGCCCGGCAAGGGGCCCGGCAAAGGACCGGGCAAGCCGTGAGTCCTGGTGGGCAGGGAAATCCCGCTGACCCGCCCGCGCCCGCCGTCTCAAAATGAGCGACTCCGAATATTGTTGATTGCTTCTTTAACCACCCGACGAGACCACCCATGAAACGCCTGCTGCAACTCCTCCAATTCACCTGGCTGGCCGCGATGCTCGGCCTGATCGCCCCGGCCCACGCGGCCGACGACACGATCAAGACCGTCTACCACATGAGCGAAGGCATCCCGCAGGCGGTGCGTGGCCTGCGCAACATCCAGAACCACCTGTCGGCCGATCCCAAGGCCAAGATCGTGGTGGTGGCCCACGGCGCCGGCATCGACTTCCTCTTGCAGGGCGCTACCACGCCCAATGAGCAGAGTTTCGCGGGTGCCATCGGCGACCTGGCCGCCAAGGGCGTCGAATTCCGCGTGTGCAACAACACGCTGGTCTCGCGCAAGATCGACCCCGCCAAGGTGGTGCTCGAGGCCACGATCGTGCCCTCGGGTGTGGCCGAAGTGGCGCGTCTGCAAGCCAAAGAGGGCTTCGTCTACCTCAAGCCCTGAGGCGATCGGGCTGGTGCCACGGCCGGGCGAGTCCCGGCCTTTTTCTTGGGCCACCGACAATCGCGCCCATGAAATCGATTCGACTCAAACCCGGCAAGGAGCGCTCACTGCAGCGCCATCACCCCTGGGTGTTCGATGGCGCAGTGGCCAAAGGCGGTGCCGACCCAGGCGAAACCGTGCGGGTGGACAGCGCCGATGGCCAGTTCCTCGGCTGGGGTGCGTTTTCACCGGCGTCGCGCATCCGGGTGCGGATGTGGTCTTTCGAGCAGACGCAGCGCATTGACGCCGCATTTCTGCACGAGCGACTGCGGGCCGCCATTGCGCTGCGCGATCGCTTGGCCATCCCCAGCGACGGCGTGCGACTGGTTCATGCCGAAGCCGATGGGCTGCCGGGCCTGGTGGTGGACCGCTATGGCGACACACTGGTGGCGCAGTTTGGCGCCGCCGGCGTGGAACGGTTCAAGGCGGCCATTGCCGACGCGCTCATTGAACTGACCGGCTGCACACGCCTGTACGAGCGCAGCGACACCAGCAGCCGCAAGCTCGAAGGCCTGCCCGAGGCCACCGGCTGGTTGCGTGGACAGGGTGAAAGCGCGCAGGTGTTGACCGAGCATGGCTGGCGCCTGGGCCTGGACATCGCCACCGGACACAAGACCGGCTACTACCTGGACCAGCGCGACAACCGTGGCATCTGCCGCGATCTGGTCCAGCGCCTGAACCTGGGGGAGGTGCTCAACTGTTATTGCTACACCGGTGGCTTCACCGTGGCGGCGCTGGCCGGTGGCGTGTCGCACGTGGTGTCGGTCGATTCGTCGGGGCCTGCGCTGCAGCAGGCTGCCGCCAACGTCGCGCTCAATGGGTTCGACGCCGGGCGCTGCGAATGGCTGGACGCCGACGTCAACGCCACGCTGCGCCGCTTCATCGAGCAAGGGCGGCAATTCGACGCCATCGTGCTCGACCCGCCCAAGCTGGCGCCGACGGCCGCCCACGCCGAGCGCGCCGCGCGTGCCTACAAGGACATCAACCGGCTTGGCTTCAAACTGCTCAAGCCGGGCGGGGTGCTGCTCACGTTCTCGTGTTCGGGCGGCGTGGGCGTCGAGCTGTTTCACAAGATCGTGGCCGCGGCCGGTCTGGAAGCGGGCGTTGACGGGGTCTTCCTGCATCGGCTGGGGGGCGCCCCGGACCACCCCATGACGGTCAGTTTCCCCGAAGGCGAATACCTCAAAGGGCTGGTGGTGATGCGCCGCCCCTGAGGCTGGCGTGCATCTTGCTGACCTAAACTCGCTGCCCTTCTGCATTCATCCCGGAACACCATGGCCTTGATTCCCGCCACCATCCTCACCGGCTTCCTGGGCTCGGGCAAAACGACCTTGCTCAAGCGCGTGCTCTCCGAGGCGCACGGCCAGAAGATCGCGGTGATCGAAAACGAGTTCGGCGAAGAGAACATCGACAACGAGATCCTGGTCGCCGACACCAACGAGAACATCATCCAGATGAGCAATGGGTGCATCTGCTGCACCATCCGCGACGATCTGCGCGCCACGCTCAACGACCTGGCCCAGAAAAAGCGCAAGGGCGAACTCGACTTCGAGCGTGTGGTCATCGAGACCACGGGACTGGCCGACCCCGGCCCGGTGGCGCAGACCTTCTTCATGGACGACGAGGTGGCCGAGCAATACCTGCTGGACGCCATCGTCACCCTGGTCGATGCCAAGCACGCAGCCCAGCAGCTCAACGATCGGCAAGAGGCGCGCCGACAGGTGGGCTTTGCCGACCAGATCTTCGTCAGCAAGGCCGATCTGGTGGACAAGGATGAGGTCGATGCGCTGATCCACCGGCTCAAGCACATGAACCCGCGCGCGCCGATGCGCCCGGCCAACTTCGGCGAAGTGGCGATCAAGGAGGTCTTTGACCTGCGTGGCTTCAATCTGAACGCCAAGCTGGACATCGACCCCGACTTTCTCAAGGCCGACGACCACGACCATGGGCATCACCACGACCATGACCATGAGCATGGCGAGCACTGCAACCACCCGTCGCACCAGCACGGGCATGAGCACGGGCACCACCATCACCACGATGACGACGTGAAGAGTTTCGTGTACCGGGCCGATCGCGCGTTCAGCCCCGAGAAGCTCGAAGACTTCCTGGGTGCCATCGTGCAGGTCTATGGTCCGCGCATGCTGCGCTACAAAGGCGTGCTCAACATGCAGGGCACCGACCGCAAGGTGATCTTCCAGGGGGTGCATCAGCTCATGGGCAGCGACCTCGGGCCGCTCTGGGGCGAGGGGGAGAAGCGCCAGAGCAAGCTGGTCTTCATTGGTATCGACCTGCCGCGCGACATCCTGGAGCAAGGGCTTGAGCAAAGCCTGGTCTGAGCACCAACCTGCCCGCACCTGACGTGCGATATATCGCGCCCAGCGGCGCCTGCAGCCGACGGCCGTCAACGGCGCGTGTGTTCACGTGGCTACAATCGCGGCCCAAATCGGGCAGGGGGGTCCTCGAGGTGGACATTCCGTCGGATCGCCGCTTGGCAAGGGGGTATAACTGCGCCTTTGCCAGCGGGGCCCCGCCGGCTCGACGTATTGACTTCAGTGTGTGCCTGGGATGTAAGTCCCGCGCACCCTGCCCGCCACCCACAGGAGACCCCTCTTGAAAGCCACGGCATCCAAGGCAGCGAAAGCAGGCAAGTCCTCCGCGGCCAAGTCCGTGGTGAAGACGGCCAAGGCGGCCGCGGGTGCGCGTTCGGTGGCCAAGGCGGCACCCAAAGTCGCGGCCAAGGCCAAACCGGTGGTTGCCAAAGC
Source organism: Hydrogenophaga sp. (assembly GCF_019635465.1). Taxonomy (GTDB): domain Bacteria; phylum Pseudomonadota; class Gammaproteobacteria; order Burkholderiales; family Burkholderiaceae_C; genus Hydrogenophaga. The sequence goes on from NZ_JAHBZK010000012.1 coordinate 17,556, forward strand.
CGTGAGCAAAGCGCCGGCCAAATCCTCGGCCAAGGCCCCCGCGAAACCGGTGGCCAAGGCGGTTGCGAAGGCACCGGCAAAGGTGGCTGCCAAGGCGCCAGTCAAAGCGCCGGTCAAAGCGCCCGCCAGACCTGCCGCCAAAGCCCCAGTGAAACCTGCACCGGCCAAGGCCGCCAAGCCCGCAAAGGTCGAGACCCGGGCGTCGGCCAAGACTTCCGCCACCGACCGTGCCGCGTCCGTGGCCTCTGCCTTGATCAACAAGATCGCCGCCGCCCCGGTGGTGGTCAAAGCCGCCGCGCCCGCGCCATCCAAGCGCGAAGCACGCCGGGCAATGATGGAATCCATGACCCGCGCCGAGGTGGTTCCCACCCACGCACCGGACGCCGCCAAGGCGACCTACTCCCAGACAATCCCGCGAACTGCCATGACTGCCCCCGTGCCCACCTCCCTGCAGAAAGACCCGAAACGGGCCAACAACTGGAAGACGCTGCCGATCGACCAGCTCACCGATCCGGACGTGCTTGCCATGCCGGACAGCGAGTACATGAACGATCAGCAACTGGCGTTCTTTCGCCTCAAGCTCCAGCGCTTGAAGGCCGACATGCTGGCCAATGCCGGCGAGACGACCGAGCACCTGCGCGAAGACACCGTGGTGGTGCCCGATCCGGCGGATCGCGCGACCATCGAAGAAGAGCACGCCCTAGAGCTGCGCACCCGCGACCGCGAGCGCAAGCTGCTCAAGAAGATTGAGCAGGCCATTGCGCGCATTGACGCGGGCGACTACGGCTACTGCGAGGAGACGGGCGAACCGATCGGTGTGGGCCGTCTGATGGCCCGCCCGACGGCCAGCCTTTCGCTTGAGGCGCAACAAAGGCGCGAGCTCAAGCAGAAGATGTTCGGCGACTGAGCGCGTCATTCAACTCGACGACGAACGCGGAGATTCATGTCCAAGGACGATTCCACCGGCGGCTTCCTTTCCAAGGTGGTGAAGTTCGTTCGCCATCCGACCACGAGCTGGGCGGACCTGGACACGCGCCAGTCCGATCGCGAAAGCGAATACAGCAAGGCCGCGCTCAAGGAGATGATCGAGCGCAAGCGTCGCAACGACTTCGTGCGCAAGCGCGAGTTCGACATGCTGCGCAAGATCCGCAGCCGCGAAGGCACACCGGCCGAAGCCCAGGGCATGCGCCCGTCGTTCTTCCAGAGCAGCCTGCCGTCCAAACCGGACGACAGGGCCATGACGCTCAAGAAGATCGACGAGATCGAAGCGCAGATGTCCATGCAATGGTGGAAGACCAAGGGCGCTGACTCCATCACGTCCACCGGTTCTTCCGGGTTGAACACCACCAGCCAGGGCCCGGGTGCCAGAGCCCGGGACAAAGCGGGCTCTGCATCTGCGCCTCAGGTCGATCCCGCCCGCCTCAAGGCGCAGTACGACGTGACGGAGCCGGCCCCGTTGGTGAAGCCGGCGTCGGCTACGTCTCACGCGCCCACGACCCCGATGGCGCTGACACCCGAGAAACCGTCCTCGACGGCGCGCACGGGCTTGATGGCGCCCCGATCGGGGTCGGCCAGCAGCACGCAGGGGGCCTCGTTCTCCGCTTCCCATTTCTACGCACTCGACGTGCAGGAGGTGGCGCAGGATCCAGAGGTGGAAGAGGCCGCGATCCGATTCGCCAATGGTGACGATCCGGGGGCGGAGCAAGGCCTGCTCGATGCGTTGGCCGAAAACGGGCCTCGCGTCAACCAGGAAGCCGACTGGCTGGCCTTGTTTGACCTTTATCGCGCCACCGGCCAGCTGGCGGCTTTCGAGAGCCGCGCGGTGGACTTCGTCAATCGCTTTGATCGCTCCGCGCCGCAGTGGTACGACATGCCGGCCCAGGTGCAGAAGCTGTTGGGCAACACGGACGAGCCCACTGCGGCCACCAGCTCGCGCGCGGTCTGGGTGTGCGAAGCCGAACTGGATGCCCATGCGATCGGCACTCTGCAGAACGTGCTTGGTCGCGCCAAACAACCCTGGGTGATCGACTGGTCGCTGATCGAGTCGATGGATGCAAAGGCGGCCCGTGCGTTGCTGGGCATGGTGACCTTGTGGACCGATCAGGACGTTGAGCTTCGCTTCGGTGGCGGGGCCCATTTGCGCGATTTGCTCAAGAGCATGACGCCCTCGGGACGGCGCGACGTGGAGCAGTTGTGGTGGGAGCTGCGCATGGCGCTGCTGCGCCTGATGAACCGCGTCGACGAATTCGAACTCACGGCCCTCGATTTCTGCGTCACGTATGAACTCTCGCCTCCGGGGTGGGAGAAGCCGCGTTGCCGTTACCAGTCGGTTCGTGCCGATGGCGACGAAGGTGGGCACTCGGTGTTGGGCGAATCGGTCATCGAGGCCGTGTCTTCCACCCTGTCGGGCGAATCGATCATCGACACCTCGCAAGGTGTGAACCACCTTGGGCTGGTGGAGCTGTCGGGCGAGATCCGCGGCGATGCGCAGTCCACGATCGACATGCTTGAGCAGCGACTGACCGGCGCCGACGTGCTGATCCTGTCCTGCCGCAACCTGATCCGGGTGGATTTTTCTGCCGCTGGAACCCTGCTCAACTGGGTCACCGACCACCATGCGCAGGGCCGTCTGGTGCAGTTCGTGGACGTGCACCGCCTGGTGTCGGCGTTCTTCCACGTCGTGGGCATCACTGAGTACGCCAAGGTGGTGTTGCGCAACGACTGACGGGCTCTGCGCGCGTCGCCGTTTCAACCGGTTTCAGCCACGCCCCTTGCAGGCGCCCGGTCTCAACCCCAGATGAGTCAAATGGAATCCTTTCACGGCACCACCATTGTCTGTGTCCGTCGCGAAACGCCGGCGGGTGTTCAGGTGGCCATCGGCGGCGACGGCCAGGTCACGCTCGGCAACATCGTGGTCAAGGGCAGCGCGCGCAAGGTGCGCAAACTACACCACGATCGCGTGCTCGCGGGTTTCGCTGGCGCAACGGCCGACGCGTTCACCCTGTTTGAGCGCTTTGAAGCCAAGCTGGAGAAGCACCAGGGGCAGTTGGCGCGCGCCGCCATCGAGCTGACGCGCGACTGGCGAACCGATCGTGTGCTGCGCCGCCTCGAGGCCATGTTGGCGGTGGCCGACAAGACGGCGTCGCTGATCATCACTGGCAACGGGGACGTGCTCGAACCCGAGCACGGCATCGTGGCCATCGGATCGGGTGGTGCCTACGCACAGGCGGCCGCCAAGGCGCTGATCGATCACACCGATCTGAGTGCCGAAGACGTGGTGCGCAAGTCGCTTGCGATTGCGGGCGAGTTGTGCATCTACACCAACATGCACCACACCATCGAGACGCTCTAGGTCCAACGCTGGCGGGTGTGCAGCGAGCGCGCCCCCCGCTTGGCTGCCTGACTGTCGAACGCACAACGCCGAACGCCCAACGCCCATGTCTTCCATGACCCCCCAGGAAATCGTCTCCGAGCTGGACCGGTTCATCATCGGCCAGCATGGGGCCAAGCGAGCTGTCGCCATTGCGCTTCGCAATCGCTGGCGACGCCAGCTGGTTGATGAAAAGCTGCGGGCCGAAATCACGCCCAAGAACATTCTCATGATCGGCCCCACCGGTGTCGGCAAGACCGAAATCGCACGCCGCCTGGCGCGCCTGGCCGACGCGCCCTTCATCAAGGTCGAGGCGACCAAGTTCACCGAAGTCGGCTACGTGGGCAAGGACGTCGACAGCATCGTGCGCGACCTGGCCGACATCGCCATCAAGCAGACGCGCGAAGCCGAGATGCGCAAGCAGCGCACACGCGCCGAGGATGCGGCGGAAGACCGCATCCTCGACATCCTCATTCCCCCGCCGCGCAGTGTCGGGTTCGAGCCTCAGCCGGCCAACGATGGGGCGGCCCGGCAGAACTTTCGCAAGAAGCTTCGGGAAGGCGAGCTCGATGAGCGCGAGATCGAAATCGAGCTGGCCGAACCCAGGCCTTCGATGGAGATCATGGGGCCCGCCGGCATGGAAGAGATGGCCGAGCAGCTCAAAGGCCTGTTCGGGCAGTTCGGTGCTGGCCGCAAGCAGGTGCGCAAGCTCAAGATTGCCGAGGCGATGAAGCTGCTTGTCGAGGAAGAGGCGGCCAAGCTGGTCAACGAAGAAGAGATCAAGACCAAAGCGCTGCACAACGCCGAGCAGAACGGCATTGTGTTCATCGACGAGATCGACAAGGTGACCTCGCGCGGCGAGGGCACGGCGGGCGAAGTGTCTCGTCAGGGCGTGCAGCGGGACCTGCTGCCATTGGTCGAGGGCACCACGGTGTCCACAAAATACGGCCCGATCAAGACCGACCACATCCTGTTCATTGCCAGCGGTGCGTTCCACCTGTCCAAGCCGAGCGATCTGATTCCCGAACTGCAGGGGCGCTTCCCGATTCGCGTCGAGCTGCAATCGCTGTCGGTGGACGACTTCGAGGCCATCCTCACGCAGACGCACGCCTCGCTGGTGCGCCAGTACCAGGCGTTGTTGAGCACCGAAGGCGTCACCCTTGCGTTCACGCCAGACGGCATCCGCCAGCTCGCGCAGATCGCATGTGAGGTGAACGAGCGCACCGAGAACATCGGCGCACGCCGCTTGTCAACGGTGATGGAGCACCTGCTCGACGAGATCAGCTTCGACGCCACCAAGCGCCAGGGGCAGACCGTCACCATCGACGCGGCCTATGTGAACGAGCGCCTCGGCGCGCTAAGCCGGGACGAGGACCTCTCGCGCTTCATTCTCTGAAGCCCTGAATCAGGGGCGCCGCCCGTCGCCCCGATGCACGCCCGCTGGCCTTGCCACGGGCGTTTCTGTTTTCAAGCTTCACATGCAATGCGCTTTGTAAGTGCTTGCTTTTCTTGTGCTTTTTGGTGCGAATCTCGCATCAAAATCAGCCCTAAGTGGTTGATTTCATTGGGAAAAAACTGCGCACGCCCGGTTGTGGTGCTTGCATTTCCTGCTACAGTGGGAAAAAGTGCAATTAAGTGGTGGAAAGTGCCACCCAGGGGCAAATCACAGTGTTTCAGGGTCCGTCGTCGTTGAATCTCGATGCCAAGGGTCGGCTTTCCGTGCCGACCCGGCATCGCGACGCCCTGGGCACGGCACTGACCATCACCAAACACCCCCACGGCTGCCTCATGGTGTTTCCGCGGCCGGCCTGGGAGGAATTCCGGGACCGCATCGCGTCATTGCCCATGGGGGCGCAGTGGTGGAAGCGCATTTTCCTCGGCAATGCCATGGACGTGGAAGTGGATGCCACGGGTCGCGTGTTGATCGCCCCCGAATTGCGCGAGGCAGCTGGCCTCTCCAAGGACGTGATGTTGCTGGGCATGGGCGCCTACCTCGAGTTGTGGGATGCCGCCACCTACAAGGCCAAGGAAGCCGAGGAAGCCCAGGGCGACATGCCCGATGTGTTCAGGGACTTTTCCTTCTAAGGGCGGCGGTGCAAACGGCATGGGCACACCAGACCGTCCTGTTGAACGAAGCCGTCGAGGCGCTGTCGATCAACCCGGACGGGCACTATGTGGACGCGACCTTCGGGCGCGGCGGTCACAGCCGCGCCATCCTGCAGAGGCTCTCGCCCGCTGGGCGATTGACCGTCTTCGACAAAGATCCCCAGGCGATCGAGGTGGCGCAGGCGTTGGCCGCATCGGATGTGCGCCTGCAGGTGCGCCACGAAGGTTTTCGCGCACTGAGCGAACTGGGGCCATCCGTGGTGGACGGCGTCTTGATGGATCTCGGCGTGAGCTCTCCCCAGATCGACGACCCGTCGCGCGGCTTCTCGTTTCGCCACGACGGTCCGCTGGACATGCGCATGGACACCACGCGGGGGCAAAGCGTCGCCCAGTGGCTCGAGACGGTTTCGGTATCCACCCTGGCGGAGGTCATTCGTGACTATGGCGAAGAACGGTTTGCTGCACCGATTGCAAAGGCGATTGATCGCCGCCGACAGGAACGGGGCCCTTTTCGAACCACCCGTGAGCTGGCCGAAGTCGTGGCTGGCGCGGTCAAAACCCGCGAGCCGGGCAAGGACCCTGCAACGCGCACATTTCAGGCTCTTCGGATTTTCATCAACGCCGAGCTTGAAGAACTGCAAGCGGCGCTAGCCGCCAGCCTGGTTGTGCTCAAGGAAGGCGGGCGACTCGTGGTCATCAGCTTCCACTCTCTGGAAGACCGCATGGTCAAGCAGTTCATGGCGCGCCATTCGCGCACCGTGGTGGACCGACGTGCTCCTTTTGCCGAGCCGGCGCCCATGCAGTTGGTGGACGTGTCGCGGGTGATGCCTTCCGCCGGTGAGGTCGCCGGCAACCCGCGTGCGCGAAGTGCCGTCATGCGCGTGGCCACCCGAACGGGGGTGTCGCCGTGATCCGCCTCAACCTGGTGCTGCTGCTGGCGGTGCTGGCCAGCGCGTTCTATCTGGTGCACACCCAGTACGAGTCGCGCCGCGTCTACGCCGCGCTGGACAAGGCGCAGGCACAGGGTCGCCGTCTGGATGCCGAACACGAGCAACTGGTGGTGCAGCGCCGCGCGCAGGCCACTCCGGCCCGCGTGCAGCAGTTGGCCGCCAAGCAGCTGCAAATGCGATCGGTGACGCCCGGCATCACGCAATACGTCAATCCGGCCGCGTCGCCTGCGCCCACGACGGAGACGACGCGATGAGGCGCAGCATCAACTACACCTCCAGCCCCTTGCTGGCCAGCAAGACGCCGGTGTGGCGAAGCAAGTTCATCGTGGCCTGCCTGGCCATGGCCTTCGCGGGGCTGGCGGCCCGGGCTGCGTATGTGCAGGTGCTGGGCAACGACTTCTTCCAGCGCCAGGGTGAAGTGCGCTATGCCCGCACGCTCGACCTGCCGGCCAACCGGGGACGCGTGCTGGACCGCAATGGCCTGATCCTGGCTTCCAGCGTGGTGGCCCAGAGCATCTGGGCGATACCAGACGACGTGGACAAGCGTCACCCCAAACTGCGGGAACTGGCGCGTCTGCTCGACATGCCGTTGAGTGAGCTGCGCAAACGCCTGGCCGACGACGACAAGAGCTTCGTCTGGATCAAGCGCCAGGTGGATGAGCCGGTGGCCAGGCAGATATCGGAGCTGGACATCAAGGGCATCTATCAGCGCCGCGAGTACAAGCGTCAGTACCCCGAGGGTGAGGCCGCCGCGCATGTCGTGGGCTTCACCAACGTCGAGGATCGCGGGCAGGAGGGCGTGGAGCTGGCCTTCAATCAGCAGTTGGCCGGCAAGGCGGGTTCGCGCCGTGTCATCAAGGATCGCCTGGGCCGCGTGGTGGAGGATGTGCGCGACGTGGTGCCGCCGGTCGACGGGCCCGATCTGCAACTGTCCATCGACAGCAAGGTTCAGTACTTCGCCTGGCAGAAACTGCGCGAAGCGGTGCAACTGCACAAGGCGCGCGCCGGCAGCGTGATCGTGGTCGACACCATCACGGGCGAGGTGCTTGCGCTGGCCAACTACCCCAGCTACGACCCCAACCACCGCCGCAACCTCAGCGGCGAGCAGTTGCGCAACCGTGTGCTGACCGACACCTTCGAGCCCGGCTCGACGATGAAGCCCTTCATCACGGCGCTGGCGCTCGACAAAGGCATGGTCACCCCCAATACGCCGGTCAATACCGCGCCGGGGCGCATCACGATTGGTGGCTCCACCATCCGCGACACACACCCCTCCGAGGTGCTGACCGTCTCGCAGATCATCCAGAAGTCGAGCAACGTCGGCACGGTCAAGCTGGCCATGCAGATGAGCCCGCGCGAGATGTGGGAAACCTATGCGCAGGCCGGCTTCGGGCAGAAGCCGCACGTGCCGTTTCCGGGCGCGGTGGCCGGCCGGCTGCGGCCTTACAAAAGCTGGCGCCCGATCGAGCAGGCCACGATGAGCTACGGCTACGGTCTGTCGACGTCACTGTTCCAGCTGGCGCAGGCCTACACCATCTTTGCGCGCGACGGCGAGTTGATTCCGCTGACCCTGCTGCGCAGCGAAACGCCCGCGCAGGGCGTTCGTGTGTTCAGCGCGGCCAATACGCGCGCCGTGCGCCACATGCTGGGGCTGGCCACGCAACCCGGCGGTACGGCCACCAAGGCACAGACCATGGGCTACTCGGTGGGTGGCAAGACCGGTACAGCGCGCAAGCAGGAAGGCAAGGGCTACGCCGAAGACAAGTACCGCGGGTTCTTCGTGGGCATCGCGCCGATCGAGCAGCCGCGCATCATCGTCGCCGTGATGATCGATGAGCCGCGCGACGGCCAGTTCTACGGCGGCACGGTGGCGGCGCCGGTCTTCAGCGAAACCGTGCAGCAGACCCTGCGCATTCTTGGCGTGCAGCCCGACATGAACGTCAAACCGCAGATCAATGCCGAGCCGGTGGAGGAGTCGTTCTGATGGTGCAGACACTCATCCAACCCCTGGCCGCTGCCACCTGGTTGCGCGCCAGCGTGACCGGCGAACTGGTGTGCGACAGCCGTCGTGTGCGCCCAGGCGACGGATTCGTGGCCTGGCCGGGCGCGGCCACCGACGGTCGCCGGTTTGTCGAGGACGCCTTGCACGCGGGCGCCGGCGCGGCGGTCGTCGAGCGTGAGGGCCTGGAGGCGTTTGGCTTTCGCGACGATCCCCGCGTGCTCGCGGTGCCATCGTTGAAGGTGCAGGCGGGCCCCATTGCCAGCGCGTTCTGCCACGAGCCCAGTGGCGCGCTCGAGGTTGTGGCCATCACCGGCACCAATGGCAAGACGTCCAGCGCCTGGTGGCTGGCGCAACTGCTGTCGGCCTGCGACCACCCGGCCGCGGTGGTCGGCACGCTCGGCATGGGTCGCCCGGGCGAGGCATTGCAGGTCACCGGCCTGACCACGCCCGACCCGGTGCAGTTGCAACACCAGTTGCGGCGTTTTGTGGATGCGGGCCTGCGCGCCGTGGCCATCGAGGCCTCGTCCATCGGTGTGGTCGAAGGGCGTCTCAATGGCACCCGCATTTCGGTGGGTGTGTTCACCAACTTCACGCAAGACCACCTCGACTACCACGGTTCGATGGAAGCCTATTGGGCTGCCAAACAGGCCCTGTTCGACTGGGTGGGTCTCAAGGCCGCTGTGGTCAACATCGACGACGCCCGCGGCGCTTTGTTGCCCGACCATCTGGCCGGGCGCGGCCTGGACGTCTGGACGGTGGCCATCGACGCCCCGGCGCGGTTGATGGCGCAAGCGCTTCAAGTGACCGCCGAGGGCCTGGCCTTCGATCTGGTCGAGCGCGACCACCTAGGCAACGAGCGCCACCGCAGCCAGGTGCGCGTGCCCATGGTCGGCCGCTACAACGTGCACAACCTGCTGGGGGTGATGGCCGCTGCGCGGGCGTTGGGTGTGTCCATGGGTGCGGTGTTGCAAGGTCTGGGCGCACTGACGCCGGTGCCTGGTCGCATGGAGCCGGCATGCGCCGACCAGCCCGATCAACCCCTGGTGCTGGTGGACTACGCCCACACGCCGGATGCGCTCGAGAAGGCGCTGCGCGCCGCCAAGCCCCTGGCCCACGCCCGCCAGGGCCGGCTGTGGGTGGTGATCGGCTGTGGGGGTGACCGCGATCCGGGCAAGCGGCCCCTGATGGCCGCCGTGGCCGAGCGCGACAGCGATCGCGCGGTACTGACCAGCGACAACCCACGCTGCGAGGCGCCCGAATCGATCCTGGAGCAGATGGCGCAGGGGCTGTCATCGGCCCAGGCCGCCCGGACCATCGTCGACCGCGCCGAGGCCATCGCCTGGGTGGTGCGCGAGGCAGCGCCTGCTGATGTAGTGCTGGTGGCCGGCAAGGGGCATGAGGATTACCAGGAGGTGGCCGGCGTGAAGTCACCGTTCTCCGACCTGGCGCACGCGCGCACGGCGCTGGCGACGCGCAGAGGGGTTGCCGCATGAAGACCATCGCCGAGCTGCTGTCAGGCCTCACCAACGCGCGGGCCATGGGTGCGATCAATGCGCCGGTGCTGCGGGTGCACACCGACACGCGCAGCCTTCAAGCGGGCGATCTGTTCGTGGCGCTCAAAGGTGAGCGCTTCGACGCGCACGACTTTCTGCCGCAGGCGCTGGCGGCCGGCGCAGTGGGCGCGGTGGCCGAGCACGGACTCGTGGCAGCGGGGTTGCCCGGTGTCGAGGTGCCGGACAGCTTTGCCGCCCTGTTGCAGCTGGCGCACGACTGGCGTGCACAGTTCGATCTGCCGCTGATCGCCGTCACCGGCAGCAATGGCAAGACCACGGTCACCCAGATGATCGCCAGCATCCTGCGCGCCCACGCGGGCGAGGCTGCGCACGCCACGCAAGGCAACTTCAACAACCACATCGGTGTGCCGCTGACGCTGCTGCGCTTGAACGCGTCGCACCGTTGCTCGGTGGTTGAGCTCGGCATGAACCACCCGGGTGAGATCACTCAGCTGGCCACTGTGGCGGCACCCACGGTGGCCCTGGTCAACAACGCCCAGCGCGAGCACCAGGAGTTCATGAGCAGCATCGAAGCGGTCGCGCGCGAGAACGGCAGCGTGATCTCGGCGCTGGCCGCCGATGGCGTGGCCGTGTTCCCGAGCGACGACATCCACACCCCGCTCTGGCAATCGCTGGCTGCGGAGCGGCGCGTCGTCTCGTTCAGCGATGTCGATCCCGAAGCTACCGTGCGCGCGCATTCGGCCCGTTGGCTGGGTGAGGCCTGGGCACTGCACATGGCCACGCCGCTGGGCGATGCCGAGGTCACGCTGCGTATCGCCGGGCAGCACAACGTGCGCAATGCGCTGGCGGCCGCTGCCTGTGCAGTGGCTGCGGGCCTGCCGCTGGCGGCGATCGCGCAAGGTCTCAATGCGTTCGAGCCGGTCGGTGGGCGTTCGCGCGCGCTGGCGCTGCAGATCGACGGGCGAGTCGTGACCCTGGTGGACGACAGCTACAACGCCAACCCCGACTCGGTGCGTGCCGCCATCGAGGTACTGGGCACTTTGCCAGGCCCGCACCTGCTGGTACTGGGCGACATGGGCGAGGTGGGCGATCAGGGATTGGCGTTTCACCTGGAGGTGTTGCGCCATGCCTTTGCGCGCGGCATCGACGAGGTCCGTGTGAGTGGCGAGTTCATGCGTGCCGCCACGCTGGCGCTGCGTGCCTCAGGCGAACCCGCGCCCCAGGTGGTGGACGACGTGGACGCACTGGCCGCCGATGTGGCGGCCGAGGTGTCCACCGGCGCAGTGGCCAGCGTGTTGGTCAAGGGGTCCCGATTCATGCGCATGGAGCGCGTGGTGCGTGCGGTGCGCGCGCTCGACCCGACCCAGGAACAGAACAACAAGGACGGATCGCATGCTGCCTAGCGTCGCTCTCTGGCTGCAAGGCCTCTCGCCCGACCTGGGCTTTCTGCGGGTCTTTCAGTACCTCACCTTCCGTGCGGTGATGGCGGCTGTCACTGCGTTGGTGGTGGGGCTGGTGGCGGGGCCGTGGTTCATCCGCCGCCTGGCCGCGCTCAAGATCGGTCAGCCGATTCGCGAGTACGCGATGCAGACCCACCTGTCCAAGGGGGGAACCCCCACCATGGGCGGCGTGCTCATCCTGTTCGCCATCGCGCTGTCCACACTGCTGTGGTTCAACTGGAGCAACCGCTTCGTGTGGATCGTGCTGCTGGTGACGGTGGGCTTCGGTGCCGTCGGCTGGGCGGACGACTGGCGCAAGGTGGTGCACAAGAACCCCGAAGGCATGCGCTCGCGCGAGAAGTACTTCTGGCAGTCCGTCATCGGCCTGGTGGCGGCGTTCTACCTCGTGTTCGCCGTGTCCGAGACCAGCAACGCACGGGTCTTCGAGCTCTTCATCGACTGGGTCAAATCCGGCTTCACCGTCGATCTGCCGCCGCAATCGGGCTTTCTCGTGCCCTTCTTCAAGGAGGTGAGCTACCCCCTGGGTGTGGTGGGCTTCGTGATCCTCACCTACCTCGTGATCGTGGGGGCCAGCAACGCGGTCAACCTCACCGATGGCCTGGACGGGCTGGCCATCATGCCGGTGGTCATGGTGGGCTCGGCCCTGGGCGTGTTCTGCTACGTCACGGGCAACGCCGTGTTCGCGCGCTACCTGCTGCTGCCACACATTCCCGGCGCGGGCGAACTGCTCATCTTCTGCGCGGCCATGGCCGGCGCGGGCCTGGCCTTTCTCTGGTTCAACACCCACCCGGCGCAGGTGTTCATGGGTGATGTCGGCGCACTCGCGCTCGGCGGCGCACTGGGCACCATCGCCGTGATCGTGCGCCAGGAGATCCTGCTCGCCATCATGGGCGGCATCTTCGTCGTCGAAGCCCTGTCGGTGATGCTGCAGGTGAGCTACTTCAAGTACACGAAGAAGCGCTTCGGCGAGGGCCGTCGCCTGTTCCAGATGGCGCCGTTGCACCACCACTTCGAAAAGAAGGGCTGGAAGGAGACCCAGGTGGTGGTGCGCTTCTGGATCATCACCATGCTGCTGTGCCTGATCGGCCTGTCCACCCTCAAGCTGCGATGACCGATCAACCCGTCCTCATCCTCGGTCTCGGCACCTCCGGCCTGTCGATGGCGCGTTGGTGCGCGCGCCAGGGCGCGCGCGTGACGGTGGCCGACACGCGCGAGCAGCCGCCGCAATTGGCTGCGCTGCGCCAGACCTGTCCGCAAGCGACGTTCATCGCCGGGTCGTTCGACGACGCGCTGCTCGCGCGCGCATCCTGGGCCCTGATCGCGCGCAGCCCCGGCCTGGCGCCCACGGCTCTGCAAGCGGTGTTCGCGCATGCACGGACCAGCGGCACGGCGGTGGCGACCGAACTCGATCTGTTTGCGCAGGCCCTGCACGCGCTGTCGCAACGCGAGCGCTTTCCCTACCGGCCCCAGGTGCTGGCCATCACCGGCACCAACGGCAAGACCACGGTCACGTCTCTGTGCGCCTTGCTGCTGGAGCGCACGGGCTGGCAGGTGGCCACCGCGGGCAATATCGGTCCGGCCATGCTGGACGTGTTGACGGCCGCACTCGACGCCGAAGCACTGGCACAGCAGGCGGACGATGAACGTGCGGCAGCGCAAGCGGCTGAAGCCGAGGCGGACAGCGCAGACGCGCCGGTTGCGCTTGACGTGCCCCCGTCTGATGCCGACGAAGCGACCCGCGACGACGAAGCCCCCGCCGCTGACGGCGTTGACGTCGACACGGAGCCTGTCGCGAACGTCGACGACGAGGACGATGACGGTCCCACGCTGCTGGTGCCGCCCCCCGCACCGCCGGTGCCGCCACCGCATCTGCCGCGCGCCTGGGTGCTCGAGCTCTCGAGCTTCCAGCTCGACGGCGCAGCCGATCGCAACGGTGAAGGCGCCAGTGAGAGCGCCTGGGCGTCGGTGCCCACCGCAGCGACGGTGCTCAACCTCACCGAAGACCACCTCGACTGGCACGGCAGCATGGACGCTTATGCGCAGGCCAAGGCGGCGGTGTTCGGTGCGCAGGCTTTGATGGTGCTCAACCGCGACGATCCGCGGGTCATCGCCATGAAGCCGGGCCTGGTCACCGTCAAGATCGGCAACCGCAACCGGCAGGTGCCCGCGCGGGCGTGGTGCAGCTTCGGGCTCGATGCACCCGACCGTGCCGGCGACTGGGGTCTGGAAACCGTCAATGGCATGACCTGGCTGGTGCGGGCGCTGGCGCTCGACGAAACGCGCAGCAAGGCCCGCGGCGCCATTGAGGACGAAGAGCTCTACTTCCAGCGCCTCATGCCGGCCGAGGCCTTGCGCATTCGCGGCCGCCACAACGCGGCCAACGCCCTGGCTGCGCTGGCGCTGGCCACCTCCACCGGTGCACCGCTGGGGCCGATGCTGCATGGGCTGCGCGAGTACCGTGGCGAGCCACACCGCGTGGAGCCGGTCGCCATCCTGGATGGCGTCGAGTACTTCGACGACAGCAAGGGCACCAACGTGGGTGCGACGCTCGCGGCGGTCAACGGCCTGGGTGCCGAGCGCCGCCTCGTGGTCATTCTGGGCGGCGACGGCAAGGGGCAGGACTTCGCGCCGCTGGCCGACGCGCTGGCGCGCCACGCGCGCGCCGTGCTGCTGATCGGCCGTGACGCCGCCCTGATTCGCGCGTCGATCGGCGACGCCCTGTCGGCCGCTGGCGTGGGCGTGGAGGACGTTGGCCATCTGGAAGCCGCGGTGTCGCAGGCGGCGACGCTGGCGCAGTCGGGCGATGCGGTGCTGATGTCGCCGGCCTGCGCCAGCCTGGACCAGTTCCGCAACTACGAGCACCGCGCCGAGGTGTTTGTGGCTGCGGTGCGTGAACTGGCCGAGGCGCGCGGCATGAGCCTGGAGGGTGGTCTGTGAGCAAACGCAAGGCCAGCACCGTCAAGGCGGCGACACCCGGTCGCTGGGCGGCGCTGCGTGCGCGCCTGTTCGGCTGGTTGCCCGCGCTCGGCGGTGCCGATCTGGCTGGGGCAGGGGACATCCCGGTGCGTTTGTCCAGCCGCAGCTACGGCCGCGCACGTGGCGTGTCGGTCGGCGTGACCGGTTTCGACCAGCCCCTCATGTGGGTGGTGTTCGCCATCATGGCCTGGGGCCTGGTCATGGTGTATTCCGCCTCCATCGCCTTGCCCGACAACCCGCGTTTCGCGGCTTACACCCACACCCATTTCGTGGTGCGCCATGCCATGTCGATGGTCATCGGCGTTGTGGCGGCGTTGCTGGCGTTCCAGGTGCCCGTCAAGACCTGGGAACGCCTGGCACCCTATCTCTTCGCGATCGCGCTGGTCCTGATGGTGGTGGTGCTGATCCCGGTCATTGGCAAGGGTGTCAACGGCGCGCGGCGCTGGATCTCGCTGGGCATCATGAACTTCCAGCCGTCCGAGCTCGGCAAGCTCTCGGTGCTGCTGTATGCGGCCAGCTACATGGTCCGCAAGATGGAGATCAAGGAGAACTTCTGGCAGGCGGTGCTGCCCATGGCGGTGGCGCTGGGCGTGGTGGGCACCCTGCTGCTGGCGCAGCCCGACATGGGCGCCTTCATGGTGATCGTGGTGATCGCCATGGGCATCCTGTTCCTTGGTGGCGTCAACGCACGCATGTTCTTCCTGATCGCGGCGGTGGTGGTGGCGGCCTTCGCCATGATGATCATGGCCAGCGAATGGCGGCGCGAGCGCATCTTTGCCTACCTCGATCCCTGGAGCGAAGAGCATGCGCTGGGCAAGGGCTACCAACTGTCGCACGCACTGATTGCCTTCGGGCGCGGCGAAATCTTCGGTGTCGGCCTGGGCGGTAGTGTTGAAAAGCTCAACTGGCTGCCCGAAGCCCACACCGATTTCCTGCTGGCCGTCATCGGCGAAGAGTTCGGCCTCGCCGGTGTGGTCACGCTGATCGGCCTGTTCCTGTGGCTCACGCGCCGCGTCATGCACATCGGCCGACAGGCCATCGCGCTCGACCAGGTGTTTGCGGGCCTGGTGGCGCAGGGCGTGGGCCTGTGGTTCGGCTTCCAGGCCTTCATCAACATCGGGGTCAACCTCGGTGCTTTGCCGACCAAGGGCCTGACCTTGCCGTTCATGAGCTACGGCGGCTCGGCCATTCTGCTCAACCTGGTGGCCCTGGCCATCGTGCTGCGGGTGGACTACGAGAACCGCGAAATGATGCGGGGGGTGCGATCGTGACGTGCACCTTCTCCTTCTGCTTTGCGGTGCGGATGACAATTGATGTCGCCCTGCGGGCGTTCATGACAGATGACTGCCGTGCGCCGACGCGGTCCGGTCATTCGTCATGCGGGGGCGAAGCCCCGCGTCATTCGTCGTCAGGAGGGACAGGCGCATGACCCGCCAACCCTGCGCCCTCGTGATGGCTGGCGGCACCGGTGGCCACATCTTCCCGGGCCTGGCCGTGGCCGAGGCGTTGCGCGCGCGCGGCTGGCGCGTGCACTGGCTGGGCGCGCCCGCCAGCATGGAAAGCCGGCTGGTGCCGCCGCGCGGGTTCCCGCTGGAGTCGGTGGCCTTTGGTGGTTTGCGCGGCAAGGGTTTGCTCACCAAGCTGTTGTTGCCGCTGAACCTGCTGCGTGCCTTCTGGCAAAGCCTGCAGGTGGTGCGCCGGGTCAAGCCCGACGTGCTGGTGGGCCTGGGCGGCTACATCACCTTCCCGGGCGGGATGATGGGTGTTCTGCTGGGCAAACCCCTGGTGTTGCACGAACAGAACTCGATCGCCGGCCTGGCCAACAAGGTGTTGGCCGAGGTGGCCGACCGCCGCTTCAGTGCATTCCCGAATGCGCTGGCCAAGGCCGAGTGGGTGGGCAACCCCTTGCGCGAGGCCTTCCTGCAGCAAGCCGCGCCGGCCGAGCGCTTTGCCGGCCGCGGTGGTCCACTCAAGGTGCTCATCGTCGGCGGCAGCCTGGGCGCTCAGGCACTCAATCGCGTGGTGCCCCAGGCGCTCGCGCGCATTCCGCTGGATCAACGCCCATTGGTGCTGCACCAGAGCGGCGAGAAACAGATCGACGCCTTGCGCGCCAACTACGCCGCTGCCGGCGTGGACGCAGAGCTCACCCCTTTCATCGACGACACCGCCAGCGCTTACGCCGAAGCCGACCTGGTCATCGCACGCGCGGGCGCCAGCACGGTCACCGAACTGGCGGCCGTGGGGGCGGCGTCCCTGCTGGTGCCGTTCCCGGCGGCGGTGGACGACCACCAGACGCACAACGCCCGCTTCCTGGTCGACGCCGGCGCGGCCTGGCTCGAAGCCCAGGCCGGACTCACACCCGAAAAGCTCTCGGCGCTGCTGATGGCGCTGGACCGCGAGCGCCTGCTGGCCATGGCCGAGAAGGCGCGCACGGTGGCCAGGACCGGTGCGGTTGAAGCGGTGGTGGGCGCTTGCGCCGAACTCGCGAAAGTCAGATCCGAATGAAGCACGCCATCCGTCACATCCATTTCGTCGGCATCGGTGGCGCCGGCATGAGCGGCATCGCCGAGGTGTTGCTCAACCAGGGTTACCGCATCTCGGGCAGCGACCTGGGCGACTCGGCCGCCACGCGCCGCCTGACCGCGCTCGGCGCCGAGGTGTTCCAGGGGCACGACGCACAGCACATCGACGGCGCAGACGCCATCGTCACCTCCACTGCCGTGAAGGCCGACAACCCCGAGGTGGTCGCAGCGCATGCGCGGCTGATCCCTGTGGTGCCGCGCGCGGTCATGCTGGCCGAGCTGATGCGCCTGAAGAAGGGCGTGGCGATTGCCGGCACACACGGCAAGACCACCACCACCAGCCTGGTGGCCAGTGTGCTGGCCGAGGCGGGGCTGGACCCGACCTTCGTCATCGGTGGCCGGCTCAACAGCGCGGGTGCCAATGCGGCGCTGGGCAGCGGCGAATACATCGTGGTCGAGGCCGATGAGTCCGACGCCTCGTTCCTGAACCTGCTGCCCATGATCTCGGTGATCACCAACATCGACGCCGACCACATGGACACTTACGGGCACGACTTCGGGCGCCTCAAGGGGGCGTTCGTGGAGTTCCTGCACAAGATGCCGTTCTACGGCGCCGCCGTGGTGTGCGTGGACGACGCCGCGGTGCGCGAGATCCTGCCGCAGATCGCGCGGCCGATCACCAGCTACGGCATCGACAGCGAAGACGCGCAGGTGCGTGCGTTGAACGTGCGTGCGGTCGGCGGCCAGATGCACTTCACCGTGCAGCGCCGCAATGGCGTGGCGCTGCCCGACATGGATGTGGTGCTCAACCTGCCCGGTCGCCACAACGTGCTCAACGCGCTCGCCGCCATCGGCATCGCGGTCGAACTCGGTGTGCCGGACAACGCCGTGCGCAAGGCATTGGCGGATTTCAAAGGCGTGGGGCGCCGCTTCCAGCGCTATGGCGAGGCCCTGCTGCCCGGCGGTGGCCACATCACCGTGGTGGACGACTACGGCCACCACCCGGTCGAAATGGCGGCCACCATCGCTGCCGCGCGCGGTGCCTTCCCTGGCCGACGCCTGGTGCTGGCCTTTCAGCCGCACCGCTACACCCGCACGCGCGATTGCTTCGAGGACTTCGTCAAGGTCATCGGTCAGGCCGACGCCGTGTTGCTGGCCGAGGTCTACGCCGCGGGCGAAGCCCCCATCGTGGCGGCCGACGGCCGATCGCTGGCGCGGGCCTTGCGCGTGGCCGGCAAGCTCGAGCCGGTGTTCGTCGACGACATCGCCGCCATGCCACAAGCGGTGCTCGACAACGGCCGCGATGGCGATGTGGTGCTGTGCATGGGGGCCGGCTCGGTGGGGGCCGTCGCCGCAAAGATCATGGAGTTGGCGAAATGATGGCAAATCACTGCGCGTTGTGGGCGCTCATGACGAATGACGGCGCGCTGCGCGCTGCGATGACAAATGACTGCGTCGTGCGGGCATCTGCTGGTCATTTGTCATGCAGGCGCAACGCGCCGCGTCATTCGTCATGCGGGAGCAAGCATGGTTGACGTCAAGACCTTCGGTAAGGTTGCCGTGCTCATGGGTGGTCGCTCCGCCGAGCGCGAGGTCTCGCTCATGTCGGGCACGGGGGTGCTCAAGGCGCTGCAATCGAAAGGGGTGGATGCGCACGCTTTCGACCCAGCCGAGCGCGAGCTGGGCGAGCTCAAGCGCGATGGATTTGCTCGCTGCTTCATTGCCCTGCACGGGCGCTTTGGTGAAGACGGCACGGTGCAAGGCGCGCTGGAGTTGCTGGGCATTCCCTACACCGGCCCTGGCGTGATGGCCTCCAGCGTGGCGATGGACAAGCTGATGACCAAGCGCATCTGGGTGGCCGAGGGGCTGTCCACGCCCGCCTGGCGCCAGGTGCGCAGCGCCACCGAAACGCGCGAAGCCTTTGCGGCACTGGGCTCGCCCATGATCGTCAAGCCGGTGCGCGAGGGATCGACCATCGGCCTGAGCAAGGTGGTGAGTGCCGATGAGTGCGAGGCTGCGTACGCCATGGCGTCGAAGCTCGATCCGATGGTGATGTGCGAGCAGTTCATCAGCGGCGACGAGGTGACCTGCCCGGTGCTGGGCACGGACGACGGCGCGCGTGCGCTGCCGGTGATCCGCATCATCGCGCCCGAAGGCAACTACGACTACCAGAACAAATACTTCACCGACGACACCCAATACCTCGTGCCCTGCGGCTTGCCCGCTGGCGAAGAGGTGGCGATCCAGGCGCTGGTGTTGCAGGCCTACCGCACCCTGGGTTGCCGCGGCTGGTCGCGCGCCGACGTGATGATCGACGCCGCCACCCGCAAGCCCTACCTGCTCGAGATCAACACCTCGCCCGGCATGACCGGCCATTCGCTCGTGCCCATGTCGGCGCGCGCCGCCGGCCTGTCTTACGAGGACCTGTGTGTACAGATCCTGGCCACCGCCAGTCTGGACAACGCCTGACCACCCCACGCGATATGGCGAACACCGAACTGCCCCTGGACGTGAAGCTGATGGCCCTGGCCACCCAGCTCCTGCTGGGTGTGTTCGCGCTGCTGTCGCTGGGCGCGGTGGCGACCTGGGCTGTGCGTCACCCGGTCTGGACGGTCAAGGGCATCGTGGTGGCCGGTGACGTCTCCCACCAGAACGCGGTGACCCTGCGCGCGCAACTGGCCACGCAGATGCGCTCGCGGCTGTCGTCGAGCTTTCTCACCATCGATCTGCAGCAGGTGCGCGAGATGTTCGAGCAAGTGGCCTGGGTGCGTCGCGCAGTGGTCCAGCGCGACTTTCCCAACCGGTTGCGCGTCACCATCGAAGAACACCAGCCGGTGGCCTGGTGGGGCGAGGCCGGCTCGGGCCAACTGGTCAACACGCTGGGCGAGGTCTTTGACGCCAGCCCGGACGACGCCGACAACCTGCCGGAACTGGTCGGGCCCGCAGGCCGCTCCGCCGATGTGTGGGCGCTGTTCCAGACCCTGCAACCTGTGTTCGCGCGCATTGATCTGGGCATCGAACGCCTGGAGCTGGGCGAGCGCGGCAGCTGGCGCGCCCACCTGCACAACGGTGCCGACATCGACCTCGGGCGCGGCACGCCCGACGAACTCACGGCCCGTGTGCAGCGCTTCGTCGGCACGCTGCCCCAGCTCACCGAACGCTACGCCGGCCCGCTGCTGGCGGCCGACCTGCGCTACCCCAACGGCTACGCGCTGCGCATCCGCGGCGTGACCACCGACAACGCACCCACTCCCACCTCGAAACGGTAATCGCACGCACCCATCATGGCCAAGGAATACAAGGACCTCGTCGTCGGACTCGACATCGGCACCGCCAAGATCATGGTGGTGGTGGCCGAGGTACAGCCCGGCGGCACGCTCAAGCTGGCCGGCCTGGGCGTATCGGAGAGCCACGGCCTCAAGCGCGGGGTGGTGGTCAACATCGACGCCACGGTGCAAAGCATCCAGCAGGCCCTGAAAGAAGCCGAGCTGATGGCCGACTGCCGCATTGCCCGCGTCTACACCGGCATCACCGGCAGTCACATCCGGGGCATCAACAGCAGCGGCATGGTGGCCATCAAGGACCGCGAGGTCAGCGCCACCGACGTCGCACGGGTGATCGAGACGGCCAAGGCCATCAACATCTCGACCGACCAGCGCCTGCTGCTTGTGGAGCCGCAGGAGTTCGTGATCGACGGGCAGGAGGTGAAAGAGCCGATCGGCATGAGTGGCATCCGCCTGGAGGCCAAGGTGCACATCGTCACCGGCGCCCAGAGCGCGGCCGAGAACATCATCAAGTGCGTGCGCCGCTGCGGGCTGGAAGTGGATCAGCTCATGCTCAACCCGCTGGCCTCGAGTCAGGCAGTGCTCACCGACGACGAGAAAGAGCTTGGCGTGGCGCTGGTCGACATTGGCGCCGGCACCACCGACGTGGCCATCTTCTCGGGCGGCGCGATCCGCCACACCGCGGTCATTCCGATTGCTGGCGACCTGATCACCAGCGACATCGCCATGGCGCTGCGCACGCCGACCAAGGACGCCGAGGACATCAAGGTAGAGAGTGGCTGTGCCAAGCAGCTGCTGGCCGACCCGGATACCCAGGTCGAGGTGCCCGGCCTGGGCGATCGCGGTCCGCGCATGCTGGGTCGGCAGGCGCTGGCCGGCGTGATCGAGCCCCGCGTGGAGGAGATCTTCTCGCTGGTGCAGCAGGTGCTGCGCGACAGCGGCCACGAAGAAATGCTCTCCAGCGGCATCGTGCTCACCGGTGGCAGTTCGGTCATGCCCGGCATGGTCGAGCTCGGTGAGGACATCTTCCTGAAGCCGGTGCGCCGTGGCGTGCCCAATTACACCAGCGCGCTGTCCGACATGGTGGCGCAGACGCGCGCCGCCACGGTCATGGGCTTGCTCGAAGAAGCACGCCTGGCCAGGGTGCGTGGCCACAAGGTGGCGCAGAAGGCGGGCTCGATGTCCAGCGCCTTCGAGCGCGTGAAGAACTGGTTTGTGGGGACGTTTTGATGAGCGCTCCACAAACCCTGCTCCTGGCCCACGGTCCCCCCACGTGGCGATGTCGACGACGACGAGGACGGTGTGCCGAACACACCGGACCCCCCGGATGACCCGAACCCTGGCCTTCCGAACATCACCAGACAAACAGGCAACTGCATCAAGGAGTACGCAATGAGCATCGAAATGATCGAAGTCGAAGAATTCAACCTGGGCACGCAGATCAAAGTCATCGGCGTGGGCGGCGGCGGCGGCAACGCGGTCGAGCACATGATTGCGCGCCAGGTCCAGGGCGTGGAGTTCATCTGCGCCAACACCGACGCGCAGGCACTGGCCCGCAGCGCGTCGCACAAGACCATTCAGCTCGGCATCACCGGTCTGGGCGCCGGCAGCAAGCCCGAGAAGGGCCGCGAGGCCGCCGAGGGTGCGGTGGACAGCATCCGCGAAGCCATCGACGGCGCGCACATGCTCTTCATCACCGCCGGCATGGGTGGTGGCACCGGCACTGGCGCCGCGCCGGTGATCGCCCGCGTGGCCAAGGAAATGGGCATCCTCACCGTCGGCGTGGTGACCAAGCCGTTCGACTGGGAAGGCGGCCGTCGCATGACCAACGCCGACAACGGCCTGGCCGAGCTCGAAGCCAACGTCGACTCGCTGATCGTGGTGCTCAACGAAAAGCTGCTCGAAGTGCTGGGCGATGACATCACCCAGGACGAAGCCTTTGCGCACGCCAACGACGTGCTCAAGAACGCGGTGGGCGGCATCGCCGAGATCATCAACGAGTACGGCAACGTCAACGTCGACTTCGAAGACGTGCGCACCGTGATGGGTGAACCCGGCAAGGCCATGATGGGCACGGCCACGGCAGCCGGCCCGGACCGCGCGCGCATCGCCGCTGAGCAGGCCGTGGCCTGCCCGCTGCTCGAAGGCATCGACCTCTCGGGCGCCAAGGGCGTGCTGGTGCTGGTCACTGCGGCCAAGGGCTCGCTCAAGCTGTCGGAGTCCAAGCTGGCGATGAACACCATCCGCGCCTATGCCTCGGCCGAAGCCCACGTCATCTACGGTGCCGCCTACGACGACACCCTGGGCGACGAGATGCGTGTGACGGTGGTTGCCACCGGCCTGTCGCGCCAGGGCGCACGCCGCACGGCGCCGCCGCTGCAGGTGCTGCGCACCGGTACCGACAACGTGCCCTTCAATGTGCCGACGGTGAACCAGGCCGTGGGTGGCCCCGGCGCGGGCGCGGCAGGGAGCAACGGCCAGCCCGACTACCAGCACATGGCGGTGCCCAGTGTCTGGCGCACCAACCGCACCCAGGCCGCGGCCAAGGTGGATGCGTTGGCATCGGGCGGCATGGACGACTTCGAGATCCCGGCCTTCCTGCGCAAGCAGGCGGACTGAGGCGTGCCTGGGGGTGGGCTCAGTCCCACCCCGGTACCTGGCCAGGGGAGTTCTTAGAAGGAATCATCGTCCGGCTCGTAGATCCAGTGGTCCAGATCGTGCTGTATCAAGCTGGCGATGGCCTCGTGCATCGCCACGACGTCGGAAGGCTTGGTACTGCCGTCGTCGAATACGGGCAGGCACAAGTCTGCGACCAGTTGCCGCAAGCATTTGTCGATCAGAACCCTGGTCTCGTGCTGCGGGGAGAGGTCCTTGAAGTTGCTGATCAACATGTGGGTGAGCACCAGGTAGGGCTTGGCCGCCGGCCATTGGCGCGCGACGCTGGCCTCGGGCTCGTCCGGCGTGCCGGGGAACTGCGGGTGCAGTACCGTGGTGTCGCCCAACCATTCGATCGGGGGTGCCCCCCATGGCAAGCCCAGGCGTTTGTCGCCTGTCTTGCCTTCGTCGGCTATCAAACCGCTCAGAATGGCCAACACAGCGTTGAGGCCGGCCTGGGTCCAGACGGAGACCTTGTCCAGGAAGTGTTCTGACTGCCAGGCCTGATGGGCCAACAGGCTGTTGAGTGGGCTGGTGCGCGAGGTTGCCTGCAGGCTCAGCGTGGTGATGGCGGTGATTGCCCGCAGCCTGTGGTGCGTGGCGTACTGCAGCATGTGCCTCCACCATTCGGGGGCGAATTCATAGTTGTCCCCCAGATGAGCGAGACATGCGGCCATGGCGGTGGTCCATTCGCGCTCGGCTTCGCCCGCAAAATCCGCGCGGTTCTCGTGAAGCGCTGAGGCCAGCCGACTCGCGAGTTCGGCGTGTGCGTGATCGCCGCTCTTGACTTCCCACAGCACCGGTGCGTGACGAAGGCCCTGTTGAATCTGCACCAGAAAGTGAGCGGCCATGCGTGCATAACCGCACGCGATCAGTTCTTCAAACAGCAGGCCCAGGGTCTGTTTCAACTGCGGATCCTGAGCGACGGACGGCGACCATGGCACCGCGCACATCAGCATGCAGCACAAGGCCGCGCGAAGGCTCTTCTTATCGTTGGCAACCTCCCTTGCGGCAATCTCCTGCAGCAGGATGTTTGCAAATGCGTTGTTCGGGATCTCGTGATTCGACTCGAATCTGACCCTCAGCCTGTGGAGCTGGTCGGTGTCTGGGCAGTCGATGCGCAACAGGGCCTGCACCGAAGCGAGAAGAACCCGCGCGTTCACCAAAGGATCAGCGGTGCACAGAATCTTCAGCGGCATCAAGGCTTCGTCGATCGGTCGGGTCACTGCCTTGGCAGGGTCCTTCACCATGTGCAGCGCCACGTGCAATTCACACAGCTTGCGCCAGAGCTTGCTGACGGCTTGCAAGCCGCCGCCACTGGCCTGGATGTGCGGCCTGCAAAGATCGCGCAGCGTCAGGGACTTGCCTTTCAAGCCCTGTCGGGCCAGGCGCGCATCCAGAATGGCGACAAAGCTGTTGTGTGCCGTTTCCTCCATGACCCCGATCAGCCGTTCGGCGCTCGCCCTCCAGGCATCTGCGTAGCGCCAGGGAATGCCGTCCGGCTGGGCCAGCAGAACCTCCATGCCGACCAACAGCAACTGGCAGGCAGCGTCATCGCCGAGTTCAAGCCCAAGCGCCCCAGCCACCAGCTCGGGGTTGTTCAGCTCCAGCAGCCGATCGCAAAGGGAAGAACAGATGGGCAGGTTGTTGGCGTCGCCGGGGTGTTCTCTCAAGGCATACATAACCAGTTGAATCAGGGCGTCGCGCTGATCCACTGGCAACGGCGTGTCGCCAGGGTTGCTGCTGGACACCCTGAGCGCGGCCTCCAGTGCCACCCGACGGTGGTTGCTGCTCAGGCCGGGTTGCGCCAACAGGAACCGAAAAACCAGGGTGGCGAAGTCCAGGGTGCAGGCCTGCCCGTAGGCCGCAAGCAGGTCGGCATGTCGATCGGGAATGAACTCCTGATCCAGACGCAGCGAAAGTGAGCCATTGACCCAGCCGATTGATACGTCCAGGCCCTTTTCGCTCAGCGCCAGTCTGGCGCGGTCTTCTGCGCCAGCGCTGCGTTCTCCCAGAATCTCCGTCTCGCTGAAATACTGGGTGCGGTCGAACAGTTCCTGCCGCAACGTCTGCGCCGCCTCACCCGGTATCGACTGCACCAGGTGAAGCAATTGTTCAATCACGCGTCTGCCGGTGCGCAGACCGGCGCATTGATCGAAAAGGCGGGTCGCTGTCGATTCCACCAGGGCATCAACAGGTTCCTGCTCCAACAGCGATGTGTGCGTGTGCTGTGGGGCATCATCGATGTGTGCATTGAGCAGAGAAAGCACGTGGTGCGCCAGGAGCGACTCGCCATCGTTGTACTTCTGGAGAATGAAGTCACCTGCCTCAGCCAGTTGGGTGCGCAGAGGGTCTTGCGTGGGCAGTTGAGCGTGTGCGGTCGTCACGCACAGTGCCAGACGCTCCAGCAGCTTGCCCGCGAGGTCTGCGTTGTGGAGGTCGCGACACAGGTCCAGCGTCTTGAGGGTTGCGGCCAGCAGCATGCGGTGGGTCGATGGCGCATGTGGCTCGCGCAGCGTCTTGGTCAACAAGTCCAGCATGAGCGGTGCGCCCCGGGGCACCGCCCGGTCACCGGCCAGGCTCAGGCAGAGTTTGGCAAATGCACCAGCCTGGTCTTCATTCATGCCCGGCACGGCGCGAACCCGCTCGTCGTTGTGCCCTTCAATGATCACCCCCAGATCTGACGGGTGTTGCACCGATGTGGATGGGTTGTCCAACACGGCCTCCAGCACCTGGGAACTCCAGCCGAACGTCCTCGTCACCTTGAAGGCGGTGTCGAGCATCGTCAGCGTGTTCTCCACATCCCAGCGTTCGAAGAAGCTCAGATCGAGATCAATGACGTGCTTGTCAGGTGGCGTGTTCGGTTGAGCGGGTTGCAGGCGCCCCGGGTAGAGGGTCGCCAGCTTCATGGAGACCATGGCCTTGAACTGCTGGGTTTGTTGCGCGCCCAGTTCATGAACGGGCAGGGTCATCGTGAGGCGCAGATGCCCTTTGTCATTGGTGGTCTGGTGCACCTGCACCTTGTCGATACGGGCCTCGGCTGATCGTGGGGGCGCCTGCTCGAAGGGCTGGCTTGTGCCCGTGCTTGAGACGGAAGTGCGATGGGTTTTGTCTTTGATCATGTTGAACTCGTGCTTGTGCGGACTGCGTCTGTGTCGCGCTGAGTGACGGGCAGTTCCATCACCGACCCTCACCAATGGGTGACCGCCGGCAGTGAGACGCCTCGCCCCAATCGGAACCAGTTGACCTGCCCCACCCGCTGCCAGGGCCCATTGCCTGTCGCGATGAGCGCGATCACTTTTGCTCACTGCACGGAACAGGGCGAAAACCTACAATCCGCGGATGCTTGCGCAACGCACCCTCAAATCCCTGACCAAGGCGGTCGGCGTCGGTCTGCACAGCGGTCAGCGGGTGGAGCTGACGCTGCGGCCCGCCGCTCCGGACACCGGCATCGTGTTCCGCCGGGTCGACCTGCCCGAGCCGGTGGACATCCCCGTCAATGCCACGTCGGTGAGCGACACCCGACTGGCCTCCACCATCTCCAACGGTGGCGCCAAGGTGCACACCATCGAACACCTGATGAGCGCTTGCGCCGGCCTGGGGCTGGACAACCTGCTGATCGACATCACGGCCGAAGAGGTGCCCATCCTTGATGGTTCGTCGGCGTCGTTCGTCTACCTGCTGCAGAGTGCCGGCATCGTGACGCAGAAGGCCCCCAAGCGCTTCATTCGTCTGACGCAGACGGTGGAGGTGCGCGAAGGCGAAGGGCGCAGCCTGAAGTGGGCGCGGCTGGCGCCGTACCACGGCTACAAGCTCAGCTTCGAAATCGAGTTCGATCACCCGGCGGTCAATGCCTCGGGCCAGCGCGTCGAGTTCGACCTGGGCAGTGGCAACTACGCGCGCGAGATCGCCCGCGCCCGCACCTTCGGCTTCACCCGCGACGTCGAGATGATGCGCTCGCACGGCCTGGCGCTGGGCGGCGGGCTGGACAACGCCATCGTCATGGACGACGTGAAGGTGCTCAATGCCGACGGTCTGCGCTACGGCGACGAGTTCGCCAAGCACAAGATCCTCGATGCCATGGGCGACCTGTACATCGTGGGCAAGCCCTTGCTGGCGGCGTACAGCGCTTTTCGCAGCGGCCACGCCATGAACAACCAGCTGTTGCGCGCGCTGCTGGCCAACCCCCAGGCCTACGAGGTGGTGAGCTTCGACAACGAGCGCGAGGCGCCCCGGGGCTTCGCGCAGGTCGCCCCGGCCTGGTAAGCCTCAGCCATGCTGCTGTTTCGCTGGGCCGTCATGCTGCTGCTGCTCGCAGCGGGTGTGTCGTTTGCGTTCTATGTGGGCACCGGCCAGGTGCGCTACCGCCAGTGGGGGCTCGTCATCCTCAAGTGGACCATCCTGGCCGCATTGGGTTTCTTCGGCGTGCTGGTGCTTGAGCGATTGCTCTAGCCACCAAAGACTTCAGTAGTTGCGCCCACCCTTGTACGCCGCATGCGTTCGTGCACGCAGCGGCGCCACCCGCTGAATCGCAGCGGTGGTTCGCGCCACCTGTGCGTGGGTGATGGCCAGACCCAGCGCATCGGCCGCGTCCTTGCCGGGCAACCCGGGCAACTGCAGCAAGCGTTTGACCATCTCCTGCATCTGCGGCTTGGTGGCGCGGCCGTGGCCGGCCACGGCTTTCTTCAGTTGCAGGGCGGTGTACTCCGCCACGTTGAGTCCGTTGGCCACCAGGGCGGTCAGGCAGGCGCCGCGTGCCTGACCCAGCAGCAAGGTGGCCTGCGGGTTCACGTTGACGAAGACGATTTCGCACACCGCGACCTCGGGCTGGTAGCGCTGCACCACCTCGCTGATGCCGTCGAACAGCACCTTCAGGCGCGCGGGCAACAAGGCGCCGTCCTTCGGGCTGGTCTGGATGGTGCCGCTGGCGACGTAGTGCAGGCGTGGGCCGTCGGTGTCGAGCACACCAAAGCCGGTGCATTGCAGGCCGGGGTCGATGCCGAGAATTCGCATGGTTTGGGTCACAGACCGAAGGTCCAGCGCACTGAGTGAAAGAACACCGGTGCGGCGAAACACAGCGCGTCGACGCGATCGAGCAGGCCGGCTGCGCCCGTGACCGAGCGGCGCTCGCCGCCCCAGTTGGTGACGCCCCGGTCGCGCTTGATGGCCTTCATCACCAGGTGACCCAGGGAGCCTGCCGCACAGGCGATGAGCGCCATGGCCAGGCCGGGCAGGGGCTTGAACGGCGTGAAGCCCGCCAGCAGCACACCCACCGCACCGCCGGCCAGCAGGCCCCAGCCCCAGCTGGCCCAGTGAAAGCTTTCGCTGATGGCGGGCGCCACCGGGCGTTGGCGGCCACGGGCCGCCAGGTGCTGCACCAGCATGCAGGTCTGCACCACCATGACCAGGAAGAACACCAGGAAGGCGTTGTTGCCCAGCCAGCGCGGGAACTGCAGCAACAACAGCGCAGGCACATGGCTGAGCCCATAGACGCAGACCATGATGCCCCACTGCAGCTTGGCGTTGCGCTCCAGAAACCGCTGCGGATCGTTGCGCAACGCGCTCACCACCGGCAGCGCCAGGAATACGTAAACCGGGATGAAGACGGTGAACAGGTTGAACTGCGCGTTCCAGACCAGCGCGTATTGCAGGGGCAGCACCACGAAGAAGGCCAGCACCAGGCTGCGGTGGTCGCCGCGCCGCGTGGGCGAGAGGCTGATGAACTCGCGCAGGGCGAAGAAGGACAAGGCGCCGAACAGCACGATGCTCACGCCTTCGCCCAGCACCCAGCCAACCCAGAACACGATGGCCATCAACCACGACATGCGCAGCAGCGCGGCGTTGTCGTGGCGGCGCTGTGCGAGCGCCTCGTCGCCGGCGTGGGCGCGCCGTTCGCGCAGCGACAGCACCACGCCGATGGCGGTCACCAGCGCGAGCAGTCCGAACACCACCAGGAACAGCAGGGCCACCTGCTGGTTCTGGCTGAGGCCACGCAGAAAGCTGCCCATCAGACGTCCCTCAGCGCCATGACGGCGGCCCTGGCCCGAACGAGAAAATCCGCGCGCGGCTCGTCGATGCCCAGCTTCAGCGGCTCGCCAAAGGTCACCGAGCACAGCACCGGCACCGGCACCACCTCGCCCTTGGGCATGACCCGCTGCACGTTGTTGATCCAGGCCGGCACCAGCACCACGTCCGGAAACCGCTGGGCCAGGTTGTAGAGGCCACTCTTGAACGGCTGCGGGTCCTCGTCGAAGCCCCGCGTGCCCTCGGGAAACAGGATGAGCGAGTCGCCGCTCTCCAGCGCAGCGATCAAGGGCGCCAAGGGGTCTTCATCGCCCTTGCGCTCGCGCTCGACGTAGACGGCGTTGAACACCTCGGTGGTGATCCAGCGCTTGAGTGATGAGGCGGTCCAGTAGTCCTTGGCGGCAATCGGGCGGGTGATGCCGCGCAGCTCGTGGGGCAGGGCGGCCCAGATCAGCACCAGGTCGGCGTGACTCTGGTGGTTGGCAAAGTAGATGCGTTGCTCGGCCTTGGGCGGGCAGCCGTACCAGCGCGCCTGGGCACCCGTGAGCAGGCGCACCAGGCCCAGGAAGAAGTAGCCGACGGCACTGGCGGCCAGCCTGGTCATGGCAGGTTCACGTCGCCCATGCGCGCGACGATGGTGCCGGCTCGTCGCGCCAGGTAGGCCGAACCCTGGCGGGTTTCGAAGAACTTGGGTGAAGGCAGCATCACCGCCAGGCGCGCGGCCTCGTACGCGCTCAGGCGGCTGGCAGGCTTGTTGAAGTAGCGCTGGGCCGCGGCCTCGGCGCCAAACACGCCTTCACCCCACTCGACGCTGTTGAGGTAGATCGCCAGGATGCGGCGCTTGTCGAGCACCAGCTCGAGCATGAGCGAGAGCACCAGCTCCTGCCCTTTGCGCAGCAGCGTTCGCTCGCCCGAGAGCAGCAGGTTCTTGGCCAGTTGCTGGGTGATGGTGGAGCCGCCCACCACCTTGGCCGCCCGCACCGGCCGGTTGGGGCTTTGCGCCGCGCGGCGCTCGGCCTGTTCCTGGCGGCGTTCGTTCTTCTTCCAGGCCTGTTCGATGGCCGCCCATTCGACGCCGCCGTGATCGAAGAAGCCGGCGTCTTCCGACGCCACCACCGCGCGCCAAAGATGGGGGCTGATCTGCTCGGCGTCCACCCACTGCTGGCGCCAGCGCCAGTTGCCGTCGCCGCGCGCGGCGTTGACCGCGATGCGCCAGGCTTCAGAGCGCTGGAAGGCCGTGCTTTGCGGGTCGATCACCGCCATGAGCGCGATGCGCCCCAGAAAGAACAACTGCAGCGCCAGCCCGGCGGCCAGGATCCAGAGCAACCAGCGTCCGAATGCGCGCACCGCGTGTTGGCCTTTCACTGCCCGGACAGCTGGGTTTGCAGCCCGTCTTCGCGGGTGAAGCGAAAGCGCGAGACCACCACAATCTGGTCGGCCTGGCGGCGCATGGCGTCATTGAAGCGGCCGAAGCCCAGGCCGCGCACGATGGCCTGGGCCCGGCGATCAAGCAGCTGGTTGCCCGAGCCTTGCACTACCTCGGTGTCGAGCACCTGCCCGGTGTGGTTCACGGTGATGACCATGGTGAGTTCGCCGTAGAGCTTGCGCCCGCCCTGCTCGGGGAAGTTGGCGGTGCCGTGTTGTTCGATGCGCCGGCGCAGACCGTCGTAGTACACCGCGTACACGGCCTCGCGCGTGGCCGGGCTGATGTAGCGCTTCTTGGGCCGGGCGTTCTCTTCGTTGATGCGCTTTTCGATCTCGGCCAGGATCTTCACCAGCGCCTGGCGCTTCTCTTCGCGCTCGATGGCCTCGCGGCTGTTGGGCGACTTGGCTTTCTCGGGCGGCGGCATGGCGGCCAACGCCCGGCGCACTTGGGCCAGCAGCCGCTCCTGCTGATCTTTGAGCGCCTCGACCTTGCGGACCTGTTCGTCGGGGGCGTCGCCCAACCGGGCAATGGCCGACGGGGGCAATGGCGAGGTGGCGCGTCCGCGCTCGGCGTCGCCGCCACCGGCCAGCGATGCCTGCGCAATGGCTTGCGCCTTGTCGGGGCGCTGGTCGCTGCGGGCGTTGACGAGGATGACCTCCAGTGGGGTGTCCTGGAACACCCGGTCAAAGCGCTCGGGGTCGACGAAGCGGATCGTCAGCAGCGCGGCGTGCACGCCCAGCGACACCAGCAGCGCGAGCTGCAGCGTGGTCAGCTTGCGCAACCGGCGCCGCAAGGCCTGAGCCTTGCCGGGCGAGGGGGTGCGCGGCTTGGAAGGCTTGGGCGG
This sequence comes from Hydrogenophaga sp., assembly GCF_019635465.1. Classification (GTDB taxonomy): domain Bacteria; phylum Pseudomonadota; class Gammaproteobacteria; order Burkholderiales; family Burkholderiaceae_C; genus Hydrogenophaga. The sequence goes on from NZ_JAHBZK010000012.1 coordinate 48,689, forward strand.
CGAAGCGGGCTTGGCACGAGCGGAAGTCACGCGCGGATTATCCGTTCTGGCTCGGTGAATCGGGTGTCGCGCCGTCCTGCGCGTCGTTCACGTCGATGGCCAGCGCCAGGGGGGCGCCGAGCGGTTCTTCATCGTCGGCCTCGTCGGCTTCGGCCGCCGAGGCGTCGTCCGCCGCCTGGTCAAGGCGTTCGATCACCGTGCCGGCCACTTCGAGGGTGATTTCGTCGATGTCGCCCAGGCGCACCTTCACGTGCGCCCCGCGCATCAGGCCATCGGCGCCCAGCACCGGCAGCACCAGCGGCAGGGTGTCGGCGCGCACCAGGTTGTCCTTGATGAGCGTGGCGTTGAGCTCGCCGATGCCGTTCTGGCGCAGGTACTGCAGCGTCCAGTAGCGCTCCATGCCGCCCTGGAAGCCGTTGTAGGCCGAGTAGGCCGCATCGAAGGCGCTGATCACCGCCAGCAGGGCCGCGTCCTTGGGCTTGAAGGGCGCGACCAAGGCGGCGGTCTTGCCGTGGCGGGCGCAGGCAATGATCTGCCACTGGTTGACCAGATCGACGTAGCGGCGCAAGGGCGAGGTGCTCCAGGCGTAGCACTTCACGCCAATGCCGGCGTGTGGCAGCGCCTTGGTGCCCATGCGCACCTTGATGCCCGGCTGCAGGCTGGCCTGGCTGCGGTAGATGCCCGGCACGCCGATGTCGGCCAGCCACTGGCCCCAGGTCTTGTTGGCCAGGATCATCGCCTCGGCCACGATCAGGTCCAGCGGCGCACCGCGCGAACGGGTGCCAATCTGCACCGTCTCGCTGCCATCGGGCTCACTGCCTTGCACGCCGTCGAGGCGGAAGGTGTAGTCGGGTCGGGTGAAGGTTTCGGGTTTGCCGCGCACCAGCTCGCGCTGGGCCTTGTGGTGCTTCGCAAAGCGGTGCAGAAAGGCCAGGGACGGCTGCAGGGCGGCCACGGCGGGTTCGGCCCCGGCCGAGGCCTCGCCGGCCAGCCAGGCATCGGTGATCACCGCGTCGAGCCGGTCGTGGCGCAGGTTGATGGCAATCGGCACGCGCTCCAGCGCGGTGCGCGTCTCGCGCTGCTCCAGCGTGGCTTCGTCCAGCGTGACGTACAGCGACAGGGCTGGGCAGTCGCGACCCTCCTGCAGTGTGTAGGCCTGCACCACGTCGTCGGGCAGCATGGTGATCTTGTGGCCCGGCATGTACACGGTGGACAGCCGCTGGCGTGCGATCTGGTCGAGCGCGCTGTCGGGGGTGATGGCCAGCCCGGGCGCTGCGATGTGAATGCCCAGGATGACCGTGCCACTGCCCAGACCTTGCAGCGACAGCGCGTCGTCGATTTCGGTGGTGGCGGAGTCGTCGATCGAGAAGGCCTGTACGGGTGCCAGCGGCAACTCGTCGCTGATGGCCGGCGCCTGCAGCGCCGGAAAGCCCGTGCCCTTGGGGAAGTGCTCGAACAGGAAGCGCTGCCAGTGGAACTGGTAGGCGCTTTGAATGGCGCCGGCCTGTTGCAGCAGCGCCAGCGGCGCCATCTGCGCGCGTCTGGCGGCGTCGACCACCGCCTTGTACTCGGCGCCGTTCTTGTCGGGCTTGAAGAGGATGCGGTAGAGCTGATCGCGCACCGGCTGGGGGCAGCTGCCGGCCGCCAGTTCCGCGGCCCAGGCGTCGATCTGCGCCTGCACCTGCTTCTTTTTCTCGATGGCGGCCAGGGCCTGGGCCACGATCTCGGGCGGCGCCTTCTTGAAGCGGCCCTTGCCGGCACGGCGGAAGTAGTGCGGTGCGCCCTGCAGGCACAGCAGCGCGGCGGCTTGCTGGGCCACGCCGGCACTGGCGCTGAAGTACTCGCGCGCCAGGTCGGCGTAGGCGAACTCCTCGTCAGGGGCGAATTCGTAGGCGAGCTCGAGGTCCATGGCCTCGGCCAGGGCGGTGGCTTCGGCCATCAATTCGCCCGGCGCGGGTTTGTCGAAACGCAGCAGTGCGTTGGCGGATTTCACTTTGACCCGCTTGCCCGAATCCAGCTCCACTTGCAGGGAGCTTTCGGCTTCGGACAGCAGTCGGCCGGTCAGGAACTTGCCGGCCTCGTCGAACAGGATGTACATGGGGCGGGATTGTCCCATCCCGGCACCCCAGGGTTGCGCTAGACGAGGCTCAGGAAGTCGAACAGGGCGTCGATGTGCTGGTCGAAATCGCTCAGGGCGTGGTCGCTGCCCTCCAGCAGGCGCACCTGGCCACCCGCGCAGAAGTCTTGCATTTCGCGCCAATCCAGCAGTTCGTCACCCTTGGCGAGGATGGCGAACAGCCGATCGGCGGACGCGGGCGTGGCGCTGGCCTGGCTGGCGATGTCGGCCTCCAGCACGCGCAGTTCATCGACGAAGCCGGGCTCGAAGAAGAAGCGTTCCTCGGGGTTTTGCCAGGTGGTCTGCTCGCCGATGTGGGCCGACAGATCGCGCGCGGGGTGCACCGCCGGGTTGAGCAAGGCCGCACGGCAGCCTACCTGCAGCGACAGCCAGCGCGCATAGAAGCCGCCCAGTGAGGAGCCCACCACCGCCATGGTGTCGCGCGGCCAGTTGGCCACGCCCTCGCGGATCAGGGCCGACGCTGCCCCAGGCGAAGGCGGCAGCTGCGGGCACCACCAGCGAACCGCAGGGTGATGCCGGGTCACCCGTTCGCTCACCTGCCGTGCCTTGGCCGACTGGGGCGAGGAGCGAAAACCATGCAGGTAGAGCAGGTGGGTGGTGCAGGTCATGGGCTGAGGATAATCGCGCCCCATGGCCGTCGTGATCGAAACACCTTCCCTGGCGCAGCGCGTGGTGCCGTTCCTGCGCGGCTTCGACTGGCCGCTGATCGTGATCGTGCTGTGCATGGCCACGCTGGGACTGGTGACCATGTATTCGGTCGGCTTCGACCACGGCTCGCGCTTCTCGCAGCACGGACGCAACATGGTCATTGGCGCGACGGTGATGCTGGTGTTTTCGCAGATACCGCCTCAGCGGTTGATGGCGTTGGCCCTGCCGCTGTACGCCGTGGGGGTGACGCTGCTGCTGGGTGTGGAGTTCATGGGCATCGTGCGCAAGGGCGCGCAGCGCTGGCTCGACATCGGCGTGACGGTGATCCAGCCGAGTGAGCTGATGAAGATCGCCATGCCGCTCATGCTGGCCTGGTGGTTCCATCGGCGCGAAGGGCAGCTCAAGGCGGCCGATTTCGTGGTGGCCGGGTTGTTGCTGGCGGTACCGGCGGCGCTCATCCTCAAGCAGCCCGATCTGGGCACCACCCTGCTGGTGCTGGCCTCGGGGTTGGCGGTGATCTTCTTCGCCGGGCTGAGCTGGAAGCTGATCATTCCGCCGGTGGTGGTCGGGGTGGTGGCAGTGGTGGTGCTGGTCACCAACGAATCGAGCTGGTGCGCGCCAGGGGTCGACTGGCATGTGCTGCACGAATACCAGCGGCAACGCGTGTGCACCCTGCTGGACCCCACGAAGGACCCGCTGGGCAAAGGCTTTCACATCATCCAGGGGATGATCGCGATCGGCTCGGGCGGCGTCTGGGGCAAGGGTTTCATGCAGGGCACGCAGACCCACCTGGAGTTCATCCCCGAGCGCACGACCGACTTCATCTTTGCCGGCTTTTCCGAGGAGTTCGGTCTGCTGGGCGTGCTGATGCTGATGACCGGCTTCATTGCCCTGCTGTTGCGCGGGCTGATGATCGCGGCGGACGCACCCACGCTGTTCTCGCGTTTGCTGGCGGGGGCGCTCACGTTGAACATCTTCGTCTACGCCTTCGTCAACATGGGCATGGTCAGCGGCATCCTGCCGGTCGTGGGCGTGCCGCTGCCCTTTGTGAGCTATGGCGGCACGGCCATGGTCACCATGGGCGTGGGGCTGGGCATCCTGTTGTCGATCTCGCGCGCCAAGCGCCTGGTGCCATCGTGATCGCGCCGCTGGATACCGTGGCCATCGTCGGCGCCGGCAACATGGGCGGCGGCATGGTGCAGCGCCTGCGCGAGCGCGGCTGGCCGGTAGCGGTGTGCGACATCGATGCGCAGCGCCAGCGCGAGGCCGAAGCCGCCGGCGCGCAGTTGTGCGCCACCCCGCTTGAAGCCGCGCAACGTCTGCCCGACGGCGGCGTGATGGCCATCGTGGTGGTCGACGCTGCGCAGTGTCGCGATGCGCTCTGGGGCGAACAAGGCGCCGCCGCGGCACTGCGGGCTGGTCAGACGGTGATGTTGTGCCCCACGATTGCGCCGGAAGACGTGGCATCGATGGCCCTGCGGCTGGGGGGGCAGGGCGTGGACACGCTCGACGCCCCGATGTCGGGCGGGCCGGCGCGCGCCCGCGCGGGCACCATGAGCCTGATGCTGGCCGGCGCCACGGCGGTGATCGAGCGCCACACGAGGCTACTGGACGACCTGTCCAACGCCATCTTCCGGGTGGGTGAGCGCGTGGGCGACGGGGCCCGCACCAAGCTGGTCAACAACCTGCTGGCGGGCATCAACCTGGCTGGCGCGGCCGAGGTGATCGCGCTGGCCGAACGCCTGGGGCTGGACGCGAACGTGACGCTGGGGGTGATCGAACGCTCCAGCGGACAGAGCTGGATCGGCACCGATCGCCTGCGCCGCGCGCTGACCGGCGATCACCAACCCCTGGCGCACATGACCCTGCTGGCCAAGGACACCGGGCTGGCGGTCGCGGCGGCCCACCGGGCCGGGCACGCTGGTGTGCTGGGGCCGCTGGCGGCGGCGGTGTTTGCTGCGGCGCTGGGTGAGGGCATGGCCGGTCGGGATGATGCGGCCCTGCTGGACTGGATGCGCGCCCATCCGGACGGCCTGCCAAAACCATGACGCTGGCGCGTGGCCGGCGGCTTTCTACAATGCCACCCCATGATCGCGCGCGAACCCACCCTGGCCCGACTGGCCACCGCCGAGCAGGTGCTGCTCGAACCCTTCGGCTTGACAACCAGCCACCTGCACAAGGCGCTGGCCGAGATCGCCTCGCATGGCGTGGACGACGCCGACCTGTACTTCCAGGCCACCCGCCACGAGGGCTGGAGCCTGGAGGAAGGCATCGTCAAAACTGGCAGTTTCGGCATTGAGCAAGGTGTCGGTGTGCGTGCCGTCAGCGGTGAGAAGACGGCGTTTGCCTACTCCGACGACCTGTCCTGGAACTCGCTGATCGACGCTGCGCATGCGGTGCGCAGCATCTCGGGTCAGGGCCAGACCAAGAAGGTCAAGGTGGCCAGCGCCAAGGTTGCCAAGTCGCGCTCCCTTTATGGCGGCGTGGACCCCATTGCCTCGCTCGACAGCACCGCCAAGGTGGCGCTGCTTGAGAAGGTCGAGCGCATGGCCAAGGCCAAGGACCCGCGCGTGGCGCAGGTCATGGCGGGTCTGGCGGCCGAACACGACGTGGTGCTGGTGGCCCGCGCCGACGGCACGCTGGCGGCCGATGTCCGTCCGCTGATCCGCCTGTCGGTGACGGTGATTGCCGAGCAGAATGGCCGCCGCGAAATGGGCAGCTCCGGTGGCGGTGGCCGATTTGGTCTGGCCTATTTCGACGACGCCATGGTGCAGTCGTATGTGGACGAAGCGGTCTCGCAGGCCCTGACCAACCTCGAATCGCGCCCGGCGCCCGCCGGCGAGATGGTGGTGGTGTTGGGCAGTGGCTGGCCGGGCATTCTGCTGCACGAGGCGGTGGGCCATGGCCTGGAGGGCGATTTCAACCGCAAGGGCTCCAGCGCCTTCGCCGGCCGCATTGGCCAGCGCGTGGCGGCCAAGGGCGTGACTGTGCTCGACGACGGCACCATCGCCGATCGGCGTGGGTCGCTCAACGTCGACGACGAAGGCAACGCGTCGCAGCGCAATGTGCTGATCGAAGACGGTGTGTTGCGCGGCTACATCCAGGACGCGATGAACGCCCGCCTCATGGGTGTCAAACCCACCGGCAACGGCCGCCGCGAAAGCTACGCCCACACACCCATGCCACGCATGACCAACACCTACATGCTCGGTGGCGACAAGGACCCGGGCGAGATCGTGGCGAGCATCAAGAAGGGCCTGTACGCCACCAACTTCGGTGGCGGACAGGTCGACATCACCAGTGGCAAGTTCGTGTTTTCGGCCAGCCAGGCGTTCTGGGTCGAAAACGGCAAGATCCAGTACCCGGTGAAAGGGGCGACCCTGGTGGGCAACGGCCCCGACGCGCTGACCCGCGTGAGCATGATCGGCAACGACATGAAGCTCGACACCGGCGTGGGCACCTGCGGCAAGGAAGGCCAGAGCGTGCCGGTCGGCGTCGGCCAGCCCACCTTGCGCATCGAAGCCTTGACGGTCGGCGGCACCGCCTGAGCGCTGGCCCCAAGCGGCGCCCAGCGCTACACTGCGCCGCTGCGGGACACCAGCCTCCCGTGGACCGCTGCAAGGCGGGCCAAGACACGTCGTCCAAGCGCTGACCAGCCCTTTACGGAGCCTGTCATGGACGACGACCTCTTCATCTCCCGCTCTGCCCTGGCCGCGCGCCTGGGCCATCCCGATGCGCCCTGGGTGCTTGACGTGCGCCGCGCCGAGCGTTTCGACGGCGCTGCCCACCGCATCGCCTCGGCCCTGCGATCACTGCCGGACAGCGCGCGCGAGCGCGACGTGGTTGTCTATTGCGTCCATGGTCACGAGGTCAGCCGAGACGCCGCACTGACCTTGCGCGCCAGTGGACGGCGCGCCTGGGCGCTGGAAGGTGGCATCGAGGGCGCCGAGGCGGGCGTGGATGACCCTGCATTCGTGGCGCGGGTGCGGGCACAGCCGTTGCCGTTGGTGCGACAGCGTCCCGACTTGGGGGTGTGCGGCGATGCGCCGAGCTGCTGGATCACCCGCGCGCGGCCGAAGATCGACCGCATTGCCTGTCCCTGGCTGGTTCGCAGATTCATTGATCCGCTCGCTCAGGTGGATTACGTGCCTGCCGATGAGGTGTTGTCGCGCGCCCAGGCCACAGGCGCGGTGGCCTTCGACATTGCGGGTGGGCCCATCAGCCACGTGGGAGATCACTGCAGCTTCGATGCATTGCTGGAGGCCTTCGGTCTGCACACACCAGCGCTCGATCGGCTCGCCGCCATCGTGCGCGGTGCGGACACCGGGGCCCTCGATCTGGCCCCCGCGTGTGCTGGTCTCTTGCATGTGTCCCTGGGTCTGAGCCGCCTGCACGCGATGGACGATCAGGCCATGCTGGCGGCTGGCATGACGGTGTACGACGGTCTGCACGCCTGGTGTCAGAGCGAGACCGCAGGCACGCACGAATCCCACGTGTGGAGCCCTGCATGAGCCGGCCCGGGGCCGTTCCCTTCGTCGAGGCGCTTCGTTTCTGGCTCAAGCTCGGCTTCATCAGCTTCGGCGGTCCGGCTGGTCAGATCGCGGTGATGCACCGGGAGTTGGTGGAGCAGCGGCGCTGGATCAGCGAGCGCCGTTTTCTGCATGCGCTCAACTACTGCATGTTGCTGCCCGGCCCCGAGGCGCAGCAGCTTGCCACCTACCTGGGTTGGTTGATGCACCGCACCCGGGGAGGCGTGATCGCTGGCGTGCTGTTTGTGCTGCCGTCGCTGTTGCTGCTCATTGCGCTGAGCTGGATCTACCTCGTGTTCGGACAGGTGCCATGGGTGGCCGGGGTTTTCTATGGCATCAAACCCGCGGTGGCGGCCATCGTGCTGCATGCGGTGTGGCGCATTGGCAGCAAGACCCTGCGTTCACCGCGTCGCTCGCCCTGGTTGTGGGCGATGGCGATCGCCAGCTTTGTGGCCATCGCGGTGCTCGGCATCGGGTTTCCGTGGGTGGTGTTGGCGGCCCTGTGCCTGGGCTGGCTGGGCGGGTGGCTGGCACCAGGGCAGTTTCTGCCCGCACCGACGCATGCTGCACCGGCTGAGCAGGGGCAACATTTGGCGGCCCTCATTGACGATGACACGCCGACGCCGGTGCACGCACGGTTTTCCCGCGCTCGGTTGGTGCGGGTGGTGTTGGCCGGTCTGGTGCTGTGGGCACTGCCCATGGCCGTATTGGTGGTCTGGCAAGGGTGGGGCGGACCCTTGCCAACCATGGGGATGTTCTTCACGCAGGCGGCCTTGCTCACCTTTGGCGGTGCGTACGCCGTGCTGCCATTCGTCTACCAGGGCGCCGTGGTCCAGCACGCCTGGTTGAGTGGGCCGCAGATGATTGACGGTCTGGCCTTGGGCGAGACGACGCCGGGGCCGCTCATCATGGTGGTGGCGTTCGTCGCCTTTCTGGGTGGGTGGCAGACGCAGGTACTGGGTGCGCAATCGCCCTGGCTGGGCGGTCTGGTGGCGTCGGTGGTGGTGACCTGGTTCACCTTTCTGCCGTCGTTTGTTTTCATTCTGGCGGGTGGTCCGCTGGTCGAGAGCACCCACGGCCAGCTTCGGTTTACGGCGCCTTTGACCGGCATCACCGCGGCAGTGGTCGGCGTGGTGGCCAGCCTCGGTGTCTTTTTTCTGGGGCATGTGGCCAGGCCGGTGGCGGGTGGGCCATTGGACGGGATCGCCTTGTTCATCGGCGCAATGGCTGCACTCGCCTTGCTGCGTTTCAAGCTGGGCGTCATGACGGTGATCGGCGCCTGCGCTGTGCTGGGCGTGTTGCTCAAAACCAGCGGTTGGGCCGTGTGACAAGGCTTTGTGCGCGGCCCTGTGCTACATTGCGCGCCATGGTTTCGCGTCTCGGCTACTTTGCCTTTTACTTTTGGTTCTCTGTCCCCGGCGGACGAGAGGCGAAGTTGTAAGCGCGCCAAGAATCTCGAAAAAACCGCCGGAGCCCCAAGCCCGGCGGTTTTTTTTCGCCCCGTCTCTACCCCACGAACCCTTCCAGGAGCCTGTGATGAACGCCAAAGCCACTTCTGCCGCCAGCGACGCCTGGTATGCGCGACCCGTCGACAAGACCAGCGACACCGACGACGAACGCATCCAGGACATCACCGTGCTTCCCCCTCCCGAACACCTCATTCGCTTCTTCCCGATTGCTGGCACACCGACCGAGGCGCTCATCAGCCAGACCCGCCAGCGCATTCACCGCATCCTGCACGGTCAGGACGATCGGCTGCTGGTGGTGATCGGGCCGTGCTCCATCCACGACCCGGCCGCGGCACTCGACTACGCGCGACGCCTCAAGCCGTTGCGTGAGAAGTACGCCGATACGCTGGAGATCGTGATGCGGGTGTACTTCGAGAAACCACGCACCACCGTGGGCTGGAAAGGCCTCATCAACGACCCCTATCTGGATCAGACTTTCCGCATCGACGAGGGTCTTCGCATTGCGCGCCAGTTGCTCATCGAGATCAACCGTCTCGGGCTGCCAGCCGGTAGCGAATTCCTGGACGTGATTTCGCCGCAGTACATCGGTGACCTGATCAGCTGGGGCGCGATCGGTGCGCGCACCACCGAAAGCCAGGTGCACCGCGAGCTCGCCTCCGGCCTGAGCGCACCGATCGGCTTCAAGAACGGCACCGACGGCAATATCAAGATCGCCACCGACGCCATTCAGGCCGCTGCACGCGGACACCACTTTCTGTCGGTGCACAAGAACGGGCAGGTGGCCATCGTGCAGACCAAGGGCAACAAGGATTGCCACGTCATTCTGCGTGGGGGCAAGACGCCCAACTACGACGCAGCCAGCGTGGCCGCTGCCGTGAAAGACCTGGAGGCCGCCAAGGAAACGCCGCGGCTCATGATCGACTTCAGTCACGCCAACAGCAGCAAGCAGCACGAAAAGCAGCTGGACGTGGCGCGCGATGTGGCCGCACAGATCGCGGGTGGCTCCCGCTCAGTGTTCGGCGTGATGATCGAGAGCCACATCGAAGCCGGTGCCCAGAAGTTCTCACCGGGCAAGGACGATCCGGCGAAGCTGCACTATGGCCAGAGCATCACCGATGCCTGCCTGGGATGGGGCGATTCGATGAGCGCCCTCGAGATACTGTCTCAGGCCGTGAGCGCTTCGCGGAGCCGCTGAGGACACGGGGGTTTCACGGGTGGGGCCTGTTGTATCGCGCGGCACAATGCGGCCAACACCCGAGAGGAGACTGTTCATGCGCAGCCAAGTCATCGTCACCTGGGGCGAACCCGCCACCTACCGGATCGACCTCGAAGAGGTTCAGCCCATGCCGCACGACCAGGCGCGGCACTGGCTCGACGAGCAATTCACCGACATGGGCTGTGAGCCGATTCGACCTACCGGCAAGGTGCTGATGGCCGACAAGATCCTGTGCGTGGCGCAAGCGGCCGGCGAGGCGCGCTTCAAGGAAGCGACCCATCGCGATTGGGCGGTGGCCTTTGCGCGGGCCGCCAGTGCGGCCCTGGCCAAACCCATCGTCACTGTGGATGTGCCGGGGCAGTCGATCGGCTATTGACGCTCAGACGGCCATCGCCTTGAGCAGGCGTTCGTGGATCCCACCAAAGCCGCCATTGCTCATGCAGACAATGTGATCGCCCGCCTGCGCGGCCAACACCACTTGCTGTACCAGGGTGTCGATGTTGTCGGCCACTGATGCGCGTTCTCCCATCGGCGCCAGGGCCTCGCGTGCATCCCAGTCAAGGCCGCCGCAATGGCAGTAGGCCAGGTCGGCGCTCTCCAGGCTCCAGGGCAACTGGGCTTTCATGGTCCCCAGCTTCATGGTGTTGCTGCGCGGCTCGAACACCGCCAGGATGCGGCCGCGCGGCTGCCCCAGGCGTCGCGCGAGTCCGTCCAGCGTCGTGCGAATGGCGGTCGGGTGGTGCGCGAAATCGTCGTAGACGGTGATCGCGCCGCCATCGCGAGTGACTTGTCCGCGAACTTCCATGCGTCGGCGAACATTCTCGAAGTTCGCCAGGGCCTGCGCAGCCTGTGCCGGTGCGACCCCGAGGTGTTCCGCGGCGGCGATGGCAGCCAGAGCGTTGAGCTGGTTGTGCACACCCGAGAGCGACCATTGCACGCGCCCCACCGATTCGCCACGCCGCAGCACGGCAAAGTCGTGGGGCTCTCCGTCGGCCACAAAATCGCTCACCGCGCTGCCAAAGGTGCAGACCTCGCTCCAGCAGCCCATGTGCAGCACGCGGTCCAGACTTTCCTCGACACCATTGACGACCACCCGCCCGCTGCTGGGCACCGTGCGCACCAGGTGATGGAACTGGCGCTCGATGGCCTTGAGGTCATCGAAGATGTCCGCGTGGTCGAACTCCAGGTTGTTCAGGATCGCTGTTCGGGGACGGTAGTGGACGAACTTGCTGCGCTTGTCGAAGAACGCGGTGTCGTACTCGTCAGCTTCGATCACGAAGGCCGCGCCTGAACCCAGGCGGGCCGACACGCCGAAATTCATCGGGACGCCGCCAACCAGGAAGCCGGGCTGGTGTTCGCAGGCCGCCAGGATCCAGGCCAGCATGGAGGTCGTGGTGGTTTTGCCGTGTGTGCCGGCGACGGCAAGCACATGCCGGCCCTGGAGCACGTGCTCGGCCAGCCATTGAGGTCCGCTGGTGTAAGGCGCTCCCGCGTCCAGGATGGCTTCCATCAGTGGGAACTTGGCACTGCCGTCGGGCAGGCGCGCTCGGCTCACCACATTGCCAACCACCCACACATCGGGCTTCAGCGCCATCTGATCGGCGCCAAATCCCTCGATCAGATCGATGCCCAGCGCGCGCAGCTGATCGCTCATGGGGGGATAGACGCCGGCGTCGCAACCGGTGACGCGGTGGCCCGCTTCTCGGGCCAGGGCAGCGACGCCGCCCATGAAGGTGCCGCAAATGCCCAGGATGTGAATATGCATGCGCGGATTCTAGGAGTCGCGCGCGGGCACAATCTCTGGATGTTTTCGCAAGATGACACCACCGCCGAGATCGCAGCCGTGGCTGCCCGGCTGGTGGTTGACGAGGGTCAGGACTACGCAGCCGCCAAGCGGTCGGCCATTCGGCAGCTGAATCTGCCCGCGCGCACGCCCTTGCCCGACAACGAACGGCTCGAAGCCGCCGTGCGCGAGCACATTGCGGTGTTCTGCGCCGACACCCAGCCTGCCGAGTTGCAGGCCCTGCGGGAACTGGCGCTGCGCTGGATGGATCGACTTGACGCCTTCCGCCCCTACCTGGGTGGCGCCGTCTGGCACGGCACCGCCACCCGACTCACCGATATCCACATGCACTTGTTTTGCGACGACCCGAAGCAGGCCGAATGGGCGTTGCTGGATCAGCGGGTCGAGTACCACCCGGGCTCGGCCACCGATTGGCGAGGCCGCTCGATCGACGCCCTGACCATCCGCGCCCGTTGCGAGGCCCTGTCTCAGTGGGTGTTGATTCACCTGATGGTGCACGACCTTGATGACCTCAAAGGCGCGCTCAAGCCCGATGCACAAGGCCGCAAACCCAGGGGCGACCGTCAAGCGCTGTTGCGGCGCATGGCGGTTGAAGCGGGGGGCGCGCCATGAAACTGCAGCGCCGTCATTGGCTGGCCGGCGGCGTGGCCGTCGGCGCAGCCGCCGCTGGCGCCTGGTGGGCGCAGCGTCACTTTCGCCTGGAAGCGGTGACCACCGAAGCCGAGAGGAAGTTCTGGGCCACCAGCTTTGATGCGCCCGATGGGCATCCCGTGCCCATGCAACCGATGCTGGGGCGACCACTGCTGGTCAATTTCTGGGCAACCTGGTGCCCGCCCTGCGTGGAAGAGCTGCCGCTGCTCAATGCTTTTCATGCGCGCCAGCAAGGCCAGGGGTGGCAGCTGTTGGGTCTGGCTGTCGACAGGGTCGAGGCGGTGCAGGCGTTCCTGAAGAAGTTGCCCATTGCGTTCCCCGTCGCCATGACGGGTTTTGCGGGGACGGACCTCAGTCGCGAGCTGGGCAACCCGTCCGGGGGGTTGCCGTTTTCGGTGCTCTTCGGGCGAGACGGGCGCGTCGTGCAGCGCAAGATCGGGCAGCTCAAGCCTGCGGACCTCGATCACTGGGCAACCCTGGCCTGACGTCATCAACAGGGTTCAACGTCGGGCTATTCCCGCGTATCGTTGCCGGATTGCCAGGGTGGCGGAATGCATGCCTTCGTGTACACTGCTGCACCCTCGCGCCGCCTGGCGCATTGCAATTCAATGAAGTTGCAAGCATTTGAGCCGGTTTGGCGTAGAAATCGTTGGAGATAGTATGGATTTACGCAAACTAAAGACTCTGATCGACCTGGTGTCGGAGTCCAACGTCTCGGAGCTCGAGATCACCGAAGCCGAAGGCAAGGTCCGCATCGTCAAGGCCAGCCCTGCCCTGGTGCCGGCGCCGGTGACCTACAGCATGGCGCCCACCGCGCCGGCGGCCATGCCGGTTGTGGAGGTGGCCAGCCCGGCAGCGGCGGCCGCTTCTCCTGCCACCACTGCAGCCCCCGAACCCAAAGGCCATGTGGTCAAGTCGCCGATGGTGGGCACGTTCTACCGCGCCTCATCGCCCGGTGCAAAGCCGTTTGTCGAGGTGGGCGACACCATCAAGGAAGGCGAGACCATCTGCATCGTGGAAGCCATGAAGATCCTCAACGAGATCGAAGCAGACAAGAGCGGCACCGTCACCCAGATCCTGGTCCAGAACGGCCAGGCGGTGGAGTACGGTCAGCCCCTGTTCGTTATCGAGTGAGGGTCGACCGCCCATGTTCAAGAAGATCCTGATCGCCAACCGCGGCGAGATAGCGCTGAGGATTCAGCGTGCCTGCCGCGAGATGGGCATCAAGGCGGTGATGGTCTATTCGGAGGCCGATCGCGACGCCAAGTACGTCAAGCTCGCAGACGAGGCCGTGTGCATCGGCCCTGCGCAGTCCGGGCAGAGCTACCTCAACATGCCGGCCATCATCTCGGCAGCCGAAGTCACCGATGCCGAGGCCATCCACCCCGGCTATGGCTTCCTGTCCGAAAACGCCGACTTTGCCGAGCGCGTCGAGAAGAGCGGGTTCACCTTCATCGGACCGACTCCGGATTCGATCCGGCTTATGGGCGATAAGGTGTCGGCCAAGCAGGCGATGATCAAGGCGGGCGTGCCCTGCGTGCCTGGCTCCGATGGTGCCTTGCCGGATGACCCTGTCGTCATCAAGCGCACCGCCAAGGCGGTCGGCTATCCGGTGATCATCAAGGCTGCGGGCGGCGGCGGTGGCCGTGGCATGCGGGTGGTGCACACCGAAGCGGCGCTGCTGCACGCCGTGCAGACCACCAAGGCGGAAGCAGGCGCTGCGTTCGGCAACGCCGAGGTCTACATGGAGAAGTTTCTCCAGAACCCGCGCCACATCGAAATCCAGGTGCTGGCCGATCAGCACCGAAACGCGGTGTACCTCGGTGAGCGCGACTGCTCCATGCAGCGCCGCCACCAGAAGGTGATCGAAGAAGCACCCGCTCCCGGCATTCCGCGTCGGCTGATCGAGAAGATTGGCGAGCGCTGCGCTGCAGCCTGCAAGAAGATCGGCTACCGCGGCGCCGGCACTTTCGAGTTCCTCTTCGAGAACGGCGAGTTCTATTTCATCGAGATGAACACCCGGGTGCAGGTCGAACATCCTGTGACCGAATGGATCACCGGCATCGACATCGTGCGCACCCAGATTGCGGTGGCCGCGGGTGAGAAGCTGCCATTCACGCAACGGCAGATCCAGCTCAAAGGGCATGCCATCGAGTGCCGCGTGAACGCCGAAGACCCCTACAAGTTCACGCCGTCGCCCGGGCGCATCACGATGTGGCATTCCCCTGGCGGGCCGGGCGTGCGCGTGGACTCGCACGCGTACTCCAATTACTTCGTGCCCCCCAACTACGACTCCATGATCGGAAAGATCATCGTGCACGGTGACACTCGCGAGCAAGCGCTGGCGCGTATGCGCACGGCCCTGGCAGAGATGGTGGTCGAGGGCATCAAGACCAATGTCCCGCTGCATCGGGAGCTGATGGTCGACGCCAACTTCGTGGCTGGCGGCACCAACATCCACTACCTTGAAGAGTGGCTGTCCCAACGTGAGCGCTGAGCACGACGCCACCCCGACCCGGCCGCAGGCCGGGTCTTTGTTTGAGCTGGTGCTGCTGGTCCCAGAGGCGGCGGTGGAGCCCGTGGGCGACGCGCTGGACGCACTGGACGCGCTCAGCACCTCGGTCGAGGACGCCGACGCCATGACGCAGGCCGAGCAGGCCCTGTTTGGCGAGCCGGGCATGCCACCGCCCAAAGAAGGTTGGCAGCGATCCAGGGTGGTCGCGCTGTTTGTTGACGAGGCCGCCGCACGGGAAGCTGCCCAGCTGTTGCAGGCGCAGGATTTCTTCACCGAATGCCTGGTACAGGGCATCCGTGTCGTCGCCGATCAGGACTGGGTTCGGCTGACGCAATCGCAGTTCGAGCCGGTGGAGATCACGTCAACGTTCTGGATCGTGCCCACCTGGCACGAACCTCCCGCGCAAGCTGAGCAAGTCATTCGGCTGGATCCAGGGCTGGCCTTTGGCACCGGTACACACCCCACCACGCGCATGTGCCTGCGGTGGATCGCGCGCCACGCGCCGGTCGGTCCGCGCGTGCTGGACTACGGATGCGGCTCGGGCATTCTGGCCATTGGTGCGTCCAAGCATGGGGCCCGCGAGGTGATGGGCGTCGACATCGACCCCGCGGCCGTCGAAGCCACGCGACTCAATGCCGAGGCCAACCATGCGCCCATGGTGGCGGGCATGCCCGATCTCGCACATGGCGAGCACGACCTGGTGTTGGCCAACATTCTGGCGACGCCGCTCAAGGTGTTGGCACCGCTGCTGTGCGCCCATGTGCGATCAGGGGGGCATCTGGTGCTGGCGGGCATCTTGGCACGCCAGTCGGACGAGCTCAAGGAGGCTTATGCACCGTGGGTCGCGCTGGATGTGCGCGATGAAGAAGATGGGTGGGTACTGATGACGGCCCGCAAGGCTTGAGGTCCGGTTCGCGCGGTCAACCGCCATAATCGGCGCATGAGTTTCACCACCCGCTGTCCCGCTTGCGGCACGATGTTCCGCGTGGTGGCCGACCAACTCAAGATATCGGATGGCTGGGTTCGCTGCGGGCATTGCTCTGACGTTTTTGATGCCACGGTGCATTTGTCCCCATGGTCGTCTGAGCAGACCAAGGCGGTAGCGACCGAACCCGTGCGAGCGAACGCCGTGGCAACGGCGGTCGAGCGCGCGCAGGCGGTGCAGCGACCCGCGGCTGCGAGCCTTTCGCCACCGCCACCGCCACCACCTGCCCCAAACCTTGCATCGGTGGACGCTTCCGCCATGCCGTCGGCCGAGCCGGTCGCCGAAATTGCGCCGACGGTTCCATTGGCACCCGCTGAGGCAGAAGTACCCGCCGACGACGATCTGCGCGCCTGGTTTGGCGATGGGCCACTGGAGCCGCCAGCACCTGCCGACGTTGAAGAGGTGCCGGCGGAAGAGGTTGCTCCGCTGGCGGCTGAGCCGACTGAGCAGGCAGACATTGCACCGGAGCCGTCGGCAGACCCGCCTCCTGCCGACATGCCCGATGCGGCACCACTCACCGAGAACGAGCAGGCTTCTCCTGCCAGCGACAGCGATGGGCTTTCGCCCGAGTTTCAGGCTGAATTGCAGCGCTTCGTGCAAAGTGCGCGCGAAGTGCCCATGGCCGCCCCGGGGCTGGTTCGACCGGATGTTGTAGAAAAAGTGGCGAGCGAAGCCGCCCAATCGTCGACCTCATCGGATGACGACACCGACGACGCCACCGTCGTGCCGGGTTTCGTGCAGCAAGCCCAACGCCAGGCGTTCTGGACCTCTGGGGCGATGCGCGGCTTGTTGTCGTTGGTGGTGCTGCTGCTTGGCCTCGTTCTGCTGGGGCAGTGGGGCATTCAGCATCGGCACACGCTGGTGGCTGAACATCCCGAATGGCGACCCTGGGTGGTGCAGGCGTGTGGGTACCTCGGTTGCGATCTTTCACCCGCACACCGCATCAATGCGGTCGAGATCGAAAGCGCGCAACTGGTGCGCCGCCTCGGCAACTTCTATTCGTTCGATTTCGTGCTGCGCAATCGCGCACCTGTAGAAGTTGCTCCTCCGGCGCTGGAGCTGACGCTGACGAACACCACGGATCAGCCGGTGCTGCGCCGGGTGTTTCTTCCGTCTGACTGGCCGGATGCACCGCTTGCGCTGCCGGCGCAAGGCACTGTGTCGGTCAGCTTGCGATTGGCGATTGCTCTCGACGAGGGTGCGCCGACCGCAGGCTACCGGGCGCTCGTTTTCTACCCCTGACCGACTGAGATACTGACCATGGCCATTCTTGTTTGCGGCTCGCTTGCCTTCGACACCATCATGACCTTCGAGGGCCGATTCGCCGATCAGATCCTGCCCGATCAACTGCACATACTGAACGTGTCGTTTCTGGTGCCGGGCCTTCGACGCGACTTTGGTGGCTGCGCGGGCAACATTGCCTACGGACTTCGTCAGCTGGGCAGTGATGCGGTCCCACTGGCTGCGTTGGGCAACGATGGCACCGACTACCTCGCCCGCATGCAGGCGTTGGGTGTGGACACCGCACACGTGGTGAGTGTGAGCGAGTCCTACACCGCGCAGGCCATGATCATGACCGACAAGGACAACAACCAGATCACGGCATTCCACCCTGGTGCCATGTCGTTCGCGCACCAGAATCCGGTGCCTTCGCGCAGCGACCTGGCGCTGGCCATTGTTGCGCCGGACGGGCGTGACGCCATGCTGTCCCACGCAGCGCAGCTCAAGGCCGCGGGCATTCCCTTCGTGTTCGACCCGGGCCAGGGTCTACCCATGTTCAACGGCGAAGAACTGCGAAACTTCATCGAACAAGCGAGTTGGGTGGCCGTCAACGACTACGAAGGTCGCATGTTGTGCGATCGGACAGGGTGGACGTTGGCTGAGGTGTCGCAACGCGTGAAGGGCTTGATCGTCACGCTGGGCGAGCAGGGTTGCGATGTGTGGGAGGTGGGGGTTGCCATGCGTGTTGCCGGTGTTGCGGCAGCGGCTGTGGTCGATCCCACAGGATGTGGCGATGCATTTCGAGCGGCACTGTTGCATGGTTTGTCGCAAGGCTGGCCATTGCAGCGTTGTGCCCAACTCGGCAATCAAATGGGAGCTCTCAAGATTGCGGTGCGCGGCCCGCAGAACTACTCAGTTGAGAGCCTTGTGCGATGAACTTACCTGGCTGAGCCTGGGTTCGGTCAAGAAAAAAGCCCGGCGCTTTCGCAGCCGGGCTTTCAGATCAACCGTGAATGCTCAGGGCTTGCTGGACGTCGGAAACGGCCAAGCGGCTTGAGGATTCAGTTTGGTCTGAGCGGCAGGTGCCGCAGCGGGAGCAGGGGCAGCCGGCGCCTTGGCCGGCTTAGCTTTTTTTGCGGGGGCCGCCTTTTTCGCAGGGGCCTTCTTCGCAGCTGCCTTTTTCGCCGGGGCTTTCTTGGCCGGCGCCTTCTTGGCAACGACTTTCTTCGCCGGTGCTTTCTTGGCTACGGCTTTCTTTGCCGGTGCCTTCTTGGCAGCGACTTTCTTCGCCGGCGCCTTCTTGGCTACGGCTTTCTTCGCCGGTGCCTTCTTGGCAGCGACTTTCTTCGCCGGCGCCTTCTTGGCTACGGCTTTCTTCGCCGGTGCCTTCTTGGCAGCGACTTTCTTCGCCGGTGCCTTCTTGGCGACGACTTTCTTCGCCGGTGCCTTCTTGGCAGCGACTTTCTTCGCCGGTGCCTTCTTCGCCGCGGCCTTCTTGGCCGGGGCCTTCTTCGCAGTTGCCATTGCTTTCTCCTTGATCAAGTTGCAAAGAGCACTTCAGCCGGTCAGATGGCCGGTGAAGTGATTCAATGCCCTGAAGTACCGCAGCATTGCCGCGGCCACCTTCAGGGCACTGAACCCGGGGTCAAATCAGCCGTTGCGTCTTGGCGCCTGTCGGACTGACTTGTTGAAACGATGCATGCGTCGATGCGCGATATGGGTAGGCAATGCGAGAGGACCCCGATCGGAGTTCAATCCCAGGACAGTGCGCCACCCGATTGGTATTCGATGACCCGTGTTTCGAAAAAATTGCGTTCCTTCTTGAGATCGATCATCTCGCTCATCCAGGGGAACGGGTTCTCCTCGTTCGGGAACAGGGGCTCAAGACCGATCTGCGTCGCACGGCGGTTGGCGATGTAGCGCAGATAACCTTTGAACATGGATGCGTTGAGGCCCAGCACGCCACGGGGCATGGTGTCCTCGGCATAGCGGTACTCAAGCTCGACGGCTTTTTCGAACAAGGCCTTGATCTCTGCCTTGAACTGAGGCGTCCACAGCATTGGATTTTCGAGCTTGATCGCGTTGATCAGGTCGATGCCGAAATTGCAATGCATGGACTCGTCGCGCAGGATGTACTGGTACTGCTCGGCGGCCCCGGTCATCTTGTTCTGGCGACCCAACGCCAGGATCTGCGTGAAGCCGACGTAGAAGAACAGACCTTCCATCAGGCAGGCAAAGACGATCAAGGACTTCAGAAGCGTCTGATCGTTCTCGGGCGTGCCGGTCGTGAAGGTGGGATCCATGATCGCGTCAATGAACGGGATCAGGAACTCGTCCTTGTCGCGAATGGACTGCACCTCGTTGTAGGCGTTGAAGATCTCGCCTTCGTCCAGTCCCAGGGACTCGACGATGTACTGATACGCGTGCGTGTGGATGGCTTCTTCAAAAGCCTGGCGCAGCAGGAACTGCCGGCACTCGGGCGCCGTGATGTGGCGATAGGTGCCCAACGTGATGTTGTTGGCCGCCAGCGAATCGGCCGTCACGAAGAAGCCCAGATTGCGCTTGACGATGCGACGCTCGTCTTCGCTCAGGCCGTTGGGGTCTTTCCAGAGCGCGATGTCGCGGCTCATGTTCACTTCCTGCGGCATCCAGTGGTTGGCGCAGGTGGCGAGGTACTTTTCCCAGGCCCACTTGTACTTGAACGGTACCAACTGGTTGACGTCGGTCTGGCCGTTGATGATGCGCTTGTCGGCGACGTTGATGCGTCGGTGCGTACCTGCATCGGCTCGCGCAGAAGTGGCAGGCATCGAAGTTTGTGCGGAGACGGCGGCGGTGGCCTCACCAACAGATGAGACTTGCAAGCCCGGCTGGCCGGAGGGGCGAGGGCTTTGCGGCGGCGTCGAGAGAGGCGTTGCGGGGTCTTCCCAGGTCAACATAGATATCGGTCCGATTCAGCGAATTATCAAAGTGTCTGTGCGAATTGCAAAGCAATCAGAGCGCGTGCATCCCGATTTTGTTGCGGTGTTGCATCGAATGAATCGCTGCAATGCATCGCAACGTGCATCGCATGCACGCGTTTCCAATCACTGACAAGCTTCACAGCCCGGGTCATCGATGGCGCAGAACTTCACGTCAGTGGCGGGCTCGGCGTTCATCGCGGCATCGTTGGTCGATGCGTGAGCGGTCGAGGAATGATCGACCGACACCGCATTGAGCTGGCCGGTGCGTCCCGTGGATTTCTCGACCTGCGTCGCCGAGGTGGTGCGCAGGTAATAGGTCGTCTTGAGGCCGCGCAGCCAGGCGAGCTTGTAGGTCTCGTCGAGCTTCTTGCCCGATGCACCCGCCATGTAGATGTTCAGACTTTGCGCCTGGTCGATCCACTTCTGGCGGCGCGCCGCGGCTTCGACCAGCCACACGGGTTCGACTTCGAAGGCCGTTGCATAGAGCGCCTTGACGTCCTGCGGCACACGATCGATCGGGCGCAGCGAACCGTCGAAGTGCTTGAGATCCATGACCATCACGTCGTCCCACAAGCCCAGGCGCTTGAGGTCTTTGACGAGGTAGCTGTTGATGACGGTGAACTCGCCGGACAGGTTCGACTTGACCGAGAGGTTGCCAAAGCAGGGTTCGATCGAGGCGTCGACGCCGATGATGTTGGAGATGGTGGCCGTGGGTGCGATCGCAACGCAGTTGGAGTTGCGCATGCCGTCCTGCGCGATCTTGTTGCGCAGCGCGTCCCAGTCGAGCGAGGCGGTGCGGTCCACATCGACGTAGCCGCCGCGCTGCTGGGCCAGCAGGTCGAGCGTGTCCGGCGGCAGCATGCCCTTGTCCCAGAGCGAGCCCTTGAAGCTGCTGTAGCGTCCGCGTTCACGGGAAAGCTCGGTCGATGCCCAATAGGCGTAGTAGCAGACGGCTTCCATCGAGCGGTCGGCAAAGTCGACGGCTTCGTTGGACGCGTAGGGGATGCGCAGCTCGTACAGCGCGTCCTGGAAGCCCATCACGCCCAGGCCCACCGGACGGTGGCGCAGGTTGGAGTCGCGGGCCTTCTTGACAGCGTAATAATTGATGTCGATCACGTTGTCGAGCATGCGCATCGCTGTCGAGATCGTCTTCTTGAGCTTGTCGTGGTCCAGCTCCTTGCCGTTGGGGCCGTCCTTGAGGTGGCGCAGCAGGTTGACCGAACCCAGGTTGCAGACAGCGGTTTCGGTGTCGCTGGTATTGAGCGTGATTTCGGTGCACAGGTTGGAGCTGTGAACCACACCGGCGTGCTGTTGCGGGCTGCGCACGTTGCAGGCGTCCTTGAAGGTGATCCAGGGGTGGCCGGTTTCGAACAGCATCGACAGCATCTTGCGCCACAGGTCGGTGGCGGGCACCTTCTTGTAGGGCTTGATTTCGCCACGGGCGGCCTTCTCTTCGTAGGCGGTGTAGGCCTGCTCGAAGTCGGTGCCGAACTTGTCGTGCAGATCGGGCACGTTGGACGGCGAGAACAGGCTCCATTCGCCTTTTTCGAGCACGCGCTTCATGAACAGATCCGGAATCCAGTTCGCGGTGTTCATGTCGTGGGTGCGGCGGCGGTCATCGCCGGTGTTCTTGCGCAGTTCCAGGAATTCCTCGATGTCGAGGTGCCAGGACTCGAGGTAGGTGCAGACGGCGCCCTTGCGTTTGCCACCCTGGTTGACCGCCACGGCGGTGTCGTTGACGACCTTGAGGAAGGGCACCACGCCTTGCGACTCGCCGTTGGTGCCCTTGATGTGGCTGCCCAGGGCGCGCACACGGGTCCAGTCGTTGCCGAGGCCGCCAGCGAATTTGGACAGCAGCGCGTTTTCCTTGATGGACTCGTAGATGCCGTCGAGGTCGTCGGGCACGGTGGTCAGGTAGCAGCTGGACAGCTGCGAGCGCAGGGTGCCGCTGTTGAACAGCGTGGGGGTGCTGCTCATGAAGTCGAAGGTGGACAGGATTTCGTAGAACTCGATGGCGCGGGCCTCGCGATCGATTTCGTTGAGGGACAGGCCCATGGCCACGCGCATGAAGAAGGCTTGCGGCAGTTCGATGCGGGTTTTGCGCACGTGCAGGAAATAGCGGTCGTACAGGGTCTGCAGGCCGAGGTAGTCGAATTGCAGGTCACGTTCGGGCTTCAGCGCTGCACCCAGGCGCGCCAGATCGAACTGCAGCATGTCAGGGTTGAGCAGGTCGGCGTCAACACCCTTCTTGATGTAGCCGGGGAAGTAGTCGGCGTAACGCTGGGCCATCTGGGCCTGCGGCACTTCTTCGCCGAGGATTTCCTTGACGATGGTGTGCAGCAGCAGGCGGGCGGTGGCGTAGGTGTAGTCCGGATCCTTTTCGATCAGGGTACGCGCGGCAAGGATGGCCGCCTTGTAGACCTCTTCGATGGGCACGCCGTCGTAGAGGTTGCGCTTGGTTTCGGCAACGATCGGGTCCGCCTTCACGTCGGCCCCCAGGCCGTTGCAGGCGTCGCTGATCAAGCGCATCAGCGCCTCGACGTCGAGCGGGACGCGCTGGCCACGGTCCAGGACGTGGAGCACGGGTTCGCTGGGCTTGGCGGCAGCGGCCTGCGAAGCGCGCTCGGCAGCGCGGCGCTCGCGATAGAGCACATAGGCACGTGCTACCTCGTGGTGGCCACTGCGCATGAGGCCGAGTTCGGCCTGGTCCTGCACGTCTTCGATGTGGAAGGTGCCGCCGCCCGGGCGCGAGCGCATCAGGGCGCGGACCACGTTCTGCGTCAACTCGTCCACCGTTTCGCGAACGCTGGCCGATGCGGCACCCTGCGTGCCATGCACCGCCAGGAACGCCTTCATCATCGCCACCGCAATCTTGCTGGGCTCGAACGGCACCACCGCACCGTTGCGGCGAATGATCTGGTATTGCGCATACACCGACGCGCTGTGGCTGCTGCCGGCGTTGGACGTGGCGCTGGCGGCCACGCGGCTGGCGGTTGAGGTCGGGGTCTGGGGGGTGGTGGCGGTCAGCATGGTTCCTCTTGCGGTCCGGTCTGGCTTGTTATGGGCAGTGAAATCGGTGTCGTTGGCGCCGGCATGCAGACTTGCGACTTACTGCATGGGGTTTGTTGATCACCGCTGGGCGCACACTATATCTGGTGTCCATAGGGGGTACAAGGCGCTACCCCTAGTGTTTTTACGCGTGATGCCCACCGATCGTCGGCAGCGGCTTTTGTCGTCGCGCTCTTCAGTGTGCGCAGGGTTCGCGCGTGGCGCGCGATGCACTTGCAGGAGGCAGCATTGGCGGGCGTTGCAAGGCGATTTGCTGCTGCAGGCCGCATCGCAGTTGGGATGCAGCGCTGACTGGGCAGGCATCAATCCGCAGATGTGGCGGACTGCGCGTTTGTCGTCTCGGGAAAACAATGGCGCGACCAACCGAGCGCGCGGCGCAGTCGAGGCCAGTCGAAACCTGACCCAGGGTCTTGTTTGCGCCCGGGTGCAACGTGCTCGTGACCAACGATCTGCGCAACCGGGTGCTGCGAGCACAGGGCGGCGCACAGGGCTGCGATCGCGTCGTACTGGGCCGACTCGAAGAGCTCGCCCTCAAGGCCCTCGAGCTCGATACCAACGGAGAAATCGTTGCAGTTGCCTCGACCGCGCCAGCTCGATTGCCCGGCGTGCCACGCGCGGTCCAGCACAGACACGAATTGCACCGTTTCACCGTTGCGTCGGATGAAAAAGTGCGAGGACACCTCGATCCCGCGAATGCGATCGAAGTAGGGGTGCGCGTCCCAGTCGAGTCGGTTGGTGAACAGCTGTTCCACCTGCGGGCCGCCATAGACGCCGGGTGGCAGGCTGATCGAATGCACGACCACGGTGTCGATGGCCATGTGGGCGGGGCGCGGTCCGTGGTTGGGTGATGTCACCTGGCGGGCGCGGGCCCACCATCCCGAATTCCAGGGAAGCTCAGGCATCGCCACCGTCGGCGTCGTTGCCTTGGGCGCCGGGCAGCGAAATGCCCAGGCGCTGGATGCGGTAGCGGATCTGGCGCAAGTTCAGGCCCAGGCGCGCCGCCGCGGCGGTGCGGTTGTAGCCGCTCTCCTGAAGGGCCTTGATCAACACCTGCCGCTCCTGCTCGTCGAGGAAGCTTTGCAGGTCAGTGGGCAGCTCTGCCTCCGCATCATCGGACGGGTCACTGGGGGCCCCTTCGTCGTCGGCGTGCGCTGACCTGTCGGGCAGGGTGTCCTGCAGCGTATCGGGCATCGTGTCGCCGCTTTCGCTGAAATCTTCGGGTCGGAGTTCATCCCCGGCGGAGAGCGCCAGCGCACGCTGCAGCAGGTTTTCGAGCTCTCGCACGTTGCCCGGCAGTTCGCGCGACTGCAACCAGTGCAGCGCGGCGTCGCTCAGGTGCGGCATCGGCTGCCCCGATTCGTCGCACAGGCGCTGCAGCAGGGCATGCGCGAGGACGGGCAGGTCTTCGGGCCGATCGCGCAGGGCCGGCGTACGCAAGCCGATGACGTTGAGTCGGTAGAACAGATCCTGGCGAAACTCGCCCGACTGCACCAGGGCAGGCAGATCGCGGTGCGTGGCGGACACCAGCCGCACATCCACGGCTTCCTCTTGCACGGCACCCAGTGCGCGCACCCGGCGCTCCTGAATGACGCGCAGCAACTTGGCCTGCATCGACACTGGCAGGTCGCCAATCTCGTCGAGAAAGAGCGTGCCACCGTTGGCGGCCTGGAAATAGCCTTCACGGTCGGCGGCCGCGCCGGTGTATGCGCCTTTGCGTGCGCCGAAGAATTCCGCTTCGATGAGGTTCTCTGGAATTGCGCCGCAATTGACCGCCACGAATGGGCCATTGGCGCGGTGACTGCACTCGTGCACCGCACGTGCGACCAGTTCCTTGCCGGTGCCCGACTCACCCAGGATCAGCACCGGTGCCATGCTGGTGGCCACCTTCTCGATGCGTGCCTTGATCTGCTGCACGCTGGGCGAATGGCCGACGATGCGCTCAAGGGCGCGTTGGCCAGACGGCGGCGGAGGCGCGGCGCGGATGGGGCCGTTGGCAGGTGCTGCGCGTTCGTCAGAGGACGCGGCCGCCAGTGGGGCCCGTTGCGAGCGCAGCGCGGCACTCACGGCGCCACGCAACTGGCGCAGATCGACGGGTTTGGTGAGGTAATCGAACGCCCCCGCCTTGAGCGACTCGACCGCGTTCTCGGCCGAACCGTGCGCGGTGATCACGATGCAGCGTTCGCTGCGCTGGCGGTCGGCCACCTCGCGCAAGAGTTCCAGCCCCAGCCCATCGGGCAGCTGCATGTCCGAGATCAGCACGTCAAAGCGGTGATGGGCGAGGCAGTCGCGGGCCTGGTGCAGGTCGGGCGCGGTGGTGACAGCATGACCCTCGCGCAGCAGGGTCAGCTCGTACAGCGTGCGAAGGTCGGGCTCGTCGTCGACCACCAGAATGGATGCGCTGGGCGATGCCGTGGCCATGGCGGGTCAGTGCTTGCCCAGCGGCGAACGACCGGAGCGCAAAGGGTCGACGATGGTGCGCTCGATGTCCTGTGGCGACATGGAGTACGGCAGGCTATGCTGGCCGCCGTCGCGCACAGGTGCGCCGCTGCCGCGCACCGCCGGCATCAGCACGTAGAACTCGTTGCCTTCGAGCTGATCCAGGCGGGAGCGTTGGTAGGCGATCTGTGCGCCATAGCGCTCGCACAGCTCGCGGCAGATGTACAGCCCCAGTCCGCTGGAGCGGCTCTCTGACGAAAAGAACGGCTCGAACAGGTGCTTGACCACGGTGGCCTCCAGCGGGCCGCCGTCGCTCCAGACCGAGATGCGCAAATGCTCCTGGCCGCTGGCCTGCGTGATGACGCGAATGGAAGCTGCCTTGCCGCTGGCATGGCGCAAGGCGTTGTCCAGCAGGTTGACCAACAGACGCCGCAGATGTTCGGGGTCGAAGCGCACGCTGGCCTGGGACGAATGCAGGTGCACGCCCAGTGCCTTGGTGACCTGGTTCTGCCGTGCCCATTCGCCGGTGACCTGGCGGACCGCCACGTCCAGGGGCAGCGCAGGCACCTGTCCATCGGCCCGGCTGGGTTGGGGCCGGGCAATGTTGAGGATGTCGTCGACGATGCGTGAGAGGCGCTGCGCGTTTTGATCGATCATGCGCGTCAGCCGCTTTTGTTCCGGCGTCTTGGCGTCTTCGTCGAGCAAGGCGTTGGCCTGGGTGATGGCCGACAGCGGATTGCGGATCTCGTGGGCCACCGCGGCCGACATGCGGCCCATCGACGCCAGCTTTTCGGTGCGCACCCGCGCCTCCACTTCGCGCAGGTCTTCGAGGAACAACACACACAGCGAACCGCGTTCACCGATCACGGGTGTGAGCTGGGTGCGTGCGTGCAGGCGCTGCGCAGGGCGGTCGCCATGCTCGATGGTGGTCTCGGTCTCCAGGGCCGCATCGATGGCGAAGCTCTCTTGCACCAGCGACGCCAGGTGCGACCAGCTCGGGCGCGCCGACAGCAGCAGCTTGGCCCCGGCCGGAAATGCCTCGCCCATGAGCATGTTGCGCGCAGCCGGATTGGCGTTGCGCACCACCCCATGGGCGTCGATCACCAGCACGCCCACTTCCAGGCTTTCAATCACCACCTCATTGACGGCTGCCTGTGCGCGCGCCGCCGCCTGACTGCTGGCCGATACGGCCTCTTCCCGTGCCAGGCGAATGGCCAACTGGTGTGCCAGCACCGCGACGAGAAAGAAACCGGTTCCGGCCAGGCCGGCCTGCAGGAAACGCGCGCTGTCGATCTGGCCCAGCGCGGGCGAAGACAGCCAGGCGTCGCCCAGCAGCAGCAGCGTCACCAGCGCCGCGCTGCCCAGCCCGATGACCAGCTGGCCAAGAATGGCGCCCAGCAAGACGGGCAGGGCGAACAGCGGCGTGAAGTTGATGCCGCTGCTGTCGAAATGCTGGAGCGCGGCGACCACCGCCACGTCGACACCGATGGTGATGATCCACTGCACCGTGGGCGCACGGGTGTGCTCGGCCGGGTGCCACAGCAGCAGCACCACCACGGTGGCCAGCAGATAGCCCGAGGCCAGGGCGGTCATGGGCAGCGAGCCGTTGCCCGTGGCCAGCAGCAGGAACAGGTGCAGGCCCAGCACCACCACCGCGACGAAGACGCGAGCCTGCATGAAGGCGCGCCACAGGCGCATGAACGCCTTCTTCCGTTGCTCGCGTGAGCGGCTGCCCGGCGTCTCGAACGCCGAGTACCACGAGGGAGCGAATTGCGAGCTGTCTTCGTGCGCCATGGGTAGCGTCAGGCCGGTGGCCCCTCGATGCGTTGACGATGCTCTTGGCTGCAGTACACGCCTTCCCGGCCCTGGACGGCTTCGGTGTGCGGCATGTGGGTGCCACAGACGCGGCAGGCGACCATGGTCACCGGCGCCGCCACCGCCCGCCGCGCCTTGGGCGCTGCACGAGCGGCCATTTCTTCGCGGCGGTTGTTGCGCCAGATCCAGTACGCCACCATGACGACGGCGAACACAAGCAGGTATTTCATCGGTGCGTCCTCAGGGGCGGTGCAGCAGCACTTCCAGCACGAAGCGCGAGCCCACATAGCTCAGCAACAACAGACCAGCACCCACATACAGCGTGCGCACGGCGGTGCGTCCACGCCACCCCAGTTGCCAACGCCCCCACAGCAGCACCGCAAGGGTCAGCCAGGAAAGCACCGAAAACACGGTCTTGTGGTTCCACACCATGCGCTGGTTGAGCAGTTCGGAGAAGTACCAGCCGGCTGCCAGCGTGAGCGTGAGCAGCACAAAGCCCGCCGCCAGGAAGCGAAACGTCAGGCGCTCCAGGGTCAGCAGGGGCATGGCGGTGTCGTGGGTGGTGCCGTGCCGCATGGCCTGCTCGGCACGCTGCATCAGGAAGCCGTGGACGACGGCGGCGCCGATCAACCCGTAGGCAGCGATGCCCAATGCCCAGTGCAGCGGCATCCAAGCTGAGGGCAGTGCCGGGTGGTGAGCACCGGGGAACAGCAGCGCAATCACCATCACCGCCGCGCCCAGCACAGCCAGCACCCCGCGCGCGCGCAGCTGGGGGTACAGCCGGCTTTCAATCAAATAGATGGTGAGTACCAGCCACACCGTCACCGACAGCGCCGGCCCAAAGCCGAAACGGACCGGGTCGACGGTCAGCCCGGCCAGCAAAGCCAGCAGGTGCAGCCCCCAGGTGATGGCGAGCAGGCCGCGCGCGCGCATCTGGCTCAGGCGGGGATGCATCCACGCCACCAGGGCATAGGCCAATGCGGTGATCGCCGACAGCACGGTCGCCGGCAGGTTCAGGGCCAGTTGGGGCAGCAGGTTCATGACCGCAGGCGTGGGCGGGGCACTAAAATCACCCGCACATCTTAACGGCGGCCCCGGCCGCGACGCCCCGCTCAAGCGGGGTCGATGCGCGGTCTGTGTGGGCGAACCCACAGCCGCCTGCCCACCCCACCGAACGACGAACCCCATCCATGGCATCCGCGCTGTCCGACCGCCTGTCCCGCATCGTCAAGGAGATGCGGGGTCAGGCGCGCATCACCGAGACCAACGTCAGCGACATGCTGCGCGAGGTCCGCATGGCCTTGCTAGAGGCCGACGTGGCCCTGCCGGTGGTGCGCGACTTCATCGCCCGGGTCAAGGAAAAGGCCCTGGGGCAGGACGTGGTGGGCTCGCTCACCCCTGGCCAGGCGCTGGTAGGCATCGTCAACCGCGAGCTCGCCGCGACCATGGGCGAAGGCGTGGCCGACATCAACCTGGCGGCGCAACCGCCGGCGGTGATCCTGATGGCCGGTCTGCAGGGCGCCGGCAAGACGACCACCACCGCCAAGCTGGCGCGCCACCTGATCGAGCGCCGCAAGAAGAAGGTGCTGACGGTGTCGGGCGACGTCTATCGCCCCGCGGCCATCGAGCAGCTCAAGACGGTGACGGCCCAGGCGGGCGCCGAATGGTTCCCCAGCACGCCGGACCAGAAGCCGGCCGACATCGCGCGTGCGGCGCTCGACCACGCACGGCGCCACCATTTCGACGTGCTGCTGGTGGACACGGCGGGTCGCCTGGCCATCGACGAAGCGCTGATGCGCGAGATTCAGGACCTGCACAACGTACTCAAACCGGTCGAGACGCTGTTCGTGGTCGACGCCATGCAGGGCCAGGACGCGGTCAACACCGCCAAGGCCTTCAAGGACGCGCTGCCGCTGACCGGCATCGTGCTGACGAAGCTCGATGGTGATGCCCGCGGCGGTGCTGCGCTGTCGGTGCGCTCGGTCACCGGTGTGCCGATCAAGTTCGCGGGCGTGTCCGAGAAGATCGACGGGCTGGAAGTCTTTGATGCCGATCGCCACGCGCAACGCGTGCTGGGCATGGGCGACATCGTGGCCCTGGTCGAACAGGTCACCGCGGGCGTGGACATGGCCGCGGCGCAGAAGCTGGCCGCCAAGGTCAAGAGCGGCGAGGGCTTCGATCTGGAGGATTTTCTGCAGCAGCTGCAGCAGATGAAGCAGATGGGCGGCCTGTCCAACCTGCTCGACAAGTTGCCGGCGCAACTCGCCGCCAAGGCCGGCGACGCCGACCTGAGCCGCGCCGAGAAGGACATCAAGCGCAAGGAAGGGATCATCTGCAGCATGACCCCCACCGAGCGACGCAAGCCCGACATCATCAAGGCCACGCGCAAGCGCCGCATCGCCCAGGGCGCCGGCGTGCATGTGCAGGAGGTCAACCGCCTGCTCAAGGAGTTCGAGCAGATGCGCGACATGATGAAGAAGATGAAGGGCGGCGGCCTGATGAAGATGATGAAGCGCATGGGTGGCATGAAGGGCATGCCCAAGCTGCCCGGCATGGGCTGACCTGCGTCAAGCCGTTGGCCGACTGCATGGCCCACACTGGCGGCCATGTGGCTGCTGATTGAATCCATCGCTTGTGCCATGGCGTTGCTGGTGGCGCTGTGGCTCAGACCCTGGCGCCTGCTGAACGGCCCCTTGCTCACGCCTGCGCTGGGCGCGCTGGTGCTGGTGCCACTGCTCTGGCTCACGCCCACGCTCATGCCGGCCGGTCTGCAAGTGCAACTCACCGCCGCCAACCTGCTGGTGCTGATGCTGGGTTGGCCGCTGGCGGTGCCGGCGCTGGTGGGCGTGGCGTTGATCGTGGGCCTGGTCGGTGGCGACGCACCGGCGCTCGTGATCGAGCGGCTGTGGTGGCTCGGCGTGCTGCCGGCCACGCTGGCCCTGGGGCTGGGCGCCGTGTTGCGGCGCTGGTTGCCGGCCAACCCGTTTGTCTACACGCTGGGGCGCGGCTTCTTCACCACCGTGCTGGCGGTGTTTGTCGCCGCCTCATTGCGATTGCTGGCGCACCCTTCGCCCAGCGATCAGGCCTTCGTCGCGGTCTGGCTCATGGCCTGGGGCGACGGCTTTCTGACAGGGCTGGTGGTGGCGGTGTTCGTGGCCTTTGCGCCGCAATGGCTGGCCACCTGGTCCGATGCGCGCTATCTGCAGCCGCCCGACGCCTCTTGATGACCGGGGGGATGACAAATGATGAATGACTTCGCGATGCGCGCTCAATGACAACGTCGGCGCGCCCGCAGTCATTGGTCATCCCGCCGCGCAGCGGCGAGTCATCTGTCATCCCGCAGCCAATTACGCAGCCTTCAAGGCCAGCCGGCTGGCGTGGCGCCAGGCACTGCGCAGCACAGCGGGCGACCACGATTCCTCGGGGATGAGCAGCACGCCGCGCGAGCGCATCCACGCGCCAAGCTCCACGTGGCTGGTGGCCACCGTCAACGGGATGGCCAGCACCAGCGGCAGCGCGACGGGCGCCAGCCAGAGCAGGGCGTCGGCGTTGAGCAGCGCAACGCCAAAGCCGAGGCAGGCCACCACGGCGCTCATGGGCGCCAGGCGCTGAGCGGCGTCGCCCCAGGCGATGCCGCTGGCCTCGCGCGGGGGCGATTTCCAGTCGAGCTTGATGCCGGTGAGCGCCACCACCACGAACAGCGAGTGCGCCAGCATGCGGATCGGCGCCTGCAGCAGGGCCAGGCCGGTCTCGGCCAGTGCGCTCAACAGCAGCGTGGCGCCACCGCCGAACAGGCGTTGCTCTCGCTTGAGGAAGACGGCGATCAGGCCCAGCACGCGTGGCATGAAGAGCAGGCACAGCGTCCAGATCCACAGACCGCGCAGCTCGGCGGGCACCGCGCCCCAGCTGCTCACCATGGTCTGGTCGCTCACCCACAGCGCCGTGCCGAAAGTGAGGAAGGCCAGCCACAGCGG
The DNA here is from genome assembly GCF_019635465.1 of Hydrogenophaga sp. Taxonomy (GTDB): domain Bacteria; phylum Pseudomonadota; class Gammaproteobacteria; order Burkholderiales; family Burkholderiaceae_C; genus Hydrogenophaga. Next base: position 80,118 of record NZ_JAHBZK010000012.1, read on the forward strand.
CGCCGACAGGTAGGACATGGCGCCAATGACGAACATGGCGCGGTGAACGCGGTGGATGCCGGGCTCGGCCATCAGGCGCGCGTTCTGCAGGTTGCCCTGGCACCAGCGGCGATCGCGCTGCAGTTCGCTGAGCAGGTCGGGTGGCTGCTGCTCGTAGCTGCCCTGCAGGTCGGACACCAGCCACACGTGGTAGCCGGCGCGGCGCATCAGCGCGGCTTCGACGAAGTCGTGCGACATGATGCCGCCGGCCATGCCGCCCTTGCCGGCGATGGGCGCCAGCGCGCAATGCTGCATGAAGGGTTCGACCCGGATGATGGCGTTGTGGCCCCAGTAGTGCGACTCGCCCAGTTGCCAGAACTGCATGCCCAGGGTGAACAGGCGACCGGTCACGCGCGAGGCGAACTGCTGCGCGCGGGCGTGCAAGGTGGCGTGGCCCACGGCCTGGGTGGCGGTCTGGATGATGCCGGCGCGCGGGTTGGCTTCCATCAGCTTGACCATGTCGACCAGGCAACGCCCGCTCATCACGCTGTCGGCGTCGAGCACGATCATGTAGCGGTAGTCCTTGCCCCAGCGGCGGCAGAAGTCGGCCACGTTGCCCGCCTTGCGGTGGGTGCGGCGCGTGCGCAGGCGGTAGTACACCTCGACCGAGGCGCGGCCACCCTGTGCTGCCAGCTCGGCGCGCAGGTTTTCCCAGGCGGCGCGCTCAGCGCGCTGGATGGCCGGGTCGTAGGAGTCGGACAGCACGAACACGTCGAACACCTGGGCTTCGCCGGTGGTGGCCAGCGAATCGCAGGTGGCGCGCAGGCCGGCGAACACGGTGGCCACGTCCTCGTTGCAGATCGGCATGATGATGGCCGTGCGCGCATCGGGGTTCATGTCGTGGTCGCGCACGTCGGCGGCGCGCAGCGTGTGACGGTCGCCGAACAGCGTGACCCAGAAGCCCATCAATGCGGTGACGAAGCCGGTCAGCACCCAGGCCGACAGGGTCACGAACAGCACCAGCTGGCCGCCTTGCAGCCAGACGTTGCCGCCTTCGGGTTGCAGGTGCGCGAACAACAGCGCAGCCACCATGGTCCACACCAGCGTCAGCGCGGTGAACACGGCGCGGCGGCGCTGGGCCGCGGCCTGCCAGGGCATGCGCGGTTCGCTCTCAGGCGCTGCGCTGCGGCGGTAGGGTGGCAGCGCCCGGCTGGCGGTTTCGAGCAGGGCGGTGCCCACGCTGTTCCAGAAGCCGCGCCAGGGCCGCGGCACCATCGAGCCGCGGTGGATCGGCGGTGCGGTCACCGCGTTCGGATGGCGTTCCTCGCGCAGCAGGCTGCGGTGGCTCATTCGGGCAGAAGCAGGTGCGTCCATGTTTCGCTCACGGTGTGTTGCTGGTGTTGCAGGAAGGCGCGCAGCTCGACCGGCTGCGCCGGATCGATGCGCGCGACGCGCAGGCTCAGGCGCCAGCTGCGCGTGGCCGGATTGGGGTAGGCGATGGCTTCGAGCACGCGGCCGTTGGCGTTGGTGCTCACCACGGCGCGGACCTCGGCGCCGGCGGGCAGGGCATCGATGGCGGGGCCGGCGAAATCGAGCACGTATTGCGGCTGCGCGCTTTGCTCGTCCGCACTCAGGCGGGTGAAGCCGTAGCCGCGGCGGCTCTGCGTGACCCAGCTGGCCGGCGGTCGCTGTTGTTCGTCGCCTTGCCAGGCGATGTCGTAGGTCAGGTCAAGCGGTTGACCGGGCTGCAGCGCCTGCGCCGGCACCCAGTACGCGACCACGTTGTCGTGCGTCTCGTCGGGGGTGGGCAGCTGCACCAGCTCCACACGGCCGGCGCCCCAGTCGCCCACGGGCGTGACCCAGGCGCTGGGACGGCGCTCGTAACGGGCCTCGACGTCTTCGTAGCTGGAGAAGCGCCGGTCGCGCTGCATGAGGCCGAAACCGCGCGGCTGGCGCGTGGCGAACGAGCTGACGGTGAGCGAGGCCGGCCGTTGCAGCGGGCGCCACAGCCACTCGCCTTCGCCGGTGACCAGCATCAGGCCGTCGGAGTCGTGCACCTCGGGGCGAAAGTCGCCGGGCATCGGCTGGTTCTCGCCCGAGAGGAACATGCTCGTCAGCGGCGCGATGCCCAGGGTGTGGATGGCGGGCGCGCCGTCGCGCGCGAACAGCCGCAGCTGTACGCGGGTGCGGGTGTTGAAGCCGGGCTCGATGTCGAAGCGGTAGGCGCCGGTGACGCGGGGCGACTCGAGCAGCGCGAAGACGGTGACGGTCTTTGCATCGGGCGCCGGGCGCTGCAGCCAGAACTCGGTGAAGCGCGGGAACTCCTCGCCCTGGCCGCCAACGGTGTCGATGGCCAGCCCGCGTGCGGACAGGCCGTACTGCTGCTGGGCGCCGAGCGCGCGGAAGTAGCTCGCGCCCAGAAAGACGATCAGCTCGTCTTTGTAGGCAACGTTGTTGAGCGGGTAGTGCAGGCGAAAGCCGGCATGGCCCAGGTCGCCCCAGGCGGTGGTGTCGAAGCGGTTGGCGCCGAAGTTGAAGTCCTCGACGCGGTACGGCAGGTGGCGCACTTGGCCATCGGCCAGCAGCTCGTGGATGCGCACCGGCTGCGTCTGGTACAGGCCGAGGTGGAAGTACTGCCCTTCAAAAGGCAGGTTCTGCTCGCGCCAGGTGGCGCGCTCGGTGCGAAAGCGGATGTCGCGCAGCTGGTCGTAGCTGATGTTGGCCAGCGCGTCGGGCAGCTTGTCGCTGTTTTCGCGCCAGGGTTCGCTGGCGCGCACCTGCGCCAGGTGGGTGAGCTGGTCCCAGTCGAATGCGTGCGCAGGCCCGAAACCCAGCAGGCATGCGGCGCCCAGGCCGATGGCCAGGTGGCGGCGCTGCTGTTGAAGGCGTTGGATGAGGCGTTGAAAAAGCCGGGGCATGCCTGCTTAAGGGCAAACCCTGTGCCATGACGAAAAACGCCTTTCAGATCAAGCACTTGATGCGCGCCGAGACCCCGAATCCGCGGTGACCGCGCCATGGCGGCGCGAAACACCCCGGTTTTTGTCGCCATGCGGCGACAAGGCCTTTGCTGCGCTGCAAAAAAGCGTTGTGAATCAACCGTTTGGGGCTGTCACGATTCGGCGACAGCCCCGTCGTCGTCACCGTGCAGGCCGTCGCTTTTGAACAGGCCGGGGGTGAGTTCGTGCTTTTGCAGCAGGCGGTAGAACTCGGTGCGGTTGCGCTGGGCCAGGCGGGCCGCGTCGGCCACGTGGCCATCGGTCATTTTGAGCAGGTCGACCAGGTACGCGCGCTCGAAGCGCTGGCGCGCCTCCGCCAGGCTGAGCACCTCGACCGAGGGCGTGCGAAGCGCGCGCTGCACCAGCGCCAGCGGCACCAGCGGGGTGGTGTTGAGCGCACAGACCTGTTCGACCACGTTGTAGAGCTGTCGCACGTTGCCCGGCCAGGCGGCCATGGTCAGCGCCTTGAGCGCTTCGGGCGCGAAGCCCGAGCTGCGTTTGCCGTACTTGGCCGACAGGCGCGCCAGAAAGTGGTTGGCCAGCAGCGGAATGTCCTCGCGGCGCTCGGCCAGCGTCGGCAGGTGCAGGGTGACGACGTTGAGCCGGTAATACAGGTCCTCACGGAACTGGCCGTCGGCCATGGCGGCTTCCAGGTCGCGGTGCGTGGCCGAGACGATGCGCACGTCGACCGGGATCGACTGGCTCGACCCCAGCGGGCGCACGGCGCGCTCCTGCAGCACGCGCAGCAGCTTGACCTGCAAGGCCGGCGGCATGTCACCGATTTCGTCGAGCAGCAAGGTGCCGCCGTCGGCCGCCTGGAACAGGCCCTTGTGGTTGCTGACCGCGTCGGTGAAGGCGCCCTTGACGTGACCGAACAGCTCAGACTCCAGCAGTGCTTCTGGGATGGCGCCGCAGTTCACCGCCACGAAGGGCTTGTTCGCCCGCGCGCTGGCCTTGTGGATGGCACGGGCCAGCACTTCTTTGCCGGTGCCCGAGTCGCCGCGCAGCAGCACGCTGGCGTCGCTGCGTGCCACCAATCGCGCCTCGGCCAGCAGGTCGGCCATGCGGCTGGAGCGGCTCACGATCTCGGCGCGCCAGGCTTCGTCGGCCTGGCGCGAGGGCAGGCTGGGCGCAGCCAGGGCCAGGGCCTGCGCGATCTTCTCCAGCAGTTCCTTGGCGTCGTAGGGCTTGGTGAGGTAGCCGAACACGCCGCGCGCGGTGGCTTCCACGGCGTCGGGGATGGTGCCGTGGGCAGTGAGCAGGATCACCGGCAGCGAGGGGTGGCGCGCACGCACCTCGTCGAACAGCGCCAGGCCGTCACGCCCGGGCAGGCGCACGTCGGACAACACCAGCTGCGGGCGTTCGATCTCGAGCTGCGCCAGCGCGGCTTCGGCCGACCCGACGGCGGTGACCTGGTAGCCGGCAGAGCCCAGGCGCATCGACAGCAGTCGCAGCATGTCGGCGTCGTCGTCGACGACCAGCAGGCGCGCGCGAGGTGTGGGCGACGTGCTCATGCTGCGATCAGGGTGTGGCGGGCCGCGGCGCCGCCGCAGGCGCGCGGTTGTTCAGGCTGCGTTCGATGGCGCGCATGGCCTCCAGCCGATCATTGAGCTGGTCGATACGGCGCTGCTGGTCACGCAACTGTTGGGCCTGGCGATCGAGCGCTTCCTCCAGCCGACGCTGCTCCATCAGCCGAGCGGCCAGCAGGCGAGCGAAGGGACGGTATGGAGTGACCTCGGGTGCGCCGTTGGCGGCCACGCGCTGGGCCAGGCCCAGGGCGCGCGCGGTGTCCACCGGTTGACCGGACTGCATCAGCGCCATGGCGAGTTGCAGCTGGCGCGGGGCCTGCATCCCCGGGTCGCCCAGCGAGGCGATCTCCAGGGTGAGTTCGGGCGGGGTCAGCGCGCGCACCCGTTCGCCATAGCGCAGGAGGGCGCTGTTGGCGTCGGCTTCACTGACCTCGCTGGCGGCCGCGTTGACCAGCACGGGCGCAACCGCCACGGTGGCCGGTGGCGGCGCGGCATCCGGCGGGCTGGCCGGCGCGCCACTCAGCAGCGTGGACGCGGCCACAGTCGCGCCCGCAGCGCGCGCCGGCGGCGGCGCTTCGGCAGGCGTCACCGCGCAGGCTGTTCCCAGTGTGCCCAGCAACAGCGCGCAGGCCAGACGCCAGTGGGTGAATCGAAGGTCAGGAGGCATGGGGCAGTTCGATGCGGAAGTGGGCACCGCGCGCATCATCGATCAACTCGATGCGACCGCCGTGCGCGACGATGTATTCGTGAACGATGGACAGGCCGATGCCGGTGCCTCGCACCGCGCCTTCGGGTTGACGCTCGCCACGGAAGAAGGGTTCAAAAATGCGTTCGCGGTCGGCGGGTGCCACGCCGGGACCCTGATCGACGATGTCGATGCTGACGCGCGCCGGCAACGCCAGCAGCACCAGCCGGATGGTGCCGCCGTGGGGCGAGAAGCGGATGGCGTTGAGCAGCAGGTTGCCGATGGCCGAAGCCATTTTTTCCCTGTCGACCGGCGCCACGACGGCTTCGCCCTCGACGCGCACCTGCAGGCCGTGCGCCTGCCAGTGCAGGCGCTGCGCCTCGACCTGCTCTTCCAGCAGGGCGCGCAAGTCGGTGCGTTCGCGCCGCAGCTGACGCGCCTCGAAGGCGGCGGCATTGAAGCTCAGCAGCGCCTCGATCTGCGACTGCAGCACCTGCGTGTTGTGCTGCAGGATGTTGACCACCTCGGCCTGGTTGGGATTGAGAGCGCCGGCCACACCGTCGCCGAGCACGGCCACACCCTCGCTCAGTGAGGCCAGGGGCGTTTTGAGTTCGTGCGAGATGTGGCGCAGAAAGCGCGCCTTGTCGGCGTCGAGTTCGGTCAGGCGCAATCGCAGCCAGTCCAGCTGCTGGCTCACACGGCGCACGTCCTTGGGGCCTCGGATGTCGATGGGCTGGTCGAGGCGGTTCTCGCCCAGGCCGACGATGGCGCGCTCCAGTCGCTGAAACGGCTTGGCCAGCCAGATGCCGAAGCCCAGCGCCATGGCGGCCGCCAGCAGGATGGAGCCGGTCACGATCTGCGTGAGCTGCTGCTGGTTGCGCTCGAAGCCGGCCTGCAGCGCTTCGTTGCGGGCAGCGATGATGGCCTGCACCTTTTGCGCAATGGCGGCGCTGTGACCGTCGAGCTCACGGAACGCGCGGGCCACCTCGCGCTCGCGGTCCAGCGCGGTGTCGGCCGGTCCTTCCAGCAAGCCGGTGACCACATCGATCTGGCGTCGCCAGGGTTGCGCAAACTCGCCCGGCAGTTCGTTGTCTTCGAGCCGCTTGAGGATGTCGCGTGCGTGCCCCGCCGCTTCGGTGAATCGCTGGCGCAGCTGGTTGTCGCGCAGCACCAGCGACTGGCGCGCAGCGCGTTCCATGGTCAGGCTGCGTTCCGACAGCGATTGCGCCGCCGTGGCCAGCGCAATGGCCTGCGCCGTGCCTTCGCGGCTTTGCCCGAGCAGTGTCTCGAGCGAGAACAGGGCGCGCACGGCGGCCGCACCGAGCAGCGCGCCGATCAGCAAAAACGCGATCAGCAGCAGCTGCTGGAACGACAGCGAGGAGGGGCGCACGATGTCCGGGATGGAGCGCCGTCAGGCGGCTTCGCGCACCAGCACCTCGCCGCGCAGCGAGTGGGGCAGGGCCTGGGTGATGCGTACGTCGATCATCTGCCCGGTCAGTCGCGCGCCGTTGGGGCCGCCGTTGAAGTTGACGATGCGGTTGCACTCGGTGCGACCCATCAGCTCGGCGGCACCGTCCGGGCCCGGGCGACGCGCCGGCCCTTCGACGAGGATGCGCTGCACCGTGCCCTCGCGGCTGGCGCTGATGCGTCGCACGTTGGCCTCGATGGTGGCCTGCAGGTGCTGCAGCCGCTTGAGCTTGACCTCGTGCGGCGTGTCGTCGGGCAGGTTGGCCGCGGGCGTGCCGGGGCGCGGGCTGAAGATGAAGCTGAAGCTGCTGTCAAAGCCCACGTCGTCGATGAGCTTCATCATCTTGTTGAAGTCGTCTTCGGTCTCGCCGGGAAAGCCGACGATGAAGTCGCTGCTCATGGAGATGTCGGGGCGGATCGCGCGCAGCTTGCGGATCGTGCTCTTGTATTCCATGGCGGTGTAGCCGCGCTTCATGGCCATGAGGATGCGGTCCGAGCCGTGCTGCACCGGCAGGTGCAGGTGGTTTACCAGCTTGGGCACCCTGGCGTAGGCCTCGATCAGTCGCGCCGTGAATTCATTGGGGTGACTGGTGGTGTAGCGAATGCGCTCGATGCCGGGAATGTCGGCCACGTACTCGATCAGCATGGCGAAGTCGGCGATCTCGCTGGTGTCGCCCATCGCGCCGCGGTACGCGTTGACGTTCTGCCCCAGCAGCGTCACTTCCTTCACGCCCTGGTCGGCCAGGCCCGCCACCTCGACCAGCACGTCGTCAAACGGGCGGCTGACCTCTTCACCGCGGGTGTAAGGCACCACGCAGTAGCTGCAGTACTTGGAGCAGCCTTCCATGATCGAGACAAATGCCGAGGCGCCGTCGACCTTGGCCGGCGGCAGGTGGTCGAACTTCTCGATCTCGGGGAAGCTGATGTCCACCTGCGGGCGCGCCTGCGCAGCGCGTTGTGCCAGCAGCTCGGGCAGGCGGTGCAGGGTCTGCGGGCCGAACACCACATCCACGAAGGGCGCGCGCTGGATGATGGCCTCGCCCTCCTGGCTGGCGACGCAGCCGCCGACACCGATGAGCACACCCTTTTGCTTGAGGTGCTTGATGCGGCCCAGGTCGGAGAACACCTTCTCCTGCGCCTTCTCCCGCACCGAGCAGGTGTTGAACAGAATCAGGTCGGCCTGCTCGGGGTCGTTGGTGGGTTCGTATCCCTCGGCGGCGCCGAGGACGTCGGCCATCTTGTCCGAGTCGTACTCGTTCATCTGGCAGCCAAAGGTCTTGATGAAGACTTTGCGGGTCATGGTGGGGCTCCTGCGGGCGTGCAACGCCCGATGCACCGCCCGATGCCTGGCGGTGCGCATTCAAATGGGGGTCAGTTGGCGGTGGTCGACGCCGCCGGCTGGCCGTCGCTGCTTTGCTGCGACTCGAAGGTGTAGTTGCGCTCCACGCCGTAGCCTGGGCGCTTTTCCTTCATCTCGGCCTCGGTCAACAGCCAGACCTGGCTGATCTGGCCGCGCTTGTCGAGGAGGTAGTTGACGGTCAGGGTCTGGTTGACCAGGGTGGCCGAGCGCAGGATGCGGTCGCTGGTGTCGATGATGCGGGCGCCGGGCGACAGGCGCACCACACGTTCATCCATCTCGACATAGGGCGGCAGTTTGACAACCAGTTCACCACGCAATGTCTGCTTGGGGAACTTGCGCACCGATTCCTGGGCGTGTACCCCGCCAGCGATGGCCAGGGCGGCCAGCAGGGTGGTGAAGCAGCGGTTCATGGTGTAGATCCAGAGGCTGAAGAAGGCGCGGATTGTCGCATGCGGGTCACCGACGCCGGCTTGCCGCGCGGTGGATCGGCGCGCCCTTTGGTCTGCGGGTGGCACAGTGTGGTGCATTCGAAACCCGGAGACTCCCATGCCCCGATTGGCGCCCCTGCCCCCCGAAACCACGCCCGAGCTCAAACCCCACTTCGACTTCTTTCTGGGCACCCTGGGCTTCACGCCCAACAGCGTGCTGACCATGCAGCGGCGCCCGAAGCTGGCGCAGGCGCTGGCGGTGCTCAACGCTGCCGTGATGGACCCTGAGAGTGATGTCGATCTGGGTTTTCGCCGCCTGATCGGCCACGTCGTGAGTCAGGTTTCGGGCTGCCGCTACTGCCAGGCGCACACGCTGCTGGGGGCCAAGAACTTCGGCGTGAGCGAGGCCAAGCTGGCCGACATCTGGACCTTCGCCAGCAGCCCGCACTACAGCGAGCGCGAACGCCTGGCCCTGGACTTTGCGCTGGCCGCGGCGAGCCAGCCCAATGCGGTGACGGACGAGCAGTTCGTTGAACTGCAGCGCCACTGGAGCGATGGCGAGATCGTCGAGATCCTGGGCGTGGTGGCCATGTTCGCCTTTCTCAACCGCTGGAACGACACCATGGCCACGCCGCTGGAGGCGGTGCCGACCGCAGTGGCTGAGCGCGCGCTGGGCGCGCAAGGCTGGACGCCGGGCAAGCACGGCGCATGAACCGGCGCATTCACCGGCGCGGGCAGCTCACTTCCAGCGCACGGGCTCCAGGCTGACGCTGCCACGCTCGCCACTGAGCGTGAGCACGCCCTCCAGCACCGTGGCCTGCAACTGCATGCTGCGTTCGGCCAGTTCGACCAGGGCTTGCGCGCTGTCGGCGCTCAGGCGCCAGACCTGCAGCCGCTCAAGGCGCGAAAGCTTTCCTTCGATGCCACGCCACCAGACCTCGGCGGCGGGGCCGTAGGCGTAGACGCGTACGGCGTCGGCCTGGCTGCAGGCTTTGCTCAGGGGTTTGTCCTCGGGCTGGCCCACCTCGACCCACAGGCGCTTGCGGCCGGTGAAGTCGGTGAGGTGCAGGTCCGGGTCGTCGGGGTCCGACAGGCCGGCGCCGAAGGCAAGCGTGCCGTCACCGTTGCAGGTGTCGACCAGTTCGTGCGCGTTCAGCGCCAGTGCGACCAGCCGCACCATCATGCGTTCGTCGGTCTCGCTCGGGTGGCGCGCCAGCGTCAGGGCGTGGTCGGCGTAGTAGCCGTGGTCGATGTCGGCGATCTGCAGGTTTGCCTTGAAGATGGTGGACTTTAGGGCCATGGGCGTTTTGCGTGTGGCGTGTGGCGTTGAGCGAAGCAGACGGGCAATGAAAAAGGCGGGCTCCGTTGCCGGAGCCCGCCTCGAATCTGGTGGCGATAGGTGGACTTGAACCACCGACATCAGCATTATGAATGCTGCGCTCTAACCAACTGAGCTATATCGCCGAAGCCGCGCATTATAGCCAGAATCTGACAGCCGCCGGCGACATCAGGCGTTCTTGAAGACGGGTGCGCGCTTGTTCACGAAGGCGTCCATGCCTTCCTTCTGGTCGCTGGTGGCGAACAGGGCATGGAACATGCGGCGCTCGAACATCACGCCGTCCGACAGGGTGCCCTCGAACGAGCGGTTGACCGATTCCTTGGCGGCCATCACCGCGATCTGCGAGAAGCCGCAGATGATCAGGGCGGCGCCCAGGGCTTCGTCCATCAGCTTGTCCAGCGGCACCACGCGGCTGACCAGACCGGCGCGCTCGGCCTCGGTGGCGTCCATCATGCGGCCGGTGAGCGCCATGTCCATCGCCTTGGACTTGCCCACCGCGCGCGGCAGGCGCTGGGTGCCACCGGCGCCCGGAATGATGCCCAGTTTGATTTCTGGCTGACCGAACTTGGCGTTGTCGGCGGCGATGATGAAGTCGCACATCATGGCCAGCTCGCAGCCGCCGCCCAGGGCAAAGCCGCTCACTGCCGCGATGACCGGCTTGCGGATGCCGCGGATGGTTTCCCAGTTGCGGGTGATGTAGTCGCCCTTGTAAACGTCGGCAAAGCTGTAGGTGGCCATGGCGCCGATGTCGGCCCCGGCGGCAAAGGCCTTCTCGCTGCCGGTGACGATCATGCAGCCGATGTCTTCGTCGGCGTCAAAGGCCTTGAGCGCGGCGCCGAGTTCGTCCATGAGCTGGTTGTTCAGTGCGTTGAGCTGCTTGGGGCGGTTCAGGGTGACGATGCCCACGCGCCCTTCGGTGCGCACGGTGATCAGTTCGGGGGCGTTGCTCATGGAATCTCCTCGGGGGGTTTCGGGTTCAGGCGGGCACTATAGCGGTCCGATATGCGGGAAACCATTAGCCGACCGATCGGTTGGTTAATGGTAAATTGCCCGCCAACGCCACCCACCGAGGAGACACGATGAGCGACACCACTGTGGTGTACGAAGAACGCGGGGCCGTGGCCCTGCTCACGCTCAACCGGCCGGACGCGCTCAACAGCTTCACGCGGGCCATGCACCGCGACCTGTGGGCCGCGCTCGACCAGGCCGAGGGCAATGCCGCGATCCGCGCACTGGTCATCACCGGTGCCGGCCGCGGCTTCTGCGCCGGCGCCGATCTGGCCGAGTTCGACTTCGAGCCCGGCCCCGACCTGGTCGCCCGCGCCGACCCCGGGCCGGTCATCGAGCAGGCCTTCAATCCCAGCGCGCGCCGGCTGATGAAACTGCGCATGCCCACCATCGCGGCCGTCAATGGCGTCGCCGCCGGTGCCGGTGCGTCGCTGGCCATGTGCTGCGACATCGCCATTGCCGCACCGGGCGCGAGCTTCATTCAGGCCTTCAGCAAGATCGGCCTGATCCCGGACGCTGGCGGCAGCTGGTTGCTGGTCGAGCGGCTGGGTCTGGCGCGCGCCATGGCGCTGGCCATGACCGGCGACAAGCTGCCCGCCGCGCAAGCCAGGGAGTGGGGAATGATCTGGGACGTGGCCGAGGACTGTCTGGGTGCATCCATGGCCATGGCCGACAAGCTTGCGGCCATGCCCACGCAGGCCCTGGTTGCCACGCGCCACCTGCTGCGCGACGCGGCCACGCGCAGCTTCAATGCGCAGCTCGACGTGGAACGCGACACGCAGTCGGCACTGGGCCGCACGCACGACTACATCGAAGGCGTGATGGCCTTTCGCGAGAAGCGCCCGGCGCGCTTCAAGGGGCAGTGATGACGCCCCAGGAACGCGCGAAGAAGGTGGGCGAGACCATGTTCGCCGTCGACACGGCGAGCAAGGACACCATGGGCATGGAGCTGCTCAGCTGCGAGCCGGGGCGGGCGGTCATCCGCATGCCGGTGCAGCCGCTGCACCTCAACGGGCACCAGATCTGCCACGGCGGCTTCATCTTCACCCTGGCCGATTCGACCTTTGCCTTTGCCTGCAACAGCCACAACCGCAACACGGTGGCGGCGGGCTGCAGCATCGAATTCCTGCGACCGGCGCACGCGGGCGACGTACTCACCTGTGAAGGGGTCGAGCAGACCCTGTCGGGCCGCCACGGCATCTACGACATGAAGGTCACCAACCAGCGCGGGGAGGTGGTGGCCATGTTCCGCGGCAAGAGCGCGCAGATCCCCGGCACCGTGTTTCCCGAAGAGAGCCCGTCATGAGCCACTTTCCCCTTGAGCCGATCGAAAAGGCCAGCGTTGACGAACTGCGTGCCCTGCAGTTCAAGCGCCTGCGCGCCACGCTGCAGCACGCCTACGCCAATTCGCCCGTCTACCGCGCCAAGTTCGACGCCGCCGACGTGCACCCCGACGATTGCCACAGCCTGGCCGACCTGGCGAAGTTTCCCTTCACCACCAAGGCCGACCTGCGTGAGAACTACCCCTTTGGCATGTTCGCCGTGCCGCGCGAGCGCTGCGCACGCATCCACGCCAGCAGCGGCACCACCGGCAAGCCCACGGTGGTGGGCTACACCGCGCGCGACATCGACACCTGGGCCTCGCTGGTGGCGCGCAGCGTGCGCGCCAGCGGCGCGCGACCGGGCGACATGGTGCACGTGAGTTATGGCTACGGCCTGTTCACCGGCGGCCTGGGTGCGCACTATGGCGCCGAGAGGCTGGGGCTCACGGTGGTGCCCTTTGGCGGCGGTCAGACCGAGCGGCAGGTGCAGCTCATCCAGGACTTCCGCCCCGACATCATCATGGTCACGCCCAGCTACATGCTGGCCATTGCCGACGAGTTCGAGCGCCAGGGGCTGGACCCGCGCGAGAGCAGCCTGCGCATCGGCATCTTCGGCGCCGAGCCCTGGACCAACGACATGCGCAAGGCGATCGAGCAGCGCATGGGCATCGACGCAGTCGACATCTACGGCCTGAGCGAGGTGATGGGGCCGGGCGTGGCCAACGAGTGCGTGGAGACCAAGGACGGCCCCACCATCTGGGAGGACCACTTCTACCCCGAGATCATCGACCCCGAGACCGGGCAGGTGCTGCCCGATGGCGAGCTGGGTGAGTTGGTGTTCACCAGCCTGACCAAGGAGGCGCTGCCCATCATCCGCTACCGCACGCGCGACCTGACCCGGCTGCTGCCCGGCACCGCGCGCACCATGCGGCGCATGGAGAAGATCACCGGGCGCAGCGACGACATGATGATCGTGCGCGGCGTCAACGTGTTTCCCACCCAGATCGAGGAGCTCATCCTCAAGCAGCCCGCACTCACTGCGCACTACCAGTGCGTGCTCACGCGCGAAGGCCCGATGGACTGTCTGAGCGTGCGGGTGGAAACCCGCCCCGGGCTGGACCCGCAGTCGCCCGAGGCCAAGGCCGCGGCGCGCGCGCTGCAGCACGACGTCAAGGTGTTCGTGGGCAGCAGCATCGAGGTTGAGCTGCGGCCCGAGGGCAGCGTCGAGCGCAGCCAGGGCAAGGCCAAGCGGGTTGTGGACCAGCGGCCACGCTGAGGGCGCGTCCGTGCGGCCCGGCGTGACGCCTGTCACCTGCGCGGCCGTCACTGGGGTCAAACCCGGTGTTGACGATTGACCCCCTGTGGCTACAGTCGCGCGCAAAGGTTGGGATGCGATGGACACACAAACCGTCTTTGTGAAGACCGATCAGGGCCGTGAGGCGTTGACGAGTCGCCCGCCCGGGTTGGGCCCGCGCCTGCGCTCGCTGCTCATCATGGTCGACGGCAAGCGCACCGTGGGCGATCTGGACAAGCTGCTGGGCGGCGAGGGCGCCTCGCTGCCCTTGCTCGAGTCATTGGCCGAACAAGGTTGGGTCACGGCCATGGTGGTGTCCACACCCGAGGCGTTCAGCGCCCCCGTGGACCAGCGGGTCATCGAAACCCTGCCGCCCCCACTGGCCGAAGACCTGCTGCCCTTTGGCGAGGCACGCCGCCTGGTGGCGCGCTTCATCAACGATCAGCTGGGGCCGATGGGCGAGACCCTGGCCATCAAAGTCGAGGGCTGCAAGAACCCCGGCGACCTGCAGGCGCTGCTGCCACGTATTCGCGACGTGCTGCTCAACATGAAAAACACGGCCGCTGCCGCCCAGTTCGACGTGGACGTGGCGCCGCGTCTGCCGCTGGTCTGAGCCCGGCAGCGCTCAGCCGAGCCAGCCGGCCAGCAAGGTGGCGTCGCCCACGGTGACGCGCTGGCTGTGCTGCACCGCCGGCCATTGCAGCGCCAGGCGCAGCAACTGCCGGTCACGCGCCACCAGGGCGGTGAGCTGGGTGCGTTCGCCGCGCATCGCCTGCACGTCGTCCAGGCGCTGAACGCGCCAGGCTTCGGGCGCCTGCCCACGTCGCGCGGGCGCAAACTCCACGCCCAGCCATTCGTCACCGGCCGCAAAGCCCGCCCGCTCGGCGGCACCATCGCGCAGCACCGTCTTGATGGTGAGCGAGCCGCCGGCCTCACCCACGCGCAGACCCAGCTGCTGCGCCAGCGGCGCCGGGTCTTGCTGCACACGCGCGCCCAGGGCCGGCAGCAAGGTGTCGGTGGGCAGCCCGCCGGTGCCGTGCACCCAGGCGTCCAGTTCCTTGTCGAATGAGCGCTTGCCGACCTCGCGCAGCACGCGGCGGACGTCGCTTTCCTTCATGGGCCCGCCGGCACAGCGTTGCCACAGCGCGCGCATCACGTCGTCGAGCGAGCCGTGGCCATCGCGGCGCAGGGTCAGGTCCAGGCACAGGGCCACCAGCGAACCCTTGGTGTAGTAGCTCACTGTGGCGTTGGGCGTGTTCTCGCCCATGCGGTAGTACTTGACCCACGCGTCAAAGCTGGCCTGCGCCACCGATTGCAGTTGCCGTCCCGGCGTCTGGGCCACCTGGTTCAGGGTCTTGGTGACCAGGTGCAGGTAGGTGCCGTCGTCGATCAGGCCGGCGCGGCGCAAAAACAGGTCGTCGTAGTAGCTGGTGAAGCCTTCGAAGAACCACAGCAGCTCGGTGTGGTTCTCGCGGTCGTAGTCGTAGCGCGCGAATTCGGCCGGGCGCAAGCGCTTGACGTTCCAGGTGTGGAAGTACTCGTGGCTGATGAGGCCAAGCAGCGTGGTGTAGCCATCGGTGGCTTTCAGCGCCGCGGGCTTGGCGCCTGGCGCCCGCAGCGCGGGCAGCTCGTTGCGCTGGCAGATCAGCGCGGTGCTGTTGCGGTGCTCCAGACCGCCATAACCCTCGCCACTGGCGTGCAGCATGAAGACGTAGCGCTCGAAGGGGGGCGCCCCGTCGCCGTGCCAGAAGGCGATCTGCGTGTCGCAGATGCGCCGGGTGTCTTCGATCAGCCGGTCCATGTCGACCCAGGCGCCCGCGCCGGTGATCACGAAGCGGTGCGGCACACCGCCGGCAACAAACTCGGCGCTCAGCAAGTGGCCGAAGGTGACCGGGCCATCGGCCAGTTCGTCGTAGTCGGCCGCCACGTAGCGGCCCCAGCCGCGCGCGTCCACGCGTTGTGGGCGCAGCCCGGTGGCCAGCGTCCAGTCCTCCGGCAGTCCTTTGTCGGACACGTCCAGCGCATGCGGCTGGTCTTCCTGTCCCAGCACGCGCAGGCAGGTGCTGGTGGCGTTGAAGAAGCCGCGCGTGGCGTCCAGCCAGGCGGTGCGCACCGAGGCGTCGAGCGCGTAGATCTCGTAGTGCAGCGTGAGCGGCTGGTTGGCCTCGCACTCGGCCTGCCAGCGGTGTTTGTCGAGCTGCTTGAGCGCGACCGACCGGCCGCCCTGACGGGCCCGCAGGCCCTGCAGATGCTGCGAGAACTCGCGCACCAGGTAGCTGCCCGGAATCCACACCGGCAAGGCAAAGCGTTGGCGCCGGGCCGGCCGGCTGACCTGCAGCGTCACGGCGAACAGGTGCGCGTGAAGGTCGCGAATCTCGACGCGGAACTGGATGGCGGGTGGGGCGGCGCGGCGTCGGGTGGTCGCCATGGTCAGCGCGGCTTGGCGTCTTGCAGCAAGGCTTCCAGGCGCTCGGCCGGCACATAGCCCGGCGCGCGCTTGTCGTTGACGAAGATCAGCGTCGGCGTGCCGTTGATGCCGCGACTGGCGGCCAGCTGGCTGTTGCGCTCGATGGCGGCGACGTCGCACTTGGCCTCGGCGGGCGGGTTCTGGTTGAGCATCCAGTCGCTGTAGGTCTTGGCGCGGTCCTTGGCGCACCAGATGCGGTGCGACTTGTCGACCGAATCCGGCCCCAGCACCGGGATCAGGAACACATGGATGGTCACGTCGTCGATGCGGGTGAGCTCCTGGTGCAGTTTCTTGCAATAGCCGCAGTTCGGGTCCTCGAACACCGCCACCTGGCGCGTGCCCTTGCCCTTGACCAGCTTGAAGGAGTCTTTGAAAGGCAGATCCTTGAAGGCGATGGCGTTGAGCTTTTCGGTGCGCGCCTCGGTCAGGTTGACCTTGTTTTTGGTGTCGATCAGCGGGCCGCCCAGCACGTAGGTGCCGGCGTCGTCGGTGTAGAGCAGCTGGTTGCCGCTCAGGCGGACTTCCCACAGGCCGGGGAAGGGCGTCTTGGTGACTTCCTCGATGGGCGGGAAGTTGGGCAGGCGCTCGGCGAGGTTCTTGCGGATGGCCGCCTCTTGGGCGAACGCGTGCAGGCTCAGCGCGGCAAGCAGGCCCAGGGCCAGGGATCGGATGCGTTTCATGATGTGACCCGAGGTCAGGGTATCGGTGGAAACAGGCCTCACAGCGACGAGCCCATGGCCTGTCGCGCGAACCAGCGCTTGAGCGGGCCACTGCGGTCGAACCCGCTGAGCCCCCGGTTGCGCAGCAACTGCACCCGGGGATCGTTCAGGCCGAACAAAGAGAATAGGCCGTCGGTGACCAGGGCCATGGCCCGCAGGTCGGCCGCACGGGCCCGCTCGTAGCGTCTGAGCAGTTTCGGGTCATCAAGTTCGCGCCAGTACTCGCGCGCGTGCAGCACGCGGGCCAGCTCGGCCACGTCGGCCAGGCCCAGGTTGAGCCCCTGGCCGGCCAGCGGGTGCACAGTGTGGGCCGCGTCGCCGGCCAGCACCACCGTGCCGCCAGGCGACGGCGCGATCCAGCGCTGAGCGCGCGCCAGATTCAGTGGCCAGGCCTGAGCGGGCGACACCAGCTCCAGCGTGCCGACCGCGTCGCCCGCGCGCGCCTGCACCGCCTCGGCCAGGGCCGCCGGGTCTGCACCCAGCCACTCGTCCGCTCTGGCGGCAGGCAACGACCAGACGAGTGCGTACTCACATCCTTCCTCGCCGCCGATCGGCAGCAGCGCGACGATGTCGCCCTGCGCAAACCACTGGTGCGCCACGCCCGCGTGCGGCCGGCTGGCGCGCAGCCGGGCGGCCAGGGCCTTGTGCGGGTAGGGGCGCACATCGGTTTCGATGCCCAGTGACTCGCGCGTGGCGCTGTGGCGACCTTCGCAGACCACGGTCAGCCGCGCCGGAGGCGCCTCGCCCACGCGCTCGACGCCCCCGGCAAAGCCGATGGCAGCGCTCAGGCGCTGCTCCAGCGCCGGCACATCGACGATCCAGGTGAGCGCGTCCTGGCCCAGCTCGGCGGCGTCGAAGGCAAGCTGGCCCCCATCGTCGCCACGCACCTGCATGCGCCGCACCGGGGTGACCGCGCCCGGGGTGTCGTCGGGCCAGGCACGCAGGCCTTGCAGCAGATCGCGCGCCGCCGCGTTGAGGGCGTAGGCGCGCACGTCGTGGGGTTTGGGCGCGGCCGGCGGGGCCACCAGGGCCACACGCAATCGGTCTTGCGCCAGCAGCAGGGCCAGGGTCTGGCCCACCACGCCCGCGCCGCGGATGGCCACGTCGGCGCGTCGGGTCGAGGTGTTCGATGACATGGGGTGGGATTCTAGGGAGGCGCAGCGCCCGCTGCGCCGGTGCGGGCACAATGCGCCGCTTTCCCTGCCACCCCTTCCCGGCCCAGCGCCGCGCCACCCATGAGCGACCACGACGCCCTTGAGGCCACCATCGAGCAACTCTGGATCTATCCGGTCAAGAGCTGCGCCGGCATTGCCGTTCGCGAAGCCGAGCTCACCGACACCGGTCTGCTGTACGACCGCGCCTGGATGGTGGTGGACAGCGACGGTGAATTCGTGAGCCAGCGCGAGCTGCCGCGCATGGCGCTGATCCAGCCGGGCTTCAAGATGGGCCAGTTGGTGCTGCGCGCGCCCGGCATGCTGTCGCTGCACCTGGAGCTGGCCGCTGCAGAGTTCCAGACCACCGCGCGCGTCTGGCGCGACGAGGTGGCGGCCTGGGACATGGGCGATCTGGCCGCGCAGTGGTTCAGCGACTTTCTGGGCGCCGACGCGCCCGACAACCTCAAGCGCCTACGCCTGGTGCGCTTCGACCCCGAGGTCAAGCGCCCCAGCGACCCGAAGTGGACCGGTGGGCGCGAGGCCGGCACGCAGTTCGCCGACGGCTTTGCGCTGCTGGTGACGAGCGCCGCGTCGCTGGACGAACTCAACCAACGCCTGACCGCCGGTGGTCACGCGCCGGTGGACCAGCGCCGCATGCGCCCGAACATCGTGCTGGCCGGCGTGCAGGCGCACGACGAAGACCGCGTCGAGCAACTGCAGATCGCCACCGGCGAGGATGCGTCCGCATTGATCGCCCCGGTCAAGCCCTGCTCACGCTGCCCCATCCCCGACATCGACCCCGACACCGCCACCCCGGGCACGGCCGTGGGCGACACCCTGCGCGGCTACCGCGCCGACGCCCGTGTCAAAGGCGCCATCACCTTCGGCATGAACGCCATCGTGCTCGACGGCGACGGGCAGGTGCTGCGGGTCGGGCAGCGGGTGACGGGCGACTGGCGCTTCGACTGAGCGCTCCGCCAGCCCGGCACCGGGGCGCGCCACACGCGCCCCGTAAAATCCCCGGCTTTGCGCCCCCCGGGACCGACCCGGACGAAAGCCCCCCATGAGCCTCCAATGCGGCATCGTGGGCCTGCCCAACGTGGGCAAGTCCACGCTCTTCAACGCCCTCACCAAAGCCGGCATCGCGGCTGAGAACTACCCCTTCTGCACCATCGAGCCCAACACGGGCGTGGTCGAAGTGCCCGACCCGCGTCTGGCTCAGCTGGCCGAGGTCGTCAAGCCGCAGCGCACCGTGCCGGCGATCGTGGAGTTCGTCGACATTGCCGGTCTGGTGGCTGGCGCCAGCAAGGGCGAGGGTCTGGGCAACCAGTTTCTGGCGCACATCCGCGAGACCGACGCCACCGTCAACGTGGTGCGCTGCTTTGAAGACCCCAACGTCATCCACGTGGCCGGCAAGGTCGACCCCATCGCCGACATCGAGGTGATCCAGACCGAGCTGTGTCTGGCCGATCTGTCCACGGTCGAAAAGACCATCCAGCGCGCGCAAAAAACAGCCCGCGCCGGCGACAAAGAGGCGCAGAAGCTGTTGGTGCTGCTGGAGAAATGCCAGACCGCACTCAACGAAGCCAAACCGGTGCGCACCCTGGACCTGGCCAAGGAAGAGCGCGCCCTGCTCAAACCCTTGTTCCTCATCACCGCCAAGCCGGCCATGTTTGTGGCCAACGTGACCGAAGACGGCTTCGAGAACAACCCGCTGCTCGATCGCCTGACGGCCTACGCCGAGGCGCAACACGCGCCGGTGGTGGCCATCTGCGCCAAGATCGAGGCCGAGCTGTCCGAGATGGACGACGCCGACCGGCTCGAATTCCTCAAGGAGCTGGGGCAGGACGAGCCCGGCCTGAACCGCCTCATCCGCGCCGCCTACAGCCTGCTGGGTTTGCAGACCTACTTCACCGCTGGCGAGAAGGAAGTGCGCGCCTGGACCATCCACAAGGGCGACACCGGCCCGCAGGCGGCCGGCGTGATCCACACCGATTTCGAGAAGGGCTACATCCGGGCCCAGACCATTGCCTTTGCCGACTACATCGCCTTCGGGGGCGAGCAGGGGGCCAAAGAGGCGGGCAAGATGCGCGCCGAAGGCAAGGACTACGTCGTGCAGGACGGCGACGTGATGAACTTCCTCTTCAGCGGCTGAACGGCGTTTCAGCCGCAGGGCCGCCACCCCGGTCGGTGGCCGGCCAACAGGGAAGTTGTTCAGGCGACCGGTTTGTCGTCGCGAACAAACGCCACCAGACGCATCACGTCCTGGCGCAACAGCGGGTCCACCGACGCCGCGTCGGCCAGTGCGCCACTGCGCAGCAGCTCGGCCAGCGCATGGCGGCGGGCGCGGGATCGGTCGGCGTGCGACAGCAGCCGTTCGCGCCGCGCGCGCACCTTGCTGTCCACGGCCTGGGTGCCGGTGGCGTTGCGCGAAAAGAGTGTGCGGGCGGTGTCGGCGGAGCTGGTCGCGCCGGCCGACGACGGGTGTCCGTCCTCAATGGCGACACCGTCCGCGGCCTGGGCGTCATCCGGGTTCATGGGGGTGGTAGACGTCATGGTGGTCGGCTGGGGGTCAGGCACGTTGCATGGCCAGCATGTCCAGCGGGCGTCGAGCGGCGCTGGCTTCGTCGGTGGCGTTGTCCACGATCAGGCTCCAGAACAGGCGCATGCCCTCCTGTCGCAGCAGGGCGTTGGCCAGCTCCACATGGGCTTCGTGCTCGTCGTCCACGCTGAAGTCGTTGATCAGCAGCAGCTGCTCGTCCTCGTCGTCCTTGGCCAGGCGCATCGAGCCCATCTCGCTCCACAGCGTGTTGAACTCCAGGCAACTGGCGTAGATACCGGCTCGCGCCGACTCGCGCGGCTCACCCACGCCGGTGGTCACCACCAACCGCGTGGGCGACTCTGCCCACTCCACCAGACATTCGCCACCCGTCTCGAAGTGCACAAACCAGGTGCCCGGCGCGAGCTCGACCACGGCTTCAAGGGCTTCGCAATATTCAGCGGCGGCCACCAAGCAGTGGGCGGCGGATTCGGGGGTGGCGATGGCGTTCATATTGATTGCAGTTCTGGAACAGGGAATGCGAGCAGCAGTTGCTGCAAGGCTATGACGGCAAAGAAGACTCACTTAATGCGTAGGTGTGATGGTGAACGCACAATCGAGATTCCCTTCAGCAAGTCGCTACTTGTTTGACGAAAGGGCTTATGCTCGATCCAAGGCCTTGCTGAAGGAGTCGATGAGAGCCTGCAGGAAGTGGCCCTCTTGGGAATCCTTGGTCACTCTGTAAGTGCCCATTGCGCTGCCGCCAACCAAGTTTTTCTCAAGGTAGCGAATAACGTTTTGTTTTAATGCTTCGCGCTCGGTCTTTGTCGTGTTGGGCGCTCCTTCTTGCTTCGCTGCCACACCTTTGAATAGAGCGGCCATTTCCTCGCCGGCTTTTTTTGCCGCCTCTGTCACTTGAACAACCCCGACAAAACTTACATGCCCTCCAGCGCCGGCGGGGGCTTGATTTACCGTGTGCGCGAAATCCCACATGATTTCGCGAACCCCGGATCTCTGGGCTTCGGACATTTCTGATGGCTTTACTGCTTCGGCCCTGACGGATGACGCCAAGACTTCTTTCCTTGTGTCACTGACATCATCAGAGCCGGATGTCGTACCTGGCGCTCGTGTTGCTTCGGCTTCGGTTTCGCTTTCCGACGTGAGTTCAATCAGTTGAGGAGCTTCAACTGTCTGGGGTTTAAGAAGGACTTCAACGTTCGGCTCGGGTACCGAAAGCGCCGGAGCGGGTTCTGGCGCCCCTGACCTGAGGAAATCGGTGGTAATGGACGTTTGTTCGCCGGCGAGGATTGCGACGCATGCTCTTAACTCGTTCGTGAGGGAGACTTTATATCGCACGCCGTTGTTGTTGGGCCGGGCATCAAAGGAATTAACCAACCATTCCGCGGCTTGTTTTTTGGGGCCCTTGAGACCACGCACGAGTTTGGTGGCGAAGGCGAACTTCGCGGCCATTCCCGATTTTTCATGTTTCCCGTGGCTAAGTCCCCTCAGCTTGCGGCCAACCCAGTTGGACTTGTATTTGATGATCTTTGACTTGTCATCCGGCCTGCGCCAAAGCAGCACTTTGCCGCTGTTTGCGCCTTTGGCATCCTGCTCGTCAAAGTGACCGTTCGGTGGCGCAAGGCCAGTCGATGCAGAGAGCGATGCTGCCGATTTGGCATTCTCCTTGTGCGGAGACACCGCGGTCCTCATTTTCGAGGCGATATGGGAAAGCTGGCTATTCAGGTTGGAGGCCATGGGAATCGATGAAAAGGTAACGGCGAGGCCGTGGCCCAGCGCTTTGGCGCATCAAGCCAGCCGATGGTTTCGGAACTGGCCTTTGGGTAACCCGATACCTGCAACGGGTTCCAACAACCTCAAAGTACCTGCGAGCGAACGAGCTGGCCCCGTCCCGCCCACGCACTCACCCCCATCGCCACCCCCATCACCCCCAGCCCCACCCAGTGCAGCTGCAGCATGGCCCCTTGGGCGATGAGCGCGCCGCCCAGGGCCGCGCCCATGGCCTGGCCGGCGTACATGGCCGAGGTGTTGAGCGCCACCGTGGCCGGCGCCAGGGCCGGCGACAGGCCCACCAGCCTCGCCTGTTGGGCCGAGTTGGCGGAAAAACAGCCCAGGGCCCAGGGCACCACGATCAATGCCTGCAGCCACACGCTGTGCCGGCCCAACGGCCACAACAGCAGGCTGAGCGCGATCAGCCCCAGGGTGACCAGCACCGCGCGCGGCGCGCCCACGCGGTCGATCGAGCGGGTGACCACCACATTGCCCAGCAGGCCGAAGGCGCCGAACCACAGAAACAGCAGCGACAGGCCGCCGCCAGCCAGCCCCAGGGTCTGGGCGAAGTAGGGTGCGAAATACGAGAACAGCGTGAACTGGCCGAAGGCGAACAGCAGCGTGACGGCCACCGTGGTCATCAGGCGGGCCGAGCCCAGGGTGCGGCCCCAGCCCTCGCGCGAGAGCGCGGCGGGGCGGATGCCGTCGGGCATGGCGCGCCAGACCCACACGCCGCTGATCACCGACATCACCGCCACCAGTCCGAAGGCCCAGCGCCAGCCCAGCTCGCCGCCGATCCAGGCCGACAGCGGCATGCCCAGCACCGACGCCACCGACCAGCCGAGAAACGCGAAGGTGATGCCGCGCCCGCGCAGGTGCTCGGGCACCAGCAGGCCCACGCTGGCCGCTGCTTGCGGCGTGAACACCGCGGGCGAGATGACCGCCAGCACCCGCAGCGGCAGCAGCGTGGCGTAGTTGGGCGCCAGCGCGCAGGCCAGGTGCAGCAGCCCGTACCAGATGAGCGACCAGGTCAGCAGGCGCCGCCGGTCCCAGCCGGCCACCAGGGTGGCGAACAGCGGCGCGCCCACGCCCATCAGGATGGCGCCCGCCGTGATGAGTTGCCCCGCCTGCGGGATGGACACACCCAGTGCGTGCGAAATCTCGTTGAGCGTGCCGGGCACCACCATCACGCCGGTGCCGATGACGAAGTTGCCGACCATCAGCGCCCACAAAGCGCGGGGCAGGGCGTTGGCGCGAGAAGACCCCGGCGAGGCCGTGGAAGCTGTCATGGTGTGAAAACCCCTGGAAAGACCCACAGCAAGCCCGCCGTCATGGTGACGTAGCGCGCCAGCTTGCCGATGGCCATGTAGGCCACGCAGGGCCAGAACGGAAAACGCAGCCAGCCCGCCACCGCACACAGCGGGTCGCCCACCACAGGCAGCCACGCCAGCAGACAGGCCTTGGGCCCGAAGCGCTCCAGCCAGCGCAAGGCCTGCAGCTCGGTGGCGCTGCCGCGTGCGCGGTCCACCAGCCGGTGCGTGCCCGCGCCCATGAGCCAGCTCACCGCGCCACCCAGGGTGTTGCCCACCGTGGCCACCAGGACGGCGGGCCAGAACAGCTCAGGGTTGAGCTTGACCAGCGCAAACACCGCCGGTTCCGACCCCATGGGCAAGAGCGTGGCGGAAATGAAGGCCACCACAAAGACGGTCGTCAGACCGACTTCGGGCAAGGCCAGGGCGTGGGCGAGGGTGGCGAACCAGGTGGGCATGGGTGCGGCGGGTGGGCCGCGGGGATTCTGTCACCGGGGCCAGAAGGGCGCTGAGGTGGGGGCAAGGGGCCGGGCCTGAGTGCGCCCGGACTTCGCAGGCGGCGTTGTCGCCTCGGACTGTCTGCTCAAAAAGCAGGCAGCTACAATCCGCGCCTTCCCCTCGTTCCACCCCCCCTCCCGCCGCCATGCAGATCGGGCCGTACCGCCTGCCCAACGCCTTGTTCGTCGCGCCCATGGCAGGGGTGACCGACAGGCCCTTTCGCAAGCTGTGCAAACGGCTGGGTGCGGGCTACGCGGTGAGCGAAATGGTCACCAGCCGGCGTGACCTTTGGGACAGCCTCAAGACCTCGCGCCGCGCCAACCACGACGGCGAGGTGGCGCCGATTGCGGTGCAGATTGCTGGCACCGACGCGGCCATGATGGCCGACGCCGCGCGCTACAACATCGACCGCGGCGCGCAGATCATCGACATCAACATGGGCTGCCCGGCCAAGAAGGTCTGCAACAAGTGGGCCGGCAGTGCCCTGATGCAGGACGAAGCGCTGGCCATCGCCATCGTCGAGGCGGTGGTGGCCGCCTGCGCGCCGCAGGGCGTGCCGGTCACGCTCAAGATGCGCACCGGTTGGTGCGACGCGGTGCGAAACGCGCCCACGCTGGCCCTGGCGGCCGAAGCCGCGGGCGTGCAGATGCTCACCGTGCATGGCCGCACGCGCGAGCAGGGCTACCGCGGTGAGGCCGAGCACGACACCGTGGCCCACATCAAAAGCCATGTGCGCATTCCGGTGGTGGCCAATGGCGACATCACCTCGCCCGAGCGCGCGCGCGAGGTGCTGCGACGCACCGGTGCCGACGCCATCATGGTGGGCCGGGCGGCGCAGGGCCGGCCGTGGATCTTTCGCGAGATCGCGCACTACCTGAGCACTGGCGAGCAATTGCCGCCCCCCGATCTGCACGAGGTACGCGGGTGGCTGCTCGATCACCTGGACGACCACTACGACCTGTACGGCGAAGACACCGGCGTGCGCAGCGCGCGCAAGCACCTGGCCTGGTACGCCCAGTCGCTGGACCTGCCGCGCGAAGACGTTGCGGCTTTTCGCGCGAGCGTGAACACCACCACCACCATCGAGGCCCAGCGCCGCGTGGTGGCCGATGCCTTCGACGCGTGGATCGACGCACAACCCCTCACACTGGCGCCCTCCGCCTGGAAGCTGGCCGCATGAGCACCAAGAAGAACCCGAGCAGCAACCCACTGGACGCGTGCGTGCGCGACAGCCTGCAAGCCTACTTTCGCGACTTGAACGGCACCGAGCCCGCCAACCTGCACGACATGCTGGTGAAGGCGGTGGAGCGCCCCTTGCTGGAGGTGGTGATGGCGCAGGCGCAGAACAACCAGTCGCGTGCGGCCCAGTGGCTGGGCCTGAACCGCAACACGCTGCGCAAGAAGCTGCTCGACCACGGCCTGACGGATTGACCTGCCCAACCTGTCTGATCCGTCCAACCCGTCTGACTGACCCTTTCTCAATCCGTACCTTTTTTCCCTCCCATGCGCGCACTCATCTCCGTCTCCGACAAGACCGGCATCGTCGACCTCGCCCGCGCCCTGCACGCGCTGGATGTGCAACTCATCTCCACCGGCGGCACGGCCAAGCTGCTGGCCGAACAAGGCCTGCCGGTGACCGAGGTGGCCGAAGTCACCGGCTTCCCCGAAATGCTCGACGGCCGGGTGAAGACGCTGCACCCCAAGGTGCATGGCGGCTTGCTGGCGCGACGCGATCTGCCCGAGCACATGGCCGCGCTGGCCGCACACGACATCGCCACCATCGACATCCTGGTGGTCAACCTCTACCCCTTCGAGGCCACGGTGGCCAAAGCCGGCTGCACGCTGGCCGACGCGATCGAGAACATCGACATCGGCGGCCCGGCCATGGTGCGCAGCGCCGCCAAGAACTGGAAAGACGTGGCGGTGCTCACCGACGCGTCGCAATACGCGGGCGTGATCGACGAGCTCAAGGCCGCGGGGCAACTCTCGCTCAAGACGCGCTTTGCGCTGTCGGTGGCGGCGTTCAACCGCATCAGCAATTACGACGGCGCGATCAGCGACTACCTGTCGTCGATCGAATTCGACGAGACCGCCGACGTGCCCAAGCGCAGCGAATACCCGGCTCAGACCAACGGGCGCTTCGTCAAGCTGCAGGACCTGCGCTACGGCGAGAACCCGCACCAGACGGCGGCCTTCTACCGCGACCTGTACCCCGCGCCGGGCTCGCTGGTCACGGCCAAACAGTTGCAGGGCAAGGAGCTCTCGTACAACAACATTGCCGACGCCGACGCAGCGTGGGAATGCGTCAAGAGCTTCGACGTGCCGGCCTGCGTCATCGTCAAGCACGCCAACCCTTGCGGCGTGGCGCTGGGCGACGGCCCGTTGCAGGCCTACCAGAAGGCCTTCCAGACCGATCCGACCAGCGCCTTCGGCGGCATCATCGCGCTCAACCGGCCGCTGGACGCCGCTGCGGCCGAGGCCATCAGCAAGCAGTTCGTCGAGGTGTTGATGGCGCCCGGCTACTCGCCCGAGGCGCTGGCGGTGTTCAAGGCCAAGGCCAATGTGCGCGTGCTGCAGATCGACCTGCCGCCGGGCGGCCCCACCGCCTGGGACAAGGGCCTGAACCTGTCCGACGTCAAACGCGTGGGCTCGGGCCTGTTGATCCAGAGTGCCGACAACCACGTGCTGCAGCGCGCCGACCTCAAGGTCGCCACAAGGCTGCAACCCACGCCGCAGCAGATCGACGACCTGATGTTTGCCTGGAAGGTGGCCAAGTTCGTCAAGTCCAACGCCATCGTCTTCTGCAAGGACGGCATGACCATGGGCGTGGGCGCCGGCCAGATGAGCCGGCTCGACTCCGCCCGCATCGCCAGCATCAAGGCCGGCCACGCCAAGCTCTCGCTGCAGGGCACCGCGGTGGCCAGCGACGCGTTCTTCCCGTTCCGCGACGGGTTGGACGTGGTGGTCGACGCTGGTGCCACCTGCGTGATCCAGCCGGGTGGGTCGATGCGCGACCAGGAGGTCATCGACGCCGCCGACGAGCGCGGCGTGGTGATGGTCTTCAGCGGGGTGCGGCATTTCCGCCACTGAGCGCGCGGCACCCGACGGCTTGCCCCAGCCGCAGCGCCGCTGGGCGGTGCTGGTGATCCTCGTCGGCATCGGCATGGCCGTGCTCGACGGCACGCTGGTGAACCTGGCACTGCCGACGCTGGCCAGCGAGTTCCAGGTCAGCGCGGCGCACGCCATCTGGGTGGTCAATGCGTTCCAGCTGGCGGTGCTGTGCGTGCTGCTGCCCCTGGCGTCGCTGGGCGATCGCCTCGGCTATCGCCGCGTCTACCTCACCGGCACAGCGGTCTTCACGCTGGCCTCGCTGGGTTGCGCCATGGCGCCGAGCCTGCCGTGGCTGGCGGGCCTTCGGTTTGTGCAAGGCCTGGGGGCCGCCGGGATGATGAGCGTGAACCTGGCGCTGGTGCGCTCGGTCTACCCCCGTGCCATGCTCGGGCGCGGCATCGCAATCAACTCCATGGTGGTGGCCACCACCGCGGTGGCGGGGCCCTCGGTGGCCGCGGCGGTGCTGTCGGTGGCCGACTGGCCCTGGCTGTTCGCCATCAATGTGCCCGTGGGGTTGTGGCTGCTGTGGATCGGTCTGGCGGCCCTGCCCGACAGCGAGACGAAGGCCTCAACCACCGTGCGCCCGGTCGACGTGGTGCTCAACGTGCTCACCTTCGGCCTGGTGTTTCTGGGCGTCGATGCACTGGTCACCGGTGCGGGCGAACAAGGTGGGTGGCTTCGGCCGCAGATGGCGGTGGCGTTGCTTGCTGGCGGCTTGCTGGCGGGGGGCATCTATGTGCGGCGCCAGTTGCACCTGGCCGTGCCGGTGCTGCCGCTTGATCTGCTGCGCATCCGGCTGTTTGCCCTGTCCATGTGCACGTCGGTGAGTGCCTTCTGTGCGCAGATGCTGGCCAACGTGTCGTTGCCGTTCCTGTTTCTGGGCCCGCACGGGCGCGGGCATTGGGAGGCCGGGCTGCTCATGATGTGCTGGCCGCTGGCCACCATCAGCGTGGCGCCCTTTGCGGGTCGCCTGATCGGGCGCGTGCCATCGGGCTTGCTGGGTGGCATCGGCCTGGGTGCCATGGCGCTGGGCATGGGCACGCTGGCGCTGTTGCCCCCCACGGCGTCGGCCACCTGGATCGTTGCCTGCCTGTTGCTGTGCGGGGCGGGCTTCGGCCTGTTCCAGTCGCCGAACAACCACACCATCGTGACCTCGGCGCCGGCGCACCGCAGTGGCGGGGCGGGTGGCATGCAAAGCGCGGCGAGGCTGAGCGGGCACATGAGCGGCGCGATTGCCGCCGCCGCGGTGTTCAGCCAGTGGCCGCCCGCACAGGGCCTGGGCCCTTACCTGTCGCTGGGCCTGGCCGCGCTGATGGCCTGTGCGGCGGGCGCCTTCAGCCTGACGCGATTGCGGGTCTGATCAGCCCTGGGCCAGCGATCGAAACACCTCGGCGGCCGCCGCCACGGTGTCGTCGATGTCGGCCTGGGTGTGGGCGGCGCTGACGAAACCGGCCTCGTAGAGCGCGGGCGCGATGTACACGCCCCGATCCAGCAGCCCATGGAAGAGCTGGTTGAAGCGCTGGCCGTCCGAGGCCATGACGGCCTGGTAGTGCTGAGGCAGTTCGGGCAGCAGAAAGAAGCCGAACATGCCGCCTTCGCAGTCGACGCTGAAAGGCACCCTGGCGCCGTTGGCCGCTGCCTGCAGGCCATCGACAAGCGCACGGGTGCGGGCCGACAGCGCCTCGAAGAAACCAGGCTTGCGGATTTCGGCCAGCGTGGCGAGGCCGCAGGCGGTGGCCACCGGATTGCCCGACAAGGTGCCGGCCTGGTAGACCGGGCCCAGGGGTGCGAGCTGTTCCATGACCGCGCGCTTGGCGCCAAAGGCGGCCAACGGCATGCCACCGCCAATGACCTTGCCCATTACCGTCATGTCTGGCTCGAAGCCCGGGATGAGCCTGGCGTACACGCTTTGTGCGCCACCCAGGGCCACCCGGAAGCCGGTCATGACCTCGTCGAAGGCCAGCAGCGCGCCGTGCTGCGTGCACAGCTCGCGGCAGCGCTTCATGAAGGGCACGCTGGCGCGCACGAAGTTCATGTTGCCGGCGATGGGCTCGATCATCAGGCAGGCGATGTCGGCACCGTGCGCGTCGAAGGCGGCCTCGAGTTGCACGATGTTGTTGTATTCGAGGACCAGGGTGTGCTGCACCACCTCGGGCGGCACGCCAGCGCTGGTCGGGTTGCCGAAGGTGGCCAGGCCGGAGCCGGCCTTGACCAGCAGGGCGTCGGCGTGGCCGTGGTAGCAGCCTTCGAACTTGATGATCTTCTTGCGCCCGGTGGCGCCACGCGCCAGGCGAATGGTGCTCATGCCGGCTTCGGTGCCCGAGCTGACGAGGCGCACCATGTCGATGCTGGGCACCAGGTCAACGATGGCCTGCGCCAGTTCGACCTCGCGCTCCGTGGGGGCGCCGAACGAGAACCCGTCGAGCGCCGCCTTCTGCACGGCTTCGAGCACGGCCGGATGACCATGGCCCAGGATCATGGGTCCCCAGGAGCCGATGTAATCAATATGGCGCTTGCCGTTGGCGTCCCAGAAGTAAGCACCCTGGGCACGTTGCACGAAGCGGGGCGTGCCGCCGACCGCACGAAAGGCGCGGACAGGGGAATTCACGCCACCGGGAATCAGGCGCTTGGCCCGCTCGAACAGTTCAAGGTTGCGATCGGTCATGGGAATCAGTGGCGGGTGGTGTCCAGGGGAAAGTCGTCGGCGTCCAGCGTGCTGTCCGAGCCGGGGCTGTCGGCCCCCTCGTCGGCCTGGGCTTCTTCGCTGTCGTCGTGGGCCCAGAACAGACGGTCGGGCACGGCGTTGCCCATGCCGGGCTGAAAGCCGGCGTCCAGGCATTGGTCCAGGTAGGTGAGCGCCTCCGCGCAGGCGGTCTGCAGGTCGGCACCGCCCGCCAGCAAGGCGCACAGTGCCGCCGACAGAGTGTCGCCGGCGCCATTGAAGGTGGCTTCGAAGCGCTCATAGCGCGCGGATGCCAGCACCGATTCCGGCGAGGCGAGGTGGCTTTCGAGGTATTGGTCGGCGGCGTTCAGGCCGGTCACCAGGGTGTAGGGCACGCCATGCACCGATGCCGCCCGGGCAACTTCGCGTGGGCCGGGGGGGCGGTCACCTTCCCATTCGGGCAACAGCCAACGGCACAAGGTACTGTGGTTGCCCACCAGCACGGTGGTCTGGGGCAGCAGCAGCTCGGTGCAGGCATCGAGGTAGGTTTCAATCGCCAGCTCGTCCCACCAGGACAGGTCGGGCATGTAGGCGATGACGGGCAGTTCGGCGTAGTCGCTGGTGATCTGGGCCACCGCGCTGAGGTTCTCCGGGCTGCCCACAAAGCCGACCTTGAAGGCACGCGCGGGCATGTCCTCGAGCGCGCAGCGTGCCTGGTCGCTTACCGCCTCCTCGTCAAACGCAATGTGATCGCGAATGGCGGTCGTGTCGCGCACATAGGTACCTGTCACCACGGACAGAACGTGCGCCGATGCACTGGCCATGGCCGTGAGGTCGGCGCTGAGGCCGCCGGCGCCGCTCGGGTCATTGGTGTTGAAGGTCAGCACGCAGGGCAGGGAGCCCTCGGCAGAATCGGTGGCTTCGGGGGTGTCGGGGTGGTCTGGAGCGTCGGACATTTGGATGGGGGAGTCTTGCAGGCCGGGTGCTGCATACCCGTCAGATGATGCGCATGCATCAGTGCCGCGTCCATTCGCCTGAGAAATCGCGCCGCAGAGCGCTTGAACAGGCTCGATACAATTCTTGCATTTTACGATAGCGACCCATAAAGCCATGAGCGAAAGCAAGACTTGGATGTGCCTGATCTGCGGCTGGATCTATGACGAAGCGGCAGGTGCTCCTGAGCATGGCGTGCCACCGGGTACACCCTGGGCAGATGTTCCGATGAACTGGACCTGCCCTGAGTGCGGTGCACGCAAAGAAGACTTCGAGATGGTGCAAATCTGACCGGACGGCGCGGGAGAACTCGCCGGCCGGATGTTCCATGTGCTGAGGTGGCCTTGCCACGCAGGCACAGAAGGTGTTGAGGAGTCCGTCCATCGTGAGCGCATCGTCCGCCCTGAAAGTTCTCGTCGTCGACGACAGCAACACCATTCGGCGTAGTGCCGAAATTTTCCTCAAGCAGGGCGGCCATGAAGTCCTGCTTGCCGACGATGGCTTCGACGCCCTCGCGAAGATCAACGACTACCTGCCGAACCTGATCTTCTGCGACATCCTGATGCCCCGCCTCGATGGGTATCAGACCTGCGCAATCATCAAGCGCAACGCCCGCTTCTCCAACATTCCCGTGGTCATGCTGTCTTCCAAGGACGGCGTGTTCGACAAGGCGCGCGGGCGCATGGTCGGCTCGCAGGACTACCTCACCAAACCCTTTACCAAAGACCAGCTGCTGCAGGCCGTGCAGCAGTTCGGTGCCAACATCAACGGAGTGTCCTGATGCCCATCCAGAAGATCCTTGTCGTCGACGATTCCAAGACCGAGCTGATGGTCTTGTCCGATCTGTTGACCAAAAATGGCTACACAGTGCGCACCGCCGAGAATGCGGACGAGGCCTTTCGTCGTCTTGGAGAGGAAAAGCCCGATCTGATTCTGATGGACGTGGTGATGCCCGGCCAGAATGGTTTTCAGTTGACGCGGGCCATCACCCGCGATCCGCAGTATTCGACCATTCCGATCGTGATGTGCACCAGCAAGAACCTCGAAACCGACCGCGTCTGGGGCATGCGCCAGGGCGCGCGCGATTACGTGACCAAACCGGTCAACGGCGACGAGCTGCTGTCCAAGATCCGCGCGCTGGCCTGAGTGGTCCGGCAGTAAGCACAGCATGGCCAAACGACAGTCGCTGAAAGAGCTGCAGGAACGCTTGGCCCAGCGCCTCACCGCGGCAAAGACCGAAGCGGTGACGGCAACCTGGCTGGCCATCGAGGCGGGGTCGCAGCCCTACCTGGTGCCTCTGGTCCAGTCGGGTGAGATCTTTCCGTGGACGGCACCACAGGCAGTGCCATACACAAAGAACTGGTATCTCGGTGTCGCCAACCTCCGGGGTGGTCTGCACGGCGTGATTGATCTGGCCGCCCTGCTTCAGGGTCAGACCCGTCCGGCCGCGGCGCGCCCCGTCGACAGGGTCTCGTCCGAATCACGTCTGGTCAGTCTTCACTCCGCGCTGGGGCTCAACGCCGTTCTCTGGATCGACCGGCTGCTGGGACTTCGCAGCCCGGCGACCTTCAATCAAGTTGGCGAGCGGCCGCAGGGTGCGCCCGCCTATGTCACGCGATCACTGGTGGACAACCGTGGGCAGTCCTGGCAAGAGCTGGACTTGCAGGCCCTGGTTGCCGAACCCGAATTTCTGGCCATTTCGGCCTGACGACGCCGCAATGCGGCAACCGACGTTCACGTCACCTGTTCTCTGAGTTGGAAGGTAACAACATGGCCACGCTAGATCGATTCCAGGGGCTGTTCTCGAAGAAAAGCAAGAACAGCGAAGAGCCGGACCTGTCCAAGGCGACCGATCAGGAGATTGCCGAACTCGCCGCCGCTCGCCTTGCGCCCGACGATGGCGGTGGCGACCTGGGTGACAACCTGTTGATTACCGACGACGAATCGGATGGCGACGAAGAAGGCGGCAAGGAGGCGATGGTTTCGCTGCCACTGCTGGGCCGCCGACCGGCCGAGCAGCATCAGCGCTCGCTGGCTGTGCTGCTGGCCTTCGCGCTGTTGGTGCTTGGTGCCATCACGTTCTTCATCCTGAGTCAGGCCGAAAAGAACAGTCAGCAGGTGGCTGCCAGCGGTCAGGCGCTCATGCAGTCGCAACGTCTGGCCAAGAGCGTGTCGCAGGCGCTGGTGGGCGCACCGTCCGCTTTCCCGGAGGTGCGTGAGAGCGCGAACGTGCTGGCTACCAGCGTGCGGGGTCTCAAGCAGGGCGACAACAACATGGGCCTGGCACCGCTGGGCCAGGAATTTGGTGGCGCACTGAACGAAATTCTTCCGCAGGTGGACGCGGCCGAAGCCAGTGCTTCCACGGTGCTGAACCAGCAGGCCACGCTGACGCAGGTGGGCTCCGCACTGCGCACGATCAACCGCCAGTCGTCTGACCTGCTCGAAATCGCCGAGACGATTTCCTCGCTCAAGCTGCAGCAGAACGCGCCGGCCGCCGAGATTTCGGCCTCTGGTCAGCTCGTGATGTTGACGCAGCGTATCGGCAAGTCGGCCAACGAGTTCCTGACGCTTGAGGGCGTGAGCCCTGAGGCTGTGTTCCTGCTGGGCAAGGACTTGATTACCTTCAAGGAAGTGGCCGAGGGCTTGCTCAAAGGCAGCGAAGAACTACGTCTGGCACCGGCGCGTGACGCCCAGGTGCGTGAGCGCCTGGAGGCGCTGCTCAAGGCCTACGAGGCCACCCGCACGGAAGCGGGCGCCATTCTGGGCAACCTGCAAGGTCTGGTGTCTGCGCGTGAAGCGCAGTCCGCGATCGTTGCAGACAGTGAGCCGCTGCGTATCGGTCTGCAAAAACTCCAGCAGGATTTGTCCAATCGGTCGGGTCTGGGTGGTGGCGAGTTGCTCGCACTGGCCCTGTCGGCGGCATTCGCCCTGTTGTGTGCCGGTGGTCTGGCCTATGTGCAGCTGCAGGACAGCCGCCAACGCCAGATGATTGCCGAATCGCAGCGACTGGCCGCTGAGGCCCAGGAGCAGGAGGCCAAGCGCGTCAACGACGCCAACCAGGCCGCCATTCTTCGCCTCATGAACGAACTGCAAACGGTGGCCGAAGGTGACCTGACCCAGGAAGCCACCGTGACCGAGGACATCACGGGCGCCATCGCCGACTCGGTGAACTACACGGTGGAAGAACTTCGCTCGCTGGTGGGCAACGTGCAGGCCACGGTTACCCGGGTGGCGCAGACGACGTCCGCAGTGGAAAACACGTCGACCGAGCTGCTGGCTGCCTCCACCGAGCAGCTGCGCGAGATTCGCGAAACCGGCCAGTCGGTGCTGGACATGGCGCAGCGAATCAACCAGGTGTCCAACCAGGCGCAAGAGTCCGCCAGCGTTGCCCGCGCATCGCTGAATGCTGCCGAGTCCGGCCTGAAGGCCGTGCAGGACGCCATCGGCGGTATGAACGCCATTCGCGACCAGATTCAGGAAACCTCCAAGCGGATCAAGCGCCTGGGTGAGTCGTCGCAGGAGATTGGTGAGATCACCGAACTGATTTCCGACATTACCGAACAGACCAACGTGCTGGCCTTGAACGCCGCCATTCAGGCCGCGTCCGCAGGTGAAGCGGGCCGAGGCTTCTCGGTGGTTGCGGAAGAGGTTCAGCGACTGGCCGAACGCTCCGCCGACGCCACGCGCCAGATTGCTGCACTCGTGAAGGCCATTCAGACCGACACGCAGGATGCGGTGGCCGCCATGGAGCGCTCCACGCAGGGTGTGGTTGAGGGGGCCAAACTCTCTGACAACGCCGGTACCGCACTCTCGGAAATTGACCGCGTGTCGCGCCGACTGGCCGAGCTGATTGAGCAGATCTCGACCGCGGCGTCTCGCGAAGCCGAGTCGGCCAACGAGGTGGCGGGCAACATCCAGCACATCTTTGCGGTGACGGAGCAGACCGGTGAGGGCACCCGTTCCACCGCTCAGCAGGTTCGTGAGCTCTCTGCCATGGCTGAGGAATTGCGCCAATCGGTGGCCCGATTCAAGATCGCCTGATTGCCTCCCCAGGTTCTGTCGACCCCCTACCGATCAACATGGCCGAAGTGACCGAATCCGCTCTGCAAGACCTGCCCGTCGCCGATCTCGGTCCGCTGGCATGGGTGTTCGACGAGCTGCGCAAATCGCTTGATGCTGCGAACAAGGCCATCCGGCGATTCGTCCGCGAGCACGAACAATCGCGTCACAGTGACCTGGAGGCGGTAGACCCTGCGGCCTTGCGCATTGCGCGTCAGCAGTTGCACCAGGCGGTGGGCGCTCTGGAAGTGGTGGGCCTGGGCGCACCGGCCCAGGTGCTGCGCGGCATGGAGTCTGCGGTGCAGCGCTTCGTGCAGAAGCCCGACACCTGTACCGAAGATGCGGCGGCACGTGTGGAGCGGGCCAGCTTTGCGCTGATCGAGTACCTGGAAGCCGTGCTCAATCACAAGTCGGTTCAACCGGTGGCCTTGTTCCATCAGTACCGCGAAGTGATGGAGCTCGCCGGTGCCGAGCGGATCCACCCTTCCGATCTGTGGGACGCCGATCACCGCGGCATTGACCTGCCGGCGCCAGCGGACGCAAAGCCGCTAGAGGCGTCGCCGGCCATCCGGTCGATGTTCGACCGCTTGATTTTGCTGGCGGTTAAAACGCAAAGCACGGCGGCGTTGCAACAGCTTGGGCGCCTTTGCGCGGGCTTGTCTGCTGGGGCCTCTGCCGCACGGCCGCGTACCTTTTGGCGGGTGGCCGCGGCTTTCTTTGAGGGCACTGCCGCTCACGGCCTGGCCTTTGACGTGTATGCCAAGCGAGCCACGTCGCGTTTGTTGATGCAGTTCGGTCAGCTGGCATCGGGCAGTGCGCAGGTGTCAGAGACGCTGCTGCACGACCTGCTGTTCTTCTGTGCCCAGACCCTTCCGCGCGAAGGCCAGCCGTCGACACACCTCGCTGCGGTGCGTGCGGGCTATGGCCTTGGCAAGTACCAGCCCGCCGACTATCACCAGGCCACGCTGGGCCGCTACGACCCCGCACTGCTGGCGTTGGCGCGCAAGCGCATCAACGCAGCCAAGGAAGCCTGGTCGCTGTACTCGGGTGGTGACGGCTCGCGTGCGCGGCAGGTGACTGACCAGTTCGGCCTGATCGGCGAATCGCTGATGCGGCTGCACCCGGCCAGCACGCCGCTGGCCACCGCATTGGTCAAAGCCGCCGAGCGCGCAGTGAGCGAGCCCGGCGGCGTGCGTCCCGAGCTGGCCATGGAAGTGGCCACCACGACGCTGTACCTTGAAGCCGCCTTCGAAGACTTCGACCCGGCCGATCCGGCCCTGTCCGCGCGCACGCAGGACCTGGCCAACCGCCTCAACAGCGTGATCGACGGTCAGCCGGCGCGCCCGCTGGACGACTGGATGGAGCAGCTGTACCGCCGCGTCAGCGATCGCCAGACCATGGGCAGCGTGGTCGACGAGCTCAAGGTGTCGTTGGGTGAGGTGGAGAAGTCGCTCGACCAGTTCTTCCGGTCTCCTCAAGAGAAGGCCGGGCTGCATGTGGCAGCCTCTCAACTCGCGCAAATGCGTGGCGTGCTGTCGGTGCTGGGCCTGGATCACGCCGTGCAGGCGGTGGCGCGCATGCGCACCAGCGTCGAACAGATCATCGATACCGAAGTCGACGAGGACCGCGCGCGCGAGGCTGGAACCTTCCAGGTGCTGGGTGACAACCTCAGCGCGCTGAGCTTCCTGGTCGACATGCTGAGTTATCAGCCAGCGCTTGCCAAGAAGTTGTTCGTCTTCAACGAAGACAAGGGCGAGCTGGTTCCGCTGATGGGCCGATCCAGTGTCGGCAAGGAACCCCCGCAGGCCGCCAAGGCCGACGCCGAAGCGCTGCAGCAAGGGGTACGCAAGGTCGTCGACAGTGTGTTTGGCGGTCTTGATGACCTCAGCGGCTTGAGCGAACAGCTCGACTCGCTGGCCCAACAGGCCACCCTGGCCGAGCAACCTGCGGTGGCCAAGGCTGCACGGGAAGCGGCCGACGCGGTGGTGCGCAGCGACGCAGCCACGGGCGCGCAGGCCCTGGTCGGCCTCACAGAAGCAACCAGCGCAACCGCGCCGGAAGCCCCCGCACCCGCTCCCACCGCCTCAGAAGATGACGGTGGTGAAGACGAACTGCTGGACATCTTTCTGGAGGAAGCACGCGAAGTCGTCGTCAATGGCCGTGCGGCCGTGACCCAGCTGCGTGACGAGTCGGGCAACCTGGATCACCTCACCACGCTTCGGCGAGCCTTCCATACGCTCAAGGGCAGCTCGCGCATGGTGGGGCTCAATGAGTTCGGCGAAGCTGCCTGGGCGCTGGAGCAGGTGCTCAATGCGGTGCTGGCCGAGCAGAAGCCGGCCAACGATGCTTTGCTGGGTTTGTCGGGTGACGCGCTCGATCGCTTCGAGCAGTGGGTGGAGGCGATCGCTGGTCATCAGGCCGATGCATGGCGCTCGCAGCCTTTCCGTGCCAGTGCCGAGGCCTACCGCGAAGAGGGCGCGTGGCTGCCCTTGCGCACGACGCCCAGCGCGTTTGCACCTCTGTCCGACGTGGCCACCGACCCGGTGCCATTGGCCGATGGCGAATCCTTGCTGCGACCGGTTACGACCGAAGTTGTTTCTCAGCCCCTGCCGCTGCTGCCCGAGTCCGATGTCTCTGCTCCGGCACCTGTGGCGCTCGAAGACGCCGCAATCCAGGCGACGGAACCTACGGCGGACTTGGCCGACATTGACCTCAACCTGCTGGCCGCCGTGGCATCGCCTGCCGCACCCGCTGAGGATGTGGCAGTGGACGAAGCCAGTGCCGAGCCGCACCGGATGCCCGAATTCGATGCCATCGAGGACTTTCCTCATGACGCTGTCGAATCGGGATTCGCCGACGTCGAAGCCATCGAGCTGGGAGAGCCTGCAGCACCCGTCGTGTCGGACGCGCCGGT
The DNA here is from genome assembly GCF_019635465.1 of Hydrogenophaga sp. Lineage (GTDB taxonomy): Bacteria > Pseudomonadota > Gammaproteobacteria > Burkholderiales > Burkholderiaceae_C > Hydrogenophaga. Next base: position 117,739 of record NZ_JAHBZK010000012.1, read on the forward strand.
TGCGGATGTTGTTGCTTCTGAAACGGCAGCGGTGGACGTGCCTCCCATGGATGTGCCGACCCTCGACGACGCCATCGTCGAAACCGTGGAGCTGGCTGCCCCTGCCGACGTAACCGTCAGCGAAGAAACGGCCATCAACCCCGACGATCAAGTCCGCGAGATCGGCTCGTTGCGCATTGGCCACCGGCTCTACAACGTCTTCCTCAACGAAGCAGACGAGTGGTCACGCCGCTTGAACACCTGCCTGACCGAGTGGGCGCTCGAGACCCACGAGCCCCTGCCCGAGCAGGCGGAAGCCCTGGCGCACTCGCTCGCGGGCGCCTCCGGCACCGTGGGTTTCGAATCCTTGTCGGACGTTTCCCGTGCGCTGGAACACGCGCTGGAGTCGATCGCCGCGCGCCAACAGGAAGGCTGGCTGGCGCCCGCCGCCCTGGCACGCTGTTTCGTCGAGGCCAGCGAAGACATCCGGCGCTTGCTGCACCAGTTCGCGGCGGGCTTCCTCAAGGACGCCCAGCCTACCGTGCTTTCGGATCTCTTCCGGGCGCTGCACGATCCGCAGTCCTTTGTGGACCCTGAACCCGAGGGACAACCGGTACCGACCGCTGCAGACGATGTGTTCCTGCAGATGAGCGACGCGGTCGAGTTGCTGCCTGGCGATGACGAGGTCGAGCCGGTGCTGGGCGAAGCGACGCCTGCTGCCGAACTGCCGGTCGCGCCGGAAATGCCGATGGCACAGCCCACGCCTGAGGCGCAACCCTCAGCCTGGGCCGAGCTCCCGGCCACGCCTGCGCCGGTGGCCCCGATCATGTCGGCGCCCCATGTCCACCAGGACATCGACGACGACATCGATGCGGTCGACACCATTGATGTGGACCTGTTCCCGATCTTCGAAGAAGAGGCGCTGGAACTGCTGCCCCAACTGGGCGCGGCGCTGCGCCAGTGGACTGCGCGTCCCGACAATGCCAGCGCGCGTGCCGAGGTGCTTCGCAACCTGCACACCCTCAAGGGCAGTGCCCGCCTGGCCGGCGCCTTGCGCCTGGGCGAGATGGCGCACCGCATGGAGACCGCGGCAGAGCGTCTGGGCTCCGACGTGCAGCGCTCCAGCGACCTTGAGGTCCTGCAGAGCGCGTACGACGGCATTGCCGCCCGATTCGAGCAACTGCGCCACCCGGGTGGCGACGCCAGCGCGGTCGTTCAGTCGGCGCCGGAAGCAGTGCCCGCGGTGTTCGAGCCCGTTGTGCCCGAACCCTCGCAGGTCGTCGCTCCTGCCTTGGATGTCGCGCCTGCGCAGCCCGCCCAGGGTGTGACCGCCTTCGTGGCGCCGGTGGCGCCCGCACAACTCGCCTTGCGCTCTGGCGCTGCGGTGCGTGTGCGTCCCGAACTGCTCGACCGCCTGGTCAATCAGACGGGTGAGGTCATCATTTCGCGTTCGCGCATGGAGTCCGAGATCGTGACCCTGCGCACCTCGCTGAAAGAACTCACCGGCAACCTGGACCGTTTGCGTCAGCAATTGCGCGACATCGAGTTGCAGGCCGAGACGCAGATGCAGTCGCGACTCGCGCAAGCGCGTGACCACGACCAGTCGTTCGACCCCTTGGAGTTCGACCGCTTCACCCGCGTGCAGGAACTCACCCGCATGATGGCCGAGTCGGTGAACGACGTGGCCACCGTGCAGCGCAACCTGCAGCGCGCGGTGGAATCCACCGAAGACAACCTGGTGGCCCAGGCCCGTCAGACGCGCGAATTGCAGCGCGATCTGCTGCGCACGCGCATGGTGGAGTTCGAGGGCATCTCCGAGCGCCTGTACCGCGTGGTGCGCCAGGCGTCCAAGGAAACCGGCAAGCAGGTGCGCCTGGACATCTCCGGCGGCAACATCGAAATGGACCGCGGCGTGCTCGATCGCATGACCGGCGCGTTCGAACACTTGCTTCGCAATCACGTGGCCCACGGCATCGAAACGCCTGACGTGCGCTTGCAGCATGGCAAGTCGGCGGAAGGCCGGATCGACATCAATCTGCACCAGGAACTCAACGATGTGTCGCTGGTGTTCGCCGACGACGGTGCGGGCATCGACCTCGAGCGCTTGCGCCAGAAGGCGCGCGACAACGGGTTGATCGCACCCGACGCCGTGCTCAGCGACGATCAGGCCGCGCAGCTCATCTTCGAAGCCGGCATCAGCACCGCCCAGCAAGTGTCTGAACTGGCGGGCCGCGGTATCGGCATGGACGTGGTGCGAAACGACGTCTACGGTCTGGGTGGTCGCATCGAAACCGCGACCCAGGCCGGGCAGGGCACCCAGTTCAAGCTCGTGTTGCCCCTGACCACGGCCGTGACGCAAGTGGTGATGCTGCGCGTCGGCGAACTGGCTTTTGGCGTGCCCTCCAACGTGGTGGAGGTGGTTCGTCGCGTGCCCTCCGATGAATTGCAGGCCGCTTATGCCAACGGCAGCGTGCGCCATGAGGACACCGACGTTCCGTTCTTCTGGGGTGGTGCGCTGCTGCAGTCTTCTGCACAGTCGTCGGAATCCCAGAAGCGCTCCTTCCCGGTGGTGATCTTCCGAAGCGCGGCCCAGCGTGTGGCGTTGCACGTGGACGAAGTGCTGGGCAACCAGGAAGTGGTGGTGAAAAACCTCGGCAGCCAGCTTTCGCGTCTGCCGGGTCTGGCGGGCATGTCGGTGCTGGCCTCCGGCGCGGTGGCACTTATCTACAACCCGGTGGCCTTGTCCACCGTGTATGGCCCGCACGTCGCCGACTGGGTGCGTGCGCAAGCCGAGCAGGCTCAGGCGGTGGCCGCCCTGCCGCAGGCCGGCGCGGATCAGGTGCCCGACGTGCCGGTGGCGCAAGTCCCCCAGGTGCCCCTGGTGCTCGTGGTGGACGATTCGATCACCGTGCGTCGCGTGACCCAGCGTCTGCTGCAGCGCGAAGGCTATCGCGTGGCTTTGGCGGCCGACGGCCTGCAAGCACTGGAGCGCCTGCAGACCGAGCGCCCGGCGGTGGTGTTGTCGGACATCGAAATGCCGCGCATGGACGGCTTCGATCTGGTGCGCAACATCCGCGCCGACGCCCGCATGGCGGATCTGCCGGTGGTCATGATCACCTCGCGCATTGCCGAAAAGCACCGCGAGCACGCCCGCGAACTCGGCGTTGATCATTACCTGGGCAAACCGTACTCGGAAGACGAACTGCTGGCGCTGGTGGCGCGTTACGCCAAGGTCGCCGTGGACGTCTGAGCGACCGGGCTGAACTACTGCCCAGCGACAAGACCCGGCTCAGGCCGGGTCTTGTTTTTTGACCACCGCATACCGCGCCAGTGTTTTGTCCCGCGCGAGGCCATGGTCCACCAGCGGAGTCGGGTAGTCCTTGCCCAGCGTGATGCCGGCGCCGGCGAGCTCGACCGGCTGAGCCAGCCAGGGTGCGTGAATGGCGGCATCGGGCAAAGCGGCCAGTTGGGGCAGGTAGCGGCGAATGAACTTGCCTTGCGGATCGAACTTCTGGCTTTGTGTGACGGGGTTGAAGATGCGGAACCAGGGCTGTGCGTCGCAGCCGCTGGAACTGGCCCATTGCCAGCCACCGTTGTTGGCGGCCAGATCGAAGTCGATCAGGTGCTGGGCAAAGTAGCGCTCTCCCCACTGCCAGTGGATGCCCAGGTCCTTGACCAGAAAGCTGGCCGCCACCATGCGCAGCCGGTTGTGCATGTAGCCGGTGCGATTGATCTGCGCCATGGCTGCGTCCACCAGTGGGTAGCCGGTACGCCCTTCGCACCAGGCGTGGAAGAGTGCGTCGGCGTGTTTGCCATGTTCGAATCGGACGGCGTCGTAGTCCGCTTTGAAGCTGCGCGTCACCACGTGCGGAAAGTTGGCCAGGATCTGGTGGTAGAAGTCGCGCCAGATCAGCTCGGACAACCAGGTCGTGGCACCAGCATTGCCTTGCATGCTGAGTGTGTGCGCCACGCTGGCCAGGGCGCGGATCGAGATGGTGCCAAAGCGCAGGTGCACGCTGAGGTAGCTTGGCCCCTTGATCGCCGGAAAGTCGCGTGCGTGGTCATAGCGATCGATGCGCTCCAGAAAGTCATCGAACAGTTTCTGGGCGCCCCGTTCCCCCGTGGGCACGCCCAGTTCGCTCAGATTCGTGCGCTCGAATCCGATGTCGGCCAGCGCCGGCACCGGGCGATCCAGCGCCTCGGGCAGCGGCGCCAGGGCGCCCGCATGGCGCTCAATCGGGTAGGCCTGCAGGTAGAAGGGCGTGACGGCTTTGAGCCAGGCGTTCTTGTACGGCGTGAACACGCCGAAGGCATGACCGGCCTGCGTCAGCACCTCGCGCCGTTCGAACACCACGTGGTCCTTGAAGCTGCGCATCAATACGCCGGCGTGGGCCAGATCGCCGAACACCGCGGCGTCGCGCGTCAGCGCGTCGGGCTCGTCGTCGTGGTTGGCGAACACCGCCTGCGCGCCCAGGCGCTGTGCCAGCGCCGGAATCGCCTCGCGCGCCTTCTCGTGCAGCACGATCAACCCCGTGCGCTGGTGCCCGTTGCGCGCACCCAATTCGCGCAACGCGGCGTCCAGCGCCACCAGGGACTCGCGGATGAATTCCACCCGTCGGTCGGCCCGCGGCAGCGGGTCGAGGATGTCCCGATCGAACACGAAGACGCACCACACCCGGCGGCAACTGCGCAGGGCGTGGTGCAGGGCCGCGTTGTCGCTGACGCGAAGGTCGCGGCGGAACCACATCAGACCGGTGTCGAAATGGCTCATGGCAAAGCTGGGGAAGTGGCCGGCGGCGACCGAAGAGGCTGGGCGCCCGCCTAAAATCGCGCCCATGGCCGCCGATTCTGCTCCGACCAACCTGACCCATCACTTCCTCATCGCGATGCCCGGGTTGACCGACGAGCTTTTCGGTCGCAGCGTGGTGTTCATGTGCGAACACAGCGAGCGCGGCGCGCTGGGCCTGGTGATCAACAAACCCAGCGACATCCTCCTGCCACGCCTTTTCGAGAAGGTGGAGCTGCAACTGCACCGCGAGGACCTGCTGGAACAACCCGTGTTTCAGGGTGGGCCGGTACAGACCGAGCGCGGGTTCGTGCTGCACGACGCGATCAGTGGCCCCGAGGAGTCGGTTTACGCCTCCACGCTCACCATCCCCGGTGGTCTTGAGATGACCACCTCCAAGGACGTGCTGGAAGCCATGGCCTCGGGCGCCGGCCCGCGTCGGGTGTTCGTCTCGCTGGGCTACGCCTCCTGGGGGCAGGGCCAGCTGGAGTCCGAAATCGCCGAGAACAGCTGGCTCACCGTGCCTGCCGACGCCGATCTGATTTTTGAGGTACCGGTGGCCGAGCGCTACGACCGCGCGCTGGCACTGCTGGGCCTGCAACAACCCTGGATGCTGTCGCCCGATGCCGGACACGCTTGAGGTCCCCGCCGCGCTGCAGACCTTCCTCGCTTTTGACGTGGGTACCCAGCGCACCGGGGTCGCCAGCGGCAACCGGGTGACGCGCAGCGCCACCCCACAATCCACCATCGTGGCCACCGGCGATGCGCGCCTGGACCAGGCCGCCTTGCGCATCCGCGAATGGCAGCCCGACGCCCTGGTCGTCGGCGTGCCCTACCACCCCGACGGTGCGCCGCACGCCAATACCGCCATGGCGCTGAAATTCGCGCGCCGCCTGCGGGGCCGACACCAGCTGCCTGTGTACGAGGTGGACGAGCGCTACAGCACCACCGAAGCAATCTCGCGTGGCGCGCGCGACGCCGACGCCGAAGCCGCCTGCATCATCCTGGAACAGTTTCTGAGGAGCCTGCCGTGACCCTGACCGCCGCCCCGCCCGACGCCGAGGTGCTCTACGCCGAACTGCTGCGCCAGGTGCGCGAGCGCGCGCTCGCCGACCCCGGCCTGCAACTGGTTGGCATCGCCAGTGGCGGCGCCTGGATCGCCGAACGCCTGCACGCCGACCTGGGCCGTGCGGGCAAGGTCTCGGTGGTGTCCTCGGTGATGCACCGCGACGACTTCGCCCAGCGCGGCCTGGCCAGCAGCATGCAGACGCTGGTGAACTTCGACGTCAACGGCGCCAGCGTGCTGCTGGTTGACGACGTGCTCTACACCGGGCGCACCCTGCGCGCGGTGCTCAACGAACTGTTCGATCACGGGCGTCCGGCGCGTGTGGCGCTGGCCGTGCTGGCCGACCGCGGTGGGCGCGAGCTGCCGGTGGCGGCCGACCTGTGCGCCGCCGAGGTCGATGTGCCACCGGGCCAGTCGCTCGAACTCGCGCGCGACGACGCCGGCCGCCTGCGCTTCGTGCTGGAGTCCCTCACACCATGACCACCTCACGCAACCCCCAGCTCAACAAGAACGGCGAGCTCATTCACCTGCTCTCGACCGAAGGCCTGCCGCGCGACATCATCACGCACATTCTCGACACCGCCGCCGGCTTCACCAGCGTGAACAACCGCGAGGTGAAGAAGGTCCCGCTGCTGCGGGGCAAGAGCGTGTTCAACCTGTTCTTCGAGAACAGCACGCGCACCCGCACCACCTTCGACATTGCCGCCACGCGCCTGTCGGCCGACGTTTACACGCTCGACATCGCGCGCAGCTCGACCGCCAAGGGCGAATCGCTGCTCGACACCATCGCCAACCTCAGCGCCATGGCGGCCGACATCTTCGTCGTTCGTCACAGCGAATCGGGCGCGCCCTACCTGATTGCGCAACACGTGGCTCCGCACGTGCACGTGGTCAACGCCGGCGACGGTCGCCATGCGCATCCCACACAGGGCCTGCTCGACGTGTACACGATCCGGCACTACAAGCAGGACTTCACCCAGCTGTCGGTGGCCATCGTCGGCGACGTGCTGCACTCGCGGGTGGCGCGCTCGGACATTCACGCGCTGACCACGCTGGGCTGTCCCGACGTGCGCGTGGTCGGACCCCGCACGCTGGTGCCCAGCGACCTGTCGCACCTGGGCGTGCGGGTCTGCCACACGCTCGAAGAAGGCATCAAGGGCTGCGACGTGGTCATCGCGCTGCGGCTGCAGAACGAGCGCATGAGCGGCGCGCTGCTGCCCTCGAGCCAAGAGTACTTCAAGAGCTTCGGCCTCACGCCCGAGCGGCTGAAGTGGGCCAAGCCCGATGCCATCGTGATGCACCCCGGCCCGATCAACCGCGGCGTCGAGATCGACTCCGCCGTGGTGGACGGCGCACAAAGCGTGATCCTGCCGCAGGTGACCTTCGGCATCGCGGTACGCATGGCGGTGATGAGCATCGTCGCCGGCAACGAGGCCTGACCATGAAGATCCTTATCAAGAACGGTCGCGTGATCGACCCCGCCAGCGGGCGCGACGAGATGGCCGACGTGGCCATCGCCGCCGGCCGCATCATCGCGATCGGCCGCGTGGCCGACGACTTCCATCCCACGCGCACGCTCGACGCCAGCGGCTGCGTGGTGGCACCGGGCCTGGTCGATCTGGGCGTGCGGCTCAAGGAGCCCGGGCAGGAACACGCCGGCATGCTGGAGAGCGAGACCGCGGCGGCCGCGGCAGGCGGCGTGACCTCGCTGGTCTGCCCGCCCGACACTGAACCCGTGCTCGACGAGCCCGGGCTGGTGGACATGCTGCGATTCCGTGCCGAGAAGCTGCACCGCACGCGGGTGTTCCCCATTGGCGCACTCACGCGCGGGCTGGGTGGCGAGGTGCTGACCGAAATGGCCGAACTTACCGAGGCCGGTTGTGTCGGTTTCGGTCAGGCCGAGGTGCCGATCCAGAACACCCAGGTGCTGCTGCGCGCGCTGCAGTACGCGGCCACCTTCGGCTACACCGTATGGCTGCGCCCGCAGGACCTGTGGCTGGGCAAGGGCGTGGCCGCCAGCGGCCCACTGGCCACCCGGCTGGGTCTGGCCGGTGTGCCGAGCGCGGCAGAGACCATTGCCCTGCACACCTTGTTCGAGCTCATGCGCAGCATCAAAGGCAACGCCGCACATGTGCACCTGTGCCGCCTCAGCAGCGCCGCCGGCGTGGCGCTGGTGCGCGCGGCCAAGGCCGAAGGCCTGCCCATCACCTGCGATGTGAGCGTGCACAACCTGCACCTCACCGACGTGGACATCGGCTTCTACGACAGCCGCTACCGCCTGCAGCCCCCACTGCGTCAGCAGCGCGACCGCGATGCCTTGCGCGCGGCCCTGGCCGACGGAACCGTCGATGCGCTGGTGTCCGACCACAACCCGGTCGACAGCGATGCCAAGACCTTGCCGTTTGCCGAAGCCGACCCTGGTGCCACCGCGGTCGAGCTGCTGCTGGGCCTGGCCTGCAGCTGGGCGCAGCAGGACGGCCTTGGCCTGGCACAGGCGCTGGGCGTGTTGACCAGCGGACCGCAGCGCGTGCTGGGCGCCAGCCTGGGCACGCTGCAGGCCAGCGTGGGCCAGCTGGCGGTGGGCGGCGCCGCCGACGTGGTGGTGTTTCACCCCGACGCACCCTGGACGGTCACGCCATCGACCTTGCTCAGCCAGGGCAAACACACGCCCTTCGAGGGTCACGAGCTGCCCGTGAGCGTGCGTGCCACGCTGGTGGGCGGACAGGCCGCGCACGTGGCCGACGGTGTGGCGTTCGGCGCGTGAGCCACGCGCGTGCCCTGCTGCGCGTGCTGCGTGCCGTGGCGCACGTGGTGAGCGGTCTGTGGACCATCCGAACCCAGTTCGGCCGCCTCACCCACGCGCAAAGCCAGCTCATCGTGCGCGAGTGGTCGCGCCGCATGCTGGCCATCATGGGCATCGAGCTGGTCGTGCATGGCGAGGTGCCATCGCACGGGCCGCTGCTGCAGGTGGCCAATCACCTGTCGTGGCTGGACATCCTGGTCATGAACGCGGTGCACCCCAGCCGCTTCGTCTCCAAGGCGGACGTGCAGCACTGGCCCTTGCTGGGCTCGCTCATCACGGGTGCGGGCACGCTCTACATCGAACGCGAGAGCCGGCGCGATGCCATGCGCGTGGTGCACCGCGTGGCCGAGCGCTTGCAGGGTGGCGACATCGTCTCGGTGTTCCCGGAAGGCACCACGGGCGACGGCAGCGCGCTGCTGCCGTTTCATGCCAACCTGCTGCAGGCGGCGATCGCGGCCAGTGCCCCGGCGTTGCCGATGGCGCTGCGCTACCTCGATCGCACCACCGGCGCCCAGCACCCCGGCCCGGTCTACATCGGCGACGACACCCTGGTGGCTTCGGTGTGGCGCACGCTGCGCTCGGACACGGTGCGCGCCGTCGTGAGCCTGGGTGAACCCCAGCGGGCCGATGCGCGCGACCGCCGCACCTGGGCGGGCGATTTGCGCACCGCCGTGCAGGCGTTGCTCGATACCTCAGTCTGAGCCGCGAGCGGGGTCGTCGCCCTGCGCGCGCAGGCGGCGGTACAGCAGGCCACGCGACACACCCAGCTGACGCGCCGCGCGCGCAATGTTGCCGCCACTGGCCTGCAGAGCCGCCTGGATGGCGCGGTCGCGGTGGTGGTCCAGCGTGGCTGCGGTGGCCGGCTCGGGGGTGCTGTCCGGCAGGTGTGACGCGCTGTGCACAACGGTTGCCGCGGGCGTCGGCGCCGCTACGTCACTCGCCGTTGCCACAGCCACCTGCTCGGCAAGCGCCACGGCGTGGTTGAAATCCACGCCGTCGGCAACGCCGATGTGCGCACGCACCCACACCGTCAGGCCATTGGGCAGGCGCCAGGCGCGCGGCGCGGGTTCGCGGTGCAGGGCCAGCAGCGCGTCCAGCGGCTGACCAAACACCTCGGCGACGTCCGTCGTCTGGTCGAGCGCGGCACCCGTGAGGCGTTGGGCCACCGGGTTGAGCCAGGTGAGGCGACCGGCCACATCCACGCCGGCCAGGGCCTCCAGCGGCGTGCCCAGCACCTTGGGGCTGGCCTGGAACTGCAGCACCAGGTGGGCGGGGGATTGCAGGCGCAGCAAATGGTTTTCGATGGTGCTGGCGTACAGCGCCACCAGCGCGCCAGCGTCGAAGCCGAAGCCGTTGCCCTCGATGGACACATCAAGCACGCCGGCCAGGCGCCCGTGCACGTCGCGGATCGGCGCCGCGGCGCAGTGCATGCGCTGCAGCATGTCGTGGTAGTGCTCGCCGCCGCTGACCGCGCACAGCACCGCGGTCTTGGCCACGATGCCCGGCGCCGTGGTGCCGATGTCGCTTTCGGCCAGACTCACGCCGACGCGGCAGGCCACGTTGAGCAGCGGTTGTGTGGCCGAACCCGTGGGTGCACTGGCGTGGATCACCACACCCTGCGGGTCGGTCAGCAGCACGCGGCAGTTGGTGCCGCTCAGTGCCGTGGCCAGCTGCTGCAACTCCTCGTTGCCGGCCGCCAGCAATTGCTGGTTGCGCGTCAGGCAGGCGTGCATGCGGCTGCGAGTCACCGGGTCGAAGGCGATCGGCTCGGCGCTGTTGCGCCGCGCGCCGGTGCAGCGCATCCACGACTGAATCACCGCCTCGTTGACCAGGCCGCTGGGGCGCTCGCCTTCTTCGAAGAAGCGCTGCCGCGCCAGCGCGGTGCGCTGTTCGACGGTCTGAAAGAAAAGGGGTTGGGCTGAGGCGGGCATGGTGCGACCCAGTATCGGGCGCGCCGGGTTGCGCCGCTTGGGGGAAATCCCTTCGCTGCACTGCGCCATGTTCCACCGTGGAACACAAGCGCTGCGGGTAACCCCGGGGGTGCTGGCACGGGCGCGGCTGAAGAACATGGGCACCGTGGCACCCACGTCCGGGTGGGTGCGCATCTGCCGACAACATCCCCACAAGCCGGCCCGGACCGGCACTCAGGAGACACCATGAGCGTTTCATTGCGCACCGCTGGCGCCCGCATGGGCCTGGCCCTCGCGCTGCTGCTGTCCGCCGTGCTGGCGGCGCAGGCGCAGGCGCCGGCCAAGGGCTCTCGCGCCCACCTCGCGGCCGCCACCCGGCAGGTCGACGAGGCCTTCATCCGCGCCAACGCGCGCAGCACCCGCGACTGGCCTAGCTATGGTCTTGACTACGCCGAGACGCGCCATTCCCGGCTCGACCAGATCAACGCCACCAACGTCAAGGACCTGGGGCTGGTCTGGTCCTACAACCTCGAGTCCACCCGCGGTGTCGAGGCCACGCCGCTCGTGGTCGACGGCGTGATGTACGTCTCTGCCTCGTGGAGCATCGTGCACGCCATCGATGTGCGCACCGGCAAGCGGCTGTGGACTTACGACCCCAAGGTGCCGCGCGCCGACGGCTACAAGGGCTGCTGCGACGTGGTCAACCGCGGGGTTGCCTTGTACGAAGGCAAGGTCTACGTGGCCTCCTATGACGGCCGGCTCATCGCGCTGGACGCGGCCACCGGCAAGAAGGTCTGGGAGAAGGACACCATCATCAACCGCAAGCACAGCTACACCATCACCGGCGCACCGCGCGTGTTCAAGGGCAACGTGGTGATCGGCAACGGCGGGGCCGAGTACGGCGTGCGCGGTTACGTGACCGCTTACGACGCAAAGACCGGTGCGCAGAAATGGCGCTGGTTCACGGTGCCGGGCGATCCGTCCAAGCCCTTCGAGGACGCCTCGATGGAGCGCGCCGCCAAGACCTGGGACCCGGCCGGCAAATGGTGGGAAGCCGGTGGCGGTGGCACCGCCTGGGACACCATGGCCTACGACCCCGAGCTCAACCTGATGTATGTGGGCACCGGCAACGGCTCGCCCTGGGCGCGCAGCAAGCGCAGTCCGGCCGGTGGTGACAACCTCTATCTGGCTTCGATCGTCGCGCTCAACCCCGACACCGGGCAGTACGTCTGGCACTACCAGGAGACCCCGGGCGACAACTGGGACTTCACCTCGACGCAGCCGATGATCCTGGCCGACCTCAGCATCGACGGCAAACCGCGCAAGGTCATCCTGCACGCGCCCAAGAACGGCTTCTTCTTCGTCATCGACCGCACCAATGGCCAGTTCATTTCCGCGAAGAACTTCGTCGACGTGAACTGGGCCAAGGGCTACGACGCCAACGGCCGGCCGATCGAGACCGAGATTGCCCGCGTGGCCGATCGCCCGCGCGAGATCATCCCCAGCCCCTACGGTGCGCGCAACTGGCACTCGATGTCGTTCAACCCCTCGACCGGCCTGGCCTACATGCCGGTGCAGAGCGTGCCCGTCTCGCTGCTCGACAACAAGGACTGGAAGTTCAACGCCGTGCGACCGGGTGAGCCGCACAGCAACATGGGCTGGAACCTCGCCACCTTCGCCAATGTGGAGCCGCCCACCAGCAAGCCCTTTGGCCGCCTGGTGGCCTGGGACCCGATCAAGCAGCAGGCCGCGTGGACGGTGGAGCAGGTCTCGCCCTGGAACGGCGGCACCCTGACCACCGCCGGCAACCTGGTGTTCCAGGGCACGGCCGATGGCCGCTTCATCGCCTACAACGCGTCCACGGGCGACAAGCTCTGGGAGGCGCCCACCGGCACCGGCGTGATCGCCGCGCCCAGCACCTACGAGGTGGATGGCAAGCAGTACGTGTCGATCGCGGTCGGCTGGGGCGGTGTGTACGGCATTGCCGCGCGCGCCACCGAGCGCAAAGGGCCGGGCACGGTCTACACCTTCGCACTGGGTGGCAAGGCGCAGCCGCCGGCCTTCGTGGCGTACCAGCTGGGCAAGCTGGTCGAGGGCGTGAAGTACGACCCCAAGCACGTGCCCGAAGGGACGTCGCTGTACGTGAGCAACTGCGTGTTCTGCCACGGCGTGCCGGGCGTGGACCGCGGCGGCAACATCCCCAACCTCGGCTACATGGACGCGCAGGTCATTGCCAACCTGGACAAGTTCGTCTTCAAAGGGCCGGCCACCGCGCGCGGCATGCCCGACTTCACCGGCAAGCTCAACAAGGACGAGGTGGAGAAGATCAAGGCCTTCATCCAGGGCACGGCGGACGCCATCCGGCCGAAATAGGTCACCCCCCGCCGCGCTGCGCGCGACCCCCCTGGGAGGGGGGCGGTGCCAGAGGACCGGCGGAGCCGGATCCTCGGCACCCCACGATGACTGGCCCGGCGCCCGAGCGGGGCCGTTACTTCTTCGCGCGGCTGAGCATCAGCTCGGTGTTGGTCTTGCGATCGGCGTTGACCTTTTGCACGGCGGGGCGCTCACCCATGCGCTTGAGGTAGTCGCGCACCGGCAGATCGGCCAGGTAGTCGCGGCCGTAGATGATCTTGGTGGCGCTGCTCACCAGGGGCAGGTGCACCGCGCCGGCGCAGTCGGCCAGCGTGAAGCTGTCGCCCGCAAGGTAGGGCGCGAAGGTGGTCAGCTTGGCAAAGCCGGCGATGTGTTTCTCCAGCTGTGGGCCGATCTTTTCCTTGGCGCTGTCGCTGACTTTGCCGCCGAAGAAGGCCTCGGGGTACAGGTTGCGGGCCACCAGTTCCAGGTGCAGCTCCAGGTAGCGCACCAGTTCGCGCACCTTGGCGGCGGCAAACGGATCTTCTGGCAGCAAGGCGGGGTGGGGGTAGGCGTCCTCAAGGTACTCGAGGATCACGGTCGATTCCGACAGTGCCCCCTGGTCGGTCTTGAGGTAGGGCACCTTGCCCAGCGGGCTGCAGGTCTTGTCGGTCTCGCCGACCCAGGCCAGCTCCTCTTCGAAGGGCACGCCCTTCTCGAGCAGCGCGAGCTTGACTTTGTTGTAGTAGTTGCTGGCTGAAAAGCCACAGAGCTTGAGCATGGGTTTGTCTCCGTTGGGTGGGTAGTCGCGAGCGCCATGCTACGCGGGCCCCGGGTCCGGCCGCGTCCCGCAGCGGACGATGGTGGCACGCCTACAATCCCGTCCCATGTTTGCGCAACGCTGGCTCCGTCGAAGCACCGCGTGGATCGCCTTGCTGGCGGTCTGCTTTGGTGCGCTGGCGCCGACCCTGTCGCAGGCGGCGCTCAAGGCCCATGGGGCGGACGCTGCCGGCTGGGTGCAGGTCTGCGGCGCCAGCGGCCTCACCTGGGTGCGCACCGACGCCGGTGCGAGCGGTGAGGAGCACCCCGCCGATGGCGCGCTGATCTGCCCCTGGGGCGTCATCAGCGCCGGCGCCGCTGGCATGCCGCCCGTGCATGCGCTGGTGCTGCCCGAGACCGGCCCGCAGGCCGTGCCGCTGGCCCAGGCCCAGCGGGGTCAGGCGGTGGTTCGCGCCGAACATGCGAGCGCGCGGGCGCCACCGGTCGGCATCTGAATCGTTCCTGGATGGGCGTTGCCTGCGAGGGTGGCGCCTGGTCGTTCCTTTTGATTCGGATTCCGCCATGAAACACCTTTTCCTTGCCTGCTCGCTTGCCATTGCCGCCACTGCCTGGGCCCAACCCAAAGTCCAGGTTCAAGTGCAAGAACCCTGGGCGCGCGCCACCGTTGCCACCCAGTCGGCCACCGGCGCCTTCATGAAACTCACCGCACCCGAGGCCGTGCGCCTGGTCGAGGTTCGCTCGCCGGCCGCCGGCATCGTTGAAGTCCACGAGATGAAGATGGAAGGCGACGTCATGCGCATGCGCGCCATGCCCGCACTGCCGCTGGCCGCCGGCCAGACCGTCGAACTCAAGCCGGGTGGCTACCACGTCATGCTCATGGACCTGAAAGCCCCCGTGAAGGCCGGCGACGCCGTTCCGCTGACGCTGGTTTTCGAAGGCGCCAACGGGCAACGCTTCACGCAAGAGGTGAAGGCCATGGCGCGCGCCATGGGGGCGCCGGCCGGTGGCATGTCCATGCCGCCCGCGGGGCACAGCGGCCACGGTGACCACAAGCCCTGAGCGGCAAGCCACTCAGAGGCATTTCCCATGTCCCACACGCCCGACACCGCGGGCGCGGGCGCGCCTGCGCGCGCCCGCGTCCAACCGCGTTTCAACTGGTACGCCCTGGCCTGGCGCTTGCACGCTTATGCCGGCCTGCTGGTGCTGCCCTTTCTGCTGACACTGGCCATCACTGGCGCGGTGATGGTCTTCTTCACCGGGTTCCAGACCCGGCTGGGTGTCAATCCCACGGTCGAACCTTTGCCAACCGTGCAGGCCGTCAGCGCCCAGGCGCAGGCCGCGCTGGCGGTGGTGCCCGAGGGGCGGCTGCAAACCTACGTGGCGCCGCGCGCGGCCGACCGGGCCGCCTGGTTCGTGATCGCGCGCGGCGACGACACCCTGGCGGTGGCGGTCGACCCCTACCGCGCCACGGTGCTGCGCACGGTCGACAAGGGTCGCACCGCTTTCGCCTGGGCCGAGCGCATCCACGGCACGCTGCTGATCGGCGACATGGGCGACCGGCTCATCGAGATCGCGGCCTGGGGCGCGTTGCTGATGCTGCTCACCGGGGCGGTGCTCTGGTGGCCACGCGGCCCGCAGCGCTGGGCCTCGCGGTTTCGCACCGAGCCGCGGGCGCGTGGGCGCGGCTGGTGGCGCTCGCTGCACGGGGCCCTGGGCGCCTGGACCGGGGCCATGCTGCTGGTGTTCCTGCTCAGCGGCCTGACCTGGACCGACGTCACCGGCGCCCGGTGGCTGCAGGCCTGGGGCAGCTTCCCGGCCGAGAAGTGGGACGCTGTGCCGACCTCGACCCACACGCACGCTGCGCTCAACACCGCCGGCTTGCAGGAAGTGCCCTGGGGGCTGGCGCAAACGCCGTTGCCGGTGTCGGGCGCTGACGCCGGCGAGACGGGTGTGCCCACCGGCACCGCCGTGGATCTGGACAGCGTGGCCGCGCTCGCGCGGCACCTGGGCTTTGTCGGCCAGCACCAGATCGCCGTGCCGCAAAGCGAGGACGGCGTTTTCACCGTGTCGGCCGACACCATGAGTGGCGACCTCGAACGCCCCACCGGTGACCGCACCGTGCACATCGATCGCTACAGCGGCCGGGTGCTGGTGGACCTGGGCTTTGCCGACTACAACGGCCTGGCCAGGACCATGGCGGTGGCCATTGCGCTGCACCAGGGCGACCTGGGCTGGTGGAACGCGCTGCTCAACCTGGCGGCCTGCCTGGCGGTGGTGGTGCTGTGTGTGGCCGGGGGGATGATGTGGTGGCTGCGCCGGCCCGGGCGCAGCGTCACTTGAGCATCGAAGCCACCGGCACCCCGGGTGCCGGTGGTGAGGACGCATTGCCGCCGCGCTGGAAGGTGACCACGTGGTCCACCTCGGCGCGGATGCCGATCCACTCGCCGACCGCGTGGTTGTGGTGCGAGGGCACGTGGGTCATCAGCGTCTCGCCGCTGGCCAGGCGCAGCGTGTAGAGAAACTCCGAGCCGCGAAACGCCTTGCGCACGATCTGCGCCTTCACCGGCGCGTGGTCATCGTGCACGATGTCGTCGGCGCGCAGCAGCACGTCGCACAGGCCGGCGTCGTAGGCGGTGGGCAGGGGGCATTCCTCCACGTCGTGCAGTGGGCCCAGCGGCGTCTGAACCGCCACTTGTTCGCCGTGCTGAAGGATCTGCGCCGGGGTGAACACACCGTGGCCAATGAACTCGGCCACGAAGCGCGTGGCCGGGCGGTGGTAGAGCGCATAGGCCTCGTCCCACTGGTGTAACTGGCCCTCGTGCATGACGCCGATACGGTCGCCAATGGCAAAGGCTTCGAGTTGATCGTGCGTGACAAACAGCGCCGTGGCGTTGGCCGCCTTGAGGATGGCGCGCACCTCGTGGGCCAGGCGTTCGCGCAGGTCGACGTCGAGGTTGGAGAAGGGCTCGTCGAGCAGCAGCAGGCGCGGGTTGGGCGCCAGGGCGCGGGCCAGTGCCACGCGTTGCTGCTGGCCGCCCGAGAGCTCGTGCGGATGGCGTGTCTGCATGCCGTCCAGCCCCACCAGGCGCAGCACCTCGGTCACGCGGGCAGCGCGCTCGGCGCGCGGCAGGTGGTGGATACCGAAGGCCACGTTGGCGGCCACGTCCAGGTGCGGGAACAGGGCGTAGTCCTGAAACACCATGCCGATGCGGCGCTGCTCGGCCGGCACGTGGCGCCCGGGCGCGCTCACGGTCTCGCCACCGAGCACGATCTGGCCCCCCTGGGCGCGCTCCAGGCCGGCCACGGCGCGCAGCAAGGTGGTCTTGCCACAACCCGAAGGGCCAATCAGCACTCCGATCTCGCCGGCCGCCAGCCCGAACGACACGCCAGCCACCGCGGACTGGGCCGCGCCGGCGTATCGCACCTCGAGCTGGGACACCTGCAGGAACATGCGTGGCATTGTAGATAACTACAATTCTCATTTGTGTTGATGCGGGTCAAGCCCATGGGGGTGCTTCGCGGCGCATCGGCCCGTCTGGATTGCCCATGCTGCGCTGGCCCGCCCTGGCCCTGTTGATGCTGCTGGCCGGCGTGCTCGTGCTGCCGGTGTTTGCGCTGGGCGGCTCCTGGTTCGGCTTCGACGCCGCGGCGCGCGACGTGCTGTCGCAAATGGCGCAGACGGTGCTGCCCGACTACACCCTAACGTCCCTGGTGCTGTGCCTGAGCGTGGCGCTGGGCGTGGCCGTGGTGGGCATGCTGACGGCCAGCGTGGTCACCTTGTTCGACTTTCCCGGCCGGCGCAGCTTCGAGTGGGCCTTGCTGCTGCCGCTGGCCATGCCGGCATATGTCGTCGCCTACGCGTACACCGACTTTCTGCAATTCGGCGGGCCGCTGCAGACCTGGATCCGCGACACCTTCGCCCTGCGCGGGCGCGTGTTCCCCGAGGTCCGCAGCACGCCGGGCGCGGTCTGGGTGTTCACCTTCACGCTGTATCCCTACGTTTACCTGCTGGCCCGCACCGCGCTGGCCGAGCGTGCCGCGCAGCTGATGGAAGCGGCCCGGCTGCTGGGCGCCTCGCTGCCGCGGCGCATCCGCGAGGTGGCGTTGCCCCTGGCCCGGCCTGCGGTCGCGGCCGGCGTGGCGCTGGCCCTCATGGAGACCCTGGCCGACTTCGGCGTGGCCAGCTACTTCGGCATCCAGACCTTCACCGCCGGCATCTACAAGGCCTGGCTCGCCATGGACAACCGCATCGCCGCGGCGCAGCTGGCCACGGTGCTGCTGCTCACCGTGGCCGCCTTGCTGTGGGTGGAGCAACGCGCCCAGCGACGCATGCGCTTCGCCGCCTTGCGCGGCTCGCGCGCGGGCAGTGCGGAGGCGCAACCGGTGCGCCTGCGCGGTGGTCGGGCGGCGCTGGCCATTGCGGTGTGCGCGCTGCCCGTGGTGGCCGGCTTCGTGCTGCCCTTGCTGTTCATGCTGCGCCCGCTGATTGGTGGCTGGGATGTGTTGCCCTGGGGCATGTTCGTGCAGTGGTCGCGCAACTCGGTGTGGCTGGCCGGCCTGTCGGCCCTGCTGGCCACGGCGGTGGCGTTGACCCTGGGCTTTGCGCTGCGCACCTGGCCCAGCGCCATCACGCGCGGTGCAGTGCAACTGACCAGCCTGGGCTACGCGGTGCCGGGCGCGGTCATCGTGGTCGGCCTGCTGCTGCCGGTGGGCTGGCTGCAGGCCTGGCGCCCCGACAGTGGTCTGGCGTACTGGATCACCGCCACCGCGCTGGGCATCGTGTGGGCCTACCTGGTGCGCTTCACTGCGGTGGCCCTGCAGTCGGTGCAGGCCGGCTATGCGCGCATCCCGGTCAGCCTGGACGACTCGGCGCGCATGCTGGGCACCACCGGCGCCGCGCTGGCCGCCCGCGTGCACTGGCCGCTGCTGCGGCGCGCCACGCTGGCCGCGGCGCTGCTGGTGTTCGTCGACGTGATGAAGGAGCTGCCGGCCACGCTGGTGCTGCGACCCTTCAACAGCGACACCCTGGCCGTAGTGACCTACCAGCTCGCGCGCGACGAGCGCCTGGGCGAGGCCGCCTTGCCTGCCCTCACGCTGGTGCTGGTGGGGTTGGTGCCGGTGATCATGCTCAGCCGCGCGCTGCGGCAGAAGTGAGCGGCAGCGGGCTGCACGTGGTGCAAGGGCAGTAGGTGTCAGCCACCGGGCTTGTCCTCGAGGCCCCCGGCGGAGCGGTGTGACGGACAGCGAGGGTGTTGCGCACCATGCGCTGTTTTCCCATCTGTCCGGAGTTTTCTGTGTTGCACGATCCCATCGACCTTTTCAACCTTCTGCTCGATCTGGTGCTGATCGCCATCGGCATCTGGCTGGCATGGAATGCCGCCGCCACCCAGCTGAGAGGCAAGCTGGGCAACGCCATGCGCATGATTGCCGCAGGCGCACTCATCCTGGGGGTGGCCCATCTCACCGAGACCGTGCTCGATCAGCGGTTCGGCCTGCCGTCGGAACTCAATGAACTGACCCACCGCTTCTTCATCCTGGTGGGGTTCCTGTCCATCGGCATGGGCATGAGCCGCATCACGGCGGCCATTGTCCGAAGCAGCAAGGCACGGCAGGGGTGAGCCGGTCGCCGACCGGCAACCTGAACCGCGGTTGCCGATTCCAGATCAAGGCGACGGGATGGCTTTGGGGCCTCCGTTGACCCCCCAGGGCGTACCGAAACGATCGGTCACCATGCCAAAGCCCTCGGCCCAGAACGTAGGTGACCAGGGCATGGTGATGTGCCCGCCATCGGCCAGCGCGTCAAAGATGCGTCTGGCCTCCTGTTCGCCTTCGTAAGTGATGGCCAGCATGGCGCCCTTGATGCCGTCGAACGGCATGCCAGGCATGGCGTCGCTGGCCATGATGGTGAAGTCGGGGTGCACCAGGTGGGCGTGCATGACGCGCTTCCCGGCGCCTGGAGGCACCGGCATCTCGCCCGGCACCTGATCGAACGTGAGCAGGGTTTCCACCTTGGCGCCCAGCAGGCGGGCGTAGTGGTGCATGGCCTCGGCGCATTGGCCGTCGTAGGCGAGGTAGGCAGCAAGTTGGGGCATGGAAGGCTCCGTTGAGTGTTGCGGTCGGCAACGCGCCACCGGTAGTGGCGCGCTGTCGGGGAC
>NZ_JAHBZK010000013.1 GCF_019635465.1 Hydrogenophaga sp.
AACAGTGCCTACTACGCCCCCTCCGCTTGCGGCTTGAGAGGGCGTAAGGCCTGGCGCAGAAATGCCAGGGACAAACGGCCCTTGGGGTTGGTTGGTGTTGGGAGTGCCGAGCGCGTTGTCGATCCCGGGAATCACAACCAGTACATCGAGGCCACGCAGAGCTTCCCTGCTCTCTGCTGAAATCGGCCTTGAGGCCGGGACAGTTGCGCACCCCATGGTCATCGCTGCTACAACAAACGTTGCACCCTTCATTGCAGCCGCCGAAAGTACTCTCATCTATCCTCCCTCACTGGTCTCGGGGCACGAAAGCCCGCTACTTGCAGATTGCGGCAGTCTAGCCATGGCATCGTTGCTCGCAAGCCGCCCGTGCCACAGACCGGCATCCGAGTGACTGCGACGTGGCGCAAATCGGACATTCACGGCGCTGACGCGGATGGCCGTACCCAGTCTGAACTCGTCATTGAGGAAGACCAGCTAGCGCGCCGAACGGCGCCCGCGCTTCCGGCAGGCGCCAATCGCTGCTCCTGATGCCGAACAACTTGGTCGCGCTCTCTCGAGGCGGTTTGATGGCTGTGTGAGTCGACTCGAACAGCCCCATCTGGTTCGGAGTTTCAATCGATACGATTCCACCCCAATCCAATATGGGCAGGCGCTGTCCTGGGCGTCGGCAGATGACTGCCCAGGCCCGAACCTCGATCCAAGGGATTCCCGCCGATTGGTATGCCAAGCGCTTGATGGTGGATACCGCATGTGTATGCCAGACCTCTATGGCCAAGAGGAGGCGACCTGAATTCGCGCAGTTCACGACCAAGTCGGGTATGTATCTCCGTCCAGCTGCTTTCAATGTAGCTTCCGCCCGGACTGTCACGTGCACCCCTTTCTCTATCAAAGGAATCGCGCCCCGCCATGTCACGCCACCGTGGAACCACCCGTACAAGGTGTGGCCAGTTCGAAGTTGTTCTCGAAGCAGATTGATCGCCATTCGGTGAATGCTGACGAGGTCCCTAGGCTTGGTTTGCCGCAGCTTCCCCGAGCGCTTGCGCGAATTACGCACGGCCCAAGACCGCGAACGTT
This sequence comes from Hydrogenophaga sp., assembly GCF_019635465.1. Taxonomy (GTDB): domain Bacteria; phylum Pseudomonadota; class Gammaproteobacteria; order Burkholderiales; family Burkholderiaceae_C; genus Hydrogenophaga. Next base: position 1,075 of record NZ_JAHBZK010000013.1, read on the forward strand.
GCTTCTTGCTCATGTCACACCTCAGTCGGTTTAGGTGCGGGTAAGCTGCCAGCGATGAAGCCAAATTTGCAGTCCTCAAACCTCCTCGTACCGTCCGAGTCTGCGTTGACTCAGGCCGGTAAGGTGGCGCTCACATTTCTCGAAGATACGGGTCTGGCTGAACGAAACCAAGCCGTCCAAGTATTCCGTCATATGGCCCAAATCGCAGCTGAGCGGGGGCACGAACTTTCGAACATCGAGTTCGAAACGGTGGCTTTGAAAGCAATCGTGGCGGCCAATGCTGTCAAAGGCGCGAGCGCGTGGATGAGCCCGTTGTGGAAACAGTTGGAGGATCGCCAAGAGAGCTGGGGCCCTGGCCTGAGAGCGACCGCGATTCACATGGGCTACAGGTTCACGCCTAAACTCAGGAAACTCCACGGATCTCCCGCTAAGTACCAGCTGACCGCGGAGCCCGTGGAGATGGATCCTGGCGACCTGCATCCGACGCCCACCCCGGATGGAGGGATCAGGTACACGCCCGCAGCAGTGGCGGCGCCGGGGGCGGTGATATCTGCTGGATTGCGTGGGGGGGTTGTGCGTCACACCCTTCCGCTAGTTGCTTCCACAAGCGCTTTTTTGTCTGTCGCAATCCTTTTGCTTTTGTTCAGCGCGTGGTGGATGGTGGTCACGGGGCTGCACACGAACAGCCCTCTTTCTACTGCGCACGTTTCCTACGCGGCCATGTGGTGCGTCGCCTCATGGACTGTGTGGGGTCTATTCAAATTCATGAGTCAGCTCGCCGACCTCGGGATCGTCATGGCTCCTGAGTTTCTGGTTCCCTTCAAAGAGGACCACGTCACCTTGGAGTTGCAACCCAAAGATGGGGACAGGAAAGGAGCGTTCGCATTCGTGCGCTACACCGCCACCTGTCCCCAATGCCAAGGGCGTGTCTTGCTGCACGACGGAGGCGAGGAATTCAAGGACCGAATCGTAGGTCGCTGCGGCAACTCGCCGAGGGAGCACGTGTTCTCGTTTGATCAAAAGTTGCATATTGGCCATTCAATGCGCGGCTAGGCTCAAAGTCAGTTCAAGACTGATCGGAGACTTTCAATTCCGCGCGCAGCCGGCAGCTTTTGACGACAACCTTTGCCATCCTCGGTGCTGGAGGCTCCACAAAACCGGATTGGTAATCGCACAGAATGCAATGTCTAGACCGCATAGTGCGGTATTCCTAGGAACAAGACCAAAGAGGATGGATGACCAAGCCAAACGATAAGACTGCCAAACTCCAAACCTTCAAGGATTGGACCACCCAGCACATCAAGGGTGACGAGAAGGGCGAGGCCCAGGTGTTCCTTGACCGGCTGTTCCAGGCCTTCGGCTGGCCGGGGCTCAAGGAGGCAGGCGCGAACTGTGAGTTACGCGTTAAGAACACTACTGGTGGCACGTCTTTCGCTGACCTTGTCTGGAAGCCTGTCGTTGTCATCGAGATGAAAAAGCGAGGTGCCGACCTCAGCAGGCACTACAGTCAGGCATTCACGTACTGGACTCGGCTCGTGCCCAATCGGCCACGCTTCGCCGTGCTCTGCAATTTCGACGAGTTCTGGATCTACGACTTCGAGACCCAACTCGACACGCCGGTCGATGTTGTCAAGTTGGTGGACCTGCCGACACGTTACGGGCCACTCAACTTCATGTTCCCCGGCGATGTACTGCCGGTGTTTGGCAATCATCAGGAATCGGTTACCCGGCAAGCGGCCGACAAGCTTGCGGCTTGCTTCAATTCCATGACCAAGCGAGGGGTAGAGCGCCCTCTTGCGCAGCGTTTCACACTGCAGATGCTTATGGCCTTGTTCTCTGAGGACATCGGTCTGCTCGAGAAGTACCTGGTCACCAAAGTGCTCGACGAATGCACAAGCCCACAGGACACGCATGACCTCCTGGGAGGGCTATTCGCCGCCATGAATACCAAGGGTGGCGTGAAGGGCGGGCGCTTCAAGGGGGTGCCGTACTTCAACGGCGGGCTCTTCGCGGACCCGGCGCATGTTGAACTAGTCGAGGCCGAACGCACGCTTCTCAAGGAGGCCGCTAAATTCGATTGGTCGAAGGTACGGCCCGAGATCTTCGGTACCTTGTTTGAGCACTCGCTTGGGAAAGAGCAGCGGCATGCCACGGGTGCCCATTTCACCAGTGCGGTCGACATCATGAAGGTGGTCGGTCCAACTATCGTGGAGCCTTGGACGCGCCTAATCGACTCAACGACTACGCTAGAAGGCTTGCGCAAACTACTGGTTCGTATCGAGAGCTTCACTGTGCTCGACCCTGCCTGTGGCAGTGGCAATTTCCTTTACATCGCATACCGAGAGCTGAAGCGGCTGGAAGCGCGCATCTACGAGCGCATGGCTGCCGAATTCAAGAGTGTCGACCCGAGACAACGCCCCTTCGGCTTCGTGTCGACCGCCAACTTCTATGGCATGGACATCAACCCCTTCGCGGTAGACATCGCCAAGGTGACGATGATGCTGGCTCATCAGCTAGCGATTGACGAGCTTCACATCAACGAGTCCGCTCTGCCGCTTGACAACCTTGACGCGAATTTCCGTGCCGGTGATGCCCTCATCAATCCGGACGGCTCGCGCACTCCATGGTTCAAGTCCGACGTTATCGTCGGCAATCCGCCATTCCTGGGTGCGAAGCTGATGAAACCCGAGCTCGGCGTCGATTATGTGAGTGCTATCAGGCGCGCGTACCCAGAAGTGCCTGGCATGGCAGACCTTTGTGTGTACTGGTTCCGCCGCACTCACGATGAACTCAAAGCCTGCACGACTGTCGATCCCGTAGCGGGGCGTGCCGGTCTTGTCGGCACTCAGAATGTGCGTAACAACGCATCGCGTATTGGAGGACTCGACCAAATAGCTGCGACGGGAACTATCGTCGAAGCAGTCGACAACCAGCCGTGGTCGGGCGAAGCAAATGTGCACGTCTCCATCGTCAATTGGGTAAAAACTGAAGACACGAAGCTTCTATCCAGCCCCCGACGCTTATGGTTCAAAGCGAGTCCCTCGGCCGGAGCACGCCGACGTATCCGAGGTACAGGTTCGGCTGCCAAGCACTTTGAACTGGACATGCGCGAGGTCGCATACATCAACTCATCGCTCTCGGACCAGGTGGACGTGTCGCGGGCGGCGCAGCTTGATGTCAACGATGGGTACTGCTATACGGGTCAGTACCCGCGTTACAACGAAGGGTTCGTGTTGTCACTTGGCGAAGGTGCAGCCATGCGGGCGGCAGCGCTAGTCAACAAGGATGTTGTTCATCCATTTGCTGGAGGCGACGAGCTGCTTGAGGATGGTTCGGTGCGGCGCTGCGTAATTGACTTCCAGGCGCGCTCCATACTTGAAGCCCAAGCGTATGTTGTGCCGTTTAAGCACGTGAGAACTGAAGTGCTGCCCTATGTTCAATCGCTGGCGAAGAAAGAAAGGGAGAAGACTGGCAAGATCACGGGTCAAGATCAAGGCTGGTTGAACACTTGGTGGCAGCACTTTCGTTGTCGCCCGGAGCTCATAGGCAAGATTGCACCTTTGTCTAGGTACTTGGTATGTTCACGTGTGACAAAGCGTCCAATCTTCATGTTCCTCTCGTCGAAAGTCCGTCCGAGTGACGCACTCTCGTGCTTCGCACTGGACGACGACTACAGTTTCGGAGTCCTGCAATCGCGGGCTCACTACATGTGGTTCCACGCCAAGTGCTCGAACATGAAGTCCGACCCTCGTTACACATCGGAGTCCATCTTCAGTACTTTCCCTTGGCCTCAGGACCCGAGTACCGCAGACGTACAGGCGGTAGTCGATGCTGCGCGAACGCTGCTCAATGTGCGCGCATCCGCTGCAGATGCTGGGACGGGTCTTCGTGCGTTGTATCGGACACTTGAACTGCCAGGGAAGAGTCCGCTCAAAGAAGCGCACGCTGCTCTGAATGCGGCCATCCTGAGGGCATACGGCTTTTCAAACAAGCGAGACCTGCTCCAGCAACTGCTCGACTTGAATTCTGATGTCGCGGCCAAAAGCAGCGCTGGCAAGGCTGTCACCGGCCCTGGTGTGCCTAAGAAGGCAATGAATCTGACTGCATTGGTATCGGCCGACTGCTTCAAGCCATCCTGGACCGACTAGTCCGAAAGATCTGGCCTTGCTAGATCTCGGGAATGAGATTGAGGCGAAGGGCTAATCAATCGAAGTTATTGAACGGACACCCATGATGCTCTGGGTTCCTGAAGTCGACCGAAGCGGCGGTCGGCTCATGTCTACAAGCAGCAGTTCCCACCAACGTGCTTGAGGTTCATTAACGCTGCGATGCCGGGGTCCGAGCCCCTAGGGACTGCTTAAGACTGGGGGCGGCCATCCGAGTCGTCGCCTTGAACGTCCGATCTGCGCCCCGATTGCGGCATTCGCTGCCGAGATTTCACCCTTCTGTAGCTGACCGTCGGGAACGCCGGGCACGCACCCAAAACAGGCATGCGGTCAGGGCCGAACCACGCTGGCGATCTGACGTGGTCGATCTAGGCTGCAACCCCAGCATGGATGACGATTTGCACCCATGTCTTCACTCTCTCGAAGCTTTGATCATGATCGGGGTCACTTCCCTATTCCTCACAATAGAGAAGGTCTGGTGCGCGACTCGAGCACGCAGCACCTGGACGGAAGCAGATAGCGGCCCGCTCTCCTCTACGAGCTTTGCGACCTTGCCAACAGACAAGGTGTTTCGTGCACCGAGGACGACTTCTCGAAGCTGCATATGCTCGCTGAAGTCCACGTAGTAAAAACCGTTCGGATCTTTCTCCTTGAGATCAGCCATCGCGCGCCACTCATGCTCGTATTCCCAGGCCTTCGCCTTCGTCGACAGGATCTGCCGGATGAACGAGCGTCCGACCGCTTCAGTCCATTTCTCCTTCTCAAACTCGAACCTCAGGCGCTCCGGCTCGTAGTTCATCGCGTATACGTACTCTTGATCCGGATGGCCCGTAGGTACGTCGAAGCCAAGGCAGAACCCGTAGTGCTTCTGACCGTAGTGCGCCCACATCACTGGGCTCTTCCAGTTGTCAGAGAAGCAGATTACCCCCTTGGTCTTTGTGAAGTGCTCCTTGAGAGCCTTGTGAGCCTTCCGCATGAGCTTGTCGCCGAGCGCATGGGAGAGCAGCTCGAACGGGTCGTTGAGCTCGTCGTACAGCGAAAGCTTCATTCGCCGCTCACGAAGAATGATCAGACCGATGTCAGCGGGCGTCATGTAGTACAGCCGCATATCGTGCCCTGACTTAATCCTTGCTCTCGCTTTGAACGTTGCTTAGGGCGACGGACCGTTGCAGGAGTTGGCCGCAGTACTCGTGTTGATGGAACCGCAAGCAGTTCTTGTAGTACGCATCGCGATGTTCGATAGCCATCTTCGCGAGCATCGGCGCCGACTGCTCCTGGATAAGCTTGCCTTCATACGTGGCGCATCGTTCCATGTCATTGACGATGCCGATGTCGCGGCAGCCTCGCCACGCGCTCATCAGCATCATTCCGGTGATGCTGGCATCGTGATCGACAGATCTTCTGTCGGCATCGAGCTTTTCTGCGGCTTGCCTCTTCTGCCAGTCGTCGAACAATTCCAGGCCGAACACGACTGCAAGTATCAATAGGATCACCTTGACCTTGTTGTTCCACAGGACCGTGACAAAGTCGGTGGCGGTCATGTCTCCTCGAATCACTGGGGGGTCCTCCACCACGCGATTGTGCTGCACCTACCATCGCCAGCAGCATTGAGTTTCGGGGCAGCAGGTTTAGCCTCGGCCCGCGGCGCCGGTGCTACTAGCCTTTGCTTCACCCGTCGCAAGTGTATGTGGCGTACTGAGATGCCGGGAAGCCGCCGTTCGCCGGAGACTGCTCATGGCTGAAAGCAGACGTCAGGTCGCTGGTTTGCCCCTCCCTCTCTGTCCGACGGAGTCTCCTTCCACCGGTGCACTGCTAGTGGGCGTCGGTCAACTCCGGAGTCGGCATTGGCCTGCAGGCCAGACGGACTGCTGTCCGATCATTGATCCGATCACTCGTCAGCCGGTGCGTCGTCGGGGCTTGGAACCTGGCTGATCTGCCGTTCGATGTCGTCTGCGAAACTGCGAAAGTGGAGCTGCCCGTCGCGCACAACTCCCTCTGCCAGCTTGTAGCTCTTGCCGTCTGCGTCCTGTCCCATCAGATCCATCGTCATGCCGTCCGGCAGGGCGCCGATTGGGCTGACGTTGTTGAGGATCTGCAGGTCGGTATGAATCAGCCTGTTGATTCGAAGGTCGCCAGATCCAGGTGGGCCTACATTGAAGCGCTCGGGGTTCGGTAGCTCGCCACTGAAGTAGGCGTTGAGGCTCGTACGCGACTGCTTATCGCAGAACTTCAATACTCGGTTCAACATCTCGTACCCTCTGTCGCCAGCGTACATCAGCGTGAACGGAGGAGGGAGCATGCAATCGTTGTAAACCGGCAGCCTACGTGCGTTGATGGCATCGTGCAAGCCGCGATCAGAATCGTTAACGATCGCGCGCGCGCGCGCACGGCTTGTGAACTTGGAGTCGCACGCCAGGGCGTAAACGGCTGCAAGCTCCGGGTTGCCGATGTAGTTCTGAAGGAAGTAAATCACGCAGTGATCGTCCGCCGTGACCACCAGCTGCTTACCTTTCTCCCGCACACGCAATCTCACTGCAACAGCTGCCGCAATGGGATCCTGCGCGCCTGGGATGTAGGCGGTGTCGATCACAAAGACGTCGTCGTAGCTGGTGAGTGCGCGGGCTCCATCAAACGATACGGTTTGGCCGCTCTGAAGTATGAGGGACCTCATCCTCGGCTTCCCTGGGCCGTGATGAATCACAGAGCGCTCGACACCATCAATGCGTAGCGGGCGTCCATCGCGGCCAAAGAACTCCATGCGGCCATCGACGTTAAATCGGATGCGATCCAACTGACCATCCGCGGTAGAGAAGGAGAAACTTACCTTTGGCTCGCCTTGATTCGACATGATGCCCGCTATCCTCTGCACACATTTTGCATCGGCTGATAGATGCCCTTCCGCTCGTTAACGTGGCGGCACCCTGATGGAATGCAGCCCTTCCCCGCCTCTTCCACCCACGCCGCCTGCCACCTGCAAGCCAACGGTTGCCCCCTGACGTTCGTCCCAAACTCCTACGCAACCGCAGCGCCGACCGCCATGGCGTTGGCTACCACCTGACAGCCGCCCCCACCCGGATGGCGCTGTGCCTGCTGGAACTGCAGGAGCAGCACCGCACGTCGCCGCAGTTCAGGGCGGCATCACGCCGGTACCGCCGCGCGGCCGACCCCAACAGCTGCGAAGCCGAAGTCTGGGCCTGGAGGTCGGCTCGAGACTGGGGGCTGCCATCCGAGTCGGCGCCGTGAACGTCCTATCTGCGCCACGTCGCAGTCATTCGAATGCTGGTCTTCGACGCGGGCCATTTTCGAGTAGCGATGCCATGGCTAGACTTCCGCAATCGGCCAGAAGCGGTCGACTGACCTGCCCCCCGCCAGCCGTACCATTCTGAAGTTCGTGAAGTCCGTCAACCACCAGGAGAATGACGGACATGAAGAAGAGCAGATTCAGCGAGGAACAGATCATCGGGTTCCTGCGGCAGGCCGAGGCCGGCATGCCGATCAAGGAGCTGTGCCGCAACGGCGGCTTCAGCGATGCCACCTTCTACAAGTGGCGCGCCAAGTTCGGCGGCATGCAGGTCTCTGAAGCGCAGCGCTTGCGCGAGCTCGAATCGGAGAACGCCAAGCTCAAGCGGCTGCTGGCCGAGGCACACCTGGACATGCACGCGCTCAAGAGCGTTCTGGGGGTAAAGCGCTAGCCCCACAGGAGCGGCGCGAGGCGGTGCGGCGCATGGTGAGCGAACACCATTTGTCCGAGCGCCGCGCGTGCCGTCTTGTGGGGCTCTCCCGCGACAGCTACCGCCATCCACCGCAGCCCGACCAGGCCACGCTGGATCTGCACGAGAAGATCGTGGAGATCGCGCACGTGCGCCGCCGCTTTGGCTATCGGCGCATCCATGACCTGTTGCGTCCGCAGTTTCCTGGCGTCAATCACAAGCGCGTGTACCGCCTGTACCGGCAAGCCAACTTGGCCGTGCGCCGACGCAAGAAGAGCAAGCGGCCCGTCAATGAGCGCGTGCCGCTGCAACTGGCACGCACGGTCAACGAGGTGTGGAGCATGGACTTTGTGAGCGACAGCCTCGCGGGCGGGCGGCGGTTGAAGTACCTCACGGTGGCGGATGACTTCAGCCACGAGAGCGTGGAGATCGCGGTGGACTTCGGCATCTCGGGTGAGTACGTCACGCGCGTGCTGGACCGCGCTGCGCTGTTTCGTGGGTATCCACAGGTGGTTCGCACCGACAACGGGCCGGAGTTCACCAGCCGAGCGTTCATGGCCTGGGCGCAGGCACACGGTATCCGCCACATCCTCATCCAGCCTGGACGTCCCATGCAGAACGGCTACATCGAGAGCTTCAATGGCAAGTTCCGCGACGAGCACTTGAACGAGTGCTGGTTCCAGACCCTGCACCAGGCCAGAGTGGCCGTGGCTGCCTGGCGCACGGACTACAACGAGGTCAGGCCGCACAGCAGCCTGGGTCGCATGCCACCAGCACGCTTCGCCGAGCTGCATCGCCAGCGCGCTGGCGATGCAGCTCAATTCCCATCAACCCCCAACACCATCGATTAACCTTCGCCGCGGACTTCCACTTCTCATTGGTACGTCTACAGGGGGCAGGTCACCAGGATTCGAATGACTGCGACGTAGCGCAGATCGGACGTTCACGGCGCCGGCTCGGATGGCTGCACCCAGTCTGCAGCGGACCTGTTGTTCCTCCTGCAGAAGTCTGCGTGATCCCAGGTTGCCGTGCACAGATAGCCCAATGTTGCCTCGCCTCGATCACCGACACCTTCGCGCGAACACATAGATGACTTGGTAATAAACAACCAAAAACGTATTCGTTCCTTCTTTTGGTCGTTCCCGGGACCATCGCGGCCTCGCTGCCCGAAGCAGCCCCGCAACCCGCAAGAAGGAACGACCGATGACCACCCGCCGCCACCTCATCCAGACCCTGGGCACCACTGCCCTCTCGCTCACGCTGGGCACCGTACAGGCACAGACCTCCGCACCCGTCACGCTGCTCAATGTGAGCTACGACCCGACGCGTGAGCTCTACGTCGAAGTCAACGCCGCCTTCGCCAAGCACTGGAAGGCCAGGACCGGCCAGGACGTGACCATCAAGCAATCGCACGGCGGTTCAGGCCGCCAGGCGCGCTCCATCATTGACGGCCTCGATGCCGACGTGGCCACACTTGCCCTGGCCGGCGACACCGACGCGCTGCACAACAACGGCCAGTGGATCCCGAAGGATTGGCAGAAACGCCTGCCACAGAACAGCTCGCCCTACACGTCCACCATCGTGCTGGTCACGCGCGCTGGCAACCCGAAAAACATCAAGGACTGGGAAGACCTGATCCGCCCCGACGTCAAGGTGATCACGCCCAACCCCAAGACCTCGGGCGGCGCGCGCTGGAACTACCTGGCCGCGTGGGAATTTGCAAAGCGCAAGTACGGCAACGACGACAGGGCCAAAGAGTTCGTGGCCAAGCTGTATGCGAACGTGCCCGTGCTCGACACCGGCGCGCGCGGCGCCTCCGTCACCTTTGCACAACGCAACCAGGGCGACGTGTTCATCAGCTGGGAGAACGAGGCCTACCTGCTGGAGAAAGAGTTCGGCAACAAGGTCGACTTCATCTACCCCTCGCTCACCATCCTGGCCGAACCCGCGGTGACCGTGGTCGACAAGAACGTGGACAGACGAGGCACGCGTGCCGTGGCGCAGGCCTACCTCGAATTCCTCTACACCGAAGAGGCGCAGGACATCATCGGCAAGCACTTCTACCGCCCGCGCTCGGAGAAGGCACAGGCCAGGTACGCCAGGCAACTGCCCAAGGTGAACCTGTTCACCATCGACCAGGCCTTCGGCGGCTGGGAGCAGGCGGCCAAGGTGCACTTCGTCGATGGCGGCAGCTTCGACCAGATCTACACCCGCAAATGAAGCCCGTGGTACTCGTGCCGGGCTGGCAGAACTCGGGCGCCGGCCACTGGCAAAGCCACTGGTCCCGACTGCCCGGCGCTGTTCGAGTCGAACAGGACGACTGGCTGTGGCCGAAACGCCAGGCCTGGGTCGACCGACTGGCCGAGACACTCACGGCGCAGCGCGAGCCGGTGCTGCTGGCCGCGCACAGCCTGGGCTGCATCGCGGTCGCGCACCTGCCGTTGTCGCTCACGCCATGGATCGCCGGCGCTTTGCTGGTGGCACCGGCCGACCCCGAGCGCCGCGGACCGCTGGCCGATTTCGCGCCGGTACCCCACCACCGCCACCCATGGCCCAGCGTGCTGGTGGCCAGCGACAACGACCCGTTCTGCCCGATCCGCCTGGCGGGTGCTTACGCACGCGCCTGGGGCAGTCGGCTGGTGCGCCTGGCCGGCGCCGGCCACATCAACGTCGAATCGGGCCACGGCGAATGGCCTGAGGGTCTGGCATTGCTGCGCTCGCTCGACACCGAAAGCACTCCCGCATGAACGCAATCGTTCTTTCGCCGCCTGCCACGGCACCTGCAGCTTGGCGTCCGCGCACGTGCCGCGTGCTGCCAGGCTTTCACCTCACGCTGGGCTACACGCTGCTTTACCTGAGCCTGATCGTGCTGATACCGCTGTCGGCGCTGGTTTTCAAGACACTGTCGATGACCTGGCCGCAATTCTGGGAGGCAGTGGCCTCGCCGCGCGTGCTGGCCTCCTACCGCCTCACCATCGGCGCCTCGCTCATCGCGGCACTGGTCAACGTGGTGTTCGGCCTGCTGGTGGCCTGGGTGCTGGTGCGCTACAGCTTCCGCGGCAAGAAGATCGTCGACGCGCTGGTGGACCTGCCGTTCGCCCTGCCCACAGCGGTGGCCGGCATTTCGCTCACCGCGCTGCTGGCGGACAACGGCTGGGTCGGCCAGGTCTTCGCGCCGCTGGGCATCCAGCTCGCGTTCAACCCCAACGGTGTGGTGATCGCGCTCATCTTCATCGGCCTGCCCTTCGTGGTGCGCACGGTGCAGCCGGTGCTGGAAGACACCGAGAAGGAACTCGAGGAAGCCGCCAGCAGCCTGGGCGCTACGCGCTGGCAGATCTTCTGTTGCGTGATCTTCCCGGGCATCGCGCCCGCACTGCTCACCGGCTTTGCCATGGCCTTCGCGCGCGCCGTGGGTGAGTACGGCTCGGTGATCTTTATCGCTGGCAACATGCCCATGGTGTCGGAGATCACGCCGCTGATCATCGTCGCCAAGCTCGAGCAGTACGACTACGCGGGCGCCACCGCCGTGGCTTCGGTGATGCTGGGCATCTCGTTCGTGCTGCTGTTGGTCATCAACGGTCTTCAATCCTGGCAGCGAAAACGCAGCGGTGGGGCGATGGCATGAGCGTTGTGAGAACCGAGGCGCCCTGGGTGCGCCGCACGCTGATCGCCACTGCGCTGCTCTTCATGGCGTTGTTCCTGGTGCTGCCGCTGGCCGCGGTGTTCGCCGAGGCGCTGCGAAAGGGCTGGGAAGCGTATTGGGAAGCGCTGAAAGAGCCCGACGCCTGGGCCGCGATCCGGCTCACGCTGATCACGGCCGCCGTGGCGGTGCCGCTGAACCTGGTGTTCGGCGTGGCCGCGGCCTGGGCGGTGGCCAAGTTCGAGTTCCGTGGCAAGGCCTTCCTCACCACGCTGATCGATCTGCCGTTCTCGGTCTCGCCCGTGGTGGCCGGCCTGATCTACGTGCTGGTGTTCGGCGCGCAGGGCTGGCTCGGCCCCTGGCTGGCCGAGCACGACATCCGAATCGTGTTCGCCGTGCCCGGCATCATCCTGGCCACCGTCTTCGTCACCTTCCCCTTCATCGCGCGTGAACTCATTCCGCTGATGCAGGCGCAAGGCAACGACGAAGAGCAGGCCGCGCAGGTGCTGGGCGCCAGCGGCTGGCAGACCTTCCGGTACGTCACCCTGCCCAACATCAAGTGGGGCCTGATCCACGGCGTGATCCTGTGCAACGCGCGCGCCATGGGCGAGTTCGGCGCGGTGTCGGTGGTGTCGGGCCACATCCGCGGCCAGACCAACACCATGCCGCTGCACGTGGAGGTGCTCTACAACGAGTACCAGTCCGTGGCCGCCTTTGCGGTGGCCTCACTGCTGGCGCTGCTGGCGCTGGTCACCCTGGTCATCAAGACGGTCGCCGAATGGCGCATGGAGCGCGAGCTCAAGGCCCTGGCCGAGCTGCCGCCCGAACACCCTCGCACCGACACACCCGCCATCGCCGGAGTCCATTCATGAGCATCAACGTCCAGCACATTTCCAAGCACTTCGGCACGTTCCACGCGCTCGACAACATCCAGCTCGACATCGAAAGTGGCGAGCTGCTGGCCCTGCTCGGCCCCTCGGGCTGCGGCAAGACCACGCTGCTGCGCATCATCGCGGGCCTGGAAACGGCGGATGCCGGGCAGATCGTGATCGGCGGCGAGGACCGCACGCACGTGCATGTGCGCGAGCGCAACGTGGGCTTCGTGTTCCAGCACTACGCGCTGTTTCGCCATATGACGGTAGCCGACAACGTGGCCTTCGGCCTGCGCGTCAAACCCCGCGGCCAACGCCCGAGCGAGAAGCAGATCCAGACCAGGGTGCATGAGCTGCTCAAGCTGGTGCAGCTCGAAGGGCTGGCCGAGCGCTACCCGGCGCAGCTCTCGGGCGGCCAGCGCCAGCGCATCGCCCTGGCGCGCGCGCTGGCGGTGGAGCCCAAGGTGCTGCTGCTCGACGAACCCTTCGGCGCGCTCGACGCCCAGGTGCGCAAGGAACTGCGCCGCTGGCTGCGCCGCCTGCACGACGAACTGCACGTCACCAGCATCTTCGTCACGCACGACCAGGAAGAAGCCCTGGAAGTGGCCGACCGCGTGGTGCTGATGAACCGCGGCCGGATCGAGCAGGTGGGCAGCCCGCGCGAGGTGTGGGAACACCCGGCAACGCCGTTTGTGGCGCGCTTCCTGGGCGGGGTCGAACTGGCGGGCGAAGGTACCCGTCCGCTACGCCCTCATGAGATAGAGGTACGCCGGCTAATGCCCGGAGAACTGCCCACAGTTGGCGTGGTGGCGATGCTGCGCCGCGCGCTCGTGCTCGACCCGATTGTTCACCTTGACCTCGTATCGGGTGGGAATGAACTTATCGAGGCTCGTCTTGGATTGGCGCAGTTTCACACGTCGAACCTGCACGAGGGTGACTCGGTACTCGTTGTGCCTCGATCCAACCTCCCGAGGGCGGCTTAAGACTGGGAGCAGCCATCCGAGTCGGCGCCGTGAACGTCCTATCTGCGCCACGTCGCGGTCATTCGAATGCTGGTCTTCGACGCGGGCCACTTGCGAGTAGCGATGCCATGGCTAGACTGCCGCTTTCGGCCAGGAGCAGACTTTCGATGATGACTACCTTTGAGGCCACATCCCGATCCGGTGCGCCAAAGATTGGTAGAGACTACACGGGTTAGGTTCTTAACGGCGCTAAGCACTAGTTCTCTGTCATGTTCAAGCAAGTTGGGTCTACTCTGGCTCCGATGTGTGTCGGCTCGTTGATGGGCATGCTGGCGGGTGTAGTGGCGGCCTTGATACTGAGGGTGCTTCCTGGGAGCTACACATCGGAGCAAGAGACGATCGCATTCATTGGGTTCACATTGCTATTTGCCTTTGCCGGTGCTGTTGACACGGCGAAAAATCTCTTGGTGTGGATTCGAGTGCGTGAGGGTAAAGGCCGTAGATAACATGGCGCTCACCGGCCAGATGCGGACGTTGGAGATAAGAGCTTGAAGACGGCGCTTCGCCTAGCAAGAAACTTTGCTCTTCTCCTCCCTGTCCTGCCGCTAGCATTTCTTGGCGCGGAGATCTTCGGCCACTATTTCGGCGATCGGGTGTTTCTAAGAAATGACGCCAAATGCTCCATATCGTTGATGTCTCAGCACGATGGGAGGAGCGCAAGCCCAGGAGAGACGGTACTTGTAAAGCCTGGCTTCACAGAGACAACACCTACGATGTTGATCGCTCGAACCGCAGGTATATGGCGGGGCGGCTTTCACTTCTCTATTGGACGGTTGTCCGTGCGAGACGAATCCGACCGAGCCATTCCACGAGAATGGCTTGCTGAAAGTCTTCTCGGCCGCACGCTTACTTACTCGATCAACGAGCAAGGTGAACTCTCAATCGTCGCTCCCAGTGTGGGAGCCTCAGTGCAGCCGACCGGCTTCCCCGTCAAACTCGGGGATGGGCGTCGCGCCCCGCTTTGTCCTGACTGAAGAGAACCTTAGCGAACTTCCGCTTTGGGCCCGAAGTAGACCTACCTACTGGGGCGGGCAGCAGGCATAGATGCTTTGTCCTTCGAAGCTTTCACTAGCTCTGAAGCCGGAGGGCACCTTTCCGAGTTCAGAGACTTTTCTGCATCCAGGCTGTCGTTGCGATATCTGCAATCGACGATGGCCGTACGTTCCGCACTCATCGCATAGGAAAGAAAGCGTACAGGTCGACCCTTCACGTAGTAGACGTCGGCCAGTGGGATGCTCTTGTCGCGGGAACGCTCGAATTGCGCCCAGAACCGCTGACATCCGCTGAAGTCGACCGGTAACTCAACTGGAAAGGTCACCGTACCGAGGTCCTTAGCCTCAATGACTAGCCGGGCCTCCAGCGGCGGAAGGTCCATTTCGCATGCGCGAGGCGACGAAAAGGCCAACCCGGACGAACATGCGACCAGGGTTCCGATGACGGGATTGCGAAGCCTTGCGCTGACGCCCTTCGCTCTCAAATTCATCATCGTCTGTGTCCGGTTGTGGCCGATGACTGTCATGCTAGCTTAGGCCGCGCTGGGCCCATAGCCGAAGTTGATTTCGCTCCAGACCGGACCTTGAACTCCGCGCTCACCTGATGCGTGGCACTCCAGGCAAGCGGTCATCGTGAGTTTCACCACTGACGAGGCATCCGAAGGTTTGGCGAATGGCATCTGCCATCGCGACTACCCGCGGCGGGTCGGGGCAGTACTGGGCCTCGTTCTCCAGCACGGCCACGGCACCGTAAAGCGCTTCGAGGAGACTTCGTGGAAGCATTTCGCTTCCCTTGAATAGCCAAGCTAGCTCACGGCCCAGCACATGGGCCGCGTTGAAGGCATTCGAACGCACTTCCTTGGCCTCTTGTACCCCGTTGCACACGTCCGAGAGATAGCGAAGCATCTCTGCGGCGACGTGGTCACGCTCGCTGAGGCTTTCCTTTGGCGCTTCGAAGCCCGCAACGGCTCCAACGAAGACCTGGGGGCCGGCGATGTTGACCACGTCCTGTTGCGAAGGCAACCTCGCCGCGAACTCCGCCCACGCTCGCTCAACATATTCAGCCCAGTATTCGACATTGAAGCTGATGACGGGACCACGCAATTCGAGAGACTCATAGCCCAGGCCGACGAGTCTTTCACGAATCAGGTCGAATGCGATTTCCGCGTTCGCAGCTGCCGCGAACGCTGTGACGTACGCACCTATTGCCGCGGGTGCCAAGTCTGGATTGGTACCGCGGTCAACTTTGACGGTCGCCAGGAAGAACCCCGTTCTCGATTGAACCGGCTTGGGCTTGAAAACACCGAACATCGAGTTTCCGGATAGTGGAAGGTAAGGTCAGCAAGGGCAGTGACGAACGACGGCTATTGGCCGATGACCGCCAGGCTCGCCGAGACTGCGCCGTGCCCATAGCCGGCATCAGATGGTCAGTCCTTTTCCACGAAGGAATTGAAGTACGTGATCGACGGCTCTTTGCTTGTACTTGAAGTCGCCAGAGCCGGATTTCCAACCTATCCTGCCGCCGTTGTGCAAGTGGAAGTCAAAGCAGTGACGGCGGGACATGAATGCCCACCTGAGGCCGTACAAGCCGGCTAGACCGAGCATTCCAACTGGAACGCGCGTTCCACCTCCCAGGCTGTCCCAGTAGAGGCCCGCAAAGTAAAAGATTCCGCCGAGGAGAACGATCAGCAGGACTCCCGCCACGATGCGAAAAGGGGCAAGACCGTGCTTGTATTCCGCCCGTGACACAGCGCTGAATGGGACCACTTCGAGGTTGTAGGGCTCCTTGACCGAAAGCTGTCTGCGGATGATCTTGAGGCTTTGTGATCCCACACTCGCGACCTCCCCTATATGGTGCGAGTACTCAGCGGGAGACGTCAGTATTGCTATCGATTCTTCTTCCATGTTTCGTAAACGCCCGCTTCTGGCCGTATTCCGGCGCCGGGGCAGTTTTGTCAGACGTTGAACGGCTAAGCGTTGTAGTAAACAACTGACGAGAACGCAAAATCCATATCTTGCTGGCGACACCAGTCCGGAAAACCGGTGGTATCACCTTCGCTCTTGTATCTCTGCCAAGCCTCTAGAAGCCCTCGATAGTAGGAAATCTGTTGCTGGAGCACCTGCCTTGCTTCGGTCGCTGGCATGCGGAGGATGTACTTCGCTGCTTCACCGAGTGCTGCAAAGGCGTCCCCCTCCGAGCCAATGAACGATGACTCACACAGGTGATGTGTCTGATAGCCAACTGCGTCCAGCGAAACCTGCGCAAGTTGGCCCAAAGAAAAGGCGTCGTCGGGCGCGCGCTTGACAGCCTCTTCATAGAAGCTGACGTCACCACACAAGAGGCCGCTCCATCTGAAAGGGATGGCCAACGCTGGCTGGTCAACGCGCCATTGTTCCAGCACTCGCTGAAGGAAGGCGATGAGTGGCTGGGGGAGCAACTGGTGTACTTCCGGCCGAGACAACCGGAGCTGACAAAACTCTTCGACAATCTCCCGTTGCCGCACAACTGGTAGTTGCTCCGCTTGCCGAATGAATGCGGTCAAAGCTCTCAGTGCCGCAGTCCTCAGTCCTTGCTCTCGTAGCAAGCAGTAGCGAGCAAAGTCGTCGTACTCTGCCCTCTGGGAGTACGACTCTCCAACCTCTTTGAGGCCATCAAAGTTGGACCTATTCCAGTAGTACATCCGATGGTCTGCCTCTCCGCTTTGAGTGTCCGCTCCTGGCCGAGGGCCGCCTATGCGCTACGCTGTCTGCCTTCGCCGAACACCTTGGACTGCATGTCCGGACGAATCTCTTCCGGGGAAAAGTCGGTTGCGATGACATCTTTCGGAAGCACGGCCCCACCGGTGCGAGCCATGTCGATGCGGGCAATTTGCTCGGGCGAGAGCGTGTGACTTACGAGTGCGACTGCCACACTGGAAATCGCGGTGCGTCGCGCTAGAAAGGCACGCATCTGGTCAATGCTGAGACCGATGGAATGACCTGCCGCGAGTTCCGCAGCCACTTGTGAAGTCATCGGGTAGCGCTCATCCAAATCGACGGCTTTTTGGAACTCTGCGAAGTACTCACTGAGGGTCATGGGAATGTCCGCTTGTGACCGATGGATGCCATCGTAGCCGAGGCTCGAAAGGGGCCACAGCGGACCTGGCGCCACAGGTTCAAACTGAAGGGGCCGGGAACGAGAGCGCGATACCGCTCGCATCGTGCGTAAAGCCTTCGGAAGGCGAATCATGCGGAGTTCCCGGAGCAAACCAATGCCTCAATCCGCAGGCAGCTAGCTCTACACGCACGCGTTCATTCATGGGCCGCCGAAAGTGCACGACCTCCTTGACCTTTGTCCAGCCAATCGACGATTCAGCAACTGAATTGCCGTCAGCTAGTGCAGCGCTGATGGCCCGCTCAACTTCCAAGGGTCTGCTCATCGTTTTGACTGTGGGATGTCCGCTCTTGGCCGATTGCGGAAGTCTAGCCATCGCTGAGCCGATGGCGAACAGGCGATCTAGCGGTATCGAGGACGAACGACCGCAACGTGACGTAGAGCGAACATTCAGCGCAGAAGATCGACCGGCCGCTCCCGCTGCGAAGCAGCCGCACGCAGCGACCAATAGTTGGAACTTTGCCGAACAAGGTTCGGTCTCAATTCACGAGATCAAAGCACCATCCGTACCGCCTGATCCAGATCCGCTGGCGTAACCACCACGGTCGCTCCGCGCCTCGAAATCGCCCGATTCAGCGCAGCCTGCGCAACCGCCTCGGCGTTGGCAATGCTCTCCCCTTTGAGCATCTGCCCTACTGCGTCGACCGTGAATCCCCGCTCCAGCCTGACCTTTCGGCTTGCGAACCAGCTCGTCAAGTATCTCTCCAGCCCCTCCGCACTCGGACGCTCAAACAGCACCTTCTCGGTGAACCGCCCACCGCGCAGCAACGCCGCATCGATCTGCTCGGGGTTGTTCGTGGCCGCGATCCAGACCACATCCTTCACCCGTTCGTTCACGCCATCCATGAGGGTGAGCAGCTTGTTGGTGGCCTCGGTGCTCTGAGAGAGCTCGCGGCACTTGAGCAACTCGTCGGCCTCATCCACGAAGATGATGCAGGGACGCAGTTCCTTGGCCTTGGCATAGAGTTTCTCCAACTCCTTGGGGTCGCGGGCCAAATCCGCGCCGGTCGACGGCAGGAAAGCCCAGTCGATCTCCTTGGCCAGCGCCTTGACGGTGGCGGTCTTGCCGGTGCCGGGAGGGCCGTAGAACAGAACGCCGGTGGGCAAGGTGCCGCCGTGCTCTTCGGTGTGCTCCGGGTCGGACATGCGCCCGGCTATCAAATCGAGCATTTCCCGGGTCGCTGATGAGAGCACCAGCTCGTTCAATGGCCTCGCGTTTTCCACGGTGGTCCCCCGACGCCCTTGCAGGGTGCGCAGCGCGCCCATGAAGTCCTCGTACTCAGGGTGAGCCCTCCCCTGGCGCTGCAGGTAGGCCGTCAGTTCTTCGGTCACCGCCAGAATGCGCTTGACGGAGAAGCCGTTCCAGCGCCGAGCGACCGCTTCCACAACGGATTGCTCGACGCGGGCTTCAGGCAGGTTGGCTTTGAGACCGTGATTGAGCAGGCCGACACGCGCCTCGCTGTCAGGCGGCGTGATCTCAACCTTGAAGTCGAAGCGACCCTCGCGGATGCCCGCGCCATCGAGCCGGTCCAGGTGGTTGGTGGCCGCCACGAGGATGACCTTCTCCTTGCGAATATCCACCATCAGGGTCAGCAAGGCATTGGCCACGTCTCGGTCTTCTTTCACGCCCCGCCCTCCCCCGTCGCGTGCCTCCAGAAAGCTGTCCACCTCATCGATGAACAGCACGCAGGGCTGCTGGCGCCGGGAATCGGCAAAAGCGGTGTTGATGCGGACGGTCTTTTCACCCACCCACTCGCTCGCCACGTCGGCATGGGACAGCTGCAGTAAAGGCAGCCCGAGTTCACCCGCCAGAGCTTCGGCAAAGGCGGTCTTGCCGTTGCCCGGCTCACCAAAGAGCAGGATGCCGTTGCGTGCGGACTGCCGGGCATCGCGGCGCCCGACGATGGCCTGTGCAGCGTCCCTGAGCCGCTCTTTGATCTCGGTGTTGCCGTGGATGTGCTGGAAGTTCAGCCTGGGGAGCACAGAGCGGGCCACCGACGCCTGCGTCTCACTCAGCGCGTCCGAACGCGTGCCGCCCGCGGCAGTACGGACCCGCCGCTCGTTCTGCGCCCCGTCTTGCAGAGGGCCATAGGTGGCTAGCCACGCGAGCAACGCGTTGAAGGCAGTAAAGACAGCGAGATAGCCCATGCTCATCGAGCGCCAGCCGTAGAACGATGCCATGAATAGCATCGCCACCACGCCAGCTAGCGCCGCCCAGGGTGCAACCATACGCATCCAGAGCGACGCGTTGATGCTCATGTCTTTCAACACCCAGTAGCCAAGCAAACGCCAGGCGAGCGAGACCACACCCACCCCGCACACGAAAGCCGGGGCGTAGAACGCGAAGGTATCGGCCTGGGGATAGATCTGGGGGCCGCCGTAGAAGACGGCAGCCACGAGCAGGCTGATCAGCCAGACTTTCAGAAGAACCCAGCCGATCCAGGCGGCAAGACCGCCAACCACGGCTTCGGACCACGCGATCAGGAAGCCGATCACTTTCTCTATTGTGTTCACGTTTTTTCGTTCCAAGTGCTGATGTCTCAGGGCTCACTTGGTGAAGCGCCGCACGCTACGCCGCGTCGTCCCCGCCAACAAGGTCTGATCAACCTATGCGGGGTGGCAGGTGAGCCCACCTTCGTTGGCCTGCAAATCAGGCTCAATTCATGGAAGCACGAATGCGCCGAGTGTCAAGCGTGCGCGACCAAGAATCGTGAAGGCGTCGAGGCATCGCGTTCGACGTCCATGAAGGGCGCGAGCGACATCAGCCGTTGAAGAACCTCGTTCACGCCACGTAGGCCGATCTGATGGCGGCGCAGCGCGAACTGCGTCATCGGCACTTGTTCACTGTCCAGATACAGCGTGACTTTCACGACATCGACTGAGGTTGCGATGGGAGTTGCGCTCCAGCCGTGCAGCTTGCATGCGCGGTCGAGTTCACTCAGCCACCGGCACACGCCATCGACGATCGCGAACTGCACCCGGCCGGGTGCGAGCACGATCGGAGGCGGCAGGCCCACGGCCTCCTGCAGCGCAAATGCAACCACCTCCCGCAGACGGAGATCCGCCAAGGCGTTGGAGGAGAGCATCGGCCAACCGATCTCGCTGGTGAGCACCATGCACATGAAGCCCAACCGGGGGGCTTCAGTCGGCAAAGTAACTTTCTCAATGAGCGTGGTGACACTGCCCTGGTCGTTTCCCGGCACAGTGCGGTAGAGGTGACTGCGCAGCACAGCAGGGCTCCACGCGCTGACATAGTCGAACGGGCGAATGCCATGGAAGACGGTCTTGGTCGCCTTGCTGGGTAGCCAGCGGTCCAGGGCGTCACCCACCGCGAAGCTCACGGCCTTCCAAGCGGTGTCAGTCTCGATCACCTCGCAGGCCGCGGGCGCGATGACCGGCTGCAGGAACATCTCACCGAAGCGCGTGCGACCGCTGATACGGTAGGCCAAGCGCGAGACGAGCGTCGCCATGGCCTCCTGGGCGGCGATCTGATCGACCTGTCGCGCAATGAGCACCCACATGCCGCCTTCGTCATGCCGACGGATGGCCGCGTCCAGCTCGGCCTGCCAAGCTTCGCGGACGGGCGTGGGGTGCGAGGGGATTCCTGATGTTCGGGTGCTATTGGTCGGGTGCATCGATGAAGTCCTTCGATTCACCCTAACACCTGTTGAATGGACTTCAAGCCCCTGTGGAGAGGCGTGCACTTTTCCGAGGGATTGCCATAGCAGCATCCCCTCAGCCGCGCTCGATGTCCAGCGCGTGACCCACAGACGAAAAAAAGCGAACTGCATGCAGCCCCCTCCTTTGCGATCGCGGCGTGCCTGCCGCTGCGCTCAGTGACTCGCGCCGGACTGGCGCTGGCCTTGACTCAGCACCCGCTGCACCATCAGGTCAAGCTCCTTGGCCAGAAAGCAGTTCTGAAACCAATCGCGAAACACCATCCAGGCACGCTCATCCTCGCAATACGGAATGTCGAAATGCAGGATCGCGGATTCCCGGGCGACCCGGCACTTGCCCACCTCGCCCATCTTCTGAACGTCAACGCCAGCCTTCTTGGCGAACTTGATCCACTTGGGCAGCAGGTTCTCGTTGTAGTCGCGAACCATCCGGTACCCCATCTCGGCATTTTCATCCTCCTTGGAGATCGCATGCATCATGAGGCGAATGTCCAGGATCGTCTCAAACAAGAAGCCCCACGTGAATGCATACACATCAACCTCTTCGAGTTCGGCCACCGACTGACCGGGTTTGACTCCCTGCTCCACCTGTGCGTCCAGGATGACATCGAGAATGTCGTGTTCCCCGCATGCCAGCAGCAGGTCCGTCACCAGTGAGTAGTCGCGGCCGTCGCTGATCGTCTCTTGGCGAGCGTATCCCTTCAACCCGATCGGATCCCTCTCGATCTCCAGGAAGCAGTCGCTAGGAATGATGCAATGCTCCCCGGCACGGGCGGCGTGCTCTTGCATCAGCTTGCGCATCTGATGCTCCAAGGGCTCAGGCGTGAACAACTCGCTGCCACCGTTCGCGGCCATCTCCAGCTCAAACTTCCGCTGATCCATCTGCGTGCTCAGACGGTCAGCGCGCGGCTTCAGCTTCCAGTTCAGAATCGGTTGCGCTTTCGCTTTCGAATGCACGCTGCCGTTGTAGGCCGCCATGATCGACGTGCGCACATGGCCCATCTCTAGGTTCAGCGCCTCAGCGTGCGGGGTCGGTTTGCGGTTCAAGGTCATTTTCAGTTTCTCCAAGTAAAAAGGCTTTCGCCGAACAAAAACTAGCATTTCGGGTTCTGGGGGCCCGCCCCCGTGCGGTCCTGCCTGCTCATCAACAGATTGCGCAACTGCACCTCAAAGCGGTCCAGTTCCAGCGAAAACCCGCTGACTGCTGCAGCCTGTGTCTCCTCGCCCCGGCTTTGTGCGAGCTGGGTCGAAAAGTAACTTGTGCCATCGGTACTGGCATGCTTGCTGCGATGCGTCCCTCTTTCTGCCCTCAGGCCAGCAGGTGCAGTTCGATGAACATGTCGCGCTCGTCCTGCGCCTGCTCGGTATGCACGACCTGCACGCCCAGGCCTTCCTCCAGCTTGATCAGCCCGGCCAGCGAGCGCTGCAGCACCCCGATCTCAATGGCCGATTGCGGGCTCGCGTCCTTGTCCACCACCAGGCGCACGCTGTCGCCCTTCTGCAGCCTCACGCCCTGCGCGGCCTTGCCGCTTAGGTAAACGGCGCGCAACTCCAGGGACTTCACCAGCACCTTCAAGCCGTCACACGACTCAAGGCGGTCGATCCAGGCCTGCGTACGCGCTCGCTCCTCCTTCGACTGCGAGGGCACGCTGCCGTTGTAGGCCGTCGTGATCGAAGGGCGAACGTGGCCCATATCCAGACTCACTTTCTGCGCACCCTCACGCAGCACTTCTTCGTTAGCGCGGTACACCGACATCGGAACCGTCCCCACCACCGGCGCAGGAAGGCCCGTGAGTTCCAGGTGGCGACGCTGGGCATACATGTGCCGCAAACCGTGGGGCACCACGCCCATCGCCTTCATGGTGATCCCGAACTTGCGGCACACGTAGTAGTAGTGGGTCTGCATCTGCTCGTAGTCTTTGTCGGGAACCGTCAGGCGCAGTTGGCGATGGCTTCGGACCAATTCTTTGGCGCGCTTGAGCGCGTCTTTCTGCCATTCGCGAATCAACGGATCGTTGGACAAAGGCACCGTCCTGGATTTGCCACCTTTGGCGCCCCCTCGCGCGTCCGCCCGAACATGCAGGGCCTCCCCAAGGTCTCCGCTCACGGGTTCCGCATGTGTGGCCTCGGCCGCGCGAAGGCCAAACGCATATTGAAGCTCCAGGCACATGGCGACGATCGGATGCTTTGTGCGCACCTTGTCAATCACCTCCATGGGGTCAACACCCTTCGCCACCCAGGTCTTCGACTCCAGGGCCACCTTGCTTTTGCGCACTGCCACCAGAACGATGCCGTTGTCCCGCAGCCATTCCACGTATTCCGAGTCGCGGGGTACAAGGTCCGGCTTGTTCAACAGGGTCATGAGCCGCCGCATCTTGCTCACCTTGTTCTGGATCGTTTCGTACGACAGGCCGGCCGCATTCCATCGCTTGATCAGGGCGCGAACGTGCTTGCGCCTGATCTCACTTAGATTGCTCACGTGCATGCCTTCCTTCTTCAACTCGCTCAGCGCCCGAATCAACGCGTCCTTGTGCTCCGTCAGCGTCGACTCCGCCATTGGCCGGCGTCGACCTGTTCCCGCAGGCCACTGGCCATGCGTGGCCAGATAGACCGCCTGGGCCACTGCGTTGTTGCGATGCGCGAACTCAGCCCGCTGGGCCACCCGTGCAAGAGCTCCAGTGTTGCGCTGCTTTTTGGTATCCGCTGCCTTCTGCGCGGCCCACTCCTCGCGCATCTGTCGATTCGCCTCCTTTTCCTGTGCGCGCTGCTCCGCGCGGCGCTGTCGCTTCTCTTCATTGCGGTCGGTCGACTCACGTCCGCCATCTTTGTCAGATACTTCCTTGGCCATCTAAAACTCCAGCATCATTCGGGCTTGCCCCGCGCTCCCGCATTTCGGCGCCCGCGATCCGATTCACGCGTGCGCCACCAGTGAATGCGCTCTTCCCTTGCCATTGCTGCGACCTCCTCTCGGAACGGGTCGCCGCAAACGCAACAGAACAACGCACGCACGCCTACACTGAGCCTTGCGGCTCCTCTACAGCTTGGGGTTCAGGTTTTGCGCCTCCTGACAGGCATCTCTCTCAAGTCGTGTTTTTCGCCGGGTACGTTAGTAATCCGTCCTGCCGTCGCGGGAAGCGACTCCGCGGGGCAACCCTCTTGCGAGGGGCACCCTGAACCACTAGGGGATTCAGGGGGGGTAACTGACCTCCAAGGTCAGGGCCGTTTCCGGTTGGCCAGCCTTGATCAGCTATTCGCTGATCTCGTGACTTCACTTGCCAGGTGGACTTGGCACCTGACCCGTTCCGCATGCGCTCTTTCCCGTCATTCCCTTTGCAAGCCCTATGGGGCTCCCGGCTTAGCCAGGCGGATTGACTTGCCACACGAGGTGGGCGCGTGCGTCGGCACGTGAAGTGGTTGCTTGATTTCCCCGAAGGGGCGCCGGCACAGGTGCTTCTGTAGAGAACAACACGTGAAGGCGGGTCCGGTGAATGAACCTGATGGATTGCTCGCGGCGAGAACCACAAAGGGATCGCCGCACCCTGCCCGCAGCGCGGAACAGGTGCTGGGTCATTGACCCGATTTAGGACTGTCTTGGTCCTGGCGCGCAACTCTCAGCTTGGAGCGGTGCGGCTTGCTCCAGCATAGGAGCGGTTGAGGCAGGCACTGGGCCTGCGAAACATCGCGTGGATGTAGTGGCTGCAATTGTCGACGAGGTGCTGAGGTTCTGCAAGCGATCGGGTTCAGCAGTTGCCAGGTCCTTCGTCGTGCGCTGGTTGTCCACAGATTACAGATTGCGATCATTCCCCTGATCGTTCCTGTAGCGCAGCGCGCCAGCCCTGGTCCATACAGGATCCTGCCATCACTCACTCTGTGATCATTCCCTGCAATCTGCCTCCTCAAGGCGTTGTAAAAGCAGCGCGGCTACCTCAACTCCAGGACGAGTGCAAGCGATGTGGTCCACGTTGCTTGCGGCACTAGGCTCGCGCGCTGAGCGCTCGCTGCGCTCAAGTTCTCAGGCGTCATTGCCTGCGCGCCAGCTTGTGTTTTCCATTCGTTGGTATCCGCGCCAAAGCAAGCTGGCATCGGGCACACCATGGCCCATGGCGGCCCCCCGCGCCCGCCGTAGCCGTGCTCGCTCGCATCGAGCATCTTGGTGACCCATGGTCATTGGTGGCCGCTGGTGGGCTTTTCATGATGCCGCGTGTACTTGTGAGTGGCGCGATGGTCACCCACGGCCTTCGGCGACCACCTGTGGGCATTTGGCATGGTGAACCAACACGTCGTCTGCTCATCCACGGCCTTCAGCGGTCAGGGGTGACCAGCTTTCTATGCACAACGCGCCAACTGAGCCACGAAACCAGACAAATCTTCTTGGGCCCAGAAGAATCGACGCGTGCACCAGGTGGTGCATTCAATTCAAGGAGTTCTCAGTGCATCGTGATATGAAACCCACCGTCATCGAAACCTGTGCGATCGATGTCGGCTACAGCAACGTGAAGTACACCTCAGGCCGCGTGGCCATCGGAGGCCATGTCGAGATCCGCGCGGGTCACTTTCCCGCTGTTGCGCCGGTGCTGCGCAACGCCGGCTTCGAGGCCCGTCCAGGTACGACAGGTGCCGACGGCGTCTTCGTCACGCTGGGAGGCGTACGCTACTTCGCCGGCCGTGGCTACGAATTCCATTCGAGCGGCTCGGATGTTCGCTCCGTGCCCGACAACTACTGTGAGAGCGACCAATACATGGCGCTGGCGCGCGGCGCCATGCACTACATCGCTCAGGACGTGGGCGCGCAGCAATCGCTGGTGATCGAGACGCTCGTGCTCGGCCTTCCGCTGTCTACCTTTCGCAAGTACCGCTTGACGCTCGCCGCACGGTTCGAGGGCGATCACATTCTTGAAGCCACTGGCAACGGCCAAATGTCGTGCCTCGTGCAAGTGCAGAAGGTTCTGGTGGTCGTTCAACCGATGGGAGCGCTCTACCAGTTGGGCACCGCCAACCCCACAAGCCCCGTGCCCGGGTGGACCTTAGTGGTCGACGTCGGTGGCGGCACTCTGGACTGGTTCGTCGCCAAGGACCTTCAGCCAAACTGGATCCGCTCGGGCGCCCACAAGCGCTCAATGCTTGACTGTTGCTATGCAATCGCTGACAAGAACAACCCCGCTTGGAAGGAACAGCCCGACATCATCGAGCGCATCGACACCGCGCTGCGCACTGGCGCTGACACCTTTGAGGTGCAAAGCGAGACGTTCAGGATGGTCGAGTACCGCGACGTGGTCAACGCCGTACTGGCCGAGTCCGTGAACAAGATGCTTGCATCCGTGGGCATGACCGACAATCTGAATCTCGTCTTGGTGACGGGCGGTGGGGCCAACCTGTTTGCGAACTACCTCTGCGAAAAGCACCCCGAGTTCCAAGGCGTCCTTCGCGTGGACCCGGATGGCCTCTATGCGAACGTCAAGGGTTTCCATTTGATGGGCGAAATCGAGCACAGCGCCGCTCGCTAAGCCACGACCGAAAGACTGCGATGTCAGAACAAATCCCTGAAGGGCGCGACATGGAAGCCGATGAATCCGGCGTCCTGCGTTTTCGCGTCACCCTGCATCCTTCGTTGGGCGCCATTTACCAGGACCTCAAGGCGATCCCGGAGAGGCTTCGCGCGGGCCGCCTTGTCCAACTGCTGACCCTGGGCCACTTGTACGAAGCCATGTCTCATCAGGCGGGATTCGGATCGTCGATGGATGCTGGTCGACACTCCGTACGACCTCACTCACTGCCCGCGCAGACTGGCTCGGGGCGCCAAGCTCGCAAAGCCGCGCCTGCCGCAGGTGGAAGGCACGACGCCGAGGTGATTGCGGCTTCCAGGGCCACGTCGGTTGGTCTTGCCAAGGATCGCATCGGATCACCATTGGCGCTGATGCCCCCCGATTGAGCAATCGCTTCACCACATATCAGGACCGGTTTCTCCCGGTCCTTTTTTTTGCGATGCGAGTTGCCGCCTTGACATCAGGTCGATCCATGAAACCCTGGTTTCATCCCTGACCAACAGAAGGACCTGCAATGCCCCACCTGGATGAGCGCAACAGAACCGCCGCCCACTTCCGCGAGCACTACGTCGTGGAGCCTGCCCCCGCAAAGGAGCCGCACTGGTTGCTGAATGCCCTCTACGGTCGCGACCTGCTCAAGATGAAGCTGCGCCAGGTCGCGCCAAGGATGTATGTGTCCAAATGGAAGTACGCCTCGCACCTCGATCCACTGCTTGATCGCATGGTTGACGAACTAGGTTTGCGCGAAGTCGCCCGACCTCGCACCCTGAGACAGAAGCTGCGCTACATCCACACGGTCACTCACTCGATGCTCGCACTGGAAAAAGGCCTTCCACTTCCGGTTTGGGCGCAGGCGTAGCGCCTGTTGCATCGCGGCTCTTCTACGGGTTGCTCAATCACCCGTGTCGACAGGAAGCGTGTTGAAAACCAAGTTTTCCATGTCGCTTCTGCTCCCGGAATCGACGCGATCGCCGTTGATGCACGTCGAAATTGCCGAGAGTAGTCACACACTTGTCGAGGCGTTCAATCGCCAGGCAGACCGCTCCGCAAGGGCGCATCCAAGCCCTGCAGGGTGCGCGGTTTTGGCGTTGCTGCGCAGCGCCAAACTAAGTTTCGTACCTGCGCCGCATCGTCCTGCGGCGTCTGTTGGCACACTGACCGGTCGGGCGAATGCCGGTGGAACAGGCAGCCTTGGCCTGAATTCGCCATGGGACGACGCTGCTCGCTCGAAGGCCGTGGCCAGCCACGCCCGATGGCAGCCGAGGTGCGTGCATGCTTCAGCGACTTCTACGACTGCGCATCATCCATAGCCGTTCGAGTCGCATGCGTTCGGCGCGTTTGATTGCGGTCTGGCGTTGCAGTTCCTGGTTGGCCTCTTTCAGCCATCGGTTGAACGCCCAGGCGCCCAAGATGCCAAGAAGCATGAAGACCTTGAGAAAGTCCAACGCAGACATGTTGATTTCCAGCGCAGTCGTGCGCCGCCTCGAACAGAAAACTTGATTTTACGAACTGGGTCGGATCGGTGGTCAGCCATTCTGGCGCCGAGGTGGACCGATTCGTTTGACCGGTCTGGACCAGACCCGTATCTTCACATCACCGCACGTCAGTGCGTGAAGGCAATTGCCTTCCTACACCAAGAGCCAAGTCAACCAGTGTGACTTGGCCATCAAAACGTCCAGCGCCTAGCTCAGGCCACATGACTCCCCCATCTCGCCAGCGAGATGGTCCATCCCGATTTTTGTTTTTCCTTCTATGTGCAACTTTGCCTTGCGCATGCGCAATAGCGCGTGCCTACGGCGCGCCCAAGTGTGCGTCGCGTCGCTTGACAAACCTTCGCTCCATGCGATCTTGGATCCAGAGGCCAACACATGAACTTCGATCCGCAGAACAACGCATCAAGCTCGCCGCTGCCATTCAGTCTGACTCGGCAGGGTGCGATCGACTACATCGGGGTCAAGCCCAGTTACTTCGATGCCCAGATTCGCCCGCAACTGACTTCGGCAAAGGCGGGGACGTCCGTCTTGTTCCTTCGCGAGGAATTGGAGGGGGTCATTCGAGGAATGCTTACCGGTGACAGCAAACCACAGCAAGAAATCACGCAGCCAAGCCAAGCTACCAAGAGTTCAGAAAGATGGGAAAGAGATCAAGCGGCATCTACAAAAGGTCGCATGGCAAATGGGTCGTCGACAAATTCGTCCAAGGCATACGGCTTTGCCAAAGCTTTGAATCGTTTGAAGACGCGGACGCCTGGCTGACCCGGGAGCTTGAGGCCCTGCGCCTCAAGCGTATACATGGAGAGCAGCCGCAGGTGAGCTTTGACCAGGCTGCCGGCCGCTTCCTCGAAGAGAACGCTCACCTTGCGTCCATCGATTCGACGGTTCATCACTTGAAAGCGGTGATGCCTTACATCGGTGAGCTTTCGCTCGACCAAGTGCACATGGGCACCTTGCGAGACTTCATCGAGGCTCGGCTCGAGGCTGGGCGGGCGCACAAGACCATCAATCTGAGTCTTGCCGCGGTGCGTCGTGTGCTCAATTTGGCCGCTGGCACGTGGCGCGACCACGAGACCGGCAAGCCCTGGCTGCAGGCCGCCCCCATGATCACGTTGCTGCCGCTCACAGGACACCAGCGTTCCCCACGGCCAATCTCGTGGAATGAACAGGAGGCACTCGTCAAGGAACTTCCAGAGCACCTGCGCCGCATGGCCATCTTCGTTCTCAACACGGGCGTCAGGGACGATGTCGTCTGCAACCTGCAGTGGGACTGGGAAATTCCAGTGCCTGACCTTGGCGTTTCGGTGTTCGAAGTGCCAGCAGAAAACGTCAAGGGCCGCAGAACATCAAAACTGGTGGTCTGCAACAGTGTCACGCAGCCGCTCATCGAGGAACTCCGTGGCATTCACCCAACCCATGTTTTTGCCATGGCATGGAGCCATCATGAACTCGGTCCCGTGCAGACCATGAACAACACGGCTTGGCAAGCCGCGCGACGCCGCGCACGCCTGGGTGACTTGCACGTCCACGACCTGAGACACACCGTGGGCATGCGGCTGCGCGAGGCCGGTGTCAATGAGTCAACACGCAGCGATGTGCTCTGGCACAGCGCACGTTCGATCACGAACCACTATTCGATGGCGCAGATTCGCGAGATCCACGAGGCATTGGAGAAGATCACGCGCCCCAGCAACGGTTGGAACAAAAGTTTGCAGGCGCTCAAGGCTGAGCATGCGGCGCGCAAGGCCACTGCAGGTCCGGGTATTGCGCCCGGGGAAACCGAGTCCCGCAAAAGTCCCGCAGGAAGACCCGCACAAAGAAAAACGGGCTAGCTCTTTTGGAGCTAACCCGTTGATCTAGAACCGAAATTCTGGCGCGGCTGGCAGGATTCGAACCCACGACCCCTTGGTTCGTAGCCAAGTACTCTATCCAACTGAGCTACAGCCGCGAAGCCTCGCAGTATAGCAGGTATTTTTGGTAGGCCGTGTTGGGCTTGAACCAACGACCAAAGGATTATGAGTCCTCTGCTCTGACCAACTGAGCTAACGGCCCGAGCGCGGGATTGTAGGTGCCCCCGAAAACCAGTCGCTACTTCGTATGGCTTAGGGCGTTCGTCACCAACTTGGCAGTGACATCGACGATCTGAATCATGCGGTCGTAAGGCATGCGTTGTGGGCCAATGACGCCCAGTGTGCCAACCACCTGACCATCCACCTCGTAGGGTGCCGTCACAACGGACAGCTCCTCGAACGGAACCACCTGACTTTCACCACCGATGTAGATGCGCACGCCATCGGCCTGCGTGGACACATCCAGCAATCGCACCAGCTGCGTCTTCTGCTCGAAGAGATCGAACAAGCGGCGCAGGTTGCCCATATCGCTGCTGAACTCGCTGATGGACAGCAGGTTGCGCTCGCCCGCAACCACCACCTCTTCCTGGGCGGCTGGATCGGCGCCGATGTCGACGGCCTGCTTCATCAGATCGGCAATCTCGCCACGCAGGGCATCCAGTTCGGTCTTCAGGCGCTCACGAACCGCTTCGATCGTCAAGCCTGCGTAGTGGGCGTTCAGGAAGTTGGCCGCCTCGACCAGTTGAGACTGCGTGAAGTTGGCCTGCGTCTGGATGATGCGGTTCTGCACCTCGCCGTCGGGCGACACGATGATGACCAGCACCCGGCGCTCGGAAAGGCTCAAGAACTCGATGTGCCGGAACACGGAGCTGCGTCGCGGCGCCATCACCACGCCGACGAATTGCGACAGGCTCGACAACAGGTGGGCAGCCTGGCTGATCACCCGCTGCGGTGACTCGATGCCGGGAGCGGCTATCTGGGCCACGGGTGGCAATCCGTCATGGCGCACCGTCAACATGGTGTCGACGAACAGCCGGTATCCCCTCGCAGTAGGCACGCGCCCAGCCGACGTGTGAGGACTGGCGATCAGCCCGAGTTCTTCCAGGTCGCTCATCACGTTGCGGATGGTGGCGGGCGACAGATCGAGTCCTGTGGCCTTGGCCAGGGTTCGAGAGCCCACAGGTTGACCGTCGGCGATGTAGCGCTCCACCAACGCCTTGAGCAACAGCTTTGAGCGATCGTCCAGCATGCCGTGGATTCTACGGACGCCGCTTTGAATTCGCGCAGAACACCGTGTTCACCCGCACGTGGCGCACCGCACGCTATGTTGTAATTTGCGCATGAACGAACCCCCGGTTGTCGCTGCGTCCGCTGTCCAGTCGTCGCGCGCGCTGCGCTTCACGCAAGTGGTGATCGTGGGCAAGTACCAGGCACCCGGCGCGCGTCACGTGGTCGAAGAAATCGCGCGGTTTCTTCAGGCCGAAGGCTGCGAGGTGGCGCTGGAGCACCAGACCGCCGCCAACACCGGGCTGACCGACTACCCCGCACTGGATCTGGCCGGCATCGGATGCCAGACGCAGTTGGCCATCGTGGTGGGCGGCGACGGTACGCTGCTGGGCATCGGGCGCCAGATGGCCCGTCACGGCGTGCCCTTGGTGGGTGTCAACCAGGGGCGTCTGGGGTTCATCACCGACATCCCATTTGATGGCTATGCCGAAGCACTGCGGCCCATTCTGCATGGCGAGTTTCAGGAAGAGAGTCGCAGCTTGATGGCGGCGTCGGTCTGGCGGGAGGGCGAATGTGTCTACACGGCAACCGCGCTCAATGACGTAGTGGTCAATCGCGGCGCAGTGGCGAGCATGATCGAGCTGCGGGTCGAGATCGACGGCCACTTCGTGGCCAATCAGCGGGCGGACGGTCTCATCATCGCCTCACCCACTGGGTCGACCGCGTACGCGTTGTCGGCCGGCGGTCCACTGATGCACCCCGACATCGGCGGCTGGGTGATGGTGCCGATCGCGCCGCACACCCTGTCCAACCGCCCCGTGGTGCTGCCCTCGCACAGCGAAATCGCCATGGAGATCGTGGCGGGGCGGGACGCCAGTGCCAGCTTCGACATGCAGTCCTTCGCCAGTCTGCAGCATGGCGACCGCATCGTTGTGCGTCGCTCCGAGCATTCACTGCGTTTGCTGCACCCCGTGGGCTGGAACTACTTCGACACGCTGCGGCGCAAACTCCACTGGAACGAAGGGGCCTGACAGCGCGGCGACAATCGCCGCTGAACTGCCCTTACTCACCATGAGCCTTCGCCGCATCGCTTTGCGCGACTTCGTCATCGTCCCAGCGCTCGAGCTCGACCTGCCCACCGGCTTTGTGGCTTTGACGGGGGAGACCGGCGCGGGCAAATCCATCCTGATCGACGCACTGCAACTGGCACTGGGTGCGCGCGCTGACGCGGGTGTCGTACGCGAAGGCGCGCCGCGTTGCGACATCGTGGCCGAATTTGATCGCCCGATGTCGTTGCGCGACTGGCTCGACAGCAACGGCATCGCCGACGACGACGCCTTGCTGTTGCGCCGAACCGTCGATGCCGATGGTCGCAGCCGCGCCTGGATCAACGGCACGGTGGTCACCATGACCCAACTGCGTCAGGCCGCCGATCACCTGGTGGACATTCACGGCCAGCACGCTTGGCAAAGCCTGACCCGACCCGCCTCTGTGGGGGCCCTGTTCGACAACTACGCGGGCGTGGATGGCGCGGCGCTGGAACAGGCCTGGAGCCGCTGGCGCGAAGCCCGCCATGCGCTGAACTCGGCACAGGAGCGGCAAGCCAATCTTCGCCAGGACAGCGAGCGCCTGACCTGGCAAATCGGTGAGCTGGACAAGCTGAATCCGCAGGAGGGCGAATGGGCCGAACTGGAAACCCGCCACGGGCGACTGGCCAACGCACAGGCGTTGATCGACGCTTCGCAATTTGCCTCGGGCTGGCTTGACGAGCAAGACGACAGCGTCACCGCCTTGTTGAGCCGGGCCCTGGACACCCTGCAGGCCCATGCCCATGTCGAACCCGCACTTGAGTCACCCCTGCAGTCACTGCAATCGGCACTGGCCCAAGTGCAAGACGCGGTGCACGACCTGCACCACCTCCAACGGACCGAGCCAGATCAGGAAGCCTTGGCCGAACTCGACCAGCGCCTGTCGCTATGGCATTCGCTGGCACGCCGGTTTCGCGTTCCCCCTGACGAATTACCCGCACTGATGGCGCAGTGGAAAGCCGAGCTGGCTCGACTGGACGCCGCGCTGGATCTTGAGACCCTTGAGCGACAGCTGCGCGACGCGCGCTCTTCGCTGGATACCGTCTGCCACCAGGTCGGGCGGCTGAGGCAGAAGGCTGCGCCCAAACTGAACGAAGCAGTCACCGCAGTCATGCAGACGCTGGGCATGCAGGGCGGACGTTTCGAGGTCGCACTGCTGCCCGAAGACGAACCCACCGCGCATGGAATGGAGCAGGTCGAGTTCCGGGTGGCCGGACACCCAGGTGTCACCCCCCGATCGGTGGGCAAGGTCGCCTCGGGCGGCGAGTTGTCGCGCATTGCTTTGGCACTGTCGGTCATCACCAGCCGTCTGGGCGAGGCCCCCACACTGATCTTCGACGAGGTCGACGCCGGCATTGGCGGCGCGGTGGCCAGCACGGTCGGTCGGTTGATGCGCCAATTGGGCGCCGATCGTCAGGTGCTCGCGGTCACCCACCTCGCTCAGGTGGCGGCCAGCGCCAACCACCATTTGGTCGTCAGCAAGCACACGCAAGGCAAAGCGACCGAGAGTGAGGTCAAGGCCGTCGGTGGCGACGCCCGCGTTCGCGAACTGGCCCGCATGCTGGGCGGCAACGACCGCTCGGACGCCTTACTCGCCCACGCACGCGAACTCCTGGACGCCTGATGCAATCGACCGAGCACAACACCGAATTCGTGGTCATCACGGGCATGTCCGGCTCGGGCAAGACCGTGGCCTTGACGGCGCTGGAGGATGTCGGTTTCTACTGCGTGGACAACCTGCCGCCCGAATTGCTCGAGTCGTTCGTCGAGCTTGAGCGCAACCAGCAGGCGGCGCGGGTAGCGATCGCCATGGACGTTCGCAGTGCGGCTGCCCTACCCGGCTTGCCGCGGCGACTGGCCAAACTGCGCAGCGATGGTCTGAACCTGACTACGCTGTTCCTGGACTCGACCACCGACACCCTGGTGAGGCGCTTCTCTGAGACGCGCCGACTGCATCCGCTGTCGCTGCAAACCGCAAACGACCAGCACCGGGCGCTGGTGGACGCCATCGAACATGAGCGCGAACTGCTGGCCGAGCTGCGTGAGCTGGCGCTGGTGCTTGACACCAGCCTCGTGCGACCGGCGCAACTGCGCAGCCAGGTCAAGGAGCTGGTCGGTGCCACCCAGACGCCCATGACACTGGTGTTCGAGTCCTTTGCATTCAAACGCGGGATTCCGATGGACGCCGACTATGTGTTCGACGTGCGAATGCTGCCCAATCCGCACTATGAGCCCGAGCTTCGTCCGATGACAGGGCGCGATGCGCCAGTGGCCGCCTACCTGGCCGCCAGCGACGATGTGCGCACCATGGAAGATCAGATCAAGGGCTTTCTTGCGCATTGGCTGCCGCACCTGATGCGCGACCATCGCAGCTATGTCACTGTGGCCATCGGCTGCACGGGCGGGCAGCACCGGTCGGTGTATCTGGTGGAGCGCATGGCCGCGCACTTTGGCTCGCAGTGGGTGGCGCGTGTTCGCCACCGCGAGGCCGATCACTGGGGCAAAGGCTGATCCGCAAGCGGTTGCAGCAGTAGACGCACGGGTGCCGGCAGGCCCAGCGCCAACGCCTTGCTCAGTGGCACCCAGGCGCCGCCAGTGCCTGTGGTCACAGGGACCTCGGGTGAGTGAACCCACCAGGGGAGCAACTGAAGCTCACGGTGCGTGAGCGCGTGCTTGACCGGCTCGCCAGGCGTGGCCTGCGTGCCCGGCGCCAGCGAGGCCAGCAACGCGGCCTCG
Organism: Hydrogenophaga sp.; assembly: GCF_019635465.1. Classification (GTDB taxonomy): domain Bacteria; phylum Pseudomonadota; class Gammaproteobacteria; order Burkholderiales; family Burkholderiaceae_C; genus Hydrogenophaga. The sequence goes on from NZ_JAHBZK010000013.1 coordinate 36,245, forward strand.
GAACCGTGAACGGGTGGTGCGTACAGCTGGGCCCAGATGCCATTGGATGGTCGGCGCTCCAACCAGACCTGACCCGCGTGCACCTGCAACAGCAACCACCACCGCTCAAAACGGCGCGCAGTCTTGCGGGTCTTGAGGGGAAATCGGCCGACCTCGCCGAGCGCATGCCCGCGACAGATGTCCTGCATCGGGCACTCGCCGCACAGAGGGCGCGCGCGCGTACAAACCGTGGCACCCAGATCCATCAACCCCTGGGTGTAAGCGACCATGTCTGGCGCAGATGGCGCATCGGGGAGCAGTGCTTGCGCAAGCTGCTCCAGCTCACGCACAGCCTTCGTTTGCGCAAGGTCCTCGCCATAAGCCAGCAGGCGGGTCAGCACCCGGCGCACGTTTCCGTCGGCGATGGACACGCGCTCACCGAAACAAAACGCCGCGATGGCAGCGGCCGTTGAAGCGCCTATGCCGGGCAGCTCTTGCAGAGCCAATGCGTTGGTTGGGAACTGCCCTCCGTGGTCGCCGATCACCACCCGCGCACATCGATGCAGGTTACGCGCTCGACTGTAGTAACCCAGGCCACTCCACAGCGCCATCACGTCATCGAGTGGCGCCTGCGCCAGCGCGAACACATCGGGAAAGCGCTGCAAAAACCGGGCGTAGTAGTCGCGGACCGTCGCCACCTGCGTCTGCTGCAGCATGATTTCGGACAGCCACACGCGATATGGATCGCGCGTGCCTTGCCAGGGGAGATCGTGACGCCCGGCGCGACGCTGCCAGGCGATCAGCCGTTCGGCAAAAGCCGGCGGCGGCCTCATGCGGCCAGGGCTTCGGACGCAGGCTCTTCGTCAGAGACCGACAGCAGGTGCTCGGTCAATTCGCCAAACTTGGCTTCGAGCAGATTGAGCGCAGATTGCTGGGACTGCAATTCGCGAATGCGCTCGTCGAGGCCGCTCGCCGCTTGCTGGATGCGGGACACGGCCTCGATTCGGCGGGTGAAGTTACGACGGCGCTCGCGCAACTGGGCATCGAGCTGGGCCGCGGCCGACTTGTTCCACAACTCCACCTCGTTGACCGCGGTTTCATAGACCACCCGCAGACGGCTCATCAAGGCGCGTGCCAGGCGCTCGGCGAACTCGGGCTGTGCCAGGCGCAGCGCATTGCCCAGACTGAGGTACTGCAGATGGCTTTTCTCGATCAGATCGAGGTCGCGCCGGTAGGCCATCAGCTGGGGGCCCGTTGGCGCCTGCAGTGAGAAACCGTACTCCGCGTTGAGGTTCTTGAAGCTGCCTTCCAGCATGGACTGGATCTCGGCGGCCATGCGATCGGCCTTGTCGATGTCATCGCGAAGTCGATCGAATGTCTGGTCATAGGCACGGCGCACACCCAGCTTGATGCCGGGGCTCTTGAGCTGTTTGGCCAGCGACGACACCTCTGCGCGCAGATGCGAAGGACTGAGCAGCGCAAACAAGTCCTTTAGCAGACGCAAATGCACCGAGCGCACCGCCTGGATCTTGGCGCCACTGGCGTCGAAATCGGCCTGTTCCTGCTCAATGCGCAAACGCATCTGCTTGATCACCCCGGTGTTCTTGCCACGCAGACCTTCGAGCTCCTGGATCTGCTCGACGAGGTCACGCAGACGCGCGTGCACCATCCGACCCGTCTCGCCACGCAAGGACTCCACACCGGCGGCCACCGCCGCACCCAGAATGCGACGACGCTGGCCCAGCAAGCCGTCACCGAGCACCTTTTCAAGGTCGAGCAGTTGACTGGCGCGCAGCAGGTCGTCGTCGCGACTGACCTTGGCCAGCAGCCCCTTCTGAGCGGAAACCGCCAGCACCTGGGGCAGTGGCACCCCCAGGATTTCGGCCGAATCCGCCCGCTGCGCCGCGATCTGGAGCTGCACTTGCTCGGGCGAGCTCAAGGCGTCCCACATGGTGTCGATCTTGTTCAACACCACGAGGCGCGAAGCCTGGCTGTCACCCACCGCCGACAGGTGCTGGCGCCAGATGCTGAGGTCGGACTTGGTCACACCAGCGTCGGCCGCAAGGATGAACACGATGGCGTGCGCCTGGGGCAGCAGGCTCACTGTCAGCTCAGGCTCTGCACCGATGGCATTCAGCCCAGGCGTGTCCAGAATGACCAGACCCTGCTTGAGCAGCGGATGAGCCATGTTGATCAGCGCGTGCCGCCAACGTGGCACCTCGATCAGCCCGTCGGCGCCCGGCAATGGGTTGTCTTCAGGCACATCGTCGTGCCAGAAACCCAGGGCCCTTGCTTCGTCGGTCGTCACCCGGCGCACTTCGGCCACTTTTTCGATGGCGCGCGCCAGTTGCTTGGGGTCGTTGACGTCGAGGTCAACGCGCTCCCACTTGTGCGGCGCATTGCGCCAGTCCAGCAGCGACTGCGGCTGCAGGCGGCTTTCAATCGGCAGCAACCGAAGGCACGGAGGCAAATCGGCGTCGTAAGCCAGCTCGGTGGGGCACATGGTGGTGCGCCCGGCGCTGGCCGGCATGATTCGGCGGCCATATCCAGCAAAGAACACCGCATTGATCAGCTCGGACTTGCCGCGCGAAAACTCGGCGACAAAGGCCACGGTGATCTTGTCGTTCTTGACCTGTGCGTGCAGCTGATCGAGCCGCTCGCGGATGCCAGGCTCCATCAGTTCGTGGTCGCTCAGCCACTCCGACAACAGCTTCAGGCGCAAGGCAAATTGCTTGCGCCAGGCACCGTGTTGATCAAAGGCTTGGATGAAACTCATGTGGCAGTCAGACGACGACCGGTCAATATAGCACCCACCCCAGCCGCAGCAAGGCCTTGCGCAGACACAAGGTCACGGCTTCTGGCAGAACGGGCAGTAATAGGTTGAACGCTGGCCCTGGCGGATCAGCCGAATGACCGAGGCACAGGTCCGGCAAGGCTGCCCGGCCCGGTCATAGACGCTGGCGTCCAGCTGAAAGTAGCCGTCCTGCCCGGCCGCGCTGCGAAAGTCCCGCAGCGTGCTGCCGCCCAGTGCGACAGCCCGGCTGAGCACATCGACGATGGCCCCATGCAATCGCCTCGCGCGCGGCAGGCTGAGGCGATCGGCTCGGGTGGTCGGCCGGATACCCGCAAGAAACAGCGCCTCGCTGGCGTAGATGTTGCCAACGCCCACGACGATGTCCCCTGCCAACAACACCTGCTTGATCGATGCGCGGCGCGTTTTGAGCGATCGATGGAACGACTCGGGATCAAAGCCCGCCTCCAGCGGCTCAACGCCCAAACCGCCAAGGAGTTTGCGGGCGCGCTCGTCGTCCTCGCCACTGACCCAGACCACGGCGCCGAACCGGCGCGGATCGTGCAGGCGCAGCGTGCCAAGGGTGGTTCGAAGTTCGAAGTGATCATGCGCGCCAGCAGGCGGTAGACGCCGATCAAACGCCAGGCTGCCCGACATCCCCAGATGCACCAAGAAGCACCCGACATCCAGATCGATCAACAGGTACTTGCCTCGGCGCCGCACAGACGTCACGCGCCGTCCCACCAGCGTCTCAGGGAGGCAGCCCAACGGCCAGCGCAAGGGTTTGCCCAAGTGGGCCGAAAGCACCTCAGCACCCAGGATGCGATCGGCAAAACTTCGCCGGGTGACCTCAACCTCAGGGAGTTCTGGCACGTTGGCTGCAGGGATGGTGACCGCTGGGGAACATGAGCGGGGGTCTTGGAGTCCAGAGCACATGCGCCCCGAATCCAACCATTATCATGGCCCGATGAAACCTCGATCGAGCGCCGCGAAGCCCCGGCGCAGCTTGCTGACGCTGCTCATCGCGGCCGCCCTGGGCCTGGGAGGCAGCGCCATTGCTCAAACGAGCGCCGAGCCGCCAGTCGCCAATTCGGCGCTCGACGCCATGATGTTCTACCAACTGCTGTTGGGCGAACTGAACGTGCAAGGGGGTGACCCGGGCTCCGGCTACTCGCTGATCCTGGACGCCGCCCGACGCGAAAAAGACCCGGCGCTGTTCCAGCGCGCTGTCGAAATCGCTCTGCAGGCCCGCTCGGGCGAATCGGCCCTGGCTGCTGCCAAAGCATGGTCTCAGACCGTCCCGGACGATGCACAGGCCAACCGCTATGTGCTGCAAATCCTGCTGGCCCTCAACCGGGCCGGCGAAACCGGTCCCGTGCTGCGCACCGTGCTGGCCAGCGTACCGCCAGGTGAGCGCAACGACGCGATCAACGCGATTCCGCAGACCTATACGCGCGCCAGCGACAAGGCCCAGGTGATCGCAGCGGTGCGCGAGGCGCTGACCCCCTATCTGACCAGCAGCACACATGGCGCGGCCGCATGGACCACGCTCGGGCGCCTCGAACTGGCCAACAAGCGCAGCGCCGCAGCGGCCGACGCGGCCCGCAAGGGACACGCGCTCGACCCTGCTTCGCCCTACCCCGCCATGCTCGCGCTGGAACTGCTGGAGGACGGCCAGGCCGACGTCGAACAGATCGTCAGAGCGCAGATCGATGCAGCCAACGCAGCAGGCCAGACCGACGTGCAGGTGCCCATCGGCTACGCGCGGGTGCTGCTCGACCTGCAACGGTTGCGCGACGCGCGCGTGCAGCTTGAACGCCTCACCAACCGCGCGCCCCGCCAGCTGGAGCCCTGGCTGCTGCTGGGCTCGCTGCAGGTTCAGGATCGCGCATGGGACGCGGCCCAGCTTTCTCTGCAGACCTACCTCGATCTGGCCCGCGAGGCCAATGGCGAGCGCGGCCGCCGTGGCGCGACCCAGGCCTACCTTCTGCTGGCGCAGATTGCCGAGGAGCAGAAGGACTTCGCAACGGCCAACGCCTGGCTCGACCGCATCGACACCCCCGAAGACGCCATCGCGGTGCAGGCGCGTCGTGCCTCGGTCCTTGCCCGCCAGGGGCGATTGCCGGAGGCTCGTCAGCTGCTGCGCGATCTGCCCGAGCGCCGCGAAGGCGATGCGCGGCTGAAGCTGGTGGCCGAAGCTCAGCTTCTGCGGGATGCCAAGGCGTTCAAGGAGGCGTATGAGGTCTACGGGCAGGCAGTCAAACGTTTCCCCGACGAACCGGAGCTGCTGTATGACCAGGCCTTGATGGCCGAGCGCGCCGGCATGCCCGCCGACATGGAACGCCTGCTGCGCGAGCTCATTGCCGCCAAGCCCGACCACCACCACGCTTACAACGCCCTCGGCTACGCACTCGCCGACCGCAACGAAAGGCTGCCTGAGGCCAAGGCGCTGATCGAAAAGGCGGTCGCCCTGGCACCCAACGATGCCTACATCCAGGACAGTCTGGGCTGGGTCGAGTTTCGAATGGGTAACACCGAACGGGCCTTGAGCATCCTGCGCGACGCTTTCGGTCGCCGAGCCGATGCAGAGATTGCCGCCCACCTGGGCGAGGTGCTCTGGGCCAAGGGTCAACGCGACGAAGCCCTCAAGATCTGGCGCGAAGGCTTGTTTTTGGCGCACGACAACGAGGCGCTGCAACAGACCCTGCAGCGCCTGAACGTCAAGCCGTGATCCCTGCAGGCTTGGTGCATCGCCGCGCCGCCCTTGGGCTCCTTGGCGCTGCCCTGGCGGGCTGCGCCGCGCCTCGCCAATTCGAATCCTTGCCATCCTGGACCGGCCGCCTGGCGGTCCGCGTGGACAGCGTTCCGGCCCAGGCCTTCTCTGCCGACTTTGTGCTGTCAGGCCGCCCAGTGGAGGGCGAACTTCGCCTGAGCACGCCCCTGGGGCAAACAATTGCCATCGTGCGCTGGTCTGCCACAAAAGCCGAAATGCAGCGCGGCAATGAGTTCACCACGCGCGAGAACCTGGATCGCCTGACCACCGAACTCACGGGTGCGCCGCTGCCGGTGGCGGCGCTGTTCGACTGGCTTGGCGGACGCGATACGCCCCAGGGTGGGTGGCAGGTGGACTTGTCGCGCCACGCCGACGGCCGCCTGGTGGCCCGTCGCGCACAGCCCTTACCCAGCGCAGAACTGCGATTGGTGCTCGACCAATGAAGCGTCTGTACGACCTGCCCGCACCCGGCAAGGTGAACCTGTTCCTGCACGTGGTCGGCCGCCGCGACGACGGCTACCACCTGCTGCAATCGGTCTTCATGCTGATCGACTGGTGTGACACCTTGCACCTGGAGCGGCGCAGCGATGGCCAGATTGGCCGCGAAGACACATCGGCCGGCGACCTCCCCGCCAACGATCTCTGCGTGCGGGCCGCGCGCCTGCTTCAATCCACCACCGGGACGTCCGATGGTGTTCAGATCACGCTGGACAAGCACCTGCCGGCCCAGGCTGGCCTGGGCGGCGGCTCCTCGGATGCGGCAACCGTCCTGCTGGCGCTCAACCGCCTCTGGTCGCTGGGCCTGAGCCGCAGCGAGTTGATCCGGCTCGGGCAGACCCTGGGGGCGGACGTGCCCTTCTTCATCGGGGGGCACAATGCCTGGGTCGAGGGCATCGGCGAGCAATTGACGCCCATTCAGCTGCCGTCGGGGCGTCTGCTGGTGCTCAAACCCCCCGGGGGCGCCTCCACCCCGCAAATCTTCGCCTCACCCCTGCTCAAACGGGATACGAAAACTGCTACAATCCAAGGCTTTGCTGCAAACAGCACGCTGGATCTGGCGGCCTGCATGGCCTTCGGCTCCAACGATCTGCAACCAGTCGTTCAAACCCTTTGCCCCGATGTGGGTGCAGGCATCGACTGGCTGGCCGCCCGGGGATTGAACGCTCGCATGAGCGGCTCGGGTACCGCGGTCTTCGCGCCGCTGCCCCAAGGGCAGAGCGCACCGGGCGAGGCGCCCGAAGGCTGGCAGATGCGGGTCTGCAGCAACATGGATGAACATCCATTGGCCGGTTGGTGCGGCGACTGAGGTCGCCGACGCATCAGTCGGACCAGCGGTTGTTCAACCTGCGACAATTCGGGGGCACGCGCTTTTCGGCACGGGCCTCCTGCGTAGGGGAGTCGCCAAGTTGGTCAAGGCACCGGATTTTGATTCCGGCATGCGAGGGTTCGAGTCCTTCCTCCCCTGCCACCGTTTTTCTGACAGTACGCACACTGGCCATCACCCGATGGCCGTTGTTTTTTGATCGCGGCACCGCCGGTGGCCGCTCTGACCGCTGAGACCGACATGCACGTTCAGCCCCCGGACTTCATGATCTTCACCGGCAATGCGAACCCGGTGCTGGCGGCCGAGATCGCCCAGCACCTGGGCACGCAGCTGGGCGCGGCCAATGTCGGCCGCTTCTCCGACGGCGAAGTCACGGTCGAAATCACCCAGAACGTGCGGGCCCGCCATGTGTTCGTCGTGCAGTCCACCTGCGCACCCACGAACGAAAACCTGATGGAGCTGCTGATCATGGTCGACGCGCTCAAGCGCGCATCGGCCGCCCGCATCTCCGCCGTCATCCCCTACTACGGCTACGCGCGGCAGGACCGCCGCCCCCGCTCGGCGCGCGTGCCGATTTCGGCCAAGGTGGTGGCCAACCTGCTGCAGACCGTGGGCGTCAACCGTGTGCTGACCATGGATCTGCACGCCGATCAGATCCAGGGCTTCTTCGACATTCCGGTCGACAACATCTACGCCTCGCCGGTATTGCTGGGCGACCTTCGTACCAAGAACTACGAAGACCTGCTGGTGGTCTCGCCCGACGTGGGCGGCGTGGTGCGCGCGCGCGCGCTGGCCAAGCAGCTCAATTGCGACATGGCCATCATCGACAAGCGCCGCCCCAAGGCCAACGTGTCCGAGGTGATGCACGTCATTGGCGACATCGACGGCCGCAACTGCGTGATCATGGACGACATGATCGACACCGCCGGCACGCTGGTGAAGGCGGCCGAGGTGCTCAAGGAGCGCGGCGCCAAGAACGTCTACGCCTACTGCACCCACCCCATCTTCTCCGGCCCCGCCATCGACCGCATTGCCAAAGGCACGGCGCTGGATGAAGTGGTCGTGACCAACACCATTCCCCTGTCTCAGGCTGCGCAGGCCTGCGGCAAAATCCGCCAGCTCTCGGTGGCGCCGCTGATCGCAGAAACGATCGCGCGCATTGCCTCGGGCGAGTCGGTCATGAGTTTGTTCGCCGATCAGGACAACCTGTTCTGAGGCAACAAAAAGCCGGTCGCCTGACCCGTTGAGGGCTGGCGACCATCGTCAACCCGAGGCGTTCTGGTCGCGGAACCCCTCAACTGGAGTCAGTCATGCAATTCGTCGCTTTCGAGCGCGCCAAGCAAGGTACGGGTGCGAGCCGCCGCCTGCGCATCACCGGTCGCGCGCCCGGTATCGTCTTCGGTGGCAATGTGCCGCCCGTCTCGATCGAACTCGATCACAACGCCCTGTGGCACGCCCTCAAGAAGGAAGCGTTCCACGCCTCCATCCTCGAGATGGAACTCGGCGGCAAGGTCGAGAAAGTGCTGCTGCGCGATGTGCAGTACCACCCCTACAAGCCGTCCGTGCTGCACGTGGATTTCCAGCGTGTCGACGAGCGCACCCGCCTGCGCAAGAAGGTGCCGCTGCACTTCGTCGGCGCCGAAGAGTCGCCCGCCGTCAAACTCGACAAGTGCCTGATCAACCACGTGATCAACGACATCGAGATCGAGTGCCTGGCCACCGCGTTGCCCGAGAACATCACGGTTGACCTGAGCCAGGTCGTCAAGGGCGCCACCGTGCACGCTGGCGACATTCAGCTGCCCAAGGGCGTGAAGATCGTGACCCACGGCCGCAAGGACATCACCGTGGCCACCGTGGTCGAGCCGGTCGAGGAAGTGGTGGCAGCGCCCACCGCAGCCGCGCCTGCCGATGACAAGAAGGGCAAGAAAGGCAAGAAGTAAGCCCCGCACGGCTGCTTCGCCCTTCCTCAAAGGCCCGCCGCGAGCGGGCCTTTGTTTTGGGACAATCCCGGATCAGGCCCACGGGCCTGGCTGTCTGGCGCCTTGACTGGCGCCGTTGTCACACCCCCCTGCCCGCATGCCGGGCGCGACACGTCGTCATCCATGATCAAACTCATCGCCGGCCTGGGCAATCCGGGTCCCGAGTACGAGGCCACACGCCACAACGCCGGCTTCTGGTGGGTCGATGAAGCCGCACGCCTGCTCAAGGTATCGCTGCAGATGGAGCGCTCGCATTTCGGCCTGGTGGCGCGCGCCAACGTGGCTGGGCAGACGGTCTGGCTGGTCGAGCCCCAGACCTACATGAACCTGTCCGGCAAAGCGGTGGCCTCGCTCGCGCGCTTCTACAAGATCGCCCCCGAACAGGTGCTGGTGGTACACGACGAGCTGGATCTTCCTCCCGGGGAAGCCAAACTCAAGAAGGGCGGTGGTCATGCCGGCCACAACGGCCTGCGCGACATCCACGCGCAACTGGGCAGCCCCGACTACTGGCGCCTTCGCATTGGCATCGGCCACCCGGGCAACAAGCAGGAAGTGGCCAACTGGGTGCTCAAGAAGCCGTCCCCGGACGATCGCATCGCCATCGCCCAGGCCCTGGACCGCAGTCTGAAGGCCTTGCCCCAGCTGATCGCGGGCGAAATGGACAAGGCCACCGCGCTCATCCACACCAGCAAACCACCCCGCCCCAAGCCCCCGCGCCCGGCAGCGCCCCCTCAGACCGAGGGCGACTCACCCGCGGCCGATAAACCCTGACCACCCTTCTGCAGCCGCTGGTACTTCTGCCACAGGGTCTCCCTGGACTCCACCCTGGCTGGGTCGACCGGAATGCAGGCCACCGGGCAGACCTGCACACACTGGGGCTCATCGAAATGGCCCACGCATTCGGTGCAGCGCTCAGGGTCGATCTGGTAGATCTCCTCGCCCATGAAGATCGCCTGATTGGGGCATTCGGGCTCGCAGACGTCGCAGTTGATGCACTCGTCGGTGATCAGCAAGGCCATGGCGCACTCCGTCCGATCAGGCCTGCAGGGTGGGCGGCACCAGGCGCTCAGCCACCGACGGATCCACCATGGTCGACACGTCGCCACCGAGCTTGGCGATCTCGCGCACCAGCGTACTGCTGATGCACTGCAGCTCGGCCTGAGGCAGCAGAAACACCGTCTCCACCGACGGCAGCAGCTTGCGGTTCATCGCCGCCATTTGCGCTTCGTAGTCGAAATCGGTGATGTTGCGAATGCCGCGCACCACCGCTTGCGCGCCGTGCTGGCGGCAGAAGTCCATGATCAGACCGTCGAAGGGGAGAGCTCGCACGCGACCGCCCACGCGGCCTGATGCCTCCTCGACCATGGCCAGGCGCTCGGCCAGGCTGAACAGGGTCTTTTTGTGGTGCGCCACGGCGACCGCAACAATGACCTCGTCGAACAGGCCGGCGGCGCGGCGCATCACGTCCTCGTGGCCAAGGGTGATGGGATCAAAGGTGCCGCTGTAGACGGCGATACGGGGGCGGGACGCAGACATGGGCGGATTATCCCGTGAGGCTCAGGCCGGCTGCCGGCGCAGCAAGTGAAAGGCCACGGCACCGGCGCGGCCGTGGCGGTGCACCGACAGGCCCAGCGCCGCCAGCGCGTCATCGGCAAAGGGGCGCGGCGCTTCCAGGTAGACGAAACCGTCAGGGCCGATCGCTGCGGCCGCTGCCCGCAAGGCCGGCTCGAACAAGGCCTCGGCGTCGAATGGTGGGTCCAGAAACACCACGTCAAGCCCCTGCCCCTGCGCCGCACGCAGGGCCGCCAGGCCATCGCCGCGTTGCACACGCACGCCATCGGCCTTGAGCTTTATGCGGGTGGCTTGCAGCAAGCCCACCAGTTGCGGATCCTGCTCCACCATCAGCACCTCGCGCGCGCCACGTGACGCGGCCTCGAAGCCCAGGGCGCCGCTGCCGGCGAAGGCGTCGATGGCGCGCCAGCCGCTCAGGTCCTGGCCGAGCCAGTTGAACAGCGTCTCGCGCACACGCGAGGGTGTGGGGCGAAGCCCTGGGCGGTCGGGCACGGGCAGTTTTGTGCGCTTCCACTGGCCGCCCAGGATGCGAACTTCGTGCGGCGTGGCCTTGGCGCTGGGTTTCATGCGCGCGAGCTTAACTGTCCCGGGCGGTCAGGGCTTGGCCCCGACCACCACAGTCACCAGGCGCTGCGGCTGCAGCACACGACGCAGCGCAGCGTGCACCTCTTCGCGGGTCATGCGTCGCACCTGCTCCGACCACGTGTCCAGGTAGTCGATCGGCAAGTCGTTCCAGGCGATGTTGGCGACGTTGTCCAGCAGCTTGCGGTTGCTGTCGATGCGCAAGGCAAAGCCGTTGATGAGGTTGTCCTTGGCCGCCTGCAGCTCGGCCTCGCTCGGTCCCTCGTCCAGGCAGCGGATAAGCGTCTCCCGCACCACGCGCAAGGCCTCGTCGGCCTGGTCCGGACGCGTATTGAGGCCAATCTGGAACGCGCCGGCGTGGCGCCCGGGCATGAAGGTGCTGTAGACCCCATAGGTCAGCCCGCGCTTCTCGCGAACTTCCTGGGTCAGACGGGACGTGAAGCTGCCACCGCCCAGAATGTGGTTGCCGACCAGCAACCGCAGAAAGTCGGGGTCACGTCGCGTGATGCCGGGCTGGCCCATGAGGATCTGCGCCTGAGCCGCGGCAAATGGCAGGCGCAGTTCGCGCGCCTCGCGCAGGGCCGCCACCTCCGGCACAGGCCCCAGGGCGGGACAACCGTTGGCCGACATGGCTTTGACCAAAGGCACCACGATGGCCTCGGCCTGGTGCCGGTCGACGGCACCCACCAGCGTGATCCGGGCGCGGCAGGCGCTCAGATGGCGGCGGTAGAACGCGCGCATGTCGGCCACCTCGATGGCCTGCAGGCTCTCGGGTGTGCTGTAGCGACCATAGGGATGGTTGCCGTACACCGCCTGCGAAAACGCTTGGCCGGCCACCGTGCCCGGGCGGTTCTGCGCCTCCCGCAACGCCGCCACCGCCCGCTCACGGTCGCGCTGCCAGACCCGCTCGGGCCAGGACGGCGCCGCCAGTTGCTGGGCCGCCAGTGCCACCGCACGCGGCAGCAGGTCCGGCTCGGTAAGGCTGCGCAACTGCACGGTAAAGCGATCGGCGCTCGCACTGGCACCGAATTGCGCGCCCAGGTCGACCCAGGCCGCCGCCAGCGCGTTCTCGTCGCGCGCCGGCTGATCGCCCCAGGCATTCACGCCGCCCGACAACAGACCAGCCGCCGCACTGGCCAGACCCGCTTGCGACGCCGGCTCGCGCCGACTGCCGCCATCGACGTCGATCTGCACGTCGACCATCGGGATGCCGGGGCTGTTGACCAGGTACACCTGCGCGCCACTGGCGTGGCGCCAGCGTTCGATCGGGATGCCCGCCTGCGCCAGACCGACCGACAGGCATGCCAGCGCCGCCAAGGCGTGGCGAATGGTGCGGCTGCTCATAGCTTCTCCTTGGCGGCCACGGCCTCGGGCACCAGCACGCCGGTGTTGAGGTGTCGTTCGACGAAGTAGCGCCTGGCCACGTCCTGCACCTGCGCGGCGCTCACCTCGCGCAGTCGTTCGATGATGCGTTCGCCACTGTCCAGCGGCAGGCCGTTGAGCCAATAGGTGCCCAACTCCTGCGCCTGCCCCATCAGGGAGTCGAGTTTGTAGACCTCGCCCGCCGCCCACTGTGTCTTCACCCGGCGCAGCTCGGTGTCGCTCACACCCTCGCGCGCAATGCGCTCGACCTCGAGCTTGAGCGCCGCCGACGCCGCCTCGGGCGTCACCCCGCGGGCCGGCGTGGCCGACAGCGTGAACACCTGCGGCCCCCGGCCCAGCAGGCCATAGCTGGCGTTGGCACTGTCGGCAATGCGCTTGCCGCCCGCACCCTCGCCCTGCACCAGTGCCCGATCCAGTCGCGCGCCGTCGTAGCCGTCGAGCACGCCCGCCAGCACGGCCAGCGCCAGGGCGTCGTTGTCGGCCTCCACCGCACTGCCCGTGTACCGCGGTGCGTGCCAGGCCAGCACCACCGCCGGCCGTTCGGCGACGCCGCGGTACTCGAGTCGGCGTGGCCCCTGTTGCTCGGGTTCGTCACGCGGCTTGCGCGCCGGCACGTCGGCCGCGGGGATGTCGCCATAGGTGGCCTCGGCCCAGGCCCGCACCCTGGCCACGTCCACGTCGCCAGCAATCACCACCGCCGCGTTGGCGGGCACGTACCAGCGCTGGTGAAAGCTGCGTGCGTCCTGCGGCGTCATCGCGGCAATGTCGCTCATCCAGCCGATCACCGGCCGGCGATACGGGCTGGCCTGCCAGACCATGGCGTTGAAGGCCTCGTACAGCCGGGACCTGGGGGACTCTTCGGTGCGCTGGCGGCGCTCTTCCTTGATGACCTCGATCTCGCGCCGGAATTCGTCGTCGGGCCACTGGTTGGTGGCAAAACGGTCGGCGCCCAGACGCATGACCTCTTGCAGGCGATCGGCCGGCACCTGCTCGTGGAACACGGTGCTGTCGCGGTTGGTGAAGGCGTTGAGCCGCCCACCCAGTGCCGAGATGCGCTGCGAGAACTCGCCCGGCTTGAGCAGCGCACTGCCCTTGAACATCATGTGTTCGAGCGCGTGCGCCACGCCGGTGGTGCCATCCACCTCGTCCATCGAGCCCACCCGGACCCAGACCATGTGCACCACCGTGGGCGCGCGCCGATCGGGTCGCACGATCAGGGTGAACCCGTTGGCCAGCTGAAATTGTTGAACCGCTGGCACCTGGGCCGCGGCCGGACCGGACAGGCCCCACCACAGCGCCAGCCCCAGTCCCAAATAGAGGAAAAAGCGTTTCATAGAATCCCGTGGACTCCCGAGCTTGCCAAATGTTCTCGTTCTTTCGCCGCAAAACCCCAGACAACACGCCCGAGCCCACGGCCAAGCAGCCGGCGGCGGCGCCCGCCCAGCCCCGTGGCGAGCCGGCCGCACCGCCAGCGGCGCCCGCTGCCCCCACGGCCGAGCCATCGCGCCAGGGCTGGCTCGACAAGCTCAGGAACGGCCTGCGCAAGACCGGCGGCAGCATCGCGACCGTCTTCACCGGCACACGCATCGACGAAGACCTCTACGAGGAGCTCGAGGCCGCCCTGCTGATGGCCGACACCGGCGTGGCCGCAACGCAGCAGCTCCTCACCGACCTGCGCCGCCGCGTCAAGGAAGCGCGTGCCACCGAGCCTGCGGCGGTCAAAGCGCTGCTGGCCGACGCCATTGCCGACCTGCTCGTTCCACTGCAAAAGCCGCTCACCATCGGCGCCCACCAACCCACCGTGATCATGGTGGCGGGCGTCAACGGCGCCGGCAAAACCACCTCCATCGGCAAGCTCACGCGACACCTGGCCGACGAAGGTGCCAGCGTGCTGCTGGCCGCCGCCGACACCTTCCGCGCCGCGGCCCGCGAGCAACTGGCCGTCTGGGCCGACCGCAACACGGTCGAGATCGTCAGCCAGCAAGGCGGCGACCCGGCCGCCGTCTGCTTCGACGCCGTCACCGCCGGCAAGGCCCGTGGCAAGGACGTGGTGCTGGTCGACACCGCAGGGCGACTGCCCACCCAGCTGCACCTGATGGAAGAGCTGCGCAAGATCCAGCGTGTGGTCACCAAGGCCGAGCCCACCGCCCCGCACGAGGTGTTGCTGGTGATCGATGGCAACACCGGCCAGAACGCGCTGGCCCAGGTGCGCGCCTTCGACGACGCGCTCAAGCTCACCGGACTGATCGTCACCAAGCTCGACGGCACCGCCAAGGGCGGCGTGCTGTGCGCCATTGCGCGCGAGCGCCCGGTGCCGGTCTATTTCATCGGTGTGGGCGAACAGCTGGCCGATCTGGAAACCTTCGACGCGCGCGAGTTCGCGCAGGCCCTGCTCAGCTGAGCGAGCGGCTGTCGTCCGCATCGAGCGGGTCGTCGCTGTAGCGACGCCAGGCGCCCATGGCCTCGCGCATCACGCGCACCTGGTTCTGGATGCGCGGGCAGGCCTCGCACATGGCCAGGTGCATGCGCAACGCCAACCGCTCCATCAGGGGCAGTTCGCGGTCTTCGCCGGCAATCAGCAAGGCGGTGACCTCCTTGCAGGTGCGGCGCAGCGGATACATCGGCTTCATGTGGACTTCAAGCGGTGGTCGTGCGGTTGAACCAGTTCAGCTCCAGGCACTCGCGCAAGCGCAGGCGGGCGCGGTGGAGCTGGACGTAGAGATTGGTCGGCGTGAGCGAGAGCTCCTTACAAATGTCCTCGCTGCTCAGTTCCAGCCATTCGCGCATCAGGAACAGGCGCCCCTGCGCCGGCGGCAACTTCTCGGTGCACGCCTCCAGGATGCGCATGAACTGCTGGTTGCCCAGGTCTTGTTCCGGGTTGCCCCAATCTGACGGTCTTTCGGCGAAATGCCCGTCGGCCTTGAATGCCATGTGCTCCAGCGGATCGAGTTCGTCGTCCTCGCCCTGACCCAGCGCCACCTCACGCCCGTGATGGCGCAAGGCGTCCACGATCTTGTGCTTGAGGATGCCCACCAGCCAGGTCTTGAGCTGCGAACGGCGCTCGAAGGCCTGCGGCTTGGCGATGGCCGCCAGTGTGGTCTCGGACACCGCGTCTTCCGCCCAGGTCTCGTTGCGCAGCTGCAGCCGCGCAAACTTCATCAAGTAAGGGCGCAAAAGTGCGACTTCCTGCTCGAACGGGGGAGAAGACATGGGCCGGCAGTGTAATGAATCGGCATGACGGCGCGACGGCCGATCTGGACAACCCAGGAGCCCGCCATGCCATCTGCGCCCGACCGCGATCGCCGCCGCCTGCTCGGCCTGTGTGCCGCCAGCCTGCTTGCAATCACCCCACCCACATTCGCCCAGACGGCGCCACCCACGCTGGAGGGAATCGACAGCCAGGCGCGTCCCTTTGACCTCACCCGCCTGCGCGGTCAGGTGGTGATGGTGATGTTCTGGTCGACCGCCTGCGCGGTCTGCCGCGACAAGATGCCCGAACTGCGCGCCAACCTGCGCGGCTGGTTGGGCCAGCCCTTCACGCTGGTGGGCGTGAACACCGACCCCGAGCGCGCCTCGTTCGATGAATGGGAACGCCTGGTCTCGCTCACCGTGCCCGCCGAGCTGCGCTTCGTGCAACTGTGGCGCGGCGATGCCCGCCACCGCGACAGCTTCGGGCCTACCGGTGTCCTGCCGGCCACCTACCTCATCGACAAGCAGGGGCGCGTGGCCAACAGCTTTCATGGCCGCATCCCCGCCGAGGCCTGGGATCGCATCGCCGACCTGCTGTGAGCTCGCCGTCCGGCGCCGACGAACGGTGTAAGAAAGACCTCGAACCGGCGACCGATGCGCACCAGAAAGTCTGCATCGGGCCATCGCCCGGTGGACGCTGGAAGACCCAAGGAGTGCAAACATGAACCAACGCCAATTCCTCGCCCTGGCCGCCACCTCGCTGATGTCCATGACCGTGCTGTCGACCCCGGCGCTCGCCCAGAACACCGGCAAAGAGAAGTGCTACGGCATCGCCATGGCCGGCAAGAACGACTGCGCCAACCTCGCCGGCACGCACTCGTGCGCTGGCCAGGCCAAGATGGACCACGACAAGGGCGACTGGAAATACGTGCCCGCCGGCACCTGCAAGCAAATGGGCGGCATGAACGCCGATGACGCCAAGAAAGCATCGATGAAAAGCTGATCGACCAGCGATCCCGTCCCCAGCCTGACGCCGCCATGAACACACCGCAAGCTGCACCGCCTGTTCGCGTCGGCATCGGCTGGCGGACGCCGCACCAGCACGAGTTGCTGGCGCGGCGTCCCGCCCTCGACTTCATCGAGGTGCACGCCGAGAACTTCTTCGGCCAGCATCCTGCCACCCTCGAGCCCTTGCTGCAGGCGCGCGAACACCACGCACTGAGCCTGCACGGCGTCGGCCTGTCGCTGGGCAGCGCCGAGGGCATTGATGGCGAACACCTCGATCGACTGGCCGCACTGGTGCAGGCCACCGAGCCCGAGTTCGTGAGCGATCACGCCTGCTTTGCGCGCGGCCTGTGGCATGGCCAGCCGGTGCACGCTACCGATCTGCTGCCCGTGCCCTTCACCCGCGAGGCACTCGACGCCATGGCCGCCAACGTGGCGCGCGTACAGGACCGCCTGCGCCGCCCCATCGCGGTCGAAAACCTGTCGGCCTACCTGAACTGGCCCGGCAACGAGCAGTCCGAAACCGACTTCCTCATGCGCCTGTGCCAACGCACGGGCTGCCGTCTGCTGGTCGACGTCAACAACCTCTACGTCAACGCGCTCAACGACCAGCGCCGAGGCCTGCTGCCGTCACGTGAGCCTCACCAGGCCGTCATGGACTGGCTCGACGCCATCGACGCCGACTGCGTCAGCGAAATCCATCTGGCCGGCCACCACGACCGTGGCGACATCGTCATCGACGACCACGGCAGCCGCGTCATCGACCCGGTGTGGTCGCTCTACCGCCACGCGATCGAGCGCTTTGGTGCCATGCCCACCCTCATCGAATGGGACACCGACGTCCCGGCGCTCGACGTGTTGCTCGACGAAGCCGCCAGCGCTCGTCGCATTGCCACCCAGGTGCTGGCCAATCGCCACCAAGAGGTGGCCCCATGAGCACCCTGGCCGACGCGCAGCGCGCGCTGCTCGACGCCCTGCTGCAGCCGCGTGCGCCAACGCACGGCTGGGAGCCCGTGGGCCTGGGCGTCTACCGCGCCAACGCACACGCCCATGCCGAGCGCACGCTGGAAGCGACCTACCCGGTGGTGCGCGCGCTGCTGGGCGACGAGTCCTTCCACGCACTGGCGCGCGCACTGTGGCACCACCACCCACCCGTCAGCGGTGACCTGGGCGACTGGGGCGGCGCGCTGGCCGATTTCGCCGATGCGCAGCAAGACCTGGCCACGCTGCCCTACCTGGCCGACGTTGCGCGCATCGAATGGGCGATCTACCGGGCCATGCGTGCCCCGGCCACGGCACCCGACCCCGAGAGCTTCGCCCTGCTGCAGCAGCACGCACCCGAACAACTGCGCGCCGTGCTCGCGCCAGGCACGACATTGATCCAGAGCCCCTGGCCTGCCTTGAGCGTGGTCGACGCCCACCTGCACGGCGACCCCGACTTCGACACCGTGGGCCAGCGTCTGCGCGATGGCGTGAGCGAAGCGGTGCGCGTCTGGCGACCCGACGCGCAGGTGCGCGCCGCAGTGATCGACGCCGACACCGCGCGCTTCGAGGCCTTGCTGGCGGCCGGCGCCAGCCTGGGCCTGGCCATGGATGCCGCCCCGATCGATGTGCACGCCTGGCTGCACGCGTCGGTGCAACAGCACCGCCTGCTCGGCCTGCGAGCCGTCCCTACCCACACACCCAACGGAGACCCGACATGAACGCCCTCTCACCCATCCAGCGGATCGCCGCACTGTGGCTACCCATTGGTCGACTGCTCGATGCGCTGCGCCATCCGGCCGCCCTCTTGGGTCGGCTCTACATCGCGCAGGCCTTCTTCCTCTCGGGTCTGACCAAGATCCAGGACTGGGACACCACGCTGCTGTTGTTCACCGAGGAGTACCACGTGCCGCTGCTGCCACCGGGCCTGGCCGCGGTGATGGGCACCGCCGGTGAGCTTGCGCTGCCCGTGTTGCTGGTGCTCGGTCTCGGCGGTCGCTTTGCGGCACTGGGTCTGAGCGTGGTCAACGTCATGGCCGTGCTCAGCCTGAGCGAGATCGCCCCGGCCGCCTTCCAGCAGCACATCACCTGGGGCGTGTTGCTGGCGGCGCTGGCGCTGTTCGGCCCCGGCCTGCTGTCGGTCGACGCCTGGCTCGGCCGCCGCGTGGCGGCCCAGGGTCCGCACGGGGCTGCGATGGCGCGCGGTGTGGGCTAGGGCCTGTTCACACTATTTTTCCAAGATGCGTTGCGGATCAAAAAGGCCATGCGCAAGGCGCGAAACGCAGACGGGCCGGTGGCCCGGCGAGGCTTCGCAACGCAGCGCATGGCCTTTTTGGCCGCAACCCGCAGGGAACGGGGTGAAAACAGCGCCACTCTTCGTTGCACTCCTAGGCCAGGCAGCCAGCCTGGCCGTCGTCCCGCGCCTAGATTGGCGCTGTTTTCACCCCGTTCGCACTTGGAAAATAGTGAGAACAGGCCCTAAGCTGCCCGCTCGCACTCGTTCAGATCATCCCAAGGCACATGTCGCTACCTCCGCACCTCCGTCGCCGCCACCTGCTGCTTGGCGCCAGCGCCTTGCTGGTGGGCGCCCGCGCCAACGCCCAGACCGCTTCCACCACCGCTTCACCCGCCGGTGTCACCACGTGGCCGACCATCGAGCAGGCCGCACGCGGTCGCACCGTCTACTGGAACGCCTGGGGCGGCAGCGAGCAGACCAACACCTACATCCAGTGGGTGGCCGAGCGCGTGCAAGGTCTGCACGGCATCCGGCTGCAGCACGTCAAGGTCAGCGACACGGCAGACGTCGTCAAGCGCGTGCGCGCCGAGAAAGCGGCCGGCCGGGGCCCGGGCCAGGGCACGGTTGACCTGGTGTGGATCAATGGCGAGAACTTCGCCGCCATGAAGCGCGAGGGCTTGCTGTTCGGGCCCTGGGCCGAGCAACTCCCCAACTTCCGTCTCGTCGACGTGCAAGGCAAGCCCACGGTGCGCAACGACTTCTCGGTGCCCACCGACGGGTTCGAGTCGCCCTGGGGCATGGCGCAGTTCACCCTGTTTGCCGACGCCCGCCGTCTGCCGCAGCGCCCGCAAAGCATGGCCGCGCTGCTGGAGCTGGCACGGGCACAACCCGGGCGCATCACCTACCCGCGCCTGCCGGACTTTCACGGCACCACCTTCGCCAAGCAGGCCCTCGTCGAGCTGGCACCCGATCGCAGCGCGCTGGCCAAGCCCGCCACCGAGGCCGCCTTTGCCACCCAGACCGCGCCCCTGTGGCGCTTTCTCGATGCGTTGCGTCCGCACCTGTGGCGGGGCGGCCGCCAGTTCCCGCAGAACGCCGCCGCGGTGCGGCAAATGATGGCCGACGGCGAGCTGCTGCTGGCGCTCACCTTCAACCCGAACGAAGCCGCCAACGAGATCGCCGCCGGCCGCCTGGCCGACACCACCGTGAGCTGGCAGTTCGAGCAGGGCACCATCGGCAACACGCACTTCGTGGCCATCCCCTACAACGCGCCCCAGCCGGCCGCAGCACAGGTGGTGGCCAATGCCCTGCTGGCCCCCGAGGCCCAGGCCCGCAAGGCCGACATAACGCACTGGGGCGACCCGACCGTGCTGGACCTGCAGCGCCTGAGCGCGAGCGAACGCAAGCTGTTCGACACCGGCGCGCGGCCCGGTCTGGTCGAGCGGCCTGCCCCCACCCTGCCCGAACCCCACGCCAGCTGGGTCGAGCCGATCGAGCGCGAGTGGCTGCGACGCTACGGGTCTTGATCTCGCGCCGGGGTGCAGCGGCGGTGCTGCTCGCCCTGGCGGGCCTGCCCATGGTCTGGGCCGCGCTGGCCGCCCTGCGCGCCGGCCTGGTGCCCTCGGCCTGGGCGGACCTGTGGCAACAACCGGCGCTGGCGCGCTCGCTGGCCTTGACCTTGTTCACCGGCCTGGGCGCCACGGTGCTGGCCTGGTGGCTGGCCGCGGCGCTGCTGTCGCGTGCCTACGTGCAAGAGCGCTTGCAGCGATTGCTTCGCCCGCTGCCAGCCATGCTGGCCACACCCCACGCGGCCATGGCCATCGGCCTGCTGTTTCTGCTCTCACCCAGCGGCTGGCTGCTGCGAGCCGTATCGCCTGGCCTGACCGGCCTCACCTTGCCGCCGCCCTGGCCCACCACGCAGGACCCCTGGGGCCTGGGGCTGGTGCTGGCGCTGGTGATCAAGGAAGTGCCGTTCCTGCTGTGGTCGGCGGCGACGCAACTGCAGCGCGCCGACGTGGGTGCGCGCTGGCGGGCCGAGCACCGCCTGGCGCAGACCCTGGGCTACCCGGCTCAGCGCGCGTTCTGGCGCGTGGTCTGGCCACAGCTGGCACCGCGCCTGCGCTGGCCCCTGCTGGCGGTGCTGGCCTACAGCCTGACCGTGGTCGACATGGCGCTGGTGATCGGTCCGGCGTCGCCCCCCACGCTGGCCGTGCTGGCCTGGCAGTGGCTGGGCGACGTTGATGCAGCCACCTACGCACGCGGTGCCGCCGCCGGTGTGTTGTTGTTGGGTGTGGTGGGCGCGTGCAGCGCGGCATGGTGGCTCACCTGGCGACTCACACGCCGCCTGCGCAGCGAGGGCGGCCACCGCGGGCGGCCCGGCACTCACGCGCGCCGGTCGATCGGCGCGCCCGTGTTGATGGCTGTGTACGCGATCGCCGTGCTGGTGCTGCTGGTGGCCAGCATCGCCGGGGTGTGGACGTTCCCGGCCTTCTGGCCGCAGTCAATCAGCCTGGCGGCCTGGCAGTCGGTGATCCGCAGCAGCGACACCCTCTGGACCACGCTCTGGCTTGCGGCGGCCAGCAGCGCCATCGCCCTGGTGTGGTGCCTTGCCTGGCTGGAGCTGGCGCCCAGGCATTGGGACGATGCCGCGCGACCGCTGCTCTACCTGCCGCTGTTGCTGCCGGCCGTGTTGTGGGTGGTGGGCCTGTATGGCATGGGCTTGCAGCTGCGGTGGGAAGGCCAGCCCAGCGGCGTGCTGCTGGCGCACGGGGTCATGGTGCTGCCTTACGTGCTGCTCACGCTCAGCCCGGCCTACCTGGGCTTTGATCCGCGCTACGCGCAGCTGTGTGCCACGCTGGGTCGCGGCCGATGGCATTTCCTCTGGCGCGTGAAATGGCCGCTGCTGCGGCGCGCCATCGCTGGCAGCGCCGCGGTGGGGTTTGCGGTCAGCGTCACCCAGTACCTGCCCACGCTGTACCTGGGCGCCGGGCGCTACGCCACCGTCACGACCGAAGCGGTCAACCTGGCGGCGGGCGGGCAGCGGTCACTGACCGCCGCCTATGCCGTCCTGCAGTTCGTGCTGCCGGTGCTGGGATTTGCCGTGGCGGCGTGGGTCGGGCGACCAAGACGCTTCAGAATCGCGGCATGACACTGTCTGTGGCCATCCAGCGCCTGGGCACGCCCACGCGCTGCCTGGTCGAAGCCATGCGCTTTGACATCGCCGCGGGCGAGATCCTCACCCTCATGGGGCCCAGTGGCAGCGGCAAGAGCTCGGTGCTGGCCGCCATCGCCGGCACGCTCGACCCCGGCTTGCACTTTGACGGCGAGGTGCAGCTCGATGGCCGCCCCATCCATCACCTGCCCACCGCGCAGCGGGGCGTCGGCCTGCTGTTTCAGGACGACCTGCTGTTCGCCCACATGACGGTTGCCGAGAACCTGATGTTCGCGGTGCCGCCCGGCCCGCGCGCTCAGCGCCAGGCCGCGGTGGACAGTGCGCTGGCCGAGGCCGGCCTGGGGGGCTACAACGAGCGCGACCCCGCCACGCTCTCGGGCGGTCAGCGTGCTCGCGTGGCGCTGATGCGCGCATTGCTGGCCAGGCCGCGCGCCCTGTTGCTCGACGAGCCGTTTTCCCGCCTGGACGCGGCGCGGCGCGCACAACTGCGCCACTTCGTGTTCACGCATGTGCGCCAGCGCGCCATCCCGGTGCTGCTGGTCACGCACGACCGCGACGACATCGCCGACCCGGCGCGGGTGATCGAGTTGCACGGCCATGCTTGATCGCACGCTGCAGCACTGGTTGCGCGCGCCACTGCAGGCCTTGGCGCGCGTGTTGGTGCGCTGGCGGGTGCGCGCCGACCCACTGACCTGGACCGGTTTTGCACTCGGCATGCTGGCCGCCCTGTGCATCGCGGTGCAATGGCCGCTGACCGGGCTGGGGCTGTTGCTGCTGTCGCGCCTGTGCGATGGCCTCGACGGTGCGGTCGCGCGCGCCACCCAGGCCACCGACCGCGGCGCCTTCCTCGACATCGCGCTCGACTTTCTGTTCTACGCCGCCATTCCCCTGGCCTTCGCCGTGGCCGACCCTGCGGCCAACGCACTACCGGCAGCGGTGCTGCTGGCCAGCTTCATCGGCACCGGCAGCAGCTTTCTGGCCTTTGCGGTGCTGGCGCAAAAACGTGGCCTGAGCTCGCTGTCGTTTCCCGACAAGGGCTTTTACTTTCTGGGTGGCCTGACCGAGGCCACCGAGACGCTGGCCGCCTTCGTGCTCATGTGCCTGTGGCCCACCGCGTTCCCGGTCATTGCGTATGTCTTCGCGGCGCTGTGCGCCATCACCGTCGCCATGCGCATTGCCTGGGGGGTTCAGCGGCTGGCTGATTGAATGGCGAGCCAGCGTTGCCAGTCAGACGGGTGGTCGACGTCCCACAGCAGCGGGCCTTCCCACAAACTCAAACCCAGCTGCGCGCAACGTGCGCGTGTGGCCTCGGCCACCGATGCGCTGCCCCAGTGAATGTCGCGAAACACACCGGCGATCGCGCGGCGCAGCCCCAGCGCCACGTAACCCCCATCTTCCGCGGGCACCATGCCGACGTCGTGGTGCTGCAACGCATCGGCCAGTTGCTGCAGCACGTCAGGGTTGAGGCTGGGCGCATCGGTGCCCACCACGATCCAGGCGCGCTGGCTTTGCGCAAAGTGCGCGGCCATGGCGTGCGCCATGCGCTCACCCAGGTCGGCGCCCTGCTGCACCCGGGTGCGCCAGCCGGCCCGCTCGCGAAGCACGCACCACAACCGGTGCTGGTCATCGGGCGCACACCAGATGATTGCCGGTCCCAGGCTGGCCACGCGCACTGTGGTTAGCGTGTGCAACACCAGGGCACGGTGCGCACGCGCCGCACCCCGCGCACCCAGCAGCGGCATCAACCGCGTTTTGGCCTGGCCGGGCACCGGCGAGCGCGCCATGATGGCCAGCGCCGCATCGGCGCGCGGTGTGTAGCCGTAGCGGCGCGCCAGGGTCTGCGCGTCGGCACCCAAAGCAAAGCGCAGACGCAGGCCCCACATCAGCCACACGGTGCGCCACAGGCCATGCGTGTCCCATCGCCGGCCATCGGTCTGCACCCGTTCGCGCAAGGCGGCGACCGGGGCCGCACGTCGCAGACGCGCGCTCAGGGCCACGTCTTCCATCAAGGGCAAGGGATCAAAGCCACCCAGCCGGCGAAACAACGCGGTGCGCACGAACAGACCCTGGTCACCCGTGGCGATGCCGGTGAGGCGCGAGCGCCCATTCATCAGCCAGGCCACCATGGGCAACAGCGGGTGCCGGCCGACGATGCGCACGTCAAAACGCCCCCAATCCGCGCCATGGGCCAGTGCGCGTTCGATGGCCTGGTCGGCGTCGTCGGGCAACACGGTGTCCGCGTGCAGGAACAGCAGCACGTCGCCCTGTGCGCACGCCGCGCCCGCGTTCATCTGCGACGCCCGGCCCCGAGGCGCTTGCAGCACCCGGTCGGCGCCATGGCGCGCGACGTCCATTGACGCGTCGCGGCTGCCGCCGTCGACCACGATCAGCTCGGCGCCGCGCTGGCGAAACACCTGCAAGGCCTGCAAGCGACCAGCCAGCGCGGCCGCATCGTCGAGCACCGGCATCACGATCGACAGCCTCATGTGCGCAAGGCCCTCTCCAGTGCGTCGAAGCCGGCCTGCAATTGCGCAATCGTGTTGGCATCGAGGTAGTGGTCCACGCGGTTGCGCACGTGGGTCACCAGCGCGGGTTCGCTCAGCGCGCCCGACCAGTCGGCACCCTGCCCTCCGGGTGGCAAGCCCGACAACACCCGCCATTGCGCACACCAGGTGATCGACCACAGCCACATCGCGCGCCGCAGCGGCACGTGCCAGGCGGCGCTGAGCGGTGCGATGGTGCCGACCCGGGCGGCCCAGGCGGTGATGAAGGCGCGCTCCTGCGCGGTGTCGAGCACGGCGCGGCTGGCCACGTCCCAGGTGGTCGAGGTGTAGAGCGTGGCGTGCGCCAGGTCCAGGCCGGGCGGACCGATGCGCAGCTTCTCGAGGTCGACCAGCACCGCGCGCCCATCGCCGTCGCACAGAAAGTTGCCCGGGTGCGCGTCGAAGGCAATCAACGAACACGGCGGGCGATCGGCGCGCGCCACGCGCTCGGCGAAGCCCTCGCGCTCAAGCTCGATGGCCTGACGGGCCGGTGCCGACAAACCGGCCGCCGACAGGTGTGCTGCCTGCTGATCGATCGCCGCCAGCAGGTCGGCCAGGGGGTCGGCCGGCCGGTGCAAGGGGGTTGGCTCCGAAGGCACGGGCAGCGCATGCAATGCGGCCAGCGCCTCGGCGATGGCAGTGAGGTCCTGCGGCAGGCGGGCCGCATGCCCCGCGATGGCCTCGACCAGCAAGGCGCCGCGCGGCAGATCGCCCGACACCGGCAGCACCCCGAGCAGCCTGGGCGTGTGCCCGCTGGGCGCGGCTTGCGCGAAGCAGGCTTGCTGATAGACCAGGTTGTCTTCGGGCGACAAGGCCATCTGGCTTTGTTTGGGCACGCGCACCAGCCAGGGTGTGCCCTGCAACCGCACGTGCCAGTGCGCCAGGCCGGTGTCGGCCAAGGGCTGCAAGGGCGCATCGGCCAGATCGGGCCGATGGCGTCGCAATGCGCGGTCAAGGCTTGGCAGGAGCGTGTGAGCGAGTGACATACGGTGTAAGAATGCCGCGGGTCCGGGCGACCGAAACGGAACCTGTTGGCGCGGCCTGCTGGCGCAACCCATGAGCAGGACCTTTGAGGCATTGTCGTGAACCTTCGCAAAACCTTGCTGCTCGCCCTGATCGCCCTGGCGGTGGTGGCGTTCTTCGCGCTCGATCTGGGCCGCTTTCTCAGCCTGGAAGCGCTGAAGCAGCGCCAGGCCGATTTCGCCGAGCTCTATGCACAGCGGCCCTGGACGGTGATCGGCGCGTACTTCGCCATCTACGTGGCCACCACGGCGCTGTCGCTGCCAGGGGCCACCATCATCACCCTGGCCGGCGGCGCCCTGTTCGGCCTGCTCTGGGGCACGGTGATCGTCTCCTTCGCCTCCAGCATCGGCGCGACGCTGGCTTTTCTGGTGGCACGCTTCGTGTTGCGCGACAGCGTGCAGGCGCGCTTCGGTCAGCGCCTGAGCGAGATCAACCAGGGTGTCGAGCGCGAGGGCGCGTTCTATCTGTTCACGCTGCGGCTCATCCCGCTGGTGCCGTTCTTCGTGATCAACCTGCTCATGGGGCTGACGGCGATGAAGGCGCGGACCTTCTACCTGGTCAGCCAGCTCGGCATGCTCGCGGGCACCGTGGTGTACGTGAACGCAGGCACGCAGCTCGCGCGCATCGATTCGCTGAGGGGCATCCTGAGTCCGGCGCTGATCGGCTCATTCGTGCTGCTGGGCGTGTTTCCCTTGCTGGCGCGGCGCGTCGTCGCGGCCGTGCAGCGGCGCCGTGTGTATGCGCCCTGGGCAGGGCAGCGACCCGCGCGCTTCGATCGCAACCTGATCGTCATCGGTGCCGGCGCGGGCGGCCTGGTCACCGCCTACATCGCAGCCGCGGTCAAGGCCAAGGTCACGCTGGTCGAGGCCCACAAGATGGGGGGCGATTGCCTGAACTATGGCTGCGTGCCCAGCAAGGCACTGATCCGCAGCGCGCGCCTGGCGCACCAGATGCGCCACGCCTCACACGTCGGCCTGGGCGACGTATCGGCCACGGTGAACTTCAAGGCCGTCATGCAGCGCATCCGTTCGGTGGTGGAGGCCATCGAGCCGCACGACAGCGTTGAGCGCTACACCGGGCTGGGCGTGGAAGTGCAGCAGGGCTACGCGACCTTGGTGAACCCCTGGACGGTGGAGATCGCGCTCAACAATGGGGGCAAGCAGCGGCTGACGGCGCGCAGCATCGTGCTGGCCACCGGCGCCAGTCCCTTCGTGCCACCGTTGCCCGGTCTGGACGAGGTGGGCTACCTCACCAGCGACACGCTGTGGGACGCGCTGGCCGAGCGCGACACCGTGCCGCAGCGCATGGTGGTGCTGGGTGGCGGCCCCATTGGCAGCGAACTGGCGCAGGCCTTTGCGCGGCTGGGCGCGCAGGTCACGCAGGTCGAAATGGCGCCACGTATCCTGGCGCGCGAGGACGAAGAGGTGAGCGCCCTGGCCCGGGCCGCGCTTGAGGCCGATGGCGTGCACGTGCTCACCGGCCACAAGGCCTTGCGCTGCGAGCGCGACGATGCCGGCAAATGGCTGGTGGTCGAGCACCAGGGGCAGACACAGCGCATCGCCTTTGATGAGCTGATCTGTGCGGTGGGCCGCAGCGCGCGATTGAAGGGCTATGGACTGGAGGCACTGGGCATCCCCACCAGTCGCGTGATCGACACCAACGACTACCTGCAGACGCTGTACCCGAACATCTACGCCGCAGGCGACGCCGCCGGGCCGTTCCAGTTCACCCACGTCGCGGCACACCAGGCCTGGTACGCCGCGGTGAACGCGCTGTTCGGCGAATTCAAGCGCTTCAAGGTCGACCACAGCGTGATTCCCTGGGCCACCTTCGTCGACCCCGAGGTGGCGCGCGTGGGCCTGAACGAGCAGGAGGCCCGCGAACGCGGCATCGCCTTCGAGGTGTCGCGCTATGCGCTCGAAGAGCTCGACCGCGCCATTGCCGACGGCGAAACGCAGGGTTTCATCAAGGTGCTCACCGTGCCGGGCAAGGACCGCATCCTGGGTGTGACCATCGTCGGTGCGCACGCGGCCGAGTTGCTGGCCGAGTACGTGCTCGCCATGAAGCACGGCCTGGGGCTCAACCGCGTGCTGGGGACCATCCACACCTACCCCACGATGGCCGAGGCGAACAAGTACGTGGCGGGCGAATGGAAGCGCGCCCATGCACCGCAAGGCCTGCTGCGCTGGGTGCAGCGGTACCACGACTGGAAGCGGGGTTGAGCGCGTGAGCGTGGCGCCCAACGCCCTGGCCTTCGTGCGCAGAGTGGCCGGCTGCCTGGTCTGCCTTGCTTTGGCCACGGCACAGGCGCAGGGCGTGCCCGACCTGCCCGATCTGCTCGATGCGCAAGGCGCCATCGCCACGCCCTGGCGGGTTGTGGGCTTTCCCAAGTCGCAGCGCGACATCCCGCTGACGCAGTTCAGCGCCGGCAGCGTGGATGGCGAACGAGGCGTTCGGGTCGAGGCCCAACGCTCGTACGGCACGCTCACGCTGGCCACCGACCTCGCGCCATCGGCGCTTCGCTGGCGCTGGCGGCTCGACCAACCGCTGCAGGGCGGCGAACGTCCGCCCGACATCCTCAGCAAGGCCGGCGACGATGCCGCGCTCAAGGTCTGCGCCCTGTTCGATCACCCGCTCGATCGCGTGCCCTTCGTGGAGCGCCAGCTGCTGCGCCTGGCCCGCGCCGTCAGTGGTGAGGCGCTGCCCGCTGCCACGGTCTGCTACGTGTGGGACAGCCGCTACGACGCCCTCACCGAGAGCGCCAATCCCTACACCCGGCGCGTGCGCTTCGTGGTGCTGCGCGGAGCGGGCGCGCCATTGCAGCAATGGGTGGACGAGTCGCGCGATCTGGCGCAGGACTTTCGCCGCCTGTTCGGCGACGAACAAGCGCCCGATGCACCCCTGCCCCGGGTGACGCAGCTGCTCATCGGCGCCGACGCGGACAACACCGGTGCGCACAGCATCGGCTGGGTGCGCGCGCTGCGCACCGTCCCTTGAGCGACCCGGCTCCCGCAGCACCACCGTTGGCGCACGTACCATTGCGCCCCATGCGAAGTGGCATCACCCGACTTCTGCTGCTGGGCGCGGGACACGCCCATGTGCAGGTTCTGGCCGAACTGGCCAGGCACCATCCGGCGGACCTGCAGGTCACGCTGCTGAGCCCGCACCCATCGCAGACCTACAGCGGCATGGTGCCCGGCCTGGTGGCGGGCCGCTACAGCGTCGACGAGGTCCAGATACCACTGGCCCCGCTGCTGCAGGCAGCGCACACACGCTGGGTGGCCGGCCGCTGTGTGGGCATCGACAGCGCCAACACCCAGGTCCACTGGCAAGGCCCCGACGACGACACGGTGCACGCGCTGCCCTACGACCTGCTGTCCATCGACACCGGCGCGGTGCTCGATCGTGAGCGACTCGATGCCGAGCTGCCCGGTGCGCGCGAACACACCCTGCCCCTGCGTCCGATCGATGCCTTTGTGGGCTTGTGGCCCGAGGTGGTCGAGCTGGCGCAGCAGCGCCCGTTGTCGGTGGCGGTGATCGGTGCGGGCGCGGCCGGCATCGAGACGGTGTTTGCCGCCGCCCAGCGCTTGCGCGCCGACGGTGTGCCGGGCTCGACCTTCACCCTGGTGACCGGTGGCCCCGAACCCGGCCCCGGCTACATACCTGGCGTGCGCGCACGCATTCAACGCCGCTTGCGGCGCGAGGGCATCCATGTGCTGCGCGAGGCCTGCACCCGCATCGACGACACGGGTGTGCACCTGGCCAACGGGGCGGTGCTGCGGTGCGATGTGCCCCTGCTGGCGATTGGCACCCACGCACCCACCTGGCTGCGCGGCAGCGGGCTTGCCCTTGACGACGCTGGACACGTATTGGTCAACCGCTTTCAGCAAAGCACCAGCCACGCCAATGTGTTCGCGGTCGGCGACGTGTCCACCCGCGATGACCACCCGCACCCGCGCAGCGGCGTCTATGCGGTGCGGGCGGGTCCGCCGCTGGCGCACAACCTGCTCGCTGCGCTCGAGGGCCGCCCGCTCAAGCCGCATTGGCCGCCGGGCTACACGCTCAACCTGCTGTCGTGCGGCACGGGCTTTGCCATCGCGAGTTGGGGCCCTTTGCACGCGCAGGGCGCCTGGGTCTGGCGCTGGAAGGACCGCATCGATCGCGCCTTCATGGCCCGGT
This sequence comes from Hydrogenophaga sp., assembly GCF_019635465.1. GTDB lineage: Bacteria > Pseudomonadota > Gammaproteobacteria > Burkholderiales > Burkholderiaceae_C > Hydrogenophaga. The sequence continues at coordinate 65,957 of NZ_JAHBZK010000013.1, forward strand.
ACTGTGGCGTCCATGCCAACAACGCCGGGCCCCGGGTGCCCCATCCGGAGGATGAGCGGCGCGCGCGCTGACCTGTTGCGCGGCACATGCCGCTAGACTGGCATGCCCGTACCCGTACCAAGGCTGTGTGAGCAGCCACGATGCCCATGACCGCCTTGTACCTACGCCGCCGCCCCCTTCTGGCCACCCTTGTCACCGTGACAGCGCTTTGCGCCACGCATGCGCTGGCGCAAGGCAGCCCCTACGGCAGTAACAACCTTCACCCCTGGCAGGTGCCACCACCGCGCCTGTCGGCCGAGGCCTACTTCACCAACCTCAAGGACGGTGACCGCATCGAGACGCCCTACGTGCTCAAGTTCGGGCTCTCGGGCGGCTGGGGGCTGGCGCCGATCGCGCAAGCGGGCCATGGCAAGAGCGGCCATCACCACTTGCTGGTCAACCGCGACCTGCCGCTGAATTTCAAGCAGGCCCTGCCCTTCAACGACCAGTACATCCACTTCGGCAAGGGTCAGATGGAGACGGTGCTGACGCTGGCACCGGGCGAATACAAGCTGCGCATGCTGCTGGCCGACCAGCAACACCTGCCGCACTTCGTCTACAGCAAGCCCACGCGCATCGTGGTCACGCGCAAGAACGACACCGACCCCAAGACGCTGCAGAAAAAGGGCCTGGAGATCGAGCTGGACAAAACCTCCGCGCGCCCACCACTGCGCGTGGGTTTTCATGCCTCCTTGCTCAACGTGGCGCAAATGGCGCAGCGCATTCCCGAGTCCGGGCATTTCCGCGTCACCATCACGCCCGAGAGCGGCGCAGCGCCCGCGGTCATGGATTTCGTCGATGGCGAGACCGAGGTCTGGCTGTCACCCCCCGCGGGCCGCTACGGGGTGAAGCTGGAGATGCTCGACAACCTCGCGCCCGAGCGCCCGCTGGCCGAGGCGGTGAGCGCGCGCTTCGAGGTGCGCTGATCCGCCTGACTGCGCGGCTTCAGCAGCCGAGCTGATCGGCCAGGTGCTGCAGGTCGCGCGCGTGCCAGGTGTTGGCCGCATCGGGCGACACATCCTTGGGATGCGCCTGGCCGAATTCGAACGGCCGCTCGATGTAGGCCGTGGCCAGACCGCAGGCGCGTGCGGCGGCCAGGTCGTCCTGATGGGCGGCCACCAGCATGACCTCGCCCGGCGTCACGTCGAACACCTCGGCGACGCCCAGGTAGGTGCGCGGGTCGGGCTTGTAGGCACGAAACACCTCGGCCGACAAAACGCAGTCCCAGGGCAGGCCGGCGCGCTTGGCCATGTTGGTGAGCAGGCCGATGTTGCCGTTGGACAGCGAGCTGATGGTGAAGCGCTGCTTGAGCCGCGTGAGCCCGGCCACGCTGTCGGGCCAGGCGTCCAGGCGGTGCCACACGCGGTTGAGGTGCGCGCGCTCGACCTCGCTCAGGTGCTCCAGGCCGAAGCGCGGCAGGATCTGATCGAGGATCATGCGGTGCAGGTCGTCGATGCGCGTCCAGCCGAGTTCGCCGCTGCGCACGCGCTGCATGGCGGGCTGGTAGCCGCCGCGCCAGGCCAGCGCAAAGGCGTCGGCATCGACCTGCGGGTACAAGGCAGACACCTCGCGCACGATGCTGCCGTGCCAGTCGACCACGGTGCCGAAGATGTCGAAGATGAGGATGGATACCTGGGTCATGGTCTGCCTCAAGCGACGTGCAGGTGAATGCCGTCGGCCGCCGGCCCGACGACCGTGCCGATCTCGACCGCATCGGCAAAACCGTGCCGCGCGAAGGTTTCGAGCACCTGCGCTACCGTGTCCTCGCTGCAGGACACCAGCAGGCCGCCACTGGTCTGCGGGTCACTGAGCAGGGCCTGATCGGACGCCTGCAGCGCGGCGTCCATGCGCACCTGGTGGCCATAGGCGGCCCAGTTGCGCCCCGATGCGCCGGTCACCACACCAGCGGCCGCCAGCTCGCGCACGCCAGCCAGCAAGGGCACTCTGGACCAGTCAAGCCGCACCTGCACGCCCGCGCCGCGCGCCATCTCCAGCGCGTGGCCGGCGAGGCCGAAGCCGGTGACGTCGGTCAGCGCGTGCACGCCAGGCAGCGCCGCCAGATCGGGGCCCGGTGTGTTCAGGCGCGTGGTGGTGGCGATCATCTGCGCATAACCCTCGGGGTCCAGGCGCTCCTTCTTGAGCGCCGCCGACAGCACGCCCACGCCGAGCGGCTTGCCCAGCACGAGACGGTCCCCGACCTTCGCGTCGGCGTTGCGCTTGACGCGATCGGGATGCACCAGGCCCATGGCCACGAGACCATATATCGGCTCCACCGAGTCGATGGTGTGTCCGCCCGCCACCGGAATGCCCGCTGCCCGGCACACGGCCTGCCCCCCCTCGAGGATGCGGCCGATAGTCTGTGGGCTGAGCACGTTGACGGGCATGCCCACGATGGCCAGCGCCATGATGGGCGTGCCGCCCATGGCGTAGACGTCGCTGATGGCGTTGGTGGCGGCGATGCGGCCGAACTCGAACGGGTCATCGACGATGGGCATGAAGAAGTCGGTCGTCGCGATCAGCGCCTGCTCATCGTTGAGGCGGTAGACCGCGGCGTCGTCCGAGGTCTCGATGCCGACCATGAGGGCCTCGGGAATCGGCATGGCCGCGGTGCCCTTGAGGATCTCGCTGAGCACGCCCGGGGCGATCTTGCAGCCGCAGCCGCCGCCGTGCGACAGGCTGGTCAGGCGCGGCTGGGTGGCCGCGGTCGGGGTGGGCGCGTTCATCTGGGGTCTCCTCTGGCAGAACAGGCCGCATTGTGCGAGCAGCCGCGCGAACCCGCACGCGCGGGGCTTACACACCCAAAGGCCAGACCCAGGTTCAGCGCGGCTGCAGCCGGATGAGCTGGCCGTCGCTGGCGTCGGTCAGCAGGTACAGCAGCCCGTCCGGGCCCTCGCGCACATCACGGATGCGCTGGCCCAGATCGGTGAGCAGCTTCTCCTCGCGCACCACCCGCTCACCGTCGAGTTGCATGCGCACCAGGTAGCGGAACTTGAGCGAGCCGGTGAACAGGCTCCCCTGCCAGTCGGCGCCGTAGCGGTCGCTGCGCAGCCAGGCCAGACCCGAGGGCGCGATCGATGGCACCCAGTACTGGACCGGTTGCGCCATGCCGTCCTTGCGCGTGATGCCGTCGCCGATGCGCCCGCCACCATAGTTTTCGCCGTAGGTGATGACCGGCCAGCCATGGTTCACCCCGGCCCGCGGGTGGTTGAGCTCGTCGCCGCCCTGCGGCCCGTGCTCGATCGTCCACAGGGTGCCATCGGGGCCGAGGGCTGCCCCCTGCACGTTGCGGTGTCCATAGCTCCAGATCTCCGGCAGAGCCCCGGCGCGAGCGACAAAGGGGTTGTCGCTTGGTGCCGTGCCGTCGGCGCGCACCCGCACCACCTTGCCCAGGTGGTTGTCCAGGGTCTGCGCGTCCTGCATGCGGCTGTAGCGGTCGCCCAGGGTGAGGAAGAAGTTGCCATCGCCGGCCTGCACGATGCGGCAGCCAAAGTGCAATCGGCTCGCCACCTTGGGCTTCTGGCTGAACACCACCCGCACGCCCTCCAGCCGTGTTCGATCGTCCGACAGCCGCGCGCTGGCCATGGCCGTTGAATTGCCGCCCAGGCCGGGTTCGCTGAAGCACAGGTGGACCCGCCGGTTGTTGGCAAAGTCCCGGTCGGCGACCACATCGAGCAGGCCCCCCTGGCCCACCGCGTCAACGTCCGGCACACCGGCAACCGGTGGTCCCAGGCGGCCATCGGCCTCGACCACCCGCAGCCGCCCGGGGCGCTCGCTCACCAGCATGCGGCCCTCGCCGATGAAAGCCAGGCCCCAGGGGTTCTGCAAGCCGCTGGCCAGCACCTGCGGCTCGATCCGCGGTGCCTGTGCCCAGGCCACCGCCCCTTGCACAAGCACCAGCGCGGCGAAAGACAGGGAACGGGAGATCGCGTGCGTTGGGGTCATGGTGGGCTCGAGTGCAGGGTGGCCATGGCGGGTGTGAATGCGCACCACCGCCGCCAGTTCCCTCACCCGTCACCCAAACGGACGAACACCGATCAGGAAGCCATGCGCCCAGAAGGCGAAGACGGCGTACAGCACGAGGCCGCCCACCACGGCGATCGCATCGTTGGACGCCCTGGGTGACGCCGCACGGACCGATCGACCCAGGCCGGCGGCCTCACGGCGTTTGATCGAAATGCGGTCGGCCACCGCCCACACCAGAAAGCCGCCAAACAGCAGCACATCGGCCAGGGTGCCGTTGGCGAGCAGATGCGCCAGCGCCCACAGCTTGGTCGCCACCAGCATGGGGTGTCTGGTGGCCCGTTGAATGCGCCCGGGCAGGTAGGCCGCCAGCAGCAGCACGAACACAGGCAGCATCAGGGTGGCGGCTACATGGCGCATGGCCGCCGGCGGCGTCCACAGCAGCACGGGGTCCTGACGTGCGGCGCTGTAGCCGGCGACGATCAAGCCGAACCCGGCCAGTGCCACCAGGGTGTACAGCCCTTTCCAGGCGCCCTCCCCCAGGCGCTGGGCCAGCGCGTCCCGCCCGCGGGGCGCCATGATCGACACCGAGTGAATGCCCAGAAACAGCAGCAAACCGAGGATGAGGAGTTGCATGGTGGTCGGATGAAAAGCCTGCCCGCGTGGCGGGCGTGGCGATGCCCGGACTCTATCCGGACCCCGTGCCCGTGTGCGAACGGGTTGATATTCAGCATTTAAATAACATGGTATATATCACTGCATTGAATCAGTGAGATGCTTATGTCAACGGACATCGTCAAGGAACTGGGCCTGCTGACGCTGGGCAGTCGGCTCAAACGCCTGGGTGAGCGTTTGCAGGGCCAGACGCAGGTGTTGCTCGACGCCCAGGGGCTGGGCGTGCCGGCATCCCACCAGCCCTTGCTGGCCGCGTTGGCGCGGGCCGACGCCCTGAGCGTTGGCGAGCTGGTACAGGCGCTGGGCGTCAGTCAGCCGGGCGTGACCCGGCAATTGGGCAATCTGCAGGCCGCCGGGCTGGTTCAGGCCTGGCAGGGCGGCGAGGACTTGCGGTTGCGCCGCATGCGCCTGACCGAGGCCGGCCGCAGCTACGTGGCCCTGGCCGAAGCCACCGCCTGGGCCGCGATCCGTGCGGCCGTCACCGACGCCTGCGCCGGCCAGGGCGAGGCCTTGCTGGGCCACCTGGATGCCCTCGAGCAGGCGCTGGATGCCCAGGACCTGGCGACCCGCCAACACCAGACCACCGAGGGAGCCACCCATGCACCCGCTTGACCGCCCCGTCTGGGCCAGCCTGAGCACATCACTGGCACCGCTGAGCGAAGGCGGTGACCTGGCCAGACGCCTGTTGCCGACAGTCAACCTCTTCGGTGCCTCGCGCGACGACACCCCCGAGTCGCTGGCAGCGCTGGCGGCCCTGGTGGCGCCGGGGGAGCAGCTGTACCTGGCGCAAGTGGGCACCATCGCAGTGCCACCCGGGTTGACGCTGCTGAAATCGGCCACCGGGGTGCAGATGCTGGCCGAGCAGGACCTGCGGCCCCTGGTTGGGCGAGGCGACGACACGGCGGCCTGGGAGGTACTCCAGGATGCCGACGCCGCCGACATGCTGGCCCTGGCCCGGCTGACCGAACCCGGCCCGTTTCTCGCCCGCACCCACACCATGGGGCGCTTCCTTGGGGTACGAACGCCCAACGGACTGGCCGCCATGGCGGGCGAACGCCTGCGCCAGCCCGGCTTCACCGAGGTCAGCGGCGTCTGCACCCACCCGGACCACCGCGGCCGCGGCCTGGCGCGGCGGTTGTCGGCAACGGTGGCGGCGGTCATCCAGGCCAGGGGGGAGCAGCCCTATCTCCACGCCTGGTCGACCAACCGGGCGGCGATCTCTCTGTACAAGCAGCTGGGGTTTCGGGTTCGAACCGAAATACAGGTGGCGGTGCTGGGCCGCCCGGGCTGACGCCCCCACCAAACCACCGCCCATGCCCAGTAAACGGCCATGGAACTTCTGACTTAGCACTCCCTCCAAGCGAGTGCTAATATCACCAGCCGATTACCCGAGGAGGTCATCCATGTCCCAGTCGCTTGCCGTTGTGAACGCCCCGTCCGCCACCCTGGCCACCGCCGGCGCGTGGTCGAGCCGCGCCCTGACGCTGCCACCCCTGGGCAACCTGGATGCCTACATCTCCGCCGTCAACCGCATGCCCATGCTCAGCCTCGACGAGGAACAGGATGCGGCGCGGCGCCTGCGCGATCACAACGACCTCGACGCCGCTGGCCGCTTGGTCATGTCGCACCTGCGCCTGGTGGTGTCGATCTCGCGCCAGTACCTGGGCTATGGCCTGCCGCATGGCGACCTCATCCAGGAAGGCAACGTGGGCCTGATGAAGGCCGTCAAGCGCTTCGACCCCGAGCAAGGGGTGCGCCTGGTCAGCTACGCCATCCACTGGATCAAGGCCGAGATCCACGAATACATCCTGAAGAACTGGCGCATGGTCAAGCTGGCCACGACCAAGGCCCAGCGCAAGCTGTTCTTCAACCTGCGCTCGCGCAAGCAGGGCCTGCGCGCCGAAGCCGCCGCCGATGGCGACACCCACCGCGAGGTGTTGAGCGACGCCGAGATCGGCCTGATGGCCCGCGAACTCAACGTCAAACCCGAGGAAGTGCGCGAGATGGAAACGCGCCTGGCGGGCGGCGATGTGGTTCTGGACCCGACGCCCGGCGACGACGGCGAAGACGCCTTCGGCCCGATCGCCTACCTGGCCGACCGGGCACACGAGCCCACCGCCATGATCGAATCGGCCCAGCGCGACCACCTCGCCACCGAAGGCATTGCCCAGGCCATGGGCGAGCTCGATGATCGCTCGCGCCGCATCGTGAGCGAGCGCTGGCTGAAGGTGAACGACGACGGCTCGGGTGGCATGACGCTGCACGAGCTGGCGGCCGAGTACGGCGTCAGCGCCGAGCGCATCCGTCAGATCGAAGTGGCGGCCATGAAGAAGATGCGCAAGGCACTGGCCGCCTACGCCTGACCGATCGGGGCGTATGCCCTTTGGCGCGACTGCACAATCGCGCCCAACATGACATTCCCGCGTATCTGGCGACACCGCTTCGCCACGGCAGGCACCGCCCTGCTCTTGCTGTTCTGCCCGCCGCTGCTGCTGGCACAAATCACCCCCCCACCCGAGCCCGCGGACGGATCGCCCTCGGTGATCGTGCTCGACGATGAGGTACGCACCGTTTCGCTCGACGGGCGCAGCGAGCAGGCCATCGACCCCGATGGCTCGCTCGATATCGAGCGCCTGGCCAACGAGCCGAACGCGCTGGCGTTTTCGCCGCGCCAGACTGGGCAACGGGTGCGCCTGCCCGATGGCGCCGCGCTGTGGATCCGGTTCGACGTGCAGATGCGCGACCTGGGGGCGCACTGGGAGCTTGAACTCGCGCGTTCGGGCACCGACCTGATCACCCTGTACCACCGCGATGCCATGGGACGCTGGCGCGTGCAGAACGCCGGCGACCGGTTGCCGGTTGAGCAATGGGACAACCCCGACCGCTATCCGGTGTTCGGCCTGGAACCTCGCGCGGACGAAACCGTGCGCTACTGGGTCCGCATCGAGCACGCCCGGGTGCCCTTCTCGGGCGAGCTGCTGATCCACAACCACAACCGGCTGCGAGAACTGCGCATTCACCAGCAGTTTGGTCTGGGCGCCTACTTCGGCATGACCGCCCTGTTGACCCTGATCGCCCTGGCCAACATGGCCGTGTTTCGCGATGCCGCCTTTGCGGGCTACGCGATCTACACCGGGTTGCTGGGCCTCAGTCTCGCCGCCTCGCTGGGCGTCGGCGGCCAGTTTCTGTGGCCCGGCCAGGCGCGCTGGAACCAACTGGCGGAGTACGTTCTGCTGCCACTGATGGGCGTGGCGGCCATCATGTTCGTGCGGCTGGCGCTGCATCCCAGACGCATCGGGCTCACGCTGGAGCGCCTTTGCTGGCTGCTGGCGCCCATCTGGCTGGCCACCACCGCCTGGGACGTGGTGCTGCCCAGCGCACTGAGCCTTCAGGTCAACACCGCCATGGGGGCGCTGGCGCTGGGCCTGGTGGCGGCCATGGTCTGGGCAGCACTGCGCCAGAGCGAGACGTGGGTGCGCCTGATCGGTGTCGGCATGGTGCCGGTGCTGCTGGCCAGCGCCCTGCCCGTGCTGCGCAACTTCAACCTCCTCTCCTCAGGCTTCCTGTCGCAGTACGGCATGGTGCTTGCCGCGACCCTCGAAGCGCCCATCCTGATCTACGCTTTGCTGCAACGCTCGCAACAACTGCACGAGGCCCAGGCGCGGGCCCGTGCGCTGGCCCGCACCGAACCCCTGACCGGCCTCACCCACCGCCACCACTTCCTGGTGCGCCTGCACCACAGCCTGGTGCGCGCGACGCGTTATGGGCACCGAAGCGCCCTGCTGCTGATCCACCTCGACAACCACCATGAGTTTCTGCAGACCCATGGCCGCGAAATCGCCGACCGGGCGCTGGTGATTGCGGCCTCGCAGCTGCGCTCGCAGGCGCGCGACGTGGACACGGCAGCGCGCGTGGACGACAACAGCTTTGCCCTGCTGATGGAAGGCCCGGTGAAGCCGGCCCAGGCGCTGTCCACCGCCACGGCCCTGGTGGCGGACGGCCTGCGCCCCTCCGAGCGCCTGCCTGTGGGCGCAACCTTGCGTTTGAAGATCGTGGTGGCGATGGTCCCCGACACCCTCAACGAGCTCGATCAGGACGCCAATGCGCACATCGAGTGGATGCGCCAGGGCATGCTGGCGCTGAGCGAGGACGCGCGCAAGGCCATCCTCAAACTCAACTTCTGACCGCGCGCGTCAGACTTCGCGACGCAAAGCCGGGAACAGGATGACGTCGCGGATGCTGGGGCTGTCGGTCAGCAGCATCATGAGGCGGTCGATGCCGATGCCGCAGCCACCCGCAGGCGGCATGCCGTACTCCAGGGCGCGCACGTAATCCGCATCGAAATGCATGGCTTCGTCGTCGCCGCCGTCCTTGGCATCGACCTGGGCCTGGAACCGGGCCGCCTGGTCTTCGGCGTCATTGAGCTCGGAGAAGGCATTGCCGAACTCGCGCCCGGTGATGTAGAGCTCAAAGCGCTCAGTGATCTCGGGCTGTGCGTCGTTCGCACGGGCCAGGGGCGAAATCTCGGTCGGGTGGTCCATGATGAAGGTGGGGTTCCATAGCTGGTCTTCCACCTTCTCTTCAAAGTACAGCACCTGCAGCGAGGCCACGCTGCGCGCGGCCAGCTGGTTCTTCTCTTCGGTCAACCCCAGCTTGCGCAGTTGCGCACGCAGCCACTCGGCATCGTCGACATTCGCGCCCGCATCGGTGTACTTCACGATGGCATCGCGGATCGTGAGCCGCTCGAACGGCGAATCAATGTCCACCGCGCGCCCCTGGTAGCTCACTTCGCCGTCGCCGCGCACGGCGCGCACCACGTGACGAATGAGCTGCTCGCAAAAGTCCATGAGGTCGCGGTAGTTCCAGTACGCCGCGTAGAACTCCATCATGGTGAACTCGGGGTTGTGACGCACCGAGATGCCTTCATTGCGGAAGTTGCGGTTGATTTCGAACACCCGGTCGAAGCCCCCGACCAGCAGGCGCTTGAGGTAGAGCTCGGGCGCGATGCGCAGGAACATTTCCTGATCGAGCGCGTTGTGGTGCGTGATGAAGGGCTTGGCATTGGCCCCACCGGGGATGGGGTGCAGCATGGGCGTCTCGACTTCGAGGAAGCCGTGCGACACCATGAACTGGCGCAGCGCAGTGACGGCCTGGCTGCGGGTAACAAAGCGGCGGCGCGCGCCTTCATCGGTCATCAGGTCGACGTAGCGCTGGCGGTACTTGATCTCCTGGTCGTGCACGCCATGGAACTTGTCGGGCAAGGGGCGCAGGCTCTTGGTCAGCAAGCGGATGCGATCGACATGGATGGTGAGCTCGCCCGTGCGGGTGCGAAACAGGGTGCCCTCGGCGGCCACGATGTCGCCCAGGTCCCAATGCTTGAAGGCAGCGTGCTGCGCCTCGCCCACGCTGTCGTTGTTGATATAGATCTGGATTCGACCACCGCTGGGGCCGAGCGAGGCGTCCTGCAGCGTCGCGAAACTGGCCTTGCCCATGACGCGCTTGAGCATCATCCGCCCGGCCACACTGGCACGCACCGGGTTGGCCTCCAGGGCTTCCTTGGTCGCCTCGGCGTGGGCGACCATGAGTTCGGCCGCCGTGTTGCCCGGCTTGAAGTCGTTCGGGAAGGCCACCCCTTCGCCGCGGGCCTGGGCTTCGCGCAATCCCTTGAGCTTCTCGCGCCGTTCGGCGATCAGCTGGTTGTCGTCTTGCGCCACGGGCGCCGCGGTGTCGGGGGTGTGGGTCTGGCTCATGAAAATGAAAAGCGGGTCGGGCGCCAGCGTGGCGCGCAACCCGCGATTGTAGGTTTGGGCGCAAAGCGCCCGTTCAAAGGCTTATTCGCCGAGGTAGGCGGCCCGCACTTTCGGGTCGGTCAGCATCTGCTTGGCCTCGCCGGTCATGATGATTTCGCCGGAGTCCATGACGTAGCCGCGGTTGGCGATCTGCAGCGCCCGGCTGGCGTTCTGCTCAACCAGCAGAATGGTCACGCCCTGCGCCGACACATCACGTACCACCTCGAAGATCTTGTCGACCATGATTGGCGACAAGCCCATGGACGGCTCGTCGAGCAGCAGCACCTTGGGCTGGCTCATCAGGGCCCGGGCCATGGCCAGCATCTGCTGCTCACCGCCGCTCATGGTGCCGGCCAGCTGGTCCTTGCGTTCTTTCAGGCGCGGGAAGATGCCGAACATGCGCTCGATGTCGTCGGCCACCTTGGGCTTGTCCTTGCGCACGTAGGCGCCCATCTGCAGGTTTTCGGTGATGGTCATGCGGGTGAAGACACCGCGGCCTTCCGGCACCATGGCCAGGCCCTGCTTGACCAGGTCCCAGGCACCTTTGCCCCGGATGCTCTGACCCATGTACTCGACGTCGCCGTCTTCCATGGACAGCGAGCCGGTGATGGCCTTCATGGTGGTGGTCTTGCCGGCGCCGTTGGAGCCGATGAGGGTGATCAGCTCACCTTCGTTGACTTCGAGATCGATGCCTTTGACGGCTTTGATGCCGCCGTAGGAGACCTTCAGCCCTTTGACTTTGAGAAGCGTGTTTGCCATGTGGGTCTCCTGCTCAATGCCCGCCGGTGCCGAGGTAGGCCTCGATCACCTTGGGGTCCTTCTGCACCTCGGCCGGCGTACCGGTCGAGAGCTGCTTGCCGTAGTCGAGCACGGTCACCCGGTCACACAGACCCATGACGAGCTTCACGTCGTGCTCGATCAACAGGATGGTGCGGTTGTCGTTGCGGATGCGGTCGATCAGCTCACGCAGTTGCACCTTCTCGGTGGCGTTCATGCCGGCCGCCGGTTCGTCCAGCGCAATCAGCTGCGGGTCGGTGGCCAGGGCGCGGGCAATTTCCAGGCGGCGCTGGTCGCCGTAGCTCAGCGTGCGTGACTTGAAGTCGGCGAACTTGCCGATGCCCACGTAGTCGAGCAACTCCTGCGCGCGCTCGGCGATTTCGCGCTCCTCGCGCTTGAAGCCGGGGGCACGGAAGATCGCGCCCAGCAGGCCCGAGTGGGTGCGGATGTGGCGCCCCACCATCACGTTCTCCAGCGCGGTCATCTCGGCAAACAGCCGGATGTTCTGGAAGGTGCGCGCGATGCCGGCCTTGGCCACTTCGTGCACGGCCGTGGGCGTGTAGGGCTTGCCGGCCAGCTCGAACGAGCCGCTGTCAGGCGTGTACAGACCGGTCAGCACGTTGAAGAACGTCGTCTTGCCGGCACCGTTGGGGCCGATCAGCCCGTAGACCTGACCGCGGTGGATTTCGATGCCCACGTCACTGAGGGCTTGCAGACCGCCAAAGCGCTTGGAGACGTTGGCGACTTTGAGAATGGTTTCGCTCATGCTGTGGCCCTCACTTCGCACTCAGGGACTTGCCGTGTTCCGGCGCGGGCCACAAGCCCTTGGGACGCAGCAGCATGATGACGATCATGGCCAGCGCGATCAGCAGCTGACGAAGGATTTCGGGGCCCAGGCGCCCGTCGGTGAGTTCGGTGAGCGGGCCCGCCACGTGGCGAAGCAACTCGGGCAGACCGGCCAGCACCAACGCCCCCAGGATGACACCCGGGATGTGGCCCAGGCCACCCAGCACCACCATGGCCACGATCATCACCGACTCCATCAGGATGAAGGACTCGGGGTACACGCCGCGCATGAACGAGGCGAACAGCACGCCGGCCACGCCGCCAAACGTGGCGCTCATGCCGAATGCGGCCAGCTTGAGGTTGCGCGTATTCAGGCCCATGGCCTTGGCAGCAATCTCGTCTTCGCGAATGGCCATCCAGGCGCGGCCGATGCGTGAGTCCTGCAGCCGGTAGGCGATGACGATGGCCACCACCACGAAGAACAGGATGAGGTAGTAGTACATCGTGACCGACTGGAAGGTGTAGCTGAACCCACCGATCGAGATGTCCAGGCTCTGGCTCATGCGATGCCCGAACACGCTCACTGCGTCGATGTTGCTCAGGCCCTTGGGCCCGTTGGTGATGTTGATCGGACGGTCGAGGTTGAGCATGAAGATGCGCACGATCTCACCGAAGCCCAGCGTGACGATGGCAAGGTAGTCGCCCCGCAGCTTGAGCACGGGCGCGCCCAGCACCAACCCGGTCATGCCCGCCACGCAACCGGCAATGATCATCACCAGCCAGAAGTTCATGTGCAGACCGTTCGGGAAGGTGGCAGCCACCCAGGCGAAGGTTTCGGTCAGGTGCGGCGATGCGAGCAGGCCGTAGAGGTAGGACCCCACGGCGAAGAAGGCGATGAAGCCCAGATCGAGCAGGCCGGCGTAGCCCACCACGATGTTCAGGCCCAGGGCCAGCAGCACGTAAAGCAGTGCGACATCGACGATGCGCACCCAGGAGTTGCTGCCGGTGGCCTGCAGCGCCAGCGGCAGCACCAGCATCAGCACGGCGACGACCGCAAAGGCGATCAGCTTGATGGATTTCGAGTTCGACATGGCGGTTCTCCCTGTGAACTCAGGCGCGATCGGCCACACGCTCGCCGAGCAGACCCGACGGACGCAGCGTCAGCACGATGGCCAGCACGATGAAGGCGAAGATGTCGGTGTACTGGCTGCCCAGGAACCCGCCAGTGAGCTTGCCCAGGTAGCCCGCGCCGAGCGACTCGATGAGCCCCAGCGCCACACCGCCGACCACGGCGCCGGCCAGGTTGCCGATGCCGCCCATGACCGCCGCCACGAAGGCCTTGAGGCCGGGCATGAAGCCCATGGCGTGCTGCACCGTGCCGTAGTTGGACGCCCACATGATGCCGGCGATGGCCGCCAGCATGGCGCCGATGATGAAGGTGGCCGAAATGACCACGTCGGGACGGATGCCCATGAGTGCGGCCACACGCGGGTTCTCGGCGGTGGCGCGCATGGCGCGACCCAGGTCCGTGCGGTTGACCAGCCACATCAGCAGCGCCAGCACGATCACCGTCGTGGCCAGGATGGCGATTTGGGTGATGGACAACACCGCCCCGAAGAACTCGATCGGCTCGCGCGAGAGCATCGACGGGTAGGACTTGGGGTTGGGCTTCCAGATGATCATCGCCAGCGTCTGCAATAGCAGCGAGACGCCGATGGCAGTGATGAGCGGGGCCAATCTGGGCGAGTTGCGCAGCGGCCGATAGGCCAGCTTCTCGATGGTGAAGTTGAGCGCGGCGCACACCACCATGGCGATGACGGTGGCAATGATGAGGATCATCCAGCCCGCCATGTCCGGCGAAGCTTCGCGCATGCCCGTGATGATGGTCCAGCTGGTGAGCGCACCCACCATGAGGACATCGCCGTGGGCGAAGTTGATGAGGCCGATGATGCCGTACACCATCGTGTAGCCCAGGGCGACCAGGGCATACATGCTGCCCAGCACCAGTCCGTTGAGGATCTGCTGTAGCAAGACTTCCATGAAAGGTTCTCCGTGTTCGTGACCGGCGGGGAGTGTTCACCGCCCCGTTCAACCTAGCAAAAAACCCGCCAGATGCGGCCTGGGTGCAGGCCGGGGGCGGGTTGGTGGTGGGCGATTGTAGCGAGGGGGAGTATGGGGTCCCATGGGCTGACGCCCCAGAAACTCAAGGGAAAACCCGGTGCAGAGGCACTCCCATCAGTCGGTCTGCGACCGTATCAGGAATTCTGATGGTTGAGTCGGCGCAGCTCGCGCAAGCGCTCCGCGATGCGGATTTCGAGACCGCGCTCGACCGGTCGGTAGAGCTCAGCGGGCGTCATGCCCGTTGGCCAATAGTTTTCGCCCGCTGCCACGCCACCGACCTCGTCGTGTGCGTACCGATAGCCCTTGCCATGGTCCAGATCCTTCATGAGCTGGGTCGGCGCGTTGCGCAGATGCAGGGGCACGGGTCGGGAGCCCTCGCGTTTGACCAGGGCGCGCGCTTCGTTGAAGGCCTTGTAGACGGCGTTGGACTTGGGCGCCATGGCCAGGAACACCACGCACTCGGCCAGCGCCAGTTCACCTTCGGGCGACCCCAGGCGCTCATAGACCTCGGCCGCGTCGAGCGCCAGCCGCAAGGCGCGGGGATCGGCCAGGCCGATGTCCTCCGCGGCCATGCGGATGAGGCGGCGCGCGAGGTAGCGCGGGTCTGCGCCGCCATCGAGCATGCGAACAAACCAGTACAAGGCGGCGTCGGGGTCAGAGCCGCGCACCGATTTGTGCAGCGCGCTGATGGTGTCGTAGAACTGATCGCCGCCCTTGTCGTAGCGGCGCATGCGCTCGCCCAACACACGCAGCAGCCAGGCGTCGTCGATGCGGTCGAGCTTCTCGCGGCCAGCGGCCACAGCCAGCGTCTCCAGCGTGTTGAGCAGGCGCCGAGCGTCGCCGTCGGCGTAGCCGACCAGTCGCGCGATGGCGGCTTCGTCGATGGCTGGCACCGCCTGGATGGCCTGCGCCTTGGCCACGATGGCACGAAGGTCGTCGTCGGTGAGCGACTGCAGCACATACACGGCCGCGCGCGACAACAGCGCCGAATTGACCTCGAACGACGGGTTCTCGGTGGTGGCGCCGATGAAGGTGAACAGGCCGCTCTCGACGTGGGGCAGGAAGGCGTCCTGCTGGCTCTTGTTGAATCGATGCACCTCGTCGACGAAGACGATCGTGCGCTGGGCATGCAGGCCATCGCGCGCGGCTTCGGCGCGCTCCACCGCTTCGCGGATGTCCTTGACGCCACCCAACACCGCGCTGATGGTGATGAACTGCGCGTCGAAGGCATCGGCCATCAGCCGGGCGATGGTGGTCTTGCCAACACCAGGTGGGCCCCAAAGGATGCAACTGTGCGGCTGACCGGACTCGAAGGCCAGTCGAAGCGCCATGCCCTCACCCAGCAGATGCTGCTGGCCGATGACCTCGCCCAGCGTGCGCGGGCGCAGCCGCTCGGCCAATGGGACGTGTGTGGCGGTGTTCAAACGCGCGCGCGGCCCTCAGGGCCGGATCACGTCGGCACCCGCGGGCGGGGTGAAACGAAACTCGTTGCCGGTCAGCGCCGGGTTGCTCTGCCATTGGGTGAATCGCAGGGCCGACAGTTGCCCGAGGCCATCCTCGATGTCCAGGGCAGCCAGGCGGTTGCCCGAAAAGCCCAGCCGCACCTTGCGAAGTTGCCCATCTCGCTGGCGCGGCACCGCTTCCACCCACTGGAGGCCATCGCGCTCCGGAGCCGACTTCAGTTCAAAACTCTCGCGCAAGGCCTTCAGGTCGGCCGACGAAGCGATGATGGCCGCCGGTGTGCTGCCCAGCGCGTCCTGCTGGCGCCGCACCGTGACCTGGTTGAGGTCCACGTCGTAGAGCCAGAGCTGCTGGCCATCGGCCACGATCACCTGCTCGAAAGGCTTGAGGTAGTCGAAGCGGAAACGGTCGGGGCGCTGAAAGGCGAAGCGGCCCCGGCTGGTCTTTTGTCGGGCTTTCGTCTCGTCCGCGCGCTTGGGCGAGGTCACCACCTGCGTGAACTCGGCGCTGGCGCTGTTGGATTCGCGCAGAAAGGTCTCGAGCGCCTGCAAGCCGTCGGCATGGGCCGGTGCCACCACACCCCAGAGCATCACCAGCGAAAGGGCGGTCGATCGCATCCACATCACCATGAGAGCCCCGCACCCGACGGAAGTTGCAGATTCGCTCATTCGGGCCGTCCACCCACGAGGATGTCGCGCTGACCACTGCTGGTGAGCGCGCTCACCAGGCCCGCGTTCTCCATGTCTTCCAGCAGGCGCGCGGCGCGGTTGTAGCCAATCTTGAGCTTGCGCTGCACGTAGGAGATGCTGGCCTTGCGGTCCTGCAGCACAATGGCGACCGCCTGATCGTAGAGCGGGTCCTTTTCGCCACCGGCATCGCCGCCCTCGCCGAAGATGTCACCGCCCTCCCCGTCACCGGCGCCGCCATCGAGCACGCCGTCGATGTAGTCGGCCTCGCCTTGCTCCTTGAGGTAGCCCACCACCCGGTGGACCTCATCGTCACTGACGAAGGCGCCGTGCACACGCGTGGGAAAACCGGTGCCGGACGGCAGGTACAGCATGTCGCCCATGCCCAGCAGGCTTTCCGCCCCCATCTGGTCGAGGATGGTGCGGCTGTCGATTTTGCTGCTGACCTGAAACGCGATGCGGGTGGGGATGTTGGCCTTGATCAGGCCCGTGATCACGTCGACGCTGGGGCGTTGCGTGGCCAGGATGAGGTGGATGCCGGCCGCGCGGGCTTTCTGCGCCAGGCGTGCAATCAGTTCTTCGATCTTCTTGCCGACCACCATCATCAGGTCGGCCAGTTCGTCGATCACGACCACGATGTAGGGCAGGCGATCCAGCGGCTCGGGCTGCTCGGGCGTCAGCGAGAACGGATTGCCGATGGACTCGCCGCGCGCCTTGGCTTCGTCGATCTTGGTGTTGAAGCCCGCCAGGTTGCGTACGCCCATCTTGCTCATGAGCTTGTAGCGCTTCTCCATCTCGGCCACGCACCAGTTCAGTCCGTTGGCCGCGTGCTTCATGTCGGTGACGACCGGTGCCAGCAGATGCGGTATGCCCTCGTACACGCTCATCTCGAGCATCTTCGGGTCGATGAGCAGCAGGCGCACATCCTTGGGGTCGGCCTTGTACAGCAGCGACAGGATCATCGCGTTGATGCCCACCGACTTGCCCGATCCCGTAGTGCCCGCCACCAGACAATGCGGCATCTTGGCGAGGTCGGCCACCACCGGCAGACCACCAATGTCCTTGCCCAGGCCAATGGTCAACAACGACCTGGCGTCGTTGTAGACCTGCGACCCCAGGATCTCCGACAGGCGAATCGTCTGGCGCTTGGCGTTGGGCAGTTCCAGCGCCATGAGGTTCTTGCCCGGGATGGTCTCGATCACCCGGATGGACACCAGCGACAGCGAACGGGCGAGGTCGCGACTGAGGTTGACGATCTGCGAACCTTTGACGCCCGTGGCCGGCTCGATCTCGTAGCGGGTAATCACAGGACCGGGCGCGGCGGCCACGACGCGCACATCCACGCCAAAGTCCTTGAGCTTCTTTTCGATCAGGCGGCTGGTCATCTCCAGCGTCTGCGCATCGACCGTGGTCTGCTGACCCGGCGCAGCGTCAAGCAGATCGACCTGGGGCAGCTTGCTGTCGGGCAACTCGGTGAACAGCGGCTTCTGGCGTTCCTTGGCCACACGCTCGCTCTTGGGCACCTCGACCATCGTCGGCTCGATGACCACCGGCACCGGGTGGTGTTCTTCGATCTCGACCCGCTCGGTGTGAACCACCTCTTCGCGCTCGCGCGCGGCCTGTCGCCCGATGCGTTCGTCTTCCAGTTCCTCGCGCTTTTCCCGACGGGATTCGAACCAGCCATAGACGGTCTGTCCCATCACCTCGGCCCAGTGCCCCCAGGAAAAGCGAAACACCAGCGGCAAACAGGCCAGCAACAGCGCCAGCAGCGCCAGCGCCGACCCCGTGAAACCCAACCACCGTTGTGCCAGCGGCCCCAGCGCATGGCCGAGCACCCCACCCGCATGCCCCGGCAACAAGGACTCCAGCCTGTAGAGGCGGCTCCACTCCAGCGCTGCACTGACCGACAACAACGCCACCAGACCAAGCCAGAACACCGCCCTGCGACCCATGGGGCGTTGCCACCAACGCGCACCCTCGGGCGTGGCTGCGGTGCCTCTCAGCCAGCGTGCCAGCGCTGACAGCCACACACGCACACCCGCAGCGAAGGCCCACCAGACCGTGAATCCGAACAGATAGTAGCTTGCGTCGGCCACCAGCGCACCCAGCCGACCGGCCCAATTGCCCACCTCGGCCCGGGATCCGGTGGTGCTCCACGCCGGGTCCGCCAGGGAATGGCTGAGCAAAGCCAGCAACCAGAAGGCGAGCGCCGCGGCGCCCAGCACCAGCCCGATTTCCTGCGCAAAGCGCGCGATGCCACTGACCGCAGGCGCGTCGCGGCGATCGGCGTTGAGGGTGTTCAATGAATACGTCATGACCAGCGGTTAGCAAGCGCAAGCTTACCGCAGCCGCCGGCGCAAACCGCCCTCACCCCAGGGTGTTGAGGCGCTCCTTGATGATCGTGGCGCCGTCTTCGCTGACCTCGATGAAGCCCCGGTCCTCAAGGTCTTTCATGACCCGGCTCACCATCTCGCGCGAAGCCCCGATCATCTTGGCCACGTCCTGGCGCGACACGCGTTCGCGAATCATGAGTTGGCCATCGCGCCCTGGCTGGGCCTGCTCGAGCAGCGCGCGGGCCACACGCCCATAGACGTCCAGCAAGGCCAGCGATTCGATCTTGCGATCGGCCTGGCGCAAGCGCTGCACCAGACCACGCATCACCGCGTAGGCCATTGAGGAGTTTTCAGGCAGGCAGCGGGCAAATTCGTTGCGCCCCAGGATGAGCACGTCGGTCTGGACTTCGGCACGCACCGTGGCCGAGTGTGGCTGGTTGTCAATCAGGCTCATCTCACCCACGTAGTCGCCGGGGTTCATGGTGGCCAGGATGACCTCGCGGCCCCGGCTGTCGGTGGTGACCACCCGTGCGCGCCCCGTCAATACGATGGCCAGGCAGTTGGACTTCTTGCCCTGCTCGACGATGCATTCGCCGCGCTTGTAGCGCCGCTTGACCACCGCGTCTGCCACCGATTCGGCCTGCGCCTGCGTGAGTGTGGAAAACAACGGTACGCGGCGAATCAGGTCGAGATTGGACAGGATGGACATGCGTGTATTCCAAGACGTTCGCGGCGAAGCGGGCCCGCGTCCCTACAATTCCGGCCAAACCCATCGACGCACTGCATGCGCCGTTGACTATCGCGCCGGTTAACCCCATATACCCCTGCGACTCTAAACCAATTGCCCCATTTTTTGATGGGACTCACGAGCATGAAACACGCGAAAGTCCTGATCCTGGGCTCCGGCCCTGCCGGCTACACCGCCGCTGTCTACGCCGCGCGCGCCAACCTCGACCCCCTGCTGATCACCGGCATCGCGCAAGGCGGCCAGCTGATGACCACCACCGAAGTGGACAACTGGCCGGCCGATGTGCACGGTGTTCAGGGCCCGGATCTGATGCAGCGCTTTCAGCAACATGCAGAGCGTTTCAAGACCGAGATCGTGTTCGACCACATCAACAAGGTCGACTTCTCCAAGCGCCCGTTCGTGCTCACGGGCGACAACGGCCAATACAGCTGCGATGCGCTCATCATCGCCACCGGCGCATCGGCCAAGTACCTTGGCCTGCCCTCTGAAGAAGCCTTCATGGGCAAGGGCGTGAGCGCGTGCGCTACCTGTGACGGCTTTTTTTACCGTGGTCAGACCACCTGCGTTGTCGGCGGTGGCAACACCGCTGTCGAAGAAGCGCTGTACCTGTCGAACATCGCCAGCAAGGTCTACCTCGTGCACCGACGCGACAAGTTCCGCGCCGAACCGATCCTGGTCGACAAGGTGATGGAGAAGGTCAAGGAAGGCAAGATCGAACTCAAGTTGTTCAAGGCGCTGGATGAAGTGCTGGGCGACGACACCGGCGTCACTGGCATTCGTCTCAAGGACACCCAGAGCGGCGCCACCGAAGACGTGAAACTGCAGGGCTGCTTCATTGCGATCGGGCACCAGCCCAACACCGAAATCTTTCAGGGCCAGCTCGAGATGAAGGATGGCTACATCGTCACCAAATCCGGGTTGAGTGGCATGGCCACCATGACCAGCGTTCCGGGGGTTTTTGCCGCAGGCGACGTCCAGGACCACGTCTATCGCCAGGCCATTACCAGCGCCGGCACCGGCTGCATGGCCGCACTCGACGCGCAGCGCTTCCTGGAGCAGCAGGCGGATTGATTTCCCAGACTTCGCGGTTATGGCTATAATCGCGGGCTTTGCTGAATGCCGGGCCTTCGCCTGGCAAACCGCGATCCCCGGGTTACCGCCACCCTTAACTGGCGAGGTGAGGCTGAACGCCAGTCGCGGAAATCCTTCTGCGACCCGCTGCGAACAGCCGAGTGAATGGATCGGAGTGTCCTCATGGCACGCGTCTGCGACGTCACGGGCAAGAAGCCCCAGGTCGGGAACAACGTTTCCCACGCCAACAACAAAACCAAGCGCCGGTTCTTGCCGAACCTGCAATACCGCCGTTTCTGGGTCGAGAGCGAGAACCGCTGGGTTCGTTTGCGCGTCTCGGGCGCTGCCCTGCGCCTGATCGACAAGAAAGGCATCGACGTCGTTCTGGCCGACATGCGCGCCAACGGCCAGGCTTAAGGAGAACCACCATGGCAACCAAAGGCGGCCGCGAAAAAATCAAGCTGGAGTCCACAGCGGGCACCGGCCATTTCTACACCACCAACAAGAACAAGAAGACCACGCCCGACAAGCTGCTCTTCAAGAAGTTCGACCCCGTCGCCCGCAAGCACGTGGATTACAAGGAAGTGAAGCTCAAGTAAGAGCAACACTTGCCCGACAAAAAAGCCCGCTGCCGCGGGCTTTTTTTTTGGGCTGCTGCCCCGTAGGGCAACAGCGTTTCATTGACCTGGCGTTCTCAGGCGTGTGCCGAGCGCAAGCGAACCGAGAAGTCGCGCAACGCCGCAATGCCGCTCTCTTCGGCGCGACGGCACCAAGCCTGCAGATCGGCGGCCAGTTGCTCACGCGTGGCATTGGTGCTCGACCAGAGCGCCCGCAACTCTTCGCGCATGGTGACCATCTTGTCGAGCACCGGGTGCTCGGCACGGGCCTGGGCCAGTTGCGGCTTGACCGCCGTAGGCACCTTGTCGTCGTCGCGGTGCAACCAGCGCTTGGCCGCCTTGAGCACCGAGGCGTCGGCCTGACGGGCCTTGAGCGTGGCAATTTCGTTTTTGCAGGCTTCGCGCAGCTCGCGCGCGTAGCCTGCCATCACCTCGTAACGGTTGGCGATGATGGCTTCAAGCGTCTTCTCGTCGGCCACCGGTCGCACATCGCCGAAGGCCATCTTTGGCGGAACCTTCTTCACCGTGGCCAGGCCCAGCGCCGACAGACCACGGATGTACATCCAGCCGATGTCGAACTCGTAAGGCTTGACCGACAGCTTGGCCGACGTCGGGTAGGTGTGGTGGTTGTTGTGCAGTTCTTCGCCACCAATGATGATGCCCCAGGGCGACACGTTGGTGCTGCCGTCGGTGGCCTCGAAGTTGCGGTAACCCCACCAGTGGCCAATGCCGTTGATGATGCCGGCCGCAGTGATGGGGATCCATGCCATCTGGATCGCCCAGACGGTCAGACCGAGCGCGCCGAACAGCGCCACGTCCAGGATGAGCATGAGGCTCACACCCAGCGCCGAATGGCGGGTGTACACGTTGCGCTCGATCCAGTCGTTGGGCGTGTTGTGGCCGAAACGCTCCATGGTCTCGGCGTTCTTGGCCTCGGCTCGGTAGAGCTCGGCGCCTTCCCAGAACACCTTCTTGATGCCGAAGATGTGCGGGCTG
Organism: Hydrogenophaga sp.; assembly: GCF_019635465.1. Classification (GTDB taxonomy): domain Bacteria; phylum Pseudomonadota; class Gammaproteobacteria; order Burkholderiales; family Burkholderiaceae_C; genus Hydrogenophaga. The sequence continues at coordinate 88,016 of NZ_JAHBZK010000013.1, forward strand.
TGGGGATCGCCCTCGTGCTCGCACTTGGCGTGGTGTTTGCGGTGGATGGCCGTCCACTCCTTGGTGACCATGCCGGTCGTCATCCAGAGCCAGAAACGGAAGAAATGCGACGCGATCGGGTGCAGGTCCAGGGACCGGTGCGCCGAATGGCGGTGCAGGTAGATCGTGACGCTGGCGATGGTGACGTGCGTGAGCAGCAATGCCACCAGCATCGTCTGCCACCAAGCCAGGCCCATCAGGCCGTTGGAGAGAAAGTCCACAAGGCCGCCCCAGAGGGTCGACAGGAAACCGGTATCGGAAGAATTCATCTAGGTCCCAAGAGGACTGCCCATGAATGAGAAGGACACAAAGACCCCCGTCCCGGGCAGATGGACGGGGCAAGCCGCGATTGTAGGTGGGGGGGGCCTCTCACACCAAGCGCATTGGCCGCCCGAAAGCCTCGAACAGATGGTCAAGTGCGGGCCAATTGACCTCGATCAAGCGGCTTTCCGCCAGACGGCGGCAAAGAAGCCGTCGGTGTGATGGCGATGGGGCCACAAGCGAAGGAAGCGCCCACCTTCGCCAGACGTCAGCGTTGCGGCCTCCGGGACCCGCAAACCGGCCAGCAGGTCACCCACAGGCTCGGCCACGAAGCCCGGGTGGTCTGCGCCAAAGGCCTCGGCCACGGCTTCGTTCTCCTCACGCAGCAAGCTACAAGTGGCATAGACCAGGCGCCCGCCCGGCTTGAGCAGACGCGCCGCGCTCGCCAGGATGGCACGCTGCGTGTCCGTTTGGGCCGCCACCGTCTCGGGCGTGTGGCGCCATTTGAGGTCGGGGCTCCGGCGCAAGGTACCGAGCCCGGAGCACGGCGCGTCCACCAGAACCCGGTCGATCTTGCCGGCCAGGCGCTTGATGCGCTCGTCGCGTTCGTGCGCAATGGCCACCGGGTGCACATTGGACAAGCCACTGCGCGCCAGGCGCGGCTTGAGCCCGTCCAGCCGGTGTGCGGACGTGTCGAACGCGTAGAGCCGCCCGCTGTTGCGCATGGCGGCGCCGATGGCGAGCGTCTTGCCGCCAGCGCCGGCGCAGAAATCCACCACCATCTCGCCTCGGCGGGCGTCCAGCAGCAGGGCCAGCAGCTGCGAGCCTTCGTCCTGCACCTCCACTTCGCCCTGCGCGTAGGGCGCCACCTTGGTCAACATCGGTTTGCCTTCCAGGCGGATGCCCAGCGGCGAATAAGGCGTCGGCTCGGCGGTCAATGCCGCCGCACGCAAGGCCTGCAGCGCGGCGTCCCGCTTGGTCTTGAGCAGGTTGACGCGCAGGTCCAACGGCGCGGGCTGCAGCAGGCTGGCTGCCAGATCGTCGAACGCATCGCCCACCTGCGCGCGCAAGGCATCGGCCAGCCATTCGGGCAGGTTGTGCCGATGCGGGGCGAGCCATTGGTCGTCCCGAACCGCGGCGCAGGCGTCCAGCCAGTTCTTCTCGGGCTCGCTGAGCGCGCTCTTGAGAAAGTCGCGGTCACCCGGGAATGACAGGATGGCCAGGCGTCGCCATTTGGAGCCGCTGCCGGAGCGGGCCAGCCACTCCAAGCGCAGCCGCTCGCGCAGTGTGGCGTAGACCGAGGCCGACAAGGTGGCGCGCTCGCGCGGACCCAGGGACTTGTTGTCGCGGAAGTGGCGGGCCACCACCGCGTCGGCGGGGTGCTGGAAGCGAAAGACCGCTTCGATCAGGTTGGCGCTCTCGTCGAGCAGGGCTTTGGGGTGCATGGGGGCGGTATTGTCCCCCGATCGATAATCCGCGGTTATGTCAGACATCCCCGATCAGGTTCGGCGCCGCCGCACCTTCGCCATCATTTCCCACCCCGACGCGGGCAAGACCACGCTCACCGAGAAGCTGTTGCTGTTCTCCGGCGCCATCAACATCGCCGGCAGCGTGAAGGCGCGCAAGGCCGCGCGCCACGCCACCAGCGACTGGATGGAGATCGAGAAGCAGCGCGGCATTTCGGTGGCATCCAGCGTGATGCAGATGGAATACCGCGACTGCGTCATCAACCTGCTGGACACGCCGGGCCACCAGGACTTCTCCGAAGACACCTACCGCGTGCTTACAGCGGTGGATGCCGCTCTGATGGTGATCGACGCCGCCAACGGCGTGGAGCCGCAGACGCGGCGCCTGCTGCAGGTTTGCCGGGCGCGCAACACGCCCATCATCACCTTCATCAACAAGATGGACCGCGAGGTGCAGGCGCCGCTCGACCTGATGGACGAGATCGAGCGTGAGCTGGGCATGACGGTGGTGCCCTTCACCTGGCCCATCGGCATGGGCAAGACTCTTCGCGGTGTGTACGACCGCCGCGCCGAACGCATGCGCGTATTCACGGCCGGCGAAGACACGCGCGGCGGCGACGAGGAGGTGCTTGAAGGCCTGGACAACCCCGAGTCCGCGAAGCGCTTCGGCGCTGAGTTCGCCCAGGCCAAGGACGAGCTCGAGCTGGTCGAGGGCGCATCGCCTGCCTTCGACGAGGGCGCCTTCCTGCAAGGCCACCAGACACCCATGCTGTTCGGCTCGGCCGTCAACAACTTCGGCGTGCGCGAAGTGCTGGATGCCCTGGTCGATCTCGCTCCGCCGCCCGGCGCGCGCAGCGCCCTGCAGCGCACGGTCGAGCCCATCGAGCCCAAGTTCAGCGGCGTGGTGTTCAAGATCCAGGCCAACATGGACCCGGCGCACCGCGACCGCATCGCCTTCGTGCGCGTGGCCAGCGGCCATTTCGAACGCGGCATGCGGCTGAAGGTGGTGCGCAGCGGCAAGGAACTGCGCCCCAACACCGTGGTTAGCTTCCTGTCGCAACGGCGCGAGCTGCTCGACGAGGCGTTCGCAGGCGACATCATCGGCATCCCCAACCATGGCGTGCTGCAGCTGGGCGACACCCTCACCGAAGGCGAAGCGCTGCAGTTCACCGGCCTGCCCTTCTTCGCGCCCGAGATCATCCGCAGCGTCGAAGTGGCCGACCCGTTGCGCAGCAAGCAGTTGCGCGCCGGCCTGACGCAGCTCGGCGAAGAAGGCGCGATCCAGGTGTTCCGCCCGGTCGCTGGCAGCGTGCTGTTGCTGGGCGCTGTCGGGCAACTGCAGTTCGAGGTGGTGGCCCACCGGCTTGAGCACGAGTACGGCGTCAAGGCGCGCATCACGGGCAGCTCGTACAACGTGGCGCGCTGGGTCACCTGCGCGCCCGAGGACGGTGGCGAACAGGAGCTCAAGCGCTTCATCGACGCCAACGCGCACCGGGTGGCGCTGGACGCGGTGGACGCACCCACGGTGCTGCTGGACCACATGGCGACGCTGCGGGCGGTCGAGGCCAACTGGCCCAAGATCAAGTTCCACGCCATGCGCGAGCACGCGGGCCTGGTGTTTCACAAGTCGATGTGAGGCACCAACCCGCGCACTGCGTCGAGGTCCGGCAGGGCCCGCTGCCCGGCGTACACGCCGTGCTGACCGACAGCGAGCGCGGCTTCGACAAGCACTGCCACGACAGCTTCGGCTTCGGGCTGATGGACGCGGGAGCGCACCGCTCCTGCAGTGGTCGGGGCCAGGTGGTGGCCCAAACGGGCGACATCGTCACCACCAACCCCGGTGAGATGCACGACGGCCACCCCGTTGGGCACCATGGGCGCCGTTGGCGCATCGTGCATCTGACGCCCGCGGCCATGGCAGCCCTGGTGGGACGAGCCGACCACGAGCTCAACCAGCCGGTGTTTGAAGACGCGCGACTTCGCACGGCCATCGGCCGCATGTTTGACCACTGGGACGCCTTGCGCTCCGACGGTGCGCCAGCGCTGGCCGGACAGTGGGAAGAGGCGCTGGGACTCGCCTGCGGCGAGCTGGTCGCTCGCCACAGCGAACAAGCGCTGGCCGACCGATCCGAACGCCTGCACGCGCCGGGCATCGAGCGGGTGCGAGACTGCCTGCAATCGCAACTGGCAGCGCCACCCGATCTGGGCGCACTGGCGGCCCTGGCGGGCCTGTCGCGCTTTCAACTGGTGCGCCAGTTCGCCCGTGCCCAAGGCTTGCCCCCCTTCGCCTGGCTGCAGCAGCAACGCCTGGCAAGAGCGCGCGAGCTGATACGCCACGGCGCCTCACTGAGCGACACCGCGCAGAACTGTGGCTTCGCCGATCAGAGCCACCTGCACCGGCACTTCGTGCGTTGCTTCGGCTTCACGCCGGGCGCCTGGCAGCGCGCCTGTCGCCCATCGCTGCAATAGCGTTCAAGACGGCCCAGGCGCCGCGCGTCACGATGGAGGCACCTACGTCATCCACGCCCTCGCTCCATGATCTCCCTCGAATTCCTGCTGACCTCGCTGCTGGTGGTGGTCACACCCGGCGCCGGCGTCTTGTTCACCGTATCGACTGGTCTGTCACACGGGCGCCTGGCCAGCGCCTTCGCCGCCCTCGGCTGCACACTGGGCATCGTGCCGCACATGGCGGCCACCGCGCTGGGGCTGGCGGCGGTGATGCATGCGGGAGCGCTGGCGTTTCAGGCGCTCAAGCTGATCGGCGTGCTGTACCTGCTGTACCTGGCCTGGGCCACCTGGCGCGATGGCGCCGCATTCGGAGCCGACGTGCGTGGCGCACAGCCCTCCGCGCTCCGACTGGTCGGTCGCGCGGTGCTGGTCAACGCGCTCAACCCCAAGTTGACGCTGTTCTTCCTGGCGTTCCTGCCGCAGTTCATGCAACAGGGCGACCCGACCCCGATGCGGCAGTTCGGCGCCCTGAGCGCGACCTTCATGGCCATGACCCTGGCGGTGTTCCTGCTCTATGGCCTGCTGGCGCACAGCGTTCGCCAACGGGTGCTCTCCTCGCGCACGGTGCAGAACGCGCTTCGGCGGGGATTTGCGTTGGCCTTCGCCGGCATGGCGGCCAAACTTGCGCTCAGCGAACGCTGAACGCGATCAGACGCCCGCAATCAGCAAATCTTCCACCGCGCGCGGGTAGATCAGGTGCTCCTGGGTGAGCACGCGCGCCGACAAAGCCTCGGGCGTGTCGTCCGGCAGCACCGGCACCACCGCCTGCGCCAGGTATTCGCCGTGATCGAGCTCGGGCGTCACGCGGTGCACCGTGGCGCCGGCGAAGCGGCAGCCGGCCTCGATGGCCCGCTGGTGCGTCCTGAGCCCCGTGAAGGCGGGCAGCAAGCTGGGGTGCACATTCACCAGGCGGCCCTCGTAGTGGCGCACGAAGTCCGGCGTGAGGATGCGCATGAAGCCGGCCAGCAGCACCAGGACCGGCCGATGGGCATCGATGGCGGTCATCAGCGCCGCGTCGAAAGAGGGGCGATCGGCGTGCAGCTTGTGGTCGACCACGGTGGTGGCCACGCCGTGCGAACGCGCCCACGCCAGGCCGGCCGCATCGGGGCGGTTGCTGACGACGGCCACCACCTCGGCACCAAAGCGTGCGGCCCATTTGCGCTGGCGCGAGGCCTGCACCAGGGCGGCCATGTTCGAGCCACTGCCCGAGATGAGAACAACGATCGGGCGGGCAACGGGCGCAGACATGGGCCGGGAGTGTAATGACGCCGTCCGACGGCTTGTCGCCGCTTGGACAGCGAAAAAACGAACGGTCGTGCGAAACTGCGACGCAGTGCAACAGAGGGCTCGCCATCCGCGCGGGCCTGCCAAGGAGACAAGCCATGGACCTGGCCTTCACGCCTGAGGAGCAGGCGTTTCGCGAAGAGATCCGCACCTGGGTGCGCGACAACCTGCCCAAGGACATCAGCGACAAGGTGCACAGCGCCATGCGCCTGACCCGCGACGACATGCAGCGCTGGGCCAAGATCCTGGGCAAGAAGGGCTGGCTGGGCTACGGCTGGCCCAAGCAGTTCGGCGGTCCGGGCTGGAACGCGGTGCAAAAGCACCTCTTCGAAGAGGAATGCGCGCTTGCCGGCGCGCCCCGCGTCGTCCCGTTCGGGCCGGTGATGGTGGCGCCCGTCATCATGGCCTTCGGCAGCAAGGAGCAACAAGAGCGCTTCCTGCCCGGCATCGCCAGCGGCGAGGTGTGGTGGAGCCAGGGCTACAGCGAGCCGGGCTCCGGCTCCGACCTGGCCAGCCTGAAAACACGCGCCGAGCGCAAGGGCGACAAATACATCGTCAACGGGCAGAAGACCTGGACCACGCTCGGTCAGTACGGCGACTGGATGTTCAACCTGGTGCGCACCTCGACCGAGGGCAAGCCGCAGACCGGCATCTCCTTCCTGCTGCTGGACATGAAGACCAAGGGTGTCACCGTGCGCCCGATCAAGCTGCTCGACGGTGACTGCGAGGTCAACGAGGTGTTCTTCGACAACGTCGAAGTGCCGGCCGAAAACCTGATCGGCGAAGAGAACAAGGGCTGGACCTACGCCAAGCACCTGCTCAGCCACGAGCGCACCAACATCGCCGACGTCAACCGCGCCAAGCGCGAGCTTGAGCGCCTCAAGCGCATAGCCAAGACCGAAGGCGTGTGGGACGACGCGCGCTTTCGCGACCAGATCGCGCTGCTCGAGGTCGACATCGTGGCGCTGGAAATGCTGGTGCTGCGCGTGCTCTCGGCCGAGAAATCGGGCAAGAACTCGCTCGACATTGCCGGCCTGCTCAAGATCCGCGGCAGCGAGATCCAGCAGCGCTACAGCGAGCTGATGATGCTGGCCGCCGGCCCCTACAGCCTGCCCTTCATCCATGAGGCCATGGACGCAGGCTGGCAAGGCGACTTCCCCGGTGGCGTGCTGGGCAACGCGCCGCTGGCGTCGACCTACTTCAACATGCGCAAGACCACGATCTACGGCGGCTCCAACGAGGTGCAACGCAACATCGTGGCGCAGACCGTGCTGGGCTGAGGAGAAGAACATGGATTTTGATTTTTCTGACGATCAGGTCGCACTGCGCGACGCGGTGCAGAAATGGGTCGAAAAGGGCTACGGCTTCGAACGCCGCCGCGCCATCGAGGCCGCTGGTGGATTCGATCGCACCGCCTATGGCGAACTGGCTGAGTTGGGGCTTGCCGGTCTGTACGTGGACGAAGCCCACGGCGGCCTGGGCATGGGCCCGGTCGAAGCGATGGTTGTGATGGAACAGCTCGGCCGCGGCATCGTACTGGAGCCCCTCGCGCAGACGCTCATCGCCACCGGCGTCATCGGCGCCTACGGCGGCGACGACGTCAAGTCCGGCTGGCTGCCAAAGATTGCGGGCGGCGAGGCCCTGGTGGTGCTGGCCCTGCAAGAGCGCGGGGCGCGCTACCGCCTCGACCGGATTGCCGCCACCGCCAGCAGCAATGGTGGCCAGTGGCGCGTGACGGGCAGCAAACAGATCGTGCCAGCGGCCGATCAGGCCGACGCCTTTCTGGTGCCCGCCATGGCCAACGGCCAACCCGCTCTGTTCCTTGTCGAGTCCGGCGCCCCGGGTGTGAAGACCTCGGGCTATCCAACGCAGGACGGCGGCCGCGCCGGCGACCTGACACTCAGCGACACCCCCGCCGTGCTGGTCAGCGCCAATGGCCAGGCGGCGCTTGAGCATGCAGTCGACATCGGCATCGCCGCCACCTGCGCCGAAGCGGTCGGCGTCATGGACCAGACGCTGGCCATCACCGTCGACTACATGAACACGCGCAAGCAGTTCGGCGTGGCGATCGCGACCTTCCAGGCACTGCGCCACCGCGTGGCCGACATGAAGATGCAGCTGGAGCTGGCGCGCTCGATGAGCTACTACGCCAGCCTCAAGCTCAACGCACCGGCCGGGGAGCGCCGCCAGGCCATGGCCCGCGCCAAGGTGCAACTGGGCAATGCCATGCGCTTCGTAAGCCAGCAGGCGGTGCAATTGCACGGTGGCATCGGTGTGACCGACGAGTACATCGTCAGCCACTACTTCAAGAAGCTGACCCAGCTCGAGATGACCTTCGGCGACACCCTGCACCACCTGGGCGAGGTGTCTGCCCGCATGCAGGACACGGCCGGCGTGTTCGCCTGACAACCCGCGCGAGCGCACCCGGCCCCGGGTGCGCGCTCAGATGACGACCGGCTCCGGCTCCAGCCGGATGCCAAAGCGCTCGTACACGCTGGTCTGGATCGCCCGGGCCAGCGTGACCACCTCGCCACCGGTGGCCCCACCGCGGTTGACCAGCACCAGCGCCTGCTTTTCGTAGACGCCCGCATTGCCCACGCCACGCCCCTTCCAGCCACAGGCATCGATGAGCCAGCCCGCGGCCAGCTTGATGCTGCCGTCCGGCATGGGGTAATGCACCACCTTGGGCTCGCGCGCAATGATGTCGGCGCAGACGTCGGGCGACACCGTCGGGTTCTTGAAGAAGCTGCCGGCGTTGCCAATCACCGCCGGGTCGGGCAGCTTGGCGCGGCGGATCGCACAAATCCAGTCGAACAGGGTCTGCGCATCGGGCGCGGTATTGCCGGTCTCGGCCATGCGCCGTTCCAGGTCGGCATAGCCCAGCACAGGCTTCCACGCCTTGGGCAGCCAGAAGCGCACGCGCGTGATCAGGGCACGCCCCGCCAGACCGAAGTCGCGCGTGTCGGACGACGCATGTTTGAACACCGAATCGCGGTAACCGAAACCGCATTTGCCAGCATCCAGGGTGAACGACTCACCGGTGCGCAAGTCAATGGCGTCCAGCGAGTGAAAGCGGTCCTGCAGTTCGACACCATAGGCACCAATGTTCTGCACCGGTGACGCGCCCACCGTGCCCGGGATCAGCGCCAGGTTTTCCAACCCGGGCCAGCCCTGCTGCAGGGTCCATTGCACGAAGGCGTGCCAGTTCTCCCCGGCACCGGCTTCGACCAGCCAGCCTTTGGGGCCGTCGTCAACCAGACGCCGGCCCATGATCTCGACCTTGAGCACCAGGGGCTTTACGTCGCCGGTGATCACCAGGTTGCTGCCTCCACCCAGCACGAAGGGCATGCCGCCGCGGGTAAGACCCGCCCAATCGGCCGACGCCAGCAGGCCCAGCAGGTCGGCCTCCTCGCGGATGCGCACCAGTTGGTGGGCTTTGGCCACGATGCCAAAGCTGTTGTAGGCCTGTAGCGGTACCTGCTTCTCGACTATCATGGCCGCGATTTTCTCACCCCCTTTGTGTCCGCCATGCCCTCGTTCGATACCGTCCTCGAAGCCGACCTTGTTGAAGTGAAAAATGCCGTCGATCAGGTAGCGCGCGAAATCGGCACGCGCTTCGATTTCAAGGGCACCAGCGCCGCCATCGAACTCAAGGACAAGGAAATCACCCTGCTCGGCGACGCCGACTTCCAGCTCCAGCAGATTGAAGACGTGCTGCGCAACAAGCTGGCCAAGCGCAACGTGGATGTGCGCTTCCTCGATGTGGGCAAAGTCGAAAAGATCGGCGGAGACAAGGTCAAGCAGGTGGTCAAGGTGCGCAACGGCATCGCCACCGAAGACGGCAAGAAGATCCAGCAGGCCATCAAGGCCAGCAAGCTCAAGGTGCAGGCCGCCATCCAGGGTGACGCAGTGCGCGTGACCGGCGGCAAGCGCGACGACCTGCAAAGCGCCATCGCCCTCATCAAGACCGAAATGAAGGACCTGCCCTTGTCCTTCAACAACTTCCGGGACTGAGCATGCTGCACCGGCTGCTGGCCACGCTCGCTGCGGGTCTGGCCTTGCCGGTGCTGGCGCAATCGGTCGCGCTCTCGGGCGTGTCCGGGCAGCGCGCGCTGCTGGTGGTGGACGGGGCGCAGCCACGCTTCGTCGCCGCAGGCCAGATGCACCAGGGCGTGCGCGTGGTCTCGGTGCAAGGCGACACCGCCATCGTCGACATCGCCGGGCGGCGTCAGACCTTGCGTGTTGGCGAGTCGCCGGTGAGCATGGGCAGCGCAGCGCCTGCCTCAGGCGAATCGGCCCGCGTGGTGCTGACCGCCGACGGCCAGGGTCACTTCATGCCGCAAGGTCAGATCAACGGCAAACCGGTGCAGTTCATGGTCGACACCGGTGCCACGCAAGTCATCATCGGCGAGCCCGAAGCGCGCCGCCTGGGGCTCGACTTCTCCAAAGGCCAACCCGTGCAGGTGACCACCGCCAATGGCGCGGCGACGGGCCACCGCCTGGTCCTCGATTCGGTGCGCATTGGCGACGCCCAAGTCTATGGCGTGGGTGCCATCGTGCTGCCGCAATCGGCGCCCTTTGTGCTGCTGGGCAACAGCTTTCTCACGCGATTTCAGATGCAGCGCACCAACGACCAACTGGTGCTGCAGCGGCGCTATTGAGCCTCAGGCCTGCGCGGCCGTGACCACGATCTCGATGCGGTAGGCCGGGTTGGCCAGCGCGGCCTGCACCGTGGCGCGCGGTGGCGCAGCGCCCGGCACCACCCAGGCGTCCCAGACCTCGTTCATGGCCGCGATGTCGCGAATGTCAGTGAGGTAGATCTCCGCACGCAGGATGCGCGACTTGTCGCTGCCGCAATCCTTCAGCCGCATGGCGACCTGCTCCAGCACATCCTCGGTCTGGCCTTTGATATCGACGTCGCCGCGCTCGGGCACCATGCCCGCCAGAAACACGATGCCGTTGCACACCGCCGCTTCGCTGTAGCGCTTGGCCATGCCCACGCGGGTGATGGTGTTCCCGCTCATGACTTCTTCGCTCCCAGTTTGCTTTCCTTGCCCGCGATCAGGCGATTGATGTTCTCGGCGTGGCGCCAGACCAGCAGCACCGACATCACCGCCAGGCCCAGCACCATCACCCCGGGCGCCGACCAGGCCACACCCGCGCCCAGCAGAAAGTAGGCCGGCGCAAACACCGCCGTCACGATGGACGCCAGCGACGAATAGCGAAAGAAGAAGGCCACGATCACCCAGGTGGCCAGCGAGGCCAGGCCCAGCCAAGGGTTGAAGGCCAGGATGACGCCGGCCGCCGTGGCCACGCCCTTGCCACCCTGAAAGCGGAAGAACACCGGAAACAGGTGGCCCAGAAACGCCGCCAGCCCCACCATGGCCACGGTGCCATTGCCCAACCCGTAGGGCTCGCCAAACATCTGCACCAGCACCACCGGCAGCCAGCCCTTGAAGGCATCGAGCAGCAGCGTGACGATGGCCGCGGCCTTGCTGCCCGAGCGCAGCACGTTGGTCGCGCCCGGGTTCTTGCTGCCGTAGGTGCGCGGGTCGGCCAGGCCCATGGCGCGACTGACCACCACCGCGAACGACAGCGATCCAATCAGGTACGCGACCAGCGTGGCCAGTGCGGGATAGAGCGATTGCAAGGGTGTCTCCTCACGCGTTGTGCAAAGCGGGCGTCATTCTGCCAGCGCGCACTGCACCGATTGCGCTCCGAGCGGGCCCGCCAGCACAGCGGGGTCGATGCCAACCAGAAAGCCGCGCCGGCCACCGTTGATCCAGATCCTCGGCAGTGCCAGCACGCTGGTCTCGACATACACCGGCATCTCGCGCTTGAGCCCAAAGGGTGAGGTACCACCCACCTGGTAGCCGCTGTGGCGGGTGGCCACCTCGGGCTTGCACGGCTCGACCGACTTGGCGCCAATCTGGCGCGCCAGGTTCTTGGTCGACACGGTGCGGTTGCCGTGCATCAGCACCGCCAGCGGCCGCGCCGCCTCGTTCTGCATGATCAGCGTCTTGACCACAGCAAACGGGTCGAGGCCCAGCACCTGCGCACTGTGCTGCGCTCCGCCGTGCTCCAGGTACTCGTAGGGATGCTCGGTGAACGCCACGCCATTGGCCTTGAGCCAGGCCGTGGCGGGCGTTTCCGAGACGTGCGCAGCGCGCTTGCTCACTGGGCAGGGTCGCGCGCTTCCCAGCGGATCTTGTCGATCGCGCCCAGCAGCTCGGGCGACAACTGCACGTCCCAGGCATCCAGGCATTCGTCGAGCTGCGCCACGCTGGTCACGCCGATGATGGTGCTGGCCACGCGCCAGTTGCGATAGCAAAAAGCCAGCGCCAACTGCGAGGGCGTCAGGCCGTGCTCGCGCGCCAGGGTGTTGTAGCGCTTGGCCGTGGCCAGCGATTCGGGGCGACCCCAGCGCTGTTTGCGCATGCTCTCGAACAAGGCCATGCGGCCGTGGTCACCCACCAGACCGGTGTCGTCGTACTTGCCGGTCAGCAGCCCGAAGCCCAGCGGCGAGTACGCCAGCAGCGACACCTCGGTGCGGTGGCAGGTTTCGTCCAGGCCGTTTTCGTAGGCGCGGTTGATCAGGCAGTACGGGTTCTGCACCGTGGCCACGCGCGGCAGTCCATGCTGCTCGGCCAGGCGGACGAACTCGTGCACGCCGTAAGGCGTCTCGTTCGACAGACCGATGGCACGCACCTTGCCGGCCTTGACGAGTTCACTCATGGCCTCAAGCTGCACGTGGATCGAGGCGCAGTCTTTGTCTTTGGTGGGATCGAAGTAAACGGCACCAAACGCCGGCACGTTGCGCGCCGGCCAGTGGATCTGGTACAGGTCGATCACATCCGTCTGCAGACGGCGCAGGCTGCCTTCGCAGGCCTGCACGATCTCGGCCTTTGTCAGCCCCGATTGATCGCCACGGATCCACGGCATGCCACGTGAAGGGCCCGCCACCTTGGTGGCGAGCACCACCTTCTGCCGCAGCCCGGGCGTGCCCGCAAACCAGTTGCCGATGATGGTCTCGGTGGCACCGCAGGTCTCGGCGCGCGCAGGCACCGCGTACATCTCGGCGGTGTCGATGAAGTCCACACCTCGCTCGAGCGAGCGGTCAAGAATGCGGTGCGCCGTGGCCTGATCGACCTGCTCGCCGAAGGTCATGGTGCCGAGGCAGATGGGTGTGACACGAAGCGGGCTCTGGCCGAGTGAAACGGGTTTCATGCAAGGATTTGTAAGTTCGTCGGACATCGGTGAGGCGGACACCTCAGGGGGGTATAAGTTTAGGCCTTGGTCTACAACCCACGCGCGTCGTCGGTTGCGCTGCGCAACCGACACCTTTCATCACGTGAGGATTTCTCCATGAACAACTTCCAACACACCCACAACATCCCCCGTGCCATCGCCGCTGTCGTCGTCGCCGCTTCCATCGCCATTTCCGGCTGCGCCAACATGAGCCAGACCCAGCAGGACAGCGCCAAGGGGGCCGGCATCGGCGCCGCCGCGGGCGCGGTGCTCGGCGCGCTCACCGGTGGATCCAAGGGCGCGGCACAAGGCGCCGTGATTGGCGCCGGCGCAGGCGCACTCGGTGGCTACATCTGGTCCACGCGCATGCAGGAGCAGAAAAAGCAGATGGAAGCCGCCACCGTGGGCACCGGCATCGGCGTGAGCCAGACCGCCGACAACCGCCTCAAGCTCGAGATTCCGGCCGACGCCGGCTTTGCATCCGGGCGCTCCAGCCTCAGCCCCACGCTGGTGAACGTGCTGGCCCAGTTTGCCACCACGCTGCAGCAGAACCAGGTGACGCAGGTGGCCATCATCGGCCACACCGACAGCTCTGGCAGCGACGCCATCAACAACCCCTTGTCCTTCGATCGCGCCAACGCCACCAAGGACTATCTGGTCTCGCGCGGCGTGTCCCCGGCGCGCATCGCCACCGATGGACGCGGCTCACGCGAGCCAGTGGCCGACAACGGCACGCCGGCCGGACGCGCCGCCAACCGACGCGTCGAAATCTACGTGGCCGAACCCGCAAGCTGACGGATCCTTGCTGTCACGCTTCTCAAGCCCGGCCAAGGCCGGGCTTTTTTCTTGCCGGCATGCTGCCCGCATTCGCCCGGAGACACCGCGGAACTGGCTTCGCCAGGCCGCAGGTGTCGCCCCCTTGAGGGGGTCGCGTGAAGCGCGGCGGGGGTGTTTCAGAGTTTGGCCATCACGTGCCGCGCCACGGTGTAGTCCTCCAGCGCGTACATGGACATGTCCTTGCCGTAGCCACTGTGCTTGAGGCCGCCGTGCGGCATTTCATTGACCAGCATGAAGTGGGTGTTGATCCAGGTGCAGCCGTATTGCAGCTTGCGCGCCACCTTGAGGGCACGCCCCACGTCCTGCGTCCAGACCGATGAGGCCAGGCCGTAGTCCGAATCGTTGGCCCAGGTGATGGCTTCGTCGGGGTCCGAGAAGCGGGTGATCGAAACCACGGGGCCGAACACTTCGCGCCGCACGATCTCGTCGTCCTGGCGCGCACCGGCAATCACCGTGGGTTCGTAGAAAAAGCCGCTGCCCGCGCGCATCTTGCCGCCGGCGGTGATTTCCATGTGACCCACCATCTGCGCGCGCTCCACGAAGCTGGCCACGCGGTCGCGCTGGCGGTCGCTGATCAGCGGGCCAAGCTCCACGCCCTCTTCGTCCTGCGTGCCCATCTTGATGGTCTTGACCGCGCTGCTGAGGTCGGCCACGAGGCGGTCGTACACCTTGGCGCCCGCGTACAGGCGGCAGGCCGCGGTGCAGTCCTGCCCAGCGTTGTAGTAGCCAAAGGTGCGGATGCCTTCAACCACCGCATCCAGGTCCGCGTCGTCGAACACGATCACCGGCGCCTTGCCGCCCAGCTCCAGGTGCGTGCGCTTGAGCGTGCCCGTGGCCGCCTGCAATATCTTGCGCCCGGTGGATACGTCACCGGTGAGCGAGACCATGCGCACCAGCGGGTGCTCCACCAACGGCTGCCCCACGCTGGCGCCACGGCCACACACCACGTTGAAGACGCCCTTGGGCAGGATGTCGGCGACCACGCGCGCCAGCATGAGCGACGACAGCGGCGTTTGCTCGCTGGGCTTGAGCACCACCGTGTTGCCGGCCGCGAGCGCTGGCGCGATCTTCCAGGCCGCCATCATCAACGGGTAGTTCCATGGCGCGATGGAGCCGACAACGCCGATCGGGTCGCGCCGGATCATGCTGGTGTGTCCCGCCAGGTATTCGCCTGCCAGCGGCCCGTGCAGGTTGCGCGCGGCGCCCGCAAAGAAGCGGAAGCAATCGGCGATGGCAGGGATCTCGTCCTCGAACGCGCGCACGTAGGGCTTGCCGCAATTGAGCGACTCCAGTCGGGCAAAGGTCTCGGCGTTGGCCTCCACTGCATCGGCCATCTTCAGCAGCGCGCGCGAGCGCTCCATTGGCGTGGTGTCGCCCCAGCTGTCGAACGCGCGGTTGGCGGCCAGCACCGCGCGGTGGATCTGGTCGTAGGAGGCCTCGGGCACTTCGGCCAGCACAGCGCCCGTCGCCGGGTTGAGGACCTTCTCGACCTCGCCTTCGCCGGCGACGAACTGCCCGTCGATGAACAGCTCGGTGTGCAACAGGTGCTTGAAATCGGGTGTCTTGCCCATGGTGTTCTCCGGTGTCTTGCGGATGGAAGGGTCAGCGGTTGCCGGGCTGCTCGTCAGCGCGGGTCAGGTAGTAAGCCGCCAGGATGGGGATGAAGGTGAGCGCGATGATCACGACGGCCACCACGTTGGTCACCGGGCGCTGGCGCGGGCGGATCAGCTCCTGCAGCATCCAGATGGGCAACGTGGTCTGCTGGCCGGCGGTGAAGGTGGTGACGATGACCTCGTCAAAGCTCAGCGCAAAGGCCAGCAGGCCACCGGCGAGCAGCGCAGAGCCCAGCTGCGGCAGGATCACGTAGCGGATGGTCTGGAAGGTGTCGGCACCCAGGTCCATCGAGGCCTCGATCAGCGACGGGCTGGTGCGCCGCAATCGCGCCACCGCGTTGTTGTAGACCACCACCACGCAGAAGGTGGCGTGGCCGATGACGATGGTCCAGAAGCTGAAGGGAATCTCCAGCGTGCTGTAGGCGCTGCGCAGCGCGATGCCCGTGATCACGCCCGGCAAGGCGATCGGCAGGATCAGCAGCAGCGAGACCGCGTCGCGGCCGAAGAAACGGGTGCGCGCCAGGCCGGCCGCAGCCAGGGTGCCGAGCACCATGGCGAACAGCGTAGCCATGAGTGCCACCCGCATGGACAGGCCAATGGCCGCCCACACGTCCTCGCGCTCCCAGGCCACGGCGAACCACTTCGCCGTCAGCGCCGGCGGTGGGAACACGTAGCTCTTGTCCTCGGCGCTGAACGCATACAGGATGATCAGCGCGAGCGGAATGTGCAGGAACAGCACGGCGCCCCAGGTCGCCGCCCGCAGCCCCCAGCCGGCTTTCGATGGGTCAGAGCGCATCGAAGGCCCCCAGTCGTTTGGCGATCCACAGGTACACGCCGATCACCACGATGGGCACCAGCGAGAACGCCGCCGCAAACGGCAGGTTGCCGGCCACACCCTGCTGGCGATAGACCACCTGCCCGATGAACAGGGTCGAGTCCCCGATCACCTGCGGAATGATGTAGTCGCCCAGTGTGAGCGAGAAGGTGAAGATCGAGCCGGCTGCGATCCCTGGCATGGCCAGCGGGAAGATGACCTTCCAGAAGGTCATCGACCCGCGCGCACCCAGATCGCCGGAGGCCTCCAGCAGCGAGCCCGGGATGCGCTCGATCGCGGCCTGGATCGGCAGGATCATGAACGGCAGCCACATGTAGACGAACACGATGAAGGTGCCCAGGCGCGAGAAGGACAGCGAGTTGCCACCGATGCCCGGTGTAGCCAACACCGCGTCGAGCAGCCAGGTCAGGTGCAGCTCGGCCAGCACCCAGCCGATGGCGCCCTCTTTGGCCAGCAGCAGCTTCCACGCATACAGGCGCACCAGGTAACTCGACCACAGCGGCAACATCACCGCGATGTAGAGCAAGGCCTTGTGCGGGCCGCGCGCATGGCGCGCCATGTAGTAGGCAATCGGGAAGGCGATCGCGGTGCAGGCCACCGTCACCAGCACGGCCATGAGCACCGTGCGCCAGGCGGCATCCAGGTTGGCCGGTTGAAGCAGGTCGCGAAAGTTCTGCAGCGTCAGGGTGGACCGGTCCACCACGCCCGAGAACTCGTCGAGCGAGAAAAAGCTGTTGGCCAGCAAGGCGAACAGCGCGCCCAGGTAGACCACGCCAAACCACAGCAGCGGCGGCACCAGCAGCGAAGCGAGCGCCAGACCGCGCCGCCGGTACAGCAGGTCGGACACGCGCCGCCACAGGCCGCGCGGCGCGCTCGACGTGATGGGCAGCGCCGCAGACAGGCTCATGCGCCGGCTCCCGCCAGCGGGTGCACCGCGTCATCGGCCCACCGCAAGCCGACCGTGCTGCCGCGAAGGGGCAGTTGCGGATGTTGCTCAGGGTTCAGGTCGACCGCAATGGCGGCACCCTGCCAGTCCAGGTGCACACGCGAGAAGGCGCCGAAGTACTGCGTGTCGGTCACCGTGGCGCGAATCTGTCCTTCGCCATCCGGCAGCAGGCGAATCCGCTCCGGGCGCAACATGGCCGACGGCAGCCCGGTCAACGACAGCGCGCGGTCGCCATCGAAGACATTGGCCGCGCCGACGAACTCGGCCACGAAGCGGGTGGCGGGCCGGTTGTAGATCGCCGTGGGTGCATCCACCTGTTCCAGCCGGCCGTTGTTGAACACGCCGATGCGGTCGCTCATCGACAGCGCCTCGTGCTGGTCGTGCGTGATGAACAGGAAGGTGATTCCCAGCTGGCGCTGCAGGGCCTTGAGCTCGGTCTGCATCTGCTCGCGCAGCTTGAGGTCCAGCGCGCCCAGGGGCTCGTCGAGCAGCAACACCTGGGGCTGATTGATGAGGGCGCGCGCCAGCGCCACGCGTTGACGTTGCCCACCCGAGAGTTGTCCCGGACGCCGCTCGCCCACACCCGGCAACCGCACGAGCTCGAGCATCTCTTCGGCACGGCGGTGGCGTTCGGCGCGCGCCACCTTCTGCACCATCAGCCCATAGGCCACGTTGTCGCGGATGCTCATGTGCGGAAACAGCGCGTAGTCCTGGAACACGGTGTTCACCGGCCGTGCGTAAGGCGGCGCCAGGGTCACGTCCTGCCCACCAATGTGGATGCGCCCGCTGGTGGGCAGGGTGAAGCCGCCAATCATGCGCAGGCAAGTGGTCTTGCCCGATCCCGAGGGTCCCAGCAAGGTGAAGAACTCACCCCCCTCGATCTTGAGGTCCACACGGTCGACCGCACGCACGGTCTGTGCGCCCGAGCCGAACACGCAGGACACACCATCAAGAACAACCGCAACTGTCATGAGAACACGCAACGAAAAACAGAACCTGACCGAGAGCAGCCGAGGAGCCGGCTCCGCCGGTCCTCAAGCTGCGCCCCCTCTGAAGGGGGTGGCGCGGAGCGCCGTGGGGGCGAGACCTTATCTGCCGCCGAGCACCGCGATGTAGTCGGTCACCCAACGGTGATAGGGCACGCAGGCGTTGTTCTGCGACGCGCACTTGGTGATGGGCGTCTTCCAGAACGAGATGCGCTCGAAGGAACCGAAGCCCTGATTGGCGCAGCCGTCGTCGCCCAGCAGCTTGTTGCCCTTGCAGGCCGATGGCACCGCCGGCACCGAGCCAAACCAGGCCGCGAGGTCACCCTGCAACTTGGGGTTGAGCGAATGCTCGAGCCACAGGTACGCACAGGTCGGGTGTTTCGCGTCGGCGTGCATCATCGTCGTGTCGGCCCACCCGGTGGCGCCTTCCACCGGCACCACCGTGGCCACCGGCTGGTTCTTGCTCTTGAGGATGTTGGCCTGGAATTGCCAGCTCGATGACGCCACCACGCCTTCGTTGGTGAAGTCGTCGATCTGCACGAAGGCGTCATGCCAGTACTTGCCCACCAGCTTGCGCTGGCCACGCAGCAGGTCGAGCGCGGCCTTGTACTGCGCCTCGTTAAGCTCGTAGGGGTCCTTGATGCCCAGCGCCGGGTTTTTCTTCATCAGGTACAGCGCGGCGTCGGCGATGTAGATCGGCCCGTCGAAGGCCTGCACACGGCCCTTGTTGCTCTTGCCGTCGGGCAGCGTCGTTTCCTCGAACACCACGCTCCAGCTGGTGGGCGCCTTGTCCTTGAAGACCTTGGTGTTGTACATGAGCACGTTCCAGCCCCATTGGTAGGGCGTGCCGTAGTGGGTGTTGTTGACGTAGTGCCAGGGCGCCTTTTGCAGACGCGTGTCCACGTTCTTGAAGCTGGGGATCAGGCCCACGTTGATAGGCTGCACGCGCTTGCCGGCGATCAACCGCATGGACGCGTCGCCCGAGGCGGTCACGAGGTCAAAGCCGCCCTCGTTCATCAGCGCCACCATTTCGTCTGAGGTGCCCGCGGTCTTGACGTTGACCTTGCAGCTGGTCTTCTTCTCGAAGTCGGTCACCCAGTCGTAATCCTTGTCGGTCTGTCCGCGCTCGATGTAGCCCGGCCAGGCCACGATGTCGACCTGCCCTTCGGGCTTGCCGAGCTTGTCCAGCGCCTTCTGCGCGTGAGCACCGGTGGTCATCGCCAGCGCCAGGGCGCCCAGCGCCGCGCCCGCCAGGACGCGGTTGAAAGAGGGGTGTGCGTGTGTCATGGGTCTATCACCTCGGTGGAGTCGGGTTACGGGAGCACCACAGGCGCCGCACGGCCCCTGGGCTGCCGCGCATGCTAGGCAGGGCTTGGGGCTTTCCAAAATACAAAATAAGCTCGGCGAGCAATCGAAAAAATCGATTGCTGGGGTTTACCCTTCCAGTTTTTGCACCGCAACAGGGCCCTCTGCGCCGCCCCAATGCCCCACATCGGGGCGCACCACGCCATGAACCGCCACGTCACGCTCAAACAGTTCCGCTACTTCCTGGCCGTCGCCGAATCGGACTCGGTGGCTGCCGCCTCGCGCATGCTCAACATCGCGCAATCGGCCATCACCAAAAGCGTGCTCGAGCTGGAGGACGCGGTCGGCCTCACGCTGTTCGAGCGCAGTCCCAAGGGCATGCGCCTCACACCCGAGGGGCACCGGTTCCTGGTGAAGGCGCGGCGGGTGATCGGCGCGGTGGCCGACGCCACACGTGGCGTGCGTCAGGGCGCAACCCCGCTGCAGGGCTCCCTGTCCATTGGCGTGACCAGCCTGGTCGCGGGCTACTACCTGTCGGAGGTGTTTGCGCGCTTTCGCCGCACCTGCCCGGCCGTCAACGTGCACGTGGTGGAGGATGCGCCCCCGTTCCTCGAGCACCTGCTCATCAACGGCGAGCTCGACATCGCCATCATGGTGTCCAACGCCCTGGGCGAGCCTCAGGCGCTGGTGGCTGAGACCCTGACCCGCTCGCCCAACCGGGTCTGGATGGCGGCCGATCACCCATTGGCCGCCAACGACGAAGTGGGTCTGGCCGAATGCGCCGAGCACGAGCTCGTGGTGCTGCAGGCCGACCGCATCGAAGTGCTCATGCGCAGCGTCTGGGCGCGCCACCAGCTCAAGCCGCGCACCGTGTTGCGCACCTCGTCGCTCGAAGCCGTGCGCTCGCTGGTCGGCGTGGGCGCCGGCCTGGCGGTGCTGCCCGACTTTCTCTACCGCCCCTGGACGCTGGACGCCGAGCACGTCGAGGTGCGCACCCTGCGCGATGCGGTGCCCACGGTGGATGTGGGCCTGGTGTGGCGCCGCGGCTCGCAGCCGCGGGCCGAGGTGCTGGAGTTCATTGAAGTGGCGCGCGACCAGTCACGCTCGCGGCGACCCGCCGGTTGACGCTCCGCCGCAGAGAGGGCGGGGCAGTTCCGGCACACTCCGCCGACCCCGCCAAACGAGCGCGGCGCCGATCACTGCCCTGGCCTTCATGACCAAGCCCTCCTCCTCAGACGCGTTTCCTTCGATCTACCAGGCCGCACTCCTGCTGCTGGCCACCTTTCTTCTTCAATACGCGGTCGACATGGCGCTCTACGACCAGCGCGAGGCCCTGGGCCTGGACATGCATCAGCGCTGGGCGCTCGGGCTCGTGGTGGCCGACGGACTGGTGCTCGCAACGGTGCTGCACCTGCAAGGGCGCAGCTACCGAAACTTTCTGCACGCGTCCCCATCGTCGCCCTGGGCAACACTCTTCCTGGTGGTGCCTGCGGTGCTGCTGCTGGTGCCACTGATTCTTCACCTGAACTTCTGGTCTTCAGCGATCCTCGAATGCGTCTTTCCCTTGTCGCGATGGGAAGCGCAGGCGTTTGACCACATGGCGGCAGATGACCTCGCGACCCTGATCGCCACGGGCATGCTCGCGCCCGTGCTGGAAGAAATGCTCTTTCGTGGCGTGCTCCTGCGGGGCTTTCTCGAGCGCTATCCCCGCTGGCCCGCCATTGCCACATCGGCGCTGTTTTTTGGCGTCATGCACCTCAACATCTACCAGTTCGTGCTGGCGTTCTGGCTTGGGCTGCTGCTGGGTTGGCTGTACGAGCGCACCCGCTCGCTGATGCCCAGCATCGCCCTTCACGCAGCAGTCAATCTGTCGGTCCTGGCCATCGGGTGGTCGACGGGATCCACCGGATCCGGGGACCCGGCCCTCAGCCTGGTGTCGTGGGCCCTCGCCACGCTGATGGCTGTTCTGGGCATGGCCTGGCTGCGCCGGGTCCTGAGTGTCAAGCGCTGAAGTACCGTGACCGGCACTTGGACGCGCGCGTTCACTCGCCGCTCATCCGCCCTTTGCCCTGGCTTCTTCCTGCAGCCGCAGCACGCGGCGCTGCACCTTGCCCGTCGTGGTCATGGGCAAGCTGTCGATGAACTCGATCTCTTTCGGGTATTCGTAGGGGGCGAGCCGGCCCTTGACGTGCTTTTGAAGATCGGCCACCAGCGCTTCGTTGCCGGCATGCCCTGGCGCCAGCACCACATAGGCCTTCACCACCGCACCGCGCTCCTTGTCGGGCTTGGGCACCACCGCCGCGTTGGCCACCGCCGGGTGTTTGACCAGGCAGTTCTCGATTTCACTGGGGCCGATGCGATAGCCCGCGGCCTTGAAGACATCGTCCGACCGGCCCTGGTACCAGAGGTAGCCGTCCGCGTCGCGCGTGGCCAGGTCGCCGGTGCGGCACCAGCTGTTGGCCGGGTCACCGGTGTACTTGGCGCGGGTGGCGCCGTCGTTCTTCCAGTAGCCGAGAAAGAAGATCGGGTCGGGCTCGCCGTGCACGTCGAGCCGATGCACCGCCACGTCGCCGGGCACGCCCTCGGGACATTCGTTGCCATCGTCATCAATCACCGCGACGCGGTGGCCGGGATAGCCCTTGCCCATGCTGCCCGGACGCGCCGGCCACAGGCGTGCGCAGTTGCCCACGATGTAGTTGATTTCGGTCTGGCCGAACATCTCGTTGACGGTGATGCCCAGCTCGTCGCGGCACCAGTTGAACACCGCGTCACCCACCGCTTCGCCCGCGCTCATGAGCCCCTGCAGTTGAAAGCAGAACTGCGTTCGCGGGCGCGGGAAGGCCTTCATCATGGCCTTGAGGGCGGTAGGGAACAGGAAGCTGTGGGTGATGCCATGGCGCTCGATGAGGTCGAACGCCGTCTGCGGCGAGAAGCGCCCGTTGTGCGCCACGATGGGCCGCCCGAAGTACAGCGACGGCAGCAAGGCGTCCATAAGGCCGCCGGTCCAGGCCCAGTCGGCCGGCGACCAGAACACCGCGTCAGAAGCTTTGCCGGCATCGAACGGGTCGAAGCCGAACCAGTTCTGGCTGCAGACGAAGCCCGTGAGATTGCCGATGAGGGCCCGATGCGGAATCAGCGCGCCCTTGGGGTTGCCGGTGGTGCCGCTGGTGTAGATCAGCACCGCGGCCTCGTCGGCCCGCGTGCGCACGGGATCGAACCGATCGGGCTCTTGTGCCAGCAGGCGCTGCCAGTCCAATGCACTGGCACCGGGCGCGCCCACCGCAATCACGTCCTGCAGCCGGGGACAGTTGGCGCTCACCGATTGCACGGCGGCCAGCGTGCTCGTGTCGCAGATCGCCAGCACCGCCTCGCTGTCGTGCAAGCGGTACTCAAGCGCCTCGGGCCCGAACAGTTGGGACAAGGGCATGCCCACCGCGCCCATCTGCAACACCGCCATGTAGGCCACCGCCGTTTCGAATCGCTGCGGCATGACGATGGCCACCCGATCGCCACGCTGCACGCCCAGCGCCACCAGGGCGTTGGACAGGCGATTGGCCTGCGCCAGCAGATCGCCGTAGGTGTGCGTGCGGTCCGGCTCGCCGGGAGCGGTGGCAATCACGGCCGTTTGCCTGGCATGCGCTGGTTCACTGCCCCAACGCCGAACACACACCTCGGCCATGTTGAAGTCCGCCGGCACCTGCCAGCCAAAGCGGCCATGCAATTCGGCGTACAGATCCGGACCGGTGTCGCGACCTTGACCGCGTGCCATCGTGTGTCTCCTCGGGCTTTTCTATGATCGGGCGAATGTATCAAGTACGACGCCCCTCCCGCAGCGACTTCCTGCCCATTCGCGGCTGGCGCTACCACCTCCGCAGCTGGGGCACACCTGACCCGCAGCGCCCCACGCTCGTGCTGGTGCACGGCTGGATGGATGTGGCCGCCTCGTGGCAGTTCATGGTCGATGCGCTGCGGGAAGACCGTCACGTGGTGGCCCCCGACTGGCGCGGCTTTGGCGACACCACCTGCGAGGGCCCCAAACCCGACAGCTACTGGTTCCCCGACTACCTGGGCGACCTTGACGCCTTGCTCGACACCTTGGTGGGTGACACACCCATTGATCTGGTCGGTCACAGCATGGGCGGTCATGTGGCCACCCTGTACGCCGGCGCGCGCCCGGCCCGGGTCCGGCGCCTGGTCAACCTCGAGGGTTTCGGCATGCCCGCGTCGGCGCCGTCCCAGGCCCCCAAGCGCTACGCCCACTGGCTCGACGAGATTCGTGCCGAACGCCGCGGTGACATGGACCTGGGCACCTACGACGACGTCGACGGCGTGGCCCGCCGCCTGATGAAGACCAACCCCCGCCTCAACCAGGACAAAGCGGACTGGCTGGCGCGCCAATGGGCAAGGCCCAATGCCCAGGGTCGCTGGGAGATCCTGGGCGACCCGGCGCACAAGGTCGGCAACGCGGTGCTGTTTCGCCCCGAAGAAGCTACTGCGGTGTACGAGCAGATCACCGCGCCCACGCTGTCGGTGGTGGCCAGCGACGACAGCCTGGGCCTGTGGTGGAAGGGCAAGTACACGCTCGACGAATTCCAGCAGCGCATCGGGCACGTTCCTCGCTTGCAACGCGCAGTCATCAACGACGCAGGACACATGCTGCACCACGATCAACCACAGGCCCTGGCGATGCTGGTCGACGACTTCTTCCAGCAGGCCTGAGCTACGTCCTGTTGCATACATCGGTCGAACCGACACGAACTACCGGCACACTCGGCACATGAAATCCAACCAATGGCTGACCGGCGCTGGCGTCCTGTGCGCACTGCTGGCAACGCAAGCGGCCCACGCGTTCAATGCCTGCCCAGGCTGGGACGACCCGCTGCCCGAGGGCAGAACGCGCTACGAAGTCTTCGCCTCGCCCTATACCCATCATTGGTCGTACAACGAAGAGCACAAGGCCGTCAACCTCGTCAGCCTGAGCCGGCACCTGCCCGACGACCGCATGTGCGGCCTGGCCTTGTTCACCAATTCGTTCGGTCAGCCCTCTGCCTACGTCTATGCCGCCAAGACCTGGGAAGGCTTCCTCACCCGGTGGCCCGAGGTCTACGCCACCGTCAGCGCAGGTGTCATCTACGGCTACGTGGGCAAATACAAGGACAAGGTGCCCTTGAACGTCGGCGGGTTCGCACCGGCCATCGTCCCCTCGGTCGGGTACCGCTTCACCCCCCACCTGGGCATGGAGGTCCAGATCCTGGGCACGGCCGCCTTCATGGTCGGGCTCAACGCCCGTTTCTGACCTTCGGCCCGCCTGCACCGCACAGACGGTGGCCGCATGAGAAAATCCGCGTCTTTCGCCAGACAGAACGCAGGATTGACCATGGACGCCGAACAGATCAACACCATCCAGAGCCAACTCGAGGACCTCAGCACCCGCGTGGTCGAGTTGCGGAGGTATCTTTGACTACGATGCCAAGGCATCGAAGCTGAAGGAAGTCGAGTCCGCCCTGGAGGACCCGACCGTCTGGGACAACCCCAAACGCGCCCAGGAGCTGGGCAAAGAGAAGAAATCCCTCGAAGACGTTGTCGTGGTGCTCGACCGCCTGGACAGCGAGCTCAAGGACAACCACGAGCTGTTCGAGATGTCGGCCGCCGACGACGACCACGCCGGCCTGCAGACCATCGCCGACGAGGCCCGCAAGGTCGAGGCCGAAGTCGAGAAGCTCGAATTCCGCCGGATGTTCAACAACCCGGCCGACCCGCTGAACTGCTTCCTGGACATCCAGGCCGGCGCAGGCGGCACCGAGGCCTGCGACTGGGCCAGCATGCTGCTGCGCCAGTACCTGCGCTACGCCGAGCGCAAGGGCTTCAAGACCACGGTCGAAGACGAGACGCCGGGCGACACCGCGGGCATCAAGAGCGCAACCATCAAGATCGAGGGCGAATACGCCTTCGGTCTGCTGCGCACCGAGACCGGCGTGCACCGCCTGGTGCGCAAGAGCCCGTTCGACAGCTCGGGGGGACGCCACACCTCGTTTGCCTCGGTGTTCGTCTACCCGGAGATCGACGACTCGATCGAAATCAACATCAACCCGGCCGATGTGCGCGTGGACACCTACCGCGCCAGCGGCGCCGGCGGCCAGCACATCAACAAGACCGATTCGGCCGTGCGCCTCACCCACTTGCCCACCGGCATCGTGGTGCAGTGCCAGGACGGCCGTAGCCAGCACAGCAACCGCGACGTCGCCTGGCAACGCCTGCGCTCGCGTCTGTACGACCACGAGATGCGCAAGCGCATGGAAGAGCAGCAAAAGCTCGAAGACACCAAGACCGACGTCGGCTGGGGTCACCAGATCCGCTCCTACGTGCTCGACAACAGCCGCATCAAGGACCTGCGCACCAACGTGGAGATTTCTGCCACGCAGAAAGTCCTCGACGGCGACCTCGACCCCTTCATCGAAGCATCCCTCAAGCAAGGCGTCTGACCATGAGTTCCCTCCGAGAAGGCCCCACCACCGTGGTGCGGCGCGAAGACTACGCACCTCCCGCCTACTGGATCGACACTGTCGAGCTGTGCTTCGACCTCGACCCGGCCAAGACCCGCGTGCTCAACCGCATGAGCCTGCGTCGAAACACCGAGGTCGCGGCCCAGCCACTGCGCCTGGACGGTGAGGACCTCAACCTCGCGCGGGTGCTGGTCAATGGCGCGGGCTGCTCGTTCCGCATGGACGGCGGCCAGCTGGTGCTGGACAACCTGCCCGAAGGTGACGCTGCGTTCACGCTGGAGATCTTCACCACCTGCGCGCCCGAGAAGAACACCCAGCTCATGGGTCTGTACGTGAGCCAGGGCACCTTCTTCACCCAGTGCGAGGCCGAGGGCTTTCGCCGCATCACCTACTTCCTGGACCGCCCGGACGTGATGGCCAGCTACACGGTCACCCTGCGCGCCGACAAGGCGCGCTACCCGGTGCTGCTGTCCAACGGCAACCTGGTCGAGTCGGGCGATCTGGAGGACGGCCGCCATTTCGCCAAATGGGTCGACCCGCACCGCAAGCCCAGCTACCTGTTCGCGCTGGTGGCCGGCAACCTGGTGGCGCGCGAGCAGCGCATCGTCTCGCGCGCCGGCAAGGAGCACCTGTTGCAGGTCTTCGTGCGCCGCGGCGACATGGACAAGACCGAGCACGCCATGCAGTCGCTCATGGCCAGCGTGGCCTGGGACGAAGCCCGTTTCGGGCTGCCGCTCGATCTGGAGCGCTTCATGATCGTCGCCACCAGCGACTTCAACATGGGCGCGATGGAGAACAAGGGCCTCAACATCTTCAACACCAAGTACGTGCTGGCCAACAGCGCCACCGCCACCGACACCGACTTCGCCAACATCGAATCGGTGGTGGGCCACGAGTACTTTCACAACTGGACCGGCAACCGCGTCACCTGCCGCGACTGGTTCCAGCTCTCCCTCAAGGAAGGCCTCACGGTCTTTCGCGACCAGGAGTTCAGCATGGATCTGTGCGCCGATCCGTCGGCGCGCGCGGTCAAGCGCATCGAAGACGTGCGCGTGCTGCGCACCGCGCAGTTCCCGGAGGACGCCGGTCCGATGGCGCACCCGGTGCGCCCCGACAGCTACGTCGAGATCAACAACTTCTACACCGTCACCGTCTACGAGAAGGGTGCAGAGGTTGTGCGCATGATGCAGACCCTGGTCGGGCGCGAAGGCTTTGCGCGCGGCATGAAGCTGTACTTCGAGCGCCACGACGGTCAGGCCGTCACCTGCGACCACTTCGCGCAGGCCATTGCCGACGCCAACCCCGAAAGCGAACTGGCCAGGCAATTGGATACGTTCAAGCGTTGGTACAGCCAGGCCGGCACCCCCCGCGTCAAGGCGCAGGGTCAGTACGACGCCGAGGCGCGCCGCTACACCTTGCAGCTGAGCCAGCGCTGTGCGCCCACCCCGGGCCAGGCGGTCAAGCAGCCCTTCGTCATTCCGGTGGCACTCGGCCTGCTCGACGCCGCCACTGGCGCCGAGTTGCCGCTGGCACCGGCGCAGCGCCTCGTGGTGCTCAGCGATGCCAGCCAGACCGTGGTGTTCGACAACGTCGATCGCGAGCCGGTGCCCTCGTTGCTGCGCGGCTTCTCGGCCCCAGTGGTGCTCGAAGTCGAGGACAGTGAAGCGCAGTTGCTGACGCTGCTGGCCCACGACAGCGACCCCTTCAACCGTTGGGAGGCGGGCCAACGCCTGGCGTTGCGCCGCGCGCTGGCTGCGGTGCGCACAACCGAACCCGTGACACAACCGCTGGACGACGCATTCATCGCCGCCATGCGCGCCGTGCTGCGCCACGACGCGCTCGACGCCGCCTTCAAGGAGCTCGCGCTCACGCTGCCCAGCGAGACCTACATCGCCGAGCAACTCGACGAGGTCGATCCACAACGCGTGCACGCGGTGCGCGAAGCCATGCGCGAGCAATTGGCGAACGCCCTGCACGCCGACTGGGTCTGGGCCTATGAGCAGCACAAGGACAACGGCGCCTACCGACCCGACGCACTGAGCGCAGGCCGACGCGCACTGGCTGGCCTGGCGCTGACCATGCTCTGCCTGGCCGCGCGCACCTCGGGCGATCCGGTCTGGCCCGGCAAGGCCTATCAGCGCTTCAAGGACGCCAGCAATATGACCGACCGCTTCAACGCGCTGTCGGCCCTGGTGGTGAGCGACCACGCGCTGGCGCGCGAAGCCCTGGCGCGCTTCCATACGCTGTTCGCAGAAGAGGCGCTGGTGCTCGACAAATGGTTTGCGCTGCAGGCCGGCGCACCCGACCGTGGCGGCAACGTGCTGCCGGCGGTGCGCCAGCTCATGGCGCATCCGGACTTCCACCCGCGCAACCCCAACCGGGCGCGCAGCGTCATCTTCAGCTACTGCAACGCCAACCCGGGCGGCTTCCACCGCGCCGACGCAGCGGGCTATGTGTTCTGGAGCGATCGTGTCATCGAAATCGACCGCTTCAACCCGCAGGTGGCGGCACGCCTGGCCCGCGCACTCGATCGCTGGCGCAAGCTGGTCGAACCCTACCGCAGTGCGGCGCGCGAAGCCATTGCGCGCGTGGCCGCGCAAACCGAGTTGAGCAACGACGTGCGCGAGGTGGTCACCCGCGCACTCTCGGACGACTGACACCAGGGCCTGTTCACACCATGAGTCAACGCATCTCCCTCACCCGCTACCTTGTCGAGAAGCAACGCGTCGACGGGCACATCCCTTCACAGCTGCGTCTGTTGCTCGAGGTGGTTGCGCGTTCGTGCAAGAGCATCAGCCACGCCGTCAACAAGGGCGCCCTCGGTGGCGTGCTGGGATCGGCCGACAGCGAGAACGTGCAAGGTGAAGTCCAGAAGAAGCTCGACATCATCGCCAACGAGGTGCTGATCGAAGCCAACGAATGGGGCGGCCACCTCGCGGCCATGGCCAGCGAAGAGATGGACACCATCTACGTGGTGCCCAACCGCTTCCCCAAAGGCGAGTACCTGCTGCTGTTCGATCCGCTCGACGGCTCATCGAACATCGACGTCAACGTCAGCATCGGCACCATCTTCAGCGTGCTGCGTATGCCCGAGGACGACCGCGGCGTCGACGAAGGCGACTTCCTGCAACCCGGTCGCAAGCAGGTGGCCGCCGGCTACTGCGTCTACGGCCCTCAGACCACGCTGGTACTGACCGTGGGCGATGGTGTGGCCATGTTCACCCTTGACCGCGAGCAGGGGTCCTTCGTGCTCACGCAGGAGAACGTGCAGATTCCGGCCGACACGAAGGAATTCGCCATCAACATGAGCAACATGCGCCACTGGGATGCCCCGGTGAAGCGCTACATCGACGAGTGCCTGCAAGGCAAGGAAGGTCCGCGCGGCAAGGACTTCAACATGCGGTGGATCGCCAGCATGGTGGCCGACGTGCACCGCATCCTCACGCGCGGCGGCGTCTTCATGTACCCCTGGGACAAGCGCGAACCCGACAAGCCCGGCAAGCTGCGCCTGATGTACGAAGCCAACCCCATGGCCTGGCTGGTCGAACAGGCCGGTGGCGCGGCCACCAACGGGCGCGAACGCATCCTGGACATCCAGCCGGGCAAGCTGCACGAACGCGTGAGCGTGATTCTTGGCAGCAGGAACGAGGTCGAACGCGTGACGGCCTACCACCTCGAGCGCTGAGCCCCTGCCCCGGCTGGCTATAATCGCCGACTTCGCCGGTGTAGCTCAGTTGGTAGAGCAGCTCATTCGTAATGAGAAGGTCGGGGGTTCGACTCCTCTCTCCGGCACCAGAAATCAGCAAGCGGGTCAGGTGGTTTGCAACCGCCTGACCCGCTTCGTTTTTCCCACTCGCGCGCCTGTCTGCAGGGGTGATGCCCGAGGCCATCAATCGGCCACGAAACCGTGGGATCTGAGTGCCACGCGAATCAGGCGCACGATCTTGCGCTGGTGTTCCCGGGTCATGCGTGCCTCTGTTGAGGCCACGCTGATGCCGGCCACGACGTCGCCCGCGCGGTCGAGCACCGGCAGCCCCACCGCCAATACGCCGCGCGTGGCATGGTTTCCCACCACCGACCAGCCCCGTTCGCGAGTGGCAGCGACCAAAGCGCGCAAGCGAGACTCGGTCAAGCCGCCGTACAGCGCCAGGTTCGAGGCATTCACCTCCAGAACTGCCTCCACCTCGCGATCGTCCAGGGCGGCCAGCAGCGCCAGTCCGGCACCACCCACGCCCAGGGGTTGCCGGGTTCCAATCTGGATCACCAGGATCTGGATTGGGTAGCTGCCCACGTGCCTGGCGATGCAATGCGACAGCCCGCCATCGCGCACGATGGCAAAGGCCGCATCGCCGCAACCCTCGCTCACACTGGCCAGCACAGGTGAGAGCCGTTCGGCCAGATCGGCACGCTGCCTCGTAGACGGCATCAACCCCTTCCATCGCTCCCCCGGGCCGTAGTGGAAGCGCGATACCACGCTCACGTACCGGGCCGCCTGCAAGGCGCTCAACAACCGATGGACCGTGGCGCGCTCAAGGCCGGTCAGGCGACACAGCGCAACCACACGCATGCCTTCCTGGGGCCCGGCCAGGATGGCGTCCATGAGCGCCAGCCCCCGACTCAGGGTCTGGCTGTCCTCAGATGGCGAGGGTTTTCCTGAAGCCTTTTTGTCCGCATGTCGGACGTTCTTGCTCATTCGTTCCTAAGAGGCGTTGAAACAATGGTCGCCAACCCGGGAAGGCGCACCCCGGGGTCCAGCGCATTTGCAGACCCCCAATTTACCGTCAAGGAGACGACATGAAGCTGAACTTTCAACGCAGAACGATGTGCCTGGGCATGGTAAGCGCCCTCTGCGCAAGCCTGGGAGCGTCGGCCCTGGCCAGCGAACCGGATTGGCCAACCAAGCCCGTCAAGCTGGTCGTGGGCTATGCCGCCGGCGGCGCCACCGACGTGATGGCGCGCCTGGTCGCCGTGCGCATGGCCAGCGAGCTGGGCCAGCCGGTGATCGTGGACAACCGCGCGGGTGCCAACAGCAATGTGGGCGCCGAGCTCGTTGCCAGATCGCCCGCCGACGGCTACACGCTCTACGTGTTCACGATCGCCAACACGATCAATGCCTCGCTGTACACCAAGCTGGGCTATGACCCGGTTCAGGACTTCGCGCCGATCGGCCTGATCGCCAAGATCCCGAACCTGCTGGTGGTCAACTCGGCCCTGCCGGTGCACTCCGTTCAGCAATACATCCAGTTCGCCCGTGATTCCAAGGACGGCATCACGTTCGCCTCTTCGGGCAGTGGCTCGTCGATCCACCTCTCAGGCGAGATGTTCAAGATGAAGGCCGGTCTGAAGATGCTGCATGTGCCCTATCGGGGCAGCGCACCCGCGGTGTCGGATCTGTTGGGGGGGCAGGTGCAGTCCATGTTCGACAACTCGCCGTCGGCCATGCCACACGTGAAGGCAGGCAAACTGCGTGCGCTGGCCATCACCAGCAAGGAACGTTCACCCTTGCTGCCGGACGTGCCCACACTGGCCGAGTCGGGATTTCCAGGGTTCGAGGTGCAATCCTGGTTTGGTCTGGCAGCGCCGGCTGCGACGCCCGCGCCGGTGATCCAGCGGGTCAACAGTGCCCTCAACGCCGCGCTCAACGACCCCGCCGTCAAACAGCGCCTGGTGGAACTCGTGGCCACCGCAGCGCCCGGCACGCCGGAAGACATGCGCGCCTTCATCGGCAACCAGCTCAAAAGCTGGGGCGAGGTGGTCAAGGCCGCTGGGGTCAAGGCGGATTGAGGTCACAGCACAGCATGCTCCCGATCGACTTCTTCTGGCGCGCTGCGCAGCGCTGGCCCCACCGCATCGCGATCGATACACCGACCGAACGCATTGCCTTCCAGGTGCTGGCGCAGCGCGTGCGCGCTGTGGCCGCCGGCTTGGTGCGGTGCGACCCGACGCCCCAATCGCGCGTGGCCATCTGCGCCAGCAACAGCGCCGAGCACATCGTCGCCCTTCTGGCCGTACTCGCCTGCGGCAAGGTGTGGGTGCCCCTCAACCCAAAGAGCACGCAGGCGGAGATCCGCCGTATCACCGATGTAGTCGATGCCAGCCTGCTGGTGATCGAGGCAGATCTCGATCACCTCGTGACCGACGAACACGCCCGGCGCATCGTCATCGGGTCCGCGGATGCGCAGCGCATGTCGCTGGATGAGCTCGCGCAAGCCCATGCCAACGACACCCTGCCGATGTTCGCGGTGAACGACGAGGACACGCAGGCCATCAAGTTCACCGGTGGCACCACGGGTGCGCCCAAGGGGGTGATGCAACCCTATCGCGCGTGGATGGCCAACATCGTCAACCAGATCCATGCCTGGGCATTCGACGAAAACGACCGCTATGTCATGGCGGCACCCATCACACACGGCACGTCCACCTACGTGTTGCCCATCCTGGCGCAAGGCGGGTGCCACGTCATCCTCGACGGTGTTGGCGTTTCTGCGGTGCGCGACGCCTTCAAGCACCGTGGCGGCACCGTGTGCTTCATGCCGCCCACGATGGCGTACATGCTGATGGGCATCGAGGGCGTGACGCGCGCCGACTTTCCGCAACTCAAGCGCCTGATCTATGGCGGCGCGCCCATGCCGCCCGAGAAGATCCGCGAGGTACGCGCCTTTTTCGGCCCGGTGCTGGGCACGACCTACGGGCAGACCGAAGCACCGCAGATCCTGACGGTGATGCGCCCGGAGGATTTCGAGGACGAGGCCAATTGGGCCGCGGTGGGCCGATGCACCTGGTTCAGCGACGTCGCCATCATGTCCCCCCAGGGCAGCTTGCTGCCGCCGGGCGAAGTGGGCGAAGTGGTGGCGCGTGGGCCACTGGTGATGACCGGCTACTGGCAACTACCCGAACAGACCTCGGCGACCTTGGTGGACGGCTGGCTCCACACAGGCGATCGCGGCCTGATCGATACGCGCGGCTACCTCTACTTGAAGGACCGGCTCAAAGACATCGTCATCACGGGCGGTTTCAACGTCTATCCCGTCGAGGTGGAGAACGCCTTGTCGCAGCACCCGGCGGTGCACGAGTCTGCCGTGTTCGGCCTGCCCGATGACAAATGGGGAGAGAGTGTCAACGCAGCGGTCCAACTGCGCCCGGGCCACAGCGCCAGCGCGGTCGAACTGGCCGCCTTTGTTCGCGAACGCCTGGGCCCCGTGCAAACACCCAAGCGCATCCACGTCGTGAACGATCTGCCCCGTTCGCCCGTGGGCAAGGTGCTCAAAAACGCCGTGCGCGACATGGCCCTGACCGGACAACTCTGACAACGCCTGATCCATGACCCACCACACCCAGCCCCCAACCACCAGCCTGTGCACGCACACGCTCACCAGCCTCACCTACGGCAAGGCCGATCTGGTGAACGACCTGATGGGCAAGGCCACGTTCACGCAGGTGATGCTCATGCAGATTCTGGGTCGCACACCGCGCCCAGTGGACCTGCGCGTGGCGGACGTCGTGCTCATCGTGCTGATGGAACATGGCCTCACCCCCAGCGCCATCGCGACACGCCTGATCTACATGAGTGCCCCCGAAAACCTTCAAGGCGCCGTGTCAGCCGGCCTGCTGGCGGTTGGCAGCTCCTTCGTCGGCACGATGGAGAACTGCTCCAGCCTGCTTGATCGCATCATGGCGGCACCCGATCCACAAGTGGAGGCCCTGGCCATCGCGCGCGACCATAAAACACAGAGATCGCCCGTGCCGGGATTCGGCCACCACCTGCACAAGCCGGTCGACCCTCGCGCCTACAAGCTGCTGGAGATGGGTCGCGCAGAGCCCGAACTCCCAGGCCACCGCATTCGCGCACTGGAGACGCTCTCGCGAGCCGTGGACGAGGTTGCCGGGCGCGCGGTCACCATCAACGCCACCGGCGCCGTGGCCGCGCTGCTGGGCGAGATCAACGTGCCGACGGCCATCATGCGGGGGTTTGCCGTGATCTCGCGCGCGGCGGGTCTGGTTGCGCACATCGTCGAAGAACAGCGCGAGCCATCCGGGCGATTCATCTGGGACACGGTGGAGCAGGCCATTCCATTTGTCAGCCCCCAGACCACGCCAACACCTTGATCGCGCTTCGCGCAGGGTTGGAGGATCGGGCTCGAATCGGGCGTGCGCAATGAGCGCAAGCGCCCATACGCCGCATCAGGCCGACGATTGTTTCCAGCGTTGACCCGCGCAATGGTCTGCGGATTTGTTCGTTGCTGCAGCGGCGTTCAGCGCGCCGGCCCGCGCGCCACCGGCACGTACAGCGTGTAGGGCCCACGCTGCACCAACAGGGCGACCACCGTCGAGCTGGCCGCACGCACGGCCGCCTCGAACTCGGACGGGCTTTGCACCGGCGTGGCATTGACCGCGACGATGCGATCGCCATCGTCAACGCCCGCCATCAAGCCGGTGCCACTGGCGCTCAGCACGTAGACGCCCGGTGGCCATTGACTTGCCTTGGCCTCGGGCACCAGTTGCAGCCCGAGCAAGGGACCGTCCTGCGCCTTGCGTTCGACGCCCTGATCGATGCGCTCGGGCAGTTCGCGCTCCAGCACGACACGCAGCTCACGCAGTCGACCCTCCCGCCAGACCACGGCGGGCACGCTTGCACCCGGTGCCTGGCCGGCGAGCAGGCGATCGAGTGCCTCCCGAGTGGCCACCGGACGGCCCGCGAGCGACAACAGCACGTCGCCACGGTGCAGACCATCGTTGCTATGGGTGTGCCCCTCGGTGCTGGCAATCAGCACGCCGTCCGGCTGTCGCAAGCCAAAGGCCAGTGACAGCGCCGGCCCCAGTGCCTGGGTTCTCGCCGGCAGACGTGCCTGCTCGCGCGTGGCACCCGCGCGCAGCCGCTCCACCGCGCGCAACACCGTGTCGATCGGCACCGCAAAGGAAATGCCGACGTAGAACCCCTCGGAGGCAAAGATCATCGCGTTCAGGCCCACGACATCGCCCTGGCTGTTGAACAAGGGGCCGCCCGAGCTGCCCGGATTGATGGCCACGTTCATCTGGATCAGCGCCATGTCGGAGCCGCCCAGCAGCGCGCGCGGCCCCGCACTGACCACCCCCGCCGTCACACTGTGTTCGAAGCCGAACGGCGCGCCCAGCGCCGCCACCCATTGCCCCGGGCACACGGGCGCATCCGGGGCGGTGCGCACCACCGGCAGGCCCTGGGCCTGCACCTTCACCAAAGCCACATCGGTGGCCTCATCCACACCCACCACCGTCACCGGCAGGTGGCGGCCATCGGAGAGCACCGCCCACACTTCGCGACGCCCCTGAACCGCGTGCGAGCTGGTGACGATGTCGCCATCGGGCGAGATCAAAAAACCCGACGCGGTCACGCGCTCATACAAGGGGCCGGATGCCCCGGCTTCACTGCCCTCTGGCGCCGGCGCCTCGCTCGCTTCGCCCACCGGGGCCTGCTCGGCGCTTCGCTCGCGAACGGTCAGCAAATGCACCACAGCGGGCGTGTTGCGCGCCACTGCAGCCACAAAATCGGCTGCGCCCGCCGCTGTGCCGGGCTGCCCATCACAGGTGACCGCGCCTGCGCCGGAGAAGACACCACATAGCGCGGAAAACAGGGCGGTCATGATGGCCAGGGTGGTGCGTGGCATAAGCAGTTCCTTCGATCGATGCAGGGCAATGTGCCACGTCGGCACGCGTGGACGACATCGCGAGCTTGGCATGATCGGTCAGCCTGCGACGCAGCCGATTGCGACAGGTCAAACACCGCCCGAAGCCTGCGCAGTAGCCTGACCCACATGCCCGCCCCTACCCATGCGGATGCCGCTCTCGCCGCCTCGGCCGCGCTGGTCGCGCGCCTCGCCGAGCGCGAGCAGGCGGAACTCATCGAGACCCATTTGTCCTGGGTCCTGCTCGGCGCGTCGGTGGCGTACAAGATCAAGAAGCCATTGCGCCTGCCCTTTGTCGACTACACCTCGTTGGCCGCAAGAGAGCACTTCTGCCAGGAAGAGTGGCGACTGAACCGGCGTCTGGCCCCCAGCATCTATCGCGACGTCGTGGCGATCACCGGCAGCCCGGACGCGCCCATTTTGGGCGGCTCAGGCCCGGCAATCGAGGTCGCCGTGCGCATGCGGCGATTCGAAGCCCATGCGCTGCTGAGCGAACGGCTGCGCACCGGCACGTTGACGCCGGGCACGGTGGACGCCTGCGCCGACATGCTGGCGCGCTTTCATGCAACAGCCCCCATGGCGTCACCCGACGACGGCTTTGCCACACCCGAGCGGCGCTCCGCCACCGCGCAGGCCGCACTGGCGGGCGCGGCGCCCGCATGCCGTGGCGACGAAGCCATTCGCCTGGGCCACTGGTTGCACGCGCAGGCCGCGACCCTGGCACCGCTGTGGTCCGACCGGCTGGCGCAGGGCCGATTGCGCGAATGCCATGGCGATCTGCACCTGGCCAACCTGATCGACGAAGACGGCGTGATCAGCGCTTTTGACGGCATCGAGTTCGACCCTGCGCTGCGCTGGATCGACGTCATCGATGACATCGCTTTCGTGGTGATGGATCTGCACGCGGGCGGGCGTGCCGACCTGGCGTTTCGACTGCTCAACCGCTGGCTCGACGGCAGCGGCGACCACGCGGGGCTGCCCACCCTGCGTTTCGCGGTGGTCTACCGCGCCTTGGTGCGTACACAAGTCTCACTGCTGCAGGGCCAGGGTGATCTGGCGCGACGCTACCTGGACTGTGCGCTGCACTGGATCGAACCGGGGCCGACCTGGCTGGCCATCATGAACGGGCTGCCCGGCTCCGGCAAAAGCCACGTCTCGCAACGCCTGCTTGAGCAACACGGCGCGATCCGGGTGCGTGCCGATGTGGAGCGCAAGCGCCTGTTCGGTCTCGCCGCCGACGCGAATTCGCGCGCGCTGGGTCTGAACATCTACGACCGGGCCAGCGGCGAGCGCACCTACGCTGCCTTGCTGGCGGCCGCACGTGCCGCCATCGGGTCGCAGCTGCCGGTCATCCTTGACGCGGCGCACTTGCGCAAGACCGAGTGTGCCCGCGCCGCCCGACTGGCGAAAACCCTGAGGGTGCCCTTTCGCATCGTGCCGTGTGAAGCGCCCGATGAGGTGCTGCGCCAACGCATTGCGCAGCGCCACGGTGACGCGTCCGAAGCCGACGTGGCGGTGATGGAGCACCTGCGCACCGTCGCCCAGGCCCTGAGCCCCGCCGAGCAAGCCTTCATCTGGCGCGCGTGATCGGCTTCGCCGGTGGAGATCACCGCATCTGCGGCCGCGACCTGGCCATCACGCACCCAATGCCTTCGCGCGCACCACGCGCGCGCGACGCGCA
Source organism: Hydrogenophaga sp. (assembly GCF_019635465.1). GTDB lineage: Bacteria > Pseudomonadota > Gammaproteobacteria > Burkholderiales > Burkholderiaceae_C > Hydrogenophaga. Next base: position 125,187 of record NZ_JAHBZK010000013.1, read on the forward strand.
CGCCGCGCCCATGCGGCGCGCGTGCGAATGCCACAAAGCTTTGGCAGCTCGGTGAAACACCCACCCCATGAAGGGTCGAGTGTTGTGTTCAGGGTTAACCCGCGAAAAAGTAATCGAGCGGTTATTTTCGGCGCATGGAATCGCCATGTCGCCCCGCACGGTGTGGGGGACGTGGGCTGCACAACGGCCCGCTTGAACCACATGGAGAACTCCCAATGAAAAAGTCTCTGATCGCTCTGGCCGCACTGGCCACCATCAGCGGCGCCGCGTTCGCGCAGTCGAGCGTCACGGTCTATGGTCGTCTGGACGCGTCGGTTGGTTCCGACAAGGACGACATTGCCAACACCAGCACCACCAAGCTGTTCAGCGGCAACCTGACCACCAGCCGCCTCGGCTTCAAGGGCACGGAAGATCTCGGCGGCGGTCTGCGCGCCAACTTCCAGCTCGAAGGTGCGCTCACTGTTGACGACGGCACCAGCGCCGGCCTCAAGTTCGACCGCGCTTCGTGGGTCGGTCTGTCGGGTGGCTTCGGTGCCGTTCGCATGGGCCTGATCGACAGCGCCTACAAGGACATCTACGACCTCGGCAACGTCTACAACCTGTACGACTCCGAGTTCACGGCCAGCAAGATCGCCTACGCGGTCGGCACCAACGGTGGCGTCAATAACTTCACCAGCCGCCCGACCAACCAGGTTCGCTACGACACCCCCAGCTTCGGTGGCTTCAGCGCTGGCGTGAGCTATGCGTTCGACGAAACCGCCGGCGTGTCCAACGACCTGACGGCCTTCAACCTGCGCTACCGCGCGGGCCAGCTCGACGCCGGTTTCGCTTACCAGGAACAGTCGAACTCCACGACGCCTGCCAGCGATCTGAAGTACAGCGTGGTCTCGGCCGGCTATGACTTCGGCGCCTTCCGCCTGTCTGGCCAGTACCAGAACGCCAAGAACGGCGCGGGCCTCAAGGACAACGAATTCGCCTTCGGCGCCACCGTGCCCTTCGGCGCCTTCGACGTGTCGGCCGGCTACGCCTACGGCAAGTCCAAGCTCAACGGTGCCACCAGCGCCAAGGGCTCGGCCTTCTCGTTCGGCGGCACCTACGCCATGTCCAAGCGCACCCGCCTGTACGCTGCCTACCTGACGGGCGACGTCGAGAACGGTGCCGGCACCAAAGTCACGGATCGCAGCCGCTACGCGGTCGGCGTTCGCCACGACTTCTGATCGGCGCGCAAGCGCCAACAAGAAGGGGCCCCGCGGGCCCCTTTTTCTCCAAGGTTGATTTGATGGCCGTCGCCTTTCGGGTGACGGCCTTTTTTGCGCCAGCCTCAGCCGGCCATGCCCGGATTGCCCTTCATGCCGACAAGTTTCGGGGTGTTGATCTTCACGCCCTTGATGACCTTCTTGTCGCGCAGGTAGCCGGCCACCACATCCCACACCGGCTCGCCCTTGGCGCCCTCTTGCACCGAGGCCCAGCCTGCGACCTTGTAGGTCTTGCCCGCCTCAACCGGCTTGCCCTTGAGCGTCATGTTCTGGATACGGCTGCCCATGCGCTCGTTCGGCGCGATGCTGTACTGCATGCCACCAACGCGCACCATGTCGCCGCCCTGCTGGTAGTAAGGGTCGGGGTTGAAGATGTTGTCGGCCACGTCTTCGAGGATGTCCTTGATCTGTGCACCGGTGAATTCGTTGAGCGTGGTCGATGGGTAGGTAATGGCCGTCTGGTCCATCAGGCGCTCCATCGTGATGGTGTCGCCCGGCAGCAGCGAGGTGCCCCAGCGCACACCGGGCGAGAACGACAGGTCGGCGCCTTTCACGTCCATCAGCGCCTCGCAAATGACCTGGTCCCAGGAGCCGTTGAAGTTGCCTCGGCGGTACAGCGCCTCTTCGGTGACGGCCAGTTTCTCGTCGAGCTTGGCCAAGTGCGGCGCACGCACGCCATCGATGTAGGCCTGCATGTCGGCGTCGGCCGGCAGCAGGTTGGCGAAGATGGGCATCAGCCGGTACTGGTAGCCCTGCACCTTGCCACCGCGCACATCAAAGTCGAGCACGCCCAGGAACTTGGTGTTCGAGCCCGCGTTGGTGACCAGGGTCTGGCCACCGGGGTTCTTGACGATGGTGGGAGCGGGCATGCCGTCGTGGGTGTGACCACCCAGAATGGCGTCGATGCCGCTCACGCGCGAGGCGAGCTTGAGGTCCACGTCCATGCCGTTGTGCGACAGCAGCACCACCACCTGCGCGCCCTTGCCGCGCACTTCGTCGACCATCTTCTGCAGGTGCTCTTCCTGAATGCCGAAGGTCCAGTCCGGCACCATGTAGCGCGGGTTGGCGATCGGCGTGTAGGGGAAGGCCTGGCCGATCACCGCCACCGGCACGCCGCCCATATCGCGGATGGTGTAGGGCTTGAAGACGAGGTCTTCGAAGTCGGTGGTCTTGACGTTGTGCGCCAGGAATTCGATGTTGCCCTTGAAGTCCTTCTCGACGATTTCCTGCACGCGCTTGGCACCGAAGGTGAACTCCCAGTGCGGCGTCATGATGTCCACGCCCAGCTTCTTGCAGGCGTCCACCATGTCCTGCGCGTTGGTCCACAACGACGTGGCCGAGCCCTGCCAGGTGTCGCCGCCGTCGAGCAGCCAGGCCTGCGGACGCGATGCGCGCAAGCGCTTGACCAGCGTGGCCAGATGGGCAAAGCCGCCCACCTTGCCGTAGGTCTTGGCCGCCTGCGCGAAGTCAAGGTAACTGAACGCATGGGCCTGCGCCGTGCCGGGGCGGATCTTGAAGTGCTTGAGCAGCGCTTCACCCACCAGGTGGGGCGCCTGCCCGGTGGCCTCGGCCACACCCAGGTTCATGCTGGGCTCGCGGAAGTACACCGGTGTGAGCTGCGCGTGGCAGTCGGTGAAGTGCAGGAAGCTGACGTTGCCGAACTTGGGCACGTCGTAGAAGCGCTCACCCGCGCCCGGCGTGGCGGCCAGCGCGTCGCGGTGATCGAGCGCCATGCCGGCGGCGCTGGCCGCGGCCAGCAGTTGCATGAATTCGCGGCGGCTCAGGCTCATGGTGAGACCCTCTTAAAGAAGCAAACGCTGATATTTGAAAGCGCAAAAAAGCCCGGGGAGCCAAGGCTCGCCGGGCGTCGGGATCACTTGTTGACCGGCGACTCGGGGTCGAGCAACAGCGCCATCACGTGCTTCATCTGCTGCTCGTTGAGGATGCCGTTGTGGCCGAAGCGCGGCATCTGCGAACAGGCGTTGTAGGCACGCGAGTTGTAGATCTTGCCCCAGGTGTATTCCACGATGGCCTTGGAGCCGGCGGCGCTGGGATCGCTCACACCACGCAGCTTGCCGTACTGGTACAGGCTCGGGCCCAGCGTGCCGAAGGAAATCTCTTGCTGGCTGATCTGGTGGCAGTTGTAGCAATTGCCGCCGTTGGCCGCATCGGCCTTGTCGCTCCAGGTCATGCCGCGGCCGCTCTGGGCAATCTTCTCGCCCTCTTTCCAGTCGCCCAGAAACTTGCCGTCCGAAGGCCATTTGACGGTCTTCATCTGGTTGGCTTCGACCGCCTTGGCGAGCTTGTCGTCCAGCGGTTTGCCGCTAACGTCGGCATCGAGGCAGGTGGCGTTGGCTTCGTCTTGCTGGAGCCGGTCCACCTTGGCGATGCCGCGGTCCTGGAACGAGCTCTTCATGATGTCGGCGGTGGCCTTCTCGATGTCGGCCTGGGACGGCGGCATGGAGCACGCGGCGAGCAAGGCGGCCAGCGGCAGTGCCATCAGGATGTTCTTCGTCATGCGGTGTCTCCTCTTCAGCGCTTGATGGCGGGCACGGCGGACTCGGCGCCCTTGGCGTTCACGCCCATGTAGATGCCCAGCGCCATGGTGACGTCGCTGCCGAACTTGGGCTCGGGGAAGCGCTGCTGGCGGAAGCAGTCGTTCAGGCGCAGCTGCATGCCCCACATCTGCGCGTTGGACACGCGGTACGCCGGCCAGGCCGCAAAGCCCACGCCGTCGCCCGGGTTCTTGGTCAGGTTGGGCAGGTCCTGCAGACGAATGCGCTTGCCATCGGCACCGTGGCACGAGGCGCACGAGAAATCGTGCGGGCCACCGCGCGTGAAGAAGATGCGCTTGCCGGCCTCATACATCAGCTTCTCTTGCGGATGCGACTGCGGCAGGTTGAACTTCATGCCCTTGGACTGGGTGGCCACGTAAGTGGCCATGTCGGTCACATTGGCCATTTCGCCCTTGCGGAACGGCGTCTTGCGCACCTCGGCACCGTTGAAGCCCTGCAGCGTTTCCATGCAGGTCACGATGCGGTCTTCCAGGTCCTGCACCTTGTTGGTGTCCTTGAAGAAGCGCGGCAGTTCAACGAACGCACCTTTGAGCACGCCCGGGCCTTTGCCCAGGTCGCACTGCTCCATCGACGCGCTCTTGGGGCCCCGTTTCTGTTTCCAGAGTTCTTCACCCTTCATCTCGTTCAGCTCGGCCGGGTTGCCGTCCTGCAGCATCTCGCGGTACTTCGCGATGCCGTCGGCCGTCGACTGCGCGTGCGCGAACGCAGCGGCACCGAGGCCGATCGCCAGCGCGGCGATGCGGGTGGACAAGGGGTGTTTCATCTGGGGGGTCTCCTCGTGTTGGGCGTGGGGTCGCTTATCGCTCGGCAAGCGGGCCGCGCCATCGGCCCGCCTGGCACCGGGGGATGTCAGGCAATCGTCGCTTCGTCGGAGCGCGAGTCGCCCTTGTTGTCGCTCCACTTCACCATCACCTTGTCGCCCTTGGCGCCGCCCTTGAACTTGAAGGACAGGAAGGGGTTTTGCGACACGGCACCGGTGAACTGCGCGGTCAGCACGACCTTGCCGTTGTGGGTGGCCTCGACGTTCTGGATGAAGTGACCGGGGATGATGTTGCCGCTGGCGTCGCGGCGGGTGCCGGGCTCCATGATGTGCGACATGAGCACGCGGACGGTGGTTTCGCCGTCGGCCACGGCGGCGCGGATGCGCATCGGATCAGCCATGTTGGACTCCTGAATTCAATGGGTTCGAGACGTGGGTCGTGAGGCGATCAACCGCCGCAGCCGCCCAGGGTGACCTTGGTTTCCTTGGTCGCCGAGAACAGCTTGCCGTCGGCCTTGACCACCGCGATCACGTTGGAGCTCTGGCCCATCTTCAGACGGGTGGAGACTTCGGGAAGCGTGCCGGCGGGAATGCCGAAGGCAGCGCACAGCGGCATCGGGTTCTTCTCGACGATGAGGAAGATGTCGGTGGTGTTGGCCAGCTTGCTCGATGCGCCGATGGGCACCACGGCGCCGTTCTCGGCGATGTCGGGTGCGACGACGGTGACCTGGTCGCTGTTGGCGGGCGTGCCGCCCAGCGCCTTGAGCGCATCGGCCAGGTTCTTGACTTCAAAGCTGGCGCGCTCGAGCGCGGCGTGGGCCTGGCTCTGCGTGACGATGCCCAGCGACACCAGGGTGGCAAATGCACCGGTGGTCTTGAGGGCGTCTCGGCGGGTCTGGTTCATGTTGAACTCCTGTGCAAATCGGGGCGAGGGGCGAGTTTACTTGTCGGGTGCGCCGGCGAGTACCCAGGCTGCCAGCAGCTTGAGCTCGTCGTCCTTGAGGTTGGGCTGCGGCGGCATGGGCACCGGGCCATACATGCCCGAGCCACCCGATTTGATGCGGGCGGCCACCTTCTCCAGCGCGTCGGCCTGTCCCTTGTGCTTGGCCGCCACGTCCTGGTACGCCGGGCCGACCAGTTTGCGGTCGACGGCGTGGCAGGCCAGGCAGGCGCTCTTGGCCGCCAGGGCCTTGGCGGCCGCGGCGTCCAGCGCATGCGCCGACGTGCCCAGCAGGGCAGCGCCCGTCACGGACAGGGCGATCATGTATTTCATGCTCATAGACTAATGTCTCCTCGTGGGAAAGATCAGGGGGAAAACGCTTACACGGTGATTGGAATGACGCCCGGCCTCACTTGGGACCGGCGGCAATCCATTTGGCAATGGCTGCAGCCTCGTCGTCCTTGAGCTGTGCCTGCGGCGGCATGGGCACCGCGCCATACACGCCGCTGCCACCCGACTTGATCTTGCCGGCGAGGTAGGCCTCGAGGTCCGCTCGGCCCTTGTGCTTGGCGAGCACCTCGGCGAAGCCCGGGCCCACGATCTTGTTGGTGATGCCGTGGCAGGCGGTACAGCCGTTGGCGGTGAGCACGCCCTTGACGTCGACGCCACCGGCCGCGCCCGCCGCCGGTGCGGCAGCCACCACCACCGCCTTGGGCGGCGGCGCAGTGCCCACCGGCGCGGTCGGTGCGGGCTTGGTGGTGTCGGCGCCGCGCACCGGGCCGATCACGCGGTTCTGCTCAAGGATGTTGCCGTGCGCGTCGCGCGCGAAGTCCGGCAGCGTGGAGTGCACCTTGGCGTCGGTGGGGCAGTCCTTCATGCAGGCGACGTTCTTCACATCGCCCTTGCCCGAGGCTTTCCACAAGGGCTCATAGAAGCGCATGCCATTGCGGTTGGGCATGCGCTGCTGCACTTCGGCAATGTTCTGATCCGACAGCACGTAGTCGGCCGGCACCACCTCGGCCAGACTCAGGATGTAGGCCAGCACGCCATAGACCTCGTCGGTCTTCAGGCTCTTGGGCGCGTTCCAGGGCATGGCGCGGTTGATGTAGTCCCACAGCGTGGACACCGTGGCGACCTTCATCAGCGTGGTGCGCTGCGGAAAGTGGCCACCCTGCTCCAGGTTCTTCACCCGGCCGCGGGCGATGTCTTCCTTGGTGGTACCGCCCACGATGGGGGTGAACACCTCGTTGGATTCACCGAAGCTGCCGTGACAGGAGGCGCACTTGCCCTCCCACACCGTCTCGCCCAGCGAGACGCTGCCGCTGCCTTTGGGCAGGCCCTTGAAGTCCGGGCGCACGTCAATGTCCCAGGCCTTGATCTCGGCCGGGGTGGCTTCGCGACCGATGTCTTTCCAGGGCTGCGCCTGCGCCGACGCCAGGGTCGCTGCACCGCTCAGGGCCAGCGCCGTCAGAAGTTGAATGGCCTTCTTCATCAGTACACCTGCACGTTGGAGACTTCGCCGTTCTCGCCCACCCGCCAGGACTGGATGGCGTTCTGGTGGTAGATCGAGCGGGTGCCGCGCACCGCACGCAGCTGGTTGATCTTGGGCTGCACATAGCCGGTGCTGTCCATGGCACGGCTTTGCAGCACGGCGGGCTTGCCGTCCCAGACCCAGTCGATGTTGAAGCGCGCCAGGGCCTTGGGCAGCACCGGGCCTTCCAGCCGCGCGGTGCGCCAGTTGCGGCCACCGTCCACGCTCACGTCAACGCGCTTGATGCTGCCGCGGCCCGACCAGGCCAGGCCGCTGATGTTGTAGTAGCCCTTGTCGAGCAGCGTCTGACCGCCCGAAGGCGTGGTGATGACGCTCTTGCATTCCTGGATGCCGGTGTACTGGCGGTGCGTGCCATCGGGCATCAGGTCGATGTAGTGCACGGCCTCGTCCTTGGCCGCCCACTTCTGGTCGCCCACCTCGATGCGGCGCAGGTACTTGACCCAGCTCACGCCCTGCACACCCGGCACCACCAGGCGCAGCGGGTAGCCGTTCTCGGGGCGCAGCATTTCGCCGTTCATGCCCCAGGCGACGATGCAGTCGTCCATGGCGCGTTCGATGTCGATGGTGCGCGTCATGGACGAGCCATCCGCGCCTTCGGCCAGCACGAACTTGGCGGCCTTCTTGTCGATGCCGCACATCTCCAGCAGCGTGGACAGCAGCACGCCGGTGAACTCCGAGCAGCTGACCATGCCGTGCGTGTACTGCACCGTCGGCAGCGCCACGTTGCCCCACTCGGGCGCCGAGTTGGCGCCGCACTCGATGAAGTGGATGCGCGAGACGCTGGGCAGGCGCATCAGGTCGTCCATGGTGAACACGCGCGTGCGCTTGACCAGACCGTGCACCATCAGGCGGTGCTTGCTCGGGTCGATGTCCCACCAGCCCTGGTGGTGGCGTTCGAAGTGCAGGCCGCTCGGCGTGATGATGCCGAACAGGCCTTGCAGCGGGGCAAAGCTCACCGAGGCCTGCGGCACGCGCGTGAGGCCGGGGCTTTCGCGGCGCTGCAGGTTGGCCTCCCATTTGCTGGGCAGGCCATAGGCACGCTCGGCCACCGGGCGGCCCAGGCCGCGGGTGTGCTCGGGCAGCTCGAGGATGGCACTGTCGCCTTCGGCGGCCAGCGCCCGCGGTGCCTGCGTGGCGGCCACAGCGCCAGCGCCCATGGCCAGGGCCTTGCCCATGAAGCTGCGTCGCGCCTTGCGCGCCTGCTCCAGCCCTTCGGCACTCAGGTGGTTTTCGGGAGCGGGCAGCACCCGCCCGATCGGTTGGTCCAGCGCGTCCGACACGGCACGGCTCCTTCTGACGGTATTCAAGGTCTCGAACTATATCGGTAATTGCTGATATTTGGATGGGTACAAACCCTTGATGCTTTTTTCGGCAGCCTGCCCTCCAATGGCTGCGGCCGCCGACGAACCGCCTCACCGCGCGTCGAGCAGGCCCGAAGGCGCCGCCCGAAACCGGTGGTGTGGTCAGGGAAGATCGACAGACCGTCAAGGCGCTCCCTCGTCCGCTGCTACAGTTTTGGAGGCAAGTCTTTCCAATCAGCAACCGGAGACAACGATGCGCGAAACGAGGAGATGGCTGGCAGGCGCGGTGCTGCTGGCAGCGGCCGCCACCGTGCAGGCCGAGGTGAACCAGGTTCGGGTGTGGGCGGCGGCCTGTGCCAACTGCCATGGCACCAACGGCCATGCGCAGACCGGCAACGAATCGCTGGCCGGCAAGGACAAGGATGAGCTGCTGCAGAAGCTGCTCGACTTCAAGACCGGGCGCAAGCCTGCCACCCTGATGCACCAGCTGTCCAAGGGCTACACCGACGAGCAGCTGGCCCAGATCGCCGCGTACTTCGCGGCCCAGAAGAAGTGAGGAGACCCACGATGAAACGTCGTCAACTGCTTCAAACCCTGGGCGCCGGCACCGCGGTCGCCGGCCTGGGCGCGCTCGGTGGCTGCGCCAGCATGGGCGCCAGCGCCGGCAAGGTGGTCGTCATCGGTGGCGGCTACGGCGGGGCCACCGCCGCCAAGTACGTGCGCCTGTTCTCCGACCAGCGCATCGAGGTCACGCTGATCGAGCCGAACGCGGCCTTCGTGTCCTGCCCGATCTCCAACCTGGTGATCGGCGGCCACAAGACCATGGCCGACATCACCACGCCCTACGACAACCTGACCAAGCGCCATGGCGTGAAAGTGGTGCGCGACATGGTCGACAGCGTCGATCCGGTCAAGCGCACGGTGAAGCTGGCCAGCGGCGGCGAGCTGCCCTACGACCGCCTCATCGTCTCGCCCGGCATCGACTTCATGCTCGACCAGGTGCCCGGTCTGGCCAAGCCCGGCGCACAGGACAAGGTCACCCACGCCTGGAAAGCCGGCCCACAGACCATGTTGCTGCGCCAGCAACTCGAGGCCATGCCCGACGGCGGCGTGTATGCGCTGTCGATCCCGCAAGCGCCCTACCGCTGCCCGCCTGGTCCCTACGAGCGCGCCTGCATGGTGGCCAGCTACTTCAAGAAGGCCAAGCCCAAGAGCAAGGTGGTGGTCTTCGACGCCAACGACGACATCCAGTCCAAGAAGGGTCTGTTCCTCAAGGCCTGGGGCGAGCACTACCAGGGCCTGATCGACTACCGACCCAAGCACAAGGTGATCGACGTCGACGTGGCCACCAACACGCTCAAGTTCGAGTTCAACGACGACTTCAAGGCGGCCGTGGCCAACGTGGTGCCGCCCATGCGCGCGGGCGCCATTGCGGTCAAGACCGGCCTGGCCACCGCCAACGGCCGCTGGTGCGAGGTGGACTTCCTGACCATGGAATCCAAGGCACACAAGAACATCCATGTGCTCGGCGACGCCATCCAGATCGCACCGGCCATGCCGAAGTCGGGGCACATGGCCAACCAGCACGGCAAGACCTGTGCGGCCGCGGTGGTGGCGCTGCTGAGCGGGCAGCCCCCGTTGTCGATGCCGATCTACGCCAACACCTGCTACAGCTTCGTCACCGGCGAAGACGCCATGCACGTGGCCAGCGTGCACCGCTACGACGCCGAGAAGCACACCATGCTGCCGGTGCAAGGCTCGGGTGGCGTGTCGGTGGCGGCCAGCGAACTCGAGGGCCGGTACGCCATGGCCTGGGCGCGCAACATCTGGGCCGACACCCTGGCCTGACGTCGAACAGGGCCGCGCGAAGTCGCGGCCTTTTTTTTCTCTGAATATCAGTCAAAGGCGATGCAATGACCCCCTGGTTGCACACCCTCTCCTGGCTCGGCGCGGCCCTGCTCGGCTTCGGTACGTCACTCACCTGGGCCCAGGCCACGGCAGACGACACGGCGCGCGCCAAAAAGATCGTGGGGGGCTCGTGCTTCCTGTGCCACGGCGCACAGGGCGAATCCACCAGCGAAGCCTTCCCGCGCCTGGCCGGTCAGCACGCCGAGTACATCGCCAAGCAGCTCTCCGCTTTCAAGAGTGGCGCGCGCAAGAGCAGCGCCATGGCGCCCATGGTGGAAAAACTTGCCCCCGAGGACATGGTGACCGTGGGTCGCTACTACGAGGCACAGCGACTGCCGAAGGAAGAAGCCAAGGACCCGCAACTGGCCACCGTGGGTCGCTACATCTACCAAAACGGCAACCGCTTCAGCGGCCTGCCGGCCTGTGCGAGCTGCCATGGCCCGACGGCCGATGGCGCGGCCAACCTGCCGCGCCTGGCGGGCCAGTTTGCCGGCTACATCCAGACCCAGCTCAAGCAGTTCAACATGCGCGAGCGCACCAACGACAACGCGGTGATGCACGCCGTGGCCGAGCGCATGACCGAACTCGAGATGGCCGCCGTGGCCGAGTACCTCAGCAGTCAGTGAGTCGCCGGCGATGCCGCGCGGTCCGCGGCCCGTCGGCCATCACTTCGCGTAGCGGGCGATCATCTTCTCCAGCGGCACCGGCTTGATTTTTGCCGCCTGACCCGCACAACCGAAGGCGTCGAAGCGCGCCTTGCAGATGTCGCGTGCGGCCGCCGTCGCGTCCTTGAAGAAGGCCCGCGGGTCGAACTCCGAGGGCTTGTTGGCCATGGTGCGCCGCATGGCACCCGTCATGGCCAGGCGGATGTCGGTGTCGATGTTGACCTTGCGCACCCCGCTTCGGATGCCGCGCACGATCTCCTCGACCGGCACGCCATAGGTCTCCTTGATGTCGCCGCCGTGGGTGCGGATGATGGCCAGCCACTCCTGCGGCACGCTCGATGAGCCGTGCATCACCAGGTGAGTGTCAGGCACCGCGGCGTGGATCTGCGCAATGCGGTCGATCGCCAGAATGTCGCCCGTGGGTGGGCGCGTGAACTTGTAGGCGCCGTGGCTGGTGCCGATGGCGATCGCCAGCGCGTCCACACCGGTCTGCGCCACGAAGTCCCTGGCCTGTTGCGGGTCGGTCAGCATCTGGTCGTGGCTGAGCGTGCCTTCGGCGCCCACGCCGTCTTCCTCGCCTGCTTCGCCCGTCTCAAGCGAGCCCAGGCACCCCAGCTCACCTTCCACCGACACGCCGACCGCGTGCGCAAAGCGGCAGACCTCGCGCGTGACCGCGACGTTGTAGTCGTAGCTCGCCGGTGTCTTCGCGTCCTCGCGCAGCGAGCCGTCCATCATCACGCTGCTGAAGCCGCTGCGGATGGACTGCTGGCACACCGCCGGCGTGGCGCCGTGGTCCTGGTGCATGACCACGGGGATGTGCGGGTACATCTCGATCGCGGCCTCGACCATCTTGCGCAGAAAGGGCTCGCCCGCGTATTTGCGCGCCCCCGCGCTGGCCTGCAGGATCACCGGCGCATCGCAGGCGTCGGCGGCCTGCATGATGGCCTGGATCTGCTCCAGGTTGTTGATGTTGAAGGCTGGCACGCCATAGCGGTTTTCCGCGGCGTGGTCCAGCAACTGGCGAAGGCTGATCAGTGCCATGTGGGTCTCCTGGTTGTCGATTCATTCGCCGCGG
>NZ_JAHBZK010000014.1 GCF_019635465.1 Hydrogenophaga sp.
GGGCACCGGGAAACGCACCGCGGTGATCAGCTCGCCGCTGTTGAGCGCGGTCGCGTACATGCCCTGGAAGTAGTCGTCGGCCTTGATCTCGCGCTGATCGGTGACGATGGTGGCACCCAGCGCCAACACCGCGCTGGGGTAGCAGGCGGCGGGGTCGTTGTTGGCCAGCGAGCCGCCGATGGTGCCCATGGCGCGCACCTGCCGATCGCCGATCTGGCCGGCGAGTGCGGCCAGCGCCGGGATCGACGACTTCACGTCGGCGTTGCTTGCCACGTCTTCGTGGCGCGTCATGGCACCGATGACCAGCTGGTTGCCCTCGCGGCGGATGCCGCGCAGCTCGGCCACGCCGCCGAGGTCGACCAGCGCGCCCGGCTGGGCCAGGCGTTGCTTGAGCGAGGCGATCAGCGTCTGGCCACCGGCCAGGGCTTGCGCGCCACCGCCGACCAAGCGCTTGGCGTCGGCCAGGGACTTGGGTTGTTCAAGGGTGAAGGCGTACATGGTCCTGTCTCCTTATTTGCTGGCGTTCTGGATGGCCTGCCACACGCGGTTGGGCGTGGCGGGCATGTCGAAGTCCTTCACGCCCAGTGGGGCGAGGGCGTCGAGCACCGCATTGATGACCGCCGGCGGCGAGCCGATGGCGCCGGCCTCGCCGCAGCCCTTGGTGCCCAGCGGGTTGGTGGTGCAGGGGGTGCACACGTGGCCGATGGTGAAGCTGGGCACGTCGTCGGCGCGCGGCATGGCGTAGTCCATGAAGGAGCCAGTGACGAGCTGGCCCGTCTCGCGGTCGTACACGCAGTGCTCCAGCAGCGCCTGGCCAATGCCCTGCACCAGTCCGCCGTGCACCTGGCCTTCCACGATCATGGGGTTGATGATGGTGCCGAAGTCGTCGACCGCAGTGAACCGGTCCACGCGCACCACGCCCGTGCCCGGGTCCACCTCGACCTCGCAGATGTAGGTACCCGCGGGGAAGGTGAAGTTGGTCGGGTCGTAAAAGGCGGTCTCGTTCAGCCCGGGTTCGAGCTTGTCGAGCGGGTAGTTGTGCGGCACGTAGGCGGTGAGTGCCACCTGGCCAAAGGTCACCTTCTTGTCGGTGCCCTTCACGGTGAACTCGCCGTTGGCGAAGTCCACGTCGGCATCGCTCGCTTCCATCAGGTGCGCGGCGATCTTCTTGGCCTTGGCCTCGATCTTGTCGAGCGCGCGCATGATGGCCGCGCCGCCCACGCTGATCGAGCGCGAGCCGTAGGTGCCCATGCCGAAAGGCACGCGCCCGGTGTCGCCGTGCACGATGTCGACCTGCGACGGGTCCAACCCCAGGCGCGAGGCCACCACCTGGGCAAAGGTGGTCTCATGCCCCTGGCCGTGGCTGTGCGAGCCGGTGAACACGGTGACACTGCCGGTGGGGTGCACGCGCACCTCGCCGCACTCGAACAGGCCGGCACGCGCACCGAGCGCACCGGCGATGTTCGACGGCGCCAGGCCGCAGGCCTCGATGTAACTGCTGTAGCCCATGCCGCGCAGCAGCCCCTTGGCCTTGCTGGCTTCGCGCCGCTTGGCAAAGCCGGCGGCGTCGGCCAGCTGGTTGGCCTTGTCCAGGCAGGCGTTGAAGTCACCGGTGTCGTACTGCAGCGCCACTGGCGTTTGGTACGGAAACTGGGTGATGAAGTTGCGGCGGCGGATTTCGTCCTGGCTCAAACCGGTCTCCCAGGCCGCGCGGCTCACGATGCGTTCGAGCAGGTAGGTGGCCTCGGGCCGGCCGGCGCCACGGTAGGCGTCCACCGGTGCCGTGTTGGTGAACCAGGCGTCGACCTCCACGTAGATCTGCGGGCAGGTGTACTGACCCGCCAGCAGCGTGGCGTACAGGATGGTCGGCACCGCGGTCGAGAAGGTCGACAGGTAGCCACCCAGGTTGGCGTCGGTATGCACGCGGAACCCGAGGAACTTGCCGTCCTTGTCCATGGCCAGTTCGGCGTGCGTAACGTGGTCGCGGCCGTGCGCGTCGCACAGGAAGGCCTCGCTGCGTTCGCAGGTCCACTTGACGGCGCAGTTGAGCTTCTTCGCGGCCCAGGTGACGGCCACGTCTTCGGCGTAGAGGTAGATCTTGGCGCCGAAGCCACCGCCCACGTCGGGTGCGATCACGCGCACCTTGTGCTCGGGCAGGCCCATCACGAAGGCGGTCATCAGCAGCCGCTCGACGTGCGGGTTCTGGTTGGCCACGTAGAGCGTGTACTCGTCGTTGGCGCGGTTGTAGTTGCCGATGGCCGCGCGCGGCTCGATCGGGTTGGGTGCCAGGCGGTTGTTGAGCAGGTCGATTTTGGTGACGTGCGCCGCGCCGTTGAAGGTGGCGTCCACCGCGGCCTTGTCGCCGATGGCCCACTTGTAGCAATGGTTGTCGGGCGCTTCGGTGTGCAGCGCGGGCGCGCCTTTCTGCATGGCGTCGCGCACGTCGACCACTGCGGGCAGCGGCTCGTAGTCGACCTCGACCAGTTCGGCCGCGTTCTTCGCCTGCTCCAGCGTGTCAGCGATGACGATGGCCACGTGATCGCCCACGTAGCGCACCTTGCCTTGCGCCAGCACCGGGTGTGGCGGCTCCTTCATCGGCGTGCCGTCGGTGCTGGTGATGAGCCAGCCGCAGGGCAGACCGGCGATCTTGTCGGCGGCGATGTCCTGGCCGTCGAACACCGCGGCCACGCCGGGCGCGGCCAGCGCGGCCTTCTTGTTGATCGAGCGGATGTTGGCGTGCGCGTGCGGCGAGCGCACGAACACCGCGTAGCGCATGCCGGCGAGCTGGATGTCGTCGGTGTACTGGCCGGCGCCGGTGAGGAAGCGGTAGTCCTCTTTGCGGCGCAGTGGCTCACCGATGTGCGGCAGCTTGGCGAAATCAATGGCACCCATGTCGTGTCTCCTTCACTTCATGGCGGCAGCGCCTTGCTGCACGGCCTTGACGATGTTGTGGTAACCCGTGCAGCGGCAGAGGTTGCCTTCGAGCTGCTCGCGGATGGCGTGTTCGTCGGCCTTGGGTTGGCGCTGGCACAGGTCCACCGCACTCATCACCATGCCGGTGGTGCAGAAGCCGCATTGCAGGCCGTGGCACTCCTTGAAGGCCGCCTGCATGGGGTGCATGGTGCCGTCGGCGGCGGCCAGACCCTCGATGGTGGTGACCTCGCGCCCGGCCACCTGCGCCACCAGTACGTTGCACGACTTGACGGCCTTGCCGTCGATCAACACGGTGCAGGCGCCGCACTGGGCGGTGTCGCAGCCGACATGGGTTCCGGTGAGTCGCAGGTTCTCTCGCAGGGCCTGCACCAGCAAGGTGTGCGCAGGCGCATCCACGGTCACGGCGCGGCCGTTGACCTTGAGTTCGACGGGCATGTTTGTCTCCTGGGTTGTCGTGGGAAGGCCAATCCAGTGGAGCACGCGACCCGGGGCGCGATTCGAGGGTTAACCCCCGAAAGCCCGGCACTGCCCGACATGTTCTCAATTTGAGATTCGGGCCATGCACAACGCGCATTGGCATGACGTATGGGCAAGTTGCATAGGGATTTGAGCCATCCGTTGCGGGCGTCTCAATCTGAGACTTTCTGCGACACCGGCCGGATTCGAGGGTTAACCCTTTCTTCAAACCGGGTGGACCTTTGAACAATCGTATGCAGACCCATGCATACCGCGCCGCGGTCATGGCGTCGCCCCACAGGAGACAAGAATGCAGAAGGTGCTTCACATCGACCCGGAGAAGTGCACGGGTTGCCTGCAGTGCGAAATGGCCTGCTCGTACGAGAACCACGGGGTGTTCGCGACCTCGAAGTCGCGCATCAAGGTCTTCGACTTCCACCACACCGGCAAGAAGGTGCCCTACACCTGCACCCAGTGCGACGAGGCCTGGTGCCTGCACGCCTGCCCGGTGGAAGCCATCACGCTGGACAAGGCCACCGGCGCCAAGGTGGTCAACGATTCCACCTGCGTGGGCTGCAAGGTCTGCACCATCGCGTGCCCGTTCGGCACCATCAACTACGTCCAGGAGACGGGCAAGGTCCAGAAGTGCGACCTGTGCGGCGGCGAGCCCGCCTGCGCCGAGGCCTGCCCCACCGGCGCGATCACCTTCATCGACGCCAACTGGACCGGTCTGGACCGCATGAAGCAATGGGCCGACAAGCTGGGCAACCAGCCGTCTGCGGCCTGAGCACCGAACACCCGAAGGAGCCACACCATGTCCTGGGCTGGAAAAATCCTCCGCGTCAACCTGACCGCGGGCACCATCACCTCTGAACCCCTCAACAAGGCCTGGGCGCGCGACTACATCGGCTCGCGCGGCCTGGGGACCAAGTACTTCGTGAGCGAGGTTGACCCCAAGGTCGATCCGCTGGCGGTCGAGAACAAGATCATCTGGGCCACCGGGCCCCTGACCGGCACCATGGCCTCCACCGGTGGGCGCTACACCGTCATCACCAAGGGGCCGTTGACCGGTGCCATTGCCTGCTCCAACTCGGGCGGCTACTGGGGCGCGGAGCTCAAGATGGCCGGCTGGGACATGGTCATCTTCGAGGGCAAGTCGCCCAAGCCGGTGTACCTAGTCATCAACGACGACGTGGCCGAGCTGCGCGACGCCTCGCACCTGTGGGGCCAGACGGTCTGGAAGACCGAAGAGATCATCAAGAACCAGCTGCAGGACCCGCTGGTGCGCGTCTCCAGCATTGGCCAGGCGGGCGAGAACGAGGTGCTGTACGCCGCCATCGTCAACGACCTTCACCGCGCGGCCGGCCGCTCGGGCGTGGGCGCGGTGATGGGCAGCAAGAACCTCAAGGCCATTGCCGTGCGCGGCACCAAGGGTGTCGGCAACATCCGCGACCCCAAGGGCTTCATGCAGGCCGTGAAAGAGAAGAAGAAGATCCTGGCCGAGAACGCCGTGACCGGCCAGGGCCTGCCCACCTATGGCACGCAGGTGTTGATGAACGTCATCAACGAAGTGGGCGCGCTGCCCACGCGCAACCACCGCGACGTGCAGTTCGAGGGCGCCAAGGACATCTCGGCCGAGGCCATGGCCACGCCGCGCGAGAGCGATGGCAAGAAGCACCTGGTGACCAACCAGGCCTGTTTCGGTTGCACCATCGCCTGCGGTCGCGTGAGCAAGATCGACGAGACCCACTTCACCGTGAAGAACAAGCCCGAGTACTGGGGCGCCAACGGCGGTCTGGAGTACGAAGCGGCCTGGGCGCTGGGCGCGGCCAACGGGGTGAACGATCTGGAGGCGCTTCAGTACGCCAACCTGCTGTGCAACGAGTACGGCATGGACCCGATCAGCTTCGGCGCCACCATTGGCGCGGTGATGGAGCTCTACGAGATGGGCGTGCTTACCAAGGAGCAGATCGGCATCGACGCGCCCTTCGGTTCGGCGGCGGCACTGGCGGCGTTTGCCGAAATGACCGGCAAGGGCGAAGGCTTCGGCAAGGAGATCGGCCTGGGCTCGGCGCGCCTGACCAAAAAGTACGGCCACCCTGACCTGTCCATGAGCGTCAAAGGCCAGGAGTTCCCGGCCTACGACGGCCGCGTGATCCAGGGCATTGGCCTGGCCTACGCCACCAGCAACCGCGGCGCCTGCCACCTGCGCGGCTACACCATTGCTTCCGAGGTGCTGGGCATTCCGGTCAAGACCGAGCCGACCGAGAGCGCCGGCAAGCCCGAACTGGTCAAGGCCTTCCAGGACGCGACCGCGGCGTTCGACTCGTCGGGCCTGTGCGTGTTCACGACCTTCGCCTGGGGCGTGGCCGATCTGGCGCCGCAGCTGCAGGCCGCGTGCGACGCCAGCTACACCACCGAAGAACTCGAGAAGATCGGCGAGCGCATCTGGAACATGGAGCGCGAGTTCAACAACGCGGCCGGCTTCACGCCCAAGGACGACTCGCTGCCCAAACGCCTGCTGACCGAAGCCGCCAAGACCGGCCCGGGCAAAGGCATGGTCAGCCAGCTGCCCGAGATGCTGCCCAAGTACTACGCGGTGCGCGGCTGGGACAAGGAAGGCCGGCCGACCAAGGAAACCAAGGCCCGTCTGGGCCTGTGACGGGACTTGTTCCCGTCGGCATGTGTTGAACCTCCGGGGCAGTGCGTGCGCTGCCCCCTTTTTTTTGCAGGAGCCCTGCATGCACCACGTCATTCTTGGCGCCGGCCCGGCCGGCGTGATCGCCGCCGAAACCATCCGCAAGCAGGCGCCCGCCGCCACCATCACGCTGGTGGGCGACGAGGCCGAGCCGCCGTACTCGCGCATGGCCATTCCCTACCTGCTGGTGGGCAACATCGATGAGCGCGGCACCTACCTGCGCAAGCAGGCTTCGCACTATGAGCAATTGCGGGTGAAGCAGGTGCGGGCCAAAGCCACGGCGGTGGACGCGGCCAAGCGCACTGTGACGCTCGACGACGGCCAGACCTTGTCCTTCGACCGCCTCTTGATCGCCACCGGTTCGCACCCAGTCCGCCCGCCGATCCCCGGCATCGACCTGCCCGGTGTGCACCCTTGCTGGACGCTGGAAGATGCGCGGGCCATCGCGCAGCTGGCCAGACCTGGTGCGCGGGTGCTGCAGATGGGCGCGGGCTTCATTGGTTGCATCATCATGGAAGCGCTCAAGCAGCGTGGCGTGGCGCTGAGCGTGGTCGAGATGGGTGACCGCATGGTGCCGCGCATGATGGGCCCCACCGCGGGTGCCATGATCAAGCGCTGGTGCGAACAGCAGGGCGTCACCGTGCACACCGGCACCAAGGTCGAAGCCATCGAGGCCGGCTCGCCGCTGCGGGTGAAGCTGTCGAACGGCCACACCGTCGACGTCGATCTGGTGATCAGCGCCACGGGCGTGCGGCCCGCCATCGGCTTCCTCAAGGACTCGGGCATCACCTGCCTGCGCGGTGTGCTCACCGACGAGCACCTGCAGACCAACGTGCCGGGTGTGTACGCCGCTGGCGATTGCGCCGAGGCCTTTGACAAGGTGAGTGGCCAGACCATCGTGAGCGCGATCCAGCCCAACGCCGCGGAGCAGGCGCGCGTGGCTGCCCTCAACATGGTCGGGCAGCGCACCAGCCTCAAAGGCGTGACGCAGATCAACGTGCTCGACACGCTGGGCATGATCTCCACCAGCTTCGGCAACTGGGAAGGCGTCCCCGGCGGCCAGCACGTCGAACTCACTGATGAGGCGGCCGGGCGCCACCTGAGCCTGCAGTTCGCGGGCGATGTGATGGTGGGCTGCAACTCGGTGGGCTGGACGGCACACGTCGGCGTGATGCGCGGCCTGGTGGAAGGGCAGGTGAAGCTGGGCGAGTGGAAGGACCACCTCATGGCCGACCCCACGCGCCTGATGGAGGCCTACCTGGCGGCGTCGCAAGGGCAGGACGACTGGAGCGGTGCGGCCGACTCCCGCCGCCGATGAGCGCGGTCCACAATGCCCGCATGAAGATCACGCTCAAGCTGTTTGCCACGCTGACGGATTACCTGCCGCACGAAGCGCGCCGCGCCAACCAGATCGACATCGAGGTCGACCCCGACGCCAGCGTGCAGCAGATCATCGACCCCTACGGCATGCCGCCCAAGCTGGTTCACCTGGTGCTGGTCAACGGCAAGTACCTCTCGCCCGAGGAGCGGCTGTCGGCGCACCTGCAGCCGGGCGATGTGTTGGCGATCTGGCCGCCAATCGCCGGCGGCTGACGAGTGCAGCGTGCAATCGCATTACGCCGAGGCCTTCGAGCGCGACATGGGTTGCACCGAGGCCGAGTGGCTGGGCTGGCTGCCGGCGGCCATCGGCGAGCACCCCTGGCGACGCGATGGCTCCCTAGTTGAGGTCGAACTGCCTGGCGGGCGCTTGTACCTGCAGTGGACCGTGATGCCACGGCGCGTCATTGCCCTGGTGCGTCTGCCGGTGTTGCGGGTGCGGTTCCGCTTCGACGGGCTCGACGACGCGCAGCGCTACGCCTTCATGCGGCGCTTTGACCTGTACATGCAACGCGGGGGTGGCTGAAGCCGCGAGCGCGGTGCGGCTACGCTTCGCGATCATGGATGCCCTGATCACCGCCGCCGCCCGCGCCCTGGCCGCGGGCGATGCGCTGGGCGCGCTCAAACGCGTGGCCTTGCGCGACGACCCGCCCGCGTTGGCCTTGCGCGGCATTGCGCTGGCGCAGCTGGGCGAGTTCGAGCGGGCGCGCGAGTTGTTGCGTCAGGCGGCCAGGCGCTTTGGGTCGCACGAAGCCTTGGCGCGCGCACGCTGCGTGGTGGCCGAGGCCGAGGTCGCGCTGGCCATGCGCGATCTGGGTGGTCTGCCGCGCGGCTTGCTGGCCGCGGCCGAGGTGCTGGCGGCGCACGGTGATGTGGCCAACGCGGCGCAAGCGCGGTTGGTGGCGGCCCGCCGGTGCGTGTTGCTCGGGCAGCTCGACGAAGCGGCGCAGGCGCTGGCCTTGGTGGACGAGGCGGCATTGCCCGGGCCGCTGCACCAGGCACTGGCCGCCTTGACCGCCGGTGAGCTGGCCTGGCGAGCCTGGCGCGTGGGCCCTGCGGACGAGGCCTTGCGGCGGGCACAGCTTCTGGCTGCACGCGCCGGCGTGCCCGCGTTGCTGGCCGAGGTGAGCGATGCGCAGTCGGCCTTGCTGCGTCCGGCCGCACAGGTGGTGCGTCAGGGACAAACCACCTTGCTTGCGCTGGGCGAGGTGGATGCGTTGCTGGCAACGCCCGCGCTGGTGGTGGACGCGTGTCGGCGTGGCCTGGGTGTGGGCGCGCAGTGGGTGCCGCTGGCCGGGCGGCCGGTGCTGTTCGCACTGGCCCGTGCGTTGGCGGCCGCGTGGCCGGGCGACGTTGCGCGCCATGCGCTGATCGCCGAGGCCTTTCGCACCCGCCACGCCGATGAGACCCTGCGCGCGCGCCTGCGTGTGGAGATCGGGCGCCTGCGCGCGCTGTGGCGCGATGTGGCCGCCATCGAAGCCACGCCGAGCGGTTATGCCTTGCGCGCGCTGCATGGGCGCGAGGTGGTGCTGTTGCTGCCGCCGGTGGCGGGCGAGCAGGCCGCGCTGCAGGCCCTGCTCTCGGACGGCGTGGCCTGGTCCACCTCGGCCCTGGCATTGGCCATGGGCGCCAGTCAGCGCACGGTGCAGCGCGCACTGGCCGAACTGCAGGCCGAGGGCCGGGTGCGTGCCATTGGGCAGGGCAGGGCGCGGCGCTGGCTGGCCCCACCCCTGAGCGAAATCGCGACGATCTTGTTACTCCCCACGGCGCTGCCGATTGCCTAGAGTGCGCTCCATGGCACCGCCTCCGGTGCCGATGAAAGGAGCCACCCATGAGCCGAAACCCGCCCCCGCCAACCGCCGACATCGTCCGCGAGTACGGCCCGTTCGACGGCGCGAGCGCCGTGCACGGCGTGACCCACGATGGCCGGCACGTCTGGGCCGCTGTCGGCGCGCGCATCGTGGCCTTTGATCCGGCCAGCGGCGAGACCCAGCACCGCATTGAGCAGCCGTGCGACGCCGGCACCGCGTTCGATGGCCGATTCCTGTACCAGATCGCCGAGGCCCGCATCGACAAGATCGATCCGGCCAGTGGTGCGGTGGTGGCCAGCATCCCGGCGCCGGGGCAGGGTGCGGACTCGGGTCTGACCTGGGCCGAGGGCAGTCTCTGGGTCGGGCAGTACCGCAGCCGCCAGATCCACCAGATCGACCCGGACACCGGTGCCATCCGCCGAACCATCGAGTCGAACCGCTTTGTGACCGGTGTGACCTGGGTCGATGGTGAGTTCTGGCACGGCACCTGGGAGGGCGACGAGAGCGAGTTGCGCCAGATCGACCCGGCCAGCGGCGCCGTGCTGCAGCGCCTGCAGATGCCCAGTGGCATGGGTGTGAGCGGACTGGAGTCCGACGGCGCCGATCTGTTTTATTGCGGCGGAGGTGGCAGCGGCAAGGTGCGCGCCGTGAAGCGGCCGCGCCGCACGGCCGTCAAGTGACGGCCTTGTACCCAACCCGACCCACAACCCTCACCGAGGAGTCCCTTCATGAACACCGACACCGATCTCCTGTCCCCCGCCCGCCACACCGTGGTGAGCCGCGACGCCTGGCTCGCGCAACGACGCAGCCTGCTGGAACGCGAGAAAGCCCTGACGCAGGCGCAGGACGCCATGGCCGAAGCACGCCGCACCATGCCCTGGGTGCGCGTTGAGCAGCCCTACGTGTTCGACACGGCCGATGGGCCGCGCAGCCTGTCGGACCTGTTCGAAGGGCGGCGGCAACTGCTGGTGCAGCACTTCATGTTGGGCCCGGGCTGGGCGCAGGGGTGCCCGAGTTGTTCGTTCATGGCCGATCACCTCGACGGCATGGCTGTGCACCTGGCGCAGCGCGACGTCAGCCTGCTGCGCGTCTCTCGCGCGCCGCTGGCCGAGATCCAGCGCTTTCAGGCGCGCATGGGCTGGCAGGTGCGTTGGGTGTCGTCGCACGGCAACCGTTTCAATTTCGACTACGGCGTGAGCTTCGAACCCGGCGCCACCGCGGCCGGCGAGGTGGACTACAACTACGCGCTGCGCCCGTTTCCCAGCGACGAAGCGCCGGGCATCAGCGTGTTCTGCCGCGACGACGCGGGCGATGTGTTCCACACCTACTCCACTTACGGGCGGGGGGTGGAGGTGATGATGGGCACCTACCCCCTGCTGGACCTCACCCCCAGGGGGCGCGATGAAGCGGGGCTGCCGTACACCATGGCCTGGGTGCGTCACCACGACCGCTACGAGCCGGCACCAGCGACGAAGACCTCGGCCGCCTGCTGCGCAACCCACGGTTGACCCAGCGCTTGCGAGCCCGGCCATGGACACGATCGGGTGGCTGGGCGGACTGGCGTTCGGCGCAGGGGCTTTGCATGGCCTGAGCCCCCTGAGCGGCTGGCCCCTCCTGGCCTTGTGTGGGGGTGCCGCCGGGCACGGGGGGCGGCCACGGTGGTGGCGCTCTGCGCTTGGCGGCTGGGGTGCGATGGTTCTGGGCCATGCCTTGGCGATGGCATGGCTGGCGCTCGGAATCGGCGGTGCCGCCATCCTCATTGGCGATCGCGCCTGGCCGGTCTTTGTGGTGCCCGTTCTGGTCGTCTTGCTGATCCTGGTGCCCGGTACCCGTGCCGTCGCCCGCGGCGCACCGGCCCGGGCGCGCATCCCCTGGGGCGCCATGGCCCTCGCCCTGTGGTCCTTCGGCGCGGCCTCGGTACCCGCTGTGGGCGCGGCGCTGGTGCCCGCCTTGCTGCCGTGGTGCACCTCGGCAGGTGGCACCTCAAGCGCCAAGGGGCTGTGGCTGCCCATGGCGATGGTGGCCTTGCACACGGCAGGCATGGCGCTGGCGGCGGTGTTGGCGGCACGGGGTGCCGCGCTGATGAAACCGCTCTGGCGGCGGCTGTTCACGCGGCGGTGCGATCATGTGTGCCTGTCTGTCCACGGGAGCATGCATGGGGCTGCGTTGGGGTTTGTTGGGCGTCTGGCTGATCGCGGCCGGCGCCTTTGCCGCGCCGGCGGTTGACTGCGGGCCGGCCTGGCAACGCTCGGTCGAGCAACGCCTGCCGAGTGGCGACGGGCAGGGCCATGGACCGGACCTGGGTTCGGCCGAATGGCGCGCCGTGGTGGCCTTCAAGCTCGGGCTGCGTGGGCGCAGCGATATGCCCCCGATTGACAGCGACGCCTGGTGTACTGCCGTTGAGCAGGCATTGGCCAGGCGCAACGCCAACCCGGGGCCATCGTTTGATTGCAAAGCCGTGCCGCCCGCCAGCGTGGCCGCGCAGGTGTGCGCCGATGCATCGCTGGCCGCGCTGGACCGTCGGCTGGCCTGGGTCTACCAGGCCGCACTCAAGCGCGCGCGCAATGAACACCCGCCCGTGCTCAAGGCCGCGCAGCGCGGTTGGGTCAAAGGCCGCGACGATTGCTGGAAGGCCGCCGAGCCGGGCGCCTGCGTGCGGGACGCCTACGTGCAGCGCATTGCCGAGCTGCAGGCACGCTACCGATTGATTCCGCCAACCGCCACCGTGACCTGGCAATGCAACGGCCGCGCCGCCGACGAGGTGATCGCCACCTACTTTCGTACCGAGCCGCCCACGCTGATCGCCGAGCGCGGCGACAGCGTGTCGCTGATGTTCGTGCAGCCATCCGCCAGTGGTGCGCGCTACCAGGGCCGCAACGAGTCGCTGTGGGAGCACCAGGGCGAGGCCACCATCACCTGGGGCTTTGGCGCACCCGAGATGCGCTGCGTTCGCCAGCGTTGAGACCGATTTTTTGTTCGACCCGAAAGGAATTTCCAGCCATGGCCGAAGACGCCGTCAACACCATCACCATCACCATTGCCCGCCAGCAGGGCTACCAGTTTCTGGTCGACTTCGGCGACAGCCTGCCCACCATCGTGGCCGACGAGCCGGCACCGCTGGGCACGGGCAGTGGCCCGTCGCCCAACCAGCTGCTGCTGTCGGCCATTGCCAACTGCCTGAGTGCGAGCCTGCTGTTTGCGCTGCAGAAGTACAAGCAGGACCCCGGCACCCTGCGCGCCACCGCCACCGCCACCATCGGGCGCAACGAGGCCAGGCGTTTGCGTGTGAAGCAGGTGGACGTTGCGCTCAGCCTGGACAAGCCCGCCGCTGAACTGGCGCACCTGGACCGCGTGCTGGCGCAGTTCGAGGACTTCTGCACCGTGACCCAGAGCGTGCGCCAGGGCTTCCCGGTGACCGTGACGGTGCAGGACGGCAGCGGAAAGACGCTGGCCGTGGGCGAGGCCGGTTAATTCAGTAGCGCGCCGACACGGCCGCTGCCACCGTCAGCAGGCCCAGCCAGAGGTTGGTGTAGACCAGCACGCGGATGCGGTTCTGCACCGCGGCCGCGGCCGGCCAGGCCTTGTCGGCCACGTGCCGGCGCAGCTTGGGAAACAAGCCATGGTTGATGAAGCCGAAGATGGCCGTCATCACCAGTCCCAGCGTGAGCATGATGTGCCAGCCGATGGGCGCATTGGCCATGCCGACCTGCACCAGCAGCGTGATGCCGGTGGCCAGCAGTACCACCACGGCCACGGCCACGATGCGAAAGAAGCGGCCCAGCACCGCAGCGATCAACGGCAGGCGTTGCGGTGGCTCCAGCATCTGCGCGACGGTGGGGCGGAACACATAGTGGGCAAAGGCCATGCCGCCGATCCACAGGATGGCGCTGAGCAGGTGAAGCAGGACGAGGATGGCGTGCAGGTTGGGGGTCATGGGCGTTGTGCGATGTGTGTTGTGCGTTCGGCGTTGTGCGTTCGGCGTTGGGCGTTCGGCGTTGGGCGTTCGGCGCGCATTGTGGGGCACGCCATCGCGCGTTGGCGTGCACAGGCTGGATCGCCTGCCTACACTGCAGGTTCCCCAGCCCGATCGCCAAGGAGGCCCACCATGCTGCAACTGCGACCCAACTGCGAATGCTGCGACACCGACCTGCCACCCGATGCGCGCAATGCCCGCATCTGTTCGTTCGAGTGCACCTTTTGCGAAGCCTGTGCCAGCGAGCGCCTGGGTGGGGTGTGTCCGAACTGTGGGGGCGAGCTGGTGCGTCGGCCGATCCGCCCGGCCGGCAAGCTGATCAACAACCCGGCGTCCACCGAGCGCGTGCTCAAGCCGCAGGGCTGCACCGAGGCCACCTGAGGGTCGGTCAGCGATGCTGTCGCACGTCTTCCTCGGGGTGCGCGACTTCGACCTCGCGCTCGCTTTCTACCGCGCGTTGATGCCGGTGCTGGGCATCGCCGAGCGCTTCTGCGAGCCTGAACGTCCCTGGGCCGGCTGGCAGTCTTTGCCGGGCCCGCGACCCCTGTTCCTGATCGGCACACCGTTTGATGGCCAGACCCATGTGCCGGGCAACGGGCAGATGGTGGCCTTGCTCGCGTCCAGCCGGGCGGTGGTGGCAAGGGCCCACGCAACGGCCCTGGCGAGCGGCGGCAGTGACGAAGGCGCGCCCGGCCTGCGCCCCGAGTACCACCCGCATTACTACGGCGCCTACTTCCGCGATACCGAGGGCAACAAGCTGTGCGTGGCCTGCCATGAACCTGAACCTGTCTGAACTGTTGCCTGTGCTGCTGCCCGGCCCGCTGTTGCTGGCTTTCCTGGGCGCAGCCCTGGTACTGGCCGTCACGCCGGGGCCCGGGGTGCTCTACATCGTGGCGCGCACGCTGGCGCAAGGGCGCGGGGCCGGCATGGCCTCGGTGGCGGGCGTGGCGCTGGGCAACCTGGCCAACGCGGTGGCCGCCTCGCTGGGGCTGGCTGCGGTGCTGCTGGCGTCCGACCTGGCCTTTGCCGTCATCAAGTACGCCGGTGCGGCCTACCTTGTGTGGCTGGGCGTGATGGCCCTGCGCGCGCGGGCGCCGATGTCCTTGCCCGGGCAGGTGAGCCGGGTTCGACTGGGCAAGTTGTTTCGCGACGGCTTCGTGGTGGCCTTGCTCAACCCCAAGACCACCTTGTTCTTTGCGGCCTTTCTGCCGCAGTTCATCGACCCCGCGCGCGCGGCCACCTCGCAGGCGATGGCCCTGAGCGCGCTGTTCGTGGCGATCGCCGCGTGCAGCGACAGTGGCTACGTGCTGTTGTCGCGTTGGCTGGCCAGACGCCTGGCGCCCGGTGCAGATCGCATGGCCGGCGCGCAGCGCTGGGGGCGCTACCTCACGGCGGGGGTGTACCTTGGGCTGGGGGCCTGGGCAGCGGTGTCCTCAGAACGTCCGACGCCGAGGGGCTGATCAGGCCAGCGTGCGAAGCCCGAGCCAGGTCAGCAGCAGCGAGCCGAACAAATGCAGCGAGGCCACGCCCATGGCGAGCGTGAGGCGGCCTTGCTGCAGCAGCGTGACCACCTCGACCGAGAAGGTGGAGAAGGTGGTGAGTGCGCCCAGCATGCCGGTCACGATGGCCAGGCGCCAGACCGGGTCGAAGTGTGGGTTGGCCTGGAACACGGCCACGGCCAGGCCGATGGCGTAGGCGCCTGCCCAATTGGCGACCAGCGTGCCCCAGGGTAGCAGGCTGCCCGGGGTGCTCAGCCACAAACCAAGCCGCCAGCGCAGCAACGCACCGATGGTGGCACCCAGGGCGATGGCGAGCACCGACAGCATCAGAAGGGCGCTCCGTCGTCGTCGGCGGTGGTGGCCGCTGTGGCTGTTGTGGTCGTGGCCACGGGTTTGGGCGCAGCCGTGTCATCGGGCGCCCCTGCCGGCATCTGACCCGGCATCAGTTCGCCGCCCAGTGCGGCGATCAGGGCATCGAGGGTGCCGCGCAGCTCGCCGGTGCCAATGGCCACGTTGGTGTCGAAGGTCTCTTCTTCCTTGGCATTGCTCTCTTCAAACACGCCCTCGAGGAACTGGATTTTCTTGAGCTGCATGCTTTCGGTGAGCACGAAGCCGACGCGGCCTTCCCAGCTCAGCGCCAGGCGGGTGGGGCGCTTGCCCTCGGCCACGTGGCGACGTACCTCGTCGTTGAACAGGTGGTGGCGGGTGAAGCGCACGATGGAGCGCTCCTCGTCGGTGGAGCGCAGCTCGCAGTCGCGCTCAACCGCCAGGCCAGCGGGCCATTCTTCGGGGTCGGTGGCGGTGAGCCATTGCGTCATGCCGGCCTGTGGCGTGACCTGCGTGTTGAGCAGGGTGATGACCAGGCCGTCGAAGGCACGCACCAGCGCGGTGACGATGGCGTCGAGCTTGCCCTGGCTGCTGGCGTCGGTGGCCAGCCAGCCGCGCTCGGGATCGATCCAGACCCAGGCGCTTTGCTGGCGCGCAAAGGCCTGCGGCAGCAGGGCCTGCAACGCGTCCTCTCGCAGGGCCTTGGTTTCCTTCTTGCCGGGTTTGCGCCCGGTGGTGGCTTCGATGTGGTCGGCCTGCTCCTGTGCCTTGCGCCGCACCACGGCGCCCGGCACGGATTTGGTCTCGATCTGCAGTTTGAGGATGCGCTGGTTGGCGATGGCCTCCACCAGCGGGCCGTGGGCCTCGCCGCGCGGCTCCACCCAGCCCACCGACAGGTCTTGCGTGGCGCCGCAGGGCACGAAGCGGGCGCTATCCAGCGCTTTTTCCATCGCATCGAGCGTGGGCGCCCAGCCGGGCGCGATGCGATAGAGCGTGAGGTTTTTGAACACGAAACGGGATCTCCGGAAAAACAAACCCCGCGCACCGAGGCGGCGGCGGGGTGGTCATCTTAGCGGTCGGCGCCCCTACATCTTGCCGGGCAGCCAGGTGACCAGCCCTGGGAACCAGTACAGCACCAAGACCGCCACCACCATCAGCAGGAAGTAGGGCAGGCAGGCGCGCGCGATCCAGGTGATCTGGCGCTGCGTCATGCCCTGCAGCACGAACAGGTTGAAGCCCACGGGCGGCGTGATCTGCGCCATCTCGACCACGATGACGACGAAGACGCCGAACCAGATCAGGTCGATGCCGGCGGCCTGCACCGTGGGCAGGATCACGCCCATGGTGAGCACGATCATGGAGATGCCGTCGAGAAAGCAGCCCAGCACGATGTAGAAGATGGCCAGGGCCACCAGCAGCATGCCGGGCGACAGACCCAGGCCACCCACCCATTCGGCCAGGTGGCGCGGCAGGCCGATGTAGCCCATGGCCAGCGTCAGGAAGGCCGCGCCCGCCAGGATCAGCGCGATCATGCAGTACAGCCGGGTGGCACCCAGCAGCGCATCGCGGAAGGTGGCCCAGTTCAACGAGCCCTGGGCGCCCGACAGGATCAGCGCGCCCACCACACCCACGGCCGCCGCCTCGGTGGCGGTGGCCACACCGGTGTAGATGGCGCCGATGACGCCACCGATAAGCAGCACCACCGGAATCAGATGGCGCGCCTCGGCGAGCTTCTCGCGCAGCGTCATGTCTGCGTCGGCCTTGGGCACGCGATCGGGGTTGAGCAGCGCCCACACCATGAGCGAGCCGCTGAACAGCGCCGCCAGCAGCAGGCCGGGGATCACGCCCGCGACGAACAGCTTGGCGATCGACACCTCGGCCGCCACGCCGTAGACGATCATGATGATTGAGGGCGGAATGAGCAGCCCCAGCGTGCTGGCGCCGCCGAGCGAGCCGACGATCTTCTCGGGCGGGTAGCCGCGGCGCGAGAGCTCGGGGATGCTCATCTTTCCCACGGTGGCGCAGGTGGCGGCCGACGAGCCCGATACCGCGGCAAAGATGGTGCTGCCCAGGATGTTGGTGTGCAGCAGCCGCCCGGGCAGGAAGTTCACCCACGGCGCCAGGCCGCGGAACATGCTCTCGGAGAGCTTGGTGCGAAACAGGATTTCGCCCATCCACACGAACAGCGGCAGGGCGGTCAGCGTCCAGCTGCTGGCCGAACCCCAGATGGTGAGGGCCATGGCGTCGCCGGCGGGGCGCGATGAGAACAGCTCCATGCCGATCCAGGCCACGCCCGCCAGGGTCAGGCCGATCCACACGCCGCTGCCCAGCAGGGCAAACAGCGCCACGATCAGCATCGTGGTGACGACGAACTCATTCATGGCGGGTGTCCTCCGCCGTGCGGGCACGCTGGCCGCGCAGCTCAAGCACCCACTCGTCCATCAGAGCGATCAGCAGCACGGTGCAACCCAGGCCCATGAGGATCTGCGGAATCCACAGCGGCGTGGCATCGGCCGCGGTGGAGATGTCGTGAAACAGGTGCGACTGCCAGACCAGTCGCCAGGAGAACCAGCTCAACAGGCCGGCCAGCAGCACCGCAATCGACAGGGCCCATAGCTCCAGGCCCTGGCGCGCCTTGCCGCCGAGGTGGCCGATGATGAGCGTCACGCGGATGTGCTCGTTGCGTTTGAGCGTGTGCGCCAGGGCCAGAAAGCCCGCGCCGGCCATGGCGTAGCCCGCATAGGCGTCGGTGCCGGCCACATAGAAGCCGGCCAGCCGGCTGACGATGGACAGCAGCACCATGACCAGCACGCCGACCATGAACAGCGCGGCCAGCCAGGCCGCGCCAAGGTAGAGAGCATCAAGCGACTTGCGCATGGGGAAACCCAGGTGGCGTACCCGCCACGCAGTTCAGAGGCACCGAGGAACCGGCTTGGCCGGGCCTCTGGTGCCGCCCCCTTGAGGGGGTCGCGCAAAGCGCGGCGGGGGTGATTACTTTTTGTAGGCGTCCACGAGTTGCTGGCCTTCGGGTCCAGCCTTGGACAGCCACTCCTGCAGCATGGTGGCGCCCACCTTCTGCAGGTCGGCCTTGAGGGCGGCCGAGGGCGGCTCCACCGCCATGCCGTTGGCCTTGAGGGTGGCCAGCGTGTCGGTGTTGACCTTCTCGGAGGCGGCCCAGCCACGGGCCTCGGCGTCGGCGCCAGCCTTGAGCAGGGCGCCTTGCGTGGCCTTGTCCAGGGCGTCGAAGGCCGCCTTGTTCACGATGACGGCGTTCTTGGGCAACCAGGCCTGCACGTCGTAGTAGTACTTGAGGTGCTCGTAGAGCTTGCTGTCCACACCGGTGGCGCCCGAGGTCATGTTGGCCTCGACCACGCCGGTGGCCAGCGCCTGCGACAGCTCGGCGGCTTGCACGGTCACGGGCTGAGCGCTCACCAGCTCGGCAATGCGGGTGGTCGACGGGCTGTAGGCGCGCCACTTGGCGCCCTTGAGGTCGGCCGCGCTGGCGACGGCCTTCTTGCTGTACAGACCCTGCGGCGGCCATGGCACGGCGTAGAGCAGCATCATCCCTTGCTCACCCAGCTTCTTTGCCAGGATGGGTTTTTGCGCGGCGTAGAGCTTCTTCGCATCGGCGTAGCTGGTGGCCAGGAACGGGATGCCGTCGGCACCGAAGATCTGCCATTCGTTCTGGTAGGCCGCGAGCAGCATCTCGCCGATCTGCGCCTGGCCGCCTTGCACCGCGCGTTTGATCTCGGGCGCCTTGAACAGCGAGGCACCCGGGTGCACCGTGATCTTGAGCTTGCCGCCGCTGGCCTTGTCGACGTCGCTGGCGAAGGTGGCAAGATTGACCGAGTGGAAGTTGGTGGCCGGGTAGGCGGCGGGCAGGTCCCAGGCGGTCTGGGCCTGGGCAGCAGCGCCAAAGGCGACGGCCAGGCTGGCCAGGGCAAGTTTGAATTTCATGGTCGCTCCAGGGTTTGAACGATTGACAAAGATGGGCAGCATAGTTGCAAAAGGCGGGCCAGGTTCGTCCGTGTTTCCCCGGAGGCCAGGCGCGTCATGAACCTTCGCTTCGTAGAAGCGTTTTACTGGGTGGCCACGCTCAAGAGCGTCACCCGCGCGGCAGAAAAGCTGTTCCTCACGCAGTCGGCCATGTCCAGCCGCATTGCTGCGCTGGAGGAAGAACTCGGCGTGTTGCTGCTGGACCGGCGCGACAAGCAGTTTCGCCTGACCACGGCCGGCACGCGATTCCTGACCTATGCCCAGCGCATGCTGGAGCTGCAGCGCGAGGCCAAGACCGAGATGGGCTCGGGCGAAGCACTGGCGGTATCACTGCGCATTGGCGCCATCGAGTCGGTGTTGCACGCCTGGCTGATTCCGTGGATGGAGCAGCTGCGCATCGAGCACCCGGGGCTGGAGCTGGAGCTGTCGGTGGAGACCACGCCCATCCTGATCGAGCAAATGCGCCGGGGCACGCAGGACATCGTCTTCACCGCCTTGCCCACGGCCGCCGATGGCGTTCGCTCGCGCAGCCTGCCGTCGATGGACATGGTGTTTGTGGGCAGCGCCAGCCTGCACCGCAAGCGCCGCTACACGCTCGACGATCTGGCCGAGCTGGACTTGCTGACCTTCCAGCGCGGATCGCTGCCCCATGTGGCCCTGCTGGAACTGTTCCGCGCGGCGCGCGTGGAGCCCCGGCGGGTGCACACCATCTCGTCGGTGTCGGCCATGCTGCAGATGGCGCAGGGTGGCTTTGGCGTGGCCACGCTGCCGCGCGAGGCGGTGCAGCACCTGTTTGCCGTGGCCGACCTGCGCGAGCTCCCCTGCGACGCGCGCTTGCAGCCCCTGCCCATCCACGCCAGCTACCGCAGCGACCCGTCCACCCAGGCCGTCGAGACGGTCATGCGCTCGGCGGTGGCCTTTGTGGACGCCTGGCGGGCGCACCGCGAAGGCACCGCAATGGGGCGTTCGCGCGCCAAAGCGCCCCAAGGCAAAGCATCGAAAAAATCGATGAGCTAAGCAAGAAAATTTGCGTTTGTGGCCGCACGGCCGGCTGCCCACAATCCGCCCCAACGTGACAAGCCTGTGACGTGCAACCGAAGCGGCACATGCCGTTTCAACCGGAGACCAGGACCGTGGGGCTGTTGGAAGACATGGACGTGATTCGCATCGATGCCGACGCCCAGGCGCGTGCCCGGCACCTGCGCGACACCATCCGCCACGGCGAGTGGACGCAACACACCAGCGGCCTGGCTGACGATCTGGTGCAGGGCAACGTGGTAATCCTGCCGCGCGATCTGGCCGACGAATTTCTGCTGTATTGCCAGCGCAACCCCAAGCCCTGCCCGCTGCTGGCGGTGGGTGAGGCGGGCAACCCGGCGCTGCCCGGTCTGGGCGACGGCATCGACATCCGCAGTGATCTGCCGCGCTACCGCGTCTGGCGCGACGGCGTGCTGGTGGACGAGCCGACCGAGATCACCTCGCTCTGGCGCGATGACCTGGTCACCTTCGTGATTGGCTGTTCGTTCTCGTTCGAGCAGGCCTTGCTGGAGGCCGGCATGCGCCTGCGCCACATCGACCAGGGGCGCAACGTGGCGATGTACCGCACGAACCTGGCCACGGCACCCGCCGGCCCGTTCAGTGGCCCCATGGTGGTGAGCATGCGCCCGCTCAAATCGGCCGACGCCATCCGCGCGGTGCAGATCACCTCGCGCTTTCCCGACGTGCACGGCGCACCGGTGCACATCGGCGACCCCGCACTCATCGGCATCCACGACCTGGCGCACCCCGACTACGGCGACGCGGTTGAGGTGATGCCCGACGAACTGCCTGTGTTCTGGGCCTGTGGCGTCACGCCGCAAGCGGCCATCACACAGGCGCGCCCCGCGTTCTGCATCACGCACGCCCCGGGCGCGATGTTGATCACCGACCTTCTCAACCAGCAACTCGCAAGCGACCAAGGAGAGTGACATGTTCAAGACGGTAATCGGCCTCAGTGCCCTGGCACTGGCCGGCGCGGTGCACGCGCAGGCCAAGTGGGACCTGCCCAGCGGCTACGGCGCCAACACCTTCCAGGTGCAGAACCTGCAGCAGTTCGCCAACGACGTGGACAAAGCCACGGCCGGCAAACTCAAGATCACGCTGCATCCCGGCGGCTCGCTCTACAAGGCCAACGAGATCAAGCGTGCGGTGCAGACCGGCCAGACACCTGCGGGCGAATTCATCATCTCGGGGGCGGCCAACGAGAACCCGCTGTTCGGCGTGGACTCGGTGCCTTTCCTGGCGACCGGTTATGCCGACGCCAAGAGGCTGTACATGGCCGCCAGGGGCGCGCAAGAGAAGGCGCTGGCGCAGCAGGGCATGAAGGTGCTGTTCTCGGTGCCCTGGCCCGGCCAGTCGCTCTATTCCATCAAACCCGTCAACGGGCCGGCCGATCTGGTGGGCACCAAGATGCGCGCCTACAACCCGGCCACCACCCGCATCGCCCAGTTGCTCAAGGCCCAACCGGTGACCATCCAGCTGGCCGAGCTGCCGCAGGCATTGGCCACCGGCGCTGTGCAGAACTTTCTCACCTCCAGCGCCAGCGGGGTGGAGAGCAAGCTGCATGAGCAGGTGAAGAACTTCTACCCGGTGTCGGCCTGGTTGCCGCGCAACATCACCGTGGTCAATCAGAAAGACTTTGACGCCCTCGACAAGCCGACGCAGGACGCGCTGCTCAAAGCGGCGGCCGAGGCCGAGACGCGTGGCTGGGCCATGAGCGAGAGGCTCGACGGCGAGTACATCAAGCAGCTGGCCGCCAATGGCATGGCCATCACGCCGCCGAGCGCCGAGCTCAAGCAGGCCCTGGCCGCCATCGGCGAGACCATGACCGCCGAATGGATCAAGGCGGCCGGCCCTGAGGGCCAGGCGATCGTGGACGCCTTCCGCAAGCAGCCCTGAGCGGCTGATGCCAGTCCAATGAATCAGAGAAAACGCACCCCCGTGAGCACCTGCCAGGGGCGCCATCTAGGCGCCAAGCGCAGCCAGGCTGGTTGCCTGGCGAGCATTGGCAACGACGAGGGTGCCCCTGGCAGGTGCTCACCCTTCGGGCCGTGCCGCCAAGGCGCGCATGCGGGCGTTGCGGCCCTTGCGCAGGCGGCCAGCCTGCGCGGCGGACCGCGTCTACGCCTGCACACCTTGGCGGCACGGCGGGGGTGCGTTTTCTCTGATTCATTGGACTAGGTGGCCACGCGGCCTTACCTGGGTGGTGCCCCGGTGGGCGGCACCGCCCGAACCTCTCTCCCTTCTCTTTCTCAACGTGGCGAGGCGCACGATGGACAAGCTCGTCCTGCAATTCTTCCGCCTGTTGCTGGCGCTGGCCAGTGTGGCGATGCTGGCGGCCTTTGCCAGCGTGAGCCTGGGGGTGATGGCGCGGCTGATGCGCTGGGACATCCCGGGCCTGGACGCGTACGCCGGCTACGCCATCGCGGCGGCGCTGTTCCTGGCCTTGCCCGGTACGCTGGTGCGCGGCGAGCACATCCGCGTGACGCTGGTGCTCGATCGCCTGCCTGCCGGCTGGCGCCGCGGATTCGAGTGGTGGTGCCTGCTCGCCGGCCTGGCCTTGTCGCTCTACACGGCGTGGTACGCCGGCCAGTTGGTGTGGATCTCGCACCTGACCCACGACGTCTCGCCCGCAGCCGATGCCACGCCCCTGTGGTTGCCGCAACTGGCGATGGCGCTGGGCTGTATCGGTCTGGCCCTGGCCTTTGCGCAGGCGGTGATCTGGCGGTTGTCCGGGCGCGAGCTGATCGCAGCCGACACCGCCGCCCGCACCGAATGAGCCTTGACTCACCACTGAATCAACCCTCCAAGGACCGCGCATGGAAGCCTTGATTGCCCTGGTGCTCGTGATCGCCCTGTTTGCCGTGCTCGGTTCGGGCCTGTGGATCGGCCTGTCGCTGGTGGCGGTGGGCGTGGTGGGCATGGAACTCTTCACCCACCGGCCTGTGGGCGACAGCATGGTGCTGACCATGTGGGGCGCCACCTCCAGCTGGACGCTGACGGCGCTGCCATTGTTTCTGTGGATGGGCGAGATCCTGTTCCGCAGCCGCGTCTCCGACAGCCTGTTCAAGGGCCTGGCGCCGTGGCTGAACTGGTTGCCCGGGCGGCTGCTGCACGCCAACGTGGTGGGCTGCACCATCTTCGCGGCGATCTCGGGCTCGTCGGCCGCCACCTGCGCCACGGTGGGCAAGATCACGCTGCCCGAGCTGCAACGGCGCGGCTACCCCGAGCACATGGCCGTTGGCACGCTGGCGGGCGCCGGCACCCTGGGCCTGTTGATCCCGCCCTCGATCATCCTCATCGTCTACGGTGTGGCGGCCAACGTGTCGATCGCCAAGCTGTTCCTGGCCGGCGTGGTGCCTGGCCTGGCGCTGGGTCTGCTGTTCAGCGGCTACATCGTCGTCTGGTCGCTGCTGCGGCGCGACCAGTTGCCACCGCCCGAGGCGGGCAGCGGCTGGTGGCAGAAGCTCAACGACTCGCGGCACCTGATCCCGGTGGTGCTGTTGATCGTGCTGGTGCTCGGCGGCATCTACAGCGGCGTGGCGACTGCAACCGAAGCCGCCGCCCTGGGCGTGGCGGGTTCGCTGCTGCTCTCGCGCATCGACGGCACGCTGAGCTGGGCCACGTTTCGCGACGGACTGGTCTCGGCCTGCCGGGTGTACTGCATGATCGGCCTGATCCTGGCGGGCGCAGCCTTCCTCACGCTGGCCATGGGCTTCATCGGTCTGCCGCGCCAGGTGGCCGAGCTCATCGGCGCGCTGCACCTGCCGCCGCTGGGCCTGCTGGTGCTGCTCACGGTGTTCTTCATCGTGCTGGGCTGCTTTCTCGATGGCATCTCGATGGTGGTGCTCACCATCGCGGTGCTGCTGCCCACGGTGCAGGCTGCCGGCTTCGACCTGATCTGGTTCGGCATCTACATCGTGCTGGTGGTCGAGATGGCGCAGATCACGCCGCCAGTGGGCTTCAACCTGTTCGTGCTCAAGGGCCTGACCCAACGCGAGGTGACCTGGATCGCGCGCGCCACGTTGCCGCTGTTCGTGCTGATGGTGGTGGCCGTGTTGATGACCTACCTGGCGCCGGGCCTGGCGCTGTGGCTGCCCTCGCAGATGCAGGGCTGAGGAGGGCACCCCCATGCGACGTCGCACCGCACTGATCGGCCTGGGCCACGCCCTGGGCGCGTCACTGGCGCTGGGCGCCAACGCACCCACGACCTGGCGGCTGGCCACGGGCTATCGCGCCAGTTCCTTCCACACCGAAAACCTGCGCTGGTTTGCCGAGGCCGCGGGCAGGGCCACTGGCGGTGCATTGCGCATCGATGTGGTGCCCGACAACCAGTTGGCCCCGTTGGCCCGCATCGAAGGTGAGGTGCGCGCCGGGCGCATCGAGGCAGGCGAGACCATCATGAGCAGCCTGGTCGCCGAGGTACCGATCGCCGGGGCCGACTCGGTGCCGTTCGTGGTGTCGAGCTACGTGGACGCCCGGCGCCTGTGGACCTTGCAGCGCCCGCTGATCGAGCGTCACTTTGCCGAGCGCGGTCTGGTGGTTTTGTATGCCGTGCCCTGGCCGCCGCAAGGCTTGTACAGCCGGCGCCCGATCAGCGACGTCAGCGACTTCCGTGGCAGCCGCATGCGCACCTACAACGCCACCACGGTTCGCATTGCGCAGTTGCTGGGTGCCGAGCCGGTGGATGTGCCCATGGTGCAGGTGGCGCAGGCGCTGCAGGCCGGGCGCATTGACAGCATGATCACCTCGGCCGTGACGGGCGTTGAAAGTTCGGTGTGGCAGCACATCAACCACTACCACGAGATCAACGCCTGGTTTCCCAAGAACATCGTGTTCGTGAGTCGACTCGCGTTCGAGCGACTGGACGCATCTCAACGCCAGGCGCTGCTGCGAACGGCTGGCGAGGCCGAGGCGCGCGGCTGGCAGTTGAGCGAAGCGGCGGCCTCCACCTCCACGCAGACCCTGCGCCAGCAAGGCATGACGGTCTCGCGCGTGCCAGCCCAGGTGGACGCCGCACTCAAGCGACTGGGCGAGAAATTTTCCCGCGAGTGGGTACGATCCGTCGGTCACGAAGCCAACGCGATCTTCGTCCCCTATTACCTGCAATCCCCCCGATGAGGGCCTGACCCTCCCGACGTTTCTTCAACGCACATGAACTCCTCCATCGACGCCCGTTGGCAATTCTGGATCGACCGCGGTGGCACCTTCACCGACATCGTCGCCAAGCGCCCCGACGGCACGCTCACCACGCACAAGCTGCTGTCAGAAAACCCCGAGCAATACCGTGACGCAGCGGTGGCCGGCATCCGCCACCTGCTGGGCCTCAAGCCAGGCGAAGCGGTGACGCCCGCGCAGGTGGCCTGCGTGAAGATGGGCACCACGGTGGCCACCAACGCCTTGCTTGAGCGCAAGGGCGAGCCGACGCTGCTGGTCACCACGCGCGGCTTTCGCGATGCGCTGCGCATTGCGTACCAGAACCGACCACGCCTGTTCGATCGCCACATCGTGCTGCCCGAACTGCTGTACAGCCGCGTGATCGAGGCGCAGGAGCGGGTGGACGCGCAAGGCGAGGTGATCGAGGCGCTGGATGAAGCGCACCTGCGCGAGCGGCTGTGGGCGGCGTTCGACGCCGGCCTGCGCAGCGTGGCCATCGTCTTCATGCACGGCTACCGCTTCACCGCACACGAGGCAACCGCCGCGCGCCTGGCCAAAGAGATCGGCTTCACGCAGGTGAGCACCTCGCACGAGACCAGCCCGATGATGAAGTTCGTCAGCCGCGGTGACACCACGGTGGTTGACGCCTACCTGTCGCCCATCCTGCGGCGCTACGTCGACCAGGTGGCCGGCGAGATGCCGGGTGTGCCGCTGTTCTTCATGCAAAGCAGTGGTGGCCTGACGGACGCCCACCGCTTTCAGGGCAAGGACGCGATCCTGTCCGGGCCTGCCGGAGGCATCGTGGGCATGGCACGCACGGCAACACTCGCTGGCCACGACAAGGTCATCGGTTTCGACATGGGCGGCACCTCCACCGACGTGTCGCACTACGCGGGGGCCTTCGAGCGCGAGT
The DNA here is from genome assembly GCF_019635465.1 of Hydrogenophaga sp. Classification (GTDB taxonomy): domain Bacteria; phylum Pseudomonadota; class Gammaproteobacteria; order Burkholderiales; family Burkholderiaceae_C; genus Hydrogenophaga. Next base: position 26,180 of record NZ_JAHBZK010000014.1, read on the forward strand.
TCGAGACCCAGGTGGCCGGCGTGCGCATGCGCGCACCGATGATGAGCATCCACACCGTGGCCGCGGGCGGCGGCTCCATTCTCAGCTTCGACGGCTCGCGCTTTCGCGTCGGGCCCGAGAGCGCGGGTGCGAACCCCGGCCCGGCCAGTTACCGCCGTGGCGGCCCGCTGGCGGTGACCGACGCGAACGTGATGCTGGGCAAGATCCAGCCGGCGCACTTCCCCAAGGTGTTCGGCCCCAATGCCGACGAGGCCCTGAGCGCCGAAGCCGTGCGTGCGAAGTTCGGCGAACTGGCGCAGCAGACCGGCCGCACCGCAGAAGACGTGGCCGAGGGCTTCATCCGCATCGCGGTGCAGCAGATGGCCAACGCAATCAAGAAGATTTCGGTGGCCCGCGGCTACGACGTGACGCGCTACACCCTGCAGTGCTTTGGCGGCGCGGGCGGTCAGCACGCCTGTCTGGTGGCCGATGCGCTGGGCATGGGGCGCGTGTTCGTGCACCCGCTGGCGGGTGTGCTCAGTGCCTATGGCATGGGGCTGGCCGACCAGAACGTCATCAAGGAGCAGGCGGTCGAGCGTGTGCTGGCGCCCGACGCCATGGCCGACATCGCCGCGCAGCTCGATGTGCTCGCGCTGGGCGCCTCCGATGAACTGCGCGCGCAGCAGGTAAGCCAGGGGCAGGTGCAGGTGCTGCGCCGCGTGCACGTGCGCTACGAAGGCAGCGACGCGGCGCTGATCGTGCCCTTTGGCGCGCAGGCCGATATCGAATCGGCGTTCGAGGCCGCGTACCGCCAGCGCTTTGCCTTCCTGATGCCGGGCAAGCGCCTGATCGCCGAAGCCGTGTCGGTGGAGGCGGTGGTGGCCGGCGACGCACCCGCCGAACCACGCCACGCCCTGCACGAGCCGCGCGAGGTGCCGCGCCGCGACACGGTGAAGATGTACGCCGAAGGACAGTGGTTCGACGCCGCACTGGTGGTGCGCGAGGACATGCGCCCGGGCGACGTGATCGACGGGCCGGCCATCATTGCGGAGAAGAACGCCACGACGGTGGTCGAGCCCGGCTGGGAGGCACAGCTGACGGCACTGGACCACATCGTGCTCGAGCGCCGCGTGCCGCGCGCTACCCAGCACGCGGTGGGCACCACGGTGGACCCGGTGCTGCTGGAAGTGTTCAACAACCTGTTCATGAACATTGCCGAGCAGATGGGGCTGCAACTGCAGAACACCGCCTACTCGGTGAACATCAAGGAGCGGCTGGACTTTTCGTGCGCGCTGTTTGACGCCGAGGGCAACCTGATTGCCAACGCGCCACACATGCCCGTGCACCTGGGCTCCATGGGCGAGAGCATCAAGACGGTGATCCGCGAGAACGCCGGGCGGATGCAGCCGGGCGACGTCTATGTGCTCAACGATCCGTACCACGGCGGCACGCACCTGCCCGACGTCACGGTGATCACGCCGGTGTACATGAACGTTGAGCGCTCCGCGTTTGGCGTTGAGCGGCCGCTGTTCTACGTCGGCTCCCGTGGACACCATGCCGATATCGGTGGCACCACGCCAGGTTCGATGCCCCCGTTCTCCACGCGCATTGAAGAAGAGGGCGTGCAGATCAACAACGTCAAGCTGGTCGAAGGCGGTCGCCTGCGCGAAGCCGAGATGATCGCCTTGCTGCAGAGCGGCGAGTACCCGAGCCGCAACCCGCAGCAGAACATGGCCGATCTCAAGGCACAGATCGCGGCCAACGAGAAAGGCGTGCAGGAGCTGCGCAAGATGGTCGAGCAGTTCGGCCTTGATGTGGTGCAGGCTTATATGCGCCACGTGCAGGACAACGCCGAGGAGTCCGTGCGCCGTGTGATCACGCGCCTGAAAGACGGCGCCTTCACCCTGCCGCTGGACAACGGCGCGCAGATCCAGGTGACGGTGCGGGTGAACGCGGCGCAGCGCAGCGCGCAGATCGACTTCGCCGGCACCAGCGCTCAGCAGATCAACAATTTCAACGCGCCGACGGCGGTGTGCATGGCGGCGGTGCTGTACGTGTTCCGCACGCTGGTCGACGACGACATTCCGCTCAACGCGGGTTGTCTCAAGCCGCTGGAAGTGATCATCCCGCCTGGCTGCATGCTCAACCCCAACCCGCCGGCCTCGGTGGTGGCGGGCAACGTCGAGACGTCGACCTGCATCACCAATGCCCTGTATGGCGCCCTGGGCGTGATGGCGGGCAGTCAGCCGACGATGAACAACTTCACCTTCGGCAACGCCCGGCACCAGTACTACGAGACGATCTCGGGCGGATCGGGTGCCGGTGATGGCTTCGACGGCACGTCGGTCGTGCAGACGCACATGACCAACTCGCGCCTGACCGACCCCGAGGTGCTGGAGTTCCGCTTCCCGGTGCGCCTGGACAGCTACGAGATACGGCAGGGCTCGGGCGGTGCCGGGCGCTGGCACGGCGGACACGGCGGCGTGCGCCGCGTGCGCTTCCTGGAGCCCATGACGGCGAGCATCCTGTCCAACGGGCGTGTGCATCCGGCCTTCGGCATGGCGGGTGGCGCGCCGGGTGCGCCTGGCATCAACCGCGTGGTGCGCGCCGATGGGCGCATCGAAGACCTGGCGCACATCGGTCAGGCCGAGATGGCTGTGGGCGATGTGTTCGAAATCCACACGCCGGGCGGCGGTGGCTTCGGCGCCTGACGATCAGAGTTCTTCGACGCGGCGCGCGGGGTAGCTGTCCCAGGCCTGGCAGCCCGGGCACTGCCAGAAGTGCTGGCGGGCTTCGAAGCCGCAGGCCGCGCAGCGGTAACGCTGCAGTGGCCCGCTGGCCTGATCGAGTGCCCGGCGCACGGGCTCTGCCGCGGCGGGGTCAGAGAGTGCCTCGCCGGCGAGCCACTGGCTGGCGATCACCAGGGAGGGCTCGGCCTCCAGGTGGTGCAGCAGCACGCGGCGGGATTCGTCGCCCGCCGGGCTCAGGCGCGCCAGCGCGTCGGTGACATCGATCGAGGGGGCGCGCGCCTGCAACGCCTCCAGTGCGGCGCGCACCTGGGGAATCCGTTCGGTCTGCTGTGCCAGCTCGGCCATGGCGCGTGCCGCCAGTGGCGCAGCCTGTGGGGCGAGGCGGGTCAGCGAGAACAGGTCGTCGAGCGCGCCGGCGGTATCGCCTTGTTGCGCACGCAAGGCCGAGCGGGCCATCCAGCCGCGCGCCAATGAGGGCACGCGCTGCACCGCGTCGTCGAGCAAGGCGCGGGCGCGGGCGGGATCGCCTTCGCGTTGGGCGTTGTCGGCCAGCTCGCACAGGTAGTGGGCAATGCGCGTGGCAAAGCTGCCTTGCTCCACCGCGTCGAGCTTCTCGGCAATGGTGCGGGCCAGGGCCCAGTCGCGCGAACGCTCGTAGATGGCCAGCAGCGCCAGCCGGGCTTCGCTCTCGAAGGCGGTGCCTTCGAGCTTTTGCAGGGCCGACTCGGCGCGGTCGAGCAGACCGGCCTTGAGGAAGTCGAGCGCCAATGCGTGCTGGGCGCGATCGCGGTCCTTGCGCACCAGGTCTGCGCGCGAGAGCAGGTGTTCGTGCACGCGCACGGCACGGTCGTAGTCGCCTCGGCGGCGAAACAGATTGCCCAGGGCGAAGTGCAGTTCGGTGGTGTCGGGGTCGCCCTGGACGGCCTCGATGAAGGCGTCGATGGCCTGGTCCTGCTGCTCGTTGAGCAGGTGGTTGAGACCGCGGAAGTAGGCCTTGGGCGCCTGCCTGCTTTCCATGCGCCATTGGCGCAGGTCCAGGCGAGAGGCCACCCAGCCGAGCGCAAAGGCCACCGGCAGGCCCCATAGCAACCAGGTGAGATCAAAGTCCATGCCGGCGATCGATGGGTTCGTGGGGCATGACGGTCGATTCAGGCCCGAAGGTGGTGGTGCCTGCGCCCGAGCGTGAGCGGGGCCGGCGCGCGCGCAGCCACAGGGGCAGCATTACCAGCACACCCAGGCCGACACCGATCAGGAGCACCAACAGCAGCACAAGCACCAGCGGGGCCTGCCAGCTGTGGCCGAAGAAGAAGTGCAAGGTCACGCTGTCGTGGTTGTTCAGCGCGAATGCGAAGAGGACAAAAAAAATGGCTGCGTTGAGCAGCCACATCAGGTACTTCACTGCATCCCCTCTGTGGTGGGCATGCATTGTAGTCAGGGTGTTCAGCCTGGCAGGTCGGATGCCTGCTGCTGTTGCATGGCCTTGGTGCGTTCGTCCACCTGCTCGCGCAGCGCTTTGCCGGGCTTGAAGTGCGGCACGCGTTTCTCGGGAATCATGACGCTCTCGCCCGAACGCGGGTTGCGCCCGATGCGGGGAGAGCGGCGGTTCACCGAGAAGCTGCCGAAGCCCCGGATTTCAATCCGGTGCCCTTTGACCAGGGCATCGCCCATCGCGTCGAGGATGGCCTTGACGGCAAACTCCGCGTCGCGGTGGGTGAGCTGGCCAAACCGTGCGGCCAGGGCTTCGACGAGATCGCTTCGGGTCATGAAAGGTTGTGCGTTGTGCGTTTGGCGTTCAGCGAGGAGCGGGCGCGCAGGTATCCCCCACGCTCAACGCCCCACGCCGAACGCTCAACGTCTATCAGCGTCCGTTGTTGTTGTCGAGCTTGGCGCGCAGCAGGGCGCCCAGGCTGGTGGTGCCGGCATTGCCCGCGTTCTGGCTCAGGCTGGCCATGGCTTCCTGCTGGTCGGCAGCGTCCTTGGCCTTGATCGAGAGCTGGATGTTGCGGGTCTTGCGGTCCACGTTGACAACCACGGCGTTGACCTCGTCGCCTTCTTTCAGCACGTTGCGCGCGTCTTCGACGCGGTCGCGGCTGATTTCGGAGGCGCGCAGGTAGCCGATCACGTCTTCACCCAGGTCGATCTCGGCGCCCTTGGCGTCCACGGTCTTGACCTTGCCGGTCACGATGGAGCCCTTGTCGTTGACCGACACGAAGGTGGTGAACGGGTCGCCATCGAGCTGCTTGATGCCCAGGCTGATGCGCTCGCGCTCCACGTCGATGGCCAGCACGACGGCGTCGACTTCCTGGCCCTTCTTGTAGTTGCGCACGGCTTGTTCGCCGGGCTCGTTCCAGGACAGGTCGGACAGGTGCACCAGACCGTCGATGCCGGCGGCCAGACCCACGAAGACGCCGAAGTCGGTGATCGACTTGATCGGGCCCTTGACGCGGTCGCCACGCTTGGTAGCTTCAGCGAACTCGTGCCAGGGGTTGGCCTTGCACTGCTTCATGCCCAGCGAGATACGGCGCTTGTCTTCGTCGATGTCGAGCACCATGACTTCGACTTCGTCGCCCAGCGACACCAGCTTGGACGGGGCCACGTTCTTGTTGGTCCAGTCCATTTCGGAGACGTGCACCAGGCCTTCGATGCCGGGCTCGAGTTCCACGAACGCGCCGTAGTCGGCGATGTTGGTGACCTTGCCGAACATGCGGGTGCCTTGCGGGTAGCGGCGGCTCACGCCCAGCCACGGATCGTCGCCCATCTGCTTCAGACCCAGCGACACGCGTTGCTTCTCGGTGTCGAACTTGAGGATCTTGGCGGTGATTTCCTGGCCGGCCTGCACCACTTCGCTCGGGTGGCGCACGCGGCGCCATGCCATGTCGGTGATGTGCAGCAGACCGTCAATGCCGCCGAGGTCGACGAACGCACCGTATTCGGTGATGTTCTTGACCACGCCGTTGACGATGGCGCCTTCTTTCAGCGTTTCCATCAGCTTGGCGCGCTCTTCGCCCATGGAGGCTTCCACCACGGCGCGGCGGCTCAGCACCACGTTGTTGCGCTTGCGGTCGAGCTTGATGACCTTGAATTCCAGGGTCTTGTTCTCGTAGGGGGTGAGGTCCTTGGTGGGACGGCTGTCCACCAGCGAGCCCGGCAGGAACGCGCTGATGCCGTTGACCATGACCTTGAGGCCGCCTTTGACCTTGCTGGTGGTGGTGCCGGTCACGAATTCGCCCGATTCCAGGGCTTTCTCGAGGGCCATCCACGAGGCCAGGCGCTTGGCCTTGTCGCGCGAGAGCAGGGTGTCGCCGAAGCCGTTTTCGACGGAGTCGATGGCCACGGAGACGAAGTCACCGACCTGCACTTCGAGTTCGCCCTGGTCGTTCTTGAATTCGGCCAGCGGCACATAGGCTTCCGACTTCAGACCGGCGTTGACCACCACGTGGTTGTGTTCGATGCGAACGACCTCGGCGGTGATGACCTCGCCAGCACGCATTTCAGCGCGCTTGAGGGACTCTTCGAAGAGGGCGGCAAAAGATTCAGACATTGGGTTTCCTGAGAACCGCCTGACGTCGGCGCGGTACGCCCCAATGGGCAGCGCGGGTTCGACGGGTGGGCGGCGTTGCTTGTGCCGTGCGAAACACGGCGGGTTGAGTGAAAGAACCCTAAGACCTGCGGACGGGGAACATCCGGCGGGGCCGTCGGGGCCTGGATCGGCCTTCTCAGCGTGCTGGGAAAGCTTGCTTGCTGTGCCACCAGGTCAACACCTGCCGCACCGATTGCTCGATGGTCAGCTCGGAGTTGTCCAGCAGCACCGCGTCTTCGGCTGGCTTGAGGGGCGCGTGCTTGCGATTCATGTCGCGGGCGTCGCGCGCCTTCAGGTCATCCAGAAGGTCGGCGAGTATAGCGGGTATTCCCTTTGAAATCAATTGCTTATGGCGACGCGAGGCGCGCTGTTCGGCGCTGGCGGTGAGGTAGACCTTGAGCGGGGCCCCGGGGAAGATGACGGTGCCCATGTCGCGGCCGTCGGCCACCAGGCCAGGCAGGTGCCGAAACCCGAGCTGTAGATCGAGCAGCGCCGCACGCACCTGGGGCACGGCGGAGACGCGCGAGGCGGCCATGCCTGCGGACTCGGTGCGCAGCACTTCGGTGACGTCTTCGCCGTCCAGCCAGGTCTTGCCTGGGGTGAAGCGAACGTCGAGCGAGGAGGCCAGCTTGCCCATGCGATCGGCGTGCTCGGGTTCGCGCAGGTCGGCTTCGGTGGTGGACAGGCCTTCGCGCTCGGCGGCCAGCCCGACCAGTCGGTACAGCGCGCCGGAGTCGAGCAGGTGATAGCCCAGCTGCGAGGCCAGTTCGGCCGCCAGCGTGCCCTTGCCGGACGCCGTCGGCCCGTCGATGCAGATGACCGGGATCGATTCGGCACGGGTGCGGCAGACGCTGAACAGGGCTTCGAAGTAGTCGGGAAAGGTCTTGCCGACGCACTTCGGGTCGTCGATGCGCACCGGCAGGCCAGCCGGGTTGAAAGCGGCCAGCGAGAAGCACATGGCCACGCGGTGGTCGTCGTATGTGTGGATGTTGGCCTTGCGCCAGACCGTCGGCGGTGTGATGCGGATGAAGTCGTCGCCGGCTTCGACGGTGGCACCCAGTTCGCGGCATTCGGTGACCATGGCCGCAATGCGGTCGGTTTCCTTGACCCGCCAGCTGGCGATGTTGCGTAGCGTGGAGGGGCCGTCTGCAAACAAGGCCATGACGGCCAGCGTCATGGCCGCGTCCGGAATGTGGTTGCAGTCGAGGTCGATGGCCTTGAGCGGCCACGCGCCGCGCCGAACCCGCAGACTGTTGGCCTCGCCCTGAACATTGGCGCCCATGAGGCGCGCCGCGTCCACAAATCGGATGTCGCCCTGAATGGACGACAAGCCCACGCCTTCAATGACGACGCCGTCGGTGCCCGGCGTCGGGGCCGCGATGGCACCGAGTGCAATGAAGTAACTGGCCGACGACGCATCGGCCTCCACGGCGATGTGCCCGGGTGAGGTGTAGCGACTGCCTCGGGGAATGACGAATCGTTGCCAGCCCTTGCGCTGCACCTGCACGCCAAAGCGTTGCAGCAGGTTGAGGGTGATTTCGATGTAGGGCTTGGAGATGAGTTCGGTGACCACTTCGATCACCACGTCCTGCGAGTGCGCGGCCAGGGGCAGCGCCATCAGCAAGGCGGTGAGGAACTGGCTGGACACATCGCCCCGCACCTGGATGGGCGCGTCAAGCTGCAGTGAATGCGCTGCACCGTCACCCAGTTGCAGCGGCGGGTAGCCTTCGTTGCCCAGGCATTTCACTGGGCAGCCCAGTTGGCGCAGTGCATCCACCAGATCGCCAATGGGGCGTTCGTGCATGCGCGCGATCCCGCTGAGCTCGAAGCGGGCACCTTCGGCGGTGGCCATCAGCGCAAGAGCGGCCGTCAGCGGACGCATGGCCGTGCCGGCGTTGCCCAGGAACAGACGGGCATCGCGAACGGGGAGCCGGCCGCCGAGGCCGCGCACGCGCACCGAGGACTCGCCGGTGGACTCCACGCCGCAGCCCAGTGCGCGCAGGGCGTCCAGCATCACGCGGGTGTCGTCGGAGTCGAGCAGGTCATCGACCTGGGTGGGGCCGTCGCTCAACGCGGCCAGCAGGAGCACCCGGTTGGAGATGCTCTTCGAGCCGGGGAGTCGCACCCGCCCACCGGCAGTGGCAAGGTGGGGTAGGTCCAGGCTGGGTATTGAGAACATGCGTGGCGACCCGACCCGCTCAGCCTTGCGGCTTGATGGCCGTCATGCGCCAGTTCGCCCGCGCCTCGCTCGCCTTGTCGATAAGCGCTTCAAGTGCGTCCGCGTCGCCGTTCTTGATCGTGGCCTCGAACTGCTGCATGGCGCGCAGAAAGTGGCGCGACTGAGCGATGAGCTCTTCGCGGTTGGACAGCAGGATGTCGCGCCAGATCGCCGCGTCGCTGGCTGCGATGCGGGTGAAATCGCGAAAGCCCGGACCCGCCAGGGAAAGGTAGTCAGCCCCTTCCGGCTGGTTCTGAATGGCGGTCATCAATGCAAAGGCCATGAGGTGTGGCAGATGGCTGATCGCCGCATAGGCGGCGTCGTGACCTTCGGGCGTCATGCGCTTGACCTGGCAGCCCAGCGCACGCCAGACCTTCTCGGCCTTGTCCACGTGGCCAGGCGAGGTGCGTTCGATGGGGGTCAGGATGACCTGGCGACCGGTGTAGAGATCCACGTCGGCGTTGTCCACGCCGGCGAGTTCCTTGCCTGCAATGGGGTGCGCCGGTACGAAGACGCCGACCTGTTCGCGCAGCACGCGGCGAGCGGCGTCAATGACCTCACGCTTGGTGGACCCGACGTCCATGATCAGCACGTCGTTGCGCACGAGGTGGCGAATGGCCTTGAAGGTGGCTTCGGTGGCCGCTACCGGCACGGCCAGCAGCACCAGGTCGGCGCCGGACACCGCCAGCAAGGCACTCGGGGCCTCGACATCAATGACCCCCATCTGCCGCGCGCGCTCCGTGGTGGAAGGTGACTTGCTGTAGCCAACCACGCGCTTGACCAGGCCAGCGCGCTTGAGCGCCAGCGCAAACGAGCCGCCCATGAGGCCGCAGCCGATCAGTCCCAACTGTTCAAACATCATTCGGTTACCGGGTAGGCACCCAGCACCTTGTAGAAGGCGCAAAGGCTTTGGAGTTCTTCAAGGGCGGCGGCCACGTTCGCTTGTGACGGGTGGCCGGCGAGGTCGATGTAGAAGTAGTACTCCCACTGCCCTGACTTTGCCGGGCGACTTTCGAAGCGGGTCATTGACACACCATGGCGCTTGAGCGGTACCAGCAAGTCGTGTACCGCCCCTGGGCGGTTGGGCACTGACACCACCAGGCTGGTGCAATCGCGCCCGCTGGCCGGCGGTGTGGCCAGCGTCTGGGGCAGGCAGATGATGGCAAAGCGCGTGCGGTTGTAGGCCTCGTCCTGTACGGCGTGGGCCACGATGTGCAGCCCGAACTGGGCCGCTGCGCGTTCACTGGCCAGGGCCGCAAATCGCGGATCCTCTGCGGCCAAGCGTGCACCTTCGGCGTTGCTGCCCACCGCGCGGCGCTCGGCGTGTGGCAAATGCTGCGACAGCCAGCCCTGGCACTGTGCGAGGGCCTGGGGGTGGGCCATGACCACCTCTATCCCGTCGAGGCCGACCTGGCGGCGCAGCAGGTTGTGCCGCACCAGCAGACTGACTTCGCCAACCACGTGCACCGGCGAGCGCAGGAACAAGTCAAGCGAGCGCGCGACCACGCCTTCGGTCGAGTTCTCGACACCGACCACGCCGAACTGCGCCGTGCCGGCCGCAGTGGCGTGGAACACCTCGTCAAAGCTGGCGCAATACACAAGGTTGGCCGCGCTGCCGAAGAACTCGATGGCGGCCTGTTCGCAGAACGTGCCTTGCGGTCCGAGCACGGCCACCCGCTGGGGCGTCTCCAGCGCCAGGCAAGCAGACATGATTTCGCGCCAGATGGACGCCACATGCTGATTGAGCAATGGGCCTTCATTGGCGTGCTGGATCTTGTCGATGACCTGGGCCACGCGATCCGGGCGGAAAAATGGCGTGCCTTCTTGGCGTTTGAGCTCGCCAACCTGCTCGGCCACGCGGGCGCGCTGGTTCAGCAAGCTGAGCAACTGGCGATCGAGCGAGTCGATCTGCACGCGCAATTCGCCCAGGGCATCGGATTGTTGTGGCTGTGCGGCCATGGGTCAGGCCATCTCTTTCTCGAAGTCGCGCATGAAGTCGACCAGGGCTTGCACGCCCTCGATGGGCATGGCGTTGTAGATGCTGGCGCGCATGCCACCCACCGATTTGTGCCCCTTGAGCTGCAGCAGGCCGCGCGCATGTGCGCCGGCCAGAAAGGCCTCATTGCGCCGCTCGTCCTTGAGAAAGAACGGAACGTTCATGCGTGAGCGGCAATCGATGGCCACGCGGTTTTCATAAAAGTCAGAGCCGTCGATGAAGCCGTACAGCAGCTTGGCCTTGGCGATATTGCGCTGCTCCATGGCCGCCACGCCACCCTGGCGCTTGAGCCACTGAAAGGTGAGGCCAGCCATGTAGATCGCGTAGGTGGGCGGCGTGTTGAACATCGACTGGTTGTCGGCGACGGTCTCGTAGTCGAAGGCCGACGGGCAAACGGGCAGGGCATGTCCAATGAGGTCTTCGCGAACGACAACCAGCGTCAGCCCGGCTGGCCCAAGATTCTTTTGCGCACCGCCGAAAGCCAGGCCGACACGCGACCAGTCCACCGGGCGCGAGGCCACGTGCGAAGAGAAGTCGATCACCAACGGTGCGTCGCTGCCCAGCGACTTGAGGTCGGGCAACTCATGGCACTCGACGCCATGAATGGTCTCGTTGCTGCACAGGTGCACGTACTGCGCGTCGGCACTCAGTTGCCAGCTCGTGGGCGGAGGAAGCGTGGTGTGTTGGGTGTCTGCGTTGGAGGCCGCCACACGCGCCGTGGCGTAGCGGGCCGCCTCCTTGAGCGACTTCTGGCTCCAGCTGCCCGTGACCACGAAGTCGATGGCACCACCCTTTGAGAGGTTCAGCGGGACGATGGCGTTCTCGGCCAGGCCACCACCTTGCATGAACAGCACCTTGAAGTGCGCCGGCACCGCCAGGAGCTCTCGCAGATCGGCCTCGGCTGCGGCCAGAATTTCGCCGAATGCCTTGCCGCGATGGCTCATCTCCATCACGCTCATGCCCGTGCCGTGCCAGTCGAGCATCTCGGTCGCTGCGGTTTGCAAGACCTCAGCCGGCATGGCGGCCGGACCGGCCGAAAAGTTGAAGGGTCGCGCCATCACGTCGTTGCCGCCGGTTCGTCGCCCTCCGGCTCGCTTCCCTCGGGCGCATTGGCGTCGTTCTCAACAATGCGTTGGAGACCAGAGAGTTCGTCGCCGTCGTCCAGTGCGATCAGCGTGACGCCCTGTGTGGCGCGTCCCATTTCGCGAATCTCCCCGACGCGGGTGCGCACCAGCACACCCTTGTCGGTGATCAACATGATCTGATCGTCGGCATGTACCAGGGTGGCCGCCACCACCTTGCCGTTGCGCTCGCTTTGTTGAATGGCGATCATGCCCTTGGTGCCGCGGCCGTGGCGGGTGTACTCACCAATGGGCGTGCGCTTGCCGTAGCCATTGACGGTGGCGGTCAGCACGCTTTGAGACTCGTCTTCAGCGACCAGCATGGCGATCACGCGTTGGCCATCTTCGAGCATCATGCCGCGCACGCCGCGTGCATTTCGGCCCATGGGACGCACGTCGTTTTCATCAAAACGCACCGCCTTGCCGCCGTCGGAGAACAGCATGACGTCGTGTTGTCCGTCGGTAAGCGCTGCCCCGATCAGGTAGTCGCCTTCGTCCAGGTCCACCGCGATGATGCCGGCCTTGCGCGGGTTGCTGAACTCATCAAGTGCCGTCTTCTTGACCGTGCCGCCGGCCGTGGACATGAACACGTAGTGATCTGCCGGGAAGCTCCGGAATTCGCCCGTCAGCGGGAGTACCACGTTGATCTTTTCGCCCTCAGCCAAGGGGAACATGTTCACGATGGGTTTGCCTCGCGAACCGCGTGAGCCCGATGGAACCTCCCAGACCTTGAGCCAATAGAGGCGGCCACGGTTGCTGAAACAGAGAATCCAGTCGTGGGTGTTCGCAATGAACAACTGGTCGATCCAGTCGTCTTCCTTGGTGGCGGTGGCTTGCTTGCCTCGACCGCCGCGGCGTTGTGAACGGTATTCACTCAGCGGCTGACTCTTGATGTAGCCCGAGTGGCTGAGCGTGACCACCATGTCGGTCGGGGTGATCAGGTCTTCGGTGGCGAGGTCTTGCGCGTTGTGCTCGATCTCACTGCGCCGCGCGCCCAGCTTGGTCTGCCCGAATTCCTGGCGAACGGCGATCAGCTCCTCGCTGATGATGGTGGACACACGCTCGGGCTTGGCGAGGATGTCGAGCAGATCGTCGATCTCTGCCATCACCTCCTTGTACTCGGCAACAATCTTGTCCTGCTCGAGGCCGGTCAGGCGCTGCAGGCGCATCTGCAGAATTTCCTGGGCCTGCGTATCGGAGAGGCGGTAGAGGCCATCGCCTTGCATGCCGTACAGCTTGTCGAGGCCGTCGGGGCGATAGTCGTCGGCGTTCACCGTGCCGCCGTCGGCTTTGGCGCGTGTCAGCATTTCGCGAACCAACTGGCTGTCCCAGCTTCGGTTCATGAGCTCCGCCTTGGCCACCGGTGGGGTGGGGGACTCGCGAATGATCCGGATGAATTCGTCGATGTTGGCCAGCGCCACGGCCAGACCTTCGAGCACGTGACCCCGCTCACGTGCCTTGCGCAGGTTGAAGATGGTGCGCCGCGTCACCACCTCTCGGCGGTGCTCCAGAAAGACGGTAATGAGGTCCTTGAGGTTGCACAGGCGGGGCTGGCCGTCCACCAGCGCCACCATGTTGATGCCAAAGGTGTCCTGTAGCTGTGTTTGCTTGTACAGGTTGTTGAGCACCACCTCGGGCACTTCGCCGCGCTTGAGCTCGATCACCAGGCGCATGCCGGACTTGTCCGACTCATCCTGGATGTGCGAGATGCCTTCCAGCTTCTTCTCGTGCACCAGCTCGGCCATTCGCTCCTGAAGCGTCTTTTTGTTGACCTGGTAGGGCAGCTCGTCAACGATGATCGCTTGGCGCTGGCCCTTGTCGATGTCCTCGAAATGGCACTTGGCCCGCATCACCACGCGACCGCGACCGGTGCGGTAGCCGTCCTTGACACCTTGAATGCCATAGATGATCCCTGCGGTCGGGAAATCCGGCGCCGGAATGATTTCCATCAGTTCATCGATGGACGCATCCGTGTTTTTGAGTAGATGCAGGCAGGCGTCGACGACCTCATTGAGGTTGTGCGGCGGGATATTGGTCGCCATGCCAACGGCAATGCCGGCGCTGCCGTTGACCAGCAGGTTGGGCAGGCGGGTTGGCAAGACCAGCGGCTCCTTCTCGCTGCCGTCGTAGTTCGGACCGAAATCGACCGTCTCCTTGTCGATGTCGGCCAGCATCTCATGGGCAATCTTCGACAGGCGAATTTCCGTGTAGCGCATGGCCGCCGCGTTGTCGCCGTCGACCGAGCCAAAGTTGCCCTGACCGTCCACCAGCATGTGGCGAAGCGAGAAATCCTGCGCCATCCGCACGATCGTGTCGTAGACCGCAGAGTCGCCGTGGGGGTGGTATTTACCAATAACGTCACCAACGATACGGGCCGACTTTTTGTAAGGTCGATTCCAGTCGTTGTTGAGTTCGTGCATGGCGTAGAGCACACGCCGATGCACAGGTTTCAGACCGTCCCTGGCATCTGGCAGCGCTCGCCCCACGATCACGCTCATCGCGTAGTCGAGATAGCTCCTGCGCATCTCTTCTTCCAGGCTGATGGGCAGGGTTTCTTTGGCGAATGACGTCATGGGTGTTTGAGCTGGTGGACAGGGCCTGGAAGCAACCGGGCATTTTAGTTCGCGAGCCGCGGTGCTCTCCTGTGGGGGGGCTGTTGCGATGGGGCAACGGATGTCGCCTTGGTGGCGCAGGCAGCCAGCCGCGCCAAACCGGTCCCACGACCGTCATCATGCTTGTGGCACAATGTTTTCAGCGTTTTGGGTCGATTGGCCTCCCGAACGTTTTCTGTCGTACCGTTATTTGTGTCACGCAGGTCGTCTGCGGCTTACCAAGAGGAAAACCATGAAAAAACTCAACCGAGTGGCAATGCTGTTTGCAACCGCCGCCATGGCAACGGCTGCAGGTGCTCAGAGCATCGACAACTGGCGTAACGGGACCAGCGAGCTGGTGTGGAAGAACGGCACGAATGAACTGTGCTGGCGCGATGCCACTTGGACGCCTGCCACTGCTGCTCAAGGTTGCGACGGCGCGATTGTTCCCAAAGCCGCCATGCCCGCTCCGGCCCCGGCTCCCGCACCTGCCCCGGCGGCAGCTGCTCCCGCACCGGCGCCGGCTCCCGCTCCGCGCCCGGCACCTGCGCCGGCCGCCACCAAGGTCACCTACGCAGCCGACGCATTCTTTGATTTTGACAAGGCCGTTCTCAAGCCCGAAGGCCGCGCCAAGCTGGACGATCTGGCTGGCAAGGTGCAAGGCATCAACCTGGAAGTCGTGATCGCCGTGGGTCACACCGACGCCACCGGTGCCGCTGCTTACAACCAGGCACTGTCTGTCAAGCGCGCCGAGGCCGTGAAGGCGTATCTGGTGAGCAAAGGTATCGAAAGCAACCGTATCTACACCGAAGGCAAAGGCCTGACCCAACCGGTCGCTGACAACGCCACCCGCGAAGGTCGCGCCAAGAACCGTCGCGTGGAAGTCGAAGTTGTGGGCACCCGCAAGAACTGATTCGCCTCGCGATCAAGAAAAACCGCGCCATGGCGCGGTTTTTTGTTGCCCTTTGCATAATTCGCTCATGTCTGCTCAAAGCAATGCTGACCCGGCCGAACTGGCCAAGTTTTCGGACCTTGCCCATCGTTGGTGGGATCAGGACAGCGAGTTCAAGCCCTTGCACCGAATCAATCCGCTGAGATTGGATTGGATTGATGGACTGGCTTCGGTCGCTGGCAAGAACGTACTGGACGTGGGGTGCGGTGGCGGCATCTTGTCGGACGCCATGGCAAGGCGCGGGGCCCAAGTCACTGGTATCGATCTGGCGTCCAAGGCACTAAAAGTCGCTCAGCTTCACGCGCTGGAGGCGTCTACACCCAATGTCAACTACCGTGAGGTGAGTGCGGAGGAGCTTGCAGCCGAATTGCCGGGCTCTTTTGATGTAGTGACTTGTATGGAGATGTTGGAGCACGTGCCTCGCCCGGCGTCTGTCGTGAACGCGTGCAGTCGATTGGTAAAGCCAGGCGGCTGGGTGTTCTTTTCCACGATCAATCGCAACGCGAAGGCGTTCCTGTTTGCGATTCTTGGTGCCGAATACATGCTCCGGATGCTGCCGCGAGGCACGCATGAATATGCCAAGTTCATCCGCCCCAGCGAACTCGCAACCCATTGCCGCGCGGCAGACTTGGAGCTTATCCAGACCCGAGGCATGGAATACAACCCGCTGACACAGCACTATTGGCTCAGCAGTGACACCGCCGTCAATTACCTGTTCGCAACCCGGCGTTTGTGACATGGCCGAAGGGATGTGGCGCGATGTACGTGCTGTGCTTTTTGACCTGGACGGCACCTTGTTGGACAGCGCGCCCGACCTTGGGGCTGCGGCTCAGCATTTGCGGGCTTCTCAGGGCCTGGCGCCTTTGCCGTTGATTCGGTATCGGGCGCACGCCGGCTCCGGCGCGCGTGGCATGTTGCGAGTGGCCTTTGGTATCACCCCTGAGGCCGAGGGCTATGAGGCCTTGCGCCAGGCGTTTTTTGACGCCTACGAGGTGCGCATGCTCGATGCGACACGCCCGTTTGGCGGTGTTGATGAATTGCTGGCACGTCTTGCTGAATCGGGTCGAGGTATGGGCGTGGTGACGAACAAGTCTGAGCGGTTCGCACTTCCCATTGCCCGTGCGTTGCCCGTGTTTGAAAGAATGCAGGCCTTCGTGTGCGGTGACACAACACCCCATGCAAAACCCCACCCTGCGCCTTTGTTGGAAGCGGCAAGGCGTATGGGGGTTGAGGCTCGAGACTGTGTGTACGTCGGAGACGATGAGCGCGACATTCAGGCGGGTCGGGCAGCGGGTATGCGCACAGTGGCAGCGCGATACGGCTACCTCGGGTCGGAGGCCAACGTCGCGTCGTGGAACGCCGACGCTGCCATTGACAGCCCGCTGCAGCTCTTGAAACTGTTCAATTTGCCCTAAACTCTCGCTCTCCTGGGGCTGCACCGGTTTCGACGTGGGTTCGGACACGCAGCAGGGCATGTCGAGGTTCTGTCACCTCGTAAAACCGCAGAAAAAAACTAACTGCAAACGACGAACGTTTCGCACTCGCCGCTTAAACACCGGTGAGCCTCGCAACAGCACGCCGATGGGCTGGGCAAGGGGGTCGCAAGACCTCCCGGCTGCGAGGGCATTCACATCGGCTGGTCTCGTGCCGGGCAGCTTGGCGCGAGGTGAGATTCAAGGCTGCTGGCTTGATGGATAGCGTGCCGCTGCGCGATCCAGAAGGCGAGATTCAAATCAGACGGCTACACATGTAGAACTGCGCGAAGAAGGCTTGCGGACGGGGGTTCAATTCCCCCCAGCTCCACCACTCACTGCAAGGGTCTGTTGCCACGCAAGGCGCGTTGGCGCAGGCGGCGCTTGCGTTGCCACCTAGTGCGGGCCACCCAGGCTGCGCTGGCCAGCGCATAGGCGGCCAATCCACTGACGCAGGCAACGACGGCCAACCCCAAGAACAAGGGTTTGCCAACTGCCCCAATGCGCTCCAGCCACAGCCTCAGCTGACCCGATGCGCCGCCCTGAGTTGGCAGGTTCTGTACATGATCGAGCTCCCGGGCGGCGTCTTGATGTGAGACGGGCTCTTCACCTAGCAAGGCTTTACCCAGCCTGTAGGCGCCGTAGTAGACCGGGCCGAAGGTGACGGGGTTCGTTACCAGCGTGCTGCCAACCGCGACAGGCAGGTTGGCTCGAGCGATCACAGCCGCAGCGGCGGCAAACGGAATTTGCGCTACCGGAACAAGGAACCCGAAGAAGACGCCGATCCCCAGCCCCATGGCGATACCTCGCCGGCTGAAGTGCCACAGCCTTGGCTGGTGCAACAGGGGTCTCAGCCAACGCAGCCATCGGTTGGATCGGATCGTCTCGGGAGAAGGTAGCCAGGCCCGCAGGCGGTCTTTCATGCGCATGAATAGCTTCGGTCGAGCCTGGATTGTGGCCGAGCGCGAGCATCAGCCAGGGTGGCACGCTGTGCATGGACAATCGCAGGCATGTTGCGCTTGGAAGAAGTGTTGTATTCGCAGGGTTTTGGAACCCGTCGAATCTGTCGTGGCCTGATTCAACAGGGGCTGGTGGTCGTGGGCGACGCCATCGATCCTTCGCTGGACCCAGATGAATTCGTTGATCCCCATTCCCTGCGCTTTCGCGTGGACGGGCAGCAATGGATGTGGCAGGAACGCGCCTATTTGATGATGAACAAGCCGGCAGGCTATGAGTGTTCACAGCGCGCTTCGTCGCATCCCAGCATCTATACCCTCCTGCCTGGTCCCTTGCGCCAGCGCGGAGGTGGAGCGGCCGCCGGCGTGCAAGCGGTGGGGCGCCTGGACCAGGACACGACCGGCCTTTTGCTGTTGTCGGACGATGGTGCGTTCATTCATCGCCTGACCTCGCCCAAGCACCACGTTCCCAAAGTCTATGAAGTGGTCTTGCGGCATCCGTTGACAGCGAACACGTGTGCCCGGCTGGAAGCGGGGGTGGTTCTGGATGACGACCCCCGCCCCGTCAAAGCGGCCAAGGCGGATGCCACTGGCGATTGCAGTCTTCGCCTGGTACTGACCCAGGGGAAATACCACCAGGTCAAACGCATGATTGCGGCGGTGGGCAACCGCGTGGAGCAATTGCATCGCTCGGCCATTGGCGCAGTGGTGTTGCCTGATGATCTGTCACCTGGTCAATGGCGCTGGCTCAGCGCTGACGAGGTTCAATTGTTGAGGCAGCCGCCGCGGTGATCGCGTCGGTTTGAGCTCAAAGAAGAT
Source organism: Hydrogenophaga sp. (assembly GCF_019635465.1). Taxonomy (GTDB): domain Bacteria; phylum Pseudomonadota; class Gammaproteobacteria; order Burkholderiales; family Burkholderiaceae_C; genus Hydrogenophaga. The sequence goes on from NZ_JAHBZK010000014.1 coordinate 44,614, forward strand.
CACCTTTGCGGCTGTCCAGAGGCATCAGGAACGAGTTGTTGTCCTGCCACTGGGAGTGGAAGTCGCTGCTGCGCGCATCGGCTGGCACGCTGTTGGGCCAGTTCGACAGGGGGCCAAAGTCGCTGTTGGAACGGGTGCTGCGTTGGCGATTGATGGCACTGCGCAGGTTGGCCTGGGCCGCGATGATGGCGCGCTCTTCCATCTCGCGCTCGCGCATGGCTCGGTTGAACTCCGACTCGCCCAGAAATTCGGCGCGGATCTCCGCAACGGTGGGCAGGCTGTTCGAGCGGACCACCCAATAGGGCAGGCCGATCTGGCTGAGCAGCGAGTGCTTGAGCGCACGGGTGCTGCGCGGAATGCCCGCCGCTCCGGGGACGTCGAGGCAGCCGACCACGCGCCCGTCCGACTTGCAGACTGTAAATGTGCAGTAGACGCCGCCCAGCAGCTTGTACCAGTCCACACCTTCTTCGCGCTGGCGAGGCAGCGTGAAACGGGTTACCGGCAGCTTGATCATCACGTGGTGGTCGTAGAAGGCACGGGCCAGCCAATGCCAGACCCTGGCTTCCTCGCTGTTGGCCAGTGGGCGCGCTGCCAGTGGCCAGTGTTTCGGAATGCGACGCTTCTCCCGGGCTTTTCGCGCGGCCCAGAACCGGTGCAGCAGCGCACCCACCGCCAGCAGGGCGGGGGCGAGGGCTACAAGCAGCCAGGGTTGGTTCCAAGTGTTCATGGAGGGGCGATTTGCCAGACTTGTATCAAAGTGTATACATGTCCGCCGTCACGCTTTGCACTGCCGGGGGATTAACCCGGGGAGCCGTGACTTCCTTCAGGTTTCGGGGGGTGCACTGTGGCGCGTTGGCTGCGGCGCCAACTGGCGGGGCGAGTGGATTCTGGGATTCCAGTCGCAGGCAATCTATCCCCAAACTGAGGTAACGCTTCGTTCAATTCGGGACGGAATTCACGAATGCCTGAAGCAGTGTGGTCAGCGCGTGCGGTTGATCACGCTGGGGGCTGTGACCGCAATCGGGCAGGGTGTGGGCAAGGCTGTGCGGCACGGCACGTCGCACAGATTCCACTTGTTGCAGGCTTCCGTATTCGTCCTGCTCGCCTTGCACCACCAGCAGCGGGGCGCGAATGCGCGAGCACTCATCCACGATGTCGTAGGTGCGAAACGCCTCACTCAGCCAGACGTCGTTCCACTGCCAGAACGCGTTGTCGACGTCGCGATGATGGCGCGCGAGTCGCTGGCGCAACCCGGTCGGCGAGTCCGGGTCAGCGATGTAGGCCTCACGCGCCTGAGCGATGGCCTGGACCGACATGTCCTCGACGAAGACGTGCGGTGCGATGGCCACGCACGCGCTCACATCAAAACGGGCCGCGTGCAGCAACGCGATGGTGGCGCCGTCGGAGTGGCCGACCAGCACCGGCCGTTCGATGCCCAGTTGCGCCAGCACCAGCGGGAGCACGTCCAGCGCTTCACGGTGCATGTAGTCGGGTTCGTGCCTGCCAACGTGCCAGAAACCCTCCATGCGCGCCGGCCCACGAACCTGCGCCACCGGATCGGACTGCCCATAGCCGCGGCGCGAGTACATCCACCCCGCGCGCCCCGTTGCCTCGCACAGCTGGGCGGGCCAGCACACACCACGCTGCGTCCACAGTGAAACGCTACCAAGGCCTTCATGCAGAAAGACCATTGGGGGCCGATCCGAAGGCCCGGGGATGTGGGCCACTTCCAGTTGCACGCCGTGAATGTCGACCGAGTTCATGGCCGCCATCCTAGCGAGAAGGCAATGTCGCCTGCTGAAGGTATTCTTCGCTCATGCGAGCCATGTTCGACGCCTTCTGGCGATCCGTTGCCTACTGCCTTCACCCCCGGGTGATTGCGCTTTCCTTTCTCCCGCTGGTGCTGATGGTCGCCGTGTCCTTCGCACTTGGGTATTTCTTCTGGGACTCGTCGGTGGCCGCCGTGGCCGCCTGGTTCGAGGCCTTCGACCTGATTCAGGCCTTCCTTGGCTGGCTGGAGCGCATGGGGCTGGGGTCCTTGCGTGCGGTGTTCGCGCCGATGATCGTGCTGGTGCTGGCCACGCCTGCCATCGTCGTGTTGTGCCTGCTGCTGGTGGCCTCGTTCATGACGCCGGCCATGGTGGATCTGGTTGGGCAACGCCGCTTCCCCACCCTTGCCAAGCTGCACGGTGGCTCGGTGCTGGTGAGCATTTTCTGGTCGCTTGGCTCAACCTTGTTGGCGGTTGTGGCCTTGGTGTTGTCGATGCCGTTGTGGCTGATTCCGCCCCTGGTACTGGTGCTGCCCCCATTGATCTGGGGGTGGCTCACCTACCGGGTTTTTGCGTTTGACGCACTGGCCACGCACGCCAGTGCCGATGAGCGCCGCCACATCTTGCGCGAGCACCGTGCGACCTTGTTGGTGATGGGCGTTCTCAGCGGCTACCTCGGTGCGGCGCCCAGCTTGCTGTGGGCGTCCGGCGCCATGTTCATTGCCTTGGCGCCGCTGCTGGTGCCGGCCGCCATCTGGATCTACACGTTGGTGTTTGCGTTTGCGTCGTTGTGGTTCGCGCATTTTGCGCTGGCGGCGCTGGAGCGCATGCGCGCAACGGCCAGCGTCGAGGTCCTTGATCCGGAGCCCGCACTCACACACGATGCGACCCCGCCTGCGGCGCTTTCCCTGCCCGAACCCCCTACGACACCATGAGCACCACGTTTGGCCTGATCATCGTCGGCGACGAAATCCTCTCGGGCAAACGCCAGGACAAGCACCTGCCCAAGGTGGCCGAGCTGCTGGCTGCGCGCGGTCTTTCCCTGGCCTGGGCGCAGGTGGTAGGAGACGATCCCGATCGCATCACGGCCACCTTGCGCGACGCCTTTGCGGGGCAGGGTGTGGTGTTTTGCAGTGGCGGCATCGGTGCCACCCCCGACGACCATACGCGCCAATGCGCGGCGCGCGCTCTTGGCGTGGAGCTGGCACTGCACCCCGAGGCCGCACGCCTGATCGAGTCACGCATGCGCGACGTGGCGGCCGAACAAGGCGTGGCCTTCGAGCCTGAACGAACGGACAACGTGCACCGCTACAACATGGGTGTCTTCCCGGTTGGGGCAGAGATCATCCAGAACCCCTACAACAAGATTCCCGGGTTCAGCTGCGTCGGGCCGGGTGGGGCGCAGGTGCATTTCGTCCCGGGGTTTCCGGTCATGGCCTGGCCGATGATTGAGGCCCTGCTGGATCATCGGTATGCGCATCTGCACCGAATCAGCGCGTTTCAGGAGCGGTCTGTGATCGTCATGGGCGCCATGGAAGCCACGCTGACGCCGCTGATGCTTCAGATCGAAGCCACGCACGGGGTCAAGGTGTTCAGCCTGCCCAGCGTGGACCACCCCACTTTTGGGCGCCACATTGAACTGGGCGTCAAAGGCCCGCCTGAGGAAGTGAGGCCCGCTTTCGAGGCTTTGCTCGCGGGGCTCAGGGGCCATGGCGCCGAACTTGGCCCCGAAATGGTGCGCTGAGCGCGATGCACCAAGATTGGGCGAGCACTGAAAAGGTGCGATGGTGGCTGGGTCCAGTCCTGGCGCGGGCTCAAGTCGTTCACGCGCCATAATCTCCGGCGCGTCTGAACGCCGTGTCCACGGCGTTCGAGTGGCATGGAACCTGCATGCCGGCGGGCGTCCCATTTTTTTATCCACCTTTCCACAGAGACACAGGAGCATTTGATGGCAAAGACCGTCGCAGACGTGATGCAGATGGTGAAGGAGAACGAAGTCAAATTCGTCGACTTCCGCTTCACCGACACCCGCGGCAAAGAGCAGCACGTCACCGTGCCGATCTCGGCCTTCGACGAGGACAAGTTCAGCTCGGGCCACGCGTTCGACGGTTCGTCCATCGCCGGCTGGAAGGGCATTGAAGCCTCGGACATGCAGCTCATGCCCGACCCCAACACCGCCAACATCGACCCCTTCTTCGAAGAGACCACGATGTTCCTGCAGTGCGACGTGGTCGAGCCCAGTGATGGCAAGGCCTATGACCGCGATCCGCGCTCCATTGCCCGCCGCGCCGAGGCCTATCTGAAGGCGTCCGGCCTGGGCGACACTGCTTACTTCGGACCGGAACCCGAGTTCTTCATCTTCGACGGCGTGCGCTTCAGCAACGAGCCTGGCCGCGTGTTCTACGAGATCGAAGAGTACGAAGCCCCCTGGAACAGCGGTGCCAAGCTCGAAGGCGGCAACCGCGGTCACCGTCCCACCGTCAAGGGTGGTTACTTCCCGGTTCCCCCGGTCGACAGCACGCAGGACATGCGCGCCGAGATGGTGCTGATCCTTGAGTCGCTGGGCATCCCCTGCGAAGTGTTCCACCACGAAGTGGCGGGCGCAGGCCAGAACGAAATCGGCACCAAGTTCAGCACGCTCGTCGAGCGCGCCGACTGGACGCAGGTGCTGAAGTACGTGGTCTGGAACGTGGCCAACGCCTACGGCAAGACGGCCACCTTCATGCCCAAGCCCTACGCCGGTGACAACGGCTCTGGCATGCACGTGCACCAGTCGATCTGGAAGGACGGCAAGAACCTGTTCGCGGGCGACGGCTATGCCGGCCTGAGCGAGTTCGCCCTGTACTACATCGGTGGCGTGATCAAGCACGCTCGCGCGCTCAACGCCATCACCAACCCCGGCACCAACAGCTACAAGCGCCTGGTGCCCGGCTTCGAAGCTCCGGTGAAACTGGCCTACAGCTCGCGCAACCGCTCGGCATCGATCCGCATCCCGTACGTGGCCAACCCCAAGGGTCGCCGCATCGAGGCACGCTTCCCCGATCCTTCGGCCAACCCCTACCTGGCCTTCTCGGCCCTGATGATGGCGGGCCTGGACGGCGTGGAAAACAAGATCCACCCGGGCGAAGCCGCCACCAAGGACCTGTACCACCTGCCGCCGGAAGAGGACAAGCTGGTCCCGACCGTGTGCTCCAGCCTCGACCAGGCGCTGGACTACCTCGACAAGGACCGCGCGTTCCTGACCAAGGGTGGCGTGTTCACCGACTCCATGCTCGACGCCTACATCGAGCTGAAGATGAACGAAGTGACCCGCTTCCGCATGTCGCCTCACCCGGTCGAGTACGACATGTACTACAGCCTGTGATCGCGCGCCGCGCATGCGGCGTCGGCTCACCAGAAGGGACGGCTCCGGCCGTCCCTTTTTCTTGGGCGCACGTCGATGCGGGTGAGCCCTCGGCACTTTTGCGTGGCATTTCGGTCATACTGCCTCGCGTTCGCATTCAGGAGGTGACCCGTTGTCTGTCCAGTCCCGCTTCGTCCGTTGTGGTGTGTCCAGCCTGGTGCTGATTGCTGCATGGCCGGCCTTGGCTCAGGAGCCCATCTACCGGTGCGGCAACGAGTACACCAACAACGCCGCGGTGGCCAAGCAGCGTGGTTGCACGCCGCTGCAGGGTGGCAATATCACCATCATCGAGGGCACCAAGCCGTCGCCGGCAGCGCGTCCGAGCTCGCCCGCCAGTGCGCCACGGGTCGACAACGCGGCGCAGCGTCAGCGTGATGCCGACGCCCGCGCCACGCTGGAGGCAGAACTGCGCAAGGCCGAAGAGCGTCTGGCGGCTGCGCAAAAGGCTTACGCCAACGGCGAGCCTGAGAAGCAAGGCATCGAGTCGCGCAACTACCAACGCTACCTGGACCGCGTGGCCGAACTCAAAGACGCGGTGACGCGTGCCGAGAACGACGTGGCCGGCATCCGCAGGGAGTTGCAGCGCATGGGCGGTGCCACGAACTGAAGTCCCCTGGGGCTTCCTCGGGCGGCGGCGGGTTCTGCCGCACCTCTCCCGAACTTCTGCCGCACAATTGACGGCTTGAAAAAGCCCGACGCCTTCTCTCTTTTCAGTCTCGCCGCTCGCCGCACCAACGGCCGGGCGAGCGATGCCCGTTCCAACCCCGATCTGGCCGCGCGATTGCAGGCGCTGGATCTGCTGGCCACCTTGGTGGCGGTGGTCGATGCCGAGGGCCACGTGGTGTTTGCCAACGCTGCGCTGGAGGACGCCCTCAGCCTTTCCAGGCGCAGCCTGGCGGGCGTTCGGCTGCAGGACTGCTTCACCGAACCCGTGCTGCTCGACAACGCCCTGCAAGGCGCGCGCAGCAACGAGTTTGCCGCCTTGCGCTACGACGCTTTCCTGCGTCGACTCAACCATGAGCCGCTGCCGGTGCACGTGGTGGTGGCACAGACCGAGAAGACAGGCGAAGTGGTGGTCGAGCTGCTGCCGCAGGAGCAACAGACCCGCCAAGAGCGCGAGGAGCGACTGCTGGATCAGGCCCAGGCCAACAAGGAGCTCATCCGCAACCTGGCCCACGAGATCAAGAATCCCCTGGGCGGCATTCGCGGCGCGGCGCAGCTGCTGCAGATGGAACTGCAAAGCAAGGAGCTCATTGAGTACACGCAGGTGATCGTGCACGAGGCCGACCGCCTGCAGTCACTGGTGGACCGCCTGCTGGCGCCGCACCGTCGTCCGCATGTGGTGGGCGACGTCAACATCCACGAGGTGTGTGAGCGGGTGCGTTCGCTGATCGTGGCCGAGTTCCCGCGTGGGTTGAAGGTCGTGCGCGACTACGACACCTCGATCCCCGAATTCCGGGGCGATCGCGAACAACTCATTCAGGCCGTGCTCAACATCGCGCACAACGCTGCGCTGGCGCTGACCGAGCGCATCGAGGCGGGTGACGCCCGCATCACCTTGCGAACGCGCGTGGGCCGTCAGCTCACCTTTGGCAAGCAGCGCTATCGGCTGGCACTGGAATTGCATGTCATCGACAACGGGCCCGGCGTGCCGGACTCGATCAAGGACAGGGTGTTCTTCCCGCTGGTGTCGGGTCGCGATGGTGGTTCCGGACTGGGCCTCACGCTGGCGCAGACCTTCGTGCAGCAGCACCATGGCCTGATCGAGGTGGAGAGCGTGCCGGGTCACACGGATTTCAAGATCCTGATTCCGTTGCCTTGATCGATACCAACCGCGCTGCGAGACCTGAAGGGACCACCGATACATGAAGCCGATCTGGATAGTGGATGACGATCAGTCGATCCGCTTCGTGCTTGAGAAGGCTTTGCTTCGCGAGAACCTGCCCACGCGCAGCTTCACCAGCGCCACCGACGTGCTCAAGGCCCTGGCGGATACGCCCGAGAGCGAGGGCCCCCAAATCCTCGTCAGCGACATCCGCATGCCCGGTGGCTCGGGGCTGGACCTGCTCGAGAAGGTCAAAGTCCGCTACCCCTCGCTGCCAGTCATCATCATGACCGCCTACTCCGACCTGGACAGCGCCGTCTCGGCGTTTCAGGGCGGCGCGTTCGAGTACCTGCCCAAACCTTTCGATCTGAACAAGGCGGTTGAGCTGATTCGCCGGGCAGTGGATGAAAGCCAGCGCGAAGAAGTGTCGGAAGAACGCCTCAGCGCCGCGCCCGAAATGCTGGGCCAGGCCCCGGCCATGCAGGATGTGTTTCGTGCCATCGGCCGGCTCAGCCAGAGCCAGGTGACGGTGTTGATCACGGGCGAATCGGGTTCGGGCAAGGAGCTCGTGGCCCGCGCCTTGCACAAGCACTCGCCGCGCGCCAACGGGCCCTTCGTGGCCATCAACACCGCGGCCATTCCGAAGGACTTGCTCGAGAGCGAACTGTTCGGGCACGAGCGCGGCGCCTTTACCGGTGCGCAGACCATGCGTCGCGGGCGCTTCGAGCAGGCCGACGGCGGCACGCTGTTCCTCGACGAGATCGGCGACATGCCGTTCGATCTGCAGACCCGCTTGCTGCGCGTGTTGTCCGACGGGCACTTCTATCGCGTTGGCGGCCACAGCGCGGTGCGCGCCAATGTGCGGGTCATCGCGGCCACCCACCAGAACCTGGAGCAGCGCGTCAAGGAAGGCGTGTTCCGCGAGGACTTGTTCCATCGGCTCAACGTCATCCGCCTGCGCTTGCCGGCCTTGCGCGAGCGCCGCGAGGACGTGCAGATGCTCACGCGCTTCTTTCTGCAGCAAAGCGCCAAGCAGCTGGGTGTGGAGCCCAAGCGCATTTCGGACGCGGCGCTCAAGTTGCTGGGCAACTTCGATTTCCCGGGCAACGTTCGCCAGCTTGAGAACATCTGCCACTGGCTCACCGTGATGGCACCGGCGCAGGTGATCGAGTCGAAGGACTTGCCGCCGGAGGTGCTTGGCGCCGTGGGTGGCACGGAGTTGGCGGCATCCGTCCAGTCCACGCTACCGGCGTCGTTGGCGCCCGCTGCGCCCCTGTCTTCACCTCCGTCTGCGTCTTCGGCAGCAGACGTTGCGCGCGATGTGCCGGTGGTCACGCCTGCCAGCTCATTGACGCCTGTGGCTACCTCTTCCACGGTGTTCGAGGGCGTGCCCGGCTCGTGGGAGTCCGGTCTTCAGGCCGAGGCCATGGCCTTGCTGGAAACGGGGCGCACCGATGTGTGGGACGTACTGACCCGGCGCTTCGAGACCAAGCTGATCCAGACGGCGCTGACCAACACGCGCGGGCGGCGCATCGAAGCCGCGCACAAGCTCGGGATCGGGCGCAACACCATCACCCGCAAGATCCAGGAACTCAACCTGGAGTGAGGCCGCTCGCTGGCGCCCAGCGGGCGCCGGGCGACTCAGCCCAGCGTCAGCACCACCGGCGCGTGATCGCTGGGGCGTTCGTTCTTGCGGGGCAGCTTGTCCACGGCGCAGGCGCTGGCGCGCGCCTTGATGGCCTCGCTCACCAGAATGTGGTCGATGCGCAGGCCGCGGTTGCGCCGGAAGGCGAGGTCGCGGTAGTCCCACCACGAGTAGTTCTTCTCGGGTTGCGGAAACAAACGCACGGCGTCGCTCAGTCCCAGGCCGATCAGCGACTGCAAGTGGGTGCGCTCTTCGGTGGTGCAGTGAATGGTCTCGCGCAGGCCTTGCGGATCCCACACATCGAGGTCGTCGAAGGTGATGTTGTAGTCGCCCATCAGCACCAGCGCCGGGTGCGCGATGAGTTCGTTGCGCACCCATTCCCGCAGCGCCTCGAGCCAGCGCATCTTGTAGGCGAACTTGTCGGAGCCTGGCGCCTGCCCGTTGGGAAAGTAGCCGCCGATCACCCGCACGCCGTCCACCGTGGCCGTGATCAGGCGTGCCTGTTCGTCCTCAAAACCTGGAATGTTCTTGACCACATCGGCCGACGGCGAACGCGTGATCAGTGCGACGCCGTTGTAGGTCTTTTGCCCATGCCATTGCGCCTGGTAGCCGGCGTCGGCAAAGGCCTGTGCCGGGAACTTGTCGTCGGTGAGCTTGAGCTCCTGCAAGGCCAGCACGTCGACCGGATTGGCAGCCAGCCAGTCGAGCACCTGCGGCAATCGCACGGCCAGGGAGTTGACGTTCCAGGTCGCCAGTTTCATCGGTGTCACCTCTCCTTCAGGGTCGACGTTCGTAGGTCACGAAGGCGAATGGCAGGCCGTTGGCGCCTGTCTGGCTGTCGCGCGCGGTTTCCGCCCATTCGGGGCCGAGCGCATCCATGTGCGCGTCACCGTCAAAGGCCTGGGCAATTTCGGTCACCACCACCCGCTGGGCGTGCGGCAGTGCGAGTCGGTAGACCTGGGCGCCGCCGATCACCCAGATCTCGGGCACGTCACCGCAACTGGCGATGGCCTGATCGAGGGACGCCGCGGTCGACGCCCCTGCCGCTTGCCACTGTGCGTCGCGCGAGAGCACGATGTTGCTTCGCCCGGGCAGGGGGCGAAAACGCGGCGGCAGGGAGTCCCAGGTCTTGCGTCCCATGATCACGGGCGCGCCGAGCGTGGTGCGCTTGAAGTGCGCCATGTCCTCCGGCAGGCGCCAGGGAATGGCGTTGTCCTTGCCGATGACGCCGTTGGCGGCGCGCGCGTAGATGAGGTTCAGTCGTGCCATGGCGTCATTGTGCGGCGGCGCGGGTGGGCCACAGCACGCTGGCGATGGCAACCATGACGAACAGGATCGCCAGCCAGTCCTGCCAGTGCGGGATTTCGCCCACGATGAAGGTGGCCGACAGCGTGCCCACCAACGGGATCGCCATCACGCTCATGGCGCTGGTGGCCGGTGGCAAGTGGCGCGCCAAGCCGAACCAGATCAGCTGCGCCACACCGTAGTTGATGATCACGCCATAGGCCAGGGCCAGCCACATCGGCAGGCTGAAACGCTGCGGCGCGGGCACTGGCTCCAGGGCGATGGCCAGAACCCACAACACGCCGCTGCCCAGCAGCAGCATCCACACCGTGACCACCATGGGCGTGAGCTGAAAGTGCGCGCGCTTGAAGGTGAGGGTGCCCAGGCCCCAGCAGGCCGCGGCACCCAGCATCCAGGCAATGCCAGCGGGGCGGCCGCTGAGACTTTGCAACTCGTGCCAGAGCAGCAGGCCGATGGCGATGCCGGCCGATACCACCGCCAGGCGCACGCGCGGCGTGACGCGCTCGCCAAAGAACAAAGCGCCCAGCAACACGGTGAAGATCGGCATGGTGAAGCCGATGATGGCCGCACGCCCCGACGCCAGCTCCTTCACGCCGAAGATCGAGAGCGTGTGCCAGCCCAGAATGTTGGGCAGGCCCAGCCAGGCAATCGTGAGCCACTCGCGCCCGCGGGGCCACATGCGCTCGCCGTGCTGTGCGACGTAGACGAACAACCAGAGCGCGCCCAGGCACATGGTGCTGGCGCGAAAGTACAGCGGTGTGAGCTCTTGCAGCGAGAGCTTCATCATCGGCCAGTTGACCCCCCACATGAGGGTCAGACCCACCAGGGCCCAAAGCTGTCGGCGGCTGAGCATGGGGGCGCTCAGACCGCGACCGGGGCTTTGATGACGGCGTGGTGCTGGTAGTCGACGATCTCGAAGTCGTCGAGCGCGTAGTCGAAGATCGACGCCGGGCGGCGCTTGATCTTCAGCGTTGGATAGGCGAAGGGCGTGCGCGAGAGCTGCTCCTGCACCTGCTCGCGGTGGTTGCTGTAGATGTGGCAATCGCCACCGGTCCAGATGAACTCGCCCACCTCAAGGTCGCATTGCTGCGCCACCATGTGCGTGAGCAGGGCGTAGCTGGCGATGTTGAACGGCACACCCAGAAAGATGTCGGCGCTGCGCTGGTAGAGCTGGCAGCTGAGCTTGCCCCGCCCACCGGGCGTCTCCGACGGGGCCACGTAGAACTGGAAGAACGCGTGGCAGGGCATCAGCGCCATCTTGTTCAGGTCGGCCACGTTCCAGGCACTGACGATGATGCGGCGCGAATCGGGGTTGGTCTTGAGCTGCTTGACCACCTCGGCGATCTGGTCGATGTGACCGCCGTCCGGCGTGGGCCAGCTGCGCCATTGCACGCCGTAGACCGGGCCCAGGTCGCCGTCTTCGCGGGCCCATTCGTCCCAGATGGTGCAACCGCGCTCCTGCAACCACTTGACGTTGCTGTCGCCGCGCAGGAACCACAGCAGCTCCACGATGATGGCCTTGGTGAACACCTTCTTGGTGGTCACCAGCGGGAAGCCTTCGTTCAGATCGAAGCGCATCTGGTGGCCGAACACGCTCACGGTGCCGGTCCCGGTGCGGTCGGTCTTGGGCACGCCCGTGGTGAACACGTGGCGCATGAAGTCTTCGTACTGGGAACGGATGGGGCGGGAGGGCGTCATGGCGGCTCGTCGAGGCAAGCCGGCATTGTGCCTCGGCGCCGCTGCCGGCCGTCAGGGCCGGGCCGATACCGTCTGCTGCAGCAGGGGCGATGGCGAGGTCAGCGTCGGATCGAACGGGTGTTCGAGCAGCGCGAAGTAGCGCTGGATGCGCTGCACGTAGTCGCGCGTCTCGGCAAACGGCGGCACGCCGCCGTATTTGTCCACCGCGCCTTCGCCGGCGTTGTAGGCGGCCACCGCCAGAGGCACCTGCCCACGGAAGTACGACAGCAGCCAGCGCAGGTAGGCCATGCCGCCGCGGATGTTCTGCTCGGGGTCGAAGGGCTTGCGCACCGCGAACCGCGCCGCCGTTTCGGGAATCAGCTGCATCAGGCCCTGCGCGTTCTTGTCGGACACGGCCTGGGCATTGAAATTGGACTCGGCGCGGATGATGGCGTAGACCAAGCCCGGCTCCAGGCCGAAGCGTGGTGCCAGGCGGTCGACGATCTTCATCACGCGCTGTTGCTCGGGGGTGTCGATGTGTGCGCGGTAGGCGGTGCGCCGGGCCAGCAATTCATCGGCCAGGCGTTGTCGTTCGGCCTGCTCGGCGGCGGTGCGCGCCTCGTGGGCGTCGGCCTCGCGCACGCAGTCGGGTTTGTCGGCCGGGGTGTTCATGCGCTGGAACATGGCCTGGGCCTGCGTGTCCCCTTGCAGGGCAGCACGGGCAAACCAGTGGGCGGCAAAACCGTCGTTGCGCGGCACGCCGCGGCCGTTGGCATAGAGCCAGCCGAGGTTGTAGGCGGACACCGCATCGCCCGCAAGGGCGGCCTGGCAATAGAGCTGCACGGCGGCGCTCACGTCGCGCGGCACACCCTCACCGTGTTCGAGCGCGATCGCCTGCTCGCGCCAGTGGGTGCGCAAGGCCGGGTCGACCGGTGTCGCCGCGCGCACCGGCGCGCCCAGCAGGGGCAGCGCCAGGCAGGCAACGACGGCGAACGAGGTGGGCTTCATGGCAACAGGACGCGACCGGGATTGCAGCGGTTGTGGGGGTCCAGCGCCTGTTTGATGCGGCGCATCATCGTCAGCGCCACCGGGTCCTTGAAGTGGGTCAGGTGCTCGGCCTTGAGGCTGCCCACACCGTGCTCGGCGCTGATCGAGCCATCGTAGCGGGCGACCTGGTCGAACACCAGTTGGTTGACCCACATTTCCTGCTCGATCAGGAAGTTTTTGGCATCTGCGCCGGCCGGCGCCTGCACGTTGTAGTGCAGGTTGCCATCGCCCAGGTGCCCGAAGTTGACCAGCCGCACGCCAGGAATCTCGCGCTGCAACAAGGCGTCGGTGTCATCGCAGAAGGCCGGAATGCGCGAGACCGGAATGCTGATGTCGTGCTTGATGTTCAGCCCTTCCTGGGCCTGCGCCAGCGGAATGTTCTCGCGGATGTGCCACAGGCCATGCGCCTGCGCGATCGATTCGGCGACCACGGCGTCGCTCACCAGGCCTTGCTCGATGGCGGCCTCCAGCAGCCCTTCGAACTGTGTGCGCGCGTGGTCTTCGCTTTCGCTGTCGCTGTTCTCGAGCAGCACGCAATACGGCGCCGTCTGCCACAGCGGCACGCGCAACTGCGGCATGTGGCGATCGACCAGCGACAGCGCGAACTGCCCCATGACCTCGAAGCCGGTGAGCCCGGAGGCCAGGCGCTGCTGCGCCAGTCCGAGCAGCGCCACCGCCGCCTGCAGTGAGGGCACCGACGCCCAGGCCGTGAGGGTGGCGGCCGGTTGCGGGTAGAGCTTGAGCGTGGCCGCGGTGATGATGCCCAGCGTGCCTTCACTGCCCACAAACAGGTCTCGCAGGTCGTAACCGGTGTTGTCCTTGCGCAGGCCGCTCAGGCCGTTCCAGACGTCGCCATCGGGCGTCACCACCTCCAGGCCCAGGCACAGCTCGCGCGCGTTGCCGTAGCGCAGCACCTGGGTGCCGCCCGCGTTGGTGGCCAGGTTGCCGCCGATGGTGCAGCTGCCTTCGGCCGCCAGGCTCAGGGGAAACAGCAGGCCCTCGGCCTCGGCCGCTTGCTGCACCGCCTGCAGCACGCAGCCGGCGTCCACCGTCATGGTCAGGTTGGCGTGGTCGATGGCGCGCACCTGGTTCATGCGTTGCAGGCTCAGCACCACCTGGGTGCCGCTGTCATCGGGTACCGATCCGACCACCAGCCCGGTATTGCCCCCCTGCGGCACCAGCGTGGCGCCGTGCGCCGCACAGGCGCGCACGACAGCGGCCGCCTCGGCGGTGTTGCCTGGGCGCACCACCGCCAGCGCCCGGCCATGGGCGCGCTGGCGCCAGTCGCGTTCATAAGCGGCCAGATCGTGGGTGTCGCGGGTGAGCACGTTGGCGGCGCCCACGGCGGTGCGCAGGGCATCCAGCAGATCGGACTTCATGGACGGGGCGCCGCGGCGCGTTCGGCGGCTTCGTTGGCAGCGGCCACGTCGGCGGCAACCGCGTCGGGGCCGGCGGCGCGCAGGCGAATGCGCACGTGCAGGGCGCAGGCCACAAACAGGCTGATGCACAACACAGTCTGCAGCACAGCCATCAGCGTGGACATGGCGCTTTCGCCACTGGTGGCACGCACCACGCCCTCGGTGAAGTACAGCCACACCAGCAGGCTGACCCAGCGGTAGGTGTACATGCGGTTCTTGAGCAGACCGGCCAGCGGCAGGGCCAGCGGCAGCACCTTGATGGCCCACCAGGAGCCCCCTTCGCGCAGCGGCGCCAGCCACAGTTCCCAGGCCAGACCGACGGCGATCAGGCCCACCAGGCTGGCCACTGCCAGGGCACGAGTGAAGGCCACGCGAGAGGCGGTGGCGGCGGAAACGGACGACATGCGGACCCTGCAGAAAACGAGGCTGGCATGATACCGGGATGACCCTTGCCGACCGCCTTGACGCGCTGCGTGCGCTGGCCCACGACGTGTGGGAAGCCGCGCTCAATTTCCCCTGGCGCACCACGGCAATCACCCTGCGGGAGCGCTTTCGCGAAGACCGGCTGGGCATTACTGCCAGCAGCCTGACCTTCACCACCACCATTTCGCTGGTGCCCTTGTTCACCGTGGCGTTGGCCATCTTCAGTGCCTTTCCCACCTTCGATCGACTGCAGCGGCTGCTGCAGCGCAGCCTGGTTGAAAGCCTGGTGCCCGAGAGCATTGCGCGACCGGTGCTGGGCTACCTCAACCAGTTCGCGGCCAAGGCCACGCAGATGGGCGGTGCGGGCGCTTTGGTGCTGCTGGTCACGGCGCTGGCGCTCATCCTGACCATCGATCGCAAGCTCAACGACATCTGGCGGGTGCGCCAGCCGCGGCCGATCGCGCAGCGCGTGCTGGTGTACTGGGCCGTGCTGACGCTGGGGCCCCTGTTGCTGGCCGGCAGCGTCGCAGCCACCACCTATGCCGTGGGCGGCGCCCGCGCCATGGCGGCCTTGCCGGCGCCGGTGCGTTTCCTGATCGACTCGCTGCAACTGGCCCTGTCGACCGGCGCCATGGCCGCGCTCTATCGCTATGTGCCCAACACCCGCGTGCGCTGGAGCCATGCGGTGCTGGGTGGGTTGTTTGCCGCCGTGGCGCTGGAGGTGGCCAAGGAAGGATTGGCCTGGTACCTCAAGCAGGTTCCCACGTTCTCGGTGCTGTACGGCACCTTCGCGACCGCGCCGATCCTGCTGGTGTGGATTTACCTGGCCTGGGTCATCGTGTTGCTGGGCGCGGTCATCACCGCCTACCTGCCCAGCCTGCTCACTGGCGTGGCACGGCGTGCCGACGCGCCGGGCTGGAACTTTCAGCTGGCCTTGGAGGTGATGGCGCAACTGGATGCCGCACGAACCGAATCACCCAGAGGGCAAAGCCTCGAGTCATTGGCGGCCTCGCTGCGCGTGGAAGCCCTGCAACTCGAGGAACCGGTGGCCGCGCTCGTGGCGTTGGACTGGCTCGGTCGTCTTGACGAAGACGCCGAGCGCTATGTGCTGCTCATCGATCCCACGCAAACCGCGCTTGGCCCGTTGATGGAGCGGCTGCTGCTGTCGCGCCAGAGCGCGACGTCGAGGCTGTGGGACCAAAGCCGCTGGGCCGCCATGACCGTGGCCGAAGCGTTGCCCGAGCCGTTGCGGTTGCGCTGAGCGGGCTCATCGGGTGGACGGAGGCAGCTTGGTCGCCGCCTTGACCCCACCGGCCTTCAGCTCGCTCAAGACGTCTTTGAACAAGGCCTCACGCTCTCCGGTCGATGGGTGGCGGTCCACGGGTCGTTCGACGATGGCCGCCACATCCGCGAGATTGGTACTGGTGACCACTGCAAGATCAGCGTGATCCTTGCCGATGGCAGGGGGTAGCGAGGCCAGAAAGTCGCGAACCGCGCTGTACAAGCGGGCGTCGTCGTCAAACATGCGCTGTGTGATTCGCACGGCGCAGGCATCCGATTGCAGTTCCTGGTGGACCTTGTGGCGCTCGAATTGCAGCTTGCCCGAAACGACCGTCTTGAGCACTTCTGTCTGGCCCTGGCTGATGTTGGTGAGTTGTTCCATCAACTCGGTCAGGCTCATGGACAAGGCCAGGGTGTCGATGATGCGCGCCTGAAGGGCGCGCGTTTCGTGTCGCTGCAAGACGTGGGCGATCTCATGGGCGAAGGCCAGATGCGCCATGTTGTACTTGCGCGAATCCTTGAGAAGATTGCTGTCCAGAAAGATGAAGCCACCCGGCAGAGCCATGGCGTTGCCTTCGTTCGAGGCACGGACGAACACTTGGAACTGGTACGGATGCGATTCGCCGATGCCTTCGGTTGCACGCTGCATCAAGGTGTCCGCCGCTGCGTAGAGCTTGGGGTCGTCCTCGCGTTCGATCAGCTTGCCGCTGTCCCGAATGACGCCGAGGTAGTGCTCGCCGTAGGCCACTTCGAGAGGCATCGGAAGCCAGTTCATGCGGGCGGCGGCGGTGCGCACGGCCGCCGAGACCTTGTACCCGCCAGGCGCGGCTGCGGTTTGCCCAAGATTGAAAATGGATCGAAAGCCTTCGGTGAACCCAACGCGGGTGAGCTCCACGAAGTTGCTGCTCAGGTCGAATGGCGCCACCATTTTGGTGCATTTGCCGTCGCCATCGATGGAGGCCAGCGACACCGCCTTTCGACCGACTTGAATGCGCTCGCCAGGCTTGGTTTGCGCCGCGGCGACCAGCGCCGCACACGCGAGCAGCGCAACTGCGGCGCCACGCGCCCAAGGCATCCCTGTGTTCATCATGGGGTCCCTGCCAGTTCTCGTGCCTTGACCAGGCGCAGGTCGCGCGCACTGTAGGCGCCCTTGCCGTGGAAGAGTGCCGCCTCCCGCATCGTGCGTTCCAGCGGGTCGGGCAGCGCCGAGATCGATGCCAGTTCCGCAGCGACGGCTGCATCGGCCCGCAGCTGGGATTCTTCCTGTGCGGCCTGTGCCGCATCAACGCCGGTGGATGTCTTGAGCTGGGAGCCACCATGCACGCGGGCGCTGGTGGCCATCTTGAGCACAGCGATCATGGATCGACATTTGTCGGGCTGCAGGGCCTTGATGCCAACGCTCTCAAGCAAGGCCTTCCACAGCGGCTGTCCTTCGTGGGTGACCGAGATTTGCCTGGCCGGGTCGCAGGGCGCTGTTGCATCGGATGCTGCGTGCAGCGTCGACGACATGGCGAGAACACAAAGGGCGAGGGTGTGTCGCACGGCGGCTCCTTTCTTTTCGAGTCAGTGCGCCAGGTGCAGGGCGGCCGCAATGACCACGGTGAGGTAAATCACCTTGGGAACGGCATACAGAAACACATGCAGCAAGCTCCAGAGGTCGCCCCCCAATCCTTGTCCGAGGCGGCGCAGGCTCAGAATCAGGGATTCCTTCGCCGATGCAGGGGTCAGCGGCGCCGACTGCACGCCCGCCGTGACGAAGCCATCGATCGTCATGCCGACCAGTACGGGCACTGGCGAAACCCACAAGTCGCTTTGGTGCAGCGCGTATGCGGCAATCGCCACGCCGCCGATGGCGGCCATCGCGAGCCCCAGCGTGAGAGCAACCAGTGCCAGCCAGGCGTTGTGTGACTTCAGAGGAATGAGCCCGATCAGGTTGCCCTGGTCACGACGCGCGTCGAACCAGACGTGCCAGCAGTGATGTGCCAGCGCACCGAAGAGCACGCCAAACAGCACATCCATCAGGAAGCTGACCAAAGAGTTCTCGTTGACGGGCGCTGCGGACGCGGCCATGGCATGCACTTCGGCACCGCTGCGCACCCCCAATGGGGTGATGAACTGATCGGCTGGGTCGGAGCCGCTGCCGAACACTACGGATGTATTGCGCCAATCGATCTCCTGACCGACATCCTCCTGGCTGGCGCAGTCGAGGCGAATCCTGGGCGCCGGGACTTGCGTGGGCAAGGTGTCGGGGCACCAGTGCGCGACGCGCGTCAGGTGCAGCGACTTGTGGAACGGCAGGATGCGCGCTTGCGTGTCTGGGCAAGGCGAGGACACGCATTTGCCGTTGGGCCGGTACCGTTTCGTGACCTGCTCTCCAAGCTGATCGAGTGTGGTCGACCCGCTATCGGGGTTCACCAGGGCCCGAGCAAGCTCTTCGCTGCCGCCGATCGACGGGCAAAGATTGCCCAGATCTCCCCTCGCACCCGCACCGGCGCGCAGGCCGACGCCAACGGTCAATGCGTCGTAGGCCATCGACCGGGTGACCATGCCCAAGGTGGGGTGCAGCCTCGGGTCAGCGATGGCAACACCGGCCCGACACATCTCGATCAACCACGCCGCGCGCCTGGATTGCAGCTCGGGGTTGGTCACCGTCCGCGGGGCGATGAGCGTCAACGAAGTGGCGTTGCGTTTCAGCAGCGCGTGCAACGCCTTCTCCTCCGTGTCGAAAGCCTTGTCAACGTGCGCGCGTGCCGAAGGCGAAACGTCCAGGTCAAGCACGATGTGTTTCACGCCCGGCCTGGAGAGCAGGTAGCCCAAGTCTTCGCTCAGCGCCTGTCTGGGCAGCGGACTCGTGCCGGCGTATTTCGTTTCGTACCTGGACCGATCGATGAGGACCGCTACGACCGACACCGGGTCTTGCAAAGAGGCGCTCGGGCGCGCAAGGTGGCTCGCCAGATTGAAGGTCGCAAGCGTCGGGACCTCAAGCGGTGTCAACAGCCACTTCACCGTGGAGAGGTGCAGCAGGCTTGCCATGAAGATCGCGGCCACCAACAGGTGCCACCACGAGAACCCATGGCTGTGGGCATCGTCCTCACCATCGCCGTCCTCGTCGTCGACGTTGTTGGTCGCGTGCGTCACGATCGATCTCCTCCCCGGAGGATCAATGGTCGTCAAGTGCTGGGTGTGGCCGCCTGATCGGGCGGGATGCTCTTGAGGGCAATCGCCTGCGACGGTGCTCGCATTGCAGCATTGCGGGCCGCGTCCGTCAATCGTGTGACGATGTCATCCGCAAAGGCCCGCCCCCGCGCGGGCTCTCGGGGGCCTTGGCGCCGCTCACCGGGCGGCGAACGGCGCCGCCAGAAAGCCGCGAAAGCGCGCTCGCCCCCCACGCGTGGGCGCTTCGGTCAGCCGGAACGCCGGGAAGCGCCGCAGAAAGCGGCCGATCGCGATGCGGCCTTCGAGCCGCGCCAGGCTGAGGCCGGCGCACTGGTGGATGCCGAAACCAAAGGCCAGGTGCTTGTTGGGTTCGCGGGCAATGTCCAAGGTTTCGGCGTCGGCAAACTGAGCGGCGTCGCGGTTGGCGGCACCGATGCACAGGGTGACCAGCGTGCCCGCTGGCAGCGTCTCGCCGGCAATCACCACGTCCTTGACCGCGCGCCGGTTGCCCAGCTGATTGGATGATTCGAAGCGCAAGAACTCGTCGACCGCGCGGTCGAGCACTGCCACTTCGTCACCGTTGTCCATGCGCTGCAGCAAGGACCGGCGAACGTCGGGAAACTCGCACAAGGCCACCAGCGCGTTGCCGATGAGGTTGGTGGTGGTCTCGTGCCCCGCGTTGAGCAGGAAGATGCAGTTCTGCAGCAGCTCCACCTCGCTGAGCTGTTCGCCGTCGGCCTCGCCCTGAATCAGTCGGGTGAGCACGTCGCGCTCCGGGTCGCCGGGCGCAAGGCGCCGTGCGGCCACCAGGGTGCGCAGGTAGTCGCACATCTCGGTCACGGCCTGGTGGCCACGCGTGGCTTGCGCCGGTGCGACCACGGGCTCCAGTGCGCCCAGAATGGCCAGCGACCATTCGCGCAGCGGGCCCCGTTCGGCGTGCGGCACGCCCAACAGGTTGCCGATGATTTCCACCGGAATGGCGGCGGCGAAGTCCTCGATCAGGTCACCGCCTTCGCGCGCGGCGATGTCGTCGAGCAGGCCGTCGACCAGCTCGATCAGGCCGGCTTCCATGTCGGCGATGGCGCGGCGCGTCAACGCGCCCATGATCAATCGGCGCACGCGGGTGTGCAGCGGCGGGTCGTTGAACACCAGGCTGGTGGTGTGGTGCTCGAACAGCGGCGTTCCCTCACCGTATTTGGGCGCGAACTCCACGTGCTTGTCGGAGCTGAAGGCCTGCGCATCGCGGTACACCGCCACCAGGTCGGCCCAGCGCGTGAGGAAGACCGAGCCGTCGGGCATGCGCCGCACCGGGTCCTGCTCGCGAAGGGCGCGGTACACCGGGTAAGGGTTGCTGAAGAAATCCGGCGGGAGGGCGCGCAGGTCGAAGGCGGCGGCGATGGCCTGGGCACGCTCGGCGCTCATGGCGGGCGTGATCTGGTCGGCGGTGATGCTCATGCTTGCAGGAAGTCGCGGATGGCGAACAGCGTGTCGTCCGGGGTCTCGGTCATCTGGTGGTGGCCCACCGGCAGGGTGACCACGCGCACGGCCTTGCCGGCGGCCTTCGCGGTGTCGATGAGTGGCCTGGCCGACTTGGCTTGCGTCATCTGATCGAGCGCACCCAGCACGAAGAGCACGGGGCAGGTCAAGGACTTCATGGCGGCTTCGCCCCCCGCGTAGCTGTCGCAGGCCACGAAGCCCCGGTGGAACACATTGACCTTGGGGTTGCTGCGCAGCACGCGGCGCCCGAGCGCCATGCTGCCGCCGTAAATCCAGGTCCCGGGGCCGAAGGCCGAGGGCGGGGCGGCCAGCGTGCTGCGGCTGAAGACGTTGATCATCTTCAGGGCCTTCTCGGGCTCGTTGAGCGAGGCCTCGATCAGTGCGGGCGAAACTTTCATCGGGTAGGCCGTGCCCACCAGCACCGCGTGCGTGATGCGGTCCTTGAGTCGCGCCGCGGCTTCCAGTGCAATCAACGATCCCCAGCTGTGCCCCACCAGGGCGGCGCGTTGCACGCCTGCGGCATCGAGCAGCGCGGCGATGAAGTCGGCCGCGGCTTCGACGGTGGCCGGCGCCTCGCCCTGGCTGCGTGCGTGGCCGGGCAGATCAACCGCCAGCACGTTGAAGCCGTGGTTCGCGAGGTAGCGGCTTTGCAGGATCCACACGCTGTGGTCGTTGAGCACGCCGTGGATGAACACCACGGTGGGCTTGGCGGCGTCAAAAGCCTTGCCGCCGGTGTAGCAGTAGGTGCGGGCACCGTTGACGAGCAGTTCCATCACGCACCCGCCTTTTCTGCGGCTTTGAGCGCGCGCTTCAAGTCGTCGATCAGGTCGTCCGCGTCTTCCAGACCAATGGACAGGCGGATGGTGCCCGGGCCAATGCCGGCGCCGGCCAGTGCCTCGTCGCTCATGCGGAAGTGGGTGGTGCTGGCCGGGTGAATCACCAGTGAGCGGCAGTCGCCCACGTTGGCCAGGTGGCTGAAGATCTTGAGCGCCTCGATGAAGGCCCGCCCCTGCGCGCGGCTGCCATTGATGTCGAAGCTGAACACCGAGCCCGCGCCGCGCGCGCCAAAGCGCAGCAGCTTGTTGGCCAGCGCGTGGCTGGGGTGCGATTCGATCAGCGGGTGGCCGACGCGGCCCACCAGCGGGTGGCTGGCCAGGAACTGCACCACCTTTTCGGTGTTGCTCATGTGACGTTCCATGCGCAGCGAGAGCGTCTCGATGCCTTGCAGGATGAGCCACGCGGTGTGCGGGCTCATGCAGGCGCCGAAGTCGCGCAGCCCTTCGCGCCGCGCCCGCAGCAAGAAGGCGCCCACCGTCGACTCCTCGGTGAACACCATGTTGTGAAAGCCTTCGTAGGGCTCGCTGAACTCGGGGTAGTGGCCCGCCGCATCCCAGTCGAAGCTGCCCCCGTCGATCAGTACGCCACCGATGACCGTGCCGTGGCCACTGAGGAATTTGGTCGCCGAGTGGTAGACGATGTCCGCACCCAGCTCCAGCGGCTTGACCAGGTAGGGCGTGGTCAGGGTCGAGTCCACCAGCAGCGGCACCTTGGCCTCGTGCGCGATCTGCGCCACGGTGGGCATGTCCAGCACGTCCAGCCCCGGGTTGCCCACGGTCTCGCCGAAGAACAGTTTCGTGTTGGGCCGCACCGCGGCGCGCCAGCCGTCGATGTCGCCGGGGCGCACAAAGGTGGTTTCGATGCCGAAGCGGCGCATCGTGTAGTGCAGCAGGTTCTGGCTGCCGCCGTACAGCGCCGTGCTGGCCACGATGTGCGAGCCCGCCCCCATCAGGGTGGCCACCGCCAGGTGCAGTGCCGCCTGGCCGCTCGCAGTGGCGATGGCGCCGATGCCGCCTTCCAGCGCAGCCATGCGCTGCTCGAACACCGCGTTGGTCGGGTTGCTGATGCGGCTGTAGACGTGACCGGCGCGCTCGAGGTTGAACAGCGCCGCGGCGTGATCGCTCGACTCGAAGACGAACGAGGTGGTGAGATGGATGGGCACGGCGCGTGCGCCGGTGGTGGGGTCGGGCGATGCGCCCGCGTGCAGCGCGAGCGTGTCAAAGCCGGGGTCGGCGTGGCCTGCCATAGGGACCAGTCTCCAAATGAAGTTGTACGTGAACCGATCCGCCGCCGGGCCGCCCCAAGGCGGATCAGCCCCCTCTGGGGGCAGCGACCCGCGCAGCGGCGGAGCGTGGGGGCTATTGTGCTTGCGCCGCCGGGCCGCCCCAAGGCGGATCAGCCCCCTCTGGGGGCAGCGACCCGCGCAGCGGCGGAGCGTGGGGGAACGGGAATTGTGGGCTATATTGGCTCACCCGCCGGGAGCGCGGGCGACAGCACGAACCCGAGGAGCACAACCATGAAGGTCAGCGACATCCTGCGCGTCAAGGGCGGCACGCTCTACACCGTTTCACCCGACGAATCGCTCGATCGCGCGGTCGAGACCATGGCCCAGTACGACATCGGCTCGCTCGCCGTCATGGAGCATGGCGAACTGGTGGGCATGCTGACCTTTCGCGAGCTGATCGACACCCTGGCCCGAAACGGCGGCAAGCTGCAGGGCAAGGTGGTGCGCACCGTGATGGACGACCACCCCATGACCTGCACGCCCGAGACCGAACTCGAGCAAGTGCGGCCCATGATGCTGGAGAAGCACACGCGCTACATGCCGGTCATGGACAACCGCATGCTCATGGGCGTGATCAGCTTCTACGACGTGGCCAAGGCGGTGGTCGACAGCCAGAACTTCGAAAACAAGATGCTCAAGGCCTACATTCGCGACTGGCCCGAGGAAGACACGCCGGCCGACCCGCCGCCGCAGCTCAAAGCCGCGCGCTGAGCGCCTGATTGCCCACGCGAACGCCCCTGTCCAGGGGCGTTCGGCTTTCAGCCCACCGAGGCGTGGATGTGTTCCCGCACCCGCGGGTAGATCTGCTGGTTCCAGCGGCGGCCGCTGAAAACACCGTAGTGGCCCACCCCGGTCTGGATGTGGTGGGTCTTGCGGTAGGGGCGCACGTTGGCGCACAGGTCCTGCGCCGCCACCGTCTGGCCGACGGCGCAGATGTCGTCGCGCTCGCCTTCGACGGTCATGAGCGCCGTGCGGCGGATCGCCTTGGTGTCGACCTTGCGCCCGCGCACCATGAGCTCGCCACGTGCGAGGTCGAAGGTCTGGAACACCTTTTCCACGGTCTCCAGATAGAACTCGGCCGGCAGGTCGTTGACCGCGAGGTACTCCTCGTAGAAGTCCTGGATGGTGCGCGCCTCCTCGACCCGCCCTTCAACCAGGTGCTCGGCCATGCTGCGAAATGACTGCTGGTGCCGCTCGGGGTTCATGCTCATGAAGGCGGTGAGCTGAACAAAGCCGGGGTAGACGCGGCGCATGTGGCCGGCGTGCGGCAGCGGCACATGGCTGATCAGGTTCTTCTCGAACCAGTCGATCGGGCGGCTGGTCGCCAGGCGGTTCACCTCGGTGGGGTTGACGCGGCAATCCACCGGGCCGGCCATGAGTGTCAGGCTCAAGGGGGTGGCCGGGTGGTCGTCCTCGGCCATGAGGGCAGTGGCCGCCAGGGCCGCCACGCAGGGTTGGCAGACGCCCACCATGTGGCTGCCGGGCCCCACCGCGGCGGTGAAGCGGACCATGTAGTCGACATAGTCGTCCAGCCCGAAGCCGCCGTGGCGCAGGTGCACGTCGCGCGCGTTGTGCCAGTCGGTGATGTAGACGTCGTGGTCCTGCAGCAGCGTGCGTGCCGTCTCGCGCAGCAAGGTGGCGAAGTGGCCCGACAGCGGTGCCACCAACAGCACCGGCGGGCCGGGGTCCTTCATCTGCTTGCGAAAGTGCAACAGGCTGCCAAAGGGCAGCTTGAGCTTGACCACCTCGTCGACGGGCACGGACTCACCGTTGATCTGCACGTCGCCAATGCCGTAGGGCGGGCGGCTGTGGGTCAGTCGCAGGCGGGCGAACACATCGCAGGCGGCGGCAATCTGGCGCAGCCAGGTGCGGTCGGTGCGGGGCACCCAGAGCACGGAGGCCAGGGTCTGAGCGGCCAGCCGCCAGGGTGAGAGCAGGTCGGACTGGGTCTGATAGGCCTGATAAAGCATGGGTGTGCCTCTTGTGGAGGAATGATCCCGGTGCAGGCAATTAGCGCGCCAACTGGGTTTGCACCAGACAGGTGCCCGGCGCGCCCCGACCGGTGGCACAGGCTTTGCTGTGCGCTTTGGGCCAGCAATTCCCTGCCAGCCTCTTCCGGAGACGCCCATGGCCACCGCCGAACTCACCATCAGCAGCAAGAACTACGGTGCCTGGGCGCTGCGCGGCTGGCTCATGTGCAAATTGGCTGGGCTGAAGTTCACCGAAAAGGTGATTCCGCCCGACGACCCGTCCATGCGCGCCGAGATCCTGCTGCTGTCGGCGTCCATGCGGGTGCCCTCGCTGGCGCACGATGGTGTGCACGTCTGGGACGTGCTGGCCATTGCCGAGTACCTCAACGAGATCAAACCCGGGGCGGGTTTGCTGCCCGCCAACCGCGCCGCGCGTGCGCACTGCCGGGCCATCTGTGGCGAGATGCACTCGGGGTTTTCGGCCCTGCGTTCCTCGCTGCCGATGAACATCAAGGCACATTTCCCGGGCTTCAAGATCTGGAGCCGGGCGCAGCTCGACATCGACCGCATCGAGGCGATCTGGAGCGAATGCCTGGCCACCTATGGTGGCCCCTACCTGTTCGGCAGCAAGCCCTGCATGGCCGACGCCATGTTTGCGCCGGTGGTCACGCGCTTCATCACCTACGAAGTCGCGCTCGATCCGGCGTGCGTGGCGTATTGCGACACCATCATGGACATGCCGGCCATGAAGGAGTGGGTGGCCGCCGCCGAAGAGGAGCCGGTCGAGATCGACGAGCTGGACGCGGAGTTCTGAGCCGCGTACCCAACGCGCCGGGCGGCGATCACTTCCAGGGCGTCGATGGGGGGATGTCGCACACCGGGTCGACGTCGATCGACTTGAAGTCGGCGGGGGAGACGATCTCCAGGTACTCCATGTCCGGCGAGTAGTCGAACAGGTAGTGCCGAATGCCGGGGCGCTGGTGCACGCAGTCGCCGGCTTCCACCAGGGTCACCTGGTCCTCGTACATGAACTTCGCCCAGCCCTTGAGCATGATCACGATCTGGAAGTCCGCCTCATGGCGGTGCCACCCCGTGCCTCCCTCGGGCGGCAGATTGGCTTTGACCAGGTGGGCGATCACCTTGCCGTGGGTGGCCTTGGCGATGCCGAGGTCGCGGTAGAGGAAGAAATCGCGCAGACCACCGCCCACATAGGCCGTGTCTGCGGGTTTGACGTGCGAGAACAGGGTTCCGGTCTTGTCCAGCATGGCGTGCTCCTTTCTGGGGCATCACAGCGGCGAAATTGCTGCTGTGCAGCAAGAAGCAGGAACCGTTCCGGCGGATCAAGCGATCGGCATCAATGCCGGGGCGTCTTCGCGCAAGGCCTTGCAGGTCAGTACGCACCCCTGCAGGAATGCCAGAAAGCTCGGGTCGTCGTCTTCGTCGCGAGGCAGCGGCGTGTGACCGCAGATCAGCAGGCATTGGGTGTCGGGGTGAACGCCCGGTACGACGCTGTGAGGCGCCGGCATGGTCGGGATTTGCATCAGCAGGTAGCGGTACAGATCGCCTTCTGTGTGTGGTGCCGGACGACCCACTTCGATCCAGACCTTGACGAAGGCGGACCAGGTTTCCAGTTGCAACTGCACTACCACACCATCAATGATCAGCAGCTCGTTGTCGACGATGAAGAGCTGGTCGCTTGCGTCGGCACCGCTGAGGCGGGCCACGCTTCGCAGCGCGTCGACATAGCGGGCTCGCAGCGCGTCTTCATCTCCGGTGGCGTGGGCGTCCATTGGCACGGTCTGTTCATTCGCCATTTGGTGTTTCCTTTGCCGCAGCGGCAATCGACGCTACCGCCGCGTCGATCAAATCGGGCGACGTCGGCAGTTGCTCAACGTCGGGCCATTGCGCCCGGTTGTCAGTTGTTGAATCTGCAGGCTGGCTCATGGCCACTGCGCTGGTGGCAACTGCAGCGCCAATCAGCAGCGTGGTGACAACGGCTGTTCTGGCCACAGGAGGCAAGCCAGACCATCCAGGCACCAGCGTTGCCATGTGGGGGCTGGCCACCAATGCCGGGATGGAAAACAGCGCGGCCCCGGACAGGCAGGCGAGTGCTTTGATATCGGGGTTGGGCAGGGCACTGTGGGTGGGCGCCGCGTTGCGCACGGGCGTGGCCTGTTGTGCCTGCGTCAGATAGGCGTGTGAAAGGACGCTGCCCAGGGCCGCAGCGCCCATCTGTGCGGACGCTCGTGCCAACAACTGGTTGATCGGGTAGTTGCGCAGCGCGCTGGCCACGCTTGCGGGCAAACGATCGGCGAGGCCCGCCCAGACTTGTTGAATGAGCCGGCCCACCTTCAAGTCGCTCTGGGCGAAATGCGTTTGCAGGCTGAGCAGCGGCAGAAACGGGGACAGGCCCAGCGCCGTGGCGGCCAGTGCGTTCGGTCGCGACGGCCTGGGCTGAAATCCGATGGCCTGAGGGCTGGTGCGCAAGTGGGCATAGGTCACCCCCGCCGGCACGTACACCATTGAGCGCAAGTGCGGCGGCAGCACACCGGAAGCCAGCGTCGGCAGCACGAAGGCCAGCGTGGTGTTGCGCACCGCCTGCGCCGAGTACGCCGGCAGCCCAACGGTCGGGTCAGCCGGCTTGCCATTGGCGCCACGAGGTGATTGCGGCTGCGGACTTTGCGCTTCGCCAGAGATGTTGTTGGCAGGGGGGGCTTGGTGGGTCGATCGGATCATGGGGACTCGCACGGGGAATGGATGGGCCGCTTTGTGTCTCCCGTGGGCGGGTTGGAGTTCCAGACGGGCCCTCTGGAATAATTCGCCCCATGAGCGGCAACACCATCGGCACCCTGTTCCGGGTGACCAACTTCGGCGAATCCCACGGTCCGGCCATCGGCTGCGTCATCGACGGCTGCCCGCCCGGCATGGCGCTGAGCGAGGCCGACATCCAGGGCGAGCTCGACCGGCGCCGCCCGGGCACCAGCAAGTTCGTGACCCAGCGCAACGAGCCCGACGCGGTCGAGATCCTGAGCGGCGTCTACGAAGGCAAGACCACCGGCACACCCATCGCGCTGCTGATCCGAAACACCGACCAGCGCAGCAAGGACTACGGCGACATCGCGCGCACGTTTCGCCCAGGGCACGCGGACTACACCTATTGGCAAAAGTACGGCGTACGCGACCCGCGCGGTGGCGGGCGCTCGTCGGCGCGCCTGACGGCACCCACGGTGGCCGCCGGTGCGGTGGCGCGCAAATGGTTGCGTGAGCGCTTTGGCACCACCTTTCGTGGCTGCATGGTGCAGATCGGTGAGGTCGCCATTCCCTTCGAAAGCTGGGGCCACGTGCCCCACAACCCCTTCTTTGCGCCGGTGGCCGATGTGTCTGCGCTCGAGGACTACATGAACGCGCTGCGCAAGCGCGGTGACTCCTGTGGCGCGCGCTTGCGGGTCACGGCCAGCGGTGTGCCCGTGGGCCTGGGCGAGCCGCTGTACGACCGGCTCGACGCCGACATCGCGCACGCCATGATGGGGCTCAACGCGGTCAAGGGCGTGGAGATTGGCGCCGGTTTTGCCAGCGTGGCCGACTTTGGCAGCACGCACGGCGACAGCCTCACGCCCGAGGGCTTTGCCGCCAACAAGGCCGGCGGCGTGCTCGGCGGCATCAGCACCGGGCAGGACCTGGAGGTGCAGATCGCCATCAAGCCCACCAGCTCCATCCTGGTGCCGCGCGAGAGCATCGACATCACCGGTGCGCCCACCGAAGTCATCACCAAGGGGCGCCACGACCCCTGCGTGGGCATTCGTGCCACGCCGATTGCCGAGGCCCTGCTGGCGCTGGTGGTGATGGACCACGCCTTGCGCCACCGCGCCCAGTGTGGTGATGTGCAGACCACCACGCCCGACATCGCCGAGAAGTCGCGCCCGACATGACAGGGCGGACCGACGCGGGCCTTCGCCTGTGCCCGCAGGGGTCTGACCGGGTCAGCCCCTACCGGAGGTCCGGTTGAGCCCACGTCGCCAGCTGTTGCCTTTTGCCGCCCTGTCGGCGAGCTACTTCGCGCACATCGGCTTTTTCAACCCCTACCTGCCGCTGTGGCTCAAGGACCTGGGGTTCGGCCTGCTGACCATCAGCATCCTGACGTCCGTGCAGTCGGCCACCCGTGTATTCGCGCCTTACGGCTGGGGCTGGCTGAGCGACCACACCGGCGAGCGTGTGCGCCTGCTGCGCTACGGCGCCACGGCCGCGCTGGCGATTTCGGCCGCGCTGTGGCTCGAGCTGGGCGCGGTGGCGCTGTTTGTGGTGCTGCTGGTGATGTTTGCGCACACCAGCGGCATGATGCCGATGAGCGAGGCGGTGCTGGCCCAGCACGTCAGCCGCGAAGGCGCTTTCGACGCGCGTCGCTACGGCCGTGTGAGGGTGTGGGGCTCGCTGGGATTTCTGGTGACCGTGTTGCTGGCTGGGGCGTGGTTCGACGGCTTCGGCATGGCGAGCTTTCCGGCGTGGACGGCTGTCACCCTGGGCGCCGTGGCGCTGAGCACCTGGTGGCTGCCCGACCGGCGCGAGGCGCCGGGTCAGCCCGCACCCCACGAGCGCGTCTGGCCGGTGCTGCGCCAAGCTCGCATGCGCTGGTTCTTTGCCGCAGCGGGCATGCATGTGCTGGCCCATGTGTTCGTCTACATCTTCCTGTCGCTGCACCTGGATGCGCTGGGTTACCCCAAGACGGTCATCGGCCTGATGTGGGCCGTGTCGGTGCTGATCGAGATCGGCTGGTTCGTCACCCAGGGACGCTGGTTGCCGCGCTTCAGTCTAGCTGGCTGGCTGGTGCTGGCCGCCGCGCTCATGGCCGTTCGCATGGCCATGACGGCTGGCGTGGCGCAAGTGTGGCCATTGCTTGCCCTGGCGCAGGCGCTGCACGCCATCACCTTCGCGGCGCACCACACGGTGTGCATTGCCTGGATCACCGAGCACTTCCCCGGGCGCCTGCGCGGGCGCGGCCAGGCGCTGTACAGCGTGCTCGGCTACGGCGTGCCTGGCGTGGTGGGTGGTTTGGTTGGTGGTGCCTTGTCCAGCCGCTTCGGCTTGGCCAGCGTGTTCTGGCTGGCCAGTGCCTGCGCGCTGCTGGCGCTGGGTTGCGCGCTGCGGGTGCGCAGCCTCTCGAAGCGTTGAGCTTCAGGGCGCCGGCGACGCGGCCAGCCAGCGTTTGAATGGGTTGAAGCCGGTCACCAGACCGGTGGCCACCAGCACCAGCGCGCCGCCGATGAACAGCCCGCTTGAGAGTTCTTCGCCCAGAAAGAGGTGGCCCCAGGTCACACCGAAGATCGGAATCATGAAGGCCGGGCTGATGGCCGCCACGGGCGACACGTGGCGAATGATGCGCAGGTGCACCCAGTAGGCCAGGCCCGAGGTGATCAGTCCCAGCACGCCCACGGCCAGCAGCGCCGGCGCGGTGAAGGTGGCTTTGGGCCAGGCCCAGACCGCACCGGGCGCCAGGATCAGGATGGCCGCGGCGTGGATGCCGGCGGCAATGGCCAGCGGCTCCATGCGGGTGGTGGCGCGCTTCATCAGTGGCGTCGAGCAGCCGTAACACGCCGAGGCCAGGATGCAGGCCAGCACCGCGACGATGGTGGGGCCGTCAAGCTGCACCGGCCCGAGCTGCACGATCAGCCCCACGCCGACAAAGCCCAGCGCGCAGCCCACCAGCTTGTGGGGGGTCAGCGTGTCTTCCTTGAGCCAGGCTGCCGCCAGGGTGCCGAACAGCACCGCCGTTGTGTTGAGCAGCGCGCTGTAGCCGGCCGGCAGGTAGATGGACGCCCAAGCATACAGCAAGAAGGGGACGGTGACCGTGAGCGCACCCAGCACCAGCAGTTCGCGCCAGTGGCGCCACGGCCAGGCCTGGCGCATGGCCCGCATGATGATCACCAGCGTGACCATGGCCAGTGCCACGCGGATGCCGGCCAGCGGCAAAGGCGTGAGCGCCGGGCTGGCGATGCGCAGAAAGAGGAAGGACGAACCCCAGAGCGCCGACAAGGCAACCAGCTGGGCGAAATGACGGGTTCTCACCGGCGGATTGTGTGGGGTGGCCAGTAACGGCCGTGTGAACGCCCTGTCGCGCGCAGGACTGGGCGTGCGCTCAGCGCGACGCTTTGCGCAGCAGGCCGTCGATGGCCAGGGCGTAACCGTCCACGCCGAAGCCCACCACGATGCCCGCCGCCACCGGCGAGATGTGCGACTGGTGGCGAAAGGCCTCGCGCGCGTGCACGTTGGAGATGTGCACCTCGATCACGGGCAGCGGCGCGGTGCCGGCGATGGCGTCGCGCAGGCCGATCGAGGTGTGCGTGTAGGCGCCGGGGTTGAAGACCACGCCGATCAGCTCGCCCGCCTTGTGCCGCAGTGCGGCGCCCTGGATGGCGTCGATCAGCACGCCTTCGTGGTTGCTCTGCAGGGCCTCCAGCGTGTGGCCGGCGCGCTCGGCCTGGGCACGGCAGGCGGCCTCGACGTCGGCCAGGGTGGTGGCGCCATAGGTGCCCGGCTCGCGCGTGCCGAGCAGGTTCAGGTTGGGGCCGTTGAGCAACAGGATGGCGGGCATGGTGGGTCCTCGGGCTGCGGCGACTTTAAACCAGGGGCACGCTCAAGCGGGCGATCACGTCGCGGGTATCGGGTCGCACGCCGCGCCACCACGCAAAGGCCTCGGCGGCTTGCTCCACCAGCATGCCCACGCCGTCGGCCAGGGCGCTCACGCCGGCCGCGCGCGCCTGGCGCAGAAAGGGCGTCAGGCCCTTGCCATAAACCATGTCGTAGGCCAGCGCGCCGGGGGCAAACAGCCCGTCGGGCAGTGGCAAGGCCTCGCCGCTGAGGCCGGCCGAGGTGGCGTTGATCACGACGTCAAAGGCCTCGCCGGCGAGGTCGGCGTACCCGCCACTGTTCAGCGTCACATGGGCCGCAAAGTCGGTGCGCAGGCCGTGCGCCTTGTCGGCCGTGCGATTGGCCACGGCCAGCGTCGCCGGGCCTTGCTGGGCGATCGGCAGCAGCGCACCGCGCGTGGCGCCGCCCGCGCCGAGCAACAGCACGCGACGCCCACGCAGTGCGTGGCCGAGGTTGCGCTGGATGTCGTTGACCAGGCCGATGCCGTCGAAGTTGTCGGCGACGATGCGTTCGCCCTCGAACTTCAGCG
The DNA here is from genome assembly GCF_019635465.1 of Hydrogenophaga sp. Taxonomy (GTDB): domain Bacteria; phylum Pseudomonadota; class Gammaproteobacteria; order Burkholderiales; family Burkholderiaceae_C; genus Hydrogenophaga. The sequence continues at coordinate 76,323 of NZ_JAHBZK010000014.1, forward strand.
CGTTGGCCGCGCCGGCCAGTCGCGCGGCCTCGCTCGGGTCGTTGGCGAGCTGGCAGGCCTGCAGCTTGAAAGGCAGGGTGACGTTGACACCCCGCCCGCCCCCGGCCCGAAAGGCCTGCACCGTGGCCGCGAAGCCGTCCAGCGGCGCTTCGATGGCGACGTAGCTGAGGTCTTGAGCCGTGGCCTGGGCAAAGGCGGCGTGGATGCGCGGCGACTGGCTGTGGGCGATGGGGTGGCCGATGACGGCGTAGCGGTCGGTCATGAAGGCGTGCACGGAGCAGGGTCTTGGGCTGGGGCGTGGATTGTCTCGCACGGCGCGGTCGGACAATCGCGCCCATGAATACCCCACGCCTCAAGATCGATTTCGTCTCGGATGTGTCCTGCCCCTGGTGCGCCATTGGCCTGGGCGGACTGGAGCAGGCTCTGCAGCGGCTCGACGGCCAGGTAGCCGTCGACATCACCTTCCAGCCCTTCGAGCTGAACCCGCGCATGGCCGTTGAAGGTCAGGACGTGACCGAGCACCTGACCGAGAAGTACGGCAGCACGCCCGAGCAGCAGGCGCAGATTCGCGACACCATCCGCGCGCGGGGTGCCGAGGTCGGTTTCGACTTCAACCCCGCCGGGCGCGGCCGCGTGTGGAACACCTTCGATGCGCACCGGCTGTTGCACTGGGCGGCCGAAGAAGGCGCGCCGGGTCAGCAGGTGGCGCTCAAGAAGGCGTTGCTGGCCGCCTGCCACACGCGCAGTGAGGCCATGGGCCACCACGATGTGTTGCTGGCCTGCGTGCGCGAGGTGGGCCTTGATGAAACCCGCGCCCAAGCCATCCTGACCAGCGATGAATTCGCGCAGGCCGTGCGCGAGCGCGAGCAGTTCTACCTGTCGCACGGCATCCACTCGGTGCCTGCGGTGATCGTCAACGACCGCCACCTGATCTCGGGCGGTCAGCCCGCGGCCGTGTTCGAGCAGGCGCTGCGCCAGATTGCTGCCGGTCAGGCCTGATCGATCGGCGACTGCGCGCCGGGCAGCAGTTCGGCGCGCTGGCGCGGCAGGTACTGCGGGTATTCGCGCTGCATGAAGGCCAGCAGCTGCTCACGCACCTCGCAGCGCAGGTCCCAGCCCGCGGGCGCCGACGCCGAGGTGACCAGGCAGCGCAGCTGCATGGCGCTCGGGCCGGCCTCGGTCACCTGCAGCAGGCTGAAGCGTTTGTCCCAGTGCTCGGAGGCCGCGCAGATGCGCTGCAGCTCTTCGCGCAGCGGCGCCAGCGGCATGCGGTAGTCCACCCACAGAAACACGGTGCCGATGAGCTCGGCGGTGCTGCGCGTCCAGTTCTGGAACGGCTTTTCGACCCAGTACTGCAGCGGCACGATCAGGCGGCGCTGGTCCCAGATGCGCACCACCACGTAGGTGCCGGTGATCTCTTCGATCACGCCCCATTCGTTCTCGACGATCACCACGTCGTCGAGGCGGATCGGCTGGCTCAGGCCGATCTGCAGGCCGGCGATCAGATTGCCCAGCACCGGACGCGCGGCAAAACCCGCCACCAGACCCACCAGGCCGGCCGAGGCGAGCAGGCTGGTGCCCAGCTGGCGCACGTGCGGAAAGGTCATCAGCATCAGCGACACGCCGATCAGCACCACCAGGCCTTGCAGCGTGCGCGCCAGCACGCGGGTCTGGGTCTGGATGCGGCGCGCCTGCAGGTTGTCGGCCACCGAGGTCGGGTTGGCGTCGATCACGCCGCTGGCCACGCCGCACACCGCGTTGGAGGCCAGCCAGGTGAGGCAGCCGATCACCAGCAGCGTGCTCAGGCGCAGCAAGCCGGCGTGCCAGAGCGCGTCGTCGGGGGCGCCTTGCAAGGTCAGGTTGATGGCCAGTAGCGGCAGACCCCATTCGGCCGGCGCCCGGATGGCCGCCGCCACGCTGGCGCCGATGGGTGAATCGCGGGTGGCCCGGCGCACCAGGCGCTGGCCGACGAAGAAAATCGCCATGGCCACCGCCACGGCGAGCAGCATGCTGCCCAGGGTGGGGAGCCAGGCGACCAGGGCGGCGGGAATCCAGGTGGGCGTGTCCATGCGGCAGGTTAACCACGCATGGCCTTGGCGGGCAAGCCCCCGCAGCTACGAATTCGGCAGCACGTCGGGTTAGGGCCGGCGGCCACACAATCCCGGCTGCGGAACCGCGTCCGGCGCCACCACTCAGAACCCCCATGACCACCGTGCTCATCACCTGCGCCTGCCTCGTGGCGCTCACCGGCTTTCTGCACTACGAGGTGCTGCGCGGGCTCTACAGCGGCCTGCCGCGCCTGCACATGCCCGATCGCGCCAAGCTGCTGGTGGTGATTGCGACCGCGTTCGTTGCCCACGCGGTGGAGATCCTGCTGTACGGCGGTGCCTTGTATGGCCTGGTGACCTGGGCCGGCGCGGGGCAGCTGGCCGGGGCGACGGGCTCGCTGGTGACGGCCAGCCTGTACTTCTCGGCCGAGACCTACACCTCGCTGGGCTTTGGCGACGTCACGCCGCTGGGGCCGGTGCGCCTGCTGGCAGGCGTCGAGGCGCTCAACGGCCTGCTGCTGATCGGCTGGACGGCCTCGTTCACCTACATCTCGATGGAGCGCTTCTGGACGGCCGACGGCGTCCGGCGCCCGCCGCGCCGCGACTGATCGCGGCCCCTGGCGTCAGCGACCAAGCTGCGTCAGTGCCGCCTGCAGGCCGCTCAGGCCACCCACGCGCTGGTCGTTGATGAAGATCTGCGGCATCTGCCGCACCGAGGGGCCGCACTTGGCGTAGAAGGCCAGCCGCTCGGCCTCGTCGTCGATCTTCACCTCCTCGAAGTCCAGCGAGCGGGCCTTGAGCAACTGCTTGGCGGAGTCGCACTGCGGGCAGGCGGACTTGGAATAGACGGTGATCTTGAGGGTCATGGTGAGGTGAGGAGGTTGAAGGTTACAGCCCGGAGCGCGCCTTCACGGCGTCTTCGTGCAGGGATTCGTTGAGCTGATCGACGACTGTGGTCCACACGGCGTCGGCCTTGATCTGCTCGCACAGGAACTGGCGCTGCGCGTCGTTCCAGAACGGCGCGTCGGCCAGGTCCACACCCGCAGGCAACTGGTGGGCCCGGATGAAGCCGGCGATGGCGGCATCGCTGGCGTCGAGGCCGAGCTGCAGAAAGAGGTTGCTCATGCGGGGGGAGGCACGGTCCATGGGGTGTCCTGTTCGGTTCGTCGGCAAGGGGCATTGTCCACCGGCACTCAGGCCAGTGTGCTCAGCGCCCGCTCGATGAAGCGTCGTTTCACGGTCGGCCTGGGCACCGGGTGGGGCAGGTGCTCGAACCAGGCGCGCACGTCTTCGTCGAGCCCGATGCCGTGCATGAAGTTGTAGAGCGCTTTGCGCAAGCCGATGCCGAGCGCGTCGTGGTCGACGCCCGTGGGGTCGGTGAAGCCGATGTCGTTCTTGGCGAATGTGACCGGTGGCAGGGGAATGAGGTCGATGCCGTAGGCCGCGGGGTCCAGCCCCACGGGCGAGTGCACGGTGCACGAAAAGCGGTGGAAGAAGCCGCTCTGGATGCAGCCGTGCTGGAACAGCTGGCGCACGTACTCCAGCGCGTCCACCGTGTCCTGCACGGTCTGGGTGGGGAAGCCATACATCAGGTAGGCGTGTACCAGGATGCCGGCGTCGCTGAAGCCCTTGGTGACGCGCGCCACCTGTTCCACCGTCACGCCCTTTTTCATGAGCGCGAGCAGGCGGTCGCTCGCCACCTCCAGGCCGCCGCTCATGGCGATGCAGCCGCTGTCGGCCAGCAGCTGCGCCAGCTCGGGCGTGAAGGTCTTCTCGAAGCGGATGTTGCCCCACCAGCTGATCGCCAGGTCGCGCCGCAGCAGCTCTTCGGCCAGGGCCTTGAGTGCCTTGGGGGGTGCGGCTTCGTCGACGAAGTGAAAGCCGGTCTGGCCGGTCTCATCGACGATGCGTTCGATGCGGTCCACCAGCGTGCTCGCGGTGGCGGTCTCGTAGCGGCCGATGTAGTCCAGCCCCACGTCGCAAAAGCTGCACTTCTTCCAGTAGCAGCCGTGCGCCACGGTGAGCTTGTTCCAGCGGCCGTCGCTCCAGAGCCGGTGCATGGGGTTGAGCATGTCGAGCAGGCTCAGGTACTGGTGCAGCGGCAGGCCGTCCCAGGTGGGGGTACCCACGTCTGCGAAGGGCACGTCGGGCTCAGCCAGGTTCACGTACTTCACTGTGCCCGACGGTTCGCGCACAAAGGTGCGCACCAGGCGCTGCGGTCCACGCTGACCCTGCAGGTGCTCGATCAGCGCCAGCAGCGGTCGCTCGCCGGCATCCAGCGTCACGTAGTCGACCAGGTCGAACAGCCGCGCTTCCTTCAGCTCGCGCAACTCGGTGTTGACGTAGCCGCCGCCCAGCGCAATGGGCAGTTGCGGCCAGCGCGCCTTCACCGCCTGTGCGATGCGCAGCGCGCCGTACACCGCGCCGGGGAAGGGCACCGAAAGCAACAGCAGTTGCGGCGACGCGCGCTCGAGCGCCTCGATCGCCAGCCGCTGCAACACCTCGTCCACCAGCGTGGGTGCGGCGACCAGCGCTTGCGCCAGGGGCTCGAAGGTGGGCTGGCTGCTGGCCAGCGATTCGGCGTAGCGCACGAAGGCGAAGCGCTGATCCACCGCGTCGCGGATCACGTCGGCGAGGTCGTCCAGGTAGAGGGTGGCGATGTGGCGCGCGCGGTCGTGCGTGCCCAGTGCACCAAACGCCCAGCCCAGCGGGTCGTCGCCGTCCTCTTCGGTGATATGGCCGTACTGGTCAAGGGCGGCGAAGCGGGGGCCCTCCGGCAGCAGCTCGCGCGCAGCGATGCGGTGCGCCAGCGTGCTGTCGCGTCCCTGCAGGAAGGCGATGGTAGGCGCGATGCTGCGGCGATACCGCGCAAATTCGTCGAGGAAGGCGTGCACGCTGGCGCTGCGTTGCGCCTCGGGCAGGGCCAGGGCGCGTTCGCGCACGGCGTCCAGGCCGCCTGGGGTGAACAATTCGAGCACCAGCGCCAGCGCCAGATCGGTCTGCACCGCGTCGATGCCGCGCGAGCGCAGAAAGCCGGTGAGGTAGGCGGTGGAGGGGTAGGGCGTGTTGAGCTGCGTCATCGGTGGGATGACGCTGAGCACGCGAAATGAAGGCGCGGCGGTCATGGCAGGCGGGGCAAGGGCGGCAGTGTACGGCCGCCCCCTTGTGTCCCGCGCCGGCGTGGTCAATCCGTCAGTTCGTCCACCGGCACGCAACTGCAGAACAGGTTGCGGTCGCCGTAGACGTTGTCGACCCGGCCCACCGGCGGCCAGTACTTGGTGTGCAGGCGCGAGTCGAGCGCGGCGGCGCCCACGTCGCGGCCGTAGGCGTGCGGCCAATCGCCCTTGATGAGGCTGGCCGCGGTGTGTGGCGCGTTTTTGAGCGGGTTGTCGTCCCTGGGCCACTCGCCTTGTTCGATGCGCGTGATCTCGCCACGGATGGCGATCATGGCGTCGATGAAGCGGTCGATCTCTTCCAGTGTTTCGCTCTCGGTGGGTTCGACCATCAGCGTGTTGGCCACCGGGAACGACAGCGTCGGCGCGTGAAAGCCGTAGTCGATGAGGCGCTTGGCCACGTCCTCGGCCATCACGCCGCTGCTGTCCTTGAGGTCGCGCAGATCGAGGATGCACTCGTGCGCCACATGCCCGTTCTCGCTCGCGTACAGCGTGGGGAAGTGGTCCTTCAGGCGGGCGCTGATGTAGTTGGCCGACAGGATGGCGGCCTCGGTGGCGCGTTGCAGGCCGTCGGCGCCCATCATGCGGATGTACATCCAGCTGATGGGCAGCACGGCCGCGTTGCCCAGCGGCGCTGCCGAGATGGCGCCCACGCCGTTGACCGGCAGCCCGCCCGTCGCATGCCCGGGCAGGAAGGGCACCAGGTCTTGCACCACGCAGACCGGGCCCACGCCCGGGCCGCCACCGCCGTGCGGAATGCAGAAGGTCTTGTGCAGGTTGAGGTGGCTCACATCGCCGCCGAACTCGCCCGGCGCGGCCACGCCAACCAGCGCGTTCATGTTGGCGCCGTCCACGTACACACGGCCGCCGTGCTGGTGCACCAGCGCGCACAGCGCCTTCACCTGCGTTTCGAACACGCCGTGCGTGCTGGGGTAGGTGATCATCACCGCGGCCAGGTTCGCGCTGTGCTGTTCGCACTTGGCCTGGAGGTCGGCCATATCCACGTTGCCGTTCTCGTCGCACTTGGTGACCACCACCTGCATGCCCACCATCTGCGCGCTGGCCGGGTTGGTGCCGTGCGCGCTGCTGGGGATGAGGCAGACGTTGCGGTGGCCCTCACCGCGCGAGCGGTGATAGGCCTGAATCACCAGCAGGCCGGCATATTCGCCCTGCGAGCCGGCGTTGGGCTGCAGGCTGATGCCGGCGTAACCGGTGGCCTCGCACAGCCATTGGCGCAGTTGTGCGTCGAGCAGTTCGTAGCCCTTGCGCTGGTCGGCCGGCGCGAAGGGGTGGATGTGCGCGAACTCGGGCCAGGTGATGGGGATCATCTCGCTGGTCGCGTTGAGCTTCATGGTGCACGAGCCCAGCGGAATCATGCTGCGGTCCAGCGCGAGGTCCTTGTCGGACAGCGCGCGGATGTAGCGCAGCATGCCGGTCTCGCTGTGGTGGCTGTTGAACACCGGGTGCGTGAGGAAAGCGCTGGTGCGGCGCAGTTCGGTGGGGATGCGCGGCTCGATGCCTTTTTCGTACGCGTCGAACGAAGGCAGGGCCTGGCCCGGCGCTGCGAACACCTGCCACAGCGCCACAATGTCTTCGCGTGTGGTGGTCTCGTCGACTGCAATGCCCACGTACTCGCCCCAGGACAGGCGCAGGTTCATTCCAGCGTTCAGCGCGCGCTGCACGATGGCCTTGGCATCTGCGCCCGCTTTCACCGTCACCGTGTCGAAGCCGGTGTCGCTGGTGAGCGTGCAGCCCAGTTGTTCGAGGCCCTTGGCCAGCACCGCGCCGTAGGCGGCCACGCGCTGTGCAATGCGCTTGAGGCCCTGCGGCCCGTGGTACACGGCGTACATGCTGGCGATGACCGCGGGCAGTACCTGGGCGGTGCAGATGTTGCTGGTGGCCTTCTCGCGGCGGATGTGCTGCTCGCGCGTCTGCAGCGCCAGGCGGTAGGCCGGGTTGCCGTGCGTGTCCACACTCACGCCCACCAGGCGGCCGGGCAGGCTGCGCTTGAACTCGTCGCGGCAGGCCATGAAGCCCGCGTGCGGGCCGCCGTTGCCCATGGGCATGCCAAGGCGCTGCGTGTTGCCGACCACGATGTCGGCACCCCATTCGCCGGGCGGCGTGAGCAGTGTGAGGGCGAGCAGATCGGCGCAGACGATGTAGCCTGCCTGCTTGCCTTGGACCTTCTCCACGTCGGCACGCTGGTCGTCGATGCGGCCGCTGGTGCTCGGGTAGGGGGCCACCACGGCGAAGTAGTCGTCCTGCGCCAGCGCGGCGTCCCATTCGGCGGCCGAGTTGGCCAGTTGTACAGCGATGCCCAGCGGCGCTGCACGGGTCTGGATGACCTCGATGGTTTGCGGGTGGCAGTCACCGGCCACCACGATGGTGTTGCCCCTGGCCTTCACCGAGCGTTTGGCCAGGGTCATGGCCTCGGCCGCAGCGGTGGCTTCGTCGAGCATGGAGGCGTTGGCGATCGCCATGCCGGTGAGGTCGGTCACCATGGTCTGGAAGTTGACCAGCGCCTCCATGCGGCCTTGCGAGATCTCGGCCTGGTAGGGCGTGTAGGCGGTGTACCAGGCCGGGTTCTCCAGGATGTTGCGCAGGATGACGCCCGGCGTGTGGGTGCCGTGGTAGCCCTGGCCGATGAAGCTCTTGAGCACCTTGTTCTGCTGCGCGATGGCCTTGAGTTCGGTCAGCGCTGCGGCTTCGGTGACCGGTGCCGGCAACTGCATGCCCTGCGCACGCGCGATGCTGCGCGGCACGATGCTGTCGATCAGGGCGCGGCGCGAGGCCTCGCCGATCACCGACAGCATGTGCGCCTCGTCGGCGTCGTTGATGCCGATGTGGCGGGCGACGAATTCGCTGGCGTTCTCGAGTTCGCCCAGGGGCTTGACGGAGGGCATGAGCATGGCTTGCTTCTAAAGATTTGGACCTGCTGCTTGAATGCGATTCGCCACGTTCGACGCAACGTGGCCAAGTGGCACCACGGAACCGGCTTCGCCGGGCCGTCGGTGCCGCCCCCTTGAGGGGGTCGCGCGCAGCGCGGCGGGGGTGTTCATGAATTCGCCGCGAAGGCGTCGTAGGCGGTCTGGTCGAGCAGGGCATCGATCTGCGCGGGTTCGGACAGCTTGACCTTGAAGAACCAGCCCGCGCCCAGCGGATCGCTGTTGGCCAGCGAGGGGTCGTTGCGCAAGTCCTCGTTGACTTCGGTCACGGTGCCGCTCACCGGCATGTACACATCGGCCGCGGCCTTGACGGACTCGACCACACCGGCCACGTCCTTCTGCGCGAAAGTCTTACCCACCTCGGGCAATTCGACGAAGACCACGTCGCCCAGCGCGTCCTGCGCGTGATGCGTGATGCCGACGGTGGCAACGCCGCCGTCGACGGTGATCCATTCGTGGTCTTCGGTGTACTTGGTGGTCATTCGGGAAGCTCCTGTGGGATGGAAGGGGTTGATCGGGAAGGCTGTGCTCAGCCGCGGTAATACCGGTTGGGCACGAACGGCATGGGGGCCACCACCATGGGCACGGGCTTGCCGCGCACCAGGGCGTTCACGCGGGTGCCCGCCGCGGCCAGCGCAGGGGGCAGGTAGCCCATGGCAATGGGCTGGTTGATGCTGGGGCCGAGCAGGCCGCTGGTGACTTCGCCCATGCGTTCACCGGCTTCGCTGTGCAACTCGGTGTGGTCGCGCACCGGCACGCGCTCCTGCGCGATCAGGCCCACGCGCACGCGTTGCGCCGGCCGGGTGCCATCCAGCTGCGCCAGCACGCGATCGGCGCCGGGGAAGCCGCCGGCGCGCGCACCGCCGGTGCGGCGCACCTTCTGCATGGCCCAGTTGAGCGCGGCCTCTACCGGCGTGGTGGTGGTGTCGATGTCGTTGCCGTACAGGCACAGACCGGCTTCCAGCCGCAGCGAGTTGCGCGCGCCCAGGCCCACGGGCTTGACCTCGGGTTGCGCCAGCAGCGCACGCGCAAAGGCCTCGGTGTCGGCCGCGGCCAGCGAAAGCTCGAAGCCGTCTTCGCCGGTGTAGCCGCTGCGGGTGGCGAACACCGGCTTGCCTTTCCACTCGAAGGCGCCGCCGGTCATGAAGACCAGTTTCTCGACGCCGGGCAGCAGGCGCTGCAGCGCAGTGACGGCCTGCGGGCCCTGCAAGGCCAGCAGGCCACGGTCGAATTGGGGCTCGACCGCGCAGCGTGAGCCAATGCGATCGACGATGTGCTTCAGGTCCCCGTGTTTGCAGGCGCCATTGACGATCACGAAGAGGTGGTCGTCGCGGTTGACGAACATCAGGTCGTCGATGATCGTGCCCTCGTCGGTGAGCAGCAGGCCGTAGCGCTGCTTGCCCGGCGCCAAGCCGATCACGTCCACCGGCATCAGGCGCTCGAAGGCGGTCGCCGCGTCCGGACCGATCAAGCGCAGCTGCCCCATGTGGGAGACGTCGAACAGGCCGGCCGCACTGCGGGTGTGCAGGTGCTCGGCCATCAGGCCCGCCGGGTACTGCACCGGCATGCTGTAGCCGGCAAAAGGCACCATGCGCGCACCCAGTTCGAGGTGCAGGGCGTGCAGCGGGGTTTGAAGCAAGGGATCGGTCAAGGCGGACTCTCTGGCTGGGGCAGGCCCCCGATGGGGCGAAGCACGGCGCGTGCCGTGTGCTGCCCCACTGTCCGCTTTACCTGAGAGATTCGCGCGGGCGATGCCGCGTTTGCTCCTTCGGTGGACCCGTTGCCGGGCCTCTCTCCAGGGGGGATCGCCCGCCTCGCGGCGCGCGTTTGCCAGTCCTTTTGCCTGAGCGTTCGGGGCTGGCATCAGCCCCTGCGCCTTCGGCGGTTCCACAAGGGGTGCTCTGCAAAACCCGCGCCGTGCGCGCCGCGATCTGGCGGGATGAGCCGCAAGGCGCGAATGCCAGGGCAAGCCCGGACGGCTTGCCCGCATTCGCAACGCAGCGGATCGCCCGCCAGATCGCGGCCCTTCGGGTTCGGCCCACAACGGGCGTCTGGCGCACCTGTTGGCTTGTGTGTGCCACCGGCACACACGGCGCCAAGCAGGCACGCCATCCATCCCGTTGTGGACCCGAACGCGCATGGCGGGGGTTTTGCAGAGCATCCCTAGGGAACACTCTCCTGAACAATGCGGCGGATTCTAGCCGGGAACCTCCGTGCACTCCTTCGATCGCAAGCCGGTCGTCACCTTGATCCTTCACATGAACCGCCGTCGTTTGCTCAGTTCCTTGTCCGCGCTTGCGGCCGTCACACCGCTGGTGGAAGCAGCCACCGGTGGAGCTGCCCCGCGACAGCGCATGCCGGTGATCTTCATCGGCCACGGCAGCCCGATGAACGCCATCTCGGACAACGCCTTCACCCAGACACTGGCGGCCTGGGGTCAGCGCCTGCCACGCCCGGCGGCCATCCTGTCGGTGTCGGCGCACTGGCTGACGCCTGGCGCCACCCTGGTGGACGTGCAGGCCCGCCCGCGCACCATTCACGACTTCGGTGGCTTTCCGCAGGCGCTGCACGACATGCAGTACCCCGCGCCGGGCGCGCCCGAAACCGCGCAGATCGTGCGCGCGCTGGTCAAGTCGCGCAAGGTGGCCGAGAGCGACGACTGGGGGCTGGACCATGGCACCTGGACGGTGCTCCATCACCTGATTCCGAAGGCGGAGGTGCCGACCTTCCAGTTGTCGATCGACTACTCGGCCCCCGGGGCGGTGCACCACGCGCTGGGGCGCGAGCTGGCCGCCCTGCGCGATCGGGGTGTGCTGATCGTGGGCAGCGGCAACATCGTGCACAACCTCCGTGCCACGGTGCGCAATGCGCCGCCTTCGGCTGCGGGGGCGACGCCCTGGGCGCGAGACTTCGATGCCGCCGTGCGCGATGCCTTGGCAGACCGAAGCTTTCAGAACGAACAGCGCCTCATGCAGTACGAACGCCTGGGTGCGGGCGCGGCCATGGCCGTGCCCACGCCCGATCACTACTGGCCGTTCCTGTATGCGCTGGGCGCCAGCGATCCGCGCGAGAAGCTGACCACTACCTACGAGGGCTTTCACGCCGGCACGCTGTCGATGCGCTGCCTGCAGTGGGGGTGAGTCGGACGCGCGCGGTCCTCAGGCGGCCCAAGCGGCCTAAGCGGCCTCGGCGGTCGCGCTGGGCAGCACCTTGAACAATCGCTCGGCCACTGATTGCGCACGATCGGCGCCGGCGTGTTGTTCGATGTCCGAGAGCATCTCGCGCGCGACCGCCAGCATGGCGTCGGCGTCGCGCGCCTCGCGCAGTGCGTTGCGGTAGCGATCGGCCAGCGCCCGGTCGCGCGGCGCGAACATGCGGTCCGACAGGTCGAACAGGAACATGCGCGCACTGGCCAGGGAGCGCGGGCCGCTGAAGGTGTCCACAGAGCCGCGAAGGGTGGGTGCAGCGGCGGCTGGCGTGGCGACTGTCGCTGTCGATTCCTCTGCCAGGTAGCCGCCCGCCACCAGCGCCTCGACGATGGCCCGGCCGTCGCCGTGAAACAGTGCATGCAAGGAGGCGGTGGCCTTGCGCCCGTCGGCAACCAGCAGGATGGCGCGCTCGCGCTGGCCGAGGGTGCGCTGGCCGGGCAGCAGCTCCTGTCGGCCCTTGTCGGTCTTGTTCAGCATGGGTGCGGTGGGTGCTTCATTGGTGGAAGCACTCTGCGCAGGCCGGGTGACGCTTGCGTGTCATCGGCACATGAAAAAGCCGCCCGGAGGCGGCTTTTGGCGGGCGGCGTGAGGGATCACACGGTGCGCGTCACATCCCCGCGGACATTCGCAGCGCCGCGCGTCACATCCCGGCGTAGTTCGGCCCGCCGCCCCCCTCGGGCGTGACCCAGACGATGTTCTGGGTGGGGTCCTTGATGTCGCAGGTCTTGCAGTGCACGCAGTTCTGGGCGTTGATCTGCAGGCGGTCGCTGCCGTCGTCGCTCTTGACGAACTCGTACACGCCAGCGGGGCAGTAGCGGCTCTCGGGGCCGGCGTATTGGGCCAGGTTGATCTGCACCGGCACCGTGCTGTTCTTGAGCGTGAGGTGCGCTGGCTGGTTCTCTTCGTGGTTGGTGTTGGAGACGAAGACGCTGGAGAGGCGGTCGAAGCTGATGACGCCGTCCGGCTTGGGGTAGGCGATCTTCGGCATCTGGTCGGCCGGCTTGAGCTTGGTGTGATCGGGTGTGGTGTTGTGCAGCGTCCAGGGCGGCGCGCTCACGCCCACCTTGGGCAGGAACCATTGCTCGATACCGGTCATGAGCTTGCCCATGAGCGGGCCCTTCTTGAACCAGGCCTTGAAGTTGCGGGTCTGCCAGAGTTCTTCGTGCAGCCAGCTCTTTTCGAAGGCGGCTGGGTAGGCGTCCAGTTCGTCGCTGCTGCGCCCGGCCGTGACGGCGTCGTAGGCGGCCTCGGCGCACAGCATGCCGCTCTTGATGGCCGCATGGCTGCCCTTGATGCGCGCGGCGTTGAGGTAGCCAGCGTCGCAGCCCACCAGGGCACCACCCGGGAACACCGTCTTGGGCAGGGCCTGCGGCGTGCCGTTGTTGATGGCGCGCGCGCCGTAGCCCAGGCGCTTGCCGCCTTCGATGTGGGCCTTGATGGCCGGATGCGTTTTCCAGCGCTGCATTTCCTCGAAGGGCGACATCCAGGGGTTCTGGTAGTCCAGCCCGATGACGAAGCCCAGCGTGACCTTGTTGCCTTCGAGGTGGTAGAGGAAGCCGCCGCCAAAGGTGTCGTCGGCCATGGGCCAGCCGGCGGTGTGCACCACCAGGCCGGGTTTGGCCTTGTCGGCGGGGATCTCCCACAGCTCCTTGATGCCGATCGCGAAAGTCTGGGTGTCCTTGCCTTCGTCAAGCTTGAACTTTGCGATGAGCTGCTTGCCCAGGTGGCCGCGCGCACCCTCGGCGAACACCGTGTACTTGGCGTGCAGCTCCATGCCGAGCTGGAAGGCGTCGGTGGGCTCGCCGTCCTTGCCCACGCCCTGGTTGCCGGTGGCCACACCCTTGACCGAGCCGTCGTCGTTGTAGAGCACTTCGGCGGCGGTGAAGCCGGGGAAGATTTCCACGCCCAGCGCCTCGGCCTGCTCGGCCAGCCATTTGGTCACGTTGCCCAGGCTGATCACATAGCAGCCGTGGTTGTGGAAGTTGCGTGGCACCAGGAAGTCGGGCGTTCGGCTGGCGCTGCTTTCGCTGAGCACCAGCAGGTCATCGCCGGTGACGGGCTGGTTCAGCGGGGCACCGCGTTCTTTCCAGTCGGGGAAGAGCTCGGTGATGGCGCGCGGGTCCATCACCGCACCCGACAGGATGTGGGCGCCCGGCTCGGACCCTTTCTCCAGCACGCAGACGTTGATCTCGGTGCCTTTGTCGGCGGCGATCTGCTTGAGGCGGATGGCGGTGGACAGGCCGGCCGGGCCGGCACCGACCACGACCACGTCGTACTCCATGGCTTCGCGGGGACCGAACTGGGCCAGGATCTCGTCATGCGTCATGGGGGGTCTCACTGATAATGGTTGTCGATCTCCGGGGGGCCACCCTTGCGGTGGGCCTGTGTCCCGGAGCGGACCGCATTTTATGCGGCGCATGCACAAAATCGAACGATCGTTCGTAAATCTGGAACTCAGGAGACATGGCCATGGCCTACACCCTCGATCTGTCGGGCCGCGTGGCCCTTGTGACCGGCGCCTCCAGCGGCCTGGGTGCGCAGTTTGCCAAAACGCTGGCCAAGGCCGGCGCTGCGGTGGTGCTGGCCAGCCGACGTACCGACCGGCTCATGAACCTTCGCGCGCACATCGAGGCTGAAGGCGGCGAGGCCTATGTGGTGGCGCTGGACGTGACCGACCTGGCTTCGATCAAGGCCGCGATCGCCCACGCCGAGACCGAGGTCGGCCCGATCGACATCCTGATCAACAACTCCGGTGTGAGCACCACGCAGCGCCTGCAGGACGTGACCGAGGCCGACTACGACTTCGTGCTTGACACCAACACCAAGGGCGCCTTCTTCGTGGCGCAAGAGGTGGGCAAGCGCATGATCGCGCGCGCCAAGGGCGCGGCCCCCGGCACCTGGGTGGGCGGGCGCATCGTCAACATCGCGTCCATGGCGGGCCTGAAGGTGTTGCCGCAGATCGGCGTGTACTGCATGAGCAAGGCGGCCGTGGTGCAGATGACCAAGGCCATGGCGGTGGAGTGGGGCCGATTCGGCATCAACGTCAATGCCATCTGCCCGGGCTACATCGACACCGAAATCAACCACGAACACTGGCAGACCGAGCAAGGGCAGAAGCTGGTCCAGATGCTGCCGCGAAAGCGCGTGGGCCAGCCGGCCGATTTGGACGCGCTGCTCGTGATGCTGTGCGCCAACGAGAGCCACTTCATCAACGGCGCGGTGATCGCGGCCGACGACGGCTTCGGGGTGTAAGGCCTTGGACACCCCCCGCGCCGCCTTCGGCCTCACCCCCCTGAGGGGGGCAACACCGGCGGCCCGGCAAAGCCGGTTCCGCGGTGTTCCCGGTCTGGGCATCCTCGCCGGCCTGGGCGCGGGGGCCTTCTGGGGCACCACCTTTGTGGCGCCACTGATCGTTCCCGAGTTCAGCACGGTCGATCTCACCGTGGGGCGCTACCTGGCCAGTGCGTTGCTGTCGGTGCTGTTGCTGGCCTGGGCTGCGCTGCGCGGCGAATGGCGTCGACCGACCTTGCCCCAGGTCTGCGCCGCGCTGGGCCTGAGCGTGCTCGGCTACACCGGGTACTACCTGCTGCTGGTGCTGGCCATCCAGGCCGCGGGCGCGGGCCTGCCGGTGCTGATCATCGGCACCATTCCGCTGTGGCTCATGCTGCTGGGCAAACCCGCCGGCCTGCGTTGGGGCAGCCTGCTGCCCGGTTTGCTGCTCACGGCCGCCGGTATCGCGCTCATGATGCGATCCACTGCGCACGGCGACGCCGGCACCGGCACCAACCTGTGGCTGGGCGTTTGCCTCGCCGCGCTGGCGGCGGCATCGTGGACGGCGTTCGGTTTGCTCAATGCGCGCTGGCTGGCGCGCCATCCGGAGGTCAACTCCACGCTGTGGGCCAACTGGCTGGGCGTGGCTGCGGGCCTGGGCGCATTGGCCATCTGGGTCGTGGCGGGCAGCGCGCCCGCGCAGCTGGTCGAGCAGCCGCGCTTCGGCTTGTTCGTGGTGGTGTGCGTGGTCACTGGCGTGGGGGCCGCGTGGATCGCGTCGGTCCTGTGGAACATGGCCAGCCGCCGCCTGAGTGCCAGCCTCGCCGGTCAGCTCATCGTGAGCGAGACCGTGTTCGGCCTGCTCTTCACCTTTGTCTGGACCGCGCAATGGCCGGCCGCCCTGCAGTGGCTGGCCTGCCTGCTGTTCGTGCTGGGCATCCTGTTTTCCATCCGCGCCCACCGCTGAGGCGTCCGCACCCATGAAATTCGAACTGCCTGAAAAGAAGAAGCAAGTCCATCGCATGACCATTCCCATTCGCTGGGGCGACATGGATGCGATGGGCCACGTGAACAACACGGTGTACTTCCGCTACCTGGAGACGATCCGCATCGAATGGATGCGCTCCATCGGCTGTCAGCCCGACCCGCTGGGTGAAGGGCCGGTGATCATCAACGCGTTCTGCACCTTTCACAAACAGCTCGAATTCCCCGGCGAGGTGATCGCCACCATGTACGTGAGCGACACCGGTCGCACCAGCTTCGAGAGCTGGTGCACGCTCACGCGCAGCGATGACCCGGACACGGTGTATGCCTCGGGCGGGGCCACCACGGTGTGGGTGAACTTTCCGGCGCAGAAGTCGGCGCCGATCCCTGATCTGCTGCGCCGTCATCTCGAAGACTGAAGCACCCGCGTCCGGTCACAAATGCTTGCAGCCATCGGGGGGCGTGGTGCCTAGCATGCCCCGATGGCTGGTTTGACCCCCAACAGGATTTCGCGCCGAACCGCGGTCGTGGCGCTTGCCGCGCCCCTGGTCTCGTGTGGCGGTGGCGGCGACAGTGCCGCGTCGTCCACGCCACCGGGCAGCACCAACACGGCGGCCTTCATCCCCACCACCACCGTGGTGACGGCCACCGAACTGGCCAACGGGCTCACCAGCCCCTGGGGCATGGCCTTCCTGCCCGATGGGCGCATGCTGGTCACCGGGCGGTTGGGGCAGTTGTGGTTGCTGTCGGCCGATGCCTCCAGCCGGCAATCGATCAGCGGCTTGCCCGCGGTGACCGCCACCAGTGGACAGGGCGGTCTGCTCGACATCGCACTCGACCCCGCCTATGCCACCAACCGGCGCATCTACCTGAGTTTCTCGGAGGCCGACACGGGCAACCCGTCGTTAAACGGCACCGCCGTGGCGCGCGCCGAGCTCGACCTGGGTTCCAGCAACCTCGTAGGTCTGACCATCATCTACCGCCAGTTGCCCAAGGTGGCGGGCACCGCGCATTTCGGCTCGCGACTGGTGTTCGACACGCAGGGGCGGTTGTTCGTGACGCTGGGTGACCGGCAGAGCAACGACCAGCGCGTGTACGCACAGGACTTGTCGCGCGGCAACGGCAAGGTCGCGCGCATCACCACCGACGGCGTGGCCGCGCCCGGCAACCCCTTCCTGGGCACCGCGGGTGCGCAGGCCGAACTCTGGAGCTACGGGCACCGCAACCCGCAGGGCGCCGCACTGCACCCGGACACCGGCGAGCTGTGGACCAGCGAGCACGGTCCGCAAGGCGGCGACGAGGTCAACCGCACCCTGGCCGGACTCAACTACGGCTGGCCGGTCATCAGCTATGGGCAGGAGTACGGCACCACGACCCAGGTCGGCATCGGCACGTCCAACTTCGGCATGGAGCAGCCGGCGTCGGTGTGGGAAACCATCGACGGCTCGGCGTGGACGGGTGGCGCCAAGAGTTCGACGGCGCCTTGCGGCATGTGTTTCTTCACCGGGATTGGGCCGGCGCACTGGCTACGCAGCCTGTTTGTCGGCGCGTTGGCGGGCCAGGCCTTGTGGCGACTGCAGCTCGACGGTGCCACCGTGGTGGGGCGCGAGCGCTTGCTGACGTCGCTGGGCGAACGTCTGCGGCATGTGGTGCAGGGGCCGGACGGCCGCCTGCGCCTGCTCACCGACAGCGGGCGGTTGCTGCGCGTGAACGCCTGAGCCGGCGCCAGGTGCCTCAGGCGGCTGCCGGCTTGGCCTTGGGCACGCGGCCCAGCAAATAGAACTCCGGGTTGGGTGCCATGCCGGTGACGTTGGCCATGCGGTTGGACAGGCCGAAGAAGGCCGTGATGGCGGTGATGTCCCAGATGTCCTCGTCGTCGAAGCCGTGCGCGTGCAGGGCGGCGAAGTCGTCGTCGCCAACCTCGTTGGAGTGCAGGCAGACCTTCATCGCAAAGTCGAGCATGGCGCGCTGGCGCGGTGAGATGTCGGCCTTGCGGTGGTTGATGGCCACCTGGTCGGCCACCAGCGGCTTCTTCTCGTAGATGCGCAGGATGGCGCCGTGCGCCACCACGCAGTACAGGCAGTGGTTGGCGGCGCTGGTGGCGGTGACGATCATCTCGCGGTCGCCCTTGCTCAGGCTGCCGCCCTCCTTGAGCATCAGAGCGTCGTGGTAGGCGAAGAAGGCACGCCATTCGGCCGGGCGACGGGCGAGTGCCAGAAAAACATTGGGGATGAAGCCGGACTTTTCCTGCACCTCCACGATGCGGGCCCGGATGTCCTCGGGCAGGGTGTTGAGGTCGGGCAGGGGGTAGCGGGCCGTCTGGGTCATCGGGTTGTCTCCGTGTGCGGTGTGGGAATGTCGGCCCCGAGTATCGACCACGACTGCGCTATCGTTGTGCCCCCTTCCGGTGTTCGTTGGGGGTTGAGCGTTCTGCGTTGAGCGCACATCCCCCAAGCCAACGCCCAACGCCCAACGCCCAACGCCCAACCACCATGTCCCTCCCCGACGATCCCGACTTCCAGCGTGGCCTGGCCACCCGCACCCAGGTCATGGGTGAGGACTTCGTGGCCCGTGCCTTCGGCACCATGACGCCGTTCACCGAACCCATGCAACACCACATCACGCGCCGTGCCTGGGGCGATGTGTGGCAGCGCGGGGTGCTCGACCTCAAGACGCGCAGCCTCATCACCGTGGCCATGCTGGCCGCCATGGGCAAACAGCACGAGCTCAAGGGGCACGTGCGCGGTGCGCTCAACAACGGCGCCTCGGCCCAGGAATTGCAAGAGGTGTTGCTGCACCTGGCGGCGTACTGCGGCATTCCCGCCGCCGTCGAGGCCTTTCGCACCGCGGCCAGCGTGGTCGACGGCGAAGGCAACTGAATTTCCCTTTCCTCTCTGGAGATTGTTGATGTCCCTGTTTGTGTCCCGTCGCGTGGTCATCGCGGCGTCCCTGGCGCTGGCCGCCGGCCTGGCTCAGGCCCAGACCACCACCCGCATCCTGGTGGGCTTTCCGCCCGGTGGCGGCAGCGACGCCATCGCCCGCATCCTGGCCGAGAAACTGCCGGCCGAACTCGGCCATGCGGTGGTGGTCGAGAACAAGCCCGGCGCAGGTGGCCAGCTGGCCGCGCAGGCCCTGAAGGCCGCCACGCCTGACGGCAGCACGGTGTTTCTGAGCCACGACCACAGCGTCACCATCCTGCCGATGACCATGAAGGCGCCGGGCTTCGAGCCCGCGAAGGACTTCGTGCCGGTGGCTGGCTTCGCCACTTTCGTGAACGCGATTGCGCTGTCGGGTGGCACCCCGGCCAAAGACTTCAAGGGCTGGGTGGACAGCGTCAAGGCGGCTGGCGGCAAGAGCGCGGTGGGCATCCCGGCGCCGGCGTCCACGCCGCAGTTCGCGGTGCAGATGATCGCGCGCCACTATGGGCTCGACCTCGTGGCCGCACCGTACCGGGGCAGCGCGCCGATGATGGGCGACATGCTGGGCAACCAGATTCCCGCCGGTGTGGGCTCGGTGCCTGACTTCATCGAAAACCACAAGGCCGGCAAGTTGCGGGTGGTGGCCGTCATGGGCACGCAGCGCCAGGCGGCCATGCCCGATGTGCCCACCTTCGCCGAGCTGGGCATCAAGGGCTTTGAGGAGGTGCCTTACTACGGCATCTTCGCGCCGGCCGGCACGCCGCCAGCCACCCTGGAGCGCCTGGCCGCGGCGGTGCAGAAGGTGATCGCCATGCCCGACGTCAACGGCAAGCTGGTGGGCATGGGCCTGACGGTCGGCTTCATGAGCGGTGCCGAACTCGGCAAGCGCGAAGCCGCCTACCGTGAGGTTTGGGCGAAGATCATCAAGGACAGCGGCTACCAGCCGCAGTGAGGCGCGACCGGCTCAGAGCCGGTCGACCAGGCGCGCCAGGGCGGCGCGCCGGTGCACGCCCAGCTTGTCGAACACGCGCTGCAGGTAGGTGCGAACGCTGGGCAGGCCGATGCCCAGCTCGCGCGCGATTTCCTTGTCGGTGAGGCCGCGTGCAACACAGCGTGCCACCGCCGACTCGCGTGGACTCAATGCGGTCGACCCATCGGGCAGCAGTGCCGTCTCGGGTCTGCGCGCGTCGCGGGCCCGCCGCAGGGCCGACACGAAGGCCGGTTCGATGAACTGCAGCAGCTCGCGCTCGTGGTCGGCAAACTCGCGGCCCTTGCGTCCACGCCAGATGCGCAGGTCGCCCAGCGCCTGAGGGCCGTCGAAGGCGTGCAGGTTGATGCCCCAATGCAGGCCGTCGCGCGCCAGAAAGTCGTTGAAGAACTCGCAGCGCAGCAGCTCGTTGCGCGGCAACACCTCGCTGACCAACGTGGCGCGGCGGTGTTGCTGCAGGCGAAAGGTGATCGGGTCGCGGAACTGGTACCAGGCGTCGTAGCGCTGCAGATTGCCCGGGTCCATGTTGATCGCCACCCCATGGTCGAACCGGCCCGCCGCATCGTCCCAGACGTAGGACGCAAAGTGTTCGGCACGGAACAGCCGCAACAGCTGCTCGCCCAACCGCGCCCGGATGTCGTGCGCGTTGAGGTCTTGCGCCAGCAGGGCAAAGCACGCGGAGAGCTGCGTTTGTTCGGTGGGCGAGAGGTGCATGGCGGCAGGCTAGCGGCGAGGGCGGGGCGGGTCAATCCGGGCATGTGAGGGGGCGCAGCGACCGGTGTGCAAGGGCCATGCCGTGGTGGCGCATGTCATCAATCCTCAGGACAGACGGCGGGCGACCTGCGGCGCACAGTGGGCGCTGCCACCAACACCCTGGAGGGATCGCCATGCTTCGCCTTGTTTTCACCGTATCGACGCTGGCGCTGGTCACAGCGCTGGCCGGTTGCGCCAACACCATGGGCCCTGCGCCCGACATCACGGCGCTGAGTGCCAGCGACGCGGCCGCCGCCATCTGCAGTGGCCGCATCAGCAGCGAGGCCCTGACCCGTGCCTACCTTGAGCGGGCCAAGGCGCGCACCGGGCTGAACGCCTTCGTCACGCTTGACGAGGCCGGTGCGCTGGCCGCCGCCCGAGCGGCCGATGCCCGCCGCGCCAGCGGTGCCGCCTGCCTGCCGTTGCAGGGCGTGCCCATCGTGGTGAAGGACAACATCGAGGCGGGCGGCCTGCCCACCACGGGCGGCACCCCGGCACTCAAGGGCTTTGTGCCCAAGGGCGATGCCCCGGTGCTGGCGAAGTTGCGCTCAGCCGGCGCAGTGCTGCTTGGCAAGACCAACATGCACGAGCTGGCCTTCGGCATCTCTGGCTACAACCCGGCCTACAACACCGGCCCGCAGGTCGGCGTGCGCAATGCCTACGACCCGACGAAGATGTCCGGTGGGTCGTCATCCGGCACTGCGGTGGCGATCGGTGCGCGCATGGCGCCGGCCGGTCTGGGCACCGACACCGGCGGCTCGGTGCGCCTGCCCTGCGCGCTCAACGGCTGCGCGTCGCTGCGCCCCACGGTGGGCCGCTATCCCCAGACCGGCATCGTGCCGATCTCGCACACCCGCGACACGGCTGGCCCCATGGCCGTGTCCGCCCGCGATCTGGCCTTGCTCGACAGCGTCATCGCTGGTGGCGCGCCTACAGCTCCCGCGTCCTTGCAGGGCGTTCGGGTGGGCCTGGCATCGGCCTTCATGGCCAACCTGGATGCCGACACGCGCACCGCGTTTGACCAAGCCTTGCAGCGGCTGCGCGGTGCCGGCGTGACCGTGGTGCCGGTGGAGATGCCCACCCTCATGCAACTCAATGGCATGGTGGGCTTTCCCGTGGCGCTGTACGAGGCGCACGACGACATGGTGCGCTACCTGCGCGAGCGCGGCACCGGCATCACGCTGTCGCAGCTGGTGGCGGGCATCGCCAGCCCCGATGTGAAGGGCACCTACGACGCCTTGGTGGTGCCGCGCAAACTGCCGGCGCCCGGCGGCCTGGTGGACGCGGCGCCGCTGTACCGCGCCGCCATGGACACGCACCGCCCGGCATTGATCAAGCTGTACGCCGATACCTTCGCCCAGCACAAGCTGGATGCGCTGGTGTTTCCGACCGTACCCCGCGTGGCGCCCGACGCCGGCCCGCAGACCAGCAGCGTGGAGACCTTCGGGCTGTTCATCCAGAACACCGACCCTGGCAGCAACGCCGGCCTGCCGGGCCTGCAGGTGCCGATCGGTCTGGGTGCTGCGTCGGGCCTGCCGGTGGGCCTGGAGCTGGACGGCCCGGCGGGCAGCGATCGGCGCCTGATCGCCATTGGCATGGCCATCGAGCAGCTGCTGGGCCGGGTGCCGCCGGGCCGTTGAAGGCACCCGCGCCTGCTCATCAGCCGCTCATCAGGCGGTGCACCAGATCCGGCGTGCTGTGCGCGCCGTACTTGCGCATCAGGCGGGCGCGGTGCACCTCCACCGTGCGGTGGCTGATGGCCAGCAGCTTACCGATCTGCTTGCTGGTCAGGCCGTCCATGATGAGCGCCGCCACCTCGCGCTCGCGGGCGGTCAGCTCGGCGCGCACCGGGCGCGTCGAGCTCAGGTCCTCGAAGCTCCAGATACCGGCCGCATGCGGCTGGCTGCGATCGACGGCACGACCGGTCACGTGGCACCAGAAGATCTCTCCCGCCTGGCGGCCACCGACGCGCTTCATGATGCGGTTGTCGGCGTAGGTGCCGCTTCGCCCTAGCAGTGGCGTCATGCGGGCGCCCAGGCGCTCGTACTCGTCGGCGCTGGGGTAGAGGATCTGGAAGCTTTGCCCCACCATCTGTTCGCGCGTGAAACCGAACATGTCGCACAAGGCCTGGTTGCAGTCCACCATGGTGCGCTCGCGCGACAAGGCCAGCCCCACGGGCGCCAGATCGAAAGCCAGTCGGTAGTCGATGTCCATCATGGTTGCTCTTTACGAAATACTACGTAGTCCGCTACGTAGTATCGTTGCGACTTCCCCGATTCCTCACAACGTGTTCCACCGGAGGCAAACCCCGTGAACAAGATCTACCCCAGCGCGGCCGCCGCGCTGCAAGGCGTGGTCGCTGATGGCCAGCTCATGGCTGTTGGTGGCTTTGGCCTGTGCGGCATTCCCGAGGCCCTGATCGACGCGCTGCGCGACAGCGGCGTCAAGAATCTGACGGTCATCTCCAACAACGCGGGCGTTGATGGGTTCGGGCTGGGCAAGCTGCTCGACACGCGCCAGATCAAGAAGATGATCAGCAGCTACGTGGGCGAGAACAAGGAGTTCGAACGCCAGTACCTGGCCGGCGAACTCGAGCTCGAATTCACACCGCAGGGCACGCTGGCGGAGAAGCTGCGCGCCGGTGGCGCGGGCATCCCGGCCTTCTTCACCAAGACCGGCGTCGGCACCCTGGTGGCCGAGGGCAAGGAGCTGCGCGATTTCGATGGCGAGACCTACGTGATGGAGCGTTCGCTGGTGCCCGAGGTGGCGTTGGTCAAAGCCGACGTGGCCGACCGCAGCGGCAACCTGCGTTTCAACCTGACCGCGCGCAACTTCAACCCGGCCGCTGCCATGGCCGGCAAGGTCTGCATCGTCGAGGTCGAGCGCATCGTGGCCACGGGTGAACTGGCCCCCGACGACATCCACCTGCCCGGCATCTACGTGCACCGCATCGTGCACAACCCGACGCCCGAGAAGCGCATCGAAAAGCGCACCACCCGCGACAAGAAAGTTTGAGGAGAGCACCATGCCCTGGACCCAAGACCAGATGGCCGCGCGTGCGGCGCAGGAACTCGAGGACGGCTTCTACGTCAACCTCGGCATCGGCATTCCCACGCTGGTGGCCAACCACACCGGCACCAAGGAGGTGTGGCTGCAGAGCGAGAACGGCATGCTCGGCATTGGCCCGTTCCCCTACGAAGACGAGGTCGACGCCGACCTCATCAACGCCGGCAAGCAGACGGTGACCACCATCAAGGGCTCGTCGATCTTCGGCAGCCACGACAGCTTCGCCATGATCCGCGGCGGCAAGATCAACCTGTCCATCCTGGGCGCCATGCAGGTCAGCGAACACGGCGACCTGGCCAACTGGATGATCCCCGGCAAGATGGTCAAGGGCATGGGTGGTGCCATGGACCTGGTGGCCGGCGTGCCACGCGTCATCGTGCTGATGGAGCACGTGGCCAAGAAGAAGGACGGCACCGAAGACCTGAAGATCCTGTCCAAGTGCACGCTGCCGCTCACCGGCGTGGGCGTGGTGGACCGCGTCATCACCGACCTGGGCGTGATGGACGTGACGCCGCAGGGCCTCAAGCTCGTTGAGCTGGCGCCCGAGGTCACGCGCGAGTTCATCCAGTCGAAGACTGGCGTTACCCTGCTCTGACCCTGTCGAAGGTGGGGTGGGTATACTCCCGCCTCATCCCGTCATTGGGGAGTAGCCGCCCGGTGCCCAGCGCATCGGGGCTCGCGTCAACAGACTTGGCCCGCAGGCCATGGCGCGCGCAGCTTCCAGCCTGGCAAGACCTTTGACCGTACCGCCTCCGCACGCGCCGGGGAGGCGTTGCGGTCTTTGGTTTTTCTGCCGGCCGTTGGAGTTTTCCTTGGAAGCCTTTCTCCTGTCCACCGGCATCGTCGCCCTCGCCGAAATGGGCGACAAGACACAGTTGCTGTCTCTGGTGCTGGCCGCACGCTTCAAGCGCCCCTGGCCCATCGTGGCTGGCATCCTCGTTGCCACCTTGCTCAACCACGCGCTGGCTGGCGCTGCGGGTGCCTGGATCATGGCCGCTGTGGGGCCAACGGTGATGCGCTGGGTGTTGGGTGTGTCGTTCATCGCCATGGCCGTGTGGATGCTCATCCCCGACAAGCTCGACGACGACGACGTCAAACCCGGTCGCCAGTTGGGTGTGTTCGCTGCGACCACCTGGGCCTTCTTTCTGGCCGAGATGGGCGACAAGACGCAGATCGCCACCATCGCGCTGGGCGCGCAATACGAACCTTTGTATGCAGTCGTGATCGGCACCACGCTGGGCATGATGCTGGCCAACGCGCCGGTGGTGTTCTTCGGCGATGCGCTCACGCGGCGCGTGCCGATCCGGGTGGTGCACCTGGTGGCGGCGCTGATCTTTGCGGTGTTAGGTGTGGTGGCCCTGGTGGCTTGAGTTGGGCTGGCGCGGCGACCTGCTGCCGCTCAGTGCCGAATGTCACAGGCGACCGTCCCAGAGACGTTCCACTTGTCGCGAGCAGGGAAAACTGCATAGCTGTGCCTTGCGCACGCCCCTACCATCGCGCCGATCATGAAATTGCAACGCAAAGCGCTCCTCCTGGTGGCCATCACCATTGGCGTGCTGACGCTGTCCTCCGCGTTCGTCTCCAGGCTATCGATTTCGGCATCCTTTTTGGATCTCGAACGCAAGCAGGCGACGGTGGAGGCCGCCCGTGCCGGGCGCATCCTGAATCAGCAACTGGTCGATCTGGCGGCCACGCTGATGGACTACGCCTACTGGGACGACACCGTCAGCTTCGTAAGCGGGGACATGCCCGAGTACATGGCGGACAACTTCGCTGCCGACAACATGAAGTACCTGCGCATCTCCAAGGTGCTGGTGCTCGATGGCAAAGGGCAGCCACTGAAGGGGGCGCAAATCACGCCGGACGAAACGCTGGAGGCGGTCGATCCAGCGATGGTGCGCACCGTACAGCGTCTGGCGTCTTCCGTGCTGGCCGACGCCACCAGCGAAACCGTGGTCCGCACCTATCACCGCGCGGGCGACACGCTCTACCTGGTGGCCATATCCGCCATTCGCAGTCAGTTCTCGGCCGGGACACCGCCAAAGGGCGCCATGGTCATGGTGCGCAACTTCGACACCACCGAACTGGCCCGCTTCAGCGAGATCGTGATGCACCCGGTGAACCTGACGCTGCCGGCCGCTGGTGCGTCCCTGCCGCCAGAAATCTCTGAAGACGCCGACGCTCAGCATCTGCTGGCGCGCGCGCCCATCGCCGACCAGAGTGGGCGGGTCATCGCGCAACTCACGCTGAGCCTGCCGCGTGACCTCAAGGAACAGGGGCGGGCGCTGGCCATCGCCGCAGCCGTGCAAGTGGCCACGGCTGGCCTGATCGTTGGCGCGCTGTTTCTGTTCCTTCTGAATTACCTCTTTCTGCGCCGTCTGGCGCGCATGCACCGCGAGCTCGCCGCCATTTCCGATCAAGGGCTGGAAGGCAGTGCCCGCCTGAACGTCTCAGACGACAACGACGAACTGTCCGGTCTGGGCGAAGGGGTCAATGGCTTGCTCGATCGCGTGCGCGCGGATTCCGCCCGGCAGGTCGAATCGCATGCCCGTCAGGAGGCGCTGCAGTTGCAACTGCTGCACAGCCAGAAGACCGAAGCGCTCGGCCGTTTCGCGGGAGGCATCGCCCACGACTTCAACAACTCGCTGGCGGCGGTGACAGGGTGGGTGCTGCTGGCCAAGGAAGATTTGTCGCCTGAGCACCCGAGCAAGTCTTCGCTCGACAAGGCGCTGGAATCGTTGCGCTACGGCAAGGGACTGATGCGGCAGCTGCTGTAGTTTGGCCGGCAGGCGGCGCCGCGCACCGAGCGCTTGCGCCTGGGTGCCCTGGTGACCGAGACCTGCGAGCTGGTGTCCCTGGGCCTGCTGAGGAGTTGCCGCGTTCAGATGAACCTGCAGACCACCGACGACTGGGTGCAGGCGGACCCGACGCAACTCAAGCAGGTGGTCATCAATCTGCTCATCAACGCGTGTGATGCCATGGACGGCAAGGGCGCGATCACGCTCACCGTGGGGCTGCGGCAGGTGCCTGCGGCCAATGGAGAGCCGTCGCCGGTGAACCTGCCGCCCGGGCACTACCTGTCCCTGAGTGTTCTGGACGATGGCCCGGGCATTCCCGAGGACGACCTGCCTCGCGTGTTCGAGCCCTTCTTCACCACCAAGCCGCAGGAGAAAGGCACGGGGCTGGGTCTGTCCGTCGTGCAGGGCATCGTTTCGCGCCACCATGGCGCGATCACGGTACGCAATCAACCCGGCGCCGGTGCCTGTTTCGAGGTGTTGCTGCCGTCGTCGGGCACGGTGGGGGCATTGCTGGCGCCGACGCCCACGCCGGCCCGCAAGGGCGCTCGTCACCTGCTGTACGCCGAGGACGACGAACGCGTGCGCGACGCCTGGAGCATCTTGCTGCAGCGGCAGGGCTGGGTGGTCACGCCGGTGTGCGACGGTGAAGAAGCCTGGGACCGCTTCCAGGTCAACCCGGACCTGTGGGATCTGGTGCTGACGGATTTTTCGATGCCGCGGCTCAACGGTCTTCAACTGGCCCAGCGCATCCGCAGCACGAGTGCGCCACCGCCCATGGTGCTGATCAGTGCCCACGTGTCGGACACGGATGCGCTCAAGCTCGACGCGGTGGGGTTTGCCGCGGTGGTTCAGAAGCCGGTCGAGAGCGAGGACCTGCTCAAGGTGCTGAACGAAGCGGTGGAGAGCCACGCTGCCGACGGGCCGAATGGCCGTGGCCGGTGAAGGTGCGTGGAGCGGGTGAAGGGAATCGAACCCTCGTATGAAGCTTGGGAAGCTGCCGTTCTGCCATTGAACTACACCCGCGCAGGGCGGCATTCTAGCCGCCCCCGCACCGCCTAGAAGCCGACCGCCTGCCCGTCGCGTCGCGAATCGCTGGCGGCCACGTAGCCGTCTTCGATGTCGTCGCTCAAGCGCGCGATGAACTGGCCACTGCCGAAGTCGAGGTAGGTGTCGGCAGTGGGCTCGAAGCGGTGGCCTTTGGCCTTGAGGCCGGCCAGCAGCGCCGGGTCCATGGTGGCCTCGAAGTCCACGTCCAGGCCCTTGCCCCATTTCCAGCGCGGCGCGTCGCTGGCGGCCTGCGGTTGCTGGCCATGCACCAGCATGCGCACGAGGGTC
This sequence comes from Hydrogenophaga sp., assembly GCF_019635465.1. GTDB lineage: Bacteria > Pseudomonadota > Gammaproteobacteria > Burkholderiales > Burkholderiaceae_C > Hydrogenophaga. Next base: position 103,810 of record NZ_JAHBZK010000014.1, read on the forward strand.
TGTACATGGCCTTGCGGCTGCATGTTGGCGCCCATGACGCCGAAGCCCATCACGGGCTGCCCTTCGCGGGTGAGGAAGCCCGGGATGATGGTGTGGAACGGCCGCTTGCCCGGCGCCACCTGGTTGGGGTGGCCGTCCTGCAGCGTGAAGCCGTGGCCGCGGTTGTGCAGGCTGATGCCCCAGCCGGGCACCACCACGCCGCTGCCAAAGCCCAGGTAGTTGCTCTGGATGAAGCTCACCATGCGGCCTTGCGCGTCGGCGGTGGTGAGGTAGACCGTGCCACCCATGGGGGGCTTGCCCGGGCCTGGGTCGATGGCGCGTACCGGGTCGATCAATCGCGCGCGCTCACGCAGGTAGTCGGGGTTGAGCAGGTCGGCCGCGCGCACCTCGGTCATGAAGCGTGGGTCCGCCACCCAGCGGTAGGTGTCGGCAAACGCCAGCTTGATCGCCTCGATCTGCAGGTGCTGGCCTTCAACACTGTCGACGTCGTATTGGCCGATGTCCAGGGCCTGCAGCATGCCCAGGGCCATCAGGGCCGCGATACCCTGGCCATTGGGTGGCAGCTCGTGCACCGCGTGACCGGCAAACGGCACGCTGATGGTGTCGACCCACTCGACGGCATGGGCCGCCAGGTCGCTGGCGCGCAGCTGGGCACCGTGTTCGCGCGCATAGGCCTCGATGGCGGCAGCGATGTCGCCGCGGTAGAAGGCTTCGCCACGGGTTTCGGCAATGGCGCGCAGGGCGCGGCCGGCGGCGCCGAAGACGAAGCGTTCGCCTGCGACCGGTGTGCGACCCCTGGGCAGAAAAGCCTCGGCAAAGCCGGGTTGGTCGTGCAGCAGCGGCATGGCCTGCGACCACTTCTTCGCGATCACGGGCGCCACCGCGTGGCCGCGTTCGGCCAGCTCGATGGCGGGCTCAAGCAGATCGGCAAACGGCAACGAACCGAAGCGCTCGGACAACGCCACCCAGCCGGCCACGGCGCCTGGCACCGTCACCGCGTCAAAACCGCGCAGCGGAATCTGGCCGTGCTTGTCGCGAAAGTACGCCGGGTTCCAGCCCGCAGGCGCCGCGCCCGACGAGTTCATGCCCTGCAGGCGTTTGCCATCCCACACGATGGCGAAGTTGTCGCTGCCCAGGCCGTTGGAGCAGGGCTCGACCACGGTGAGTGCGGCGGCCGTCGCAATGGCGGCGTCGATCGCGTTGCCACCCTTGAGCAGCATGCGCAGCCCGGCCTGGGCGGCCAGCGGCTGCGTGGTGGCGACCACGTTGCGCGCCATCACCGGCGCGCGCGAGACAGGGTAGGGGTTGTGCCAGTTCGTGAACATCGATGACATCACTTGAGGATGTCACCCATGCACAGGTACTTGATCTCGACGTAGTCGTCCATGCCGTGGTGTGAGCCCTCGCGGCCCAGGCCCGACTGCTTGACGCCGCCGAAGGGCACGTGCTCGGTGGCCAGGATGCCCACGTTGATGCCGACCATGCCGTACTCCAGCGCCTCGCTCACGCGGAAGACGCGGCCCATGTCGCGGCTGTAGAAATAGCTCGCCAGGCCGAACTCGGTGTTGTTGGCGGCGTCCACGGCCTCTTGCTCGGTCTTGAACTTGAAGACCGGCGCGAACGGGCCGAAGGTTTCTTCGCGCGCGCACACCATGTCGGCGGTGGCGTCGGCCACCACGGTGGGCTCGAAGAACTGGCCGCTCAGGCGCTTGCCGCCGGCCACCACGCGTGCGCCCTTGGCCACCGCGTCGTCGACGTGACGTTGCACCTTCTCCAGCGCCGCTTCTTCGATCAGCGGACCCTGGTTGACGCCGTCCTCGAAGCCGTTGCCGACCTTGGCTGTCTTGACCTTGGCGGCGAACTTGCTGACGAACTCGTCGTACACGCCTTCCTGCACGTAGAGTCGGTTGGAGCACACGCAGGTCTGGCCGGCGTTGCGGTATTTGCTGGCAAACGCGCCCTCGACGGCGGAGTCGATGTCGGCGTCGTCGAACACGATGAAAGGCGCGTTGCCGCCCAGCTCCAGGCTGAGTTTCTTGACGGTGGGGGCGCACTGCGCCATGAGGATGCGGCCGACCTCGGTGGAGCCGGTGAAGCTCAGGTGGCGCACCACGTCGCTGGCGCACAGCACCTTGCCCACGGCAATGCTTTGCTGCGAATCGGCCGACAGCACGTTGAGCACGCCAGCCGGGATGCCGGCGCGCAGCGCCAGCTCGGCCGCGGCCAGCGCGGTCAGCGGCGTGAGCTCGGCGGGCTTGATGACCACCGGGCAACCGGCGGCCAGTGCTGGCGCCACCTTGCGCGTGATCATGGCCAGCGGGAAGTTCCAGGGCGTGATGGCTGCGCACACGCCGATGGGCTGCTTGAGCACCAGCAGGCGGCGGTTGTTGTCGAAGTGGGGCAGGGTCTCGCCGTTGACGCGCTTGGCTTCCTCGGCAAACCACTCCACGAAGCTCGCACCGTAGGCGATCTCGCCCTTGGCTTCGGCAAAGGGCTTGCCTTGCTCGGCGGTCAGGATGCGGCCCAGGTCCTCCTGGTTGGCCATCAGCAGGTCGTACCACTTGCGAAGGATGTTGCTGCGCTCCTTGGCGGTCTTGTTGCGCCAGGCCGGCCAGGCGGCGTTGGCGGCCGCGATGGCGGCTTCGGCGTCGGCCGGACCCAGGTTGGCCACGTCGGCCAGCTTCTGGCCGGTGGCCGGATCGTGCACATCAAAGCGGGCGGCGCCCTTGATCCACTGGCCATTGATCAGGCCGTCGATCTTGAGCAGGCTGGGGTCGTTGAGCAGGGCCAGGGGCGAGGTTTTCATGTCCATCTTGCGTCTCCATCGGTGGGGCGGGCGGCCGGCGAAGCGGCCAAATATTTAACTTGTTAAATATTTGGCCCGGATTGTGCGCCCGAAACGGCATCGAGCATAGCGGTGAGCGCGCCAGCGTGGGGTGCCACAGGCGACCACCCGGTTGGGGCCGCGGTTTTCCCCGCATGGCCGGTGGGTGCCGGCTTGTTGGAAAATACCGGGTTCGCGTGGGTTCGCCCGCGCACCCCGACCGACACCACAAGGCCCCCATGACCCGCCCCGCTTCCGTCGCCGACATCCGCAAGACCTTCCTGGACTTCTTCGCCGCCAAGGGCCACACCGTGGTCGCGTCCAGCCCGCTGGTGCCGGGCAACGACCCCACGCTCATGTTCACCAACTCGGGCATGGTGCAGTTCAAGGACGTGTTCCTGGGCACCGACAAGCGCCCCTATGTGCGCGCGGCCTCGGTGCAGGCCTGTCTGCGTGCCGGCGGCAAGCACAACGATCTGGAGAACGTGGGCTACACCGCGCGCCACCACACCTTCTTCGAGATGCTGGGCAACTGGAGCTTTGGCGACTACTTCAAGCGCGAGAGCCTGAAGTGGGCCTGGGAGCTGCTGACCGAGGTCTACAAGCTGCCCAAGGAGCGCCTGCTGGCCACCGTGTACGCCGAGGACGACGAGGCCTACGACATCTGGACCAAGGAGATCGGCCTGCCGCCCGAGCGCGTGATCCGCATTGGCGACAACAAGGGCGGGCGCTACAAGAGCGACAACTTCTGGATGATGGCCGACACCGGCCCCTGCGGCCCGTGCTCCGAAATCTTCTACGACCACGGCCCCGACATCCCCGGCGGCCCCCCGGGCAGCCCCGACGAAGACGGCGACCGCTTCATCGAGATCTGGAACAACGTGTTCATGCAGTTCGACATGGCCGAGGACGGCTCGGTCACGCCGCTGCCCGCGCCCTGCGTGGACACCGGCATGGGCCTGGAGCGCCTGGCGGCCATCCTGCAGCACGTGCACAGCAACTACCAGATCGACCTGTTCGAGGCGCTCATCCAGGCCGCCGCGCGCGAGACCCACATCAGCGACCTGACCAACCCCTCGCTCAAGGTGATTGCCGACCACATCCGCGCCACGGCGTTTCTGGTCAGCGACGGCGTGATCCCGTCCAACGAAGGCCGCGGCTACGTGCAGCGCCGCATCATCCGCCGCGCCATCCGCCACGGCTACAAGCTGGGTCAGAAGACGCCGTTCTTCCACAAGCTCGTGCCCGATCTGGTGAAGGTGATGGGCGCGACCTACCCCAACATGGCCTCGCAGGCGCAGCGCATCACCGAGGTGCTCAAGGCCGAGGAAGAGCGCTTCTACGAGACGCTGGCCAATGGCATGGAAATCCTCGACGCCGCGCTGGGCGACGGCCAGAAGGTATTGCCGGGTGAGGTGGCCTTCAAGCTGCACGATACCTACGGCTTCCCGCTCGACCTGACCAACGACGTCTGCCGCGAGCGCGGCGTCACGGTGGATGCGGCCGGCTTCGATGCCGCCATGGAGGCGCAGAAGGCCAAAGGCCGCGCGGCAGGCAAGTTCAAGATGGACAAGGCGCTGGACTACAGCGGCGCGGGCAACACCTTCGTGGGCTACGAGCAACTGGAGGCGCCCGGCAAGGTGGTGGCGCTGTACCTCGACGGCACGGCCGTGGCCGAAATCAAGGCCGGCCAGCAGGGCGTGGTGGTGCTCGACACCACCCCGTTCTATGCCGAAAGCGGTGGTCAGGTCGGCGACGAAGGGACCATCACCAGCGGCTCGGCCCGGTTCGCTGTGGGTGACACCCAGAAGATCAAGGCCGACGTGTTCGGCCACCACGGTGTGCTGGAACAGGGCACGCTGGCCGTGGGCGACAGCGTGAGCGCGGCCGTCAATCTGGATCAGCGCGCCGCGACCATGCGCAACCACTCGGTCACGCACCTGATGCACAAGGCCTTGCGCGAGGTGCTGGGTGCACACGTGCAGCAAAAGGGCTCGCTGGTCGACGCCGACAAGACGCGTTTCGACTTCACGCACAACGCGCCGGTCACCGACGAGCAGATCCGCGAGATCGAGCGCCGTGTGAACGCCGAGATCGTGGCCAATGCGCCGACCCAGGCGCGGGTCATGGACATCGAATCGGCCAAGGCCACTGGCGCCATGATGCTGTTCGGCGAGAAGTACGGCGAGACCGTGCGCGTGCTCGACATCGGCAGCAGCCGCGAGCTCTGCGGCGGCACCCACGTGAAAGCCACCGGCGACATCGGCTTCTTCACCATCACCGCCGAAGGCGGCGTGGCCGCCGGTGTGCGCCGCGTCGAAGCCACCACCGGCCTGAGTGCGCTGCGCTATGTGCAGGGCATGGAAGAGACACTGGGCGGCGTGGCCGGCACGCTCAAGGTGGCGCCGGGCGAAGTGCCGGCCCGCGTGGGCGCGCTGCTCGAGCAGATGCGCGAGCTCGAGAAGGAAATGAACACGCTCAAGAGCCGCCTGGCCTCTGCCCAGGGCGACGAGCTGGTCAACCAGGCCGTGGATGTGAAGGGTCTCAAGGTGCTGGCCGCTACGCTGGCGGGCGCCGACGCCAAGACCCTGCGCGAGACCATGGACAAGCTCAAGGACAAGCTCAAGACCGCCGCCATCGTGCTGGCCGCTGTCGATGGCGGCAAGGTGCAATTGGCCGCGGGCGTGACCGCCGACAGCGTGGGCAAGGTCAAGGCCGGCGAGCTGGTGAACTTCGTCGCCCAGCAAGTGGGCGGCAAGGGTGGCGGCAAGCCCGACATGGCCATGGCCGGCGGCACCGACGCCAGCGGCCTGGCCAAGGCCTTGTCGTCGGTGCAGGGCTGGGTGGCCGAGCGCATCTGACGATCGCATGACGCCACCGGGCTCGCCGCACCGGCGGGCTTTGTTGGCCTATGCTGCCGCCCTTCGATGGACGATGTCGGGAGCAAGGCGGTGCGGATCAGGTGGTCTCGGGTTGCGCGTTGGGGCGCCTGGGTGGCGGTGGGTGCGCTGGTGCTGGCCTGGGGGCTGTGGCTGGCCCTGGGCCGTTTGATGGACGCCGGCTGCACCAACCGCGTGCTCGATAACCAGCCTTCGCCCGACGGGCATTGGCGCGCTGTGGTGTTCGAGCGCAACTGCGGTGCCAGCACCGGCTTCTCGACGCAGGTCTCCGTGCTCGCCGTGCGGGCCGAGTTGCGCAACCGGGCCGGCAACCTCTTCATCGCCGACACCGATCACGGCGCCGCGCCCTCGGGGCGGGGTGGCGGCCCGGCCGTCACCGTGCAATGGCGCTCGGCCCGGCAACTGGTGGTGCGCCATCACCCCGCAGCGCGGGTGTTCAAGGCCATGCCCTCGGTCAACGGCGTTGCGGTGAGCTACCGCGTCGAGCCTTGACGGTGGACTACGCCGCCTCGGCCACAACGCCCTCAGCGACCAGCATATCGATCTGATCGTCCGCATAGCCTGCCTCGCGCAGCAGCTCGCGCGTGTGCTGGCCCAGCAAGGGCGCGGGGGTGCTGGTGGGTGTCGGGGTCGCGCTGAAGTGGATGGGGCAGCCCACGCCGCGCGTGGGCCCGGCTTGCGGGTGCACGGTCTCGACCACCATGCCTCGCGCCAGGGTTTGCGGGTGGCTCAGGGCCTCGCCGATGGTGTGTACGGGGCCGGCGGGCACGCCAGCTACGTCGAAGGCCGCTTGCCAGTCGGCGCGGGTTCGGGTGCGCACCACGGTGTTCATCAGCGCGACCAGTTCTTCCAGGTGCGCCATGCGGTCGCTGTTGGCGGCAAAGCGCGGATCGGCGCGCCATTCGGGGTGGCCGAGCACCTCGCAGATTCGTTCCCAGTTGGCCTGGTTGGCGCCGCCGATGTTGATCCAGCCGTCGCTGGCCTCGAAGGCCTGGTAGGGCGCGGTCAGCAGGTGCGCCGAGCCGGTGGGCTGCGGTGAACGCTGGGTGGCGAACCACACGGCCGCGTGCCAGTAGGTTTGCTGCAGGGCCGCGTCGGCCAGCGAGGTGTCGACGATCTGGCCTTGCCCGGTCTTGAGGCGGTGGATGTAGGCGGCCAGCACGCCCACCGTGGCCAGGATGCCGGCGTTCATGTCCGACACCGCGCTGCCGCTCTTGACCGGTGGCCGACCGGGCTCGCCGGTGACCGACATCAGGCCAGCAAAGCCCTGCGCGATGAGGTCGAAGCCGCCCTTGTCGGCATAAGGGCCGGTGCGGCCGTAGCCGGTGATGGCGCAGTAGATCAGGCCAGGGTTGATGGCCGACAAGGTGTCGTAGCCCAGGCCGAGCTTGTCCATGGTGCCGAGGCGGAAGTTTTCGATCAGCACGTCGGCGTTCTTCACCAGCTGCTTGAGCACCTCGCGCCCCTGGTCGAGCTTGAGGTTGAGCGCCATGCCGCGCTTGTGGCGGTTGAGCATCATGAACGGCGCCGACACGCCATTGACCTGCGGGTCGCGGTAGCCGCGCGAGTCGTCGCCGCCGGGCAGCTTCTCGATCTTGATCACCTCGGCGCCGAGGTCGGCCAGCAGCAGGCCGCAGGTGGGGCCCGACATGATCTGGCTGAGTTCGAGCACGCGCAGGCCCGCAAGTGGGCCGGCGGCAACGGGGCTGGGCATGCTCACTGTCCTTTCCACACCGGTGGGCGTTTGGCCACGAAGGCACTCACGCCCTCGTGGAAGTCGTCGCTGCCATACACGGTAAGAATCAGGTCGTCGCCCGGTGGCAGCTCGTGCACGGTCAGCCGTTGCAGCGCGGTCTTGCTCACGCGCTGGGTCACCGGCGCCAGCGCGGCCAGCTTGTGGGCGAGGGCCAGGCCTTGCTCACCGAGCGCCTCGGCGTCGGGCGCAATGCCATGCAGATAGCCGCAGGCCATAGCCTCGTCGGCGCCCACCATCTCGGCCAGCAGCAGCATGCGCTTGATTCGCTCGTGCCCCCAGGCCGCGCGCAGCCGCGCGATGTTGGCCACCGACAGGCCGTTGCCCAGCGTGCGCGCGATCGGCACGCCGAACTTCGTGCCCGGCGTGGCCAGGCGAAAGTCGCAGGCGGTGGCAATCGCCAGGCCACCGCCCACGGCCCAGCCTTCGACCAGGGCAATGGTCGGCATGGGCAGGCTGGCCAGCCGCGTGATGCCGGCGTCGATCTGGCGTTCGTAGGCGATGCCGTCCTCGCCGTTCTTGAAGTGCGCGAACTGCGCGATGTCGGTGCCGGCCACGAAGGCCTGCCCACCGGCGCCACGCATCAGCACCGCGCGCACCGAGCTGTCCTGTGCGAGTTGCTCGCAGGCGGCGCCCAGTTGCTGGTACATGGTCCAGGTCATGGCGTTGCGCGCCGCGGGGCGGTCGAACACCAGATGCGCCAGGCCTTCCTCGATGCGCAGGCTCACCTGCCCGTTGTCCTCGCTCATCGGTAGAACACGTCCACCAGGAACATCGGCACCGCCGGCACATAGGTCACCAGCAGCAGCAGCGCCATGAGCACGCCGATGAAGGGCAGGTTCACGCGCGTGACCTTCCACATGTCGGCCTTGGCGATCGAGCAGGCCGTGGCCAGCACGCTGGCCACCGGCGGCGTCTGCTGGCCGATGCCCAGGTTGAGCGTGACGATCAGGCCGAAGTGCACCGGATCGATGCCCACCGCCTTGACCAGCGGCATCACGATCGGCACCACCAGGATGATGGCCGCCGCCGAGTGCAGGAACAGCCCCGCCAGCAGGAAGAAGATGTTGAGGATGGCCAGCACCGCCCACTTGTTGTCGGTCAGCGAGGCGATCCACGCCGCCAGTTGCTGCGGCATCTGCTGCTCGGTGAGCAAATGGCCGAGCAGGGCGGAGGCGGCCACCAGCAGCATCACCACCGCGGTCTGCACGCTGCCCTCGACCATCGACTCCATCAGGTGCTTGAGGTTGAGCTCGCGGTAGATCACGGCGCCGATGAACAGCGCGGCCACCACGGCCAGTGCCGCGCCTTCGGTGGCGGTGACGACGCCGCCGAAGATGCCGCCCAGAATGATCATGGGCAGCAGGAAGGCCCAGGCCGCGTCCTTGAAGGTGCTCTTGACGCGCTGCCAGCTGAACACTTCTTCAACCGGGTAGTTGTAGCGTTTGGCGTACCAGTAGGCCAGGCCCATCATGGCGCCGCCGCCGAGGATGCCGGGCACGATGCCTGCCACGAACAGCTGCACCACCGAGGTCTCGGCCATCACCGCGTACAGGATCATCGGGATCGACGGCGGAATGATGATGGCCAGCGTCGCTGACGACGACGTCACCGCCGCGGCGAATTCCTTGGGGTAGCCCTTCTTCTTCATCGCCGGCACCAGGATCGAACCCATGGCGGCCACGTCGGCCACGGCCGAGCCGGAGATCTCGGCGAAGAACAGCGAGGTGCCGATGTTGACCATCGCCAGCCCGCCCTTGACGAAGCCGAACAGGGCAGAGGCAAAGGCGATGAGCCGGCGCGACAGGCTCGACGAATTCATGATGGCGCCGGCCAGCACGAACAGCGGAATGGCCAGCAGCGGGAAGCTGGTGGCGCCATTGAACATGGTGATGGCCGCGCTCAGCAGCGACTCCATGCCGCCGAACCACACCATGGCCGTCATGGCCACCACGCCGAGCGCGATGGCGATCGGCACATTGATCAGGATCAGGGCCAGCAGGCCCAGGAACATCAGCGCGGCCATCATGATTGCATCGCCTTTTCGATTTCGCGTTGCATTTCCTGCTTCTCGGCGTCGATCACGCCGTCGCCGCGCGCCTGGCGCAGCAGCTCGGGCAGCGTGAGCAGTTGCGCCACGATGAAGATCAGCGAGCCGATCGGGATGACCGATTGCGTCAGCCGCGTGGGCACCCAGGGCAGGCTCACCATGGCGTCACCTTCCAGGATCACCAGCACCTGGTAGCCGTACCAGCCCAGCAGCGCGAAGAACAGGATCACGATGCCTTCGCCCAGCAGCACCAGCGGCACGCGCAGGCTGGGTGGCATGGCATTGACCAGCCCCGGAAAGCCAATGTGCGAGCGCTTGAGCGCAGCCAGCCCGGCGCCGTAGTAGGTCAGCCAGGCCAGCGCGATCGAGGCCACCTCGTCGTACCAGACCATGGGGATGCCGAGCTTTCGGTAGGTCACGCCCATGAGGACGATGACCGCCAGCGAGCCCAGCAGCAGGATGACGAACGCGGTGAGCGCGCGTTCGAACGCGAGTCGAAGGGAGTGCAGCACGATGAACCCGAAGGGAAAGGGAGGGCGCGAAGGCCCCGCCTCAGTGGCGGGGCCGTTCGCAGGCGATGGCGTCAGAACTTCGCGCCGAGCTCGACTGCCTTGTCAACCAGCTTGGCGCCGTCGGGCACTTCCTTGCCGAACTCGGCGTACACGGCTTTGCTGGCGGCGATGAAGGCGTTCTTGTCCGGGTCGTTGACCTTCACGCCGGCGGCAGCGATCTTGTCGACCAGTTCCTTGTCGAGCTCGGCCGCGGTCTTGTAGACAAAGGGCTGAACGTCCTTGGCGGCCTTCTCGAGGATCTCGCGCACATCGGCGGGCAGCGAGGCGAACTTGCGCGAGCCGGCGGTGAGGTAGGCCGGCGTGTACACGTGGCCGGTCATCGAGAGGTACTTCTGCACCTCCTGGAACTTGGACGAGTAGATCTGCGTGAGCGGGTTCTCCTGCCCGTCCATCACACCGGTCTGCAGCGCCACGAACACCTCGGACAGCGCCATCGGCGACGGGTTGGCGCCATAGGCCTGGAACATCTTCACGCGCCACACGCCTTGCGGCACGCGCAGCTTCATGCCCTTGAGGTCGTCGGGCTTGACGATCGGGCGCAGGTTGTTGGTCACGTTGCGAAAGCCGTTCTCCCACACGCCCAGGATCTTGTAGCCCTTCTCGTCGGCCATGGGCGCCAGCGCCGGCCACACCACCGCCTGCTCGATGGCTTTCATGTGCTCGCGGTTCTTGACGAGGTAGGGCATCTCGAACATGCCGAAGGCAGGCACGGTGGAGGACATCACCGACGAGGGCAGCGACAGGTCCAGCGTGCCCAGGCGCAGCTTCTGCATCATCTCGGCGTCGCCGCCGAGCTGGCTGGAGCCGAACACCACCACCTTGGCCTTGTTGCCCAGGCGTTCGTTGGCCACGCGCGCAAACTCGTTGGCCGAGCGCTCAAAGAGCGAGCCGGGCCCGCCCACGTGGCCGAGCTTGATCTCCAGTTGCGCGTGTGCGGCGGTGCTGGCCAGCATCAGCGCCGTGGCGCCCAGCGCTGCGGTGACGGCCCGTCGGGTGAAGGCCGCGAGGGTACGGTGGCGATTCGGCATGCTTGTCTCCTGTGTGGTTTGTCGTCCGCTGAAAACTCCGAGCCCCGTCCACGGACGCAACGGGGCACCTGTCATCCGGTCTCAGGCCATGGCGGGCTGGGGCTTGCTCTTTGGGGCGGGCGCGCCTTGCAGCAGGCCGCCCGGGTGGGCCGAGAAGTGGTCCATGACGGCCTGCACGCCCGAGCCAGCCAGCTTGACGCCGGCGAGCTTGAGGCCCATTTCGCAGCCGGCCACGGTGGCCACCAGCGTGAGGTCGTTGCTGTCGCCCAGGTGGCCGATGCGGAACATGCGACCCTTGATCTTGCCCAGGCCGGTACCCAGCGAGCAGTCGAAGCGCTCGTAGATAAGCTTGCGCACCGCGTCGGCGTCCACGCCCTCGGGCGTCATGACGCCGGTGAGGATGGGTGAGTACACCGCGGGGTCGGCGCACTGGATCGGCAGGCCCCAGGCGGTGACGGCGGCGCGCACGCCCGCGGCCCAGCGTTGGTGGCGTGCAAACACGCGGTCCAGCCCGTCTGCCAGCAGCATGTCGCAGGCCTCGCTCAGGCCGTAGAGCAGGTTGGTGTTGGGGGTCGATGGCCAGTAGCCGTTCTTGTTCATCTCCAGCATCTCGCCCCAGCCCCAGTAGGCGCGCGGCATGGTGGCCTTCTTGCTGGCTTCGATGGCCTTGGGCGACAGCGCGTTGAAGCCGATGCCGGGCGGCAGCATCAGGCCTTTCTGCGAGCCGCTGATGGCCACGTCCACGCCCCATTCGTCGTGGCGGTAGTCGGCACCGGCCAGGCCCGAGATGGTGTCGACCAGCAGCAGAGCAGGGTGCTTCGCGGCGTCGATGGCGCGGCGCACGGCGGCGATGTCGCTCGTGACGCCGGTGGAGGTTTCGTTGTGCACCACGCAGACCGCCTTGATGGCGTGGCCGCTGTCGGCCCTGAGGCGCTGCTCGATCAGATCGGCCTGCACGCCGCGGCGCCAGCCTTCGGTGCCGGGCAGGCCCAGCACCTCGGTTTTGAGGCCCAGGCGCGTGGCGAGCTGGTTCCACAGGAAGGCGAAGTGCCCGGTCTCGTACATCAGCACCTGGTCGCCCGGGTTGAGCACGTTGACCAGCGCGGCCTCCCAGGCGCCGGTGCCCGAGCCGGGGTAGATCATGACCGGGTGGCGGGTCTTGAAGATGGTCTGCATGTCGGCCAGTACCTTCAGGCCCAGGCGGCCGAACTCGGGGCCGCGGTGGTCGATGGTGGGTAGGCTCATGGCGCGCAGGATGCGATCCGGCACGGGCGAGGGCCCCGGAATCTGCAGGAAATGGCGGCCGGTGGGGTGGGCGTCGGTGGTCAGCATGGTCGGTTCTGGTTGCAGGTTGGCGGCCATTTTTTGTATGCAAAATGCAAATGTCAAGGGTATTCACCCCGGTATGATCCCGTTGACCCCGGATTTTTTGCATACAAAAATGGAGGCCCATGAGCGCCCAAGTGCCCAGCATTCCGCGTCCCGTCCTGCATGAGCAGGTGGCGAGCCGTTTGCGCCAGATGCTGGTGGAGGGCGTGATCGCGCCCGGCGCCAAGCTCAACGAGCGCGAGCTCTGCGAGGTGTTGCACATCTCGCGCACCCCGCTGCGAGAGGCCATCAAGATGCTGGCCGCCGAAGGCTTGGTCGAACTGCTGCCCAACCGCGGCTCGGTGGCCGTGGCGCTGGACGAAGAAGACGTGCGCCACACCTTCGAGGTGATGGCGGGGCTGGAGGCGCAGTCCGGCCAGCTGGCCGCGGCGCGCGTGACCGACGCCGAGGTGGCCGAGATCGAGGCCATGCACTTCGAGATGATGGCCGCCTACACCCGGCGCGACCTCTCGGCCTACTACCGGCTCAACGCCGCCATTCACCGCGCCATCAACGCCGCGGCCAAGAACCCGGTGCTCACGGCCACCTACAACCAGGTCAACGCGCGTCTGCAGGCGCTGCGCTTTCGCTCCAACCAGGACGGCGAGAAGTGGCAGCGCGCCGTGCAGGAGCACGAGGCCATGGTGAACGCCCTCAAGACACGCGACGGCGCCGCGCTGGCGCGTGTGCTGACCCAGCACTTGCACCACAAACGCGACGTTGTCATCGAGCAGATGCACGCCGCCGAGAGCGACTGACCATGAACGCACCCTTGCCCATTCACCTGCGCCAGGAATCCCCCGACAGCAGCTACGAGCGCGCCGCGCGCATCGGGGCCGAGGTGGCGGGGCGGCTCGCGCGCGAGCTGCGCCAGCACACGCAGGGCGAGGTACTCTTTTCGGCCGGCGACCGCGGCCGCTACGCGACCGACGCGTCGATCTACCAGCAGATGCCGGTGGGCGTCTTCGTGCCCACCAACGCCGAGGACGTGGCCACCGCGCTGCGCATTTGCCGCCAGCTGGGCGTGCCGGTGGTGCCGCGCGGCGGGGGCACCAGCCAGTGCGGGCAGACGGTGGGCACCGGCCTGGTGATCGACCACAGCAAGCACATGCGGCGCGTGCTGGCGGTGGACGCCGACGCGCGCACCGCCACGGTCGAGCCGGGCATCGTGCTCGACCACCTGAACGCGCAGCTCAAGGCGCACGGCCTGTGGTACCCGGTGGACGTGTCCACCAGCGCGCAGGCCACGCTCGGTGGCATGGCGGGCAACAACTCCTGCGGCAGCCGCTCCATCGCCTACGGCAACATGGTGCACAACGTGCTGGGCGCGCAGGCCTGGCTGGCCGACGGGCAGTTGCTCGACTTCGGCGCCTACGCCGACGCCGGTGGCGAGGCGCGCGCCATCGGCGACTTCGTGCGCGACCTGGCCGCGCAGCACGCCGGCGACATCGACGCGCACTGGCCCAAGGTGCTGCGCCGCGTGGCGGGCTACAACCTCGACGTCTTTCGCAACCAGAACCCGCGCCCCTACACGGCCGACGGGTCGGTGAACCTGGCGCACCTGCTGATCGGCAGCGAGGGCACGCTGGCGCTGACGCGCTCGCTCACGCTGCGCCTGAGCGAGCTGCCGCGCGCCAAGGTGCTCGGGGTGGTGAACTTCCCGACCTTCTACAAGGCCATGGACAGCGCCCAGCACATCGTCAAGCTGGGCGAAGGCATGCCGGTGGGCCAGCTCACGGCGGTGGAGCTGGTCGATCGCACCATGATCGAGCTCGCGCTCAAGAACCCGGCGTTTGCGCCCACCATCCGTACCGCGCTGTCGCCGCACATCAACGGCGGCCAGCCCGACGCGGTGCTGCTGGTCGAGTTCAGCGGGCCGAGCAAGGCCGACATCCAGCACAAGCTGCGCGAGCTGGTCGAACTGATGGGCGACCTGGGCCTGCCGGGCAGCGTGGTCGAGATGCTCGACGACGCGCCGCAGAAGAACCTTTGGGAGGTGCGCAAGGCCGGGCTCAACATCATGATGAGCCTGCGCGGCGACGGCAAACCGGTGAGCTTCATCGAAGACTGTGCGGTACCGCTGGAATACCTGGCCGAATACACCGACGCGCTCACGCAGGTGTTTCGCAAGCACGGCACGCGCGGCACCTGGTATGCGCATGCGTCGGTAGGTACCTTGCATGTGCGGCCCATCCTGGACATGCGCACTGGCGGTCCCGACGGTGGCGCCGCGAAGATGCGCGCCATCGGCGAAGAGGCCAGCGCGCTGGTGCGGCGCTACAAGGGCGCGTACAGCGGCGAGCACGGCGATGGCCTGTGCCGCGGCGAGTGGATCGAATGGCAGTTCGGCCCGCGTTTGAACGAGGCCTTCCGGGCCATCAAGCAGCGTTTCGACCCGGACGGGCTGTTGTGCCCGCAGCGCATGATCGATCCGCCGAAGATGGACGACACGCGGCTGATGCGCTTTCCGCCCAGCTACCGCGTGGTGCCGATCCGCACGGCGCTCGACTGGAGCGGCTGGGATGTGCAGAACGACGCCGTGACCGAGCAGACCAGCGCGCCCGGCACCGGCGGCGACCCCGCGCACGGCCTGGCCAAGGCGGTGGAGATGTGCAACAACAACGGGCACTGCCGCAAGTTCGACGCCGGCACCATGTGCCCGAGCTACCGCGTCACGCGCGACGAGCAGCACCTCACGCGCGGGCGCGCCAACACGCTGCGCCTGGCCCTGAGCGGACAGCTCGACGGCATGGCACCGGGCGATGCCTTCACCAGCGACGCGGTGCGCGAAGCCATGGACCTGTGCGTGGGCTGCAAGGGCTGCAAGCGCGACTGCCCCACCGGCGTGGACATGGCGCGCATGAAGGTGGAGTGGCTGCACCACCACCACGCCAGGCATGGGCGCTCGGTCAAGGACCGCCTGATTGCCCACCTGCCCGATTACGCCCGCTGGGCCGCACGGCTGGCGCCGCTGCTCAACCTGCGCAACCGCCTGCCGTGGATGGCGGCGCTGGGCGAACGCTGGCTGGGCCTGAGCGCGCAGCGCAGTCTGCCCGAATGGCGCACGCGCCACTTCTTCAACGACGCGCCGCGCACCGCCACGCGCGACGAGGTGATGGCGGCAGAACGCGGCGTGGTGCTGTTCGTCGACACCTTCAACGGGCATTTCGAAGACGACAACGCGCGCGATGCGGTCACGGTGCTGCAGACCGCAGGCTACGTGGTGCACGTGGCCACCAAGCAGGGCGGCGACGGCCATTTGTGCTGCGGCCGCACCTACCTGGCCGCCGGCATGGTGGACGCTGCGCGCGACAAGGCGCGCGAGCTGGTGGCCAGCCTGCTGCCGCTGGCCGAGCGCGGCCTGGCCATCGTCGGCCTGGAGCCCTCGTGCCTGCTCACTCTGCGCGACGAGCTGCTGGTGATGGGCCTGGGTTCGGGTGCGCAAGCGGTGGCCGAACAGGCCTTGCTGTTTGAAGAGTTTCTGGCGCAGGAGGCGCGCGCGGGTCGCATGGACGGGCTCAAGGCGCAGCTGCAACCGGTGGCGCAGCCGGTGCTGGTGCACGGCCATTGCCACCAGAAGGCCTTCGACGCCGTCTCACCCGTGATGGAGGTGCTGCGCTGGGTGCCGGGCGCGCAGCCCAGGCTGATCGAGAGCAGTTGCTGCGGCATGGCTGGCAGCTTTGGCTACGAGGCATCGCACCACGCGGTGTCGATGCAGATGGCCGAGCTGAGCCTGTTGCCCGCGGTGCGGGCCCAACCCGATGCCATCGTTGTGGCCGATGGCACCAGTTGCCGCCACCAGATTCACGACGGCGCGCAGCGCGAGGCGATCCATGTGAGCCGCTTGCTGGCACGCCAGCTGGGCGCAGCCTGATGGCGGATCAGTAGGCGACTGCGCGGTCGCTGAGTTCGGCCGGGCCGGAGGGCGCAAAACCCAGGCGCCCGACCAGGTACAGCGTGTGCTGCAGCAGGCGCGCCATCTGCGTGCGTGCCTCGCGCGAGGTGTTGGCCGCCATCAGCGCGATGGTGGGCACGCAGGTTTCGCCGAAATCGTCTTCGTCGCGCACGTAGCGCGTCAGCAGGTGGTCCTTGCCCATGTCAAGGCGCGCATCGACCAGTTCGGCCGCGCGTTCGAGCCGGCTCATGGCCTCGAAGCCCACGACCCAGCAGACGTGGCGGCCTTCCTGCCGTTCGGTCACGGTGCAGCCCAGGGGCAACTGCCAGGTGCGGGTCTCCTCGCGGCCTGAAATCAGTCGCAGCGCGTTGCGCCACAGTGGGTGCGCATCGGCGACAAAGGCCTGCAAGGAGCGCCGGATCTCGACCGCCACATCGCCTTGTGAGCCAGGGCCGTGGACCATGACCACGCCTTGCTCCTGCACTTGCGAGCCGTCGATGGTCACGCGCTCGGGCTCCAGGCTGGATGAAAGCGAGTGCACCACGCCGCGCACGTCCTCGCGCGCGGCCCAGGGCGCCAGCAACAGGGTGATGCCGCCGGACTGCAGCACGCGCAAGGAAACCGGCTCACTGCGGATGGCGCCCTGGCCATCGCCGAGCAGGCGCTCGAACGCGGAGGCGACCTCGCGCTGGTCGTGGCGCGATGCGCCCATGAGCACCACCACGACGCTCGGGTCCTGTTTGCGCATGGCGGGCGAATTGCACACCAGGCACTGGACCTTGGCCGCGGGTTTGGAGAGCACGTCGCAGCGCGACGCGGGGGGCAGGAGCGCACCGTCGTCGTTGAGCACCTTGGCGACGGCAGCGGGGGTATCGATGACTTGGCGGGACATGTGAAGGCAGGGACCAGCGATGTGTCGTTGGTTCGGCATCTTCGTGGCGGAAGTGAGGCGCATCCGACCCGAGCCGGATCACCTGCACGTCTGGCCGACCATCGGTCAAAAGGCTGGCCAGGCGAGTGACCGGCGGCTCTGGAACTGGCGCGGATGGCCCGTGACCGGATCGTCAAAAGCAATCTGCTGCGCGAGCAGTTGCAGCGGCGATGTGTGGTCTTCCGTATGCATCGGGCCGTCGCGCACTGTCGGATAGAAGCGGTCGCCCGCGATGGGCGCGCCCAGCGCGTTCAGGTGCACCCGCAACTGGTGCCGTTTGCCTGTGATCGGTTCGAGCCGGTAGCGTGCCCATTCACCGTGGCGCTCGATCAGATCGATGCGGGTTTCGCTGTTGGGCTCGCCCTCGGTTTCGACCATGCGGAAGAAGGCTTCCACGTCTTCTTCGATGCGGCTGCGGCGCACGAGGGGCCAGGTCTGGTCGGCGCACAGCGGCGCGATGGCTTCGTAGACCTTGTGCACCGCCCGGTCGCGAAACAGCGCGTGGTAAGCGTTGCGCTCCTTCGGTCGCAGGTTGAATACCACCAGGCCAGCGGTTTCGCGGTCGATGCGGTGCACCGGGTTGAGCGTGTGAATGCCGGTGTGCCGCTTGAGCCAGACCATGAGGCTGTGCTGCACATAGCGTCCGGTGGGCGTGACCGGCATGAAGGGCGGCTTGTCGGCCACCAGCAGGTGGTCGTCCTGAAACAGCACATCGGGCTCGAAGGGAAACGCTGGCTCGTGATCGAGCTGGCGCCAGTAGTACAGGCGCGCACCCGGCACACAGGCGGCATCGGCCGCTACTGGCCGCGCATCGTCGTCGAGCACGTCGCCCTGAGCCAGTCGTCGTGCCCAGCCGGCCGCGTCGATCACCGGCAGCCGCTCGCTCAGGAACTGCAGCACCGAGGCCCAGGGCAGGGGCTTGAGCGTGGGCACGGCCACGCAACTGGGCGACACGCCGTCGCGCGTGGGAATGAGCGGGTTCTTGGGGCGGTGGGCCACCGGCGCCCTTTGCCGTTCAGACGCGGGTGAACACCAGATCCCACACACCGTGGCCGAGCTTGAGGCCACGGTTCTCGAACTTGGTGAGCGGGCGGTAGTCGGGCTTGGGCGCGTAGGCCTCGGCGGTGTTGCGCAGCAGCGGCTCGGCGTTGAGCACCTCAAGCATCTGCTCGGCATAGGGCTGCCAGTCGGTGGCCAGGTGCAGGTAGCCACCGGGTTTGAGCTTTTGCGCCAGGCGGTGCACGAAGGGCGACTGGATCAGGCGGCGCTTGTGGTGGCGCGTCTTGTGCCAGGGGTCGGGGAAGAAGATGTGCGCGCCGTCCACGCTGGCGTCGGCCAGCATGTGTTCCATCACCTCGACCGCGTCGTGGCGCAGGATGCGGATGTTGTTCAGGCCGGCGTCGCCCGCGAGCTTGAGCAGCGAGCCCACGCCGGGCTCGTGAACCTCGCAGCACAGGAAGTCGTCCTGCGGGCGCACCTGCGCAATGTGCGCGGTGGCGGTGCCCATGCCGAAACCGATCTCCAGCACCAGGGGCGCTTCGCGGCCGAACGCGGTGCGCGCGTCGAAGGCCTGGTCGGCGCTGTAGGGCACCAGCAGGCGCGGACCGTGCACCTCGTAGGCCCGGGCCTGGCCGGCGGTGGTGCGACCGGCGCGCAGCACGTAGCTTTTCACCACGCGCAGATAGGGCACGTCGTCGGGTGGGGTGCGCGGCTGCGCGTGGCGTGGGTCGGTCATGGGGGCCTCGAAGGGCCGGGATTTTAGGCCGGCCAGCGTTCGGCCCAGGCGCCGATCCAATGCCCAAGGGCACTGCCGAGGTCGTCGCTGGCGCTGGCGGGCAGTCCCAGGGCTTGCGCCGCCACGTTCAGTGCGGCCAGTGGATTGCCCAGGTCCAAGGCATGCGCGCCGTTTTGCTTGCTGAGCTTCTCGCCGTTGGCGCCCATCACCAACGGGGTGTGCAGGTAGCGGGGTGTGGGCAGACCCAGGGCCTGTTGCAGCAGGATCTGGCGCGGCGTGTTGTCGGCCAGGTCTTCGCCGCGCACCACGTGGGTGATGCCTTGCTCGGCGTCGTCGACCACCACCGCGAGCTGGTAGGCCCAGAGGCCGTCGGCGCGGCGCACGATGAAGTCGCCCACTGCGGAGGCCACGTCCTGCGACTGTGCGCCGAGCCGGCGATCCCGCCACTCAACGTGGCCCAGGCCCGCCACCCGAAAGCGCCAGGCCCGCGCGGGGCGCCCCAGAAGGCCGCCGCGCTCGGGCCGGCAGGTGCCGGGGTAGGTGGCGGCCTGGTGGCGTTCGCGCGGCGTGCCGGCGGCCAGCAGGGCGAGCTCGATGTCCTGGCGCGAGCAGGCGCAGGGGTAGGCGTCGCCTTGTTGCAGCAGCCGCTCCAGCGCCGCCTGGTAGGTGCTGCCGCGGCTGGACTGGCGAATCACCGGTGCGTCGCTGTGCAGCCCGCAGGCGGCGAGCTGATCGATGATCTGGCGCTCGGCGCCGGGTACACAGCGCGGGCCGTCCACGTCTTCGATGCGAACGAGCCATTGGCCGCCATGGGCACGCGCGTCCAGCCAGCTGGCCAGCGCTGCGACCAGCGAGCCGGCGTGCAGCGGGCCGGTGGGCGAAGGGGCGAATCGACCGCGATAGCTCACGCGCGGTTCACAGCGGCTCAGGCCAGCGCGAGCGCGAGCTCCAGGCCCGAGACGAAGGCGTCTTCGACGCGGTGGCCCAGGCACCAGTCGCCGCACAGGCCAACGCCCAGCGTTGCATCGAGCAGGTGGCTCTGTCCCAGCGGCGTCTGCGTCTGCGCAAAGCGCCAGCGGTGCACCTCGGCGTGCGGCGGCGTGGCGCGGATGCCGGTGATCTCGGCAAAGCCCTTGAGCAGCTTGGCCTTGACGCGTTCGGCGTCGTCTTCGAGGTGTTTGGTCGACCAGGCCGGGCTGGCCTGCACCGTCCAGCGTTCGATGGGCTCGCGCGCGGGCTTGCTGGACTCTCGCGCCAGCCAGCTGATGCGGTGGTGCGTGCTGCGCGCCGCGCTCCATTGCGGCCCCAGGTGGGCCAGGCCGGGCTGCATGGCCTGCGGAAAGGCCACCATCAGCGTCCAGCACGGTGCCACGTGCACCCGCGTGAGCGCCTGACGCAAGCCGGGGGCCAGGCCCGATGCCAGCAGCAGATCGTGCGCTTGCGGGTGGGGGATGGCCAGCACCACGCGGTCGAAGCCGCCGAGTACCTGCTGGCCGCCATCGTTGTCGTCGCAGCGCAGCTGCCATTGCGCCGGGTGCAGCGCGTCGCGCTCGATGTGGCTGACGTGGGTCTGCAGCAGCACCCGTGCGGGCAGTTGGCCATGCTGCGCCGGCTGCAGCATGGGCTCGGCCCACAGGCGGACCAGGGCGTTCATGCCGGGCGCTGCCACGAAGTGAGGCTCGGTCGGCGGTGGTGCGCTGGCCAGCACGTGACCGAATTCGTCGAGTACCCGAACCGTGCTTGCGCTCCAGGCGCGCACGGCACTGGTGGCGGTGGCGCGCAACACCTGTTCGAAGCGGGCATCGCGCACGGTGAAGTACTGCACGCCGTGGTCAAAGCCGCCGAATTCGGTGCGCCGCGTAGCCATGCGACCGCCGACGCCACGGCTCTTTTCGAACAGGGTGACCCGGTGGCCGGCCTGCAGCAGGGTGCGCGCACAGGTGACGCCGGCCATGCCGGCACCCACGATGGCGAAGTGCAGGGGAGCGCGGTTGGCGGCGGTCTTCGATGGGCGATTCATGGGGCGCAGCGTGGTGATCGTGCGGCGAATGTAGCAGCGCGGCGCCGGTACCGGGTGTCGCGTTCTCCCGGGTTGCGTGTGCGTGCGTGGGTGTGCGTGCGTGGGTATGCAGCCTCAGTGTTGCGGGTGGTGGTGCAGCAGCGCGTCGCGTGTGGCGGCGGGCTTGAGCCGCTCCAGCCACCATTGCAGGGCACGGCCACTGTCGCGGCCCACACGCGTGGTGTGCCAGCCGTACATCAAACGGATCTGTCGGTCGGTCTGCTGCACCGTCTTGACCACCAGGCGGCCCGCCGAGATGTAGGGCTGCGCCATGGGCAGGGGCAGAAATCCCACGCCCAGCCCTCGCAGCTGGGCCTCGAGCTTGTGCTGCATGGTCGGCACTGTGAGCACGTCCTGCCCGGGTAGCAGGTTGTAGCTCACGCCTCGGCCCCGCTGGGTGGTGTCGGCCACCGCCACAGCGCGGTGCTGGCGGATGTCTTCCTCGCAAAGGTTGCCGGCAAAGTCGGCCAAGGGGTGGTGCGGTGCGACGGCGTACACGAAGGGCACGGAGCCCAGCGGCGCCGTCTGCAGGCCAGGGCCCGACACCTCACCGGTGATGCCCAGCGCCAGGTCGGCGATGCCGCCCTGCAGCGATTCGAGCGTGCCGGAGAGGTTCTCGGAGCGCAGCCGCAAACGGGTGGGTGCGCCGGTGGCATAGAAGTCCTCGCACAGCTCGAACAGCGTGGTGCGCGAAATCAGCGCGTCGGCCACGATGGTGAGCTGCGGCTCCCAGCCGGTGGCCACGCGTTTGACACGCTGGGCGACGGCGTCGAATTCGCCCAGCAGGAACTCGCCCGCGCGCAGCAGCTCGGCCCCCGCGGGGGTGAGTACCGCGCGGCGTGCGCTGCGGTCGAACAGCAGCACGTCCAGGGCGTCCTCGATCTGGCGCACGCGGTAGGTGAGGGCGCTGGGCACCATGCCCAGCTCGCGCGCCGCAGCGGCCATGCTGCCCAGGCGCGCCACGGCGTCGACCAGGGCCAGGTTTTCGGCCGACAGCGCGCTTCGCGCCTGCGAGGTGTGGGGCATGGCGGCTCCTTCATTCAAACGATTTGAATGATGCCATCAAATCCATGCGCTCTCGATGGAAGGGTGCGCACCCACAATTCACCCCATGCCAGCGCCGCTGGCCCCAACGAAAGGATGGTCCCCATGATGCAGATCCGCCGCGCCGACGCCCGTGGTTTTGCCGACCACGGTTGGCTCAAGAGCTACCACTCGTTTTCTTTCGCCGATTATTTTGACCCGGCCTGGATGGGCTGGGGCAACCTGCGGGTGATCAACGAAGACCGCATTGCCCCGGGCACCGGTTTCGGCACCCATGGTCACCGCGACATGGAAATCATCAGCTACGTGCTGCAGGGCAATCTGGCGCACAAGGACAGCATGGGCAATGTCAAGGGCATTCCGCCCGGCGACGTGCAGCGCATGAGTGCGGGCACCGGTGTGCGCCACAGCGAGTTCAACCACGCGCCCAACAGCGCGACGCACTTCCTGCAGATCTGGATCGAGCCGAACCAGACCGGCATCGCGCCGAGCTACGAGCAAAAGACCTTTGCCGACACCGACAAGCGTGGCCAGCTGCGTCTGGTGGCTTCGCCCGATGGCGCCCAGGGTTCGGTCAAGGTGCACGCCGATGCGGCGATGTATGCCGGTCTGTTCGATGGCGACGAGTCCACGTACATCCAGCTGGACCCGGCGCGCAAGACCTATGTGCACCTGGTGCGCGGTGAGCTTGAGGTCAATGGCGAACGTTTGTCGGGCGGCGATGCTGCCGTCATGGCCAACGAAGCGCAACTCACTCTGGCCCGCGGCAAGGACGCCGAGGTGCTGGTGTTCGATCTCGCCGCCTGATTCCGTTCCGTTTTTCCTGTCACTCCCAACCCTCCAAAGGACTTCTCATGAACGCTTTGCAAAACCCCTTCGCGCTGCTGGCCCGTCTGCTGCTGGCTGCCCTGTTCCTGCCCGCGGGCCTGTCCAAGATCGGCGGCTTCGCCGGTACGGCCGGCTACATCGGTTCGGTGGGCCTGCCGGCGCCCGAGCTGGCGGCCGTGGTCGCCATCGCGGTTGAGGTGCTGGGCTCGGCGCTGCTGATCATTGGTCTGTTCACGCGCCCTGCGGCGCTGGTGCTGGCGGTGTTCACCCTGGTCGCCAGCGTGTTCTTCCACGCCTACTGGGCGATCCCGGCCGATCAGGGCCAGGCCGCCTTCATGCAGTCGCTGCTGTTCTGGAAAAACATCGGCGTGGTCGGTGGCCTGCTGGGTCTGGCCGCCTTCGGTGCCGGTGCCTTCAGCCTGGACGCCAAGCGCGCCAAGTGATGTGTCGGGCCGGCCGCAGAGGTCGGCCCGCTTTTCGGCGTGGCGGCCCCAAGCACCGCACGCAAGCTTTTCATCTGATTTCAAAGGACATCTGTCATGGCCAAGGTTGTTGTCGTCTATCACTCCGGGTACGGACATACCCAACGCATGGCGCAGTCGGTTGCCGACGGTGCCGGCGCCGAACTCATCGCCGTCGACGCCGATGGCAACCTGCCCGCCGGCGGCTGGGAAGCGCTCGATGCCGCCGACGCCATCATCATGGGCTCGCCCACCTACATGGGCACCGTGAGCTGGCAGTTCAAGAAATTTGCCGATGCCTCCAGCAAGGCCTGGTTCACCCAGAAATGGAAGGACAAGGTGTTCGCCGGCTTCACCAACAGCGCCACCATGAACGGCGACAAGCTGTCGACCCTGCACTACCTGTTCACCCTGGCCATGCAGCACAGCGGCATCTGGGTGGGCACCGGCCTCATGCCCAGCAACAGCAAGGCGGCGCAGCGCAACGACGTGAACTACGTTGGCTCCTTCAGTGGTGCCATGGCGCAAAGCCCGTCGGACGCCAGCGCCGCGGAAATGCCCGCTGGCGACCTGGAGACCGCCCGCCTGTTCGGCGAGCGCGTCGCCGCCACGGCAGCGAAGTTCAAGGGCTGATCCGGTTTTCAACCGGGCGGACCGAGGGCTACCATGCAGCCCTCATGAAGATCATCAGCATGCTTCCCTGGGCAGACTGGCTCGCGCTGGTCTGCTTTTTTTCGCTCTGGGTTGGCTACGCCTGGTTTTCCAAGGTCTGGGCGAGGACGCGGCCGTCGCTGCTGCTGACCACCAACCGCTATCGCCGCTACTGGATGGAGCAGGCCATCACGCGCGATCCGCGCATGCTCGACGGCATCATCACGCAGGCGCTGTCGCACACCCCCGCGTTTTTCTCGTCGACCTCGATCCTGATCATCGGTGCGCTGTTCGCCTTGCTGGGCACCACCGACAAGGCCACCGAGCTGATGAGCGAGATTCCGTTCGCGCAGGCCACCACCCTGATCGCGTTCGAGTTCAAGATCCTGGTGCTGGTGGCGATCTTCGTTTACTCGTTCTTCCGATTCTCGTGGTGCATGCGCCAGTACACCTTCGTGGCGCTGGCCATCGGCTCCATGCCCTCGGCCAAGGAGTTCGAAGCCGGCAAGTTCGACCGCCAGGTGTTCGCCGACCGGGCAGCGGCGCTGGTGGGCTCTGCCGCCGAAACCTTCAACGACGGCCTGCGGGCCTACTACTTCTCGTTTGCCCTGCTGGGCTGGTTTGTCTCGCCCCTGGTCATGGTGCTGGCCACGGCCGTGGTGGTGGCCATCCTCTACAGCCGGGAATTCCGCTCGGAGGTGCTGGCCATTCTCAAGGACTGAAACGCCCGAAAACTAGAATTTGGGCATGTTTGTCCATCTGCGCCTGCACACCGAATTCTCCGTCGTCGATGGCACCAACCGGGTCGATGACGCCATCGACGCCGCGGCCACCGACCACCAGCCCGCGCTGGCGATCACCGACTACAACAACCTCTTTGGCGCGATCAAGTTCTACAAGACCGCGCGTGGTGCCGGCGTCAAGCCCGTCATCGGTGCCGAGGTGGTGCTGCAGGGCTTCACCGAAGAAGCCACCAACGCCATGCCGGGGGCCCACCAGCCCCCGTTGCCCCGGGTGCTGCTGCTGGTGCAGGACCACCAGGGCTACCTCAACCTGTGTGAACTGCTCGCGCGCGCCTGGACGCGCAACGTGGTGCGCGATCAGGCCGTGCTGCGCCGCGAGTGGCTCGAAGAACTCAATGCCGGCTTGATCATGCTGTCGGGGGCGCACGCCGGCCCCGTGGGGCAGGCCTTGCTGGCCGGCGATGCGAAGCGCGCGGGCGAAGTGGCCCTGCAACTGGCCACGGTGTTCACCCACCGCTTCTATCTGGAGGTGCAGCGCGCCGGTCGACCCGACGACGAGCGCCACGTGGTGGCCACGGTCAAGCTGGCGGCGCGGCTGCACCTGCCGGTGGTGGCCACGCACCCGGTGCAGTTCCTCACCCCCGACGACTACGAGGCCCACGAGGCACGCGTGTGCATCTCCGAAGGCGAGATCCTGGGCAACAACCGCCGCGTGCGCCGCTTCACCCGAGACCAGTGGTTCAAGCCCGCGGCAGACATGGCGGCCCTGTTTGCCGACCTGCCGTCGGCGGTGGCCAACACGCTTGAGATCGCGCGCCGCTGCAACCTCACCCTGGTGCTGGGCAAGCCGCAGCTGCCCGACTTTCCGACGCCGGTGGTCAACGGCGTGCCCATGCCCATGGCCGACTACTTCCGCCAGCTCTCGTTCGAAGGGCTGGAGGAGCGGCTGCTGCACCTGTACCCCGACGCGGCCAAGCGCGACGAGCAGCGCCCGCGCTATGTGCAGCGGCTGGAGTTCGAGATCGGCACCATTCTCAAGATGGGCTTCCCCGGCTACTTCCTGATCGTGGGTGACTTCATCAACTGGGCCAAGAACAACGGCTGCCCGGTGGGTCCGGGTCGCGGCTCGGGTGCGGGCTCGCTGGTGGCGTACGCGCTCAAGATCACCGACCTGGACCCGCTGCAATACAACCTGCTGTTCGAGCGCTTCCTCAACCCGGAGCGGGTGTCCATGCCCGACTTCGACATCGACTTCTGCCAGGGCAACCGCGATCGCGTGATCGACTATGTGAAGCAGAAGTACGGCAAGGACGCGGTGAGCCAGATCGCCACCTTCGGCACCATGGCCGCGCGTGCGGCCATCCGCGACGTGGGGCGCGTGCTCGATCTGTCGTATGGCTTTTGCGACGGCATCTCCAAGCTGGTGCCCAACAAGCCCGGCATGAGCGTGACGCTGCAGTACCCGCCGGTACCCAAGAAGGAGGGCGACAAGAACAACTACGCGCTCGAGATGGAGCCCATGCTGGCCGAGCGCGTGCAGAAGGAGGAAGACGTCAAGAACCTGATCGAGCTGGCGCAAAAACTCGAAGGCATGACGCGCAACGTGGGCATGCACGCGGGTGGTGTGCTGATTGCCCCGGGCAAGCTGACCGACTTCTGCCCGCTGTACGCGCAGCCGGGCAGCGATTCTGCGGTGAGCCAGTACGACAAGGACGACGTCGAGGCCATCGGCCTGGTCAAGTTCGACTTTCTGGGCCTGGCCACGCTGACCATCCTGGAGATCGCGCGCGAGCTGATCATGAAGCGCCACCAGGGCCAGGAGCACTTCGCCTTCGAGAACGTGCCGCTGGACGACCCCAAGGTCTATGCCCTGTTCTCGCGCGGTCAGACCGAAGCGGTGTTCCAGTTTGAAAGCCGAGGCATGCAGGGCATGCTGCGCGACGCCAAGCCCACGCGACTGGAAGACCTGATTGCGCTGAACGCGCTGTACCGACCGGGCCCGATGGACCTGATCCCCAGCTTCGTGGCGCGCAAGCACGGGCGCGAGCCGGTGGAGTACCCGCATCCGGCGGTAGCCGACATGCTCAGCGAGACCTACGGGATCATGGTCTACCAGGAGCAGGTGATGCAGACCGCGCAGATCCTGGGGGGCTACTCGCTCGGTGGCGCCGACCTGCTGCGCCGCGCCATGGGCAAGAAGAAGGCCGAGGAAATGGCCGAGCACCGCGAGAAGTTCCGCGCCGGTGCCCTGGCGACCCATGGCATTCCGCAGGACAAGGCCGACGAAGTCTTCGACCTGATGGAGAAGTTCGCGGGCTATGGCTTCAACAAGTCCCACGCGGCGGCGTACTCGCTGCTGGCCTATCACACCGGCTGGCTCAAGGTGCACTACACGGCGGAGTTCTACTGCGCCAACATGACCGTGGAGATGGACGACACCGACAAGCTCAAGGTGTTGTTCGAGGACGCGCACAAGATGGGCATGGCCTTCGAGCCGCCCGACGTCAACCGCGGCAACTACCGCTTCGAGCCGGTGACCGACAAGCTCATCCGCTATGGGCTGGGCGCCGTCAAGGGCACAGGCCAGCAAGCCATCGAAGCCATCGTGGCCGCGCGCGAGGGCCGGGGCGAGGGGCCCAACGGCGACGAGAGCGGACCGTTCAAGAGCCTGTTCGACTTCTGCCTGCGCGTTGACCGCGCGCGCATCAACAAGCGCACGGTCGAAGCGCTGATCAAGGCGGGCGCCTTCGACGGCCTGCACCTCAACCGCGCCGAGTTGCTGGCCTCACTGGATATTGCCTTCGAGTACGCGGCCACCACCCAGGCCAACGCGCACCAGGGCGGCCTGTTCGACATGCTCTCGGGCGACGACCATGGCTCCAGCACGCAGACGCCCGACCTGGTCTCGACCCTGCCCTGGGGTGTGAAGGAACGCCTCACGCACGAGAAGAGCGCCATCGGCTTCTACTTCTCGGGCCATTTGTTCGACGAGGTCGAGCGCGAAGTGCGTCGCTTTGCGCGCACGCGACTGGTCGACGTGGTGGACAGCCGCGATCCGGTGATCCTGGCCGGCATCGTCACCGACTTCCGGGTCATCAATGGTCAGCGCGGCAAGCTCGCACTGTTCAAGCTCGACGACAAGACGGCCGTGCTCGAAGCCAGCGCCGACGAGAATCAGATCAACCTGCACCGCGCGCTGCTCAAGGACGACGAGCTCATCATCGTGCAGGCCGTGGCCCAGCCCGATCGCTTCTCGGGCGGCTTGCGACTGAAGATCCAGCAGGTCTGGGACATCGCCACCGCGCGTTGCCGCTTCGGCAAGTACCTGCGGGTGGCCGTCAACGGGCACGCGCCGTCGGTGGCGCAACTGGTGCGCGAGTTTCCGCCGCGGCGCGAGCAGACGGAGCAGGGCGAACTGGTGCGCGGCTTGCCTGTGCGCCTGTCGCTGCAACGCCCGGGCGCCATCTGCGAACTGCAACTCGACGACCGCGCCCTGTTCTTCCCCAGTGACGCGGCCCTGGCCAGCTGGATGGCCCAGGCGCACGAGCAGCGGGCAGAGATCGTGTTCGACTGAGGCCTTGCCTCATTTGTCCTGCGGTCGCAGCCCGATCACCATCGACGGCGGCACGCGCCCGTCCACGTCGCGCGGCAGGGTGCCGGTGCGGTCGATGGCGCGCAGCACCGCTTCATCCCAGGATGCGTTGCCGCTGCTCTTGACCAGCTTTCGCCCGGTGATGGTGCCGTCAGGTGCAATGCGCACTTCCACCTCGGCCCGGGGATTGCTGGGCAGAAGGTCTGTGAAGGCCACGTTGGCCCGAATGCGCGAGGCGACCTTGCCTGCGTAGTTGGCTGAGGGGCCGCTCGACTGCTGCGCTGTGCCAGTGCTTTGCGGGCCGCCGCTGGCACCGGCCTGGCCCATCATGCGGGCGATCTGTTCCTGGCGCAGTTGCTCCTGCAGCTGGGCCTGGCGTTTCTCTTCGGCCGCCTTTTTCTCTGCTACCGCTTTCTTTTCAGCCGCGGCCTTCTTCTCGGCCGCCAGCTTCTCGGCGGCCGCTTTCTCTGCCGCGGCCTTCTTTTCAGCTGCGGCCTTTTCGGCGGCGATGCGCTCGCGCTCGCGCTGTTCGGCCAGCTTGCGTTGGGCTTCCTCGCGTTCGCGCGCTTCGGCCTCGGCTTTTGCTTTGGCTTGCTGGATGGCGATGTCGGCCTGAGTGGGTGCTGGTGGTGCCGGGGCCGGGGGGGGCGGTGGCGGTGCCGGCACCGGCTTGGGTGGCGGTGGGGGTGCCGGCGTGGGCACGGGTGGGGGCGGGGGAGCCTGGGTGGCGCGGGGCGCGGCCTCTTGCGGCAGGCGCGACCAGAGTTCGGCTTCCACCGCGGCCTGATCGCTGTGGCGCTTCCAGCTCACACCCCAGGTGAGCGCGGCAATCAACAGGGCATGCACGACGACGGCTTTGCCCACGGGGCCGCCCCAGCGGCCGGGCGGCGGTGGGGCAAGGTCAAGGTGGTCGGCGGTGCTGCGCATGGTCTATCGGGGTGGTCAGCGGGTGCTCAATGCGTGCTCACCGCGTGGTCTGCACGGCCAGGCCCACGCGCTGGATGCCGGCCTTCTGCAGGGTGTCCATCACGCGCACCACCGATTCGTAGCGCACCGTCTTGTCCGCGCTGATGATGACCGGCACGGTGGCCGGGTCGGCGCCATCGGCGGTCTGCAGTTCGCGCACCCGCTCGGCCAGGCCCTTGATGAGCACAGGCACCGCTTCGTTGCTGGCGCGGCCATCGGCCACGCGCAGCTGCTCGTCCTTGTCGAGCAGCACCTGCACGAAGCGGTCGGGCTGGCGCGCTGCCTGACCGACGCTGGGCAGGGCGATCTGGCTGGGCGTGATGAGTGGCGCCGTGACCATGAAGATGATCAGCAGCACCAGCATCACGTCGATGAACGGGACCATGTTGATCTCGTTGACGGTGCGGCGGCGGCGGCCGCGGCTGGCGATCTTGGCCATGGCGTCAGAAGGTGGAGGCGCTGGCGGTGTTGGTGCCGGGGTGCGCGCTCAGGTTGCGCTGCAGGATGTTGGAGAACTCTTCCATGAAGGTCTCCAGCCCGTTGGCCAGGCGATCGATGTCGTGGGCGAATCGGTTGTAGGCCACCACCGCCGGGATGGCAGCGAACAGGCCGATGGCGGTGGCCACCAGGGCCTCGGCGCTGCCGGGGGCCACCG
>NZ_JAHBZK010000015.1 GCF_019635465.1 Hydrogenophaga sp.
CGATGACCCCGGCCTCTCGCGCGCCGAGCGCCGCGAACTGCAGACCCTGCTGCTGCTGCGCGGCCACGACATCGGCGAGGTGGACGGCCTGCTGGGCAGCCGCACCCGCGCCGCCGTGCGCGTGGAGCAAGAGCGCCTGGGCATGGAGGCCAACGGCCGCGCGGGGCAGTTGCTGCTCAAGGCCTTGCGCGGGGGCTGACGACACAACGAAACCGCCGACCGAGGCGCCCAAACAAAAACGGCCCCGAGGGGCCGTTGTGCTGGGTGCTGCCGATCAACCGATCGGTGCGCCAGATCAGTTGGCGCGAACGTCGCTGGTGCCTTGGGCCACGGCGTTTTCCACGGCGCGCACACCGGCCAGGCGGATCTGTTCGGCTTGGGCCACGGTCGGCTCGGGCAGCGACTCACCGCGCGGCACCAGGCCCAGGCGCAGGGCTTCGGCGGCTTCGGCGCGCACTTGGGCGCGGGTCAGGTTGCTGGCCACCACGGTGGCTTGGTCCTGGCCTTCGCTGGCTTCGCCGCGGGCAATGATGTCGGCCTTGTAGGCGGGGGCCACCTGGGCCACCACTTCAGCGCGGGTCAGGGTGGAGTTGAAGCCAAACACTTCGTTGCCTTCGATCGGGCCTTCGGCAAAAGCGGCACCAGCGGAGATGGCAAGAACGAGGGGGAGCAGAGCGGATTTCATGACGGTTCCTTTGAGACAGAGTTAGAAGGTTTCCTGGTTCTGTCGAACACGTCTTGTTGTGTTCGGCATGGGGTGAACTTTAGGGTTTACCCGCACAAAGAAAAACCAGCGCCACGACAACTCACTGTTTCCAGATCGGCAATGGTCGGCCGCCGCCGCACCGCATTGCCCCTTCTGCGGTCATGGTGCTCTCTACCCCTCTCTCCCCCCACTCTCCCCGCCACGGCCCCTCAGGCCACGTCCGCCTGCGCCGCGTCCTCCAGCTCCAGCACCGACACCACGCGCGGCAGCACATGCGCAGGGATCGGAAACGGGCACTCGTCGGCCCAGAGGTAAGGCTTGCGGTCCAGCCCCGCCACGCAGCTGTGAAACAGCAGGCCCTCGGCCTCACCCGGGTTCAATCCAAAAATCTTGTAGGCAATCAACGCAACACTCCCGGCCGACCGGCGCCGCGCGCGCGCCCGGCCTTGTGAGCCGACGCGCCACCAGCGAACCACGGGCAGCGATGGGTGAACAACAACCAACAGCTGTCGGCCATCGGCCAGCGGCCAACAGCCAACAGGCCATCCCTGAGCGCAACGGTAGGGGCCGGGCTTGTCGGGGGCGTGACGGGGGTGTGGCAGTCGCTGAACGTGGCGCCTGGCGGGACAGGCGTGGTGCGCGGGGGTGATGAGCGCGTCAGGCCTTGGTCGCCCAAGGCCTGGCAACCATCAAGCCTTGACTTCGACCACCGCCTCAAAGCCGCCAAAAATCATGCGCTTGCCATCAAACGGCATGGGCGGGTTGTTGGGGTTGGTCGGGTCCATGCGCGGGTCTTCCATCATCTTCTTCATGCCCGCGTCGCGCGTGGCCTTGTCCGGCCACTCCACCCACGAGAACGCCACCGTCTCATCCGCCGTGGCCTGCACCGCGCGCCGAAAGTCGGTGAGCTTGCCGTCCGGCACATCGTCCCCCCAGCCCTCGATCACCCGCGTGGCCCCCAGCTCGATGAACAAGCTGTCGAAATGCCGCGCGTGATCCACAAACTTCTGCTTGTTGGCGGTGGGCACCGCAATCACAAAACCGTCGATATAGGCCATGCCAGAACTCCTGTTGGGTTGAACGGTCGGCGCGGGTGGGAAGGATGCGCCGACGGAGGACGACGGGTGAGGGGTGGGGGAATCGACAGGGGTGGAGATCGGACAACAACTCTCGGACAGGGTGCTTTGCAGTTCTCCTGAGCACGGGTCCCAACTCCAGCGTCTTTCCTACTGACAAGGCTACGGGCCCTCGGACAAGGTCACCGACCAACGTCCCATGAGCGCAAGTTCATTTCGTATAGCTCTTATTTGCTTGAGCCGGCTGCGAGACACTTTTCCCTGCCTTTGGCGGAGGCGTGGTCCGCCGAGGCGCCGATCCTAACGTCGGATTGATTCACGTCCATTGACGGGCAACCACGGTCTCGGCAGGATGTGCGCGCACAAAGGGAGGGGTGGCTATGTTGATGTTCTTCTGGGTACTGTTCGCGGTCGCGGTTGGCATAAACGCCTCGAATCGAGGACGCAGTGGCGTTGGGTGGTTCTTCCTGTCGCTTCTGATATCTCCGCTCCTCGGGCTGCTCTTCGTCGCTGTGTCGAAGGACTTGTCGAGCAAACCTGGCGCCACACCATCCGCGCCCAGCGCCGCGACTCACGTCAAGTGCCCAGCTTGCGCGGAGTGGGTGTTGCCCGAAGCCAAGGTGTGCAAGCACTGCGGCTCCCAGCTCACACCGGTGACCGGATTCAAGACGGGTGAACAGCTTCAGGCAGAGAAGGAGCGGGAGGAGAGCAAGAACTTGATGATTGGAGTGATCGCCATCGCGGTCGTTATCGCCATTGCCGCCGCAGCAAGCGCTCTCGGAAAGTGACCATGGGAAAGACACGTCTCTGGATCGGCATGGGCCTTACTGGTGTGTATGTCCTCGCGCTGGTGGTTTTAGGCGCAAAGCGTTGGAACGAGCTAGCTAACCTAGACCTCAATGCCCTGGGAGATTTTTTTGCTGGAGCCTTTGGCCCGTTGGCAATCCTCTGGCTCGTGCTTGGGTACTTCCAACAAGGCGAGGAGCTTCAGCAGAACACGCAAGCGCTCCAGCTTCAAGCTGATGAACTGAAGGCTTCGGTCAAAGAGCAGCAACGAATGGCGGAGGTCGCCGAGCAGCAACTCCAGGAGATGCGAGAGCTGGAGACAGAGCGGCACACCCCGAGGTTCGTGCACCATGTCGCAAACGCTTCTCCGTATGTCGCGCAGCCGAACTATGTTCTGAGGCTGACGAACGAAGGGGCGTCTTGCCAAAACGTCGTGGCCAACGTGCGAATGCCCTGGGGCGTCACTCGATATGAGGTCACCGAAGTACCGTACATGGGAACCTGGGAGATTCCGCTGCCTTGGCACGACCAGCCTCCCTCGGAAGGCCCGGCGAGCGTTGTCTTTCATCTGGTCACGTTGGGCCGGGGACGCATGACCTGTGGCGTAGATATGAGCTTCAAGCAAAACGACGAGGGAAACCTCGATCTGCATATCGAGGGCATAAGACCATTCCGGCAGCGGTAACGAACGCTCGCGCTTCTCGGTGGAGCCAAGAATCGCTAGTGACGGCGGATTTTCTCCAACAACACGACGATCAGAGCGTCAAGCTCCTTTGTGCGAATGTGGCCATAGAAGGGTTGGCCGACACGATCCCGCTCGTACTTCGAAGCCATCGATCTGTATCGGGTAACCAAGCTCTCGATCATCGCCCACTCACGTTTGCCAGTCATTTGCTGCAACAGATCAAGGTCTGTGCTGTCAATGAACTTGTCCATTGGAGTCGGCCCACCATCCTGCCTTGCCTCAAGCAACCGTGCGCGAATGCGATCCACCACTTGGTTGCGCTCGCTTCGCTTGTCTCGAAGCACTCCAAACCGCAGGCCAAGCCACGCCCCCAAGACTAGGGTGACGATGGGTAAGAGTTCGCGTGCGAGCGAGACTGCCTCAGCTACCGGACTCATGAGGCATCGATGAACGCTATGTCAATCATGGGGACTCCGCTCGTCCTGATCGCTGCTCCAAGAGATCGTTGGTCCGCTTCTGTTCCTTGATCAGGTCTCTGAGCAGGTCCTTCATGCCGAAGATTGCGAACGGCATCAGGATCCAAAGTACCGCGATCACAAGGACCAAGAGTCCCAGCAACAGCATGAAGAACCCCCCGACCGCTCCTATTGCACCCATGGTTCACCCCCTTTTTTTGGTTGTCCCGGGCCGCCGGCGCTTGAGCTCGACGACCTAGCGAAAGCGTGTTCTACCGAGCTACCAAACGCGAGAAGCCCAACCGGTTGGATATACGTTCTTGATGTAGTCGAGAAATCTAACGCCTCGCTCGGTAAGGGCAATCAAGCCACCGTCGACATGAAGGAGCAGACCATGTCTGACCATATAAGCCAAGAATTGGTCAATTGTCGGGGCGGTTTGCGGCGATGCCCTACTGACGTACATATCGACGAAAGACTGCAATGCGGCGGGAGGTTGAGGACCGCTCCAAGACCGAGCAAAGTCCAACGCGAGAACCTGAGACCCGAAAATTGAGCTGAACGTCCGCTCAAACTGGAGGTGCTCCGACATCCGCAGAAACTCCTCAACCGTTGGGCCCGGATTCGCACGCACCCAAGCCAGCGCACGCCCGAGCGCTACCTCGTCATCGTTCGAAAGCTTTTTTGCCTCAGCAGAGAACTGATAGTTCGTGTCAGCTGTCGGCACAGGTGAGTCCTCAGTGGGGGGGCCGGGCAGCTTTGCATCCTCGGAGATCGCAGAAAGTTGGGTCTGATCGGCAAAATTGAACTCCTGCCCGCCTACTCGCGCCTTGGAGATGCTGGCGATCTTCTGGCGTATCTCAGGTCGGAATACCCATACGAGGACACAAGTAAGAACGAAAGCCAGAGGTGGCCAATTGAGCACGACCTTGAGGTACTCCAGCAACAGTTTCCAATCGATGGCGCACATAGTCTCCCCCCTGAGTTGATATCCCTTGGCAGACCACGCCCCTCTCCTGGCTGGGCGGGTGCGCAATCCTAGGACAAAGCGGCCCTCCCCAAGAGGCGGTTCAGGAATCCCACCGCAGGCGAGGATGCGTCGCAGGGATTCGAATCCGGCGGCTCGCTTGACCCTGCAAGCGAACTCTCCGGGGAACAGTCGGGGGTTGGACCGCCAATAGCGCCGGATGCCGCTCAGCGCCTAGCGTTTGACAGACGCCCTCACCGCTCAATCACTAATGGCGATCAGCTGTCGCGGCGAAGACTGTCGCGGCGAAGATCTCGGCTCCCTCGACTCACTCTGGCATCGAGAAGTTCAGAGGTTCCATTTACGCCAACGCTGGGCATCACCGGAACCGCCTTCGCTTTGCAGGCAAGTCCGCGTGACCAAGAGTTGTCTGGAGTGGCCCGATCTATCGACTCTCTCAAACCCACCCCATCGCCCGAAGAATCAACCCCATCCCCAACGCCCCCAGCACCACCAGCACCGCGGTGCGGAACGCCTGCGGGGCCAGGTGTTGGCCGATGCGGCGGCCGATGTTGACGCCGAGCACCACCAGCAGCACGCCGCAGGCGGAGACGGCGGCGGCGTGCAGGGTCATGAGGCCGGTGAGGCCGAGGCCGATGAACATGGCGGCGCTGCACAGGGTGAACGACTGGTTGCTGACCTGCAGAAAGCGCTCGCGCGCCAGGTCGAGCGAGAGCAGGTAGGGGATGAGGGGCATGACCTGCGAGCCGGTGAGGCCGTTGAGGAAGCCGGTGGCGGCGCCGATGGCGGGCTCGAAGCGTTGGGTGCGTGCCTCGCTGAGCCGGAAGCGCGCGTTGGTGAGGGCGAAGGCCACGTAGCACAGCAGCACGGCGCCCAGCACGGCGGCGGCGCTTTCACCGCGCACGCGGGTGAGCGTCCACAGGCCGATGAAGATGGCGATGGCCGCACTCACCAACATGGGCCAGAAGCGGCGCGCGCTGGCCTTGAAGCCCGGCGTGGTGAACATGACGGTGAAGTTCGAACTCACCGAGGGGATGAGCACCAGGGGCAGTGCCTCTTTCAGGCCGAAGGCGAGCGTGAGGATGGGCAGGCAGGTGGACGAGTAGCCCAGGCCGGTGATGCCCTTGACCAGCGCCGCGATGAAGTAGGCCGCGGCCAGGGTGGCGAGCTGGGTGGCGCTGAAGGTGTCGAACAGGGACATGCGCGGAGTGTCGCGCAAAGCCCAGCCCGCCTCACCACAGGGCCCGCAGCTGCCCGCCCTGCAGCGCCCAGCCCTGCTGCGCCATGGCGCGGGCTTCGGCTTCGTCGTGCGTCACCAGGATGGCGGCCATGCCGGCGTCGGTGATGCGCTCGCGGAACTCGGCGCGCAGGTGCTCGCGCAGCGCGGCGTCCAGCGCAGAGAAGGGCTCGTCCAGCAGCAGGGCGCGCGGCTGGGTGATGAGCGCGCGCGCCAGGGCCACGCGTTGTTGTTCACCGCCCGAGAGCGTCCACACGCGTGACCGCGCATGCTCGCCCAGCCCGAAGCGCGCCAGCATGGCCTGGGCCTGTTCGCGCGCAGCGGCGCGGGGCACGCCCTGCTCCACCAGGCCAAAGGCCACGTTGTCGCGCACGTCCAGGTGCGGGAACAGCGCAAAGTCCTGAAACATGAGCGCGAAGCCGCGGCGGTGCGGCGGCAGGCGGGTGATGTCCTGTCCGTCGAACCACACGCTGCCGCGCTCGGGCACCTCGATGCCGGCCACCACCTTGAGCAGCGTGCTCTTGCCGCTGCCAGACGCGCCCAGCAATGCCACGGTCTGCCCGGCGGCCACGCGCAGGTTCACACCGGCCAGCAGCGGCCGGTGGTCCCATTGCAAGTGGATGTCGCGCAGTTCAAGCATGGCGGTGTGGGGTTTCGTTCGGGCGTTGGCCGCGGCCTTCAATCAACACAAAGGCCACCAGCGCCAGCGCCATCAACAGCGCCGACAGCACCAGCGCGGCCTGCAGGTTGGCCTCGCCGGGGCGGCCCAGGCGTTGGTGGATGAGCGTGGTGAGCGTGACCCATTCGGGCCGGGTGAGGAAGAGCGAGATGGCGAATTCGCCCAGCATGGTGGCGGCGGCAAACGCGGTGCCGCGGCGCAGCGCGGGCCACACCAGCGGCAGCGTGATGCGGCGAAACACCCGCCACGGCGACGCGCCCAGCGTGGCCGCGGCCATGCCCAGGTGGCGGGGCAAGGCGTCCAGCGCGGCGCCCATGGCCTTGGCGATGAAGGGGTAGGCCACCAGCGCGTAGGCGGCCACCAGCAGCGGCAGGCTGGCCGTCCACTGCGGCACCAGCAGCAGCAGGCCAAAGGCCACGGTAACGGGCGACACCACAAAGGGCACAAACGCCGCCGCGCGCCACACCAGACCCCAGCCGCGCCAGGCCTGCGCCGACACCGCGTGCAGCACGCCCATGAGCAGCGCCAGCGCCAGCGCCATGGCGCTGAAGCGCAGCGTGTTCCACAGCGCGGCGTGGGTGGCGGGCTCGGCCAGCACGCGCCAGGCAGTGCCGTCGCCCAGCGCGGGCAGCGCGCGCAGGGCAATGGCCAGCAGCGGCGCGCCGGCAATCACCGCCAGCGTGGCCAAAGCGGCCAGCACGGCGGCGCGTTCGGTGCGGCGTGCGGGTGCGCGGCGCGGCAATGGGTCGTGCCGCTGGGGCGTGGCCAGGCGTTGTTCGATGGCGGCGTAGGCCAGCGCCACCGCGCCGTTGAGCAGCAGCATCCACAGCGCCAGCACACCAGCCTGGCCCAGCGCCAGCTCGTGCGCGACCAGGGTGTAGATCTCGACCTCGGCCGTGGCCCAGCGCTGCCCGCCCAGCACCAGCGCCAAGCCAAAGCCCGAGAGGCAATACAGAAACGTGAGGCAGGACGCCGCCGCCAGCCAGGGCCGCATGGCGGGCCACTCCACCCGCCAGAAGGCGCGCCAGGGCGTGGCGCCCAAGGTGCGCGCCGCCGCCACGCGCGATGCGCTCACGCGCTCCAGCGCATCGACCCCGGCGCGCACGATGAGGCAAAGGTTGAAGAACACATTGCCCACGATCAGCAGCCACGGCGTGCCGGACCCATCGATGCCCAGCACACCGCGCGGCCCCAGCAGGGCCAGCACGCCCATGGCCGCCACCAGCGTGGGCACCACAAAGGGCAGCATCAGCGCGCGCAGCACCAGCGTGCGCCCGGCAAAGGCAAAGCGCGCAAACACCCAGGCCAGCGGCACACCCAGCAGCACGCAAGCCAGCGTGCTCAGCCCCGCCTGCGTGAGCGACCACAGCACCCGCCCGCGCAAGTAAGCGTCGGCCCACAAGCCCCAGAAGGCCGCGCCATCCGCCCCCCACCCTTCGGCCAGCAAGCGCGCCACCGGCGCCACCGCGAGCAGCAGCAGAAAGCCGAGTGGGAGGGTGGCGAGCAGAAAAGGCATGGTCGTTGAGCGTTGGGCGTTTGGCGAGAGGGCATCGAGCGAACCCGCTCAACGCCCAACCCTCAACGCAGAACGACCCGCACCCACCGGTCCTGCCAGGCGCGCAGCTGCTCGGGGCTGGGCGCGGAGCCGGTGTTGTCGAAGCGGGTGGGCTCGGGGGCGTGCTGGCGCATCACCTCGGCGCGCGCGGCGCCGGGTTCGGCGGGGTACATCCACATGCTGGTCTGCAGGGCTTGCTGCACCGGGGCCGATCGCAAAAATTCGATGAACTTGCCGGCCGCATCGCGCGCGGCGGGGTTGCCGCCTTTCACCAGCGCCACGCCTTCGACCTGGCGGTACACGCTGCCGCGCAGAAACAGGTTGGCGGTGGGCGATTCGGTGAGCGGGGTCTTGCTGTAGAAGACCTCGGCCGCGGGGCTGCTGGCGTAGCTGACCACGATGGGGCGCGTGCCGCCGTTGCGCGTGAAGTCGGTGTAGTAGGCCTCGCTCCAGCCCTTGGCCACCTTCACGCCGTTGGCGCGCAGCTTGGCCCACCAGGCAAAGGCGCCCTCTTCGCCCAGGCCGGCGATGGTGGCTTGCAGAAAGGCCTGGCCGGGGCTGGAGGTGGCGGGGTGCTGCACCACCAGCAGGTCTTTGTAGGCGGGCTTTGCCAGGTCGTCCAACGATTGCGGCAGGGCGAGCTGCTTCTGCGCGAACCAGGCCTTGTCGATGTTGAGCGCAACGTAGCCGTAGTCCACCGGCACCACGCCGTCGCCCAGGGTGGCCGTGCCCACACGTTGTGCGGCCGGGCCGCTGTAGGCGTCGAACACGCCGGCCTGGCGGGCGCGCGGCAGCAGCGCGTTGTCGATGCCGAAGGCGACGTCGGCGATGGGGTTGGCGCGGGTGAGGATGAGGCGGTTGAGCATTTCGCCTGCGTCACCGGCCTTGATGAGTTGCAGCTTGACGCCGGCCTCGCGCTCGAAGCCGGTGAGCAGCGGCTCGGGCAAATCAAACGATTCGTGCGTGAGCACGCGCAGCGGGGTTTGGGCCCGCGCGGGCAGCGCGGCGGCGGCGGCCAGAGCGAAGGCGCTGGCCAGGAGAACAGGGAACAGACGGCGTTGCATGCGGGGCCACCTCGGTGTTGCGCCAGCGGGGCGCATGGTGGCGGAAGACACGACGGGCGCAGCAACCGCGGTTCACGCTCCCTACGCTGGCATGGTCCAGATCAGGTTCGTGGGGACTCTCTCAGCCCGCCGCGCTGATGGCGATGGCGGGCACCCCCGGTGAAGGCCTGGATTGTAGGCGCCGGGGTTCAGCCGAGTCGCACGCCGTCGTCGCGCACCACCTCGCCGTCGGACTTGACGAAGTCCGGCAGTTGGCCCACCGGCAGCAGCGGCAATACGGCCTCGCTGGGGCGGCACAAACGCGTGCCCAGCGGCGTGACCACCACCGGCCGGTTCATGAGGATGGGGTGCTGCACCATGAAGTCGAGCAGTTGCTCGTCGGTCCACGCGGGGTCGGCCAGGTTCAGCTCGGCGTAGGGCGTGCCCTTTTCGCGCAACAGGGCGCGCACCGGCTGGCCGGTGGCGGCCACCAGGGCGCGCAGGCGCTCTTTGCCGGGCGGGGTCTTGAGGTACTCGATGACCTCGGGCTCGATGCCCGCGTGGCGGATGAGCGCAAGCACGTTGCGCGAGGTGCCGCAGGCGGGGTTGTGAAAGATGGTGACGTCGGCCATGGCGGTTCACTCCAAACACCCAACAACCAAAAAGCCCGCCGAAGCGGGCCTTTGACTGGCAGAGATGCCGTCGGGGGGATCAGCCCGAACGCGCGCGCTTGCCCGGGTTCTTCTTGCTGCGCGTGGCGACGCCGCGCTCCAGGCTCACGCGCTGGCCACGGCCGGGGGTGGGCAGCACAACGCCGTTGGCCGGCGTCGGACGGGGGGTGGCCTTGCGGTCGGCCTCGGTGACGATCTTGTTGCCCATGGCAAATCCTCATTCAACGGGGGAGAGAAAACCCCGTATTCAACCACACCAGGCTTGCCCGCCCCG
The DNA here is from genome assembly GCF_019635465.1 of Hydrogenophaga sp. GTDB lineage: Bacteria > Pseudomonadota > Gammaproteobacteria > Burkholderiales > Burkholderiaceae_C > Hydrogenophaga. The sequence continues at coordinate 10,156 of NZ_JAHBZK010000015.1, forward strand.
AGCCGCGCGTAAGCTGCGCCCCATGATCCGACTGCTGGCCACGTTCTCCTGGCAGGAGTTGCGCCACCACCCGTGGCGCAGCGCGGTGGCGGTGCTGGCCGTCACGCTAGGGGTGGCGCTGGCGTTGGCGGTGCAGCTCATCAACCGCTCGGCGCTGGCCGAATTCGGCAACGCGGTGGCCGCCGTCAATGGCCAGCCCGATGCCGAACTGCGCGCGCGCCTGGGCGGGCTGGACGACGCGCTGTGGGCGCAGGCGCTGGCGCAGCCGGGCGTGGCCGTGGCCAGCCCGGTGCTGGAGGCCAGCGCCACGTTCGACGGCGACCCGGCCCTGGCGCTGCGCCTGGTGGGCGTGGACGCGCTGTCGGTGGCGCAGGTGGCGCCGGCCTTGATGCCGGTGCTGGACCCGGCGCTGGACGCCGGGCGGCTGGACCTGTTTGCGCCCGACGCGGTGTTTCTGAACGCCGCCGCGCGCGAGGCACTGGCCAGCCGGGGCGCCACGGGCAACCGGCTGTCACTGCGCATTGGCAGCCACCAGCCCACCTTGCGCATTGCCGGGCAGGTAACGGCGCCGGGCGCGCCGCTGGCGGTGATGGACGTGGCCGCCCTGCAGGCGCTGAGCGGGCGCAGCGGCGAGCTCAGCCGCATCGACCTGCGCTTGGCGCCTGGTGCGTCACTGGACGCGGTGGTGGCCGGCCTGAAGCTGCCGCCCGAGGTGCTGGTGCAGCGCCCGGGCCAGGGCGAAGAGCGGGTGAGCAACCTCTCGCGCGCCTACCGCGTCAACCTCACGGTGCTGGCGCTGGTGGCGCTGTTCACCGGGGCGTTTCTGGTGTTTTCGGTGCTGTCGCTGTCGGTCACGCGGCGGCAGCAGCAGCTGGCGCTGCTGGGCGTGATCGGCCTGTCGGCGCGCGAGCGGCTGCGCCTGGTGCTGGCGGAGTCGGCGCTGATAGGCGCGGTGGGCAGCGTGCTGGGCGTGGCGCTGGGCACCGCGCTGTCGGCGCTGGCCCTGCAGCGCCTGGGTGGCGACCTGGGTGGGGGCTATTTCACCGGCGTGGCGCCGTCGCTGCGATTCAGCTGGCCACTGGCGCTGGCCTATGGCGCGCTGGGCGTGGGCAGCGCGGTGGTGGGTGGCTGGTGGCCGGCGCGCGCCGCGGCCGCACTGGCGCCGGCGCAGGCCCTCAAGGGCATGGGCACGCCGCCGGCCGGGCCGCGGCGCCACTGGCTGGCGCTGGGGCTGGTGGTGGCGGCAGGCGGCATGGCCCTGGCGCCCCCCGTGGCCGGCGTGCCGGTGGCGGCCTATGTGTCGGTGGGTCTGCTGCTGGTGGGCGGCATTGCGGCGCTGCCACTGGCCGTGGGCGCGGCGCTGGACCACATTGCGCCACGCCTGCACCAGCGCCTGCTGCCCATGCTGGCGGTGGAGCGCGCGCGGCGCCTGCGCGAGACCGCCGCGGTGGCCACCAGCGGCGTGGTGGCCAGCCTGGCGCTGTCGGTGGCGCTGACGGTGATGGTGGCGAGTTTCAGAGACTCGGTCTCGCGCTGGCTGGACGCGGTGTTGCCGGCCCCGCTGTACCTGCGCAGCGCGGGCGACGGCGCGGCCCTGCCGCCCGGCTTTGTGGCCGCGGTGCGGCAGTTGCCGGGCGTGGCGCGGGTTGACACCTTGCGCGCACAGCCGCTGCAGATCGACCCGGTGCGCCCGCCGGTGGCACTGCTGGTGCGCAGCCTGAACGCCGACCCACTGCCGCTGGCGCTGGTGGGCGAGCGGGTGGCCGTGCCCGATGGCGCGGTGCCGGTCTATGTGAGCGAGGCCATGCGCGACCTGTACGGCGCGCGCCTGGGGCAGGCCCTGCTGGTGCTGGCCCAGGCACTGGGCATGCCGGCAGACACACCCACGCGCTTCGTGGTGGCGGGCGTGTGGCGCGACTACGCGCGCCAGCACGGCAGCATCGCCATCGACGCGGCGGCGTACGCGCGCCTGACCGGTGACACGCGTGTGAGTGACCTGGCCCTGCACCTGACCGAGGGCGTGACGCCCGAGGCAGCCGGCGAGGCCTTGCGCACCCTGGCAGAGCGCCAGGGCCTGGGCGGTGCGGTAGAGCTGGCCACGGTGGGCGAGATCCGCGCGCGCTCGCTGCGCATTTTTGACCGCAGCTTTGCGGTGACGGTGTGGCTACAGGCGGTGGCCATTGCCATCGGCCTGTTCGGCGTGGCGGCCAGCTTCAGCGCGCAAGTGCTGGTGCGCCGACGCGAGTTCGGCCTGCTGGCGCACCTGGGCCTGACCCGCGCGCAGGTGCTGGGCGTGGTGGCACTCGAAGGCCTGGCCTGGACGGTGATCGGCGCGCTGGCCGGCCTGGGCCTGGGGCTGCTGGTGAGCCTGGTGCTGGTGCAGGTGGTCAACCCGCAAAGCTTTCACTGGACCATGGACCTGGTGCTGCCCTGGCCGCGCTTGCTGGCTTTGTGTGTGGCGGTGGTGGCGGCTGGCACGCTGACGGCCTGGCTGTCGGGGCGGGCCGCGGCCTCGGCCGACGCGGTGCAGGCGGTGAAACAGGATTGGTGAACCCATGATCACGCGACGCCCCTTGCTGGTTTCTCCGCTGCTTACTCCGCTGCTGTCATCGCTGACACTGACCGCCCCGTTCGCCCGCGCGGCCGACACCCTGCAGCCGCGGCCGCTGGTGTTCCCGCGCGACCACGGCAGCCACAACGACACCCGCACCGAGTGGTGGTACCTGACCGGCCAGGCCACGGATGCCCAGGGCCGCGCGTTCGGTTTTCAGGTGACCTTCTTTCGCAGCCGGGTCGAGCCCGCGCAGGCCCTGCCCGGCCGCCTGGCCGCGCGCCAGTTGCTCTTCGCGCACGCCGCCATCACCGACGTGGCCGGGCAGCGTCTGCACCACGACCAGCGCATTGCGCGCTGGAACGGCGAGCCGCCCACGGCAGCCGAGGGTGCGGTGTTTGCGAGTGCGCAGGACATGGACGTGCGCATCCGCGACTGGCATCTGCAGCGCCGCGCCGATGGCGGCTACCGCACGCAGGTGGTGGGCGAGCAGTTGCTGATCGAGCTGGACGCCGAGACGCCGCAAGCCATCCTGCTGCAAGGCGACAAGGGCTGGTCGCGCAAGGGGCCGGACGCCGACCAGGCCAGCTTCTACGTGACGCACCCGCAACTGCGGGTGAAGGGCACGCTGGGCCTGCGGGGCGAGCGATTCGCCATCACCGGCACCGCCTGGCTCGACCACGAATGGAGCGACGCCCTGCTGCACCCCAACGCAGTGGGCTGGGACTGGATCGGCATGAACCTGTTCGACGGCCACTGCGTGACCGCCTTTCAACTGCGCCAGGCCGATGGCAGCAAGCTGTGGGCGGGTGGCTCGTTCCGTGCGGCGGGCGATGCACAACAGCCCAATGAGATCTACCGGTTTCGCCCCGGCGAGGTGGACTTTCGCGCGCAGCGCTGGTGGACCAGCCCGCTCACGCGCACGCGCTACCCGGTCGAGTGGCTGATCCGAACGCCGGCGGACTTCTACACCGTGCGCGCCCGCGTCGACGCCCAGGAGCTGGACAGCCGCGCCAGCACCGGCGCCATCTACTGGGAGGGCCTGTCGGACCTCATCGACAGCAACGGCCGCACGGTGGGCAGCGGCTACCTGGAGATGACCGGCTACGCCAAGCGGCTGACGCTGTGAGGCTCAGGAGGCCGGCTTCTCGGCCTCGACGCCCACCGCGTCGCGCACGCACTTGTTGGTGAAGCTGGTCTTGGCCGCGCCGGAGAGTTTCTTCTCGGCCGCTTTGTTGGTGCAGGCGGCCACGGCGTCCTTCTCGCACTTGTTGAGGAAAGAGTTCTTGGCGGCGCCCGCGAGCTTCTTGTCGGCCGAGCGGATGTGGCAGGTCGCGTCGGCGGCCTGCGCGGACATCGACAGGAAGCCCAGCGCCGCGACAGCACCGACAGCACACAAGGTCTTGAGATTCATGAAGGCGCTCCAAAATGGGTTGGAGGCCAATTGTTAGCGCGCCACTAGGTTTTGCGCTACTGGCTGCCACGCAATTGAATGGCGCCCAAGAATCACCAATAGGCATCGACGCAACAGCGCCATCACCGCGCAGCCCGATGCCTGTCATGCCCGCACGGCAGAATGCCCGCCATGGCCACCCAGCTCCCCGATCGGCCCCGCGCCACGCACCCCCGCTCGCTCTCCGGCTTGATTCCCTTCATGCGGCCCTACCGGCTGCAGATGGCGCTGGCCCTGCTCTTTCTGGTGCTGGCCGCGGCGGCCACGCTGGTGTTTCCGCTGGCGCTGCGCCAGCTCATCGACAGCGGCCTGGTGCCCGCCGGGCGCGGCGACCAGGCGCTGGCCTTGCGCGGGCACTTCGTGGCGCTGTTCGGGGTGGCGGTGGCGCTGGGCGTGTTCTCGGCCACGCGCTTCTACCTGGTGAGCTGGCTGGGCGAGCGCATCACCGCCGACCTGCGCAACGCGGTGTTTGCGCACGTGCTGCGCCAGAGCCCGCAGTTCTTCGAGACCACGCAGACCGGCGAGGTGCTCTCGCGTCTGACCACCGACACCACGCTGGTGCAGACGGTGGTGGGTTCGTCGCTGTCCATGGGGCTGCGCAACGCGGTCATGGGCGTGGGCGCGCTGGGCATGCTGGTGTGGTCGCACCCGACCGTGATGGTGCAGGTGCTGGCGGTGGTGCTGCTGGTGGTGGCGCCGGCCATGTGGTTCGGGCGGCGGGTGCGGCGCCTGTCGCGCGCGAGCCAGGACCGCGTGGCCGATTCGAGCTCGATCGCGGCCGAGGTGCTCAACGCCATTCCCACGGTGCAGAGCTACACCGCCGAGGCGCGCGAATCGACCCGATTTGCCACGTCCACACAGCACGCCTTTGACACCGCGGTGCGGCGCACCAAAGCGCGCGCGGCGCTGGTGGCCTTCATCATCATCGCCAACGCGGCGCTGATTCTGTGGGGCCTGTACCAGGGCACGCAGGCGGTGTTCGAGGGCACGCTGAGCGCTGGCGAGCTGGGCCAGGCGGTGCTGTACGTCGTGATCTTTGCGGGCGCGGTGGCGGTGCTGGGCGAGGTGTATGGCGACTTGTTGCGCGCCGCCGGCGCCAGCGAGCGGCTGATGGAGCTGCTGGCCAGCGAGTCGCCAGTGCAGTCGCCGGCCAACCCGGTGGCCGCCACGCCGCCGGCCGGCGGCAGTGCGCTGGCCTTCGAGAACATTCGCTTCAACTACCCCTCGCGGCCGAGCCAGGCGGCGCTGACCGACTTTTCGCTGCGCATCGAGCCGGGCCAGACCGTGGCGCTGGTCGGGCCCAGCGGCGCGGGCAAGAGCACGGTGTTCGGCCTGTTGCTGCGCTTTTACGACCCGCAGCAAGGGCGCATCGTGCTCGACGGCACACCCATCGACGCGCTGGCGCTGCAGGACCTGCGCGATCGCGTGGGCATCGTGCCGCAGGAGCCGGTGATCTTCTCGAGCAGCGCGCTCGAAAACATCCGCTACGGCAAACCTGACGCCGATGACGAGGCGGTCAAGGCCGCGGCGCGCGCGGCGTTTGCCGACGAGTTCATTGCCCGGCTGCCCGAGGGCTACGACACCTTTCTGGGCGAGCGCGGCGTGCGCCTGTCGGGCGGGCAGCGCCAGCGCATTGCCATTGCGCGCGCCATGCTCAAGAACCCGCCCTTGCTGCTGCTGGACGAAGCCACCAGCGCGCTCGATGCGCAAAGCGAGCGCGTGGTGCAGGCGGCGCTGGAAGCGGCCATGCGCGACCGCACCACGCTGGTGATTGCCCACCGGCTGGCCACGGTGCAGCGCGCCGATCGCATCGTGGTGCTGGACCACGGCCGTTTGGTGGAGCAAGGCACGCACGCCGAGCTGGTGGCGCGCGGTGGGGTGTACGCGGGGTTGGCGGCGCTGCAGTTCACCGGCTGAGCGGCAGCGCGGGCGGCGCGGGCCGCCGCGCTGTCACGGCCGCCCCGTCACGGCTGCCCGTCGGCGGGCGACCACTGCCGAAAGAACTGCACCCGCGCCTCGTCGTCGGGGTGGCTGGCGATGGCGATCGGCAAGGCGTCGCCACCGCCCTTGGCGCGCCGGAACTCGCCCAGGCGCTCGAACAGCGTGGCCATGACGGCCGGCGACACGCCGTTGGCGTGCAGCAGTTCGGCTGCGCGCAGGTCGGCGCGGCGTTCGGCATCGCGCGAGTAGGACTGCGTGAGCAAGGCCGCCGGCACCGAGGCGATGAAGCCACCCATGTCGCCAAAGACCACACCCACGATGGCGCTCAGGAAAGTCGATCGCACCAGCATGTCCAGCCCGTCGCGGTGGCGCACATGGCCCAGCTCGTGGCCGAGCACGCCCATCAGCACCTCGGGGTGATCGTCCAGCAGCTTGACCAGTTCGTCGGTGACGACGATCTGCCCGCCGGGCAAGGCAAAGGCGTTGGGCCCGAGCCTGGGCGATGCGCGAAACGCCAACTCGTGCGTGGGCGCATCGCCGTTGGGAAAGGCCGCCCCCACCATGGACTGCCAGCGCTTGCGCAGCGCCGCCTGCTGGGCTGGCGGCAAGGTGCTGGGCTGCAGAAAACCGCGTTCGAGCTGGTCCATGCTTTCGGCACCGATGCGTTGCTCGACTGCGGGCGGCAGGCCGTGTGCCACCCGCTCGCTGACCCAGGGCACACCCCATTGCCAGGTGGCCATCAGCACCAGCACGGTGACACACAAGGCCACCAGCACGCCGCGCCAGCTCTGCGTCCAGCCGACGACGAACGACTCGCCCAGCTCTTGCTGCAGCCACCAGTCGTCCCAGGCGGCGGCGTCCGCGTGCTGCAGCAGACCGCCGTCGGGCAGTTCGGTCTGGCGCTGCCCGTGGGTGCGGCGCTCGGGCCAGCGCACGCCGGACAACGGGTGGCGGGTGGGGGTCGCCCCCTCTTCCAGGGGCACGACCACCAGCGTATCGCCATCGACCCACACCCGCGCCGCGCGCGCCTTGGGGCTGCGGCCGTCGAACCAGCGGGTGATCAATGGGGCGCCGCGCGGCATCACAGGCCCAGGTCGATGCCGAAGAAGTCGCCCGCGGCGTCGCCCAGGATGCCGCTCGGCCCGCGCGCCTCGGCGCGCGCGAGCCAGCCATCGACATCGCCCTTGACCTGAAAGCTCATGGCCTCCAGCCGCGCGCGGGCCAGGCGCACGCGCGCAAACGGCCAGTACAGGCCCAGGGTGATGGCGATGAGCAACCAGTTGATGGCGTTGACGCGGAACAGCGTGCCAAAGCGCAGCTCGCTGCGAAAGCGGGTGTTGCGGCTGCGCGTGTTGGCCCACAGCAGGTTCTGCAGCGTGGCGGTGCTGTAGGGAACGATCACCAGCGGCACCAGCAGATAGGCCAGCGCCACCGACGCCATGATGGCCACCAGGCTCATGCCTTTGTTGGCCGAGTTCATGGCCACGGCAACGCCCGCGCCCACCACCAGAAACACCACCAGCAGCACCACGCCACCGGTGCGCAGACCCAGGCCGTAGAAGCTGCCGGAACTGGCGCGCAGCTCGGTGCGCTCACCGGCGAATTGGTAGTTGCCGTGCTGGTAGCGCTTGAGGCGCGCGAACAGCCAGGGCAGCAGCGCCACCGTGGTCAGCGCCACCACCGCCAGCACGAGTGCGAACTGGCGCTGCTGGTCCGCGGTGGGCTTGTCGCCCTCGACCAGGGTCGGCGCAAGAAAACCCAGCACCAGCGCCGGCACAAAGAACGGCAGCAGCGCCAGGTAGGCGCCCTTCAAATCGCCCACAAAGGCCATGCGCACGCCGCGCCAGCTGGTGTTGCGCAGCCGGAACTGCAGGGACGCGCGCCACAAGGCCGGCCAGACCAGCGCGAACAGCAGCAGCAACCACACCGACACCTGCGGCGCCACTTCGGACAGCGTGGCGTAGGCAATGCTCATGAGCATGACCACCACGTAGCCACGGAACATCTTCCAGGGGTCGGCGTGAAAGCCGAGCGGGTCGCCGCCCACCACGGTGTTGTTCTGGAAGTAGGCGATTCGGCGCGCGCGGGCGAAGGGCCAGTACAGCGACAGCGTCACCAGCGTGAGCAGCAGGTTGACGATCCAGATGCGGAAGTACTCGCTGCCGGACCCGGTGAAACGAATGGCCAGAGTCTGCACGCGCGGGCGTTCGCCCGTGGGGTACATGGACTCGCCCAGGGGCTTGCGTGCCCCATCCTCCAATTGCATGGTGATTCCTCCCTCGTAAGTCGGATGGCGGCGCCATCTCGCGGCGAGATGCTAGTCGAAAGACTCAGGAAATACACACCCCCCTGGCAGGCGTGCGCCCTGAGGACCACGCCGGGCCACCGACACCCCATGCAGCAGGCGCATGAACCCATCCTGAGCCGGCCTTGGACAGTCGGGGGCCGGCTTCGTACAGTGCCCGACGGTGGCCTTCGCGCCGCAACCCAACGGAATATCACCATGTCACCCGCCTCATCTCCCGCCGCGTTCACCCACGCGCTGCCCTCTTACCTCGACCCCAATCACCTCGGCCCCTGGGGCACCTACCTGCAACAGGTGGACCGCGTCACGCCCTACCTGGGCAAGCTGGCCCGCTGGGTCGAAACCCTCAAACGCCCCAAGCGCACCCTGATCGTGGATGTGCCGATCCACCTGGACAACGGCACCGTGGCCCACTTCGAGGGCTACCGCGTGCAACACAACACCAGCCGTGGCCCCGGCAAGGGCGGCGTGCGTTTCCACCAGGACGTGACCCTGTCCGAAGTGATGGCGCTGGCAGCGTGGATGTCGATCAAGAACGCGGCCGTGAACGTGCCCTACGGCGGCGCCAAGGGCGGCATCCGCGTCGATCCGCGCCAGCTCAACCGCGGTGAACTCGAGCGCGTGACGCGCCGCTACACCAGCGAGATCGGCATCATCATCGGCCCGAGCAAGGACATCCCAGCCCCCGACGTCAACACCAACGACCAGGTGATGGCCTGGATGATGGACACCTACTCGATGAACCAGGGCTCAACCGCCACCGGCGTGGTCACGGGCAAGCCGGTCGACCTGGGCGGCTCGCTCGGTCGCCGCGAGGCCACCGGCCGCGGCGTGTTCACCGTCGGCGTCGAGGCCGCGCGCCGCATTGGCATGGAGGTCGCTGGCGCACGCGTGGCGGTGCAGGGCTTCGGCAACGTGGGCGGCGTGGCCGGCAAGCTGTTTGCCGAAGCCGGCGCGCGCGTGGTGGCGGTGCAGGACCACGGCGGCACCGTCTACCGCGACAGCGGCCTGAACGTGCCGGCCCTGCTCGACCACGTGGCGCAACACGGTTCAGTCAAAGGCTTTGCCGATGCCGATACGGTGCCCGACAGCGACTTCTGGGGCCTGCCCTGCGACATCCTGATCCCGGCCGCTCTGGAGGGTCAGATCAACGAGAAGAACGCCGGGCGCATTCAGGCGCGCATGGTGATCGAGGGCGCCAACGGCCCGACCACACCCCAGGCCGACGACATCCTGCACGATCGCGGCGTGCTGGTACTGCCCGACGTGATCGCCAACGCCGGCGGCGTGACGGTGAGCTACTTCGAATGGGTGCAGGACTTCTCCAGCTTCTTCTGGACCGAAGACGAAATCAACGCCCGCCTGGTCAAGATCATGAAGGACGCCTTTGCCGCGGTGTGGCAAGTGTCCGAGGACAACAAGGTCAGCCTGCGCACGGCGACCTTCATCATTGCCTGCCAGCGCATCCTGCACGCGCGCGACCTGCGCGGGTTGTATCCGTAACTCCCCCCTGCGCCGCTGCGCGGCTTCCCCCCTCTCTGGCGCGCCTGCGGCGCTTGGAGGGGGGACGACAGCTTGGCCCGGCAAAGCCGGTTCCTCGCTGTCCCTGGACGGGGACACATCGTTCGATGCGCTTGTTGCTGCCTCCCCCGGAGCGCGCGCCTGCGTCCAGAGATGCCGTGGAACCGGTTTCGCGCGGCAAAGCCGGTCCTCGCTGTCCCTGGACGGGGACACGTCATTCGATGCGGTTGTTGCAGCTCCACCCGAAGCGCGTGCCTGCGTCCAGAGATGCCGTGGAACCGGCTTCGCCGGGCCACTGGCATCGTCCCCCCTCCAAGCGCCGCAGGCGCGCCAGAGAGGGGGGAAGCCGCGCAGCGGCGCAGGGGGGAGTCCCTGTTATTGCAGGGTTTCCTTGGCAGGTGGCAGCAGGGGCAGCGGGAGTACGTCCACGCCCTCTTCGATCAGCTCCATCGCCTCCTGGGCCGATGTGCGCCCGCGGATGTTGCGGCGATCGATGTCGCCATGGTGCATGGCGCGCGCCTGCTCGGCAAAGCGATCACCCACGTCTTCGGAGCTGGCCACGATCTCGCGCATGGCGCGCAGCATGCGCGCCTGCAGGGCCGCCAGCTCGGCGTGCGCGGGGTGGTTGCTCATGGTCACCGCGGTGTTCTCGGCGGTGACCGGCACCTCGGTGGGACCGTCGGTCTTGACCTCGGCCTGTTTGCCGGCGCGCAGGTTCAGGCGCGGCGCCGACAGGCGCTTCTCGATACGCTGGTCGCCGCACAAGGGGCAACTCACCAGGCCACGCGCGAGCTGGCCAAGGTAGTCGTCTTCGGAGGCGAACCAGCCTTCGAAGACGTGCTGATGCGCACACTGCAGATCGAGAACCTTCATGGGGCGGGATTATCCTGCCAGTCCAGCACCCAGGCGCCGGAGAGGACGTTCTGCAGCCACAAGGCCCCCACCAGGGTCTTGCAATCGATGATGCGGCCGTCGCGGCTCATGGCCAGCAGTTCGGCAGGCGTGGTGGCGGTCACGTCCAGCGCTTCGCCGTCGTCGAGCGCACGTGCGCCCTGACGCAAGCCGCGCGCGAACCAGATATCGATGATTTCGTCCGAGTAGGCGATCGTGGGCGCCAGCCGCCCCGCAAAGGCCCATTCGCTGGCGCTGTAGCCGGTCTCTTCGCGCAGCTCGCGCTGTGCGCAGCCCAGGCTGCCCTCGCCCGGGTCGAACTTGCCCGCAGGAAACTCCACCATTACCGCCTGCATGGGGTGGCGGTACTGCCGCTCCAGCACCACACGGCCATCGTCGAGCAGGGGGATCACCATCACTGCACCCGGGTGCAGCACGTATTCGCGTGTGGCTTCGGACCCGGAAGGCAGTCGCACCGTGTCGCGCACCACGTGCAGGAAATGTCCGCGCAGCACGGTGTCGCGCGCCAGGGGCGCTTCCCTCAGGTGGGCGTCATCCATGGCGCTTCTTGTAGAGGTAGCGGTAGACGAAGCCCGGGAAGGCCAGGGTGGCGAACAAGGCCAGGGTGGTGGCGTAGAACTCCCAGCCTTGCGGGTAGATCTGCCCCGCGCGCTGCTCCAGGGCGAGGCCGAGGCCACCGACCAGCAGGTAGAGCAGCAACAGCTCGAGCAGGCGCGCCCACAGCGATTTGCGTTCGCCCAGGCGCACCAGCGCGAACCAGCGCTCGTTGACAAAGGGCAGGTTGGCGGCGATCAGGGCAGCGCCCAAGACCAGCCAGACAGAGACGGTTTGATCCATGGTGGGGATCAGAGCGCGCAATGCGCCACGGGTTCCATGGCGCGTCGCCCTGCGCGCTCGATCAGGCGAAGAGCGCGGCCACGGCGTGCGCGCACAAGGCCATCAGGCCGCCCGGCACGATGCCCAGCACCAGCACCAGTGCGCCGTTGACCGACAGCACGGAGCGCACTTCGAGACCGGCCTCGATCGGCGCCGTTTGCGTGGGCGCATCGAAGTACATGACCTTGACCAGACGCAGGTAGTAGAAGGCGCCGATCAGCGACATGATCACCGCGAACACGGCCAGGCCCACGTGCATGGCATCGGGCGAGGCCAGCAAGGCCTGCAGCACGGACAGCTTGGCGTAGAAGCCCACCAGCGGCGGCACGCCAGCCAGCGAGAACATGCAGATGGCCATGACACCGGCGTACAGCGGGCTGCGCTGGTTGAGGCCGGCAAGGTCGGCAATGCTGTCGGACTCGAAACCCTGGCGCGAGAGCAGGATGATCACGCCGAAGGTGCCCAGGGTGGTGAGCACGTAGGTGATCACGTAGAACATCGACGAGCTGTAGGCGTTGGCCATGTTGCCCGCGTTGCCGCCGACGCCGCCGGCCACCAGGCCCAGCAGCATGAAACCCATCTGCGCAATGGTCGAGAACGCCAGCATGCGCTTGAGGTTGGTCTGGGCGATGGCGGCCAGGTTGCCCACCAGCAGCGACACCACCGACAACACCATCAGCATCTGCTGCCAGCTCACCGCCAGGGGTTGCAGGCCTTCGACCAGCAGACGAATGACGATGGCAAACGCGGCCAGCTTGGGTGCGCCACCGATGAGCAGCGTGACCGAGGTCGGCGCGCCCTGGTAGACGTCGGGCACCCACATGTGGAACGGCGCCACGCCCAGCTTGAAGGCCAGGCCCGCCACCACGAACACCAGACCCAGGGTCAGCACCTGCGGGGAACCCTTGAGCGTGGCTTCGCCGCCGGCAATGGCCGCCAGCACCTGCGACAGGTCGAGCGAGCCGGTGGCGCCATAGACCATGGACAGGCCATAAAGCAGGAAGCCGCTGGCCAGCGCGCCGAGCACGAAGTACTTCATCGCGGCCTCGGTGGCGGCGATGTCGTCGCGACGCAGCGCTACCAGGGCATAGCTCGATAGCGTGAGCAGCTCAAGGCCGAGGTAGATGACCAGGAAGTTGTGGCCCGAGATCATCACGAACATGCCGAGCAGGGCCAGCAGGCTCATGGAGAACATCTCGCCACCGCGCAGCATGTCGCGCTGGCCGGCGTAGGCGCGGCCATAGACCAGGGTGGCCATGAGCGCCAGGGCTGCAAAGCACTTGAGCCAGTTGCCCATCGGGTCGCTGACGATCATGCCGCCAAAGCCCGAGATCACCTTGCCACCGCTGGCGGCCATGGCCAGCAACAGGGCCACCACGGCCAGTGTCAGCAGGGTCAGCATGTGGGTGGCCCCACGCAGCGGCGTCTTGATGGTCAGGTCGGCCAGCGCGATCACGCAGGCCATCACCGCGAGCAGGATTTCCGGGTAGGCAGCGATCCAGCTGAGTGTGTCGATCATGGGAAAACTCTCGTGTTCTTCAGTTCAGCTTGGATTGCGCGACGTGGCGCAGCAACTCGGCCACCGACGGGTCCATGACGTCGGTGAACGGCTTGGGATAGACGCCCATGAACAGCACCGCCAGGGCCAGCAAGGCCATCACGAGGAACTCGCGGGCGTTGATGTCGGACAAGGCCTTGACGTCGTCGTTGCCGGGTTCGCCCAGATACACGCGCTTGAACATCCACAGCGAATAGGCAGCGCCGAAGATCAGTGCAGACGCCGCGAGCAGGCCGATCCAGAAGTTGGCCTTGACCGCCGCCAGGATGACCATCCACTCGCCCACGAAGCCCGCCGTGCCCGGCAGGCCGCAGTTGGCCATGGTGAACAGCAAGGCAAAGGCGGCAAAACGCGGCATGGTGTTGACCACGCCACCGTAGGCGGCGATGTCGCGCGAATGCACGCGGTCGTAGAGCACGCCGATGGCCAGGAACATGGCAGCCGAGACAAAGCCGTGCGCAATCATCTGCACCAGCGCGCCGGACACGCCGAGGTCACTGAAGACAAAGAAGCCGAGGGTGACAAAACCCATGTGCGCCACGGACGAGTACGCGACGAGCTTCTTCATGTCCTGCTGGACCATGGCCACCAGGCCCACGTAGATGACCGCAACCAGCGACAGGCCGATCATGAAGGCGGCCCATTCGTGCGAGGCGTCGGGCAGGATGGGCAGCGAAAAGCGCAGGAAGCCGTAGGCGCCCAGCTTGAGCATGATGGCCGCCAGCACGGCCGAGCCGCCAGTGGGCGCTTCGACGTGCACATCGGGCAGCCAGGTGTGCACCGGCCACATCGGCACTTTGACGGCGAAGGCTGCAAAGAAGGCAAAGAACAGCAGCGTCTGCGGCGTGGCACCCAGGGGCAGCTTGTACCAGTCGGCCAGCGCAAAGCTGCCGCCCGACTGCACGTAGAGGTAGATCAGCGCGATCAGCAGGAGCAGCGAGCCGAGCAGTGTGTAGAGGAAGAACTTGAAGGCCGCGTAGATCTTGTTGGGGCCACCCCAGATGCCGATGATGAGGTACATCGGGATCAGCGTGGCCTCGAAGAACACGTAGAACAGCATGCCGTCCTGCGCGGCAAAGACGCCGATCATCAGACCCGACAGGATCAGGAAGGCGCCCATGTACTGGTTGACGCGCTCGGTGATGACCTCCCAGCCGGCAACCACCACGATGACGGTGATGAAGGCAGTGAGCAGGATCAGCCACAACGAGATGCCGTCCACCCCCAGGTGGTAGTGGATGTTGAAGCGCTCGATCCACAGCGACTTCTCGACGAACTGCATGGCAGCGCTGCCGACTTCGAAGCCCGTGTAGAGCGGCACCGTGGCGGCCAGACCCGCCAGTGCACCCAGCAGCGCGATCCAGCGCACCATGGCCGCCTGGTCGTCGCGGCCCAGCGCCAGCAACACGACGCCGAAGAAGATGGGCGTCCAGATGGCAAGGCTCAGCAAACCCATGATTGCGTTCTCTTTCTTCTTTACTTGGCGAGCCAGACAAACCAGGTCATGAACAGCATCACCCCGACCAGCATCATCAATGCGTAGTGGTAGAGGTAGCCGGTCTGCGCACGGCGCACGGCCGAGGCGATGAGACCCACCAGTTTCCAGCTGGCGTTGACCACGCCGCCCTCGATGACCCCGCGGTCACCGCCCTTCCACAGGCCAACGCCCAGGCCGCGCGCCGCGCGGGCGAGGACGTTCTCGTTGAACCAGTCCATGTAGTACTTGTTCTCGAGAATGACGATGATGGGGCGCAGGGCACGCGCGATGGCGGCGGGCACGGCCGGATTGACCATGTAGCAGTACCAGGCGCTCACCGCGCCCGCGAGTGCGAGGTACAGCGGCGCGGTGCTGAAGGCGTGGGCCGCCATGGCCAGCGCGCCGTGGAACTCTTCGGCAAAGCGCTCCAGCGCCGGGTGGGCTTCGGCGTTGACCTTGATGGCGTCGCGGAAGAACTCGCCGATCACCATCGGCTCGATGGTGAAGAAGCCGATGACGATGGAGGGAATGGCCAGCAGCACCAGGGGCACGGTGACCACCCAGGGCGACTCGTGCGGTTTGCCATCGCCATGGTGGCCGTGGTCGTCGTGGTGATCATCGTGATGTGCATCCGGGTTCTGGTCGTAGCGCTCCTTGCCGTGGAAGACCAGGAAGTACAGACGGAACGAATAGAACGAGGTCACGAAGACGCCAGCAAGCACCGCGAAGTGCGCGAAACCGGCTGCGGGCAGGTTGCTGAAATGAACCGCCTCGATGATCGAGTCCTTGGAGTAGAAGCCCGAGAACAGCGGCGTGCCAATCAGCGCCAGCGTGCCGATCAGCGAAGTGAGCCAGGTGATGGGCATGTACTTGCGCACGCCACCCATCCAGCGGATGTCCTGGTTGTGGTGCAACCCCATGATCACCGAGCCGGCAGCCAGGAACAGCAGCGCCTTGAAGAAGGCGTGCGTCATGAGGTGAAACACGGCCACCGAGTAGGCCGAGGCACCGAGCGCCACCGTCATGTAACCCAGCTGCGAGAGCGTGGAGTACGCCACCACGCGCTTGATGTCGTTCTGGATGATGCCGAGAAAGCCCATGAACAGCGCCGTGATGGCACCGACGATCATCACCAGGTTGAGCGCGGTGTCCGAGAGCTCGAACAGCGGGCTCATGCGCGCGACCATGAAGATGCCGGCCGTCACCATGGTGGCGGCGTGGATCAGCGCCGAAATAGGCGTCGGGCCTTCCATGGAGTCGGGCAGCCAGACGTGCAGCGGAAATTGCGCGCTCTTGCCCATGGCACCCACGAACAGGCAGATGCAGATGACGGTGATCAGCAGCCAGTCGGTGCCGGGGAACGGCATCTGGCCAAGCTCGCCGGCCTTGGCGAAGACCTCGCTGTAGTTCATGGTGCCGGCGTAGGCCACGATGAGACCGATGCCCAGGATGAAGCCGAAGTCGCCAACTCGGTTGACCAGGAAGGCCTTCATGTTGGCGAAGATGGCCGAGGGTCGGTTGAACCAGAAGCCGATCAGCAGGTAGGACACCAGACCCACCGCTTCCCAGCCGAAGAACAGCTGCAGCAGGTTGTTGCTCATGACGAGCATGAGCATCGAGAAGGTGAACAGCGAGATGTAGGCGAAGAAGCGGTTGTAGCCGTCGTCGTCGGCCATGTAGCCGATGGTGTAGAGGTGCACCATCAGCGACACAAAGGTCACCACCACCATCATCATGGCGGTGAGGCCGTCGACCAGGAAGCCGATCTCCATCTTCAGGCCGCCGATGACCATCCACTCGTAGATGGTCTGGTTGAAACGGGCGCCGTCGATGACATCGGCCAGCGTCAAGGCCGACAGGATGAAGGCCACCAGCACACCCAGGATTGTGGCGCCATGCGAGGCCCGGCGGCCGATGACGTTGCCGCCGAAGGTGGTGCCCAGAATGCCCGCGATGGCAGAGCCCACCAGCGGAGCCAGTGGCACGGCCAGCAGCGTGGAAGCGGAAAGCGTGTTGCTCATGTCCGGTCAGCCCTTGAGCGTGTTGAGTTCTTCGACGCTGATCGACGACTTGTTGCGGAACAGCAGCACCAGGATGGCCAGGCCGATGGCGGACTCGGCCGCCGCCACGGTCAGGATGAAGAACACGAAGACCTGGCCGTGCAGATCGCCGAGGTAGTGCGAGAAGGCCACGAAGTTCATGTTGACGGCCAGCAGCATCAGCTCGATGGCCATGAGCAACACGATCAGGTTCTTGCGGTTGAGAAAGATGCCGACGACGGAAATCGCGAACAGGATCGCGCCGACCGACAGGAAGTGTCCCAATGTGAGGCTCATGCCTTGCCCTCCTCTGCGGCGGTTTCTGCCACGGGTGCCGCCTTGGTCACGGCGGCCATGGGCAGCACCACCAGGCGATCGCTGGCCCGCACATGCACCTGATCGCCGGGATTGATGGCCTTGCTGTCCTTGCGCTGGCGCAGGGTCAGGGCAATGGCTGCGAGCATGGCCACCAGCAGGATGAAGCCGGCCACCTGGATCGGATAGAGGTAGGCGCTGTAGAGCAGCTTGCCCAGCTCGCGGGTGTTGGACACGTCGGGCGCCACGGCGGGCGCCTGCGCGGCGATGCTGGGAAAGCCCGCCCACATGACGGCCATGAGCTCACCCGCCACCACCACGCCGATGAGCGCGGCCAGCGGAAAGTGCGACCAGAAGCCGCGGCGGATGGCCTCGATGTTGATGTCGAGCATCATCACCACGAACAGGAACAGCACCATCACGGCGCCCAGGTACACCAGCACCAGGGTGATGCCGAGGAATTCGGCCTTGAGCAGCAGCCACAGCGCCGCCGCCTGCGAGAACGCCAACATGAGGTACAGCACCGCATGCACGGCATTGCGCGAAGTGACCACGCGAAATGCCGCGAACAGCAGCACCGCCGCGAACAGGTAGAAGAAGCCGGTCTGGAAGTCCATGGTGTGGTGGCTGGCAGCGCTCAGCGGTACTTGGCATCGGCGGCCTTGGCCGCGGCGATCTGCGGCTCGTAGCGGTCGCCCACTGCCAGCAGCATTTCCTTGGTGAAGTAGAGGTCGCCGCGCTTTTCGCCGTGGTACTCGAAGATGTGCGTCTCGACGATGGAGTCGACCGGGCAACTCTCTTCGCAGAAGCCGCAGAAGATGCACTTGGTCAGGTCGATGTCGTAGCGGGTGGTGCGGCGCGTGCCGTCGTCGCGCACATCGCTCTCGATGGTGATGGCCATCGCGGGGCAGACCGCTTCGCACAGCTTGCAGGCGATGCAGCGCTCTTCACCGTTGTCGTAACGGCGCAGCGCGTGCAGGCCGCGAAAGCGCGGTGACAGCGGTGTTTTCTCTTCAGGGAACTGCACCGTCACCTTGCGGCGCAGCGCGTAGCGGCCCGTGAGGGCCATGCCCTTGAAGAGCTCGACGAGCATGAAGCTCTTGAAGAAGTCGCGGAAGCTGAAGGGGGCGACGGAGGCAGTGGTCGTGGACATGATCGCTCTCTCCCGATCAGTGCCAGATGTTCCAGGGGGTTTGCATCAGCACGCCCACCAGCAACAGCCACACCAGGGTGACGGGGATGAAGATCTTCCAGCCCAGACGCATGATCTGGTCGTAGCGGAAGCGCGGGAAGGTGGCGCGGATCCAGATGAACATCGAGACCACGACAAAGGTCTTGAGGCCCAGCCAGATCCAGCCGGGGATCCAGTTGAAGACGGCGCTGTCGATCGGTGGCAACCAGCCACCCAGGAACATGAGCACCGCCAGGATGGACACCAGCCACATGCTGGCGTACTCGGCCAGGAAGAAGATGGCGAAGCCCATGCCCGAGTACTCGACCATGTGGCCGGCCACGATCTCGGCCTCGCCCTCGACCACGTCAAAGGGGTGGCGGTTGGTTTCGGCCACACCCGAGATCAGATACACGACGAAGATGGGCAGCAAGGGCAGCCAGTTCCAGGACAGGAAGGTCAGACCCATGTCGGCGGCCATGCCACGCCCTTGCGAGCCGACGATGTCGGCCAGGTTCAGGCTGCCGGCGGTCATCACCACCACGAGGAAACAGAAGCCGATGGCGATCTCGTAGCTCACCATCTGGGCCGATGCGCGCAGCGCACCCAGGAAGGCGTACTTGGAGTTGGAGGCCCAGCCGGCAATGATCACGCCGTAGACCTCGATCGAGGTGATGGCCAGGATCACCAGCAGGCCGGCGTTCACATTGGCGAGCACCGCCTCGGGACCGAAGGGAATGGCCACCCAGGCGGCCAGCGCCGGCATGATGGCCATGATCGGCCCGAGACGGAACAGACCGTTGGCGGCCGCGCTCGGGCGGATCAGCTCCTTGGTCAGCAGCTTGAGCGCATCGGCAATGGGCTGCAGCAAGCCGAACGGGCCGACGCGGTTGGGGCCGTGCCGAACCTGCATCCAGCCCAGCAACTTGCGCTCCCACAGCGTCAGGTAGGCCACCGCACCCATCAGCGGCGCCAGCACCGCGACGATCTTGATCAGGTTCCAGATCACCGGCCAGGCCGCGCCCGTCCACCAGGATGCCTGGAACAGGCCGAGGCCTGCGTTGTACATCGCATCGATCATGCGGCGACTCCTTCATCGGCGCGGGCCTTGCGGGCGTCGGCCGTGAGTTGCAGCGACCCCGCGCGGCGCACCAGAGCGTCGAGCTGGTAGATGCTGGCCACGCACGGTGCGGCCGATGCGGGCTGCAGATCGATCGTGGCGTTGCTCATGTTGTTGAGGCGGTCAGCGGCCACGCACTCGCCCGAGGGCACACCGGGCAGGGCCTTGCTCAGCACGGCTTGCGAGGAATCTGCGTCAAAGCCGGCCAGGCCCAGCAGGTTGCCCAGCACGCGCAGCACTTTCCAGCCAGGGCGGGTGTCGCCCAGCGGGCGAACCACCGCGTGGAAGCTTTGCAAGCGCCCTTCGGCGTTGACGAAGCTGCCCGAGGTTTCGCTGAACGGCGCGATGGGCAGCAGCACATCGCTGACGTCGAGGTTGGTCTTGAACGGGCTGAGGGTGACGACCATGCCGGCGTCCTTGAGCCCTGCCAGGCCAGCGGCGGTATCGGCCGCTTCCACGTTGAGCAGCACGGCGGCCTTGAGGCCACCACCCAGCATGCGCGCGGCATTGAGCCCGCCCTGGCCCGGTTGCGCGTTGACCAGCTGCGCACCCACGGTGTTGGCGGCCTCGGTGAGGTAGCCAACGCTGGCGCCGGTGTGCTGGGCAATGAAGCTGGCCAGCGCGAGCAGGCTGCCCGCTTTCTCGTGGTGGGCTGCGGCGTTGCCCAGCAGCACCGCTTTGTGCTCGCCACCCTTGAGCGACGCTGCAATGGCGCGATGGGTGTCGTTGATCTCTGCTGCCACGGGCGCATTCACGCCCGCGTCGGCGGCCACGGCGGCGGCCACGCCGGCCAGCGCCGCCACCCATTGGCGGCTGTCGGCCAGCAAGGCATGGCGCACTGTCATGGCCCAGGCGGGCGACTGCTCAAGCAGCACGCTGAGCTGCGCGCCTTTGCGCACAGCCTGGCGGATGCGTTGCGCAAACAGGGGGTGGTCCTTGCGCAGATTGCCGCCGATCACGAACGCGCGCTGCAGCGTCGACAGCTCGGCGATGGGGCGGCCCAGCCAACGTGCCTGAGCGGACGGCGCCGCGTTGCCGCTGTCCGCAGCACGCAGGCGGTGGTCGATGTTCTCGCTGCCCAGGCCGCGCACCAGTGCGCCGGCCAGCGCCAGTTCTTCCACCGTGCTGTGCGGACTTGCCAGCAGGCCGATGGCGGCAGCGCCGTGCTCGGCCTTCACTTGCTGCAGACCGTTGGCCACGTACTCGAGCGCGGTCTGCCAGTCCACCGTCTGCCATTCGCCGCCCTGCTTGAGCATGGGCTGTGTCAGGCGGTCGGGGCCGTTGAGGGCTTCGTAGGAGAAGCGGTCGCGGTCGGCAATCCAGCACTCGTTGACGGCTTCGTTTTCCAGCGGCACCACGCGCATGACCTGGTGGTTCTTGACCTGCACCACGAGGTTGGCACCGGTGCTGTCGTGCGGGCTCACGCTCTTGCGGCGCGAGAGCTCCCACGTGCGGGCGCTGTAGCGGAACGGCTTGCTGGTGAGCGCGCCCACCGGGCAGATGTCGATCATGTTGCCCGACAGCTCGGAATCTACCGACTGACCGACGAAGGTTTCGATCTCGGCGTGTTCGCCGCGGTGGCTCATGCCGAGCTCCATGACGCCGGCGATCTCCTGGCCGAAGCGCACGCAGCGCGTGCAATGGATGCAGCGGCTCATCTCCTCCATCGAAATGAGCGGGCCCACGTTCTTGTGGAACACCACGCGCTTTTCTTCTTCGTAGCGCGAGCCGGAGCCGCCGTAGCCAACGGCCAGATCCTGCAACTGGCATTCACCGCCCTGGTCGCAGATGGGGCAATCGAGCGGGTGATTGATGAGCAGGAACTCCATCACCGACTTCTGTGCCTTGACGGCCTTGTCGCTCTGGGTGCGAACGATCATGCCCTGCGTGACCGGCGTGGCGCAGGCGGGCATGGGCTTAGGCGCCTTCTCGACCTCGACCAGACACATGCGGCAATTGGCCGCGATCGAGAGCTTCTTGTGGTAGCAGAAGTGCGGGATATAGGTGCCGGCTTTCTCGGCGGCATGCATGACCATGCTGCCCGGGGGCACTTCGACCTTCTGTCCGTCGAGTTCGATTTCAACCATGGGGATGTCCGTGTTCCTCGTGCTCAGGCCGTGGCCGTGCCCGCTGCGGCACCCGACTGGGCGGCAGCGATCTTGGCCTCGAACTCGTGGCGGAAGTGTTTGATCATGGCGCGCACAGGCATGGCCGCCGCGTCACCCAGCGCGCAGATGGTCCGACCCATGATGTTCTCGGCCACGTTGTCGAGCAGCTGCATGTCTTCGGGTCGACCCAGTCCGCGATCGATGCGATCGACCATGCGCCAGAGCCAGCCCGTGCCCTCACGGCAGGGTGTGCATTGGCCACAGCTTTCGTGCATGTAGAAATACGACAGGCGTTTGAGCGAAGCCACCATGTCGCGCGAATCGTCCATCACGATCACGGCGCCCGAGCCCAGCATGGAGCCGGCCTTGGCGATGGAGTCGTAGTCCATCGTGCAATCCATCATGATGTGGGCGGGCAGCACCGGTGCCGAGGAGCCACCAGGGATGACGGCCTTCAACTGGCGGCCCTTGCGCACACCGCCGGCGAGTTCGAGCAGCTTGCTGAACGGGGTGCCGAGCGGGACCTCGAAGTTGCCGGGCATTTCGACGTCACCGCTGACCGAGAAGATCTTGGTGCCGCCGTTGTTGGGTTTGCCGATCTCGAGGTAGGCCTGACCTCCGTTGCGGATGATCCAGGGCACGGCCGCGAAGGTCTCGGTGTTGTTGATGGTGGTCGGCTTGCCATACAGGCCGAAGCTGGCAGGAAACGGCGGCTTGAAGCGCGGCTGGCCCTTCTTGCCTTCCAGCGATTCGAGCAATGCGGTCTCTTCGCCGCAGATGTAGGCACCGAAGCCGTGGTGGGCGTGCAGCTGGAAGCTGAAGCCCGAGCCGAGGATGTTGTCGCCCAGCAGGCCGGCCGCCCTCGCCTCTTCCAGCGCAGCTTCGAAGCGCTCGTACACCTCGAAGATCTCGCCGTGGATGTAGTTGTAGCCCACCGAGATGCCCATGGCATACGCCGCGATCGCCATGCCTTCGATGACGATGTGCGGGTTGAACATGAGGATGTCGCGGTCCTTGCAGGTACCGGGCTCGCCCTCATCGGAATTGCACACCAGGTACTTCTGGCCAGGGAACTGGCGCGGCATGAAGCTCCACTTCAGGCCGCTGGGGAAGCCGGCACCGCCACGGCCACGCAGGGCCGACTCCTTGACGGTGGCAATCACCTGGTCCTGCGTCAGGCCTTCGCCGCCGTCCTTGCCCAGGATCTTGCGCAGGGCCTGGTAGCCGCCGCGGGCCTCGTAGTCTTTGATCGACCAGTTGCTGCCGTTGAGCCCGGCATAGATCTGCGGACTGATGTGGCGATCATGAAAGCAGGTCTGCACGCCGGTGGCGGCGAACTGCGCAATCACTTGTTGTGCGTTCATCAGGCCTGGCCCTCCGCAGCGCGCAAGCCATCGACCAGTTGGTCGAGCTTGTCATCGCTCATGAAGCTGCACATGTGGCGGTCATTGACCAGCATCACCGGGGCATCGGCACAGGCGCCAAGACATTCGCTCTGCTGCAGCGTGAACAGGCCATCGGTGGTGGTTTCACCCATGGTGATGCCCAGCTTGCGCTCCAGATGGTGCAGTGCCTGCTGGCCGTTGCGCAGCTGGCACGGCAGGTTGGTACAGACGTTGAGCTTGAACTTGCCCACCGGCCGCTGGTTATACATGTTGTAGAAGGTCGTGACCTCGTGCACCGCGATCGGCTCGACGCCGATGTAGGCGGCCAAGGCGGCTTCGGCCTCGGTGCTGACCCAGCCCTGCTCCTGCTGGATGATCGACAGGCAGGCCATGACCGCGGAGATGCGCTGATCGGCCGGGTACTTGGCAACTTCGCGATCGAAACGCGCAATGGTTGCCGGCGAAAAATCCACCGCCTTGCTCATCGGTCGATCTCCCCGAAAACGATGTCCATGGTGCCGATGATGGCGACCGCGTCTGCCAGCATGTGGCCGCGCGCCATTTCGTCGAGCGTGGCCAGGTGGGCGAACCCCGGCGCACGGATCTTGAGTCGGTAAGGCTTGTTGGCACCGTCGCTCACGAGGTAAATGCCGAACTCGCCTTTGGGATGCTCCACCGCTGCGTAGGCCTCGCCCTCTGGCACGTGGAAGCCTTCGGTGAACAGCTTGAAGTGATGGATCAGCTCTTCCATGCTGGTCTTCATGGATTCGCGTGCGGGCGGCGCCACCTTGTGGTTGTCGGTGATGACCGGGCCTGGGTTGGCACGCAGCCAGTCCACGCATTGCTTGATGATGCGGTTGGACTGCTTCATCTCTTCCATGCGGACGAGGTAGCGGTCGTAGGTGTCACCGGTCTTGCCCACCGGGATGTCGAAATCCAGGCGGTCGTAGACCTCGTAGGGCTGCTTCTTGCGCAAGTCCCAGGCAATGCCGGAGCCGCGCAGCATGGGGCCCGTCATGCCCAGGTTCAGGGCGCGCTCGGGCGACACCACGCCAATACCGACCGTGCGCTGCTTCCAGATGCGGTTGTCGGTGAGCAGCGTGTGGTACTCGTCGAGGTAGGTCGGGAACCGCTGAGTAAAGTCATCGATGAAGTCGATCAAGGAACCTTGGCGGTTCTTGTTCATGTCGTCGATGGCGCGCTGATTGCGCACTTTGCTCGCCTGGTACTGCGGCATGGTGTCGGGCAGGTCGCGGTAGACGCCGCCCGGGCGGAAGTAGGCCGCATGCATGCGCGCACCCGAGACCGCTTCGTACATGTCGAACAGGTCTTCACGCTCACGGAACGCGTAGATCAGGATCGTCGAGCTGCCGCAATCGTTGCCGTGCGAGCCCAACCACATGAGGTGGTTCAGCAGGCGCGTGATCTCGCTGAACATCACGCGGATGTACTGCGCGCGGATGGGCACTTCAATGCCCAGCAGGCGCTCGATGGCCAGGCAGTAGGCGTGCTCGTTGCTCATCATGGACACGTAGTCGAGACGGTCCATGTAGGGCAACGACTGGATGAAGGTCTTGTGCTCGGCCAGTTTTTCGGTTGCGCGGTGCAGCAGGCCGATGTGCGGGTCGGCGCGTTGCACGACCTCGCCATCGAGCTCGAGCACCAGGCGCAGCACGCCGTGCGCGGCCGGGTGCTGCGGGCCGAAGTTCAGGGTGTAGTTCTTGATCTCTGCCATGTCGGTGTGCCTCGCGCCTTCAGTGCAGGCCGCCGTAGTTGTCTTCCCGGATCACGCGCGGCGTGATTTCGCGCGGCTCGATGCTCACGGGCTCGTAGATCACGCGCTGACGCTCGGCGTCGTAGCGCATCTCAACGTTGCCCGACAGCGGAAAGTCCTTGCGGAAAGGGTGGCCGATGAAGCCGTAATCGGTCAGGATGCGCCGCAGATCGGCGTGACCTTCGAACATGATCCCGTAGAGGTCGAAGGCCTCGCGTTCGTACCAGTTGGCGCTGCTCCACAGCGGCGTCACCGAGGTCAGCACCGGGAAGTCGTCGTCGTCGCAGAACGCGCGCACACGCACGCGCTGATTCAGGCTCACCGACAGCAGGTGCGAGACGGCAGCAAAGCGGGCGCCCTCCCAACGACCATCGCCGTACGCGGAGTAGTCCATGCCGCACAGGTCGATCAACTGCTCGAATTTCGCTTGCGGCGCATCGCGCAGCGTCTGCATAACCTTGAGGTAGTCGTTTGCAGCGACGGTGATGGTGATTTCACCGCGCGACAGATCAACCGATCGAACCATGCCCTCAAGCAAGGCACTCAGGCGATCGCGCAGGGCCTCGGGCGCAATGGCTTCATTGGAGGTGGCGTGGTCGGTCATGGTGGGCTTACCTCGCACTCAAGCGCGCGCAATGGTCTGGGTGCGACGGATCTTCTGCTGCAACTGGATGATTCCGTACAGCAGGGCTTCGGCGGTCGGCGGGCAGCCGGGCACGTACACGTCCACGGGCACGATGCGATCGCACCCACGCACCACCGAATAGCTGTAGTGGTAGTAGCCACCACCGTTGGCGCATGAGCCCATGGACAGCACCCAGCGGGGCTCGGCCATCTGGTCGTAGACCTTGCGCAGCGCAGGCGCCATCTTGTTGCACAAGGTACCTGCCACGATCATCAGATCGGACTGGCGCGGACTGGCACGAAACACCTCGGAGCCGAAGCGCCCGATGTCGTAGCGCGCGGCCGCCGCGTGCATCATTTCCACGGCGCAGCAAGCCAGACCAAAGGTCATGGGCCACAGCGAGCCGGTCTTGGCCCAGTTCACCACCGCGTCGTAGCTGGTGGTGACGAACCCTTCCTTGAAGACACCTTCAATCATGCGAAGCTCCATGACGCCCGAACGCCGGGCGCCGGTTCATTCCCAGTCGAGCGCGCCCTTCTTCCATTCGTAGGCAAAGCCCACGGTCAGGATGGCGAGAAACACCACGCCGGCCACGAAGCCGGTGGTGCCGATGTCGCCAAAGGCCACTGCCCAGGGGATCAGGAAAGCGATCTCGAGATCGAACAGGATGAAGAGGATGGCCACGAGGTAGTAGCGCACATCGAACTTCATGCGAGCGTCTTCGAAGGCCTCGAAGCCGCATTCATAGGGGGAGTTTTTCTCGGCGTCCGGCAGGTTGGGGCCGAGGATGTAGCCGAGCAGTTGGGGAATCACCCCGACCGCGATACCCACGAGGATGAACAGGAGCACGGGAAGGTACTGGTCAAGGCTCATCGTGGGTCGGTTCCGTGAGCAAGGTCTGCTGACCCTGCTTTCTAAGATCTGGTGCCGACGGCGAGACTCGAACTCGCACAGCTTTCGCCACTACCCCCTCAAGATAGCGTGTCTACCAATTTCACCACGTCGGCTTGGGTCTGCGTTGTCATGCTCACGAGGGCTGAGTGAGCAATCTCGACAACCGTTGGAGTTTACCCTGAATAACACCCTGTTTCAGGAGGGCCCAACCCCTTTTTTGAAGCAACGGCGCGGCAGTCAGCGGTGCCGTTGCAGGCGTGATCACTTGGCAGGGATCTCACCGGCGCCCGGCGCGGGTGCGGCAGGTGCGCTGGTGGCAGGCGCCGCTGCGGGTGCAGAGCCCGCGCCCGGAATCTGCTGCTCGGGCGTGGCCGGCGCAGCCGGCGCCGAGGGCACAGCTTCGAGCACGCTGCCCGAGCTGGCGGGCGTCTGACGCAAGTTGCCGAAGTAGGCCAGGCCCAGCGTGCACGCCAGAAAGATGCCTGCGAGCACTGCGGTGGTGCGAGAGAGGAAGTTGGCACCACCCGACGCACCAAAGAGGCTGGCCGAGCCAGCACCACCGCCACCGAAGGCTGCGCCAGCGTCGGCCCCTTTGCCATGCTGCATCAGGATCAGGCCGATCATGCCGAGTGCGGCCAGGATCTGCACCACAAGCAAGAGGGTCAACAAAACATTCATCGCTTACTCCGGATACCAAGTCATCGGGGGCACACACGCCGCCCTGGGTTGTTGTTCAGTGGGCAGCGGCCACGATCTGAAGAAAATCGGGCGCCTTGAGCGATGCACCGCCAATCAGGCCGCCATCGATGTCGGGCTGCGCCAGCAAGCTGGCCGCGTTGGCCGCGTTCATGCTGCCGCCGTAAAGAATACGCACGCGCTCAGGGTGCTGGGTTGCCGCAGCCAGTTGCGCGCGCAGCACAGCATGAACCTGCTGCGCCTGCTCGGGCGACGCCGTCTTGCCGGTGCCAATGGCCCAGACCGGTTCGTAGGCGACAACGATTTCGCTGGTGCAATGCGCCACCGCATGGATCACGGCGGCCAGCTGTCGCTTGACGACTTGCTCGGTGTCACCAGCTTCGCGCTCGGCCAGCGTTTCGCCCACGCACACGATGGGCGTGACACCACCCGACAGCGCCCGCTGCGCCTTTGCGGCCACGACCGCGTCGGTCTCGCCGTGGTACTGGCGGCGCTCGGAGTGGCCCACGATGGCGTAGCGGCAACCGAAGTCGCGCAGCATGGCAACGGACACCTCACCGGTGTAGGCGCCCTGCTCGTGCGCCGATACATCCTGCGCACCCCAGGCCAGAGGGCTGGTTTGCAGCAGCGTCTGCATCTGCGCCAGGTACGGCGCTGGCGCACAAAGCGCCACGTCGGCGCCAGGTTGCCCGATGTCGGCGATCACCGCGCGCAACAGTGCCTCATTGGCAGCAAGGCTGCCATTCATCTTCCAGTTGCCTGCAATCAGCTTTGTCATTTTCAGGACCATCGCAGCATAAGCTTGCCGATGTGGCGGTTGGATTCCATCAAGGCATGCGCCGCCGCGGCATCTCCTGCCTCGAACACCTGGTGGATCACCGGCTTGATGGCACCAGCCTCGAGCAGCGGCCACACGTGCTTGCGCAGGGACTGCGCGATACCCGCCTTGAAGGCCACGGGCCTTGGGCGCAGCGTGGAGCCGGTGATGGTGAGCCGGCGCCGCAGCACCAGGCCCGCATTGAATTCGGCCTTGACCCCGCCTTGCACGGCGATGATGACGAGGCGTCCGTCCTCGGCCAGGCAGTCAACCTCGCGAGCCACATAGGTGCCCGCGACCATGTCGAGAATCACATCGACCCCACGGCCGCCGGTGACATCGGCCACTGCCGCCACGAAATCCTGCGTGCGGTAGTTGATGGCGTGGTCCGCACCGAGCGACAGACAGGCCGCACACTTGTCGTCGCTGCCGGCCGTGGCGATCACCTTGGCGCCCATGGCTTTGGCAATCTGGATGGCGGTCACGCCGATGCCGCTGGTGCCACCCTGGACCAGCAAAGTCTCGCCCGATTGCAGGCGGCCGCGGTCGAAGACGTTGCTCCAGACGGTGAAGAAGGTCTCGGGCAGCGAGGCCGCGGCGACGTCGTCGAACCCAGCAGGCACCGGCAGACATTGCCCCACGGGTGCCACGCACCACTGGGCATAGCCACCGCCCGCGACCAGCGCGCAGACACGGTCGCCGACCTTGAGTCCGGCCTCGGCCATAGCCGCAACGTCACCGGATTCGATGACGCCAGCGATCTCCAGCCCTGGGATATCGGAGGCCCCCGGGGGCACGGGGTAGTTGCCAGTGCGTTGCAGCACATCCGGGCGATTGACGCCCGAAGCACTCACGCGCACAAGCACTTCGCCCGCGCCCGCCACCGGCCGCGCACGCTCAGCGAGCCGCAATACATCCGGCGCACCAAACGCGCTGATCTCGACGACCTGCATGCCGCGCATCCTGCGAGTGGCCTTATTGCTGTTGCTGCTGTTGCTGAGCGGCCACTTCGGCCACTGCGCGCTCGGCACCCGCGTTGCTGGCGTTGCGGTCCAGCAGCGCCTTCATGGACAGCTTCACGCGGCCTTTCTCGTCGGTCTCGAGAACCTTGACCTTCACGATCTGGCCTTCCTTGAGGTAGTCGGTGACCTTCTCGACACGTTCGTGCGCGATCTGGCTGATGTGCAGCAGGCCGTCCTTGCCGGGCAGCAGGTTCACCAGGGCGCCGAAGTCCAGAATCTTGGTGATCGGGCCTTCGTAGACCTTGCCCACTTCCACTTCGGCGGTGATCTCGGCGATGCGGCGCTTGGCTTCTTCGGCCTTGGCACCGTCGGTCGAGGCGATGGTGATGGTGCCGTCTTCACCGATATCGATCTGGGTACCGGTTTCTTCGGTCAGCGCGCGGATGGTGGCGCCGCCCTTGCCGATCACGTCGCGGATCTTCTCGGGGTTGATCTTCATGGTGTACAGACGCGGCGCGAAGTCCGAGATCTCGGTCTTGGCCTCGCCCATGGCTTCCTGCATCTTGCCCAGGATGTGCATGCGCGCTTCCTTGGCCTGTGCCAAGGCGACCTGCATGATTTCCTTGGTGATGCCCTGGATCTTGATGTCCATCTGTAGGGCGGTGATGCCGTTGGTGGTACCGGCCACCTTGAAGTCCATGTCGCCGAGGTGGTCCTCATCGCCCAGGATGTCGGTCAGCACGGCGAAGCGGTTGCCGTCCTTGATCAGGCCCATGGCGATACCGGCCACGTGCGCCTTCATCGGCACGCCAGCGTCCATCAGCGACAGGCAGCCGCCGCACACCGAGGCCATCGACGACGAGCCGTTGGATTCGGTGATTTCGGACACCACGCGGATGGTGTACGGGAATTCTTCCTTGGACGGCAGGCACGCCACCAGGGCACGCTTGGCCAGGCGGCCGTGGCCGATCTCGCGGCGCTTGGGGCTGCCGACACGACCCGTCTCGCCGGTGGCGAAGGGGGGCATGTTGTAGTGGAGCATGAAGCGGTCTTCGAACTCGCCGGCCAGCGCGTCGATCTTCTGCGCATCGCGGTCGGTGCCCAGCGTGGCGATCACCAGCGCCTGGGTTTCGCCGCGCGTGAACAACGCGGAGCCGTGGGTGCGGGGCAGCACACCGTTGCGGATTTCGATCGGGCGCACGGTGCGGGTGTCGCGACCGTCGATGCGGGGCTCACCGGCCAGGATCTGCCCACGCACGATGCCGGCTTCGATGTCGAACAGCAGGCCTTCGACCTTGACGCTGTCGAAGTCGACGCCGGCTTCCTTCAGGCCGCTCATCACGGCGGCGTAGGCTTCTCGGCAGGCTTGCGTGCGGGCTTGCTTGTTGCGGATCTGGTAGGCGGCGCGCAGCTTGTCGCCACCCAGCTCGTTGACCTTGGCAATCAGCGCTTCATCGCGCGCCGGCGCCTGCCATTGCCATTCCGGCTTGCCGGCGTCACGCACCAGTTCGTTGATGGCGTTGATGGCGATGTTGCCCTGCTCGTGGCCGAACACCACGGCGCCCAGCATGATCTCTTCGGACAGCTGCTCGGCTTCGGACTCAACCATCAGCACGGCCGCTTGCGTGCCCGCAACGACCAGGTCCATCTGGGAATTCTTGCGCTCCGTCTGGCCGGGGTTGAGCACGTACTGGCCATTCACGTAGCCCACGCGCGCCGCGCCGATCGGGCCATTGAACGGGATGCCGGAGACCGACAGGGCCGCCGAGGTGGCGATCATGGCGGCGATGTCGGCATCGACTTCGGGGTTGAGCGACAGCGTGTGGATGACCACCTGCACTTCGTTGAAGAACCCCTCGGGGAACAGCGGGCGGATGGGTCGGTCGATCAGGCGGCTGGTCAGCGTCTCGAGCTCGCTCGGGCGGCCTTCGCGCTTGAAGAAGCTGCCCGGGATCTTGCCGGCGGCGTAGGTCTTCTCGATGTAGTCGACCGTCAGCGGGAAGAAGTCCTGGCCGGCCTTGGCTTCGCTTTTGGCAACCACCGTGGCGAGCACCACGGTGCCTTCCATGTCGAGCAGCACGGCGCCGCTGGACTGGCGAGCGATTTCGCCGGTTTCCATGGTGACCGTGTGCTGGCCCCATTGGAAGGTCTTGGTGACTTTGTTGAACATGCTCATGGGTTCATCTCCTGTGTGCCGCCCTTCAGGGGTGGCTTGGCGTGCAGCGATCTGCACCGTCTCCGGAGAACGCACCCAGAACACGATGCCATTCCAGAGGCGCTGCCGGATCGGCAGTGGCTTTGGAATGACACAGCTTCGCTTGGTGTGTGGTCTCCGGCCTCATGGAACCGGTGTGTCAAACGCAAAAAGCCCGAGCCAGCGAACCAACTCAGGCTTTCTGCATAGGCACACCCGGCTCGAATTACTTGCGCAGGCCCAGTTTCTGGATCAGGGCCAGGTAGCGGTCAGCGTCCTTGGCCTTGAGGTAGTCGAGCAGCTTGCGGCGGCGGCTCACCATGCGCAGCAGGCCGCGACGACCGTGGTGGTCCTTGGCGTGCGTCTTGAAGTGCGGGGTGAGTTCGTTGATGCGGGCCGTCAGGATGGCGACCTGGACTTCGGGGCTGCCGGTGTCGTTGGCGGCGCGGGCGTTGGCCGCGATGACGTCGGCCTTGACTTTTTGATCGATCATGAATTTTCCTGTGGACTGGCGTCCCGCTGCAGCCAGGGCGATCCTGGGGATCACCAGCCGCGACGGGCGTGAAAGCCGCTGCGACCGCAACGGCAACCGCGCATTCTAGCTGAAGACGGCGCCAGCCGGAAATCCACTGTGCTCCTCTGAACCCGTCGCGCAGTGCCTGCTCACTGCGCAGTGGCCGGCGCGTCGAGCCACCGCCTCAATCGCTGAACCCCGTCGACCAGGCGGTTTGTCTCCCGGCTGGCGAAACACCAGCGCAGCCAACCAGTAGCCTCCTGGCCGAATGCCCCGCCGGGCGCCAGTCCCAGCCCCGCTTCCCGAACCAGCCGTTTGGCGGTGCCCAGACAGTCTGGATGCCCCGGCAGGCGGAAGAAGGCGTACATGCCAGCCCGGGGCGTGGCGAGTTGAACGCCATCCAAGGCCTGCAGCAGCGGCACCAGCGTGTCACGGCAGCGGCGAAGGTGCGCCACCAGTGCGGGCGTCACCTCATCGCCGTGGGCGATGGCCGCCAAGGCGCCACGCTGCACGAACACCGGCGCGCACGAGGTGTTGAACTCAATCAGTTTGCCGACCGGCTCGGTCAGCGCTGGCGGCAGCACCAGCCAGCCCAGGCGCCACCCCGTCATGAGAAAGCTCTTGGAAAAGCTGTGGACCACGATCAGCCGGTCGTCGGGCTCGGCCACATCCAGGAAGCTGGGCGCTGCGCCGTTGGCGGTGTCGTCGCCGTAGTACAGCCGCTCATAGACCTCGTCGGCCACGATCCAGGTGCCGGTGGACCGGCAATGGGTCAGGATGGCCTGTTGCTCGGCCACGGACAGAGAGAACCCGGTCGGGTTGCCGGGTGCGTTGATGACCAGTACGCGCGTGTCCGCGGTCACCGCCGCCCGCAGGGCATCCAGGTCCAGTGTCCAGGCTCCGCCTTCGGCCACCAGCGGCACCGCCTTGATCCGCGCGCCCATCAGCAAGGGCTGAGCCACGAGGTTGGGCCAGACCGGCGTCACCACGGCCACTTCGTCACCGGCGTCCACCAGTGTCTGGGCCGCCAGCATCAGTCCGTTGACGCCGCCCGAGGTGACGGCGATGCGCCCGAACCAGTGGGCGGGGCCACGCCCCGGATGCAACCGGTCCGTGTAGCCCGCAATCGCCTCACGCAGTTCGGGCAGCCCCAGGTTGTGCGCGTAAAAGGTCTCGCCGGCCTGAAGTGACGCCATGGCGGCGGCGCGGATCGGCTCGGGCGTGACTTCGTCGCTTTCGCCAAACCAGAAGGCCAGCACACCCTCGCGCCCGATGCCTTCGTTGGCCACCTCCCGAATGCGAGAACCCTGCAGGTCCGCCACCACCTTGCGCATCGAATCACTCCGTCGTCAGAAACGCGGCATCGTACAGGTGTGGGGCATCTCGGCCTGCTGTGGGGTCAGGGCGCGGATCACGCGAAAGCCATAGCCCGAACCTTCGACATCGAACGGCACACCCGGCTCGCCCTGGCGGTCCATGACGGCCACCGCCAGCGATTGCTGGAACTGGTGGTCTGCCCCGCGCATGCGACCACGTTGACCGGCCAACACCACGTCCGCGCGTTCCAACGCCTGCGCGATGGCGCCCGACTCCACCTTGCCCGCGCGCTCGATGGCCTGCGCCAGTGCTTCGATCATGAGGTGCATGCGCATGTGCACGTAGTCGTCGGCGGGGTTCGGGAAGCGGGCGCGGAACTGGCGGTAAAACGCCTCACTGTCGGGCGAGGGCATGTTGGGAAACCAGTCGGCCACGGCAATCACCTTGCCGATGCCCGCATCGCCAATCGCGGCGGGTGCGCCGAGCGCGTTGCCATAGAACGTGTAGAAGCGGCCGTCAAAGCCCACTTCACGCGCAGCCTTGACCAGCAGGGTCAGGTCATTGCCCCAGTTGCCGGTGAGCACGGCCTGCGCACCGCTGGCCTTGATCTTGGCCGCGTAGGGCAGGAAGTCCTTGATGCGGGCCATGGGGTGCAGCTCGTCGCCAACGATCTGCACGTCCGGGCGCTGTGCGGCCAGCTGGCGCCGCGCCTCTTTGAGCACGCCTTGCCCGAAGCTGTAGTCCTGCCCGATGAGGTAGATGCGCTGCAGCGCCTTGTCCTCGCGCAACACGCTCATCAGCGCCGACATGCGCATGTCGGCATGGGCGTCGAAGCGAAAGTGCCAGGGGCTGCACTTTTCGTTGGTCAGCGTGGGGTCGACGGCGGAATAGTTCAGGTACAGCACGCGCCGCTGCGGCTCGCGCTCGTTGTGCTTGTTCACGGCCTCGATCAGCGCGCTGGCTGTGGCCGATGAGTTGCCCTGGGCAACGATGGTGATGCCGCGATCGAGCGCCGCCCGCATGGCCGACAAGGCCTCTTCGGTCTGGCCTTTGCTGTCGAAGCGCTCGATCTGCAGCGGACGGGCGCCCCCCGGCAGCTTGACGCCACCGCGGGCGTTGACGCGCTCGGCGGCCCAGACCAGGTTGCGCATGACGGCCTCGCCAGTGTTGGCAAACGGCCCCGACATGCCCTCGACCAAGGCAATGCGGATGGGCTCGGCAGCGGCAGGCGCGCTCTGAGCGTGAACGATGGACAGACCGCCAAAGGTCAGGAAGGCCAGCGCGGCGACGGCGCCGCGGCGGCGAAGGGTGTTGGGCATGTGGTTCTCCATACGGGTGAGCAAGGGCCGGGCAAAAGGCTGCCAGCCCTATGTCGCCTACGCGACAGGATGAGACTCTAATTCATAATTACGCCGATACTCCCCCGGCGGTCGGGGAAGCTGGCCAACGCAACATGCCAGGATCGCCAGGGCAACGCGTTCATGCCGGCGCGCCCAATTCGGTCAACGGCCAACGCGGCGCCACATCGAAATGTCCGTGCGGGCCATTGGCGGCGACCAGACCTGCCTGCACTCTCAGGCCCGCAGCCAGCGCGATCATGGCGCCGTTGTCGGTGCACAGCGCCAGCTCCGGGTAGTGCACGCGCAGGCCACGTCGCGCGGCGGCCGCGTCAAGCTGGTGGCGCAAACGGGCGTTCGCCCCCACGCCGCCGGCCACCACCAATCTTTTCAAGCCGGTCCGGGTCAGCGCCGCGAGCGACTTCTTCACCAGCACGTCCACGATGGCCGCCTGGGCGCTGGCCGCCACATCGGCCTTCTGCTGCGCCGTCAACGGATCGGCCAGGTGGCTGGTCGCCGGGCCCTCGGGCGCGGCGTGCGCCAGCCGCTTCACCTGGGTGAGCACCGCGGTCTTGAGCCCGGCAAACGAAAAATCCAGATCGCCGCTGTGCAGCAGGGGCCGCGGCAGTTTGAAGGCGTTGTCGTCGCCCTGCTCTGCCAGGCGCGCCAGCGCCGGGCCACCGGGATAGCCCAGTCCGAGCAGCTTGGCCGACTTGTCGAAGGCCTCGCCCGCGGCGTCGTCGATGGTCTCGCCCAGCAGCTCGTAGCGGCCCACGCCGTCGACCCGCATGAGCTGCGTGTGCCCGCCGGACACCAGCAGCGCCACAAACGGAAAGCTCGGCGGGTCGGCGCTCAGGAAGGGTGAGAGCAGATGCCCTTCGAGGTGGTGCACCGAGATCACCGGCTTGCCCAGCGCCATGCCCAGCGCGTGCGCCACACCGGTGCCCACCAGCAAGGCGCCGGCCAGCCCCGGTCCGCGGGTGCAGGCCACCGCGTCAACGGCCGACAGCGCCAGGCCCGCCTGGGCCAGCACCGCGTCGGTCAAGGGCAGCACGCGGCGGATATGGTCGCGACTGGCCAGTTCGGGCACCACGCCGCCGTAGGCCTGGTGCATCGCAATCTGGCTGTGCAGCGCATGCCCCAGCAACCGAGGCACACTCGTGCCCTCGGCATCGACCAGGGCCACACCGGTTTCGTCGCAGGAGGATTCAATACCCAGGATCCGCATGAGGGCCGAGAGTGTAAGGGCGGCACATTTGTTGCTGCCGGGCTCTGGCAAGAGCCATCGACGGGAACGGATATGAAGACAGGCCTGGACTTTCTGCTGGCCGCCAAGCGCTGCGAGATCGATGGCCTGCAGCGACTGGCGCTCACCGCCACCTGGGTGGACGTGACCGCGCGCCTGGTGCACACGCTGCAGCGCGAGCGCGGGCTCTCCAACATGTACCTGGCCGCACAAGGCGAGCGCCACACCGGGGCGCGCCTGACGCAGATCGCCATGTCCCGGCAGGTCGAGGCCGACTGGCGCCAGCAGATCGAGCGTGTGGACGCCAGTGCCGCGCAGGCGGGCCCGGGGGCGCGCCTGTTCAGCCGCATCGCCTATGTCCTGCAAGGCCTGGACGGACTGGACGCCCTGCGCCAACGCATCGACGAGCGCCGCTGGGACACGGCGCAGTCCACCGAAGCCTATGTCCGGCTGATCGCCGCGCTGCTGGCGGTGGTGTTCGAGGCCGCCGACAGCGCGTCCGACCCCGCCATCTCGCGTCGACTGGTGGCGCTGTTCAACTTCATGCAGGGCAAGGAGTTCGCGGGGCAGGAACGCGCGGTAGGCGCGGCCATGTTCGGCAGCGGCCACGCCGAGCAGGCCGAGCAACAGCGGTTGCTGCACCTGATCGAATCGCAGGAGCGCTGCCTCGAAGTGGTGGGCACCTACGCACCGCCCGAGATCCGCGCCATGCTCAGCGCGCCGCATGTCAGCGCCACGCTGGCCGACCTGGAACGCCTGCGCCGGGTGCTGTGCACGACCACGCAGGGCTCGGTGCTCAAGCCGGAACTCAGCCAGGTCTGGTTCGACACCTGCACCGCACGCATTGACGCCATGAAGGCGGTGGAAGACCGCCTGACCCAGGACCTCGGAGAGGCCTGTAGCGCCAAGATCGCCCAGGCCCAGGCCGAACTGGCCAGCTTTGGTGCAATCAGCGCCGACGCACCGCCCGACCCGCTGGACTTCTACCAGGCCGCGGGCGACGGCGCGCAGGCCGCCCAGGCGTCCAAGAGCTTCGCCCTCACGCTGGAGCGCTCGGTGCTCGACCTGGTGCACGACCAGGCCAAGCGGCTGCAGGCCATGGGCGACGAACTCGAGGCCGTGCGCGCCAGCCTGAACGAGCGACGGGTCATCGAGCGCGCCAAGGGCCTGTTGATGGCGCACCGCCACCTCAGCGAAGCCGAAGCGCACAAGACGCTGCGCCAGATGGCCATGAACCAGAACCGGCGCATCGTCGACGTCGCCGAGGCGGTGCTGGCCATGGCCGACGTGCTGCCCGCGGCGCGCTCCTGACCCCCTCCGGCCGCTGCCCGTGCGCCACCAATTCGGGGCGCACCACGCCCCGACATGCTGCATTGCACCACGGGTGGGCGAGGACACCAGGCGGTAGGACCCTCACCACACCTTCAGAATCTCCAATGATTTCAACAACTTGGCATTCCACGCCAATGCCAGGAAGCGCTGGCACGCTTGCTGCTTGATACGAAGCGACGGTGACCAGCCAACGGCGGCGGGGCACCCCCCGGTCAGACCGGAACAGGACAACGGCGTCCATTGCGTGTTCGCGAAAGCGGGCGCTGCGATGGACGCCATTTTTTTTGGCCCGATTTTTTGTCTCGCAGGAGCATTCCATGACTGCATCGCCCCGCCACTTCAACCGCCGCCAGTTCACCGCCCAGGCTTTGGCCCTGGCTGGCGCCACCACCCTCGGCCTGCCGGCCCACGCACAGAAGGGCCCACGTCCCGAAAAGGAAGCCCTCAAGTTCGGCTTCATCAAACTCACCGACTGCGCCCCGCTGGTCATCGCCTACGAAAAAGGCTTCTTCGAAGACGAAGGCCTGTTCGTCACGCTGGAAGCACAGGCCAACTGGAAGGTGCTGCTCGATCGCGTGATCGACGGCCAGCTCGACGGCGCGCACATGCTGGCCGGCCAGCCGCTGGGCGCCTCGATCGGCTTCGGCACCAAGGCCGACATCGTCACCGCCTTCAGCATGGACCTCAACGGCAACGCCATCACCGTCTCCAATGCGGTGTGGGCCGAGATGAAGCCGCACCTGCCGATGAAGGACGGCAAGGTCGTGCACCCGGTCAAGGCCGACGCGCTCAAGAAAGTGGTCGATGCCTGGAAGAAGGAAGGCAAGCCTTTCAAGATGGGCATGGTCTTCCCCGTCTCGACGCACAACTACGAACTGCGCTACTGGCTCGCCGCCGGTGGCCTCAACCCCGGCTACTACACCGCCAGCGACATCTCGGGCACCCAGCGCGCCGACGTGCTGCTCTCGGTCACCCCGCCGCCGCAGATGCCCGCCACCATGGAAGCCGGCACCATCCACGGCTATTGCGTGGGCGAGCCCTGGAACCAGCAGGCAGTGTTCAAGGGCATTGGTGTGCCGGTGATCACCGATCACCAGATCTGGAAGAACAACCCCGAGAAGGTGTTCGGTGTGATGGGCGAGTGGGCCAAGGCCAACCCCAACACGCACGTGGCCGTCATCAAGGCGCTGATTCGCGCCGGCCAGTGGCTCGATGCCTCCATGGCCAACCGCGTCGAGGCGGTCAAGATCCTGTCGAAGTCGCAATACGTCGGCGCCGACGCCGAGGTGATCGGCAACAGCATGACCGGCACCTTCGAGTTTGAAAAAGGCGACAAGCGCCCGGCACCGGACTTCAACGTCTTCTTCCGCGACTACGCCACCTACCCCTTCTACAGCGACGCCATCTGGTACCTCACCCAGATGCGCCGCTGGGGTCAGATCACCGAGTCCAAGCCCGACAGCTGGTACATGGAAACGGCCAAGCGCGTGTACCGACCCGACGTCTACCTGCAGGCCGCCAACGCGCTGGTCGCCGAAGGCAAGATCAAGGCCACCGACGTGCCCAAGACCGATAGCTTCAAGCCGGTGGACAACACCTTCATCGACGGCGTGGCCTACGACGGTCGCAAGCCCAACGAGTACCTGTCCAAGTTCAAGATCGGCCTCAAAGAGTCCGACAAGGGGTAAGCCATGGCGATCGCAGCACGACTCTTTGGCGGCGCTGCCGCCCTGCGCAACCCGGCGGAGCTGGGCCGCAAACTGGTGATGGGCGCGGGCGTTCCGCTCGTGGCCTTCGCCATCTTCCTGGCGCTGTGGTCCGTCACGGCCGCGCGCATCCAGACCAGCCTGGGCGCCGTGCCCGGTCCGCTGCAGGTGGCCGAGCAGGCGGTCTCGCTGGTGAAGGAACACATGGCCGAGCGTGAGCGCCAGGCCGCCTTCTACGAGCGCCAGGCCAAACGCAATCAGGAGCGCCTGGCCGAAGACCCGAGCTATGAGGTCCGCACCATCAAATGGACCGGCAAGGCCACCTACATCGACCAGATCCTCACCAGCCTGAAGACGGTCTTCGTGGGCTTTTTGCTGGCCACCCTGGTGGCGGTGCCGCTGGGCATTCTGGCTGGTACGTCCAAGGTCGTGCAGGCCGCCATCAACCCGATGGTGCAGCTGTTTCGCCCGGTGTCGCCGCTGGCCTGGCTGCCCATCGTCACGCTGGTGGTGAGTGCGGTGTACGTCACCGCCGACGAGCCGATGTTCCAGAAGTCCTTCCTGATCTCGGCCATCACGGTGACGCTGTGCTCGCTGTGGACCACGCTGATCAACACCGCCATCGGCGTGACCTCGGTCGACAAGGACCTGGTCAACGTCGGCAAGGTGCTGCAACTGCCGCTGGGCACGCGCATCCGCAAGATCATCGTGCCCTCGGCCCTGCCCTTCATCTTCACCGGCATGCGCCTGTCGCTCGGTGTGGGCTGGATGGTGCTGATCGCCGCCGAAATGCTGGCGCAGAACCCAGGCCTGGGCAAATTCGTCTGGGACGAGTTCCAGAACGGCAGCTCCGAGTCGCTGAGCCGCATCATGGTCGCGGTGTTCACCATCGGTGCCATCGGCTTCGCGCTCGACCGCCTGATGCTGGTCCTGCAGAACCTGGTCACGCGACGCTGACATGGGCACGGGAGCCACCGCCATGAACGCCATTGCCATGCCGCGCGCGATCCTGGACGTCGTCAGCGCGCACGACACCCCTGCACCGACCACCCATGCCGCCACGCAAACCGCCGCACTCGAACTGCGCAACGTCTGCAAAGGCTACGGCAGCGGCGCCTCGCGCAGCGAGGTGCTCACCAACCTGAACCTGAGCGTCGCGCCGGGCGAGTTCGTCGCCATCGTCGGCTTCTCGGGCACGGGCAAGACCACGCTCATCAACCTGCTGGCTGGCCTGACCCAGGCGGACAGCGGTGACGTTCTCAAGAACGGACAGCCCATCACCGAGCCCGGCCCCGACCGCGGCATCGTGTTCCAGAGCTACTCGCTCATGCCCTGGCTCACCGTGCGCGAGAACGTGGCCCTGGCGGTGGACCGCGTCAGCGCACACCTGAGCGCCAAGGCGCGCGCCGAGGAGGTCAAACGCTACGTGGCCATGGTGGGCCTGTCGGCCGCCATCGACAAACGCCCCTCGCAGCTCTCAGGTGGCATGCGCCAGCGCGTGTCGGTGGCGCGTGCCCTGGCCACCGATCCGGACACACTGCTGCTCGACGAGCCGCTGTCGGCGCTGGATGCGCTCACCCGCGCCAACCTGCAGGACGAGATCGTTCGCATCTGGAGCGAGAACCGCAAGACGGTGGTGCTCATCACCAACGACGTCGACGAGGCCTTGATGGTGGCCGACCGCATCATCCCGCTGGACATCGGACCGGGCGCCGCGCTGGGCCCGTCGTTCACGGTCGACATCGAACGCCCGCGCGATCGCCGCGCGATGAACCACGACGAGCGCTTCAAGACCCTGCGTGGCCAGATCACCGAGCACCTGATCGGTCTGGCGCACCAGCACGCCGCACAACAGGGCGGCAACGTGATCCAGCTGCCCAGCCTGACCCCGCGTGTGCCGGGCCAGTCGACATCGGCCGCCCCCGGGCCCACCCTGGCCAGCCTGCTCAAGATGCGCCACGCCGCACTGGCCGAGCGCATCGAGACCGAGGCCTTCGAGGCGCAACAGGTCACGCAGTCGATAGCCGCTGATGCCACCGGCCTGGGCGGTGACGAGCGCTTCGCCGAGTTCTCGCGCCTGACCAAGGTCTACCCCACGCCCAAGGGGCCGCAGGCCGTGGTCGAGGGCTTCGACCTCAAGATCCGCAAGGGCGAATTCATCTCGCTCATTGGCCACTCGGGCTGCGGCAAGTCCACCGTGCTGTCGATGATGGCCGGCCTGACCGACGTGACCGAGGGCGTGATCGTGCTCGACGGCCGCGAAGTGCGCGACGCCGGCCCGGACCGGGGCATCGTGTTCCAGGCCCCCAGTCTGGTGCCCTGGCTCACCGCGCACGAAAACGTGATGCTGGGCGTGGCGCGCGTGTTTCCGCACGCCAGCGAAGCCGAGCGCCGCGACACGGTGGGCTACTACCTCAACCGCGTCGGCCTGGGCAGTGCGATGAACAAGCACGCCAGCGAGCTGTCCAACGGCATGAAGCAGCGCGTGGGCATTGCGCGCGCCTTTGCCCTGCAACCCAAGATGCTGTTGCTCGACGAGCCCTTCGGCATGCTGGACTCGCTCACCCGCTGGGACCTGCAGGAAGTGCTGATGGAGGTGTGGTCGCGCAGCCAGGTCACCGCCATGATGGTCACGCACGACGTGGACGAAGCCATCCTGCTGGCCGACCGCGTGGTGATGATGACCAACGGGCCGCGCGCACGCGTCGGCAAGGTCATGGACGTGCCCCTGCCCCGCCCGCGCACCCGCGAAGCGCTGCTCAAGCACCCCCGCTACTACGAGCTGCGCGAGGAGCTGATCGGCTTCCTCGAAGACTGCGGCAGCCAGCACTGACGGTTACCCCCGACCCTGTTCCCTTCCCTCTTTCCCCATCCAAAGGAATTCACCATGGCCTACCTCGCACCCACCGAGTTCGTGACCAAGATGGTTGACGCAGGCGAATCCAAGCTGCTGATGTCCACCCGCGACACGCTGATCCGCGCCTACATGGCCGGCGCCATTCTGGCGCTGGCCGCGGCGTTTGCCGTGACCATCACGGTCAACACCGGCAACCCGCTACTGGGCGCGCTGCTGTTCCCGGTGGGCTTTTGCATGCTCTACCTGCTGGGCTTTGACCTGTTGACCGGCGTGTTCACGCTCGCACCCCTGGCGGTGCTGGACAAGCGGCCCGGCGCCACCTGGTCGGGCGTGCTGCGCAACTGGACCCTGGTCTTCTTCGGCAACTTCGCCGGCGCCCTCACCGTCGCCGTCTTCATGGCCATCATCTTCACCAACGGCTTCTCGGCCGAACCCAACGCCATCGGCCAGAAGATCGGCCA
This sequence comes from Hydrogenophaga sp., assembly GCF_019635465.1. GTDB lineage: Bacteria > Pseudomonadota > Gammaproteobacteria > Burkholderiales > Burkholderiaceae_C > Hydrogenophaga. The sequence goes on from NZ_JAHBZK010000015.1 coordinate 51,620, forward strand.
CATCGGCGAAGGCCGCACGGTGGGTTACGCCGCCCTTGGTGCCGCCGGCATGCTGACGCTGTTCGTGCGCGCGGTGATGTGCAACTGGATGGTGTCCACCGGTGTGGTGGCGGCCATGATGTCCACCTCGGTGTCGGGCAAGGTCATCGCCATGTGGATGCCCATCCTGGTGTTCTTCTACCTGGGCTTTGAGCACTCCATCGTGAACATGTACCTGTTCCCCTCGGGCCTGATGCTCGGCGGTCACTTCACCTTCATGGACTACCTGCTCTGGAACGAGATCCCCACCGTGCTGGGCAACCTCGTGGGCGGCCTGACCTTCGTTGGCGCGACGCTGTATTCCACCCACTACAAGACGGCGCCCAAGCTGGCGGCTCGCTGAGCGATCGGGGCCTTGTCCCTGGCGAGCCCCGCTGCCAGCGCGCACGGGGCTCGTTTCGCATCTGCCATGACAAGCGAACTCTCGGTGAGCGTGGGTCAGCACAGCGACAAGGGTCGCAAGCCGCTGAACCAGGACTTCCACGGCCTGTGCATTCCGAGGCAACCCTTGCTGGGCGCCAAGGGCATCGCCGTCGCACTGGCCGACGGCATCAGCAGCAGCGACGCGGGCCACGTCGCCAGCGCCTCCGCGGTCCAGAGCTTCCTGGACGACTACTACTGCACCTCGGACGCGTGGTCGGTGAAGACGTCGGCGCACCGTGTGATCGAGGCGGCCAACGCCTGGCTGTATGCCCAGACCTTTCAGGGTCAGGGACGCTTCGACAAGGACCGCGGTCATGTGTGCACCTTCAGCGCGCTGGTGCTGCGCTCGACCACGGCCCACCTGTTCCATGTGGGCGACGCGCGCATCTACCGGGTGCACGCGCAATCGCTGGAACAGCTCACCAACGACCACCGCGTCCACGTGTCGCGCGAGGAGAACTTCCTCAGCCGCGCGCTGGGCATCGCGTCCTCGGTCGACATCGACTACCAGGCGCAGCCCCTGGCGGTGGGCGACACCTTTCTGCTCGCCACCGATGGCGTGCATCAACACGTGGGAGCGGATGTTCTTGCGGCCACCATCCAGGCGAACGCCGCTGATCTGGACCACGCAGCCCGCACCATCATCGATGAAGCGCTGCACAACGGCAGCCCCGACAACCTCACGGTGCAGATCGTGCGCGTGGACGCCCTGCCCGATCCGAACCGGCACGAGCTGCCCCTGCAGGCCGGCGATCTGCCGCTGCCACCACCGCTGTCCGCACGCGCCGAGCTCGACGGCTTTCGCATCGAGCGCGAACTGCATGGCAGCAGCCGCAGTCACGTCTATCTCGCCACCGACCTGGCCAACGGCAATGAGCTGGTGATCAAGACGCCCTCGGTGGACCTGCAGGACGACAAGGCCTACCGCGAACGTTTTCTGATGGAGGAATGGGTGGCCAGGCGCATCCACAACGACCACGTGATGCGCGCCTACCCCTCATGCCGCCAGCGCACCTGCCTCTACACCGCATTGGCCTACGTCCCCGGCCAGACCCTGGCGCAATGGATGCGTGACCACCCGACGCCCGATCTGGCGCAGGTGCGCGACATCGTCGAGCAAGTGGCCAAGGGCCTGCGCGCCTTTCACCGCATGGAGATGCTGCACCAGGACCTGCGCCCCGAGAACATCATGATCGACCCGCAGGGCACGGTGTGCCTCATCGACTTCGGCTCGGTCGCCGTGGCCAGCCTGGCGGAGACCGCACCACCCGACGCCGCGTCGGCCATCCCTGGCACCTTGCAGTACACCGCGCCCGAGTACTTTCTTGGCCAAGGCGGCAGCGCACGCGCCGACACCTTCGCCCTGGCGAGCATCACCTACCAGATGCTGACCGGCCGGCTGCCCTACGGCCTCGGGCTCACGCGCGTGCGCCAAGGTCAGGACCTCAAGCGCCTGTCGTATGAACCGATCCGTTTGCGCCAGCCGCACATCCCCGTCTGGGTCGACAAAGCCATCGAGAAGGCCGTGAGTCTGGACCCGCACCGACGCCACGACGAGGTCTCGGAATTCGCCTGGGACCTGCGTCACCCGAACCGCGCCTACCTGCGCGATCGCGAGCCGCCCCTGGTCGAGCGCCACCCGGTGGCGTTCTGGCAAGGGGTGTCTTTTGTCCTGCTGTTGCTCCTGCTCGCCGTGCTGGCCACGCACCATGCGCCGCACTGAGCGCTACCCGAATTGAGGCATGGCACGCGCGGCACGCACCACCCTGGCGCAACGACGGGGTCGCGATGGCGCAAAACACCGGGAAATGGCCTGTTTTGTCGTGGCATGCAACTTGCGAACACAACGCGCAAACGGTCCGAGTGACCGTGACGGCCGCCAACGCAACGAGGCATTGGCGACCAACCGGACAAAGGCGTCTACACATGCGCGGCCCACTGGGCTGGCACTGTGCAGACGCCTTTTTTGTTTCTTCAGACCCGACTGACCGATGGAGCTGCAATGAACAAACCCAGACTTGTGATGGTCGGCAACGGCATGGCCGGTGTGCGCACCCTCGAAGAGCTGCTCAAGCTGGCCCCCGAGCTGTACGACATCACGGTGTTCGGCGCCGAGCCGCACCCCAACTACAACCGCATCCTGCTCTCGCCAGTGCTTGCGGGCGAACAGACGCTTGAGCAGATCGTGCTCAACGACTGGGACTGGTACCGCGACAACCACATCACGCTGCACACCGGTCGCCGCGTCACGCGCATCGACCGCGTGCGCCGCGTGGTGGTGGCCGATGACGGTCAGGGTGATGTGATCGAGGCGCCCTACGACCGCCTGATCCTGGCCACCGGCTCCAACCCCTTCATGCTGCCCATCCCGGGCAAGGACCTGCCCGGTTTGATCGCCTACCGCGATATCGCCGACACGCAGGCCATGATCGACGCGGCCAAGGCGCACAAGCACGCGGTGGTTATCGGTGGTGGCCTGCTGGGGCTGGAGGCCGCCAACGGACTGATGAAGCGCGGCATGGACGTGACGGTGGTCCACGTGGCACCCTGGCTCATGGAGCGCCAGCTCGACGAGACCGCGGCCAAGCTGCTGCAGCAGTCGCTTGAGGCGCGGGGGCTGAAGTTCCTCATCGGCGCGCAGACCGAATCGCTGCTCGGCACCGATCGCGTGAAATCGGTGCGCTTCACGGACGGCACCGAAGTGCCCGCCGATCTGGTGGTGATGGCGGTGGGTATTCGCCCCAACACCGCGCTCGCCGAATCGGCCGGGCTGCACGTCAACCGCGGCATCGTGGTCAGCGACACGCTGCAGACCGTCACCGATGCGCGCATCTACGCCGTGGGCGAATGTGCGGCGCACCGCGGTATTGCCTACGGCCTGGTGGCCCCGCTGTTCGAGCAAGGCAAGGTGCTGGCCAACCATCTGGCCGAGTTCGGCATCGGCCGCTACAGCGGCTCGCTCACGTCGACCAAGCTCAAGGTCACCGGCATCGACCTGTTCTCGGCCGGCGACTTCATGGGCGGCGACGGCACCGACACCATCGTCATGAGCGATCCGGCCGGCGGCGTCTACAAGAAGCTGGTGCTCAAGGGCGACCAACTGGTGGGTGCCTGCCTGTACGGCGACACGGTCGACGGCAGCTGGTACTTCAAGCTCCTGCGCGACGGCCGCAACCTGGCCGACGTGCGCGAGCGGCTGATGTTCGGCGAGCACTTCAGCACCAGCGCCATCGGTGACGTGGGCCACCAGGGCCAGAGCAAGGCCGCGGCCATGGCCGACAGCGACGAAGTCTGCGGTTGCAACGGCGTCAACAAGGGCGCCATCTGCAAGGCCATCCGCGACAAGGGCCTGTTCACGCTGGATGAGGTGCGCAAGCACACCAAGGCCAGCGCCAGCTGCGGCTCGTGCACCGGCCTGGTCGAGCAGATCCTGATGTTCACCGCTGGCGGCGACTACTCGGCCACGCCCAAGACCAAGGCCATCTGCGGCTGCACCGAACACGGCCACCAGGCGGTGCGTGATGCGATCCGCACCAACCGCCTGACCACGCGCGCCGCGGTGTTCAGTGGCCTCAACTGGCGAACGCCCGACGGCTGCGCCACCTGCCGCCCCGCCATCAACTACTACCTCATCAGCACCTGGCCCAAGGAAGCCAGGGACGATCCGCAGAGCCGCTTCGTCAACGAGCGCATGCACGCCAACATCCAGAAGGACGGCACCTACAGCGTGATCCCGCGCATGTGGGGCGGAGAGACCACCGCCGACGAACTGCGCCGCATCGCCGACGCGGTCGACAAGTACCAGATCCCCACCGTCAAGGTCACCGGCGGCCAGCGCATCGACCTGCTGGGCGTGAAGAAGGAAGACCTGCCCGCGGTGTGGAAGGACATCGGCATGCCCAGTGGCCACGCCTACGCCAAGGCACTGCGCACGGTGAAGACCTGCGTGGGCAGCGAGTGGTGCCGCATGGGCACGCAGGACAGCACTCAAATGGGCAAGGACCTGGAGCGGGCCATGTGGCGCATGTATGCGCCGCACAAGGTCAAGTTCGCCGTCAGCGGCTGCCCGCGCAACTGCGCCGAGGCCGGCATCAAGGACGTGGGCATCGTCGGCGTGGACAGCGGCTGGGAGATGTACGTGGCCGGCAACGGCGGCATCAAGACCGAGGTCGCCCAGTTCCTGGTCAAGCTCAAGACCGCCGAGGAGGTGATGGAATACACCGGCGCGTTCATGGAGCTGTACCGCCAGGAAGGCTGGTACCTGGAGCGCACCGTCCACTACGTGGCGCGCGTCGGGCTCGACCACGTCAAACGCCGCATCCTCGACGACGCCGAAGGTCGCAAGGCGCTGTGGGCGCAGCTGCAGTTCGCCCTCGACGGCGAGCCCGATCCCTGGTTCCAGCACCAGGCCGCTGCCGTCGACACGCGCCAATACATTCCGATTCACGCGGCGCCCGTCGCCGAAGGGAGCCTGGCATGAGCGCCGAACAACCCGCCTGGCTCGCCATCTGCTCGGTCGACGACATCCCGGTGCTGGGCTCGCGCACCGTGCCGCGCGAGCGCGGCGTGGACGTCGCCATCTTCCGCAACGCCGAGAACGAGGTGTTCGCCCTGCTCGACCGCTGCCCCCACAAGGGCGGCCCCCTGAGCCAGGGCATCGTGTTCGGCCAGCGCGTGGCCTGCCCGCTGCACAACTGGACCATCGGCCTCGACAGCGGCCAGGCCCAGGCGCCCGACGAAGGCTGCACCCCGCGCTTTGCGGTGCGCGTGATCGAAGGGCGGGTGCACCTGGATGCGCACGAGCTCGCCACGCTGGGCACCGACCTGGCCCGTCCCATCGCCGGCCCCGCTCGCCGCAAGCCACAGCCATGAACGACACCCGCTCCACCTGCCCTTACTGCGGCGTGGGCTGCGGGGTCATCATTGAAAGCGACGGCGCGCGCATCACCGGCGTGCGCGGCGACCCCGACCATCCGGCGAACTTCGGGCGCCTTTGCAGCAAAGGGGCAACGCTGCACCTGACCGCCAGCCCCGCCATCACGGCGCAGGCGCGACTGCTGTACCCCATGCAGCGCGCCAGCCGCGGCGCACCGGCGCAGCGCGTCGGCTGGGACGACGCGCTCGACACGGCGGCCAGGCGGTTCAATGCCGTGATCGACACCCACGGCCCCGACGCGGTGGGCTTCTACGTGAGCGGCCAGTTGCTCACCGAGGACTACTACGTCTTCAACAAGCTGGCCAAGGGCCTCATCGGCACCAACAACATCGACACCAACTCGCGCCTGTGCATGAGCAGCGCGGTGGCGGGCTACAAGAAGACCCTGGGCGCCGACGCGCCACCCGCGTGCTACGACGACGTCAACCACGCAGACTGTCTGTTCATCATCGGCAGCAACGCGGCCTACGCACACCCGGTGCTGTTTCGCCGCATTGAGGACGCCAAACGCGCGCGGCCCGACATGAAGGTGATCGTGGCCGACCCGCGACGCACCGACACCGCCGGCCTGGCCGACCTGTACCTGCCGCTGCAGCCCGGCACCGACGTGATGCTGTTCCACGGCCTGCTGCACCTGATGCTGTGGGAGGGCTGGACCGACAACGCCTACATCGCGCAACACACCACCGGCTTCGATGCCTTGAAGCAACTGGTGCGCGACGCCACGCCCGCGCGTGTGGCGCAGGTCTGTGGCCTGCGCGAAGAAGATCTGTTGACCGCCGCGCGCTGGTTCGCCCTGTCGCCAGCCACGCTCAGCCTGTACTGCCAGGGCCTCAACCAGAGCCGCAGCGGTACGGCCAAGAACGCCAGCTTGATCAACCTGCACCTGGCCACCGGCCAGATCGGCAAACCCGGCGCGGGCCCGTTCTCGCTGACGGGTCAGCCCAACGCCATGGGCGGGCGCGAGGTCGGTGGCCTGGCCAACCTGCTCTCGGCCCACCGCGACCTCGCCAACCCGGCCCATCGCGCCGAGGTGGCCGCGCTGTGGGGCGTGCCTGACGTGCCCGCCAAGCCCGGCCTGACCGCGGTTGAGCTGTTCGAGGCCGCCGCCGACGGCGCCGTCAAGGCCTTGTGGATTGCCTGCACCAACCCCGCGCAATCCATGCCCGACCAGGCCACCGTGCGCCGCGCACTGCAACGCGCCGAGTTCGTGGTGGTGCAGGAGGCCTTTCTCACCACCGCCACCGCCGACTTGGCCGACCTGCTGCTGCCCGCCACCACCTGGGGCGAAAAGGACGGCACCGTCACCAACAGCGAGCGCCGCATCACGCGCGTGCGCCCGGCGATCCCGGCACCGGGCGAGACGCGCCACGACTGGCGCATCGGCGTGGACTTTGCACAGCGCCTGCGCCCGGGCAACGTCCTCTTCCCCTACCACACGCCCGAATCGGTGTGGAACGAACACCGCGAATCCACGCGTGGACGCGACCTGGACATCACCGGCCTGAGCTATGCCCTGCTCGAGCAGCAAGGCCCGCAGCAATGGCCGTTCGCGCAAGGCGCATCGCAAGGCCGCGAGCGCTTGTACGAAGACGGCGTGTTTCCCACCGCGGACGGGCGGGCCCGCTTCGTGGCCACGCCCTATCAGCCCGTGGCCGAACCACGCCAGAGCAGCTTTCCCTTCTCGCTGACCACCGGCCGGCTGCGCGATCAATGGCATGGCATGAGCCGCACCGGTACGCTGGGCCGTCTGTTCGGCCACGTGGCCGAGCCCTGCGTCGAACTGCATCCGCAGGAGATGGCGCGCCTGAGCCTGGCCAACGGCGATATTGCAGAAGTCACCAGCAAGCGCGGCACGCTGCGCCTGCCCGCCCGCGCCAGCGAGTCGGTCGCGCTCACGCAGGCCTTCATTGCCATGCACTGGGGCGCCGAGTACCTCAGCGGGCGCGGCAAGGATGGTGAACCCATTGCCGGCATCAACGCCATCACCACCTCGGCGCACTGCCCTGACTCAAAGCAGCCGGAACTCAAGCACGCCGCGGTGCGCATCGAGCGCGCCGAGCAAGCCTGGACCTTGCTGGCCATGGCCTGGCTGCCGGAGGCCAACGCCATCAGCGCGCGCGAAACCTTGCGTCAGCTGCTGCCCGAATTGCCCTTTGCCCTGTGTGTGCCCTTCGGGCGCGAGCGCAGCGGTGTGCTGCTGCGCGCGTCGGCCGCCGAGGCGCCTTCACCCGACCTGCTCGCGCGCATCGAAGCGGCGCTGGGCCTGAACGACAGCGGCGCGCTGCGCTACGAAGACGCGCGGGCCGGGCAACGCCGGGTGGTGCTGCGCGAGCAGCGCGCCGACGGCCAGCCCGGGTTGCGGGCCTTTCTGATCGCCGGCGACACACGCGCGCAAACCTGGCTCAAACCCCTGCTCGAAGACGAGCAACCGCTGGCCATCGACGCCCGCCTGCTCCTGCTGCCGGGCGCCCAGGCGCCCGTGGCCATGCCCGCGCGTGGCCGCCAGGTGTGCACCTGCTTCGACGTGAGCGAAGACGCGATTCAGGCCCACCTGGCCCAGGCCGACGGCGACGACGCCGAGCGGCTGGCCAGCCTGCAGGCCACGCTGCGCTGCGGTACCAACTGCGGCTCCTGTGTGCCCGAACTGCAACGCCTGGTGCGCCTGAGCGCCCACCCGGCGGCCGAGGCCACCATATAACGACAAGTCATCAACCCTCACCCACAATCCGCCACCCATGGGCATCAGCCAGTACATCAAGGAGATCGGCCGCGGCAAGGACGGGGCCCGTGCCCTGACGCGCGCGCAGGCCGCCGACCTGATGGGCCAGGTGCTCGACGGCACCGTGGGCGACCTCGCCCTGGGTGGCTTTTGCCTGGCCATGCGCATCAAGGGCGAAACACCCGAGGAGATGGCCGGCTTTCTGGACGCCACCCATGTGCGCCTGCAACGCATCCCCGGCAACCACAAGCCAGTGGTGGTGCTGCCCAGCTACAACGGCGCGCGCAAGCTGCCGCTGCTGACCCCTTTGCTGGCGCTGTGGCTGGCGCGCCAGGGCGCCGCCGTGCTGGTGCACGGCACCCCCACCGAGGACAAACGCATCACCGCCGACGCGGTGTTCGCGGCGCTGGGCATCGAGCCACTCACCCAGGTGCGCGCCATCGCCCCCGGGCAGTGCGCCTTTGTGCCCACCGAAGCGCTGCTGCCGGGCCTCAAGCGCCTGCTTGACGTACGCCGAAGCGTCGGCCTGCGCAACCCGGGCCACAGCCTGGTCAAGCTCATGAACCCGGTGGCAGGGCCAGCGCTCATCGTCGGCAGCTACACCCACCCCGAATACGCGGTGAGCATGGCCGAGACCTTTGCACTCACCGGTGCTCACGCGCTCCTCTTGCGTGGCACCGAAGGCGAACCCGTGGCCGACGCGCGCCGCCAGCCACGCATCGAAGCCTTTCGCGATGGCGAGCGCCGCGAGCGCGTGCCCGCGCAGGAAGGCCCGCTGGTGCAGCTGCCCGAGCTGCCCGCCATCGACGCCGCCGCCACCGCGGCCTACACTCGCGCCGTGCTCGACGGCGCGCTGCCCCTGCCGGCACCCATTGCCCGGCAGGCCGACTGCATCCTTTCGGAGGTCAACTCCCATGAACTCCTCGCCGTCTGACTTTCGGCCCGGCACCGTCACCCTGGTGGGCGCCGGCCCGGGCGACCCGGAACTGCTCACGCTCAAAGCCGTGCGCGCCATTGGCGCGGCGACCGTGTTGCTGGTCGACGACCTGGTCAACGACGCCGTGCTGGCGCACGCGCGCTCCGACGCCCGCATCGTTCACGTGGGCAAGCGCGGGGGCTGCAAGAGCACACCGCAGGCCTTCATCGACCGTTTGATGGTGATGGCCGCGCGCGAGGGCGAAACCGTGGTGCGCCTCAAAGGCGGTGACCCCTTCGTCTTTGGCCGTGGTGGCGAAGAAATCGAGCACCTGCAGGCCGAGGGCATTGCGGTGCAGGTGGTCAACGGCATCACCTCGGGCCTGGCCGCCGTGACCTCGCTCGGTGTGCCCCTCACGCACCGGGACCACGCACACGGCGTGGTGTTCATCACCGGCCACGCCAAGCCGGGCGACGCCGGCACCGACTGGCGCGCACTGGCCGCCACCGCGTACGACGCCAGATTGACGCTGGTGATCTACATGGGCATTTCGGGTGCCGCACACATCCAGGACGAACTGCTGCACGGCCTGCCCGCGCACACGCCACTGGCGGTTGTGCAGCACGCGTCCTTGCCGCACCAGCGCCACGCCATCACCACACTCGGCCAACTGCAATCCACCATCGAGTCTGAAGGCCTGGGCAGTCCGTCGGTGATCGTGATCGGCGACGTGATGCAGGGTCTGCTTTCACTGGCCATGACCGATCGCACGGCGCGCGTGGCCTGACGCAACCGCGCCACCCGCGTGGCGCAGCGATTGCTTGTGATGCGCATGACGTCCATTGCCGCACCACTTTCGCCCAACCCGGCCGCGCACTCAGCCGGGCCAACACCCCCGCACATCGCCGGCCTGTCACTCGTCAATCTGGCCGCCCGCCAGCGCATGCTGTCGCAGCGGATGATCCTGCAGACGGTGCTGGCCGCGCAGGGTGACGGCGCACGCTTGCAGGCCGCGCAGCGCAGCCTGCGCATGTTCAGCGAAAGCCAGCAACACCTGCAGGCCACGGTCGCGCAACTGGATGCCGACGGCGCACAACGCATACGTGACACCTACGAAGGCACGCACCGGATCGGCCCGCTGGTGGCCGGCTTCGTACAGCTCATGCAGCAGGCGCTGACCCAGATCGAAGCGGGCAACCCCAGGGCAGGCGATACCGTGGCCGAGGTCGTTGCCCATACCGACCGGGTGCTTGAGGCGCTCAACACCGCCACCACCGCGTTCGACGAGATCGCGCGCACCCGCGCGGATGCACTCATGAAAGAGCTCACCGGCATCGTGGGCGACATTCAGGGCGTCGCCAAGGAGGCCAAGGTGGTGAGCTTCAACGCCCAGGTCATGGCCGCACGCGCAGGCGTTCACGGGCGTGAATTCGCCGTAGTGGCCAATACCTTGTCCGACATCACCACCGAAATCGACCAGCTCTCTCGCAAGGCGGGCGAGCTGGCCGAGCGCAGCCGGCGCGCCGGCTGATTCGCCCCACTACACTGCGGCCCCAACAAGAGGAGGTCGCATGCTCGACAAGCTGAATTCACTCGCCGAAGGTCACGGCGCACTGCGCACAGGGCGCGGGCTGGTCACCGGCGTGATCGCCCTGGTGCTGGCGGTGCTGTGCTTTCTGGGCGTAATGGCTTTTCACTTCCCCGAGTACCTCACCACGCCCGAGTTGCGGCGCCAGTACGACGTGGCCTTGATGCGCCAGATCCTGTTCTGGTCGCTGGTGCTGGCCGGCGGCCTGAGCCTGATGAACCTGGTGGCCCGGCGCGCACCGTGGCTGGCGGGTTCGGCCTTTGCGTTGGTGCTGCTGTCGGCACTGCTCGGTGGGCACGCAGTCGAGGTCGACCCGAATTTCCCGGACCACACCCCCTATGTGGGCCTGGACTGGTTCATCCTCGATCTGCTGGGCTCGGCGCTGCTGTTCATCTTCATCGAGAAGCTGTTCAAGCTGCGCAAGGACCAGCCGGTGTTTCGTCCCGAGTGGCAAACCGACTTCCACCACTTTCTGGTCAACCACATGCTGGTGGGCTTCATGCTGCTGCTCACCAACCTGCTGGTGCACCGCATCTTCGGCTGGGTGCCCACGCAGGGCGTGCAGGGCTGGGTCGCCACGCTGCCGTTCTGGGCCGCGCTGCCGCTGTGCATCCTGGTGGCCGATCTGGCGCAGTACTGGACGCACCGCGCGTACCACGAGGTGCCCTTGCTGTGGCGGCTGCACGCGGTGCACCACAGCACCGAGCACATGGACTGGCTGGCGGGCTCGCGCCAGCACATCCTCGAGACCGTGATCACCCGCACCGCCGTGCTCGGCCCGATCTTCCTGCTCGGCTTTTCCAAGCCGGTGATCGACGCCTACATCATCGTGGTCGGCTTTCAGGCGGTGTTCAACCACGCCAACGTCAGCGTGCGACTGGGGCCGCTGCGCTACCTGATCGTCACACCCAACTTCCACCACTGGCACCACAGCCAGGACCAGGAAGCGCTGGACCGTAACTACGCCGCGCACTATGCGTTCCTCGACCACCTGTTCGGCACTGCGGTCAACAGCCCCAAGGTCTGGCCGGAGCGTTACGGGGTGCTCGGCGGCTACGTGCCCAAGGGCTTTCTTCGCCAGTTGGCCTTTCCCTTCACCTGGAGGGGCTGAGCCTTGAGCGGCGCCATCCGGGACGCGGTCTGGGACGCGGTCGTCATCGGCGCCGGTGCTGCCGGCCTGTTCTGTGCCGGCTTGGCGGGACAGCGCGGTCGCCGCGTGCTGCTCATCGACCACAGCGCCAAGGTGGCCGAGAAAATCCGCATCTCGGGAGGCGGCCGCGCCAACTTCACCAACCGCGACATCGACGTGCGTGCGCCGCAGAAGCACTTCGTTGGCGAGAACCCGCACTTCTGCCGTTCCGCGCTGTCACGCTACACGCCCGCCGATTTCATCGCACTGATGGACCGCCACGGCATTGCCTGGCACGAGAAGCACAAGGGCCAGCTGTTCTGCGACCGCTCGGCCGACGACCTGATCCAGATGCTGCTGCGCGAGTGCGACGCCGGCGGCGTGACGCGCTGGCAACCCTGTGCGATGGCGGACGTGCGCCAGAGCGGCAGCGGCAACTATGAAATCGACACCGATCGCGGCACGGTTCAGGCCGCCAAGGTCGTGGTGGCCACCGGTGGCCTGCCGGTACCGCAGATCGGGGCCACGGATTTCGGCCTGAAGCTGGCCACCCGGTTTGGCCTGCGTGTGGTCGAGCCACGACCTGCCCTGGTGCCGCTGACCTTTGACGGCGCTCACTGGGCGCCCTACGCCGACCTGGCTGGCCTGGCCCTGCCGGTGCGCATCGAGACCGGCGACAAGAAGACACGCATGGCCTTCGACGAAGACCTGCTGTTCACCCACCGCGGCCTGTCAGGCCCGGCCATCCTGCAGATTTCGAGCTACTGGTCGCCCGGCACGCCGCTTCGCATCGACCTGGCGCCCACCGTGAACCTCGCCGACGAGCTGGCAAAGGCCAAGTTGCGCTCGCACAAACGCCTGGGCAACGAGCTGGCCACCTGGGTGCCCACCCGCCTGGCCGAGGCCTGGACGGCGCAAAGCCCGGACTGGCAGCGTCCGGTGATCGAATCGGCCGACAAGGCCCTCAACCGCCTGGCCGAGCAGCTGCAGCGCTGGACCCTGACGCCCACCGGCACCGAAGGCTGGCGCAAGGCCGAGGTGATGCGCGGCGGCGTCGATACCCGCGATCTGTCTCAGCAGACGCTTGAGTCACGGCAGCCGGGGCTGCATTTCATCGGCGAGGTGGTTGACGTCACCGGCTGGCTGGGGGGCTACAACTTCCAGTGGGCCTGGGCGTCGGCCCATGCCTGCGCCCAGGCGCTGTAGCACCGCGCCCGCCCCGCCTGCCCGCCCGGGTAGCCAACCGCCCGGAAATGGCTATAATCGCGGGCTTTGCTGGCAAACCCCGTCGGCCAATACTAGTTTTTGACGGGACCCATCGCAGTCAAGAAGGCCGGGCCTGATCTACCCGCCATCCTCTGGCCGCACATTTCGGAATTGATTGATACATGACCACTATCCGTGTCAAAGACAACGAGCCGTTCGACGTGGCTCTGCGTCGCTTCAAGCGCACCATTGAAAAGCTCGGCCTGCTGACCGACCTGCGCGCCCGCGAGTTCTACGAAAAGCCCACCGCCGAGCGCAAACGCAAGAAGGCCGCCGCCGTCAAGCGCCACTTCAAGCGCGTGCGCTCCATGCAACTGCCCAAGAAGCTGTACTGAACGCCTCGGCCGCTGGCCGATCGAAAGCCCGCCCAAGGACGCTTGCGCGGGCTTTTTTGTTTGCACCATCCCGGAATCGCACCATGAGCCTCAAAGCCCGCATCACCGAAGACATGAAAAACGCCATGCGCGCCAAGGACAGCGAGCGCCTGGCCACCATCCGCCTGCTGACGGCGGGCATCAAGCAAAAGGAAGTCGACGAGCGCATCGAGCTCGACGACGCCGCGGTGGTCGGTGTGATCGACAAGATGGTCAAGCAGCGCAAGGACTCGATCGCGGCCTTCGAGCAAGGCGGGCGTGCCGATCTGGCCGCCAAGGAAGCCGCCGAAATGGCGGTTCTGGTGGCCTACCTGCCCGAGCGCCTGTCGGCCGAAGCGGTGGCCGCCGAAGTTCAGGCGCTGGTTGCCGAACTGGGCGCGACAGGCCCCGGCGATATGGGCAAGGTCATGGGCGCTGCCAAGGCGCGCCTGGCGGGCAAGGCCGACATGGGCCAGGTGTCTGCGGCGGTCAAGGCAGCGCTCACCAAAGCCTGAGGGCGGTGGCGAGGCCAAGCGGCTGCGCCATCGGCTAATACGGAGGCGGTAGGCGCCACCCGCCCGGACGGGTGGCCCAATCGGCCGTCGACAACACCTGGTGATCCAATGGTCACCCGCGTCATCGTTGCACCCCTGTGCAACCCACACATGGGTCCCAACGATGACAACCACCCACACAAACTTCGCCCGCAGTCGCTTCAATTGGCTCGCAGCGCTGGCATTGGCCTGGCCGGTTCTGGGCCTGGCGCAGACAGCGCCCACCATCAAGGTGGGCGCCATCGGCCCCCTCAGCGGCTCCACCGCCGATGCGGGCACCGAGATGCTTCGGGGCATCCAGATCGCTGTGGAAGAATTCAACCGGGTCGGCGGCTACCTTGGCCGACACATCGAGCTGGTCGTCAAGGACGATGAAAGCGCACCCGCAGCAGGCGTGCGAGAGAGTGAAGCCCTGCTTCAGCAAGGCACTGTGGCCACCATCGGTTTCTGCAACACCGGGGTGGCGCTCAAAGCCATCCCACTGTTCCAGAAGGCCCAACAGCCGCTCATCGTGCCCTGCTCGGCGGGCACGCCCGTCACGACCCAATTCCCGGCACCCGACAGCTACATCTTTCGCAACAGCGCGCGAGACGCCATCCAGGCGCCTTTTGTGGTCAACGACCTCATCAGGCGGGGCTGGACGCGCGTGGCCATCCTGGCAGACACGACGGGCTACGGTGAAGCGGGCCTCAAGGACGTAGTGGCCGCCCTCAAAAGCCACGGACTCGAGCCCGCCTACGTCGGCCGCTTTCCGACCGGCGTCACCGACCTGAGCAAACAGCTTGGCGAAGCACGTGCCACGGGTGCGAACGCCATCTTCACCTACACCGTCGGGCCGGAAAACGCCGTCATCGCCAACGGGCGCAGCGCCATGAAGTGGGACGTGCCCATCGTGGGCGGATGGGCGCTCTCATTCCCCTTCTTCCTGGAAGGCGCGCCCCAGGCATCGGAAGGCACACTCGTCGCGCAATCTTTCATTGCCGAGCCCAGCAACGAACGGCGCGCGTCCTTCCTGGCCAACTACGCGCGCAAATTCAACCAGCGCATGAAGGTGCCGATGGCCGCCGCGCAAGGCTATGACGCGGCCTATCTTCTGATGTACGCCTTGCTGTCGATTCGCGACGGCAAGTTCTCGGGGCCCGCCATCAAGGCCGCACTGGAGAACCCGCGACGCACCTACTATGGCGTCATCGCCACCTATGAGCGGCCGTTCTCGCCGAATGACAAGGACGCGCTCACCGAGGACATGCTCGTCATGGGCAAGGTACGCGGCGGCAAGATCACCTTTGCCTATCCAGAAGACGCTCGCCGCAACCTGTTTGTCCGGCGAAAGTGACCCGACGGGCCCAACCGGAGCGTGCGTGGTCAGCGAAGTATCAAGGCGGTGCCCACCACCGCCAGTGTCGCGCCCACCCAGGCGCCCCACGCCGGCCGGCGGCGATACACCAACCAGAGCAAGGGCAACACCACAATGGGCGTGACCGACGACAGGATGGCCACCACGCCCGCCTGGCCCAATTTCATGGCCTGAAGAATCAAGGTCATGCCCAGGGCCATGGCGATGGCAGCGCTGCCAAACACCTGCCCTGCTTCGCGCCACCGCATGGCCAGTCGTGCGCGGGCCTGGGACCACCCGGTCAGCCAGAGCAAGGCATGGGCGCCAAAGGCTGTGCTCATGCGCATCGCCGAACCGGCGACTGCGTCGATGCCTGAGGCCATCAGCGGCTTGAGCATCAGCGTGGCTACCGACTGACACAGGGCAGCGAGCAGGCCCAAGGACACACCCACGGCCAGCCGTCCCCGGGTCTGCTCCCACGCATGGTCCTCGTCGTTGCGCCGCCCCCTCAGAATGGCCAGCATCACCCCCGACACCAGCATGCCGGCACCCACCAAAGCCCACCCCCACAGGGACTCGCTCAGGAACAGCCAGGCCAGCAGCAGCGAGAACAGTGCGTGGGTCGCAAACAGCACCCCTGATCGGCGCGGCCCGAGCCGGTTCATGCAGGCGAACAAGGCGGTGTCACCAACAAAGATGCCAATGACACCCGACACGGCCAGCAGACCGAAGGCCGACGCGTCCAGACTGCGCCAACCGCCACCCCAGATGGCGAGCGCCCACAGCAGCAGGCTCGCAAACAGCATGCGCCATCGGCTGAAGGCCACCGCACCCAGACGCTGCGCCGCGGGCGCCGAAAACAGGGCCGCCACCGCCCAGCAGGTGGCGGCGATTAGCGCAAGGGCTTCAGGACGCCACACGGTAAGGGCGCACCAGCGCGCTCAGTTGCCGGCGATCTTCATGCGGTTGATCAGCACCGAACCCACGGTCTTGGCGCCGTAGTTGTAGGCGTCTGCGCCCACGGCCTCGATGCCGAACAGCATGTCCTTGAGGTTGCCGGCGATGGTGATCTCCTGCACCGGGTAGGCGATGACACCGTTCTCCACCCAGTAGCCCGAAGCACCGCGGGAATAGTCACCCGTGACCGGGTTGACACCTTGCCCCATCAGCTCGGTCACGAACAGACCGCGCCCCAGCTTGCGCAGCATGGCGTCCAGGTCGTCGCCGGCGCGCGTGAGGCGGCTGGTGAGCGTGAGGTTGTGCGAACCACCCGCGTTGCCCGTGGTGCGCATACCGAGCTTGCGCGCGGAATAGGTCGACAGGAAGTACCCCTGCACCACGCCCGCATCCACCACCTTGCGCGCCGAGGTACGCACACCTTCATCGTCGAACGGTGCGCTGCCCTTGCCGCCGCGCAGGTGCGGGTCCTCGGCGATGTCGAGATGCGCGGCCATGGCCGACTTGCCCAGGCTGTCGGCCAGGAAGGTGGTCTTGCGGTACAGCGCGCCACCGCTGGTGGCCTGCACATACGCACCCAGCAGGCCGGCCGCCAGCGGCGACTCGAACAACACGGGGCACTCGGTGGTCTTGATCTTGCGCGCGCGCAACCGGGAGAGCGCACGCTCGGCGGCGTAGCGCCCCACCACCTCGGGGGCGGCCAGGTCTTGCGGGGCGCGCTGCGAGCTGTACCAGTAGTCGCGTTGCATGGCATCGCCCTTGCCGGCGATCGGCGCCACCGACAGGCTGTGGCGCGAGCTGGCGTACCCGCCGCTGAACACACCCGGCTTGCCGCGCACGCCATCGCGCATGTGGGCCGTGAAGAAATGCGATTGCTGGGCCGACACGCCCGCGCCCTCGCTGTTGCTGATCTGCTTGCTGGTGGCAAAGGCCGCCGCCTCGCAAGCCAGGGCGATCTCGGCGGCACGTTCGGCGCTCAGATCCCAGGGGTGGAACAGGTCAAGGTCGGGGTAGCTGTCGGCGATGTCCTGGGCGTCGGGCAGGCCCGACACCGGGTCTTCGGCGGTGAAGCGAGCGATGTCGTAGGCGGCCTGCACGGTCTGGCGGATGGCGGCCGGCGAAAAGTCGGACGTGCTTGCGTTGCCGCGGCGCTTGCCCAGATAGACCGTCACGCCCAGCGACTTGTCGCGGTTGCGTTCGACGTTCTCGAGTTCGCCCTTGCGCACGGACACGCTCAGGCCCGAGCCTTCGGAGGCTTCGGCGCCCGCGTCGCTGGCGCCGAGTTTGCGGGCGTGCGACAGGGCCAGCTCGACCAGTTCCTCGAACTGATGGCGGCTGTAGTGGAATCCGGGGAGCGGGGAGTTCGGGGTGGTCTTGGGCATGGCGGCCGCTATGATACGGGCCCCATTTCCGAGGCGCTGCCGCCCGAGCAGATGCCCATTGAAGCGACCCCCGATGGCCCGCAAACCCACCCGAGGCTATTTCGTGCGCGGCCAGTTCGTGGCCGAAGGCAGCGAGCTTGATCAGGAACTCAAGCGCGAAGCAAAAGGCACCGACGGCCTGAGCAAGACCGACCTCAAGAAGCACAGCGATCACCTGCAGTCGCTGGGCGAGCAATTGCTCACCCTGCGCACCGATCTGATGGAGCGCCTGGCCCTCGACGACGGCCTGATCGACGCGCTCGACGATGCGCGCCGCATCACCAACTTCGAAGGCCGGCGCCGGCAGATGCAGTACATCGGCAAGCGCATGCGCAAGTTGCCGGAGGACACCATCGCCGCCATCGAAGCCGCCATCGAAGAGCAGCGCAAGCCGTCGGCCGAGGCCACGCTGCAGTTGCACCGCGCCGAAGAATGGCGCGACCGCCTCATTGCAGACGACGGTGCGCTCACCGACTGGCTGGCGCTGGATACCGAAGCCGACGTGCAGCATTTGCGCACCCTCATCCGCCAGGCGCGCAAGGACGCCAGCGCCAACCCCGACCGCCCGGGCGAAGCCCAGCGCCATGGCAAGGCCTATCGCGAAGTCTTCCAACTCGTGAAGGCCGCGCTCTCGCGCGACGAAGATCTCTCCCCACCCACACCATGAGCCACCCGACACCCGACCACGACACGGTGCGCATCGGCATCGTGTCCATCAGCGACCGCGCCAGCACCGGCGTCTACGAAGACAAGGGGCTGCCGGCGCTGCAGGACTGGCTCACGAAAGCCCTGAAGAACCCCATCCAGTTCGAGCCGCGACTCATTCCCGACGAGCAGGCCCGCATCAGCGACACGCTGATCGAACTGGTGGACGCTGGTTGCGCCCTGGTGCTCACCACCGGCGGCACCGGTCCGGCCAAGCGCGACGTGACACCCGAAGCGACCCTGGCCGTGGCCCACAAGGAGATGCCCGGCTTTGGCGAGCAGATGCGTCAGATCAGCCTGGCCTTCGTGCCCACGGCCATCCTGTCGCGGCAGGTGGCGGTGATCCGCGACAACAGCCTGATCATCAACCTCCCCGGTCAACCCAAAGCGATTGCCGAAACGCTCGAAGGCGCGCGCAACGCCGACGGCTCCGTGCGCGTCAACGGCATCTTTTCCGCGGTGCCTTATTGCGTCGACCTCATTGGCGGCCCCTACCTCGAAACCAACGACGAGGTCGTGAAAGGCTGGCGCCCGAAGAACGCCGTGCGTCCCGCACGCTGATCCCCAACACGAGACAAACCATGAAGATCGACAAGGACACCGTCGTCACCGTCACCGCCCGCATCCACGACGCCAAGGGCAAGCTGCTCGACGACGGCAAGACGGCGCGCGCCTATCTGCACGGCGGCTACGGCAACACGCTGGCCGGCATCGAATCGGCCTTGCAGGGCAAGGAGGCCGGCTTTGCCGCCGACATCACCCTTTCGCCCGAGCAGGCCTTCGGTCTGCGCGACGAATCGCTGGTCACCACCATCCCCAAGACCCAGTTCCCGCCCGGCGTGAAGGTGGGTGGCCAGCTCGAAGGCCACGATGAGCAAGGCCGTCAGCAGGTCTTCACCGTCGTCAAGATCAAGGGCCCGATGGTCCACCTGGACGGCAACCACCCGCTGGCCGGTGAGTCGCTGAGGATCGCGCTGAAGGTGCTCGAGGTGCGGGCCGCCAGCGCCGAAGAGGTGCAGCACGGGCACGCCCACGGCGCCCACGGGCACCACCACTGAGCAAGGGGGCGCGCCCCCTGCCAGCCCCTACTTGCCGACCAGCTGATTGAGCTTGTCGGCCTCGAAGTGTTCTTGCCGCTGCGCGTCGCTGGGTACGCAGTCGCGCTCGCGGGCTTCGGCCAGCTTCTCGATCGCCTGCCACAGCAGCGCGATCTGGTGCTCCTGCCCCGCCGTGCTGTCGATGAGGCCGCGCATGGCCTGCGACAGTGGATCGTCTTCCTGCGTGACGCCGTAGGCCGAGAACTTGGGCTTGGCGTCTTCGGTGACGTCGGCGCTCTCACCGGTCTTGCTGGGAATGATGCGCGCCGGAATGCCCACCGCCGTGGCGCCAGCCGGCACCGGCTTGATCACCACCGCGTTGCTGCCGATCTTGGCGCCATCGCCCACCTCGAAGCCGCCCAGCACCTTGGCACCGGCGCTCACCACCACGTCACGGCCCAGCGTGGGGTGGCGCTTGGTGCCTTTGTAGAGCGAGGTGCCGCCCAGCGTCACGCCCTGGTAGATGGTGCAGCCGTCACCCACGACCGCCGTCTCGCCCACCACGGTGCCCATGGCGTGATCGAAGAACACGCGCTCGCCAATCACCGCACCGGGATGGATTTCGATGCCGGTGAGAAAGCGCCCGATGTGCGAGATGAACCGCCCCAGCCATTTGAAGCCGTGCGTCCAGCACCAATGCGCCGGACGGTGCAGCACCACGGCGTGCAAGCCCGGGTAACACGTCAGGACCTCGAAGGCGCTGCGCGCGGCAGGGTCGCGCTCGAGGATGCACTGGATGTCGGAGCGAAGTCGCTTGAACATGGGCGTTGCCAGATCGGAAAGGCTGGCCAGTCTAGCGTTTCGCGCGCTCGGCGGTCTGCAGCATGGCGCGGGCAACACCGCGAAGAATGTGGACTTCTTCCTCGCTCGGTTGCGCGCGGTTGAAGAGTTGTTGCAGGCGCGGCATCAGCTTCTTGGGCGCGGCCGGGTCGAGAAAGTCCACCGCCACCAGCGCCTGCTGCAGGTGATCGAGCATGCCAGCCACGGCGGCGGCGTCGGCTGCTTCGCGCACCGGCGCGGGCGAGGCCACGGCAAAGCCCCCCAGCGCCTGGCGCCAGTCGTAGGCCACCAGTTGCACCGCGGCCGCGAGGTTGAGCGAGCCATAACCCGGTGCCGTGGGAATCGACAGGGCCACATGGCAACGGTAGACGTCGTCGTTGGCCATACCGAAGCGCTCGCTGCCGAACAGGAAGGCGATGCCCGCCGGGGGCGACGCCGAGGCCAGCAGCTCACCGAAGTGCTCTCTCGGTGAGCGCGTGGGCGGGCCAAAGTCGCGCGGCGTCATGGCAGTGGCGCACAGGTGCGTCATGCCCTCCAACGCCTCGTCCAGCGTATCCACCACCCGGGCGCTGGCCAGCACGTCGTTGGCGCCGCTGGCGCGCTGGATGGTCTCTTCCTTGCGCAGCACGTTGGGCCAGCGCGGGCGCACCAGCACCAGATCATCAAAGCCCATGACCTTGAGGGCACGGGCGGCACCGCCCACGTTGCCGGCGTGGCTGGTTTCGATCAGGACAAAACGGGTTTTCATGAGGGCCGGGTAAAATCGCCGCCATTGTCGCTGCCCCGCATCGCCGGGCGCCTGGCGGCCCCCAACCCGCTCTTCACACCCGCGCCCGTGCGAGGGTCACAATTCATGTCGTCCAGCTACCACCCCATGCTCAATGTGGCCATCAAGGCCGCACGCGCCGCCGGCGCCATCATCAACCGCGCCGCGCTCGACGTTGAGACGGTCCGCGTGACCGCCAAGCAGACCAACGATTTCGTCACCGAAATCGATCACGCGGCCGAAGCCGCGATCATCGAAACCCTCAAGACGGCCTACCCCGATCACGGCATCTGGGCCGAGGAGTCCGGGCAGCAGCCCGGCAAGGGCCGCGACAAAAACCACGTGTGGATCATCGATCCGCTGGACGGCACCACCAACTTCATTCACGGCTTCCCCGTCTACTGCGTGAGCATTGCGCTCATGGTCGATGGGCGCATCGAGCAGGCCGTGGTCTACGACCCCACCCGAAACGACCTGTTCTGCGCCACCCGCGGGCGCGGCGCCTACCTCAACGAACGCCGCATCCGCGTGGCCAAGCGCATCGCCTTGCGCGACTGCCTGCTCGCCACCGGTTTCCCGTTCCGCCCGGGCGACGCCTTCCAGACCTACATGCAGATGCTCGGCGAAGTCATGCCCAAGGTGGCCGGCGTGCGCCGCCCAGGGTCGGCCGCACTCGACCTGGCCTATGTGGCGGCCGGCTTCTCCGACGGCTTCTTCGAGATGGGCCTGTCGCCCTGGGACGTGGCCGCTGGAGCCCTGCTGGTGACCGAGGCCGGTGGCCTGATCGGCAACTTCACCGGTGAGCCGGACTTCCTCGAACAAAAGGAATGCCTGGCCGCCAACCCCAAGGTTTATGGCCAGCTCGTCGCCCTGACCGCCAAGTACAGCAAGTTCGCCAGTGCGGGCGACAAGGCGGCCGTGCGCCAGGCGCGCGCTGCCGCACGCAAGACGGTGGCAGCGCCGAAGACGGACGACTCGCCTGCGGAGTGACGGGACTTCATCCAGAGACGCCGAGGAACCGGCTTTGCCGGGCCTCAGGTGTGCCTTGCAGGCCGCGACAGCGCCTGAGTCGCTGCCTCTTCGGGCCGTCCAAGCCTGCGCAGGCAGGCTTGGAGCCGCGGCCCTCAGCCCCCTTGAGGGGGTCGCGCGCAGCGCGGCGGGGTGTTCCCAGTTCAGGCGCGCGGCAGACTGAACCAGAACGTCGCGCCCTGCCCCGGCGCTGACTCGGCCCACACGCGCCCGCCGTGGCGCTCGACGATGCGCGAGACGATGGCCAGGCCCACGCCCATGCCGGGCACGTCGGTCTGTGCATGCAGGCGCTGGAACAAACCGAACAGTTTGGCCGCGCGTGTCATGTCGAAGCCAATGCCGTTGTCGCGCACGAAATACGCGCGCACCGCCGCGTCATAGCCCACCACCACCCGCGGTGCCGCACTCTGGCGCGAGTACTTGATGGCGTTGTCCACCAGGTTGCTGAGCACTTGGCGCAGCAAGGTGGCGTCGCCCATGGCCAGTGGCATCTCGCCCACGTCGATGCGTGCGTTGGGTGCTTGAGGGCCCAGCGCTTCGGCCACCGCATGGGCCAGCGCGACCATGTCCACCGGGCGTGGCTCCAGTTCAACCTGCACCACACGCAGCAACTCGAGCATGTCGGTGATCATCTGGCCCATGTTGCGCGCCGAGCGCGAGATGCGCTGGAACATTTCGCGGCCCTGCGGGCTCAGGCGCTCCATCTCCTCTTCGGCCACCACCTGGGCAAAGCCGTTGACCGAGCGCAGTGGCGCGCGCAGATCGTGCGCAATCGAATATGAGATGGCCTCCATGTCGCGCATGGACCGCTCCAGCTGCGCCGTGCGTTCGCTCACGCGCTGCTCCAGGCTGGCGTTGAGCGCGCGGATCTGCTCCTGCGCGGCCACGCGGTCGCTCACGTCCAGGTGGGTACCCGACATGTACAGCGCGCGATCGTGCTCGTCGCGGCTGTGCACGCGCCCGCGGGTGTTGACCCACACCCAGTGGCCGTCCTTGTGCCGCATTCGGATGTCGCAGTCGTAATACGGCAACTCGCCGGCGGCGTGGCGCTCACGCAGGCGAATGGCCATTGCCCGGTCGTCGGGGTGCACGCGCGAGTACCAGGTGTCGTAGGAGATGGGTTGCAGCTCGTCCAGCGTGTAGCCGATCATCTCGGCCCATCGCTCGTTGACCACCATGGTGCGGTCGCTGAGGTTGGTCTCCCAGATGCCGGGGCGGGTGGCCTCCAGCACCCAGGCCAGGCGCTGGCGTTCGTCCCTGAGCGCATCCTGGGCGGCGATGTACGAACTCACATCCGCATAGGTGCGCACGATGCCGCCATCGGGAAACTGGAACGTGCGGATCTCCAGCGTGCGCCCCTGGCGCGTGCGACGCAGAAAGTCCGCCGGCATCTGCGCGTCCGGCCGCAGGCTGATGTACTCGCGCGCATGCGAGTCGACCCAGGTCAGATCGGGGCCGAAGTCGCCGCGCTCGGTCTGAAAACGGATCACATCGTCGTGCTGCGGGTGGTTGCTCACCACCTCTTCAGGCAGGTCCAGCAATTCAAGGAAGCGGGTGTTGTAGATGCCGATGCGGCCGTCGGCCTCGATCTTCACGAGCCCCTGGCTGATGCTGTCGAGCGTGAGGCGCAAGGCCTGGCTCTTGTCGGCCAGCAGCGCCGACGTGTCCTCAAGCTGGGCGCGTGTGCGCAACTGCTCCTCTTGTGCCCGGCTCGCCACGACCAACTGGCGCAAGGAACCCAGCAGGGGTTCCAGAAACGCCACATCGGCGTCGCTGTAGCCCCCCGGCTGATTGGCCAGGCCCACCATCGCCACCAGACGGTCACCCACCGACAGCGGAATGCCGAGAAACGCGTCCAGATCGGGGTGCTCGCCGGGCATGCCGCCCGATCGCCAATCGTTGGCCGGGTCGTTCGCGATCACCGGCTCGCGGCTGCGCAAGGCGTGCCCGAACAAGGTATTGAGGTTGCGAAACTCCATGCCCTTGTCGCGGTGCAACTGATAGAAGTTGCGCGAGGCTTCGTCCCAGGAGATGTCGGTGATCGCACGGGTGCGCAGGTAGGGCGCGCCTTCGTCGTCGTACAGCACCTCGGCCAGAAAACCGTAGCCGCTGCCGGTCACTGACAGAAACGCCGCCAGCAGACCGTCAAACGCCAGCCGCTGGTCGTTGCCCTCGATGAAATGCGACTGGGCCTGGGAAATCGCCGCCAGCATCCGCGTGATGCGCGCCTGCCGCTGCCGCTCCTCCTGCTCCAGCGTGACGTCCGTGCTGAAGCCATGCCAGACGACGCTGCCGTCGGCCTCGCGCGCCGGCAAGGCCTCGGTGCTGAGCCAGCGAACCCCGCGCTCTGGCAACACCACGCGATACGTCTGGCGCCAGGGCACCAGGTCTTCGGCCGAGCGCGCCAGCGCCACCATCACCAGCGGTTTGTCCTTGGGATGAAGAATGTCGAACAGGTACGCGGCATCGCTGGTCAATGCCTCGGGCTCGACACCGAACAGATCGCGCACGGCTTCGCTCGCATAGGTGATGCGGCTCACACCGTCGGCGCCCAGCACCGCCTGGTAAATGACGCCGGGCACACGGGCGGCAATGTTCTGCAGCAGCTTGAGCTGCTCGGACAGCCGGTTGCTGATCTCCCGCTCCGAGGTGATGTCCTGCAACACACCGAAATCGGTCTGCGGGTTGCCCTTGACGGTGGTCTGGCCCATGCGGGTGCGCATGTAGCGCATCTCGCCATCGGGGCGTGTCCAGCGGAACACCATCTCCTCGCCGTCGAGGGCCTTGCGCAGGCGCAACCAGGTCGGCATGTCGTCGGGGTGAATGCCGCTGCGTCCGTCGTTGCGCGTCATGCGGTCGTGCGGCGTCATGCCGGTAATCGCATAAAGGCCGTCGGACCAGATCACCTCCTGGTCGTTTTCGGCATTGGTCCAGTGCCCGACGCGGGCCGTCTTCTCGATGATCTGGTGCAACTCGACGCGCTGCTGCAGCTCGATGTTGGCTTGCCACAAGGCCTGCTCGCTTTGCTCGCGCGCCTGGATGGCCTCCACCTCGCGCTCGGCCTCGATCATCTGCACCAGCAGCAGTTGCTCGTGCCCCTCGCCGTACACGGCCACGTGCATGCGCACCAGGTGCGCCACGCCGCCGTGAAAGTGCAGGCGCGTCGGCGGAATCTCGCCGGGGATATGGGCCAGAAAGGTTTCGCGGTCCAGGCCGCGCCAGTGCCCGAGCTCGGTCGTGGTGCGCCCGATCGCTTCAGCCCGCGAATCGCCGGTCAGGGCCTCCCAGGCCGGGTTGACTTCAATCAGTCGCCCATCCACACGGCGCGAAATGGCCGCGGCCACCGGCAAGGCCAGGAAGAACGCGCGGAACGGCAACGCGTCGGTTGCATCGACCGGGTGTGAAGACGGGCGTGAGGCTTCGGTTTCCAAGGCGCAGTCGGCGGCAGTGCCGGGCCATTGTGCCCCATGCCCCGCCGCGCCCGCCTTGGGTGTGAACCCGCATTCAGAATGGGTGCGTTCCGCCGAAATCGCCGATCGGCACCACGTGGCTCACCAGTCGACCGCCGTGCCAAGTGTGCAGCATGAAGCCCGGCGGCTCCATCGTGTAGCCATCGGCGCCATGGCCTTGCAGGGTCAGGGCGATCTGGTGCGCGCAGCTCGGGCTGGTTGCGGCGGGTGCGCCGCCGAAGCCGGTGACGATGGTGCGGTGCAGGTGACCACACCAGATGCCCTGCACCTGCGGGTGACGCCTGACCAGGGCCTCGAGTTCGACGGCACCGGCCAACAGCCCCATGGCGTCCATGTGCCCGATGCCGGTGGCAAAGGGTGGGTGGTGCATCACGATGGCGCTGGGGCGCGGGTCCTCGCCCAGCCGGTCGGCCAGCCAGGCCAGGCGCGCCGCGCACAGTTCGCCATGGGGCGCGCCCGGCACGACCGTGTCCAGCACCAGCAGCCGCAGCTCACCCAGGTCCACCGCGTATTGCAGGTGGCTGTCCATGGCGTGCTGGTGCGGGCCGAAGCGCTCGCCGAAGGCCGCGCGCAGGGCCTGACGCTCGTCGTGGTTGCCGGCCACCGGGTACAGCGGCAGGGCCAGCGGCGCCAGCGCGTCGAGCAGGTGGCGGTATTCCTCGGGTCGCCCGGCGTCGACCAGGTCGCCGCTGAGCACCAGGGCCTGGGGCAAGGGGCGCCGCTTGAGCAAAGCCTGCACAAACGCCTGCGCCATGCCGTGCGTGTCGACGCGACCGTCCAGCCGCCGCCCCGGTGCGCAGACGTGCAGGTCCGATACCTGGGCAATCAGCATCCGTGTCTCCAAGGGTCTGTCATCGCGACGGGATTGAACCAAGCTTGTGCCCAACTGACCAGCACAGTCTGTGGATGCCCGAGCGCCACCCGGGTGCTTGCAGCTTGGCGCCAACACCAACGCAGGCCCGCATGTTGCGCTGCATCAATAAGAGCGACACAAACCCTGCCCAGAATCGACCGAACTTGGTCAGCCCGAAAGGGACGGGCCAGCCATCCACCCATTTGATGCCCACGACCGCGCATGGCCGACCTACCCACTGCACCCGACACACCGCACGCCCTCGACTGCCTCAGGGAGGCCTGGATGGCCCGCGCCACCGGCGGCCTCTCGCCGGAATCGCTGGCGCTGGCCTGGGCCGACTGGGCGATGCACCTCGCGGGGGCACCCGGCAAGCGCCTGGCGCTGCTGACGGCCATGACCCAGAGCGCGACCGCCTTCGCCTGCGGTGAAGCCAACCCGGACCTGGCACGCGACCCCCGCTTCCGTGCTGACGCGTGGCAGCAACACCCCTGGCTCAAGGGCATGGCCGACGCCTTCCTGCGCACCGAAGCCTGGTGGCGCGCGGCCACGCACAACGTACCGGGCACCGCGCCTCACAGCGAGGCGGTGACCGCCTTCGCCTGCCGCCAGTTGCTGGACATGTGGTCGCCGTCGAACCTGCCCTGGCTCAACCCGGAAGTCATTGACCAGACCCGCCAGCAGCAGGGCCTGAACCTGTGGAACGGCCTGAACAACGCCTGGGAAGACAC
Source organism: Hydrogenophaga sp. (assembly GCF_019635465.1). GTDB lineage: Bacteria > Pseudomonadota > Gammaproteobacteria > Burkholderiales > Burkholderiaceae_C > Hydrogenophaga. Next base: position 78,691 of record NZ_JAHBZK010000015.1, read on the forward strand.
CACCCGGCGCCTGAGCAGCCGCCCGCCCGCCGGCACCGAGACCTTCGAGGTGGGTCGCAACCTGGCCTGCACGCCAGGCAAGGTCGTCATGCGCAACCGCCTGGTTGAGCTCATCCAGTACAGCCCCACCACCGACCACGTGAAGGCCGAGCCGGTGCTGATCGTGCCGGCCTGGATCATGAAGTACTACATCCTCGACCTGTCGCCGCAGAACTCCATGGTGCGCTGGCTGGTGGAACAGGGCCACACGGTGTTCTGCCTGTCCTGGCGCAACGTGGGCGAAGCCGAGCGCGACCTCGGCATGGACGACTACCGCCAGGAGGGTGTGATGGCCGCGCTGGACGCGGTCAACGCCATCGTGCCGCGGCGCAAGGTGCATGCCGTGGGCTATTGCCTGGGCGGCACGCTGCTGACCATCGCCGCCGCCGCCATGGCGCGCGCCGGCGACGAGCGCCTGGCCTCGATGAGCCTGTTCGCCGCGCAGACCGACTTCACCGAACCCGGCGAGCTCGGGCTGTTCATCGACCCGGCGCAGTTGCACATGCTCGACAGCATGATGTGGCAGCGCGGCTACCTCACGGCCGACCAGATGGCGGGCGCCTTCCAGATGCTGCAGTCGAACGATCTGGTCTGGTCGCGTGCCGTGCACGACTACCTGATGGGCGAGCGCGCGCCCATGATCGACCTGATGGCCTGGAACGCCGACGCCACACGCATGCCGTTTCGCATGCATTCGCAATACCTGCACCGGCTGTTCCTCGACAACGACCTGGCCAGCGGCCGCTACGTGGTGGACGGCCACCCGGTGGCCCTGCAGGACCTGAAGCTGCCGATCTTTCTGGTCGGCACCGAGCGCGACCACGTGGCGCCCTGGCACTCCGTCTACAAGCTGCACCAGCTCACCGACACCGAGCTGTGCTTCGTGCTGACCAACGGCGGCCACAACGCCGGCATCGTCAACGAGCCCGGCCACCCGCACCGCCACTACCGCCTGGCCACCCGCATGCCGGGCGACCTGCACCAGAGCGCCGACGACTGGGAGGCCAACCATGTGGCGCAGGAGGGCTCGTGGTGGCCCGCCTGGCACGACTGGCTCAGCGGGCACGGCAGCCCCCGAGCGGTTCGCCCGCCGTCGATGGGTGCCCGCACCTTCCCGCCGCTGGCCGACGCGCCGGGCAGCTATGTGCTCGAGCGCTGAGCCACTGAAGGGCCACGCATGACCATCGAGACCCTGCTGCACAACCGCACCTTCGACGAACTCACCATTGGCGAGCGCGCGTCCATCACACGCACCGCCAGCGAACGCGACATCGCCCTCTTCGCGGCTGCGTCGGGCGACATGAACCCGGCACACATGGACCCGGCCTACGCCGCCGACGACCGCTTCGGCCACGTGATCGTGCACGGCCTGTGGACCGCGGCACTGATCTCTGCCGTGCTGGGCACACAACTGCCTGGCCCCGGCACCATCTACCTGGGCCAGGACATCCGGTTTCGCAAGCCGGTGCAGCCCGGCGACGAGATCACCGCCACCGTCGAGGTGATCGAAAAAGACGCCAGCCGCGGCCAGGTGAAGCTGACCACCACCTGCACCGACCAGACCGGTCAGGTGGTGCTGTCGGGCCAGGCCGTGGTGCTGGCGCCCAAGGTCAAGATCAGCCGACCCATGATGCCCATGCCGGACGTGGCGGTGCAGCGTCACAGCCGCTACGCCCAGGCGCTGAGCGACGCGCGCGGCCTGGGCGCCATGCCCACCGCCATCGTGCACCCCTGCTCGGCGCAGGCGCTGCAGGCGGCTATGGAAGCGCGCGAGCAGGGCCTGCTCGACCCGGTGCTGGTCGGGCCCGAGGCGCGGCTGCGCGCCGTGGCAGACGCGGCCGGCATCTCGCTGGCCGGCATCGACATCGAAGCGGTCGAGCACAGCCACGCGGCCGCCGCGCGGGCGGTTGAACTGGCGGTCAAGGGGCGCGTGAGCGCCCTGATGAAAGGCAGCCTGCACACCGACGAGCTGCTCGGCGCCATCGTCGCGCCTGGCTCGGGGCTGCACACCGAACGTCGCATCAGCCACGTGTACGCCATGGACGTGCCCAGCTACCCCAAGCCCTTGCTGGTCACCGACGCCGCCATCAACATCGCACCCACCCTGGCGCACAAGCGCGACATCTGCCAGAACGCGGTCGACCTGATGCACGCCATGGGCCTGGAGACGCCCCGGGTGGCGGTGCTGGCCGCGGTCGAGACGGTCAACGCCGCCATGCCGGCCACGCTGGACGCCGCCGCACTGACCGTCATGGCGACCCGGGGTCAGATCACGGGTGCGCAGGTCGATGGCCCGCTGGCCTTTGACAACGCGGTGAGCCTGGCCGCTGCCCGCACCAAGGGCATCGAATCGCCGGTGGCGGGTCAGGCGGACATCCTGCTCGTGCCCGACCTCGAGTCCGGCAACATGCTGGCCAAGCAGCTCATCTACCTCAGCGACGCCGATGCCGCCGGGCTGGCGGTGGGCGCGCGGGTGCCGATTATCCTCACCAGCCGCGCCGACTCCGTTCGCGTGCGGCTGGCTTCGGTGGCACTGGCCCGCCTGGTGTCGGCCAGGCGCGGCGTGCTCGGCCCATCGCGGTGACGCCGATGCTGCTGCTCACACTCAATGCAGGCTCATCGTCCATCAAGCTGGCGCTGTACGAGGTGCGCGATCAGGCGGCGCACGAAGTGGGTCGCGGTGCGCTGGACCTTCATCGCACGCCGCTGGTGCTGCGCCTTCAACTCCACGGCGAGGCGCACGCGCTGACGCTGAATGCGCCCGTGACCGAGTCCCTGCACGAAGTCACCGATGCCCTGCTGGCCGAGCTGGAATCGCACCACGCCCTGGGCGAACTCGGGGCGGTCGGCCACCGGGTGGTGCATGGCGGCCTGCACTTTCACGGGCCGGTGGCCATCGATGCCACAACCCTGGACGCGATCGAGGCACTCACGCCCCTGGCGCCCTTGCACCAGGCGCACAGCGTGCGCCTGATCCGCGCCGTGCAGGCGCTGCGGCCCGACCTGCCGCAGACGGCGTCCTTCGACACCGCGTTCCACGGCACACAGGCCGATGCCGTGCGCCGCTTCGCCCTGCCCGAACACTGGCACAACGCGGGCGTGCGCCGCTACGGCTTTCACGGTCTGTCGTATGCCTACATCGCGCGTGCCCTGGCTGCTTTTGCCCCAGCCGACGCCAGTGGCCGCGTGGTGGCCCTGCACCTGGGCAGCGGCGCCAGCCTGTGCGCCATGCTGGACGGTCGCAGCGTCGACTCCAGCATGGGCTTTTCCACCCTCGACGGCGTGCCCATGGGCACGCGCTGCGGCGCGCTCGACGCTGGCGTGGTGCTGCACCTGCTGCAGGCGCAGGGGCTCACGGTGCAGCAGGTCGAGGATCTGCTGTACCACCGCAGCGGCCTGCTCGGTCTGTCGGGCGTGAGCGCCGACGTGCGCGACCTGCACGCCAGCCCGGCCCCGGCGGCGCGCGAGGCCTTGACGATCTTTGCCATGCGCTGTGCCGGCGAAGTCGCGCGCCTGGCCGCCTCGCTGGGCGGGCTCGATGCGCTGGTGTTCACCGCCGGCATCGGCGAGCACGACGCCGCCCTGCGGGCCATGATCGCCGAGCGCCTGACCTGGATGGGTCTTACGCTCGACGACGCGGCCAACCAGCGCCACGGGCCCTGCATCTCCAGCCGCGACAGCCGGCTGCGCGCCTACGTGCTGGCCACCGACGAGGAGCGCACCATCGTCGACGACATGCTGCATCTGCTGGAGGCCAGTGCATGAGTTCCCCCATCGATCTCGACGGGCGACGCGGCCTGGTGATCGGCATCGCCAACGAGCACAGCATCGCCTTCGGTTGCGCACAAGCCTTCGTGGACGCCGGCGCCCGCCTTGCGCTGACCTGGCTCAACGACAAGGCCGAGCCCCATGTGCGCCCGCTTGGTGAGGCCCTGGGCGCCGACCTCATGCTGGCCTGCGACGTGAGCGTGCCCGGCCAGCTCGAAGCGGTGTTCGAGCAGGTCGCGCGCACCTGGGGGCGGCTCGACTTCGTGCTGCACTCGATCGCCTTCGCCCCGCGCGACGATCTGCACGCGCCCCTCATCGACAGCTCGGCCGAGGGCTTTGCGCTGGCCATGGACGTGTCCTGCCACTCCTTCATTCGCGCCGCCCGGCTGGCCCTGCCGCTGATGAGCGACGGTGGCGCGTTGATGACCGTGAGCTACTACGGCGCCGAGCACGTGGTCGACCACTACAACCTCATGGGGCCGGTCAAGGCCGCCCTGGAGGCCAGCGTGCGCTCGCTGGCGGTGGAGCTGGCGCCCCGCCGTGTGCACGTGCATGCGCTGTCCGCCGGACCGGTGAACACGCGTGCGGCGTCGGGCATTGCCCACTTCGACGAACTCATCGACAGCGTCAGGGCGCGCACCCCCGGCCACCAACTCACCGACCTGCCCGCCATCGGCCGCATCGCCGCATTTCTGGCCAGCGACGCCGGTGCCCCATTGACAGGGTCGGTCACCTTCGCCGACAACGGCTTTCACATCACCGCCTGACCGACCCGCCTGACCAACCCGCCCGACGCCCCGCATGCCCACGCCCGCATCGACGCCCGCCACCACCACCCACCCAGCCACCGGCCGCGTGGTGGCGGTGCACGGTGGGGTGGTGGACGTGCGATTCGATGCCGGCGCCCTGCCCCCCGTGACGCAGGCACTGCAGGTGCAGTGGGATCAGGCCGGCCCGCTGATGCTGGAGGTTCAGGCCCAGCTGGACGAGCGCACCGTGCGCACCGTGGCACTGCAAGAGACCTACGGCCTGGCCCGCGCCACGCCCGTGGTGGACAGCGGCGATGCGCTCACGGTGCCGGTCGGCGAGGGCTTGCTGGGCCGCCTGATCGACGTGGTGGGCCAACCCGGCGACGGTGGCCCGGCGCTGCCGGCGGACACGCCCTGGCGAGCGATTCACCAGGCACCCTTGCCGATGCAGCGCCGCCGTGCCGCCGTCGAGGTGTTCGAGACCGGCATCAAGGTGATCGACCTGCTCGCGCCCCTGGCCATGGGCAGCAAGGCGGCCATGTTCGGCGGCGCAGGGGTCGGCAAGACCGTGCTGGTGATGGAGCTCATCCAGGTGATGGCCAGCACCTACCAGGGCTTGTCGGTGTTCGCGGGTGTGGGCGAGCGCAGCCGCGAAGGGCAGGAGCTGCTGCAGGACATGCGCGACTCCGGGATGATCGACCACAGCGTGCTCGTCTTCGGGCAGATGAACGAACCCTCGGGCGCACGCTGGCGCACGCCGCTGGCCGCGCTGACCATCGCCGAGTACTTCCGCGACGAGGCGCGCCGCAATGTGCTGCTCCTCATGGACAACGTATTTCGCTTCGTGCAGGCCGGCGCCGAGGTGTCGGGCCTGCTGGGTCGCCTGCCGTCGCGTGTGGGCTATCAGCCCACCCTGGCCAGCGAGGTCGCGGCGGTGCAGGAGCGCATCGCCTGCGGCGAGCACGCCTCGCTCACCGCCATCGAGGCGGTGTACGTACCGGCCGACGACTTCACCGACCCTGCGGTGACCGCGCTGGCCACGCACATCGACAGCCGCGTCATGCTCTCGCGCGCGCTCGCCGCCGAAGGCATGTACCCCGCGGTCGATCCGCTCGCGTCGCAATCGGTCCTGCTCGATGCGCAGGTGGTCGGTCAGCGCCACGTCGACCTGGCGCGTGCGGTGCGCGAGACCATCGCCCGCTACCGGGAACTGCAGGACGTGATTGCGCTGCTGGGTGTCGAAGAGCTGTCGGTCGACGACCGCCGCCTCGTGGACCGCGCGCGCAAACTGCAGCGCTTCCTGACCCAGCCTTTTGCCGTCACGCAGGCCTTCACCGGCAATCCCGGGCGCCGGGTGGCGCGCGCTCAGACCCTCGATGGCTGCCAGGCGATCCTGGACGGCGCATGCGACACCTGGCCGGAGAGCGCGCTCTTCATGGTCGGCACACTGGACGAAGCCCGCGCACGGGTGGACAAGGCATGAGCGGTTCACCCCCCTGGCCTCAGGCGCGAGACATCCATCTGCGCATCGCCGACCCTGGCGCCGTGGCCATCGACGCGCAGGGCATTCGCTCGGTGCGCGCCAGCGACGCCAGCGGCGGCTTCGGCCTGTGGCCCGGGCACGAGGATCTGCTCGCGGTGTTGACCGTGGGCGTTGTGAGCTGGCGCGACCAAAGCGATCAATGGCACCACTGCGCGGTGCGCGGCGGCGTGCTGGCGATGCGCCAGGGCAACGACATCCACGTGGCCACCCGCGAAGCCATTGCCGGCGACGACCTCCAGTTGCTGGAGCAAACGGTGATCGCGCGGCTGCATTCGCGCCAGCTCGCGCAGGACGAAGCGCAGCGCGAGACACGGCAACTGGAGCTGCGCGCCCTGCGTGAACTCATGCGCCCCCTGCGGCGCAGCGCAGTCACTGCGCACACCGACCTGGGGACACTGCCATGAGCAGCGAAGACGAGTTGGCGCGCCAGATCAGCGGGCACCGAGAGCGCGCCGAGCTCAGCCGGCGCGAGGGCGAACCCTCGCTGATGCGGCAACTGGCCGCGGTGGGGGTGCTTGGCTGGATGATCGTGCTGCCCGCACTGGGCGGCATTGCGCTGGGGCGTTGGCTGGACCGGCTCTGGCACACCGGCCTGACGTTCACGGCGGCGCTGTTGCTCGTCGGCCTGGCCCTGGGTTGCTGGAGCGCATGGCACTGGGTACACACACGATGACGATGGGCCTGACGATGAACGACTGGTGGACCCTGATCGGCCATGCCGGCGCCGGCGGACTGGCCGGTGCGGCGTACTTCGGCTCGCTGCGCTGGCTGGTGCACCGCCTGATCGAGCGCAACACCCGCACGTGGTGGCTGCTGGCACTGGTGCACCTGGCGCGCATTGCCGCCATGGGCGCTGCCATGTGGTGGGCGGTGACCAGTGGTGCTGGTGCGCTGATCGCGTTCGCGCTGGGTGTGCTGCTCGCGCGCCAGTTCCTCGTGGGCCAGGTGCGCAAGGATGTGACCCCATGACCCGAAACCCCTTCCACCTGGAGGTCGTGTGGCAACTCGGGCCGGTGCCCATCACCCGCCCGGTGGTGATCACCTGGTGCGTCATGGCGCTGCTGGCCCTGTTGGGCTGGAGCGCCACCCGGCGCCTGTCGCTGTGGTCGCCCGGGCGCCTGCAAGCCGGCGCCGAGCTGCTGGTGAGCACGCTCGCCGACGAGATGCGCTCGACGATGAAGATCGACCCCGCGCCGTTTCTGCCACTGCTGGGCACGATCTTCGTGTTCATCCTCGGCGCCAACCTGAGCGGATTCGTGCCCGGTGTGGAGCCGCCCACGGGCGCGCTCGAAACCGATCTGGCGCTGGCGCTGCTGGTGTTTGCCGCGGTGCTGGTCTCCGGGCTGCACCGCCATGGCCTGTGGGGCTACCTCAAGACCTATGCCCAACCCAATGTGCTGGTGCTGCCGCTGAACCTGCTGGAGGCCGTGACCCGCGTCGTCTCGATGACGGTGCGCCTGTTCGGCAACATCATGAGCGGCATGTTCATCACCGCCGTGGTGCTGGGCCTGGCGGGCCTGCTGGTGCCGATCCCGTTCATGGCGCTGGAGCTGCTCACCGGCTTCATACAGGCCTACATCTTCACCGTGCTGGCGATGGTGTTCATCGCCGCCGCCGCCGGCGATGGCACCGCCTGACGCCACCCATCACTTTCCGACACCCCACATCCCAAGGAGCAAGCCCATGGACATCCCCTGGATCCAGATCGTCAGCATTGCCGGCGCCGTCTTCGCCGTCGCCTTCGGCGCGCTCGGCCCGGCCCTGGGCGAGGGCCGCTCGGTGGCCGCCGCCATGGACGCGCTCGCCCGCCAGCCCGAGGCCGCCAGCACCATTTCGCGCACCCTGTTCGTGGGCCTGGCCATGATCGAGACCACGGCCATCTACTGTCTCGTGGTGGCCTTGCTGCTGCTGTTTGCCAACCCGTTCATTCGCTGAGGACCCAAGGCGTGCAGATCGATGGCTGGACCCTGTTGCTGCAGTTGATCAACCTGCTGGTTCTGCTCGCGCTGCTGCGCTGGTTGTTCTATCGCCCGCTGCTGCGGCTGATCGACGAGCGCCGCCGTCAGGTGGCCGACGCGATGGCCCAGGCACAGGCCACGCAAGCCGCCGCCGACGCGCGTCAGCAGACACTCAGCGACAGCCAGGCGGCGCTCGAGGCATCGCGCCAGGCGGTGCTGAGCGAAGCACGGGCCGAAGCGGCGCGCGAACGCGACGCCGCTGCGCAGCGCGCGCAACAGGCCGCACAGGCCGCCATGGACGACGCGCAACACGACATCGCCGCGGCGCGCCGCGACGCCGCAACCCACCTGTCCGATGAGGCGGCGCAGGTAGCGCAGACGCTCGCCACGCGTTTGCTGAGCCAGGCCCCCGAGGGAGGCGACGCGGGGTTTCTGGAGGCTGCGCTGGCGCAGGTCCGGCAAGCAGCGGCCGCACAGCGACGCGCCTGGCTGGACGCAGACAAACCACCGTCGGCCCAGCTGGTCAGCGCCCACCCGCTGGACGCCGCGGCCCAGCGGCAGGCCAGCGAGGCGCTGCGCGAACTGGTCTCGCCCGAACTGACGTTGAGTTTCGCCGTTGATGCGGCCCTGATCAGGGGCGTGGAGCTGCGCTTCGATCACGCCGTGGTGGCCAACCACTGGGCCGATGCGCTGGCGAGCGCGAAAGCCGCACTGCAATCACCACCTTCGCCATGACCCCACAAGAGATGCCCTTGCTCGACGCACAGGCCTGGCGCGAGCGCGGCCTGGCGCGCGTGGCCGGTCTGCCCATCGGGCCCCGACTGGTGCAGCGGGGCCGGGTGCGCGCTGCGGCCGATGGCATCGCGCAGGTGTCGGGTCTGCCCGACGTGCGATTGAACGAGCTGGTGCACTTTCCCGGCGGGCGGCAGGGCTACGTGGCCGCCCTCGACGAGGACAGCGCGCACTGTGTGCTGCTGGACGACCACCGTGCGATCGAGGTCGGGCAAGCGGTGGCGCGTTCCGGCGACGTGGTGCGCGTGCCCGTGGGCAATGCACTGCTGGGGCGCGTGGTCGACCCCCTGGGCCGCGTGCTCGACGGCGGACCGCCACTGGTCACACCCGAACGCCTGCCCGCGCACCGCCCGGCCCCGAGCATCCTGGACCGCGCCGCGGTGCATGAGCCGGTGCACACCGGCACGCTGGCGCTGGACGCGCTGTTTCCGCTGGGGCGCGGCCAGCGCGAGCTGATCATCGGCGACCGCGGCACGGGCAAGACCTCGATCGCGATCGATGCGCTCATTGCGCAGCGCGACAGCGACATCGTGGGCGTCTACGTGGCCGTCGGGCAGAAGTCCGAAGCGGTGTCGGCGGTCGTCAAGGCCTTGCGCGATGCGCAGGTGCTGCAGCGCTGCATCGTGGTGGTGGCCACCGGTGCCGACGCGCCGGGTCTGCAATGGCTGGCGCCCTTTGCCGGCTTTTCGATGGCCGAGCATTTTCGAGACCGGGGCGGCCATGCGCTGATCGTGGTCGACGACCTCAGCCTGCACGCGTCCACGCACCGCGAGCTGGCCCTGCTCATGCGCCAGCCCCCGGGGCGCGAGGCCTACCCTGGCGACATCTTCCACGTGCATGCACAGTTGCTGGAACGCGCCGCGCGCCTGTCGCCGGCGCGCGGCGGCGGCTCGCTCACGGCATTGCCGATTGCCCGTACCGAAGCCGGCAACCTGTCGGCCTACATCCCGACCAACCTGATCTCGATCACCGACGGCCAGATCGTGCTCGACACCAAGCAGTTCCACCTCGGGCAACTGCCGGCCATCGACACCGGCCTGAGCGTGAGCCGCGTCGGCGCCAAGACCCAGGCGCCGTTGATGCGCGAGGTGGTCAGTTCGCTGCGGCTGGACTACGCGCAGTTCCTGGAGCTCGAAGCCTTCACACGCTTCGGCACCGAACTGGACGAGCACGTCAAGGCCCGCATCGCGCGTGGTCGCCGCATTCGCGCGGTGCTGGCCCAGCCACGCCTGGCACCGGAGACGGTCGCCCTGCAGATGGCCTTGCTGCTGGCCTTGCAGGGCGGCGTGCTCGACCCGCTCGAACCCGCCCAGGTCAAAGACAGCCTGGGCGGCCTGCGTGAGGCGCTGCGCGCAGACCCCGAGCTCAGCGCGCGCCTGGCGACGCGCGAGCACATCGACGCGGACCAGCGCCAGGCCTTGCTGCAAAGCGTGGCCCGACTGATCAAGGCCTGAGCCATGGACGCCAGCGCGCAAGACCTGCACCACCGCCTGGGCACGGTCACCGCGTTCGGCGATCTGGCCAACGCCATGCGGGGCGTGGCCGCGGCCCGGCTGCAGCAAGCCCGCACCCTCATCGCCGGCATCGACGACTACACCCGCACGGTGACGGCCGCCATGGGCCAGGCCCGTGCGCTGCTGCCGCCAGCGCCCGCGCGCGCGCCGGGTGCAGCCGCGCCCAGGGTGACGCTGACCGTGCTGATCGGCGCCGAGCAGGGCTTCAACGGCGGCTTGAGCGAGCGGGTGCTGGACGCGGCCGGTGAAGCCACCGGCGGCCGCGTGCTGATGGTCGGATCGCAGTTGCGCCGGCTGGCACACGCCCGCGGTTGCACACCCCAGTGGTTTGCGCCCATGGTGGCGCATGCCGACGCGGCGTCCACGCTGGGCGATCGACTGCACACCGCCCTGGCCCGGGCGCTCGCCAGCGAACCGCTGGATGCGGTGGAAATCATCGGCAGCGAACTGGCGGTTTCCAACGAAGGCGAAAACCTGTTGATCCGCCGCCGAAACCTGACGCCACAACCCGCACCCGACGATCGCCCACCGACCAAGGCACCGCGGCTCAATGTGGAGCCGGCGCGCCTGATTGACGACCTGCTGGTCGAATACGTCGCCGCACAGCTCACGCGCGCCGTGCTGCACGGGCACGCGGCCGAACAGCTGGCCCGCCTGCGCACCATGGCCGCCGCCAGCGAGAACGTGCAACGCATGGTGCAAGGGCTGCGTGCCGAGGAGCGCCAGTGGCGCCAGGAGGCCATCACCGGCGAAGTCATCGAGCTGGCGGCCGCGCTCAGCGGCTCGGCCAAAGAGGGCCGGTGACAGCGACGCGCTCAGGTGTGCCACGCGCCTTGCGGGCTCAGGCGGCGCGCGCCCCCCAGCTCTGCATCGCGAACGCCTCGGCCAGAAAGTCGATCAGCACCCGCACCTTGGGCGCCACGAACTTGCGCGAGGGGTAGACCGCGTAGATGCCCAGTTCGACGGAACGGTACTCGGGCAGGATCTCCACCAGGCGCCCGGCCTGAATGTCGGGCCCGACCAGAAACGACGGCTGCAGCACGATGCCCTGATGGCGCAGCGCGGCCAGGCGGCATGTATCGCCGTTGTTGCTGCGCAGCCGCGGGTTCACCTTCACGCCCACCGGCCCTTCCGGGCCATCGAACACCCAGTGCTCGCCCATGGAAAACAGGCTGTAGCTGATCACGCTGTGGCGCGCCAGCTCGGCCGGATGCGAGGGCGTGCCGTGGCGGTGAAGGTATTCAGGTGAGGCACACAGCACGACGCGCGTGCGGCTGAGCTGGCGGCTGATGAGGCTGGAGTCGGGCAAGCGCGCGATGCGCACTGCCAGATCGAAGCCCTCCTCTACCAGGTCCACCATCCGGTCGGCCAGGGTCACGTCCAGCGTCACCTTGGGGTGCAAGGCCATGAACTCCATCCAAAGCGGTGCGAGGTGCAGCAGGCCGAAGGTGAAGGGCGCGTTGATGCGCAGTACGCCGCTGACCTCGCCGCTGCGCGAGGTGATTTCGGCTTCGGCTTCGTCCACCCGCGCCAGCACCTCCAGGCACCGCAGGTGGTAGAGCTCTCCCTCCGGCGTGAGCGACAGGCGGCGTGTCGTCCGGTGCAACAGCCGCACGCCCAGGTGCGCCTCGAGGTCGGCCACGTGGCGCGACACCGCCGCCTTGGACATGCCCAGCGCGTCGGCGGCTTTCACGAAGCTGCCCGCATCCACCACCGCCACCAGCACCCGCATGGCATCGAATCGGTCCATTTGTCTCACATATCGGAACAGTAAGTTGCATTGAACCCGATTTATCTCTTGTTCCGCAACTCCTACAGTGACTTCATCGCGCGCTGCCGGGTCCACACGGGCCGCAATGCGCCCAACGGAGCCCCTCATGAACCGCATGCCCACCCTCTTTGTTTCGCACGGCGCCCCCACCTTCGCCATGGAACCCGGCTTGGCCGGCCCGCAGCTGCAGGCGCTGGGCCGCAGCTTGCCGCGCCCGCGCGCAGTGCTGGTGGTGTCGCCGCACTGGATGTCGCGCGGCGTGCGCGTCGGTTTGAGCGAGCAACCCGCCACGATTCACGATTTCGGCGGTTTTCCCCAGCCGCTCTACGAGATCCAGTACCCCGCCGCCGGCCATGCCGAGCTGGCGCAACAGACCCTGCAACTGCTGCACGACGCCGGCTGGCCGGTGGTGGGCGACGAAGCCCGCGGCCTGGACCACGGCGCCTGGGTGCCGCTGCTCTACCTGTACCCCGATGCCGACGTGCCGGTGTTCCAGGTCTCGCTGCCAGCCGGGCTGGACGAAGCGGGTGCCTTCCGCTTTGGCCAGGCACTGGCGCCACTGCGCGAGCAAGGCGTGCTGATCGTGGGCTCCGGCAGCCTCACCCACAACCTGTACGAAGTGCGGGCCGGCCAGAGTGAAGGCGAGGCCTATGCCACCGAGTTCGCGGCCTGGGTACGCCAGGTCGTGGGTGCCGGCGACAGCACCCGCCTGCAAGCCACCATGGCCCAGGCGCCCCATGCGCGGCGCGCTCACCCCACCACCGAGCACCTGCTGCCGTTGATGGTGGCGGCGGGCGCAGCCGGTGTTGGCGTCACGGGCTCGCTCATCGACGGCGGCATCACCTACGGCGTGCTGGCGATGGACGCATTCCTGTTCGCCCCGGCGGCCAGCGCCTGAGGTACCCATGCCAGACGTCATCCAGAACGCCGTAATGATCCATCGGCTGGCCAGTCCGGCCCGCCTGCTGTTGCTGTTTCACGGCGTGGGCGCCCAACCGCACCACCTGGTCCCCCTGGGTCAGGCGCTGGCCAGATCAAGGCCGAATACGCTGGTGGCCAGCCTGCGCGCGCCCTTCGCCAGCGATCTGGGCCAAGGCTGGCAGTGGTTCTCGGTGCGCGAGGTCACCGAGGCCAACCGGCCCGCCCGCGTGGCCGCGGCCATGCCGCTGTTCGTGCAGGCCGTGCGCGACTGGCAGGCCAGTTGCGGCGTGGGCCCCGAGGCCACCGACCTGATCGGCTTCTCGCAGGGCGCGATCATGGCGCTCGAATCCACACAGCACGCACCGGGCCTGGCGCACTCGGTAACGGCCATCGCCGGGCGCTTTGCCCAGCCGCCCCAGCGCCCCCTGGGAGACACCCGCGTGCACCTGGTGCATGGCAGCGCCGATCCGGTGATGCCCGTGCAGTGCGCGCGCGACGCACGCGACGCACTGGCCGCGCTGCAATCGCCCGCGTCACTGGACATCGTCGACGGCATGGGCCACAGCATCGACCTGCGCGCGCTGGCCGCCGTGCAACGCCACCTGCCCGGCGGCACCGCGCCCGCGCAAGTCCCGGCGTAGGCTGCCGCCATGAACGCCCCAAGCGCCATCGCCGTGCCAGCGACCCTCGCACGGGCTTTGCGAGACGCCGCCGTCGACGGTCGGTCTGCGCTGGGTTTTCACGTCGCAGACGCCAACGCCTGGCTGGTCCGCGACGATGGGCAAGGCGGCTGGCAGACCGAGGCCGTGGCGCTGTCCCCGCAGCGCATCGCCGAGCGCCATTTCCGCGCCGACCTGCCGCGCCCGGTTGAGCTGGAACACGCCATCGATCACGTGGAAGACGAGCTGACCCGCCTGGCCACCTGGGCCAGCGGGCGCCACACCCTGGTGAGCGACGACCCTGGCGTCGCCGAACTCATGGCGACCCTGCCAATGGGTCAGTCGCTCGACCGCGAAACGGTCGAAACCCTGTTTCAGCGCCTGGCCAGCGGCGCACTGGGCCAGCCCCAGGCGCTGGTCGGCCTGCCCACCGGGCGTCGGGCGGCCGCGCTGCTGTTGGTGTTGCGCGAACTGATGCACCATTTCGACTTACACCAAGCAATTCACGCTGGCTGAGCTGTCCGACAGGGGGTGTCGCGAGCATGCTGCACTGCAGCGAAAACCGGCGCACAATGCGCCCTCGCTTGATACCCCCCACCCCATGACGACCGCTTGCACCGAACTCGCCGTCTCGCTCGAGGGCGCATCCAACTTCCGAGACCTGGGCGGACACGCTGGCCACGACGGCCTGACGGTGCGCCGGGGCCTGGTCTACCGCTCCGACCACCTGGGCCGCCTGAGCTCGGCCGACCTGCAGCGCCTGACCGACCTGGACGTGACCCATTGCGTGGACCTGCGGGGCGAGGCCGAGCGGCGCGCACTGCCCAACCGGCTGCCCGGCGTGCTGGTGGAGCACCTGGGCATCGAGCCCACCGTGTTGCGCCGTGTGCGCGATCGCATGGCCAGCGCCCATGGCCTGGGCCGCGCCGAAGCGGTCGAGCTGATGTGCGAGACCTACCGCGACTTCGTGCGCCTGCACGGCGCCGTGTTCGGCCAGGTGCTCACCCGCATCGCCGAGCAGCGCGCCGCGCTGGTCTTTCACTGCACCGCCGGCAAAGACCGCACCGGCATGACGGCGGCCCTGCTGCTGGGCGCGCTGGGCGTGCACCGCGACGACGTCATGGCCGACTACCTGCTCACCAACCGCCTCTACCGCCGCGACGCGCGCGTGGAAGAACCGGCGCCGCCCGAGGTGCTGGAAGTGCTGTGGCAGGTGCAACCCGCGTTTCTGCACACCGCCTGGCGCTGCATCGACGAAGAATTCGGCGGCATCGATGCCTACCTGGCCGGCCCCATGGGTCTGAGCCCAGCGCTGCGGCAGCGCCTGCGCGATCGCCTGCTCGCGCAGGACTGAGCACCCCGGCCCCAACAGGGGTGTCGCGCAGGAACGGACACCCGGCGGTGTCCTGCGCACAATGCGCCGCTGACGATCCATCAGCGAACGAAGCGCCATGAACGCCACCGAACTGGTCACCCTAGAACGCCCGCACGAGGGCGTGGCCCTGATCACCCTCAACCGGCCGGCCGCGCTCAACGCGCTGTCGGTGGCGCTGCGCGAAGCCCTGGTGCAAGCCCTGCAGACGGTCGCCCAAGACACCAGCGTGCGTGCCGTGGTGCTGACCGGCGCCGGCAAGGGTTTTTGCGCCGGCCTGGACCTGAAGGAACTCGGGCAAGGCGGCATGCCGCCCAGCGGCCCCCACAACGACCCGGTGATGGCCTTGCACGCCATGCCGCAACCGGTGATCGGCGCGCTCAACGGCGTGGCCATCACCGGCGGCCTGGAGCTCGCCCTGGCCTGCGACATCCTCATCGCCAGCAGCCAGGCGCGAGTGGCCGACACCCACGCGCGCATCGGCATCGTGCCGGGCTGGGGGCTGTCGCAAAAACTCAGCCGCCTCATCGGCCGCTCGCGCGCCATGGAGATGTCGATGTCGGGCAACTTCGTGGATGCGGCCACCGCCGAGCGCTGGGGCCTGGTCAACCGGGTGGTCGAGCCCGAGGCGCTGCTGCCAGCCGCACTTGCGCTGGCCACCGACATCGCCAGCGCCGACGGCGCCATGCTGGTCACCTACAAACGCCTCATCGACGACGGCCACCGCCTGCCACTGGGCGAGGCACTGGCCCTGGAGCGCGAGCGCAACCGGGCCTGGACCGCGCGCCTGAGCGCCGACGAACTGGCCGCGCGGCGCGAGCAGGTGCAGGCGCGCGGACGCCAGCAACAAGGCGGCTGAGCCGGGTCGATCGGCTACAGTCGCTGGCTGTTTTTGTTGCGCCTCTCGGGGCGCCGTCGTCGACCCAAGCGTGCCCCTGTTGCGGGGCCCGCCCGCACCCTTGCTGCCCACCGTGACCGCCCCGCTGGACGCCCACACACCCATGATGGCGCAGTACCTCGCCATCAAGGCCGGGTACCCCGACACGCTCGTCTTCTACCGCATGGGGGACTTCTACGAGCTGTTCTACGCCGACGCCGAAAAAGCCGCGCGCCTGCTCGACATCACGCTGACCCAGCGCGGTCAGTCGGCCGGGCAACCGGTGGTCATGGCCGGCGTGCCGTTTCATTCGGTGGACACCTATCTGGCCCGGCTCATCAAGCTCGGCGAATCGGTGGCCATCTGCGAGCAGGTGGGCGAGGTGGGCGCCAGCAAGGGCCCGGTGGAGCGCAAGGTGGTGCGCGTGGTCACCCCCGGCACACTGACCGATGCCGAGCTGCTGCCCGACAAGAGCGAATCGCTGCTGATGGCGGTGCACGCCGGCGCGCGCACCGGTTGCGGCCTGGCGTGGTTGTCGCTCACGCAGGGCATCGTCTTTCTTGCCGAGTGCGCCAGCGACGAGCTGGCCGACTGGGTGGCGCGCATCGCGCCGGGCGAGCTGCTCTACAGCGCCGACGCCACGCCGGCCTTCGAGCAGCGCGTGCAGGCCTTGTCCACGCAGTCGGGTGCTGCCGGCAGCAAGCTGGTGGCCGTGCTGCGCCCCGCCTGGGCCTTTGACGCCACCGTGGGCGAGCGCAAGTTGCTTGAGCAGTTGCAGGCCGCCAGCCTGGCCGCCTGGGGCGCCGAGGGCATGGGCGCCGCCCATGCAGCGGCCGGCGCCCTGCTCGCCTACGCCGAGCACACCCAGGGCCGCGCGCTGGCCCATGTGCGCAGCCTGCAGGTGGCGCGCGCCGACGAGCGCATCGACCTGCCGCCCACCACGCGGCGCAACCTCGAACTCGTGCAGACCCTGCGCGGCGATCCCAGCCCCACCCTGTTCTCGCTGCTGGACACCTGCGCCAGCGGCATGGGCAGCCGTGCGCTGCGCCAATGGCTGCTGGAGCCGCAGCGCGATCGCAGCGAGGCCCGCGCCCGGCTGGCCGCCATCGGCGCGCTGCGCAGCGGGCCCTGGCAGGCGCTGCGGGCGCAACTCAAGGGCTGCAGCGACGTCGAGCGCATCACCGCCCGCACCGCGCTGCGCCAGGTCAAACCGCGCGAGCTGGTCGGCCTGGGCCAGACGCTGGGGCGCGCGCAGGCGCTGGCCAACGGGCTGACACCCCTCGCCGAACAGGCCTTGCTGGGTCACATCGCCCAGGCCCTGCAACCGCCCGCCGGCTGCGCCGACCTGCTGCAACGCGCCCTGCTGCCCGAACCCGCCGCGCTGGTGCGCGACGGCGGTGTCATGGCCGACGGCTTCGACGCCGAGCTCGACGAGCTGCGCGGCATCCAGAACCACAGCGACGCCTTCCTGATCGAGCTGGAAGCCCGCGAGCGAGCCCGCACCGGCATCGCCAACCTGCGCGTGCAGTTCAACAAGGTGCACGGCTTCTACATCGAGGTCACGCAAGGCCAGCTCGACCGCGTGCCCGACGACTACAAACGCCGCCAGACGCTCAAGAACGCCGAGCGCTTCATCACACCCGAGCTCAAGGCCTTCGAGGACAAGGCCCTGTCGGCGCAAGAGCGTGCCCTGGCGCGCGAGAAATGGCTCTACGAGCGCCTGCTCGACGAACTGCAGGCCTTCATCGACCCGCTCACGCGATTGGCCCGCGCGCTGGCCGCGCTCGACGCCCTGTGCGCGCTCACCGAGCGTTCGCTCACGCTGGGCTGGTGCGAGCCGACGTTCACCAGCGAGCCCGGCATCGAGATTCGCGGCGGTCGCCACCCGGTGGTCGAGGCACGGCTGGCCGAGACCAGCAGCGGCGCTTTCATCGCCAACGACACGGTGCTGGGCAGCAAGGCGCGCATGCAGGTCATCACCGGCCCCAACATGGGCGGCAAGAGCACCTACATGCGCCAGGTGGCGGTGATCGCCCTGCTGGCCAGCATGGGCAGCCATGTGCCGGCGCAGGCCTGTCGCCTGGGCCCGCTCGACGCCATCCACACCCGCATCGGCGCGGCCGACGACCTCGCCAATGCGCAATCGACCTTCATGGTCGAGATGACCGAAGCCGCACAGATCCTGCACACCGCCACGCCGCAAAGCCTGGTGCTCATGGACGAGATTGGCCGCGGCACGTCCACCTTCGACGGCCTGGCCCTGGCCAGCGGCATTGCCGCCCACCTGCACGACAAGGTGCGCTGCTTCACGCTGTTTGCCACGCACTACTTCGAGCTGACCGAGTTCCCGGCCACGCACCACGCCGCCATGAACGTGCACGTAAGCGCCACCGAGGGCGGTAGCAAGGGCATCGTGTTCCTGCACCAGATCGAACCCGGCCCGGCCAGCCGCAGCTACGGCATTCAGGTGGCCCGGCTGGCGGGCGTGCCCGCCGCGGTGGTGCAGCACGCGCGCCACACCCTGTCGGCGCTGGAGGCGCACAGCGCCGAGCAACAGACCCAGGTCGACCTGTTTGCGCCGCCGCCCGTGGCCGAGGCACCCGAGGCCCACCCTCTCGTGGCGGCCCTCGCGGCCCTGGATCCCGATGCGCTGACGCCACGCGACGCACTCGACCAGCTCTACCAGCTCAAAAAGATGGCCCAATAGCGCCCCAAGGCGGTTTCACCCCCGCGCCGAACGCCCAACCCACAACGCCCAACGCCCCGCGCCCCACCCCCATGACTTACTGCGTCGCCGTCAAACTCAAGGCCGGCATGGTGTTCCTGTCCGACTCGCGCACCAACGCGGGCCTCGACCAGATCAGCACCTTCCGCAAGATGATCGTCTACGAGAAGCCGGGCGATCGTTTCATGTGCCTGCTCTCGGCGGGCAACCTGAGCGTGGCGCAGTCGGTGCGCGAGATCCTGCAGGTCGAGCAGATCGAAGACCACGAAGGCGGTGACCCCATCAACATCTGGAACGCGCGCAGCATGTTCGATGCCGCCCGCGTGCTGGGCTCGGCGGTGCGCCACGTCTGGCAGCGCGACGGCGAATCGCTCAAGCGCGCTGGCGTGGAGTTCAACGTCTCCATGATCTTCGGCGGCCAGATCCGCGGCGAAGGCATGCGCCTGTTCCAGGTCTATGCCGCCGGCAACTTCATCGAAGCCACGGCCGAGACGCCGTTCTTCCAGGTGGGCGAATCCAAGTACGGCAAGCCGGTGCTCGACCGCGTGATCACCCCCGACACCCCGCTGGACGAAGCCGCCAAGTGCGCACTGGTGTCCATGGACTCCACGCTCAAGTCCAACCTGTCGGTGGGCCTGCCGCTGGACATGGTGGTCTATGAGGCCGACACCCTCAAGACCGACCGGATCGTCTGCATCGACGAGAACAACCCCTACTTCCTGATGGTGCGCAACTCCTGGGGCCAGAAGCTGCGCGAAGTCTTCGACGGCATCGAAGACCCGTCCTGGGAGGGCGAGGCGACCGAAGTGCCGCTGCTGTGCGAGAGCGAGCGCAGTCGCCCGCTGAAGAAGATCACCAACTCGCGCGAGAAACTGATCTGAGGTTGAGCGTTCTGCGTTGGGCGTTGGGCGTTGGGCGTGAACGCCCCCTCGCTGAACGCCCGACGCACAACGCCGAACGAACATGATTCTTTTCTCGCACGCCAACAGCTTCCCGGCGGCCACCTACCAGAGCCTGTTCCGCTCGCTGCGCGCGCGCGGGCACACCGTGCGGGCGGTGGACAGGTTTGGCCACGACCCGCGCTACCCGGTCACCAGCAACTGGCCGCACCTGGTGCAGCAGCTGGCCGACTTCGCCGATGCCGAGATGGCCCGCGCGGGGCAACCCGCCTACTTGGTGGGGCACTCCCTGGGCGGCTTCCTCAGCCTGATGTGCGCGGCGCGCCATCCGGTGCTGGGTGGACAGCGTGTGCTCGGCGTGCTGCTGATCGACTCGCCGGTGTTGGGCGGATGGCGCGCGCGAACGCTCGAACTCATCAAGCGCACGCAGTTGGTTGGTGCCGTCTCGCCGGGTCGCGTGAGTCAGCGCCGCCGGGACCGCTGGCCCGACGCCGCCGCCGCACTGGCGCACCTGCAGCACAAACGCGCCTTCGCCCACTGGGACCCGCAATGCCTGCGCGACTACGTGGACCACGCCATGCACGACGAGGACACGCCGCAGGGTCGCCAGCGCGTGCTCAGCTTCTCGCGCGATGTCGAGACCGCCATCTACAACACCCTGCCGCACAACCTCGACCGCCTGCTGCGCCGCCACCCGCTGCAATGCCCGGTCGCCTTCCTGGGTGGCACCCGCTCGCAAGAGATGCAGCAGGTCGGCATGACCATGACGCACCGGCTGGTGGGCAAGGCGCACCCCGAGCGCCTTCGGCTCATCGAGGGCAGCCATCTGTTCCCCATGGAACGTCCGCAGGAAACCGCCGCCGCCATCGACGAGCTGCTGAGCGCCCTCACCCCCAAGTGAGCCGAATCGACCGGGCGTTTTCCCGGGGACGGCAGGCGAACGCCGCAGGTGTACCCTCGACGCCGTGAGCGCATCGCCACCCACCCCCACCGCCCACACGCCACTGAGCTGGTGGCGCGTGCGGCTGGCGTCCTGGGAGCCTTCGCGCCGCCCCATGTGGCAGCGCCTGCTGGTGGCGGCGCTGGTCACCGCCCTGCTGGCCTGGATGCGCGTGGCACTGGCGCCGGCGGAATCGGGCGGGCGCTTCATCACGCTGTCGCTGGCGGCGGCGGTGTGCGCGCTCTACGGCGGCTTTCGCGTGGGCATGTTCAGCACGTTGCTGGGCATGCTGTTCATCAACTTCCTGCTGGTCAAGCCGTACTTCAGCCTGGCGTTCGACAACCCGGTCGAGGCCTTCTGGCTCAACCTGTGGCACTTGCTGACCCAGGTGGTGGTGGTGGGCGCCATTGCCCTCATGCAGCGGCAATACCGCATGCTGCGCGAATCGATGAACCTGGCGCAGCGCAGCCACCAGCAGATGCTCGACACCTTCGAGCACAGCGCCACCGGCATGGCGCACACCCGCGTCGACGGCACCTGGATCCGCATCAACCAGAAGTACTGCGACCTCATCGGCTACAGCCGCACCGAGCTGCAAGACAGCGACTGGCGCAGATTTACCCATCCCGAGGACCTGCAACTCGACCTCGACCACCTGGCCACGCTGATCCGCGGCGAAGGCGACAGCTACACCATCGAGAAGCGCTACATCCATCGCCAGGGCCACACCATCTGGGTGGTGCTGTCGGTGTCGATGATGCGCACCGCCGAAGGCGCCCCCGACTACCTGGTGGTCGTGGTGCAGGACATCTCACAGCGCAAGCGCATGGAAGAGCAGCTGCGCACCACCGAACGCCTGTTGTTCCAGGCGCAGGAGCTCGCCGGCATGGCCAGCTGGCTCTACGACGCGCCAACGCGCACCTTCACCACCTTGAGCAACTCCGACGAGGTGCTGTCGCTGCCGGCCCAGCGATTCACCGACCAGGAGATGCTCGACCGCACCCACCCCGACGACCTCGAGTACGTGAAGGCCAACTGGGGCGCCACCTTCCGCGACGGCGCGCCCTACAACATCGAGTACCGCCTGCGCATGTCGGGTGACGATTGGCGCTGGTACCAGGTGCGTGGCGAGTTCGAGCGCGACGAGCGTGGCAAGGTGCGCTCAGGCCTCGGCTGTGTGCTCGACATCACCGAGCGCAAGCTCAACGAGCTGCACATCCACGAACTCAATGCCTCGCTGGAGCAGCGCATCCAGGAGCGAACCCAGGAACTCAAGGCCGCCTACGACGAGCTCGAAAGCTACTCGTACGCCGTGGCGCACGACCTGCGCTCACCGCTGCGCATCATCAACGGCTTTGCCCAGGCGCTGGAAGAAGACAACCCCGAACTCGACACCGAAAGCCGCAAGCACCTGGAGCGCATTCGCGAAGCGAGCAAGAAGATGGGCGAGCTCATCGACGGCCTGCTGCACCTGTCGCAGATGGCGCGCGGCGAGCTGCAGCGCGAGCCAGTCGATCTCAGCCGCATGGCCACGCGCCAGTTGCGCGAGCTTGCCGCCAGCGAACCCGAACGCAACGTGCAATGGGAAGTCGAGCCCGGCTTGCTGGCCATGGCCGACGGCGCGCTGGTGGAGGCCTTGCTGCAGAACCTGCTGCACAACGCCTGGAAGTACACCGGCCAGACGGCCCAGGCGCGCATCCGTGTGAGCGGCCGCTGGCACAACGGCGTGCGCGAGTTTTCGGTGAGCGACAACGGCGCCGGCTTTGACATGGCACGCGCCAGCAAGCTGTTCCAGCCGTTTCAGCGCCTGCACATGCCCAACGAGTTCAAGGGGCTGGGCATCGGCCTGGCCACGGCCCGGCGCATCGTGGTGCGCCACGGAGGCTGGATGCAGGCGCAGGCGCAGACTGGCCAGGGCGCCACCTTCACCTTCACACTGCAACCGTCGGGTGAGCGCTACCTCGAAGGTTGACGCAAGCGCTGAGGCAATTGGCCAGGCGCCGGCAGATCAGTCGGTCCAGGCAATCCAGCCGAAGTGCGCGGTGACCAGCACCAGCACGCCGAACGCTATGCGGTACCAGGCAAAGGCCACAAAGGTGTGCGAGGCCACGAAGCGCAGCAGCCAACGCACGCAGACCCAGGCCGCCAGCCACGACACCACCAAGCCCACCGCGAAAAACGGCAGGTCATCCGCCGACAACAGCGCGCGGTGCTTGTAGAGGTCGTACACCGCCGCCCCCACCAGCACCGGCAGGGCCAGGAAGAAGCTGAACTCCGTCGCCGCGCGCCGATTGAAGCCCACCAGCATGCCGCCGATGATGGTCGCGCCCGAGCGGCTCACGCCCGGCACCAACGCCAGGCACTGGATCAGCCCGACCTTGAGCGCGTCGGGCCAGCGGATGTCATCGACCGCCTGCACCGTGTGTTCGGTCACCCGCGTTTGCCGGCGTTCCGCCCACAGGATCACCAGCCCGCCCAGGATAAAGCTGGTGGCCACCACCAGCGGGTTGAAGAGCACGCTCTTGATGGCGCCAATGAACAGAAAGCCCAGCAACGCCGCCGGGAAGAACCCGACCAGCACATTGACCGTGAACCGGCGCGCCACCAGGTCGCCGGTGGGCAGGCCCTTGAGTGTGGCGAGCAGGCGCTGGGCGTAGACCGCCACGATCGCGAAGATGGCGCCGGTCTGGATCACCACCTCGAACACCTTGGCCTTTTCGTCGTTGAGACCGAGCAGCGCCCCCGCGAGGATGAGGTGGCCGGTGGATGAAATCGGCAGAAACTCGGTCAGGCCTTCGACCACCCCCATCAGGGCGGCCTTGATCAGCAATGCGATGTCCATGAAACGTGGGTGTTGGCTGGCAAGTCCGGCATCCTAACTGGGCACGGGTGGGTGGGCGGCATGACGAATGACATCGCCGCGCTGCGGCTTGATGACTGCGCAGCTGCGCTGCGCCATGACGGGTGTGTCTCCGTCATTGGTCATCCACGCTGCGCAGCAGCGAAGTCATCTGTCATCAGCGCCGCACCGCGGCGATGGCATTGGTCATCCTCACTCGTGCCGCAAAGCCTGGATGGGCAGCAGGCGCGAGGCGCGGCGCGCCGGGTAGAAGCCGAAGAAGATGCCCACCAGGGCCGAGAAGCCGGCCGCCAACCCGATGGAGTTGAGCGTCATGCTCACCTGCCAGCCAGCGAACTGCGCCGTGGCCCAGGTGGCCAGCGCGCCCAGCACCACGCCAATCGCGCCACCGATCAGGCTGAGCGTGACCGCCTCGATCAGGAACTGGGCCAGGATGTCCTTGCCGCGTGCGCCCACCGCCATGCGCAGGCCGATCTCGCGGGTGCGTTCGGTCACGCTCACCAGCATGATGTTCATGATGCCGATGCCCCCCACCACCAGGCTGACGCCGGCCACGGCCGACAGCAGCAGCGTCATGATGCGGCTCGACGCCTCCTGCGCCTGCAGGATCTCGGTCAGGTTGCGCACGGTGAAGGGGTCGTCGGCGCCTGGTTGCACCCGCATGCGCTGGCGCAGCAGGTCCTTGATGCCCTGCTCGGCGTTGCTCATGTTCTGACCGTCGGCCACCTTCACGCTGATGGCGCCGATGCGCTTCAAGCGCCCACCGCCACCGCCCTGAATGCGGTTGCGAAAGGTGGAGATGGGCAGCATCACCACGTCGTCCTGGTCCTGTCCGAAGCTGTTCTGGCCCTTGCGATCGAGCAAACCGACCACCGTGACCGGCACCGTGCGCACGCGGATCACCTGGTCGATCGGATCGGCGTCGCCGAACAATTCGCGCGCCACCGTCTGACCGATCAACGCCACCTTGGCCGAGCCCTGCACCTCGGCCGCCTCGAAACCACGGCCACTGGCGATCGGCCAGTCGCGCGCGATGAGGTAGTCGTTGGTGGTGCCGAAGATCTGCGTCGCCCAGTTGCTGCCGCCGCCCACGATCTGCCCGCTGGAGCGCGAGCTGGGCGCGGCCACCTGCACCTCGGGAATCTCGAGCGCGATGGCGGTGGCGTCGTCCTCGCTCAGCCCCTGCCCGGCCTGTGCGCCCAGGCGCACACCGCCCGAGGTGACGCTGCCCGGCGTGACCAGGATGATGTTGGAGCCCAGTGCACGCATCTGGTCCTGCACGCGCTGGGTGGCGCCGGCGCCGATGGCGATCATGGTGATGACCGCGGCCACGCCGATGATGATGCCCAGCATGGTGAGCACGCTGCGCAGCGCGTTGGCGGTGAGCGCGCGCCAGGCGCTGCGAATGGCGGCCAGCGTGTTCATGCGGCCTCCGCTGGAGATTGCGCAGTGTGGCTGGGCGTCTGCCGCACGTCCTCCACCACCTGCCCGTCGCGAAAGGTCAACCGACGTTTGGCCCAGGCCGCCACGTCGGGCTCGTGCGTCACCAGCACCACGGTGATGCCCTGGGCGTTGAGTTCGGCCAGCAGGCGCATCACCTCTTCGCTGGTGTGCGAATCGAGCGCGCCGGTGGGCTCGTCGGCCAGGATCAGTGAAGGTTCGTTCACCAGCGCGCGCGCAATGGCCACCCGCTGCTGCTGACCGCCGGACAGCTCGGCCGGCGTGTGCGCCACGCGCTGGCCCAGGCCCACGCGCTCCAGCGCGGCGCGCGCGCGGCGCTGGCGTTCGGCGGTGGGCACGCCGGCATAGACCATCGGCAGCTCCACGTTCTCGAGCGCGCTGGTGCGCGGCAACAGGTTGAACTGCTGGAACACGAAGCCGATGCGCCGGTTGCGCACCCGCGCCAGCGCGTCGCCGTCGAGCGATTCGACCGCTTCGCCGGCCAGCTGGTAGTGGCCGCTGTCGGGCCGGTCCAGGCACCCCAGAATGTTCATGAGCGTGCTCTTGCCCGAACCCGAAGCACCCATGATGGCAATGAAGTCACCAGCCTCGATGTCGAGCGAGACGCCAGCGAGCGCATGCACCGCCTCGTCGCCCATGGCGTAGGTCTTGGTCAGCGCACGCGCTTCAATCAGGGCCATGGCGCCGGCCTCAGAACGGCATGCGCGGGCCGCTCGGGCGTCCGCCCGGCGCGCCGGTGGTCGCCCCACCCGTGGCCGCGGTGATCACCTGCGCACCTTCCTTGACCGCCTCGGCCGCCGGCGAGCCCGGGCGCACCAGCACCTCGGTGAAGCTGCCGTCGCTCACGCCCACGCCCACGTTGAAAGCCACCGGCTTGCCGTCGGCACCCAGCAGGTACAGGCGCCCGCGGGTGACGCCTGCGCGGCCACCGCCGCCCGCGCCACCCGATGCCGCGGGGGCGCGGGCCGCCGCGGCCTGCTTCGTCTGCGCCTGCGTCTGCGCGCCCGCAGCGGTGGCGGTGGCCGGCGCCGACCCATCCGTCGGTGCCTTGGCGGCCGGCTCAACCCCGGCAATGCGCACGCGCAGCGCGGCGTTGGGCACCTTGAGCACGTTCTCGCGCTGCTCGGTCACCACACGCACGTTGGCCGTCATGCCGGGCAGCAGACGGCCGTCGTCGTTGTCGAAATTGACCACCGCCACGTAGGTGATGACGTTGGACACATTGGTCGCGGCCTTGCGCACCTGGCGCACCTCGCCGCTGAAGCTGCGGCCGGGGAAGGCGTCGACGGTGAAGGTGGCCTTCTGCCCGGCACGGATGCGGCCCACATCGGCTTCGTCGATGCTGGTGTCCACCTGCATGTCCGACAGGTTGCGCGCGATCACGAACAGCTCGGGCGCCTGCAGGCTGGCGGCCACCGTCTGGCCTTGCTCGACGGCGCGCTTGATGACGATGCCGTCCACCGGCGAGGTGATGCGCGTGCGCGAAAGGTCCACCTTGGCCTGGGCCAATGCGGCACGGCGTTGCGCCACGTTGGCGCGCGCGCTCTGGATCTGCGCCTCGCTCACGCCGGCCAGCGCCTGCGCGGCCTTGAGCGCCTCCTCGGCCGAGGCCTGCGCGGCGCGCGTGCGGTCGGCCTCGCTTTGCGCAATGAAGGCCTGCGCTACCAGGCTCAGGTTGCGCTCGTGGGCCCGACGCGCTTCGGCCAGGTCGGTCTGCGCGCGCGATACGTTGGCTCGGCTGGAGGCGGCGTTGGCCACGGCGATCGCCACCGCCGCCTCGGCCGCGTCGAGGTCAGCCTGCGCCGAGTTCACGCGGTACTCGAAGCTCTGCGGGTCGATCTCGGCGATGAGCTGGCCGGCCTTGACCTCGCTGTTGAAGTCGACGTTGATGGCCTTGATCTGCCCCGACACCTGGCTGCCCACCGACACCTGCGTCACCGGATTGACCGTGCCGCTGGCCGACACGCTGGCCTGCAGCGCGCCGCGCTCAATGGCGGCCGTGCGGTAAGTGGCGGCATCGGCGCTGCCCCGGTGCGTCCACCACCAGCCACCTGCGGCCAGGGCCAGCAGCACCACGGCTGCGATCGAGAGCGTCTTTTTCATGTGGCTAGGGCCTGTTCTCACCACTCTTCCGAGTGCGAACGGGGTCAAAACAGCGCCAATCAAGGCGCGGGACGACGGCCAGGCTGGCTGCCTGGCCTAGGAGTGCAACGAAGAGTGGCGCTGTTTTGACCCCGTTCCCTCCGGGTTGCAGCCAAAACGACCATGCGCCGCGTTGCGAAGCCTCGCCGGGCCACCGGCCCGTCTGCGTTTCGCGTCTTGCGCATGGCCGTTTTGATTCGCAACGCATCTCGGAAAAGTGGTGAAAACAGGCCCTGATTGTAGGAATGGGCTGCGTCTGTGCCGTGCTGCTCAGGTATCGGTTTGGTAAAGCCCGCAGCGCTTCCAACAGGGAAGCGAGGCTGCATTTCACGGCGCGTCGATGTCGATTCGCGCCACCCATGCGCGGTTCCGTCCCAAGCCAATGGCGTCGCCGCCCCGGCAAGCCGACAGTTCGCCCAACGCAAAACACACAACGCCCACCCCAGACCCCCCACCGGAGCCCGCCATGCAACTCACCCCACTCATCGCCATCCATTTGAGTGCCGCGCTCGCCGCCACGGTGATCGGCCCCATCGCCCTGTGGGCGCGCCGCCGTGGCCATGTGCGCACGCGGTTGCACCGAGCGGCCGGCTACGCCTGGGTCACGTTGATGCTGGTCACCTCCGTCTCGGCAGTCTTCATCCGCGACTTCAAGCTGCCCAACCTGGCGGGCTACACCCCCATCCATCTACTGGTGCCCATCACCCTGGGCACGCTGGCGATCGCGTTCTGGTACCTGGCCAAAGGCCGCATCCAGGCCCACCAGCGCTCCATGCTGGCGCTGTACATCGGCGGCTGCCTGGTGGCCGGCAGCTTCACGCTCATGCCCGACCGCTACCTGGGTCAGCTGGTGCTGGGCCAATGGCTGGGCCTGGCCTGACGCCGCCCCATCCCCCACCCTGAAAACCACCCCCAAGGAACCACAACCATGAAAACCCACCACCTCTCCCCCCAATCCACCGACGCCGACCTCGACCGCATCGCCCGCCGCCGCGTCGGCATGCGCATGGGCTGGTTCATGCACGCCCTGGTGTACCTGGCTGTCAACCTCGGCCTGGCCGCGCTGGCCATGGCCAAGGGCCAGACCTGGGCCATCTACCCCGCACTGGGCTGGGGCCTGGGTCTGGCCTTGCACGGACTGGGCGTGTGGGTCGGCCTGGGCGGCGGTGGCCTCACCGCGCGCTGGATGGCCGACGAACGCGCCCGCCTGCAGGCGCAGCGCCATCTCCACTGACCGCAGGCCTGAGGGCCGTTTTGCGTTGGGGGTTGAGCGTTGAGCGACCACGCTCACGGCATCCTCCCGCCCAACGCCCAACGCCCAACGCACAACCTGCCTGCCTGCATACTGCGCCCATGCCCATGCCCCTCTCCGTCGCACTGCGCCGCCACGCGGTGCCCGTGCTGATCGTCAACACCCTCATCGCGGGCGCCATCACCCTGGGCACGCACGAGCGCTTCCTGGTCAACCTGGTCTACGCGCACTGCATCGGCGGGCTCATCTGGATCGGCATCGATCTCGGCCGCTACCTGTTTGCCGGCGAACGCGGCTGGCCAGGGGCCAAACGCCTGTCGGTGCTGGTGGTGCTCAGCGTGCTCGGGGGGTACCTGCTGGGCAACATGCTGGCCAACGCCTTGCTGCAACGCCCGCTGCTGCTCGGGCTGGCCAACCTGCCGCGCAGCACGCTGGTGCTCTTGCTGATGTCGCTGGTGGCCGGTGGCGTGGGCGCGTACTTCTTCACCACCCGCGAGCTGCTGGCGCAAGCGCGCCTGGCCAGCGAGGAAGCCCAGCGTCAGGCCAGCGAGGCGCGCTTGCGGCTGCTGGAGTCGCAGCTGGAGCCGCACATGCTGTTCAACACGCTGGCCAACCTGCGCGCGCTCATTGCCGCCGACCCACCGCGCGCCATCGCCATGCTCGACCGCCTCAATGGCTTTCTGCGCGCCACGCTGGCCGCCTCGCGCACCGACGCGCACCAGCGCCGCCACACGCTGCGCGACGAATTCGCGCGGCTGGACGACTACCTGCAGCTCATGGCGGTGCGCATGGGCCCGCGCCTGCGGGTGCACCTGTCGCTGCCCGACGCACTGGCCGATCAAGCCGTGCCACCCCTGCTGCTGCAACCGCTGGTGGAAAACGCCATCCGCCATGGGCTGGAGCCCAGCGCCGCGGGCGGCGAGGTGCGCATCGAGGCCGCCGCCGACACCGACGCCGGCACCCACGCCGACACCAACGGCCTGCGCCTCACCATCAGCGACAACGGCGTGGGCACCGATCGAAACGCGGACGGCGGCTTCGGCCTCACGCAGGTGCGCGAACGCCTGCACACCGTGTACGGCGACGCCGCCCGGCTGGACTGGCGCAGCGCGCCGGGCCAGGGCACCGCGGCCACGCTGCACCTGCCCCTATCCAACACCGTGCCTGCCCCCAATGCGTCGTCCGCACCCGGCGCCACCCACCCCGCATGAACGCCACCGCCCTCATCGCCGAAGACGAGCCCCTGCTGGCGCAGGCGCTGCAAGCCGAACTGGTGCGCACCTGGCCGCAATTGCGCGTGCTCGCCACCGTGGGCGACGGCGCCAGCGCCGTCGAGCAGACCCTGGCCCTGCAACCCGAGGTGCTGTTCTTCGACATCCGCATGCCCGCGCTCAGCGGGCTTGAGGCCGCCGCCGAGATCGCCCACGACTGGCCCGGCAACACGCCGCTGCCGGTGCTGGTGTTCGTCACCGCCTACGACGCCTTCGCCGTGCAGGCCTTCGAGGCCCAGGCGGTGGATTACCTGCTCAAGCCCGTGCAGTCCGAGCGCCTGGCGCGCACCGTGCAACGCGTGCAGGACGCACTGGCCGCGCGCCAGCAGGCCATCGGCAACGCCAGCGCCGAGCCCGACTGGGCCGGCCTGCGTGCCTTGCTTGCCAATGCCGCCGCACAGCCACCAACACATGCACCCACACCCCTTCTGCGCCACCTCATGGCCAGTGTCGGCAACAGCGTGCAGCGCATCGCCATCGACGACGTGCTCGCCATCGAAGCCGCCGACAAATACCTGCGCGTGCTCACCACCGAGCGCGAATTCCTCATCCGTACCCCGCTCAAAGACCTGCTGCCCCAACTCGACCCCGAGGTGTTCTGGCAGATCCACCGCGGCACCGTGGTGCGCGCCGACGCCATCGACCGCGTCACCCGCGACGAAGCCGGCAAATGGCGCCTAAGCCTCAAAGGCCTGAGCGAATCGTTCGGCGTGAGCCGCCTCTACGCAGACCGGTTTCGGGCGATGTGAGCTCGCGTTCGCCCACGCAGACAGCAAAACGACCCGTCGCGCGGGCCGTTCCGGTTGTCAAAGCGAGGTCTGGCGCATCAATCGTCCCAACCCCGCCCACCGTGCCGATGCCCGTGGCGATGGCCGTGCCGGCGCCCTTCCCAGCGCGGGCCCACGTACACGGGGTAGCTCTGCACCACCACCGGCCGCGGGTAGACGACCACGGGGCGGGAGTACACCACCGCGGGCGGGGCGCTGTAGACGGGGTAGCCGTAGTGCGGGTAGCCGTAGACCACGGTCGGGGCGTTGGACACGCCCACGCTCACGCCCGGGGTATTGACGCCGATGGACCATTGGATGTCGTCGCGGGCGTGGGCCTGGGTGGCGGTGCCGGACAATGCCCAGGCGCTGGCAGCCAGGGCGAGCACGCCCAGGCCTTTGGCCAGGGTTGCGGGGTGGGGGATTCGGGCGGTTTGCATCGTGGGTCTCCGTGGTGCGGCATGCTGCCGTCTCGCCATTGAATGCCCGCTGTGTATCGCCTGATCCGCATGCACAGTCAAACCTGTTGCAACACGTAAACGACGCCCATGACCCCTTCCATGCCCCTCATGCCCTTCATGCCCTCCGCGCCCACCCTGCCCCCCGACGCCCGGGCCCTGCTCGACACCTGGTGCGCCGACGGCCTGGCCATCGGCTGGCCCAGCCAGATTCCGGACCACTGGTTCAATGCCACACCCGAGCACGACGCCGAGCTGCGCGCGCGCTTTGGCGCCCTGGTGGACGAGGCCATTGCCGGCGGTCTGGGCGACTGGACCGCCACCCCCCTGGGCACGCTGGCCCTGGTGCTGCTGCTGGACCAGCTGCCGCGCAACCTGTACCGGCGCCAGGCCCGCGCATTTGCCGGCGACGCGCGCGCCCAGCAGGTGGCCGCCGCCGCGCAGGATGCGCGCGTCGACGAGGTCTTGCCGCTGGTGGGCCGGGTGTTTCTCTGCATGCCGTTCACGCACGCCGAATCGCTGCCCCTGCAGGACCGCTGCGTGGCCAGCTTCGAGCGGCTGCGCGCGCAGGCCGCCCCCGAGCACCACGCCACGCTCGACGACCACCTGCGCTACGCCCGCCTGCACCGCGACATCGTGGTGCGCTTCGGGCGCTTTCCGCACCGCAACGCGGTGCTCGGGCGCGAGAGCACGCCCGAGGAGATCGAGTTCCTCAAAGACGGCCCTCGCTTCGGGCAGTGAGGGCGGGCGCCGTCATGTGACCGTCACGGTCACGTCACGCGCGGCCACTAGAACCTTGGGCGGACATTTCCCAACCGAACAAGGACACCCGATGAGACTTTTGCAATCGCGCCCGCTGCGCTGGCTGGGCGCTTCCGTCGTGGCCGCTGCGGCCCTGGCCGCCTGCGGAGGCGGCGAAGACACGATCGAACTCGAATTCCTGGGCCGCTACAGCACCGGCCAGTTCGGCGTGTCGGCGGCCGAGATCCCCGCCTACGACGCCGGCACCCAGCGCGTGTTCGTGGTCAATGCCCAATCGGGCCGGCTCGACGTGCTCGACCTGAGCGACCCGGCCGAGCCCGTCAAGGTCGGCGAGGTGGACGCCAACACCGTGCTGGCCGGCGCCACCGTCAACAGCGTGGCGGTGCACAAGGGCCTGGTGGCGGTCGCCATCGAGGCGCCCGTGAAAACCGACCCGGGCCGCGTGGCCCTGTACCGCGCCAAGGACCTGGCCCTGCTGGGCTCGGTCACCGTCGGCGCCCTGCCCGACATGCTGGTCTTCACGCCCAACGGCAAGCGCGTGCTGGTGGCCAACGAGGGCGAGCCCAGCGACGACTACCAGACCGACCCCGAAGGCAGCGTCAGCGTCATCGACGTGAGCAACCCGACGGCGCCGTCGGTGCAGACGGCCGACTTCAGCGCCTTCAACGCGCAGGCCGCGATCCTGCGCGACAAGGGCGTGCGGCTGTATGGCCCGAACGCCAGCGTGGCGCAAGACCTCGAGCCCGAGTACATCGCCATCGAAGAAGACGGCAAGACCGCCTGGGCCACCCTGCAGGAGAACAACGCCCTGGCGCGCATCGACATCGCCAGCGCCAAGGTCACCGCCATCCTGCCGCTGGGCTACAAAGACTACGGCCAGGAGGGCAACGAGCTCGACGCCTCCGACGCCGACAACGCCATCAACATCCGCACCTGGCCGGGCGTGGTGGGCATGTACCAGCCCGACGCCATTGCCACCTACAAGGTCAAGGGCCGCGACTACCTCGTCACCGCCAACGAGGGCGACTCGCGCGCCTGGGGCGAAGACAACAGCGCCTACTGGGCCGGCGACGCCACCAAGGGCTTCGTCGAGGAGTTCCGCGTCAAGCACCTGGTCAACAAGAACGGCTGGGCCGGCCGCGCCGGCGACGACCTGCCGCCACAGCTCAACGCGCTGGCCGCCGGTGGCCTGCTCGACCCGATCACCTTCGGCTACTGCGGTGCGGTGGCGGGCAACCCCGGCAACTGCCGCGCGGATGACCAGCTCGGCCGACTCAACATCAGCTGGACCCAGGGCTACCGCAAGAACACCGACGGCACGCCGATGCTGTTCAATGCCAGCGGCCTGGCCGACGTGAGCGGCAACCGCCTCATGTACGACAAGCTCTACAGCTACGGCGCGCGCTCGTTCAGCATCTGGGACGACAAGGGCAAGCTGGTGTGGGACTCGGGCGCCGACTTCGAGAAGTTCTTCGCCAGCGACCTGTGCAAGCTCGGCACACAGCGCAACATTCCCTGCGCCACCTACTTCAACAGCGGCCACGACGAAGGCGACGCCAAGGACAGCCGCAGCGACGCCAAAGGCCCCGAGCCCGAAGGCGTGGCGCTGGGCCGCATCGGCGATCGCACCCTGGCCTTCATCGGCCTGGAGCGTTTCGGCGGCGTGCTGGTCTACGACATCACCGACCCCAAGGCGCCGGTGCGGCTGGACTACCTTAACACCCGCGACGAGTGGCTGAGCGATCCGCCCGATCTGGCCACCGCCGGCGACCTCGGCCCCGAAGGCCTGACCTTCATCCCGGCCAAGCAGTCGCCCAACGGCAAGCCGCTGCTGGTGGTGGGCAACGAGGTCAGCGGCACCACCGCGGTGTTCCTCGTCAAGGTGACCAAGGCCACCCCGGGCGCACCCGGCTGATCGCCTGCGCCGGCTGCATGGCGGTGATATCGTGCGGCACCGCCGCCGCCCACCGCCATGCAGACCACGCTGATCATTCACGCCCACCCGCGGCCGCGCCAGTCCACCGCCACCCGCGCCCTGCTGGACGCGCTGGCCGCGCGGCCCGACACCGCCGTGCGCTCGCTCTATGAGCGCTACCCCGACTTCGACATCGACGTTGCCAGCGAGCAGGAAGCGCTGACCCACGCGCAGCTGGTAATCTGGGTCGCCCCGGTCTACTGGTACAGCGTGCCCGCGTTGCTCAAGCACTGGTTCGAGCTGGTGCTGGCCCACGGCTGGGCCTACGGCAAGGGCGGTGACGCGCTGCAGGGCAAGACAGCCTGGTGGGTGGCCAGCGCCGGCGGCATGGCCACCATGTACCAGCCGGGCGGCGCGCACATGCGCCCCTTTGCCGACTTCGTCGCGCCCATCGAACACACCGCGCGCTACTGCGGCATGCACTGGCTGCCGCCCTACGTGCTGCACGGCGGGCACAAGCTTGCGCCCGACCAGCTGGCGGCCGCCGTGGCCGCACTGGGCGCGCAGGCCGACCGCCACGTGGCCGCACTGCCGCGGCCAGCCCCCACCGCGCAGGCCCCGGCATGAACCAGGCCATCGTGTTGCTGGCGCTGGCCGTGGTGCTGGTGCCCCTGGCCGTGCGGCTGGGTCTGGGCTCGGTGCTGGGTTACCTGCTGGCTGGTGTGGCGGTGGGGCCGCTGGGCCTGGGCCTGGTGGGCGACGCCGAGGCGGTGACGCAGGTGTCTGAGCTGGGCGTGGTGCTCATGCTGTTCCTCATCGGCCTCAACCTGGAGCCGCGCCGCCTGTGGGCCATGCGCATCGCCGTGTTCGGCGGCGGCGCGCTGCAGATGGCGGCCTGCACCGTGCTCATCATGCCGATCGGCTTCTGGCTGGGCTGGACCTGGCAGGCCACGCTCATCGGCAGCCTGGCGCTGTCGCTGTCCAGCACGGCCATCGTGGTGCCCATCCTGCAGGAGCGCAACCTGCTGCTGCGCCCGGTGGGGCAAAAGGGCTTTGCGATGCTGCTGTTCGAAGACATCGCGGCCATCCCATTGCTGGCGCTGGCGGCACTGCTGGGCCAGACGCTGGGCACGCCCTCGCCGGTGAGCCCCGAGGCGCACGCCAGCGGCTGGTGGCGCCCGCTGTCGCAGGTGGGCGCCATTGCCGGCGTGGTGCTGGCCGGGCGCTACCTGGCCTACCCGGCCATGCGCTTCATTGCGCGGCTGCCGGTGCGCGAGCTGTTCACCGCCTTTGCGTTGCTGCTGGTGCTGGGCGTGGCCGCGCTCATGCAGGCGGTGGGCCTGTCCATGGGGCTGGGTGCCTTCATTGCCGGCGTGCTGTTGGCCAGCTCCGAGTACCGGCACGCGCTGGAGAACGACATCCTGCCCTTCAAGGGGTTGCTGCTGGGCCTGTTCTTCATGTCGGTGGGCATGGGCATGCAGCTCGACCTGCTGGCCACCCACGGCGTGCAGGTGGCCATCGGGCTGGTGCTCATTACCGCGCTCAAGCTGGTGGGTGTGTGGCTGGTGCTGCCGCTGGCCGGCCTGCACGGGCAGCAGCGCTCACTGCTGGCGGTGCTGCTGGCCCAGGGCGGTGAATTCGCCTTCGTGATCCTGGCCACCGCGCAGGCGGTGAACGTGCTGCCCGCCAACGAGGCCGCGCTGCTCACACTCATCACCGCGGTGTCCATGCCCGTCACGCCGCTGCTGCTGCGCGCCTTTGACCGCCTGGCCCGCGACGACGCCGGCGCCCGCCCGGCAGACGACATCCCCGACGAGCGCCCGCAGGTGCTGCTGGCCGGCTTTGGCCGCTACGGGCAGATCGTGGCGCGCCTGCTGCTGGGCGTGGGCATCAAGCCCACCGTGATCGACCACGACGCCGACACCGTGGACAGCGCGCGCAAGTTCGGCTTTCAGGTGTACTTCGGCGACGCCACCCAGCCCGACCTGCTGGCCGCCGCGGGTGCGGCCAATGCGCAGCTGCTGGTAATCGCGATCGACGACTCGGCCCAGGCCAACCAGCTGGTGGCCGCGGCCCGGCAGCAATGGCCGCAACTGCGCCTGGCGGTGCGCGCACGCGACGCCGTGCACGCCATGGAACTGCACGGCGCCGGTGTGCACCACGTGCAGCGCGAGCTGTTCGAGAGCTCGCTGCGTACCGGCCGCGCCGCGCTGGAGGCGCTGGGCTTCGACCGCTTCCATGCGCGCCAGGTCGCCGACGAGTTCCGCCGCTACAACGAGCGCTTTGCGCGGTCTGACCGCAGCGTGCTGCAAAACGAGGACGACCTCATCAAGCGCGTGCGCGAAGCCCGCGAGCAGTTCGAGAAGCAGATGCAGCAGGACATGCAGCGCCAGCACCAGCGCCACGGCGACAAGAGCTGGCAGGCGGGGGACGCTGAGCGTTGATGGCCGTTGGAGTTTTGCGTTAGGCGTTGGGCGTCGACCAACCCCGCTCAACGCTCAACGCCCCATCAACCTTCCGCCAGCGGCTTCAGTGCCGGCGGCAGCCAGCCCGCCAATGCCGCGTGGATGCGCGCCTCGCGCCGCTGCCACCAGATGCCCAGCGCCACGATGGCCAGGCCCAGCAGCGTGAGCACGAAGGGGAACAGCAGGCTGTCGGCAAACACCTTGTGGCTCAGGTAGGCCAGGTAGCCGGTGAAGCCGATGGCGCCGAGCACGGTGAACACGCGCCGCGAAATGGCCGCGCCCAGAAACACCAGCACCACGTTGATGAGCGCGTAGCCCGCCTTGGCCAGCTCGCTGTCGCTCTCGCGCAGGCTCAGGCCCCCCCAGAACATGAGCGCGCCAAACAGGTAGAGCCAGAAGGCGAAGTCCTGCCGGTTGCGCGGGTCGGTGGCCAGGCGGCAGCGCAAATCCACCCACACCGCCAGCGCGCAGGTGGCGATGCCGAACAGCAGCGACATGTCGCGCGTGAACTGCCAGTCGAAGCCGCCCTTCTGCATCAGCATGTGGGTCAGGTCCATCCACAGGTACCAGATGGTCACGGCCACCGGCATCACCATGAACGGCAGGCGCAGCCAGCGCAGCATGACCACCGCCGCCGCCAGCGTGGCCAGCTCCAGCCAGAGCCAGCGCCAGTCGATGAAGCGGTGGTAATCGCGGTAGCTATCGTGCCCGCCCTCGGGCCACAGGCCCAGCCCGGTCTGCAGCGCCCAGGTGGCCAGCGGCACCAGGCACACCGCCAGCGTGGCCAGAATGCCCGCCGGAATGGGCAGGCCACGGCCCAGCAGGTTGCGCGCCACCGCAATGGCGCCCGCGCCGTAGCCCAGCGACAGCAGCAGCACGCCCCAGGCGCCGAACAGCTCCCAGCCCAGCGTCATGAACAGCGTCATGGCGCCGATGGCGATGAGCCCGCCGAAGTAATACAGCACGTGGGTGAAGCTGAAGCGCGGCGAGCCCACCACGGCGGCCGCATCACCCGCCCAGCGCGCCCACAGGCGCTCGGCCTGCTCGGCGCTGATGTCGCCCGCCTGCACGGCGGCGTCCAGCTGCGGGCGGCCGATCTGCACGCGCCGATCGTCCGCAGGTGATGGTGCTTCGTTCATGGCATGTCCCTCCGGCGCGCACGATAGCGCACCGGCCGGGCGGCACAGCGGCGCTCGGTCCCTAAAATCCGCCAATGACCTCCCCCACCCCACCCGCCCCCACCGAGGGCGATGCCAAAGTCAGCAACTTCCTGCGCCAGATCATCGAAGCCGACCTGGCCAAAGGCACCTACGCCAGCCGCCGCTGGGCCGGCAGCCCCGGCGACGCCGCCCACCAGGCCAGCGGCCAGCCCGACCCGGCGAAGATCCGCACCCGCTTTCCGCCCGAGCCCAACGGCTACCTGCACGTGGGCCACGCCAAGAGCATCTGCCTGAACTTTGGCCTGGCGCGCGACTACGGCGGCATCTGCCACCTGCGCTTTGACGACACCAACCCCGAGAAGGAGAGCACCGAGTTCGTCAACAGCATCATCGACGCGGTGCAGTGGCTGGGCTTTGGCTGGCAGGCCGGTGGCGTGAACCACCTCTACCAGGCCAGCGATTACTTCGACTTCATGTACCACGCGGCCGAGTACCTGGTGCAGGCCGGTCACGCCTACGTGGACGAGCAGACCACCGAGCAGATGCGCATCAACCGCGGCGACTTCAGCAAGCCCGGGGTGGACAGCCCGTTTCGCAGCCGCACGCCGGCCGAGAACCTGGCGCGCTTTCGCGAAATGCGCGCCGGGGAGCACGAAGACGGCAGCATGGTGCTGCGGGCCAAGATCGACATGGCCAGCCCCAACATCAACATGCGCGACCCGGCGATCTACCGCATCCGCCGCGCCACGCACCACCACACGGGCGACACCTGGTGCATCTACCCGATGTACACCTTTGCCCACCCCATTGAAGACGCGCTGGAGCAGATCACCCACAGCTTCTGCACGCTGGAGTTCGAAGACCAGCGCCCCTTCTACGACTGGCTGCTGGAGCGTTTGTGCGAAGGCGGTTTGCTCAAGGCCCCGCCACCGCGCCAGTACGAATTTGCGCGCCTGAACCTCACCTACGTCATCACCAGCAAACGCAAGCTGGCGCAGCTGGTGTACGACCACAAGGTCAGCGGCTGGGACGACCCGCGCATGCCCACCATCGTCGGCCTGCGCCGGCGCGGCTACACGCCGCAAAGCATCCAGCTCTTTGCCGAACGCATCGGCGTGACCAAGAGCGACAGCTGGATCGACTACAGCACGCTCGAAGGCTGCCTGCGCGAAGACCTGGAGAACAAGGCCCACCGCGCCATGGCCGTGCTCGACCCGGTGAAGCTGGTGATGACCAACTGGGGCGAAGTCTTTGGCAGCGACGACCACACCGAAGACTGCACCCAGCCCGCCCTGCCCCACAGCGCGATTGCCGAAGGCCAGACGCCACCGCCCGACCGGGTCTTCAAGATCGGCAATGCCGTGTGGATCGAGCGCGAGGACTTTGAAGAAGTGCCACCCAAAGGCTACAAGCGCCTCTATCCCGGCAACGTGGTGCGCCTCAAAGGCGGCTACGTCATCGAATGCACCGGCTGCGCCAAAGATGCCGACGGCAAGGTCACCGAAGTGCAGGCCAAGGTGATTGCCGGCACCAAGAGCGGCACCCCCGGCGCCGACAGCGTCAAGGCCAAAGCCGCCATCACCTGGGTGGCCGTGGCCGACGGCATCAGCGCCGAAGTGCGCCTGTACGACCGCCTCTTCAGCGACCCCCACCCCGACGCCGGCGGCAAGGATTTCATCGAAGCGCTGAACCCCAACAGCCTGAAGGTGGTGCAAGCCTGGCTGGAGCCCTCACTGGCCACCGCCCAACCCGACGACAAGTTCCAGTTCGAACGCCACGGCTACTTCGTGGCCGACCGCGTGGACCACGGGGTGGACGGCAAGGCGGTGTTCAACCGGGTGACGGGGTTGAAGGATTCGTGGAAGTAACTTTGGGGATCCCAATGGCAGAAAACGAAAGTGTATTTGTAGAGCAAGCTGAATACCTCGATTCAGCTATGTTCTCAAGCTGGTTTGTGGAGCACCCAAAAGAAGTTGAAATACTCAGAAAACTGAAGGCCAGCGGTGCGAAACTGCTTATAGGACCTCGCGGCACTGGAAAAACAACATTAATGCTGAAGGCATTAAATGAAATGTCCTTTGCCGGCGGAGCCGAAACTCTTCCGGCCTACGTCAACTTCAAGACATCCCTGAGACTTGAGCCTCTCTACAAGACCTCTGGAAACGCCACCTTTTGGTTTAATCAATGGCTATTCCTAAACGCAGGAATTGGACTTGCCAACTCTCTAGAAAACCTAGGATTCTCCAGGCAACCCCAAATAAATGATCTATCAATTGAAACAGCAAAGAAAATTGTAGACTCACTCCAATCCGGGGACCTGGACACCGCGAAGAAGTTTCTGGAAACCCCAATAACAATTTCAGAATTCAATTCGTATAGTCAAGAGTGCTTAAACATCTGCGAACGAGTTCGAATTGTCTTTTTGTTTGATGATGCAGCGCACGCATTCTCTTCTGATCAGCAGAGAGATTTCTTTGATTTCTTCCGTCTGATAAAGTCCCCGTCCATTTCCCCCAAAGCAGCGATTTATCCAGGAGTGACGAATTTCTCGTCGGCCTTTCACGTCGGACACGACGCAGAACAGGTCGACATATGGCTTGATCCGACAGATTCTCGTTATCTAAATTTCATGCGATCTTTGGTAAATCGCAGATTAAGCGACTCCACAGCAACCGCCTTAACCCTAGACGACGCGACATTTCAGCTCCTCGCATTAAGCGCCTTCGGCATTCCGCGAAACATGTTAAACATGGTTCGGAAAATCACCACCTCTGAAGACACCGATAACAACATCAGCTCCAAAAGGAAGACATTCTCTAGATCCGCAGTGCTGAGCGCCATTGCAGAGTGCGGGGATACAAGTCAGCAAATCTTCAAGTCCCTCAAGGCAAAAATACCCACCTACTCAAGCTTTGTGGATCAAGGCCTTGTGTTCTTAAAGCAGGCAATACAAGCCATTAAGGACTACAACAGCAAAACAACGAAAGCCAAAACAGTCACACTTGCACTGACAGAACCCCTCGCAAATGAACTGAAGACTCTTCTCTCATTTCTTGAGTACTCGGGACTTGTCCGCCCTCGTGGAAACGTAAGCAGAGGCGTCAAGGGCACCTTTGCGTTATTTGATATCCACTACGCCTTGCTCGTAGAGGCAAATGCAGTACTCTCACAGAAGGCATTTACGATTGCTGACGTTGCATATAGTCTTTCGAGGCGCGATGCCCATGCATTCGTTAGAACAAGTGCAGAAAAGCTGCTTGGAACAAAAAATATTGCGGCAATTCTTCCGCTACAACTCCCTCCATGCGAAGTCTGCAATACACCCAGAGCATCATCCGAAGCGAAATTTTGCCTCAACTGCGGAAGTCCCCTTTCTCTCAAATCGACCTTTGAAACTGCTGTTCAGCAAAGCATTTCCCTGCTACCGCTCACTCCGGGTCGAATCAAATCAATAACCTCGCAGTCGTCAATACAGACGGTAAAAGATGTCTTACTTGACAAGGAACACAAGGAGCTTCTAAAGGTAAAAATGATTGGTCCGGTGTGGGCAACAAGGATATCTCGCTATGCCAAAGAATTCGTCGAGTAATATCCCGCTTAAAGTTCAATGGTGGAAATCAGTCAATCGGGCTGCGCCGTCCACCAAAATTCAGGATATATCACTATACGGAAGCATTCTGAAAATCCCAGCCACGTCTCCCATAGATGAGTTTCTTCAAAAATCAGAAGCACTTATCCTCCAGGGCGATCAGCAGCTTCTAAACTCCAACCCTGAAATCGCAAACTTACTTTTTGTCGGGATAGTTGCTCACACAGAAAACTACTTCAGAGATCTTTTCGCTGAACTACTACAGCTATGCCCTGTATCACAGGTCAAATCATCTACGCGAGATATTAAGCTAGGATCTGTTATATGGCACCGGGCTGGAAATATTGAGCGCGGAGCATTTGAAGCATTCTCCTTTGCAAGCGCCGACAATATTATCGAAACTCTTAAAAGATATTTTGATGTCACAATAGATTCAAAAAGCGATTGCTACGCACTATTGCAAGAGTTCGATCAACTTTGCGAGCTTAGACATGCAATCGTGCACTCTGGAGGCATAATGTCCGGAAAGAATGTGATTAAACTAAAATTACCAAGGACTAATCAGAACCTTCACGTCCAGATTAATTTTCAGACATTCCAAGAAGCATCCAGTATTGCCACATCATTGATTTACTCAATCAACACGGAACTGTTTAAGGTGTTCGGCCTTAGATGGCGCGATGAATGGCCAAAGAAGCTGCATAACTGGAGTTCAAGACTGAAAAACTCTAAATTCGACGATCTTTGGCGTCTATTCTTCAGCATAACCGATTCAAACCGATCTTCCACTTCAGTACGACTTTCCAAGTTGCAATGCAAGACAGAAGTGTTGAAGCCGTAGACCCCACAGGATCGGGGCCTGTTATTGCCTTTGTTGCCTATGACAGCGCAGCAAACCACCCGCTTCCACTTGCCCCAATCACTAGGCGCTGCGTTGCCCGAGTGCCCCCCGCACATCGCAACCGAGCCGTCTCGCGCTCGTCTTCGCCCTCGGCGGGCATGCGCCCGGCGCCCACCAGCGCCACCAGCGCCACCACCGGGAACTCCAGCCCTTTGCTGACGTGCAGTGTCATCACCTTGATGCTGTCGTGCACGGGGTCGGAGCGCCTGATAAATGTCGAATATGTTTGACATCTACTAATTCGGGTGCTCCACTCCAAGCCATGAACCTCGCAGACATCGGTCAACTCGTGCAAGCCCGGCGGGAGGCACTGGGCCTTTCGCAGGCACGGCTGGCGCGGCTGGCCGGTTTGTCGCGTGCGACCATCAACCAGCTGGAAAACGGCTCTCTGGTGGACCTGGGCGCTGCCAAGCTGTTGGCGCTGCTGACCCTGCTGGGCATGGACCTGGCCGCACAGCCACGGGCACCCCAAGCGCGCGCGCTGGCCTTGCTGAGCCAGACGGCCAGTGTGAGCTACAGGAACGCGCTGTCGCCCGGCGCGCTGGCGGTTGCGCTGGTTGCGGGGGATCTGCCGCCAAGCCTTGTGCCACAGGTGGCCACGCTGCTGGACGAGGCGCCCTTGCCCCTGATCGTGGCAGGCGTGGTCGAAGTGGCCGAACGCACCCACACCCCGCCCAAGGTACTCTGGAAGCACTTGGCGCAATGGGCGCAGACGCTGCAATCGCCGCGCGCGGCCTGGGCCTGAGCGGACCCACGGCATGCCCCTTTCCCAACAACCTGGCAACTTGCCTGACGGCGTCTGGCAAACCTTGCTGGCCCATACCTTCACGCTGGTGGACGAGATCACCCGCAGGGGAATCAGCGATCCGTTCTGGACATTTGGCGGTGGCACGGTCTTGATGCTGCGCCATGGGCACCGGCTGAGCAAGGACATCGACATCTTTGTGCCCGACCCGCAGTATCTGGGTTTCGTGTCACCCCGGTTGAACGAGGCAGCCGAGCAGGTGACTTCGGACTACGTGGAAGGGCCGGGCTATGTGAAGCTGTTGCGCCCGGAAGGCGAGATCGACTTCGTGGCGTCGCCCAACCTCACGGCGCACCCCTTTGACGAGTGGACGCTGCTTGGCCGCACGGTAAAGGTGGAAACGGCCGCCGAGATCGTGGCCAAGAAGCTCTGGCACCGGGGCGACCGCGCCACGGCGCGGGACTTGTTCGACCTGGCGCTGGTAATCGAGCGGGAACCCAAAGCGCTCAACACCGCTGAGCCGTACATGACCCGACACAGAGACGCATTCCTGACGCAGAT
Source organism: Hydrogenophaga sp. (assembly GCF_019635465.1). GTDB lineage: Bacteria > Pseudomonadota > Gammaproteobacteria > Burkholderiales > Burkholderiaceae_C > Hydrogenophaga. The sequence continues at coordinate 121,527 of NZ_JAHBZK010000015.1, forward strand.
TCAGCAAAGGCGCGCGGTACTCGGCGCGCAGTTCGACGCCATCGACGCACTTGGCTACCGGCCGACATACGACGAGGCGGTGAACTGCGTGAGCCGTTTTCTGAAACAGTTGCCCCCCGCTGTGTGACGATGGGTCGCAACCGACAACTGAGACAGGTGGCGCAGCAAGTTCACATGCGCGTGGAGAATTTCCCTCCACCGCTTGCCCCAACAATCAACCGCTGTGTCGCCCGCGTAGCCCCCACATAAAACAGCCGCGCCTCCTCACGCTCGTCCGCCCCGATCGCAGGCATGTGCCCCACGCCCACCAGCGCCACCACGGGGAACTCCAAGCCTTTGCTCACATGCATGGTCATGACCTTGATACTGTCAGCGGCGGGGTTGAAGGTGCCGGCGCCTTTGCGCACCTGGTGCGGCAGGCGGCGTTGGCGCAGGGCGTTGGCGCAGATGTCCATCTCGTTCCAGTGCCGGCACAGGATGGCCATGTCGCCCCAGGCGTGGCCTTCGTTGTGGGCGCTTGCCAGCAACTCGGCCACTTGCTGCGCCTCTTCGCGCAGGGTGGGTAGGCGGATGATGAGCGGGGCGTCGCCGTCGCGGCCGCAGCTCACGGGCTTGAGCAGTGGCACGCCGTCGTCGTCTTTGTCTTCGGCGGTCAACAGGTCGGCGGCGACGAGGCTGGCGGTTTCCAGAATCTGCCGCGTGTTGCGGTAGTTGATCTTGAGGATGGTGGTGCGGCCCTGGGCCTGGATGCCCACGCTCTTGAAGCTGAACTGGCGCGTCTTGGTGCGTTCGTAAATGCTCTGCGCATCGTCGTAGAGCACCAGCAGGCTGTTGGTGGTCGGGTCCACCATCTGCACGATGAGCTTGAACCACTCGGGCGCAAAGTCGTGGCCCTCGTCAATGAGCACGGCCAGGTATTGCCCACCGGGGATCTGCTGGCGCTCCACGCCGTGGATGACGCGGTGAACCATCTCGTCAAAGAAGTGTTCGCGCGGCAGGTTCTGCGCCGGCAGGTCTTGCCCGTAGGCCACCAGCTGGTCGCGGCACCACTTGTGAAAGTGCACCGCGTGCACGCGGTCGGCAATGCCTTTGCTGCGCATCACCTGCGCCAGCTGCTTGGCCAGCGGCTCGTTGTAGCAAAGGATGAGCACCGGCTTGGTGTGCGCCGTCTGCGCGCGGGCCAGGTGCTCGGCGCGGTAGCCCAGCAACATGGTCTTGCCGGAGCCGGCCACACCATGGATCACGCGATGGCCTTCACCCAGGCTGCGCGCCAGCTGCTCTTGCTGCAGGTCCATCACACGCATGATGGATGGCAGATCGCCCGCCGCGTCGTCGGCCGCGTTGAACAACGCGCCCTGCACCGGCACGCGCACGTCGGGGAACATGATCCAGCGCACGCGGTCGATCTGCGGCAGGCTGAGCGCCTTGTTGCCGAACGCATGCGGGAACATGTGCCACAGGCGCTGCTGAAATTCCTCGGCCTCCACCGTGTCGGTCATCTCGTCCGAGCAGATGACCAGGTGCGGCTCGATGGCCTCGGCCAGGCCGGCGCTCTCGAACTGCCGGCGCGTGATGCGGGTGAAAACCACACCAAAGCCCCACGGAAAGGCCAGCTTGCCCTGGTGCGGGCCCGGCCCCTGCGCCAGCTGCGGGTCGCGCTCCAGCGCGTTGACCACCTGAATCGCGCAGTGCCGCGCCTGGGCCAGCGGGTTCGTCACCACCTTGACGTGACCGTCGGGTGCGATTTCCCAGTACTCGCGGGTGGCGCGTTGCACCGTCTCCAGCCGCCAGTCTTTGGTCTCGAGGATGAGCAGGCCGCGGCGCGGGTGCAGCACCACAAAGTCGGGGTGCGTCTGCTTCGGGCCGATGGGCACGTCGAACCAGAGCAGGTAGTCGTCGTCGAGCTTGTGCTCCAGGCGCTCGGCCAGGCGCCGCTCCCCGCCCGTCATGCGCGAGACGCAGCTGCCGATGGCTGGAATCAAGGTGGCCATGCCAGTTGTAAGTATTTGCTTCCCCTGGGCGCGATGATGGCGGCAAATGCTGGCAACGGCACGGTTTGGGCGCCAACGGTGCCATTCGGGCGATCACTGCCCGTTGAATCGCGGCGGGCGCGCCACAGTCGCGCAGCCACACGACAATGCCCCTCTGCCCGTGCCGCCGCGCACCCACCTGCTCGCCCCTTACCCATCCCATGCTCACCAACCTCACCCCCTTCCTCCTCCACTGGGCCATCACCGCGCTGGCCATGTGGGTGGCCAGTCATGTGTTCAAGGGCATGCGCTTCAGCGGCACGGGGGCGCTGGTGGTGTCGGCCTTGCTGCTGGGGCTGGCCAATGCGGTGGTGCGGCCGTTGCTGGTGTTGCTGACGCTGCCGCTCACGCTCATCACCTTCGGGCTGTTCTTGCTGGTCATCAACGCGCTGGTGCTGATGCTGGTGGCCAGGGTGGTCGATGGCTTTGCGCTCAACGGCTTCTGGACGGCGCTGTGGGCCAGCCTGTTCATGGCGGTGTTGAGCCTGGTGCTGGGCGCGTTTGTGCTGGGTGGCTCGCCCGAGTTCACCATTCAGACCGGCCCGGGACGGGGCTCGGTCTGGTTGTAGTGGTGGCCCCTCGCTACACTGCGCGCATGCATCCCGCCATTGCCCAGCACCAAGCGGCCATCTCTGCCATTTGCCAACGGTTCGGCATACGCCGGCTGGAAGTCTTTGGCTCGGCAGCGCGTGCGGACGACTTCGACCCCGAACGCAGCGACGCGGATTTTCTGGTCGAGTTTGCGCCAGACGCACAACCGGACCTACACCGCCTGTACGAAACCAAATCGGCTCTGGAGCAGGTGCTGGGCCGTGGTGTGGATCTTGTTGAACCCGGCGCGGTGCGCAACCCCTACATCGCCGCCAGCATCAACCGCCATCGCGAGTCTGTCTATGCGTCGTGACCCACGGGCGTTCCTGTGGGATGCACGCGAGGCAGCCGTTGCCATCCAGTCGTTTTG
>NZ_JAHBZK010000016.1 GCF_019635465.1 Hydrogenophaga sp.
GGGCAGACGCAGTTCGTGGCCACCGGTGTCTCGGTGGCTGACAACATGATCAAGCGCAACCCTGCGCTGGGCGCCGAATACAAGTTGCTGCTCAAGGACAGCCCGAACTACATCGGCGTGGCCAAGGGCGAGGACGCACTGCGCACCAAGGTCAACGAGATCGTGCTGGCCGCCAAAAAGGCCGGCGAGCTCGACGCGCTGGCCAAGAAGTGGCTCGGTCGTCCCGCCGGCACGCTGCCGGAATAAGCCCCGACCCACGCGCAACGCCCCACGCTGAACGACCATGGGCATCGAACTCGACTTCATGGCGGTGCTCTCGCAGTGGCCGCTGCTGCTCAAGGGCATCGCCTGGACGGTCGGTCTGACCGCCGTGTCGGCGGTGCTGGGCGTCGCACTCGGCGTGGCCTGCGCCTGGGCCCGCACCGAAGGCCCGGCGGCGCTGGGCTGGCTGGCAGCGGCCTATGTGGAGCTGATCCGCAACACGCCTTTCATCGTGCAGCTGTTCTTCGTGTTCTTCGGCCTGCCGGCGGCGGGTGTAAAGCTCACGCCCGAACTGGCCTCGGTGATCGCCATGGTGATCAACCTGGGCGCCTACGCCGCCGAGATCGTGCGCGCTGGCGTGGAGGCCACGCCGCGCGGTCAGTTCGAAGCGGCGGCCAGCCTGGCGCTGTCGCGCGCACAGACCTTTGTGTACGTGGTGCTGCCGCCCGCGCTGCGCAAGGTCTGGCCCGCGCTCACCAGCCAGATCATCATCGTGATGCTGGGCTCGGCCGTGTGCGGGCAGATCGCCACCGAAGAGTTGAGCTTCGCCGCCAACCTGATCCAGAGCCGCAACTTCCGCGCTTTTGAAGCCTTCATCGTCGCCACCGCGCTCTACCTGGTGTTGTCGATGGCGGTGCGCAGCCTGTTGAACTGGCTTGGCCCGCGCTATTTGTTCGGAGGGCGCCGTGGTTGATTTCACCCTCTGGGACATCGTGCGCAACCTGCTGCTGGCTGCGCGCTGGACGGTGGTGCTGTCGTTGATTGCCTTCATCGGCGGCGGCGTCGTGGGCCTGCTGTTGCTGGTGGCGCGCACCGCGCGCTGGCCGGGGGCGATCGGCTTCGTCAAAGGCTATGTGCAACTGTTTCAGGGCACGCCGCTGCTGATGCAGTTGTTCCTGGCCTACTTCGGTCTGGCGCTGTTCGGCTTCGACACCTCGGCCTGGGTGGCAGCATCCCTCGCGCTCACGCTCTACACCAGCGCCTTTCTCGTCGAGATCTGGCGCGGCTGTGTGGAGGCCGTGCCCAAGGGTCAATGGGAAGCCGCACAAAGCCTGGCGCTGAACTTTGGCGAGCAGCTGCGCTACGTGATCCTGCCGCAGGCGCGTCGCATGGCCATCGCGCCCACGGTGGGCTTTCTGGTGCAGGTCATCAAGGGCACGGCGCTGGCCTCGGTGATCGGCTTCGTCGAGCTGACCAAGGCCGGCACCATGATCACCAACGCCACCTTCGCCCCCTTCCTCGTCTACAGCTGCGTGGCGCTGATGTACTTCGCGCTGTGCTTCCCCGTGAGCTGGACCGCCCGCTCGCTCGAAAGGAAACTCCATGGCCGCCGTTGAATCGCCGTCCGCCGCCAGCGCCACCACCGGCCAGGCTATCGTCCAGATCGCGGGTCTGCGCAAGTCCTATGGCACCAACGAAGTGCTCAAGGGCATCGACCTGAACGTGCAGCGCGGCGAGGTCGTGGCCATCATCGGCAAGAGCGGCTCGGGCAAGAGCACGCTGCTGCGTTGCATCAACGGGCTGGAGACGTTCCAGGCCGGCACGCTGACGGTGGACGGCCAGCCACTGCGCCACAACGACCCGGCCGCGATGCGCGAGCTGCGCCAGCACGTGGGCATGATCTTCCAGAGCTTCAACCTCTTTCCGCACCTGAGCGTGGGCCGCAACGTGATGCTCGCGCCCTCGCTGGTGAAGAAGGCGGCCGAGGCCGAGAACATCGCGCGTGCCCGGCAGTTGCTGGAGCGGGTGGGCCTGGGCGACAAGTTCGACGCCTTCCCCGACCAGCTCTCCGGTGGTCAGCAGCAACGCGTGGCCATTGCGCGCGCCCTGGCCATGCAGCCCAGCGTGCTGCTGTGCGACGAGATCACCTCGGCGCTCGACCCCGAGCTGGTGGGCGAGGTGCTGCAGGTGGTGGAGTCGCTGGCCAACGAAGGCATGACGCTGCTGATGGTCACGCACGAAATGAACTTCGCGCGCAAGGTGAGCGACCGCGTGATCTTCATGCACCAGGGACGTGTGCACGAGATCGGCCCACCGGCCCAGCTGTTCGGCAACCCAACCACACCGGAGCTGCAGCAGTTCCTGTCGTCGATGCACTGACGACGCAAGGGCGGTCAGCGAGGGTCAGGCCAGGTCGCGCAGCCAGATCCAGATCACGCCCAGCGACAGCAGCGTCACCGGCACGCCGATGCGCGCGTGCCGCTTCCAGTCGATGACCACGCCTTGCCGGCGCGCCAGGTCGGCGACGATGAGGTTGGCGATCGAGCCCACCAGCAGCAGGTTGCCGGCGAAGGTGGTGATCAGCGCCAGCAGCACGCCGGCCTGCGGTTGCCCCTGCAGGTGCGGCAACAGCAGCATCACCGCTGGCACGTTCGACACCAGGTTGGACAAGGTCACGCCAACCACCAGCAAGGCGCCCGGCTGGCTCAGGTGCACGCCCCGCGCCTGCAGCCACGCCACCGCCTCGGCGGCCAGGCCGGTCTGCTCGAAGGCATGGTTCACCACGAACAGCCCGATGAACAGGATCAGCAAGGGCCAGTCCACCAGCTTCATGAACTCGGCCGAGGCCAGGCGGCGGCTGAGCAGCAGCAGTGCCGCGCCCACCAGCGCCATGACCTCGTGCGGCCCATCCTGGGTGAGGAACAGCACCAGCAGCGCCCCCGCCACAACCAGGCCCTTGACGGTCTGCCACGCATCAAACGGGGGCTCGTCGTCGGCACCGTTCGAAGGCAAGGGCTCGTGCTCGGTGCGCGGCTGACACACCAGCCACACCCACAACACCACCAGGCTCAAGGTCACCGGCAACACGGCGTGGCGTGCGTAGTCGGCGAAGTCGAGCCGCAGAACCGAGCCGATGAGCATGTTCTGCGGATTGCCGATGAGCGTGGCGGCCGAGCCGATGTTGGCCGCGCAGGCCAGGCCGACGAGGAAGGGCAAAGGGTCGGCACCCCGACGCAGGCACAGGCGGGCCACCACCGGCGCCATGGCCAGGCAGACCACATCGTTGGAGAACACCGCCGACAGCACCGCCGCCATGCCCACCACCAGCGCGAGCAGCAAGGCATCCGACACCGGCAAGTCACCGATGCGCCGCGTCGCGGCCTCGTAGAAGCCCCCCAGGCGCATCTGGGCCGAGATCACCATGAAGGCGAAGAGCAACAGGATGGTCGGCAGGTCCACCGCCTCGGCGGCCTCGACCACGCCCATGCCCGAGACCGCGATGACCGCGATGGCGCCAAGCAAGGCCACGCCCGAGCGGTCCAGCCGCAAGCGGGGCAGACCGCCCAGGAACATGCCCAGGTAGACCACGCCGAAGATCACGACGACAGCCCAGTCGGCCATGGCGACGAACAGAGGATCGGGGTGCATGGACCGCGCATCGTAGCGGCGCGCAGCAAAAAGCCGCCCGAGGGCGGCTTGGTGGCAGGCGTGTGCCGAACAGCGGCGCGCCTCAGGGCTGCAGACCGAGCTCTGCGTCGTGAAACACCTGTGCGCCTTCGACCACATGGCGCGCCTGCACGGGCGCCAGACGCTGAAGCATCGACTCGGCGACCTGTCGGGTGGCGTAGGTGGACAAGAGAAAGAACACGCGCATCCAGCGGCTGTGGGTCAGGATGCTGTACTCCACGGCGGCGAAGTAGTCGCGGACGACCGACTTGACGTCATCGTCGGTCAGGGCGTCGTCCTGAGAGATCCTGGCCAGGCGCGCACGCGCTTGCATCAGGGCATGGTCGAAGTCCTCGTTCTTGCGGCGCGACAGCACCACTTCGAGGATGTCGTCGACACCCACGTCAGGCATCGCCGCCAGCAACTCGTTCACACGGCCATAGCAGTGGCGAAACACCTGACTCTCTTCGGCCAGTTGCTGCCTGGCCACCAGAAGAATCAGTCGATCGCGGACTTCGTAGAGCCGGAAACGGGCCCGCATGCGGGCCGAGCGCAGGAACAGGTGATAGAAGACAAACGCGGCAACCAGGAACACCAGGACATGCAGCGCCAGCAACTGAATCATCGGTGACTCCTCCGTTGGGACGATTTCCTGAGTTTCAGCACCTGCCGCTCGAGTTCCGCCTTGGCCTTGCAGCAGCGCTCCACCTCATCGGTCAGGATCCCTTGGCGGTGGGCGCAATGCCGCACCATCAGTGCCAGCACCCCCGCCATGGTCGTGAATGTAATCGCCCACAGCGTGGGCGGCGACAGGTCAGGGCCAACAATCACGCCCCAGAGCCACTCCATGCCCGGTCCGATGGTGCATATGGCCAGCAGCGAGGCGAACACCTGACGCAAGAAACCCACCATCCGCGACCCGACCTCTGAAATTTGAGAGGCCAGGATGGTAACAAATGAATTCTTTTGAATTCATTTCGAGGCGATCCATCGCCTCGATTCGATACCAAAGTCGAAAGGTGGTCAGCTTTGCAGCGCCGCCCACATCTCCTGGTCGCGCTCGGCGGTCCAGACGCGCGGGTTCTTGATGCCCTTGGCCTCGTCGTAGGCGCGGCTGACGTCGAACGGCAGGCAGTGTTCGTAGATGAACACGTGGCCGAACACCGGGTCCATGCTCTTGCGCGTATGGGCCATGGCGGCCTTGAGGTCCATGCCCGCAGCGGCGGCTTCCTTGCCGGCCTGGAACAGCGTGGTCACCCAGCGCTGGGTGTAGTCCAGCGCCTTGTTGACGTCGGCGTTGCCCTTCATGGCTTCGCCGCGGCCGGGCACGATGGCCTCGGCCTTGAGAGCGCGCAGTGCCTCGAGCGTGGCGGGCCATTCCTCGAGCTGGGCGTCGCCGGTGTAGACGCCGGCCTCGTACTCGACCAGGTCACCGCTGAAGAGCACCTTTTCGTCTTCGACCCAGGCGATGGTGTCGCCGCGGGTGTGGCCCTGGCCCGGGTGCCAGATCTCGACCTTGACGCCGCCCAGGTCGACGGTGAGCGAGCCTTGGCGGCCGGGCTTGCCGTCGCCGATGACCATGGTGGGCCAGGTCAGGCCGGGCACGGTGTCGGCGCCGCGGAACAGGCGCGGAAAGCGCTCCATCTCGCTCTTCATGTCGGCTGCGCCACGCTCGACGATCAGCTCATAGGTGCCGCGGCTGGCGATGACTTCGGTCGCGCCTTCGGCCACGTAGGCGCTGGCGCCCAGCACGCGCACCGCGTGGTAGTGGGTCAGCAACACATATTTGATGGGCTTGTCGCTGACCTGGCGGATGCGCTGGATCAGGTCCTGTGCCATGGCCGGCGTGGCCGTGGCATCGCTGACCATGATGAACTTCTCGCCGATGATCACACCCGAATTGGGGTCGCCTTCGGCGGTATAGGCCCAGCAGTGGGGGCTGAGTTGCTCGAAGGTGATCTGCTTGTCCTGCAGGTCGGCCTGGGAGGCGAAGGCTTTGCTCATGGGACGGTCTCCGTGGGAAAGCGTGGATTTTACTTAAACGAAATCCGTTTCACATCCGTAAATCAATGCCCCGACACTGCCGAGGGTCTCGGGCCGGCAAATCCCCCTTCGATCACGGCCACCACCTCCTCGGCAAAACCGCTGTAGCTCATGGGTCCGCCGGGTCGCAGCCAGGTGAAGGTCCAGTTGATCATGCCGAACAGCATCATGGCCAGGGCCGCCTGGTTGGACGCGGTGACCCGCTCGGGGTAGGCGCGGCGGATGAAGCGCGTGAAAGCGGCCACCACGTCGCGCTGGCGGTCGAGGATGAGTTCTTTCTGCACCTCGCCCAGGAACTTGGTGTCCGACACCAGCGCGACGTGGCGTGTGGCGCTGGTCTCGTACTCGGTCAGAAACGCGCGCACCAGTTCGTTGAGCGCTTCGCGTTCGCTGAGGTTCTTGCGCTGGGCACGGCCTTCTGCCTCACCGATGAGCGCCAGCAGGCGCTGGGTGTAGCGGTCCAGCAGGTCGAACAGGATCGCTTCCTTGCTCTCGTAGTAGTGGTACAGACGGGCCTTGCTGGTGCCGCAGGCCTGGGCGATGTCGTTCATGCTGGCCGCCGGAAAGCTCTGGCGCGCGAAACAATGGGCCGCGACGTCGAGGATCTGGTCGCGTTTGAGGTCGTGGGTGGCGGACTTGGGACGGGCCATTGGCGGATTCTGCCCGCACCCGCAGAATCGCCGCATGCCCACCCCTGCCGACCCCTTTGTCGAACACGTTCGCGAACTCCTGTCCAGCCTGGGCCCGGTGGCGGCGCAGCGCATGTTCGGGGGCTGGGGCCTGTCGGTGGACGGCATGAACGTGGGGATCATTGCCTGGGACACGCTGTTCCTCAAGACCAACGCCGAGACCGAACCCCAGTGGCTGGCGGCCGGCGCGCGCGCCTTTGTCTATGAGGCCAAGGGCAAGCCGATGAGCCTGCACTACCACACGCCCCCCGAGGAGGCGATGGAATCGCCCGCGCTGATGGCGCCCTGGGCGCGGCTGGCGCTTCAGGCGGCGTTGGCGGCGCGCGCGCCCAAGCCGAAAGCCAGACCCGGCGCCAAAACCAAGGCGCCGACCAGGGTCAAGGCGCCGCGTGCCAGCCGCTGACACCCCACGGCGCCGCGCTCAGGGCTGGTTCGACTCGAAGCGCGAGAGCACCCGGCCACGGCCGGCCACCAGAAACTCGCCATAGCCCAGCACGCCGCGCAGCAGTCGCGCGAACGCGACCACCACTTGACCAAGGGCCCTGCCCAGTTCGCGCGTGGGCGTGGCCACCTCGCGCGCAAAGCGCTGGGATTTCTCGACCGCCTGGGCGCTGAGGCACCAGTCGAAGCGCAGCGCGTCGCCATTGACCCAGGGTTCCATGACGACGTGGCTGCCCGCAGGCACCTGCAGGCTCTCGCCGGTCTGCAGGACGATGTCGCCCAGGCCGCCAGGGACCTGAGGCAGGTTGAGGGTGACCCAGGCGCGGCCGTTGAGGATGCAGAGTTCGCTGTCCTCGACGGGGTACAGGCTGATGGCGCGATGGGCTCCGACGAGGTGCCCGCGGCGCTGCTGGGTTGATGCGGATCCGGAAAGGGTGTTCATGCTGGACCTTCCTTGCGTAAACGTGTTGGAGCGGTATGAATGGTCGGCTTTGCGGGCTTCGCCGTCCAATGAAACACCGCTAAGCTATTGATTCGCCCAACGCATCAATGCCGCCATGTCCCTGACGCCCCGACACCCCCGAACCCGGCCCATAGGCATGGGTCATCTGCGCGCCTTCGAGGCCGTGGCCCGTCACCTGAACTTTCGCGCCGCGGCCGAAGAACTCTCCCTCACGCAAAGCGCGGTGAGCCGGCAGATCCAGTCGCTCGAAGACGAGGTTGGCGCCTCGCTGTTTCTGCGGCACACACGATCGGTCGACCTCACCAGCGCCGGGGCCATGCTGTTGCGCTCGGCGGCCAGCGCGCTCGAACGCGTGGACGGCACCGTGCGCCAGATCCGCCAGAGCGCAGGACGCAAGAGCGTGGCCATCACGACCTGGGCGTCGTTCGCGTCGATGTGGTTGATTCCGCGGCTGGAGGCCTTCCAGCGCAACCACCCGGACATCGACATCCGCATCGATGCCACCGACGTCGCGGTCGACCTGTCCACCGCCGACGTGGACATGGCGCTGCGCTACGCTGCGCCGCAAACCGTTGCGCCCGGCGCCATCCGGTTGTTTGGCGAAAAGCTCACGCCGGTGGCCAGCCCCTGGCTGCTGCAAAGCCACCCGATCCACCGCATCGAAGACCTGGCCGGCTGCGCCCTCATCGAGGCCGGCGATGCGCACCGCACCCGCCACCTCGAATGGCTGAGCTGGCAGCGCTGGCTGGAGCACTTTGCCGGCCCGGAACCGGCCCCGCGGGGGCGCAAGGCCGGCGCCAAACCGCGGTTGAACCCGCAGCGCTGGCTGTACTTCAACTACGCGCAGCAGATCGTGCAGGCGGCCATCATCGGCCAGGGCGTGGCCTTGGCACGCCTGCCGCTGGTGGCCGAGAACCTGGCCAGCGGCGCGCTGGTCGAGCCCTTGCCCCAGGCGCGCATGGATTCGCCGCTGGTGTACTGGCTGGTGATGGCCCCGCGAAGCGACCACCGCCCGGAGGTCAAGGCCTTCGCCGACTGGTTGCTGCAGCAGGCTGCTGCCACGCGCGAAGCCATTGGCGACGTGCCCGACCCGGACACGGTGGATCAGATCGATTGATGGCCAGTGGCGCCAGCGGGTTACTGGCGAGCGGGCACACTCGCGCGCCTTGCCCAACCGACCCGCCGCCATGAACGCCCTGCGCCACAACAGCAACCTGCGAAGCATCGTGTCCATGCTGATCGCGGTGGGCTGCTTTGCGCTCATGGACGCGGTGCTCAAAACCTTGTCGGGACGCTACCCGGCGCTGCAGGTGGCCGCCCTGCGGGGCGCCACCGCGCTGCCGCTGGTGCTGCTCTACATCGCCTGGCGGGGCACATGGCACACCGTGCTCAAGGTGCGCTGGCCCATCCACGTGTTGCGCGGACTGCTCGGCATCGTGATGTTGACGCTGTTCACGATGGGCGTGCGCTCGCTGCCGCTGTCGGCGGCCTACACCCTGTTCTTCATTGCACCGCTGCTGATCACCGCGCTCTCGGTTCCCGTGCTCAAGGAGCGCGTGCCGGCGGCCCACTGGTGGGCCATCGGCGTCGGTTTCATCGGTGTACTGATCGCCTTGCGGCCCAGCGGCGCCGACCTGCAGGCGGGTCTGGTCACCACCGGCGGCCTGGCGGTGCTGGGTGCTGCCCTGTGCTACGCCGTGGGCGCGGTCAGCGGCCGCCTGGCCAGCCGCACCGACTCCAGCGAATCGCTCATCCTGACCGCCATGGCCTTTGTCGCCGTGGGCGCCGGTGCCCTGGCGCTGCCCAACTGGGTGCCGCTGGCGCGCGCCGATGCGCCGCTGTTGCTGGCGCTGGCCATCACCGGCTTTGCCGGACAGGTGGCCATCACCGACGCGTTCCGCCATGGCCAGGCGTCGGTGGTGGCCGCCTTCGAGTACAGCGCGCTGGCCTGGGGTGTGGGCCTGGACTGGCTGCTCTGGCAGACCCTGCCCGCCTCGCACACCTGGCTGGGCGCGGCCATCGTGATCGGCAGCGGGCTCTACCTCATCCGCCACGAACGCCGCATCGCCGAGGTGCACGCCTCGGCTGAGCACCCTTGAGATTGCAGCCGGTCAGCTGAAGCGCTCGCGCGTCCAGGCATCGATCAGGCCGATCGCCTGCGCCATGGCCTCGGGTTGCCCCTGGAAGTAGTGGTTGGCCGGCGCGATCACGTGCATCTGTCGATCGGCGCTGGCCGCAGCCGCATGCAACAGGCCCACATCGGGCTGGGGTACGGCGTCGTCCGAGCCGTGCTCGATGGCCAGCAGCGGCACCGTGACGCGGCGCGCCGAGACCTCACCGTCCGCACGCGAATGGTCGATCGACCACTGCGACAGCCAGGATCGCAAGGTGGAAAAACGCGCCATGCCGACCGGCCCGCTGTTGACCGTCTCGGGCACCCCCAGATAACACCGCCCGATCGGCCGGCCATTGGGGTCGATGCTGCCGTCCAGAAAGCGCGGGTCGGCCAGGGTGCGGTGCGTGACGAAGCCGCGCTCGACCTCGGCGCCGCCGCGCTGGCGCAGGGTGTGCAGGGTCTGCTGCACTTGCGCGGTGATGCGGCGCACCCGCGCCAGTTGCGCGGCCCGGTACTCGGCCAGCCAGTCGGCCGGGTACGGCGCCCGCACCGGCAACTGCGGCGAATACAGGTCGAAGCGGGGATCGCGGCGATCCGGGTCGGCCTCGTCGAGCACCGACGGGTCAATCCAGTCAAGCAGGCAGCGCGCGCGCGAACGGTGGGCCGCCTCGATCACGATGCCATCGACGGGCGGCAGGCCGGCGCTGCGCAGATCGAGCGGGTCACCTGCCGGCGTGGCCGTGATGTCGGGTTGCTCGGCCTGCGCCTGGTAGGTCAGCGAGAGCGAGCCACCGCCCGACCAGCCCAGCAGCACCACGCGCCGAAACCCCAGCACTTCACGCGCATGGCGCACGGTGGCGCCCAGGTCGAGCAACACCTTTTCCAGGATCAGCGCGGTGTCGTTCTTGGCGTAGCGGCTGCCCATGCACAGCACCGGCCAGCCCGCGGCCGCCAGCGCGCCCGGCAGCGGCAGCAGCTGCAGCGTGGAGCTCGGGTGCATCAGCACGAACACCACGTCGCGCGGCGACCCCGGTGCGTCGATCAACAGGCCTTCGATGTTGATCGCACCCTGGCTGCCGGAAAAGCCGTAGGTCTCGGTGAAGGCGGATGTTTCGCGGTAGCTGATGTGCACCCACTGGCGCGGTGGCATCGCGCTCATCGCACGGGCCAGGCCACACCGGTGTCGACAAGGATGGCGTCCAGTGGCACGTCGTGCGGTTCGGGTCGCATCTCGGACAGGAAGGCGAAGTCGTAGCCCAGACCCACGGTGAACGGCCGCGGACTCAACGTGGCCAGCGTGCGGTCGTAGAAGCCGCCGCCGTAACCCAGTCGGTAGCCGCCGGGCCCGTAACCCACGCAAGGCACGAAGATCAGCGTGGGTTGCACGACCTCGGTGTCCTTGGGCTTGGGAATGCCATAGGCGTCCTCTTCCATCGGGCAGCCCGGGTACCAGGTGTAGAAGGTCAGCGTCTTGTCGATCTTGTTGACCACCGGCAGGCCGATGCGCCGGTTGCGCGCCGCACTTTGTGCGTCTTCTTCGAGGCCGGCTTCCTGCCACCGAAACAACGCCGGCAGCGGATCGAACTCGCCCTTGATGGGCCAATAGGCGCCGATCACCGTGTCGGGCCGGTTGACCAGCCACACGCGCATCACACGTTGCAACATGTCGTTGCGCCACAGGCGATCCGGCATGGCCTGGCGCTTGTCGACCATTGCCTTGCGCCACTTCGCCTTGGTCTCGCCCGGGGTGCCACCGGCCGTCTGTCCGTCGCGATTGAGGGAACTCTCACCCGGCTTGCTGTCCATAATCGTCGTGGTCTTTTCGCGCTCGTGGATTCAGGGATTTCGCATGCATTTGCCGTTGACCGTTCGCCGTTGCTGGCGCACGACCCGCCGGGCCATTATGGCGGCGCTGTTGGTACCCACCGTGGCATGGTCGCAAACGGCCGCGGACAAGGCCTTGCTGGACATGCGCGAGGCCTATCGCAAGAACCAGGTCGGCGAGCTGGCCCGCCTGCTGCCCGCCACGCGCGGCCACCTGCTGGAACCCCTGGCGCGCTACTGGGACATGCGCGCCCGGCTCGACACAGCGTCGCCTGCCGACGTGCGCGCCACGCTCGACGCGATGGCCGGAACCTACTGGGAGGACCGCCTGCGCAACGACTGGTTGCTGCAACTGGGCAAGCAGCGCGACTGGGCGCGCTTTGCCACCGAGCGCCCCCTGTTCCGCATGAACGACGACCGCCAGGTCACTTGCTACACCGTCATGCTTGACGCCGCCGCCTCGCGCCTGCCCGGCGAAGTGGCGGCCGAGCGCGTGCGCGAACTCTGGCTGGCACAACGCGACCAGGAAGACGGCTGCGCCACCGCCGCCCAGGCCTTGCTGGCCAGCGGCCACCTCAAGCCGACGGTGGCCTGGCAACGCGCCCGCCTGATGATGGAAGCGAACAAGCCGCGCGCGGCCAGCCAGGCGGTGTCGCTGCTCGATCCCGAATGGGGGGCCATGGTCGAGACCATCGCCGCCAATCCGGCGAAGTACCTCGACAACAAGATCACCGCCTTGCGTCCCCGCACCAAGGAGCTGGTGACCCTCGCGCTGGTGCGCCTGGCCGCACAGGACCCCGCCGCAGCCGCCGACGCTGCCGATGACCTGCGCTGGCGCGCTCAATTGACCGACGAGGAGCGCAGCTGGGTCTGGGGCGCGATCGGCCGCCGCGCGGCGCAGCGCCTGCAAGACGATGCGCTGACGTTCTTTGCCCGGGGCGAGCCGCACCAGATGACCGACGACCAGTTGGCCTGGATGGCGCGCGCCGCGTTGCGCGCCGGGCGTTGGGAGTCGGTGCGCGATGCCATCTACGCCATGAGCCCGGCGCTGCGCAGTGAGACGGCGTGGGTCTACTGGCGCGCCAGGGCGATTGAGAACCTGCGCGAACCCGACGCCGCGGTGTCACGCGCGCAGGCCCGCACCCTCTACGAGTCCATTGCTTCACCGCGCGACTTTCACGGCATGCTGGCACTCGAAGCCCTGGGCCTGCCGATCACCGCGTCCGAGCCGCCGCCCGCGCTCACCGACGCCGAGCGCCAGGCCGCCAGCGGTGATGCCGGCCTGCAGCGCGCACTGGCCGCGATCCGCCTGGGCCTGCGCAGCGAGGGCAGCCGCGAATGGACGTACCAGGTGGCGCTGCATTCCAGCGGTGGACTGGGCGACCGCGAACTGCTGGCCGCCGCCGATCTGGCCTGCCGCGAGCAGGTGTGGGACCGCTGCATCAACACCAGCGTGCGCACCCGCGACGTGGTCGACATGGCGCAGCGCTTCCCCATGCCGTACCGCGAGCAGGTGGTGCCGCGCGCGCGCGAGATCGGGCTCGACCCGGCCTACGTGTACGGCCTGATCCGCCAGGAAAGCCGCTTCGTCACCGATGCCCGTTCAGGCGTGGGCGCCTCGGGGTTGATGCAGGTGATGCCGGCCACCGCGCGCTGGACCGCGCGCAAGATCGGCTTGAGCGATTTCCGCGCGCAGCAGATTACCGAGCGCGACGTCAACATCCAGATTGGCACCGCCTACCTCAAGCTGGCGCTCGACGACTTCGAAGGCTCGCTGCCCATGGCCGCTGCGGCTTACAACGCCGGCCCCAGCCGTGTGCGCCAGTGGCGCAACGGGCCGGTGCTGGCCGGCGAGGTCTGGGCCGAGAACATTCCCTTTGAAGAAACCCGCGACTACGTGCAGCGCGTCTTGAGCAATACCACGCTGTATGCCGCCGTTCTGACCGGTCAACCGCAATCGCTGCGCGCACGCCTGGGCCAGGTGGGCCCCCGCAGCCCCGACTCGGCCGCCGTCAACACCGAACTGCCCTGAGCGCCAGGGCCGAGGAGACCGCGATGCGCAAGGTATTGGTCCTGGGTGGCACCGGCTTCGTCGGGCGCCATGTCTGCGAGAAGCTTCACCGCGATGGCTGGGAGGTGACGGTACCCACCCGCCGCGCGGTCAATGCCGCCGCGGTACAGCACCTGCCGCGGGTGCATGTGGTCACCGCCGATGTGCACGACACCGACCACTTGCTGCCGCTGATGCAAGACCACGACGCGGTGGTCAACCTGGTCGCGGTGTTGCACGGCGATGAACAGCGTTTCGAACGCGTGCACGTGGAGCTGCCGCTGACCGTTGCCGAAGCCTGCGTGTCTGCGGGCATTCGACGCCTGGTGCACGTGAGCGCCCTGGGCATTTCGACGGATGGCCCATCGCGCTACCAGCGCAGCAAGGCGCAGGGCGAGGACGTGCTGCGCGGCAGCGGCCTGGACCTGACCCTGCTGCGGCCGAGCGTCATGTTTGGACACGGTGATCGCTTCCTCAACCTGTTTGCCGCGTTGCAGGCGCGTGCACCGTTCGTGCCGTTGGCCGCCGCCGATGCGCAGATGCAGCCCGTGTGGGTCGAGGACGTGGCGCAGGCGGTGGCGCGCTGCCTGGGTGGCAACGGGGTGGCGCGTGGCAGCGTCGGACAGACCATCGAATGCGCCGGTCCGGAGGTCTTCACGCTGCGCGAGCTGGTGCAGGTGGCCGGCCAGCACGGTGGGCAGGCCCGCCCGGTGTGGCCATTGCCCCGCGCGCTTGGGCGGTGGCAGGCGGCGCTGATGGAGGCGCTGCCGGGCGAGCCGGTGCTCAGCCGCGACAACCTGGACGCGCTGTCGGTCCCCAACGTGGCCAGCGGGTCGCACCCGGGTCTGGCAGCGCTCGGCATTCGTCCGACCAGCCTGCATGCGGTGGCACCCACCTACCTGGGTCGCCGAAATTCGCGCTCAAAGCTACTGCATTTGCGGGAGCAGGCTGGACGTTAGTCGGATCAACCGTCGCGAACAGATCACCAAAACTGTACGGGAGTGGTGTTATCTGTCATGCTCGCGCCGCTCACAAAATGAGTACCTTTCACTGATAGGCGCATCATGAATCCGCAACAGCCCCCCTCCTCTGCCTCCACCGCTCTCCAGGACCCGCTCATCCCCCGCTCGGACACCCAACGCGACGTCGTCAACCGCCTCAAACGCATCGAGGGTCAGGTTCGCGGCCTGATCGAGATGGTGCAATCCGAGCGCTCCTGCGAAGAGGTGGCGCAGCAAATGGCGGCCGCTCGCAAGGCGATGGACAAGGCCTTCTACCGGATGATGGCCTGCACGATGATGGACGCCATGGCCGACATCGCTGTGGAGAGTCCGGTGATGCGCGGCGTCGAGCGGTCCACGCGCATCCTCGAAAAGTACGCCTGATCGTCGCGAAAGGGGATTGATGCGCTGCGCGCATCCATCAGTGCGCCAATGCGCATCGACTGCAGGGTGGTGGCCACCTACCATCGGCGAGCTCAACGGAGTTCACCATGTCCCTGCAACTGATCATCGGCAACAAGAACTATTCGTCCTGGTCCATGCGCCCCTGGGTGCTCATGCGCCAGGCCGGCATTCAATTTGAAGAAGTCCAGATCCGCTTCGATTCCTTCGACGCGGATTCCGAGTTCAAGCGGCGCGTCACCGCCATCAACCCCGTGGGCAAGGTGCCCGCCCTGATCGACAACGGCCTGGCCATCTGGGACTCATTGGCCATTGCCGAATACCTGGCCGAGCGCTTCCCCGACAAGCACCTGTGGCCGGCCGACCCCCGCCAGCGTGCGCGCGCCCGCAGCATCTGCGCCGAAATGCACAGCGGGTTCAGCGCGCTGCGCAATCACTGCCCCATGAACATCGAAGCGTCGCTGCCCGAGGTGGGCCAGCTGTTATGGCGCGACCAGGCAGGCCTTCGTGCCGACATGGCGCGCCTGATCGCCATGTGGACCGAACTGCTGGCGGATCAACCCGCCGATGGTCTGTTGTTCGGCGACTTCACCATTGCCGACGCCTTCTTTGCCCCCGTTTGCTCCCGCATTCGTACCTACGCCCTGCCCGTGCCACCGCGCCTGGACGCATACGTCGATCGCGTGCTGGCGCTGCCCGGCGTCCAGGCCTGGACCCAGGACGCGCTGGCCGAGCACGACTTCATCGCCTTCGACGAACCCTACCGGCTCGGGCCCGACCCGGCCTGAAGCACGCGGCAGTGCCTACACTGCCGCTCCATGCAGATCTATCTGGTGGGTGGTGCGGTGCGGGACGCGCTGCTGTCGCGCTTATTCGGCTGGCCGGCGCCGGCGCGGGCCGACCGCGACTGGGTGGTGGTCGGCGCATCGCCCGAAGCCATGGCCAAGGCCGGCTTCGAACCGGTGGGGCGCGACTTTCCAGTGTTTCTGCACCCGGGCACGCGCGAGGAATATGCCCTGGCCCGCACCGAGCGCAAGACCGCGCCGGGCTATCGCGGCTTCGCTTTTCACACCGCGCCCGATGTCACGCTGGAGCAGGACCTGGCCCGGCGCGACCTCACCATCAACGCCATGGCGGTGGCCGCCGCTGAGGCCGATCACCCCGCCGACGCCGCACTGATCGACCCCTGGGGCGGCCTCGAAGATCTCCGCCAGCGCGTGCTGCGCCATGTCACGCCAGCCTTCGCCGAAGACCCGGTGCGCATCCTGCGCGTGGCCCGCTTCGCCGCACGCTGGCCCGACTTTCAGATCGCGCCGGACACGCTCGACCTGATGCGCGACATGGTGGCGCACGGCGAAGCCGATCACCTGGTGCCCGAGCGCGTCTGGCAGGAAGTCGCCCGCGGTCTGTGCGAAGCCCGACCGAGCCAGCTCGTGCGGGTGCTGGCCGACTGCGGCCTGCTCGCGCGGCTGGACTTGCGCACGCTTGAGCAACATGCCTTTACCCCGGCGCTGGCGGCCACGCCTCTGTTCGCGCGCGCCGGCTTGACCGAGCGTTGGTGCTGGCTGGTTGCGGGCGAGAGCGACCCCGGGCGCCTGCGCACTTTGTGCGAGCGCTGGCGGGTGCCCACCGCCGAGCGCGACCTGGCACTGCTGGTCCAACGAGAACGCCACGCGCTGCGCACGGCCGATGTCGGTGACGTCGACGGCCTGATGGCGCTGTTCGAGCGTTGCGACGCCTGGCGCAAGCCGCAGCGCCTGCGCCAGGCGCTCGACGTGATCGATGGCGAGGCCTTGCAGACCGGCCCCGAACAGACCACCCGTGTGCATGCATCGACACAAGGCCTGCGCCAGGCCCTGGACCGACTGCAGTCCCTGGATACCGCGGCCATCACGCGCGCGGCCCTGGCCGAGGGCGCACAAGGCCCGGCGGTGGGCGAGCACTTGCGTCAGGCACGGCGCGCGCACCTGCTGAGCCGCGACTGAGCCCGCGGTCAGGCAAGCTCCTGTCAAGCCGGCGCCGTTTGTCGTAGCGCAGCACTGCGATAAGGCCGCGGTGCTTGGCCGTCTTGGCCGGAGCAGGTTAGGGTAGCGGGCTGATGACCAATCTGCCCCCCCTCAGGGCCGGGCATTCCGCACTCTTTCTGGATTTCGACGGCACGCTGGCCGACCTGGCCAGCCGCCCTGACGCGGTGCGGGTGCCGCCGGATCTGCCCGACCTGCTCGACGCCTGGCACCAACGCCTGGGCGGGGCGCTGGCCATCGTGACGGGCCGCGCCCGCGACGACCTCACCCAATGGCTTCCGACCCACCGATGGCCTGGCGCCTTTGAGCACGGGGCCGTGCGTGTGGGTGCCGATGGCATCGAACGCACGCAAGCCGGCATCGACCTCTCGCCCGTCGCGGCCGCGGCACAGGCCTTCGCTGCCCGCCACGCAGGCCTGCTGGTCGAGATCAAGAAGACCTCGCTGGCGCTGCACTACCGGCTCAACCCCGCGCTGGGCACGGCGTGCGTGGACATGCTGGCGCGTGCCATTGACGAGCAACCCGGCCTGCGGCTGATGCACGGCAAGGCGGTGGTCGAGGTCAAGGCTGCCGACGCGGGCAAGGGCAAGGCCATCGAGGCCTTCATGAACGAATCGCCGTTTCTCGGCCGTCAGCCCTGGTTTGCGGGCGACGACGTCACCGACGAAGACGGCTTCGACGTGGTGGCTTCGCTCGGCGGGGCCAGCATCAAGGTGGGCGACGGACCGACACGCGCCCACCACCGCTGTACCGGACCCACGGCATTGCGGACCTGGTTGCGCCGCGCACTGGAGAGCGACACATGACGCCATCGAACGGCTTTGCGCCACCCGCCACACCCTCGCTGCACATGGGCGTGGTGGGCAACTGCGCCATCAGCGCACTCATCGACCAGCGCGCGCGCGTGGTCTGGTGCTGCCTGCCGCGCTACGACGCCGACCCGGTGTTCTGCGCCTTGCTGGGCGGCGACGGTGCCAGCGACGGCAGCTGGGCCATCGAGATCGAGGACTTCGCTTCGTCCACCCAACGCTACGAACCCAACACCGCGGTGCTCATCACCGAGCTGTGGGACAGCCATGGTCAGGGCCTGCAGGTGACCGACTTCGCCCCCCGCTTCCCCAGCCGGGGCCGCTTCTTCCGACCCATGCAACTGGTGCGGCGCGTGAAACCCATCAAGGGCACGCCGCGCATCCGCGTGTGCCTTTCACCGCGCTTCGAGTGGGGTGCGCAGACACCACGCATCACCTCGGGCAGCAACCACGTGCGCTACGTCGGCGACCACCTCACGCTGCGCCTGCACACCGACGCCCCCATCAGCCACGTATTGGCGGCCGAGCCCTTCCTGCTCACGCGCGAGCACAACTTCATCCTCGGCCCCGACGAAACCCTGCAAAGCGGCATCGGCGACACGGCACGCCAGTTCGAGCAGGACACCCTGGCCTACTGGCGCACCTGGACGCAGCGCCTGGCCGTGCCCCTGGAGTGGCAGGACGCGGTCATCCGCGCCGCCATCACGCTCAAGCTCTCGCTTTTCGAAGACACCGGCGCCATCGTCGCCGCCATGACCACCAGCATCCCCGAAGCGCCCAACAGCGAGCGCAACTGGGACTACCGCTACTGCTGGCTGCGCGACGCCTTCTTTGTGGTGCGCGCACTCAACAGCCTGGCCGAGGTCGGCACCATGGAGGACTACCTGCGCTGGCTGGCCAACGTGGTGGTGGGCAGCGCGCGCGACGGCACCGGGCATGTGCAACCGCTGCTGGGCATCGGCCTTGAGCGTGAATTGCCCGAACGCATCGTGACCAGCTTGCCGGGCTACCGTGGCATGGGCCCGGTGCGGGTCGGCAACCAGGCGCATGAGCACTTCCAGCACGACGTCTACGGCAACATCGTGCTGGCCGCGGCCCAGGCCTTTCACGATCAGCGTCTGATTCACCGCCCTGGCGTCGACGAGTTCGAGCGGCTCGAAGCGATCGGCGAACACGCCGTGCGCGTGTTCGACCAGCCCGACGCCGGCATGTGGGAGCTGCGCACCCGCGCGCGCATCCACACCTCGTCAGCGCTCATGAGCTGGGCCGCCTGCGATCGCCTGGCCAAGATCGCCCACCGCCTGGGCCTGGACGAGCGCGCCAATGTGTGGCGCTCGCGTGCCGACGGCATGCGCGAGCGCATCCTGCGCGAATCGTGGTGCGAAGAGCGCCAGTCCTTCGCCGAGAGCTTCGGTGGCCGCGACCTGGACGCCAGCGTGCTGCTGATGGCCGAGGTCGGCATGATCGAGCCAATGGACCCGCGCTTCGTGTCCACGGTGCACGCGCTGGAAACCCACCTCTGCGACGGCCCCTTCATGCGCCGCTACGAGGCCCCCGACGACTTCGGCAAGCCCGAGGTCGCTTTCAACATCTGCACTTTCTGGCGCATCGACGCCCTCGCCCGCACCGGGCGACTGACCGAGGCGCGCGCCATCTTCGAAGCCATGCTTGCTGCTCGCAACCCCCTCGGCCTGTTCTCCGAGGACACCCACGCCACCACCGGCGAGATGTGGGGCAACTTCCCGCAAACCTATTCGATGGTCGGCCTGATCAACGCCGCGGTGCGACTGTCGGCCTCGTGGGACGAAGTCGTATGAGCCGGCTGGTCGTCGTCTCCAACCGCATCGCCGACCCGCGCAAGACCGCCGCCGGCGGCCTGGCCGTGGCCCTGGGTCAGGCGCTCGAAGCCAGCGGCGGCCTGTGGTTCGGCTGGAGCGGACAGATCGCCGAGAACGGCACGCCCGGCGAAGGCGACATGAACCGCCAGCAGGCCGGCAAAGTGCAGCTCGTGACCGTGGACCTCAGCCGCGAAGACCACGACAGCTACTACCTCAACTACAGCAACGGGGTGTTGTGGCCGGTGTTCCACTATCGGCTCGACCTGGCCGATTTCGACAGCGGCGGCGTGGCCGGCTACCGGCGCGTGAACCAGATGTTCGCGCACAAGCTCAAGAGCCTGCTCAAGCCCGACGACATCATCTGGGTGCACGACTACCACCTGATCCCGCTGGCGGCCGAGCTGCGCGCGGCGGGGTGTCAGCAGCGCATCGGCTTCTTCCTGCACATCCCGTTGCCACCACCCCTGATCCTGGCCGCCCTGCCCGAGCACGACTGGCTGATGCGCTCCCTCTTCGCGTACGACCTCGTGGGCTTTCAGAGCGAGACCGACGTGGCGCACTTCGCGCGCTATGCCGCCACCGAGATGCAGGCCAAGCCGGTGGGCGAGCACGGCTGGCAGGCCTTTGGCAGCACCGTCCAGGCCCGCGCCTTCCCCATCGGCATCGACGTCGACGAGTTCCAGTCCATGCTCAAGGGCAAGGAAGCCGTCGACATGCAGGCCCAGCTCAAGCGCGAATACGTGCGCCGGCGCCTGCTGGTGGGCGTGGAGCGGCTCGACTACTCCAAAGGTCTGCCGCAGCGGCTCAAGGCGTTTCGTCAACTGCTGCGCAACTACCCCGAGAACCACGGCAGCGCCACGCTGATCCAGATCGCCTCGCCCAGCCGCGAGTCGGTCGATGCCTACGCTGCCTTGCGCGCCGAACTGGACAGCCTGTCGGGCGCCATCAACAGTGAGCACGGCGAGATGGACTGGATGCCGGTGCGCTACATCCACCGCAACGTGGCGCGCAAGCGCCTGCCCGGGTTGTTTCGCGCGGCCTCCGTGGCCCTGGTCACGCCGCTGCGCGACGGCATGAACCTGGTCGCCAAGGAATACGTGGCCTCACAGAACCCGGACGATCCGGGCGTGCTGGTGCTGTCGCGCTTTGCCGGCGCCGCCGAGCAAATGCCCGAAGCCCTGCTGGTCAACCCCTTCGACACCGCTCGCACCGCCGAGACCATTCAGCGCGCCCTGCAGATGCCCTTGCCCGAGCGCCAGCAACGCCACCAGGCCCTGCTGGCGCGTATTCGCACGCACGACGTGCATTGGTGGCGCGAGGCCTTCCTCGCCGCCCTCAAGCAGACACCGGAGGACACTGCATGAATGAAAACCTGTTGAACATGATCACCACCTGGTGGGCCGAGCTGGGCTCGGCCGCCACCACGGCCATGCGCATCGCGGTCATCCTGGTGGCGGCCTGGGTGCTGATCGGCGTGCTGCAGCGCGCCATCCGCAGCATGCGCGTGCGCATTGCCAACCGCCTCGATGACCGCGAGGCATCCAAGCGCGCCGAGACGCTGGGCCGGGTCTTTCGCTATCTGGTGGCGGTGGTGGTGAGCCTGATCGCGGGCATGCTGGTGCTGGGTGAGCTGGGTGTGTCGGTCGCGCCCATCCTGGGCGCTGCCGGTGTGGTCGGTCTGGCGGTCGGCTTCGGCGCACAAAGCCTGGTCAAGGACTACTTCACCGGCTTCTTCATCCTGCTGGAAAACCAGATCCGCCAGGGCGACGTGGTGCAACTCAGCGAGCACACCGGTCTGGTGGAGGAAGTGACGCTGCGCTACGTGCAATTGCGCGACTACGACGGCAACGTGCACTACGTGCCCAATGGCTACATCACCACCGTGGTCAACATGTCGCGCGGCTTCAGCCAGGCGGTGATGGACATCGGCGTTGCCTACCGCGAAGACGTCGAAGCGGTCATGGACGTGATGCACCGGGTGGGCCGCGAACTGCGCAACGACGAGACCTTCGCGCCCCGCATCCTCGACGAGCTGGAAATGGCCGGCGTCAACGAATGGGGCGATTCGGCGGTGGTCATCCGTTGCCGCTTCCGCACCCAGCCGCTGGAGCAATGGGGCGTGCGGCGCGAATACCTCAAGCGCCTGAAGGCCGCGTTCGACGCCGAGGGCATCGAGATTCCGTTCCCGCACATGACCGTCTACGCCGGGCAGGACCGCACCGGCAAGGCGCCCGCCTTCCCGTTCGAGCAAGTCGTGCAGCACTAGGACCTGGTATTGCCCGAGCGGGGCATTCGACTTTGTGGTGATCGGCACCGCCTGCATGGCCGGCGATGCCACCATCCGCCCTCCCACCGACGGAGGTCGCCATGCCCGCGTCCAACCCGCTGAACCGCCCGCTCGCCGACGGCATCGCGCGACTGGGATTTCGCAAGTGGTACGAGCGCGAGCTGCTTTCCAGCCACGCGCACATGCTGCTGGCGGTCCTGGCCGTCATCGCCATGCTCGCCAGCGCCGAGGCCATGCGTGGCGCGCCGCTGCACGAGCGGCTGCTCGACGTGCTCATGGCCATCGCTTCGGGCGGTATCGGGTACTGGGCGCTGCGCCGCTACATGTATCTGCTGATGCACGCCGAAGAAATGGCCAACCAGGCCAGTTGCGCGGCCTGCCAGAGCTACGGGCAGCTCAGACTCGCCGACGCATTCAATGTGAAGGGCGCCGATGCCCCGCGCTATGTGCCAGTGTGCTGCAAACGCTACGGCCACGCCTGGGACATGCGAGACGACTGACGCCAGCCCGCTCAGGCTTCAGCCAAAGACCGAATCGCTCTCGGCGTGCGCGGCGCCCACGAACACCCGCAACACCGGGCCGTTGCCATCCATTTCCCACAGCCGCCCCTGGATGGTGAACTGGCGCCCGCCCACGCGGAACACGTCGCCCGAGACGGGCGCCACGTTGTGGCCACGCCAGTAGTCGGGCACCGTCACGTTCATGCGCTTGAGCCAGGACTGATCCTCGTGGGTGAAGACCAGCGCGACGCGCAGGGAGCTGCTGAACATGGGGCCTCCGGCAAAGGACTGGGGGTTACAAGAGGCTCGCAGCGTAGCGCAAGGCCGTCATCAATCCAAGCTGTCGAGCAGGCTGGCAACGCCTTGCAAAGCGGGCGACTCGGGCGCGGTGATGACCCACACGGGAATTGGCCGCAGGTAGTCGCCAAAACGACCCTTGGCCTCAAAGCGCTCGCGAAACGGCGAGCCGTCAAACCAGTTGCCCAGGCGCGGCACGATGCCACCACCGATGTACACACCGCCGCGCGCGCCCAGCGTGAGCGCGAGGTTGCCGGCGACCGCGCCCAGCACCCCGCAGAACAGGGCCAGTGCCTCCAGGGCCTGCGGGTGCGCATGGGACAGGGCCGCGTCGCTGACGGCGGCCGCGGTGGTGATGTCGTGCGTCACCCGATCGGCCTCGCACAACAACCCGAAGGTGCCAAGCAGGCCGGACCCGCTGCACACCCGCTCGGCCGACGCATGCCCGTGGCGGCGCACCAGGCCATCGAACACCAGGCGCTCGCGCGGCGTGATGGCGGGCCAGGTCACGTGGCCACCCTCACCCGCCAGCGGCAGCCAGCCGCCACGCCCATCGGGCAGCAGGCCCGACACGCCCAGGCCGGTACCGGCACCAATCAAACCGATGGCCGCCCCTTCGACCGGCGTGCTGCCCCCGACCTGCCGGCGGTGCGCCTCGGGCAGCGTCGGCAAAGCCAGGGCCAGTGCGGTGAAGTCGTTCACCACACAGAGCTGGCGCAGGCCAAGGGCCTCGCGCAGCTCACGTTGCGAAAAGGACCAGTCGTGGTTGGTCATGTGGACCGCATCGTCCACCACGGGGTTGGCGATCGCGATCGCGGCCATCGCCACCCGCTGCGGCGCCAGGCTGTCGACGTAGTGGCGCAGCGCGTCGAGCAGGCTCGGAAACCGGGTCACCGGCCAGACCACCACCGACGCCAGCGGACCGCCCGCTGCACACTGATAGGCAAACCGCGCATGGGTGCCGCCGATGTCGGCCAGCAAACGGCCGCCATGGGAATGCGTCGTCGTCATGGCGCCGCATGATAAGCGGGTACTGCGGCCCGTCGGGCGCGGCAATCCGAAGGAACCGGGATGGGGCAAGTGCCACCCATGACGGCCCCAGCCCTCCGGTTTCACATGGCCATCTCTCGCAAGCCCGACACCAAACTCGCTGCCCCCATCTCGGTCAAGGATCGCCAGCTGGCGGCCTACCAGCTGGATCAGCTCCAGGCCCGGCACGCCCTGGGCACCCATGCGAACGGCCTGCTGAAGTTCAAAGACGGGGTGCTCTACAGCAAACCCGGCTCGGCCGACGACGTCGCGACCCGCTTCGGCAACCGGCCGGCGGCAGAACGCCAGCGCGACAAGACCGATGCGGCGCGCCAACGTCTGTGCGAAGCGATCGACCACGACTTTGGGGCAGGAACAGCCGCGCGCATTGGCCTTGATGCCGAGGATCGGGTTCTGCGCGGCAGCGACCTGTCGCAGGCCTTGTGCGAAGGCGCCGCAGCGCAAGCGCTGTACCACTTCGCCGTCTACTCCGATGACGACACAGAAAACATGCGCCGGACGATCCAGGGCATGTTGCCGGCGATGAGAGAACGGCTTCAGACGGAGGGCGCGCTCGCCATTCACGGGACCTACTCGGCCGACCAATGGAAGTGGGCCGCCAAGCAAGTGGTCCGGGACAAATTCCCCGCGGCGACCGACAACTTCGATTTGGCCCGCAAACAAGTGGCGTCCAACCAGATACTTTCAGGGGCTCCCCCACATCACCAGGAAAACGTTGCGCGGACCATCAAGCGCAACATGCTCGCGCTCACGGGCAACGCCGGCATCATGATCCCAGCGCCACAGGCTGCCGCCGAGGTGACCGATTGCTATGTCACCGTTGCCAAAGCGCTGACCAACCTGGGGGCTTTTCCCACGACAAACGCCGATACCGACGCCCTGTCCCGCGGTCAGAAGGCCGTGGAGGAGCTGTTGCCCACCCTGATTGACCGCAGTCTTGTCGGACCGCACCCAAGACCATCGCGCGCAGACGCTGCCAGCACGTTGGCGTTCGCGTTCGTCCTTCGCCAGCACATCGATCACTTGCCTGCCCCGCAGCTTGCCCACCTGCCGGATGACATCGATACCGCCATCGGCGAATGGATGGGCACGCTGGCGCAGCATCCCGACTTCGCCAGATACGACCGTGAGGCGCTGGACCTGATCAAGCAATGCCTCACCAGGGGCGAGCAACCCACCATCGCCAACCTGCTACAGCAGCGCCGCCTGGCGCAGTTGAACGACCCCACCATTTCCGCGGCGCAACGTCAGTCGGTGCTGACCGCCGCCACAACGAGCGCGATCGACGACCCGACCGGCTCGAACCCGTCGTTCCAGCCACGCTTCGATGCACTGTTGATCACGCTGAAATCGCCCCTGGAACAACCACGGCGCCAAGGCCGGCTGGACTCCGTTCTGGGTCCGTGGGTCACCCAGCTCCGCGCGGTGCTGCAGCCCTCGACGCCCACGGCCCCGGGCCTGCCGCTCGACGATGACGCCGCCACAGACGCCTGCCTGCAAGCCTTCGAGACTCTGCTTGCGAACCCGGCTTTCAGCCTGACGCCGGACATGAAGGCCGTGATGCAGGGCATCGACAGCAGCCAGCGACCGCCGAACGTGAAGGAAGCGCTGAAACAGCAATGGCTGTTCGACACACTGGCGACGCAGATCCTGCTTCCTGCGGTGCAGCGCCAGGGTCAGGCCGTCGACCCCATGCTGGGCATTCAGCGCGACGCTGGCGCCGAACGCATCGCCCGCCTTCTGACGGATCTGTTCAACCCCGACAACCTCGACCCACGCGTGCAACGCACCCGCAACGCCTGGCGCGCATTCGCAGAGAACGCAGCGGGCGCCGTTTGACCGTTTGATTGAGTGAGGCGGTTGGCCAGCCGCCGCCGGCTCAAGCCCGACGCTGCGAGCGCGCCCAGCGCACGATGTCGGCCGCGCCCATGGCGCCCGGCTGGCGCGCCACCTCGCGCCCGCCCACGAACAGCGCCAGCGTAGGAATGCTGCGGATGTTCAAGGACGCGGCGAGCTGCTGGGCTTCTTCGGTGTTGACCTTCACCAACCGGAAGTTGGGCTCCAACTCGCGCGCGGCCGCCTCGAACTGCGGCGCCATCATGCGGCAGGGGCCGCACCAGGGCGCCCAGAAGTCCACCAGCACCGGCAGATCGGACTTGGCGATCGTCCTGGCAAAACCCGCTTGGTCCAGCGCCACCGGCTTCCCCACGAACAGCGGCTGGTGACAGCGCCCGCAATCGGGGTCGCTGGCCAGCGCATCCGCGGCCAGGCGGTTGGTGGTGCCGCAATGCGGACACAGGGTGTGCAGTGGGGTGGTGGTGGCGCTCATGTGTATTCAGGTGGGCCCGGATGTCGCCAACTCAAGAGCGCGGCATCCGTTGCGGGACAGGCGGCATCGGCGGAACCCAAGACCTGCGGGGGTTACCCAGCATGGCGAGCAACACTGCCTGACCCCGCGCACCATGGACTCACTCGAACAGATCGATCAGCGCCTGGCCGACGTCGTCGACACATCGGCCAACCTGCTGGGCTTTGTGCGCGAAAGTGAGGCCCCCATCTGGACCCTGCTGTTTGCCGACGACGCCTGGGTGGACGTCGACATGCGCGGCGACGGGCTCTTGTCCATTGGTACCGAGATCGGTGGCTTGCCCGACCTGCTGGCATCCCAGCGCATG
Organism: Hydrogenophaga sp.; assembly: GCF_019635465.1. GTDB lineage: Bacteria > Pseudomonadota > Gammaproteobacteria > Burkholderiales > Burkholderiaceae_C > Hydrogenophaga. Next base: position 26,158 of record NZ_JAHBZK010000016.1, read on the forward strand.
AACGAGTTGATGTTGAGCTACGCCGGCTTCACCCCGGACACCGCCTTCAGCATGACCCCCGACGGCGTGCGCCATCTGCGCCAGTACATGCCACGCGATGCACTCGATCAGCCCGGCTTCATCACCACGGTGGAAGGGTTTGTGGCCAAGGCGCAGGCCTGGCGCGAGCTGCTGCAAACGCCGCCCCGGCCCAGTGCCCGGGTAGCCGCCGAGGCACACCCTGGCCTTCTGCTTGACATGCGCGGCTGAACAACAGCCCGCTTGTTCGTGCACGAGGCGTTCAGATCAGGTAACCGATCAGCGACGCCACCATGCTCAGCAACACCGTGCTGGCAAACGGCAGAAACCACTCCCGCCCGAACGCCCGGAAGTGAAAGTCGCCAGGCAGCTTGCCCAGGCCCAGGCGCTTGAGCAGTGGCGTGACCCAGCTGATCAGCATCAGGGCCAAGAAGATGACGATCATCCAGCGAATCATTTTGGGCGTTGGGCGGAGGGCGGAGGGCGGAGGATGCCACGGGCTTGCCTCACAGCCGGTGGGTACGGTCCCCCTCGGCAAAGCCGATGGGCACCCACCCCGCGCTGCTGGCGCGTGGCGCCAGTGCGATGACCTTGAACAGCTCGCCCATCTCGTGCTCCAGGATCAGCTTCTGCATCTGCGCGTTGTCGCGCAGGTCGGCGTTGCGGGCGAGGTCGATCAAACCGGCGTTGAGCAGAAACCGGCCCTGGCTGGTGTAGCCGATCACATCCAGCCCGGCGTCCTGCGCGGCCAGGGCAATGCCGGTGAAGTTGACGTGGGCAGTGATGTCCTGCTCGCCCGGCGCGGCCAGCACGTCGTCGCTGCGGCGGTGCGCGCGGTGGGCCACCAGGGTGCCCATGCTGCGCTGGGGGTGAAAGAACTCGGCCTCGGGAAAGCCATAGTCGACGAAGAAGGCGGCGCCGCGCTGCAGGCGATCACCCAGCGTGCGAACGAAGGCCTCGGCCTGCGGCTGCAGCTCGGTGAGGTAATCGTGGGTGCCCGGCACCTCGGTGGGTGGCCGTCGATCGGTGGGGCGGTCGGCCCAGGCGAAGCGTTGGCCGTCGAGCGCCACGCCGCGCTCTAACCAACGGCCGTCCACGCGCGCGATCAGGCTCACCGGCATGGCGTCGAGCACCTCGTTGCCCACCACCACGCCCGCCATGTGCTCGGGCAGTGCGTCGAGCCACTGCACGCGATCCGCGTGGGCGGCCAGGGTGCTCTGCTGGCGCTCGCGCAGCGCGCCCGACAGATCGACGATGCGGTAGCGCGCCAGCGGTTGCCCCAGTTCGGCCAGACCCTCGATGAGTTGCAACGCCAGCGCGCCGCTGCCAGCGCCGAATTCCCAGACCTCGTCGGTGCCGGTGGCCGACAGCGCCTGCGCCACCTGGCGCGCCAGGGTGCGGCCGAACAGCGGTGACAACTCGGGCGCGGTGACGAAGTCGCTGCCCTGCTGCGGCAGCAGGCCGAACTTGCGGCTGGTGTTGGCGTAGTAGCCCAGGCCGGGTTCGTACAAGGCCATGGCCATGAAGCGCTCGAACGGCAGCCAGCCACCCGCATCGCGGATGGCCGCGGCAATGCGCAGCGACAGGGCGCTGGCTACACTCGACGGCTCGTTCACGGATGCGGTGTTCACGCGCCGCATTGTCCCCGATGGCTTCCACGCAACCCGGCTCAACCCCTGCCCACCCCCGCACCGTGCTGGTCACCGGCGCCGGCAAGCGCCTGGGCCGCGAGATCGCGCTCACGCTGGCGCGGGCCGGCTGGCAGGTGGCCGTGCACCACCGGCACTCGGTCGATGACGCCCGCCAGACCGCGGCCGATGTCGAGGCCGCCGGCGCACGCGCCCAGACCTTCTTTGCCGACCTGGCCGACGAGCGCAGCGTGCGCGCGCTGCTGCCCGCGGTGGTGGCGCATTTCGGCGCGGTCGATGCGGTGGTCAACAGCGCCTCGACCTTCGAGCACGACAGCGCGCAAAGCTTCGACTACGGCGGCATGGAAACGCATTTGCGCGCCAACACCGGCGCCGCCGTGGTGCTGGCGCAGGCCCTGCACGAGCACCTGGGCAGCCGCGATGCACACGGCGCGGTGGTCAACCTGCTCGACCAGAAGCTGTGGAACATGAACCCCGATTTCTTCAGCTACACCTTGTCCAAGGCGGCGCTGGAAGCGGCCAACACCATGCTGGCGCTGGCCCTGGCGCCCCGCGTGCGGGTGGTCGGCGTGGCGCCCGGGCTCACGCTCACCAGCCACATGCTGTCGGACGAGAAGTTCGCGCAGTTGCACCGGCAGTCGCCGCTGGGGCGTTCGTCCACCCCGGCCGACGTGGCCTCGGCCGTGGCCTTTGCGCTGGCCAACGGCTCGATCACCGGCACCACGCTGCTGGTCGACGGCGGCCAGCACCTGATGCGCTTCGAGCGCGATTTCTCGCTGATGTGAGGCCCGCATGTCCGTGAATGCCGCCGGCAACCAGATCCTCACCCTCACCGGGCTGCGCTTCGAAGCCAGCCTGGGCATCCTCGACCAGGAAATCGGCACACCGCAGCCGATCCAGGTCGACGCCGAACTCAACCAGGGCACGCAACCGCTGCTGCCCAAGGACGACGACATCGGCCATGTGCTCGACTACCGAAAGGTGCGCCAGATCATCATCGACGAGTGCACCGCCGAGCACGTCAACCTGCTCGAGAGCCTGATCGGCAAGCTCACGCGGCGGCTGATGCAACTGCCCGGCGTGATCGGCGTGCGGGTGAAGATCGCCAAGCTCGAGATCTTTGACGACTGCGAAGTCGCCATCCGCATGGAGAGCGGCAGCTGGTGAGGCGCGCTCAGCTCGCGCGCGGCACCTGGTCGCGCTCAAAGCGCTCACGGATGTCGACCACGGCGCTTTCCAGCGCACCCAGAAACAGGCCCATCGCCACCGCCGTCGTGTAGCCCGAGCGCTGATAGATGCAGCTGTGCTGGCGCGCGCCGGCATCGTCCAGCGGCACCCACACCAGCGCGCCGTCGGCCACCTCCTGCGTCACGTTCTCGGGTATCAGGAAGCCCACTGCGTGGCTGCCCGCCACCAGACGCCGCACCATGGGCACCGAGGTGGTTTCCACCAGGGGGCGGCCCAGCCGCGCCAGCCGCGGCTCGATGCGGTTGAGCATCGTGCGCAGCTCCATGTCGGGCGAGAGCATGACCATGGGCTGGTCCAGGCAGTCGCGCACGCGCAACCGGCGCGACCCGGCGGTCAGCGGGTGCCCGGGCGCGGTGACCACGCCCAGTTGCTGTGGGTGCGAACGCACCTCTTCGACGCCGGGCGGCGGCGCGCGGCGCAGACAGTAGGCGACGTCGATCTCGCCGTTGGCCAGCCAGCGCAGCAGGGTTTCGCCGTTGCCGGAACGCACGCTGAAGGTGATGCCCGGGTGGTGGCGCTGCACCGATTCGACGACCTCGGGCAACAGGTACTCGGCGGTGGAATGCGACACACCCACATTGACGTGCCCGCGCCGCAGTGCGCGCAAATCCTCGACCTGGGCCAGCGCGGAGTCGAAGTCGCGCTGGCTGCGGCGCACAGCCGCAATCATGATTTCGCCGGCCGAGGTCAGCTGCATGCCGCGCGGCAGGCGATCGAACAGCGGCGTGCCGACCAAGGCCTCCAGCTTGAGGATCTGCTGGTTGACCGCTGCGGCCGTGAGGTGCAGCGACTCGGCCGCCTGGCGCACCGACCCCCGGCGCGCCACGGCATCGAAACAGCGAAACGACTGGGAGATGGCGGTCACACCCGGACTGTACGTTTTTTCTTTACAGCCATCCAAAAACAAACAGCTATGCCTGACGCAATCGCCTGCCTAGAGTGGCGTCCAACGTTGTGTTCTCACCCACTTCTCGCAACCGGGAGCAAAGCTTGGCCACCACCGTCGACCAGATCACCCAGCGCCGCCGCGGCGTCGGCCTGATCGCCCACGATCCCGCCCTGTCCGCTGGCGGCTACACACTGATCGCCCCGCAGACCGCGGACGGCCACGTCTACCTTGTGGCCGCCGACGGCGAGGTCGCGCACCAGTGGAAGCTGCCGGTGCGCGCCGGGCGCCACGCCGTCATCCTGCCCAACGGCAACCTGGGCTACAACGGCAACCACGCCCACTCCCCGGACCGTTACGCGCCGTGGTCGATGTGGCACGGCGGTGACTTCTACGAGGTCACGCCCGACGGCGAAGTGGTCTGGCACTTCGAGGACCCGGCCCACCACCACGACGCGCAGTGGCTGCCCAACGGCCACCTGCTCTACGCCGCCTGCGAGCAGGTGCCCACCGGCTTTGCCGCCACCGTGCCGGGCGGTACTGCCCACGGCCCCGACGAAGTGATGTACGCCGACGTGATCCGCGAGGTCAACCGCGCGGGCGAACTGGTGTGGGAATGGAAGGCCTGGGAGCACCTCGACCCGCAGCGCTTCCCGATCCACCCGGGCTTTGGGCGCTACCACTGGCCGCTGGTGAACGGCCTGGGCGTGATGGCCGACGGCTCGGTGCTGATGAGTCTGCGCACCACCGCCGGCGTCATCGGTGTGGACAAGGCCAGTGGCGCGGTCGGCCTGCACATTCCGCCCTCGGTGGTATCGCACCAGCACGCGCCGGTGCCACTGGCCAACGGGCACATCCTCATCTTCGACAACGGCAACTTCCGCGAAGGCTCTCACGTGGCCTTCTCGCGCGTGGTCGAGGTCGACCCCGCCAGCGGTCAGGTGGTGTGGAGCTACCAGGACGAAATGGTCAACGCCTTCTACACCGCCTTCATGGGCAACGCCCAGCGGCTGTGGAACGGCAACACGCACATCACCGAGTCGGCCACCGGGCGCCTGTTCGAGGTCACCCCCGCTGGTGAGGTGGTCTGGGAATACGTGATTCCCTGGTTCGCCGAGTACCCCGACGCCGCCGCGCGCAAGACCGGCCCCGGCCGCCTCAACAGTGTGTTCCAGACCTTCCGCTACCAGGCCGCCGATGTGCCCTGGCTGAAACGCTGAGCCCTGCCCCTGTCCACCTAGCACGCATTTCGCTTACCCACCCACGCCCACCCGCCGACACGAGGACCACCATGAACCGCCCCTCCTTTGCCCTTGCCCGACGCGCCACCCTCACCACCCTCACCACCCTGGCAGCCTGTGCCGCCTGGGTGCTCGCCCCCGCCCACGCGCAGGACGCCAAGCCGGTGCGCGTGCTCACCAACTGGTTCGCACAGGCCGACCAGGGCGGCTACTGGCAGGCCCAGCAGGACGACCTCGGCCGCGCCGCCGGCCTGAAGATCACGGTGCAGCAGGGTGGCCCGCGCATCCAGACCATTCCGCAAGTGGCCTCGGGCCAGGCCGAGTTCGGCGTCGGCAACGCCGACGACGTGCTGCTGGCGCGCCAGCGCGGCGTGCCGATCAAGGCCGTGTTTGCACACCTCGACCACGTGCCCTACACGCTCGTCTACCACGCCAACCCGGCGGTGAAGTCGATCAACGACCTGCAGGGGCGACCGTTCGCGGTGAGCCTGGGCTTCGCCTACTGGGAGTGGGCCAAGAAGCAATACAAGATCGCACCCTCGCGCGAGATGCCGGTGACCGGCGACCTCGGCCTGTTCCGCAACGACCCGACCATGGTGCAGCAGGGCCTGTACCTGTATCTGCCCGCGCGCATGAAGGCCGCCGGCATCGAGGTTGACCAGATCAAGATCGCCACGCTGGGCTACCGGCCCTACTACGTGCTGTTCACCACCGACGAGCTGATCCAGAAGAACCCGCAACTGGTCAAAGCCACCGTGGCGGCCATGCAGAAGGGCTGGGCCAACTTCATGCGCGACCCACAAGCCATCAAGCCCTACCTGATGGGCCTGAACCAGCAGATCTCGTCCGACGTGCACGACGCCGCGACCCGCGACATGGCCAACGGCCTAGTGTCGCGCGACCCCGCCAAGATGGGCTGCATGGCCGACTCACGCTGGAAGGAGTTGTCCGAACAGCTCAAGAGCGTGAACTTCCTGCCGGCCGACTTCGACGAGAAGCAGGCCTACGACACGCGCTTCGTGCCCGGTTGCTGAACATGAGAGGCGCTGCCATCACGCTCGAGGGCGTGTCCAAGACCTACGACAACGGGCTGCTGGCGCTGCAGGCGACCGACCTCGGCATCGATGCGGGCGAGTTCATCTCCATCGTCGGCCCGTCGGGTTGCGGCAAGTCGACGCTGCTGCGCATCGTGGCCGACCTGGTACAGCCCACGCAGGGGCAGTGCCTGCGACCCGGCGAGTTCGAGACCGGCTTCGTGTTCCAGGAGGCCGCGCTGCTGCCCTGGCGCACGGTGCAGAAGAACGCCGAGCTGTTGATGGAGCTGGAAGGCTATCGCGCCCCGGATTGCGCCGCGCGCGCCGCCGAAGCGCTGAAGCTGGTGGGGCTGGCCGGCTTCGAGAAGAGCTACCCGCACGAGCTGTCGGGCGGCATGCGCATGCGGCTGTCGCTGGCGCGCGCACTTGCGCTGCGGCCCGCCCTGTTGCTGCTCGACGAGCCACTGGCGGCCGTCGACGAGCTCACCCGCGACGTGTTGCAGGAAGAGCTGTCGGCGCTGTGGAAGGAGGCCGGCTTCACCGCCATGATGGTCACGCACAACGTGCACGAGGCGGTGTTCCTGTCCACCCGGGTGGTGGTCATGTCGGCCCGCCCGGGCCGGGTGCTGCGGGTCATCGACGTGCCGTTCGACTTTCCGCGCGCGCCCGAGCTGCGATCCTCGCCCGCCTTTGCGGCCCTCACCGGCGAGGTGACCGCCGCCCTGCGCCACCCGGTGGCCGAGCAGGTGAGCGCATGAGCACCCAGACCGATTCGCGCTGGGCATCGGCGGTGGGCACGGTGGCGCCGGTGCTCGTGGTGGCGCTGCTGGCCCTGCTGGGCTGGTGGTTGCTGTCGGCCACGGTGTACGCCGGGCGCGCCTACCTGTTGCCCGGTCCGGGTGCGGTGGCGGCGGCGGTGCGCGAGAACGCCCCCGCCCTGGTGGTGGCCTCGCTCATCACGCTGCGCGAAGCCAGCCTGGGCTACCTGGGGGCCATCGTCATCGGCGTGCTGCTGGCCGCACTGATGAGCCAGTCGCGCCTGATCGAACGCAGCCTGTACCCCTACGCCGTGCTGCTGCAGACGGTGCCGGTGGTGTCGGTGGCGCCGCTGATCGTGCTCTGGTTTGGCTATAACGAGAGTTCGGTGGTCGTCATCAGCTTCGTCATGGCGCTGTTTCCCATCATCAACAACACCTTGCTGGGTCTGAACTCGACCTCGCGCACCCTGGTGGAGTTGTTCGCGCTGCACAACCGCAGCCGCGTGGTGGCGTTCTGGAAACTGCGCCTGCCCAGCGCCTTGCCCAGCATCTTTGCCGGCCTGCGCATTTCGGCCGGGTTGTCGGTGATCGGCGCCATCGTGGGCGAGTTCATCATCGGCTCGGGCAACTCGCAGGGCGGGCTCGGGGTGCAGATCGTGTTTGCACAGGGCCGCATGTACACCGCACTGCTGTTCGGCGCGGTGATCGCAGCCACCCTGCTCGGCTTCATGTTCTTCCTGCTGGTCAGCGTTGTCGGGCGCCGCCTGCTGCGCCACTGGCACGAGTCGGCGCGCTGACCATGGGTGCCGCCGCCGCCTACCTGCACATCCGGCCGGTGCCTCAGTTGCCGGGCTTCGCGGCGCGCGTCGACGGCCTGGACTTTTCCGCGCCACTGTCGGCCGAGGTCAAGGCCGAGCTGCACCGCGCGCTCAACCAGTTCGGCCTGCTGACCATCGAGCCGCACACGCTCACCCCCGCTCAGCACATCGACCTGGCGAGCGCCTTTGGCGACATCGCCCCAGGCGCCTTCTTTCCGCGCCTGCCTGGCCACGACGAGGTCGAGGTGATCCGCAGCGACCGTGAGCACCCGCCCGAACTCAACGTCTGGCATAGCGACGTCACGTGGCGACGCGATTTCCCCACCGGCACCGTGATCCAGTTGATCGAGCTGCCCGAGAGCGGCGGCAACACCGCCTGGGCCTGCGGGCGCAAGGCGTTCCAGGCCCTGTCCGAGGGCATGAAGACCTACCTTCGTGGCCTGCACGCCACCCACAGCTGGACCGGCAGCCTGGTCGAGGACGCGCTGCGGGCCAGCGGCGAAGAGGCCATGGTCAACGCGGTGCGCCGCTTTCAGCCGGTGTCGCACCCGCTGGTGCGCCGCCACCCCGAAACCGGCGATGAGGTGCTGTTCGCCAACGAGGCCTTCACCCGCCGCATCGACGGCGTGCCCATGCGCGAAAGCCGCGCGATGCTCGAATTTCTGCGCGAGTGGATGGTCCAGCCCGAGTTCGTGTACTCGCACCGCTGGCGCGCCGGCGCCCTGGCCGTGTGGGACAACCGCTCGACCCAGCACCACGCCGCGGCAGACTACTGGCCGCAGACGCGGCTGTTGCACCGGGTGACCTTTCGCTCGCAGGCCGAATCGGCGGCGTGAGCCGGATCGGGGCTCGACGCCTGGGGATTCAAGTGTTCTTACAAAAGTTATCGAACGAAGATAACTTTTCAAATTTCGCTAGAATCGCGACCGATGAACCCGGTCAGAAACCCCTTCGCCCCTGGCGCCGGCACGCCGCCGCCCGAGCTGGCGGGCCGCGATGCGCTGCTCGAAACCCTGCAGGTGGCGCTGCAGCGCACCCGCATCGGCCGCCCCGCGCGCAGCGCCATGCTGGTGGGCCTGCGCGGCGCCGGCAAGACGGTGCTGCTCGACCGCGCGCGCGACGACGCCGAGGCCATGGGCATCCACACCATCCGGCTCGAAGCGCCCGAGGGCCGCTCACTGCCGGCCATGCTGGCGCCCCAATTGCGCCAGGCGCTGCTGCGGCTGAGCCAGCTCGAAGCCGCCAAGGACTACGCAGTGCGCGGCCTGCGGGCGCTGGCCGGCTTTGCCAGCAAGCTCAAGCTCACCTTCAAGGACATCGAGGTCGGCATCGACTACGAGGCCGAGCCCGGCCTGGCCGACAACGGCGACCTCGAACACGACCTGCAGGCCCTGATGGAGCAGGCGGGCCTGGCCGCCAAGGCCGGCAACACCGCGCTGGCGCTGTTCATCGATGAGCTGCAGTACGTCGAGGAACACCAGCTCGCCGCCCTGATCACGGCGCTGCACCGCATGGCGCAGCGCCAGCTGCCGGTGGTGCTGGTGGGCGCGGGCCTGCCGCAGTTGCGCGGCCAGCTGGGCAACGCCAAGTCCTACGCCGAGCGCTTGTTCGAGTTCACCGAGATCGGCCCCTTGCCGCCCGAGGCCGCGGCCCAGGCGATCGAGAAGCCCTTGCTCGACGAGGGCGTGACGATCACCCCCGCCGCGCTGGCCGAGATCGGCCGCGTGAGTCAGGGCTACGCCTACTTCCTGCAGACATGGGGCAGCCACACCTGGCTCGCGGCCGAAGGCAGCCCGATCGACACCGACGCCGTGGCGCGCGCCGGCATCACCGCCATCGCCGCCCTCGACGAGGGCTTTTTCCGTGTGCGCTTTGACCGCTGCACGCCCAAGGAAAAGAAGTACCTGCGCGCCATGGCCGAGCTGGGCGACGGGCCCCACCGATCGGGCGACGTGGCCGACGTGCTGGGCGAAAAGGTATCGTCTCTGGCCCCCACCCGCGCCACGCTCATTGGCAAGGGCATGGTCTGGAGCCCCACCCACGGCGACACGGCCTTCACCGTGCCGATGTTCGCCGCCTTCATGCAACGCATCATGCCGGGCCAGGACTGGCGCTGAACACCATGGACATCGAACGCGAAAACCACAAGCTCGAGAAGCGGCTGTGCCGCGAGGTCGGGCGCGCGATCACCGATCACAACATGATCGAAGAAGGCGACCGCGTGATGGTCTGCCTCTCTGGCGGCAAGGACAGCTACGGCATGCTCGACATCCTGCTCAAGCTGCAGGCGCGCGCGCCGGTGAACTTCGAGCTGATCGCCGTCAACCTCGACCAGAAACAGCCCGGCTTTCCCGAGCACGTGCTGCCGGAGTACCTGACAAAGCTCGGCGTGAAGTTCCACATCGAGAACCAGGACACCTATTCCATCGTCAAGCGCGTCATCCCTGAAGGCAAGACGCTGTGCAGCCTGTGCAGCCGCCTGCGCCGCGGCATCCTGTACCGCGTGGCCAGCGAACTGGGCGCAACCAAGATCGCCCTGGGCCACCACCGCGACGACATCCTGCAGACGCTGCTGCTCAACATGTTCTTCGGCGCCAAGCTCAAGGGCATGCCGGCCAAGCTGGTGAGCGACGACGGCCGCCACGTGGTGATCCGGCCCATGGCCTACGTGCCCGAGAAGGACCTCAGCCGCTGGGCCGAGGTGCGCCAGTTCCCCATCATTCCGTGCACGCTCTGCGGCAGTCAGGAGAACCTGCAACGCAAGCAGGTCGGCAACCTGCTGCGCGAGTGGGAGCAGAAGTTTCCGGGCCGCGTCGAGAACATGTTCAGCGCGTTGCAGAACGTGGTGCCCAGCCACCTGATGGACCGCTCGCTGTTCCCGTTCGAGACCCTGCGGGCCACCGGCGTGCCCGATGCCGACGGCGACAAGGCCTTCGACGACGAGCCCTTCACGGCTGCGACGCCCACCGCCGCGCCCCGGGCCGATGCCGACGGCGGGAACCCCGCGCCGACGCGCACGGTCATACCGATCGCCGCCGATCTCTGACCCGCAACATGCAACGCGTTCGCCGCTTCACCTGGCTTGCCGCACTCACCAGCGTGCTGCTGGGTGGCTGTGCGTCGGTGATCAAGGTGGACAACCAGGTGCAGAGCTTTGCGCGCTGGCAAGCCGCCTCCCCAGCCAATGCGGCGCCTGCCGTGCCTGCGCCGCCGCAGGTCTTCCGCTTCGAGCGCCTGCCCTCGCAGCAGAACCTTGGCCAGCAGGACGAACTGGAAAAGCTCACCGAGGCGGCGTTGGGTCGCAAAGGCTGGAGCCGCGCGGCCGACGGTGTGTCAGCGCCCTGGCTGGTGCAGGTCAACGCCAGCACCGTGCGCCTGCCGCGCGCGCCCTGGGAGGACCCCTACGACGCGTGGGGGCCGTTCGGCTACCCGTATGCCCTGCCCGGGCGCGACTACGTGGTGACCGGCACCGGCCAGGTGATGTTCTTCCCGGCCTTCCCGCGCTTTGAGACGCCGTACTACCAGCGCGCAGTGGCGCTGCTGGTGCGCGAGGCCGCCAGCGGCCGTGTGGTGTACGAGACGCGGGCCGCACACGATGGCCGCTGGAACAGCACGCCGTCGCTGTGGACGGCCATGCTCGATGCCGCACTGAACGGGTTCCCGTCCCCGCCAGCGGGCAACCGACAGGTCGACATCGACATCGCGCGCTGAGGAGCGGAGCGGCCGAGGCGCTGAAGCGCTGTCCCGGGTCGATGCCGTCAATCCGCCACGGGTGACGGATCGCTCTCGATCAGTTGGCGAATGGTTCGCCCCATTGCATCCATGCTGTCCTGCTTGGCCAGCACCTCGTGCACCCCCTCACGCCGGGCCTCGTCCAGCAAGGCATCGCTGACATGGCCCGAGACGATTGCGACCCGCAGATCCGGGCGCAGCTGGCGCGCCTCGCGCGCCACGTCGACGCCGGACATGCCAGGCATGTTCTGGTCGGTGACCACCAGATCCACCGGATCGTCGGGGTAACGCCGCAGCCAGTCGATGGCCGCCTCGCCCGACTCGAAGGTGCTGACGCGGTAGCCCTGCTTGCGCAGCAGGCGGCCCACCAGGAACACGAGCGCCTCGTAGTCGTCGACGTACACGATGTGCCGCCCCGCGGGCGCCGTCTCGGCCACCGCTGGCGGCGCCACCTCCACCAGGGGTGCCTGGGACACCGACGCGCCCAGCGGCAGGTAGACGTCGAAGCGTGTGCCCGCACCGAGCCGGCTGTCGATGCCGATGGCCCCGTGGTGCGCCTTGACGATGCCGTGCACCACCGCCAGCCCAAGCCCGGTGCCCGCGCCCGGGGCCTTGGTGGTGAAGAAGGGCTCGAACACCCGGCGGAGGGTCTGCTCGTCCATGCCGGGGCCGTTGTCGGCCACGCTCAGCCGCGCGTATGCCCCTGGATCGATGGCGCCCAGTTGAAGCGCCTGCGCCGCGTCCAGCTCGACGGGTTCCAGGGCCACAGTGACTTCACCGCCACGGCGTCCCATGGCCTGCCAGGCGTTGGTGCACAGGTTCATCAGCACCTGCTGCATCTGCGTGCCATCCACCACCGCCGGCAGCGGCACATCGGTGAGGCGGCTCACCAGTTGCACGCCAGCGGGCAGCAGCGAGCGCATCAGGCCCAGCGCCTCCTGTACCAGTGGCAGCAGATCCTGTTGCTCCATGAGCTGCGGTCCTCGCCGGCTGAAGGTGAGGATCTGCTGCACCAGCTGCCGTGCCCGGATGGCGGCACGGTTGATCTCCTTGAGGCTCTCCTGCGCCGGATGCTCCGGTCCGACGTCCTCGCGCGCCAGCACCAGGTTGCCCAGGATGGCCGCCAGCAGGTTGTTGAAGTCGTGGGCCACGCCACCGGCCAGCGTACCGATGGCCTCCATTTTCTGGCTCTCGCGCAGCTGGGTTTCCAATGCGCGCTGCTGCTCTTCGGCGGCCTTGGCTTCGGTGACATCGGTGTGCGTACCCACCATGCGCGTGGGCTGACCATGGGCGTCGCGCTCGATGATGGCGCCGCGGGTGAGCACCCAGATCCAGCGACCGTCGCGTGAGCGAACCCGGTGCTCGTTGCGGTAGGCGCGCGTGCGACCTTCAAAGTGCGCCACCCGCGCGGCCATCATGGCCGGCACATCGTCGGGGTGGGTGCGCGAATCGAGGTCGCGCATGCTGCCTTTGAGTTCGTCGCGGGTGAAGCCGTACATGGCGATCAGGCCGTCCGACAGGTACTCCTCGCCGGTGGCGATGTTCCAGTCCCAGACACCATCGCCCGCACTACCCAGCGCGGCCTTCCAGAGCTCTTCGCTGCGCCGCAAGGCTTCTTCGGTGCGTCTGCGGTCGGTGATGTCGAACAGCACCCCCACACGTTGAATGCCACGCTCGTTGCGAAGAACCTCGCATGAGCGCCGATGCACCCACTTGACCTCGCCATCGGGGGTGACGATCCGGAACTCGCTCATCAGCGCTTCACGGCCATCGATGACCGATTGGGTCTCGCCAGCGAACTGTTCAAGTTCATCCGGGTGGCGCAGCCGGGGCAGCAGCATGGGGTCGCGCAGAACCTCTTCGCGATCCACGCCGTACAGGTCTTTGACGCCCGAGTTGAGGAACAGGTAGTGCCGGCTGCCGTCCCAGCCCACCAGCACCGAATACACCACGCCCGGAATCTGGTCGGCCAGCGCCACCAGACGCTGCTGCTGCTCGCGGGCGTCGCGCTCCCGAAGGACCCGCTCGGTGACGTCCTCGACCGTGCCTTCGTAATAGAGCACCCGACCGTCTTCGCCGCGCACCGCGTGCGCGTTCTCGTTCACCCAGGCGCGCTCCCGGGTGTGGTGGCGGTAGACCTCGGAGACAAAGGCGCACACCTGCCCGTCGGTTTCCAGGGCCGAGCGGAACGCATCGCGTCGCGCGGGGTCGACGTACCACTCGTTGGCGACGTCGCGCACATTGGCCAGCAGATCGGCTTCACTGGCGTAGCCGTTGAACTTCACCAGCGCGTCGTTGGCGCGCAGCATGTGCCCATCGGGCGCACTGCGGTAGGCACCGATCGGCAGGAAGCTGAACAGCGTCGAGAAGTCGCCATCGGATGCACCCATGACCGCGATTGTGTCGCAAGGGCCGCTACATTTGAGCGTCTCCGAAACCCTGAGCCGAGCGTGCAAGTCACCCGCATCCTGGCCGTGCGCCACGGTGAAACCACCTGGAACCGCGACACGCGCATCCAGGGCCACACCGACATCGACCTCAATGACCACGGCCGTTGGCAGGCGTCGCGGCTGGGCCAGGCGCTGCGCGACGAGAGCGTGGCCGCCATTTACAGCAGCGATTTGCGGCGCGCACGCGACACGGCCCAGGCGGTGGCCGACCACCACAGCCTGCCCGTGCACGCCGAGATCGGCCTGCGCGAGCGCGGTTTTGGCCGCTTCGAGGGCCACACCTGGGACGAACTTGAACTGCGCTACCCCGCCGAAACTCTGGCCTGGCGCAAGCGCATGCCCGACTTTGCCCCGCCCGGCGGCGAAACCCTGCTGCAGTTGCGCGAGCGGGTGGTGGCCACGGTGATCGGCCTGGCCGAGCGCCACCTGGGCGAACAGATCCTGGTGGTGGCGCACGGCGGCGTGCTCGACGTGCTGTACCGCGCCGCCACACGACTGGAGCTGCAGGCGCCGCGCACCTGGCAACTGGCCAACACCGGCGTCAACCGCTTGCTCTGGTCGCCCGAGGGTCTGGCCCTGGTGGGCTGGGGCGATGTGCGCCACCTGCAGGTGGGCGACGACGAGGACGTGCTCGATGAGCGCAGCGCCTGAGATCGCCGTTCCCGATCGCTTCGCCGGCCTGATCGGTCAGGCGGTGGCCGCCATCGACACACCCGCCCTGGTGATCGACCTCGACGCCATGGACCGCAACCTGCACCGCATGGCCGATTTCTGTCTTGCCCGCGGGATGCGGCTACGCCCGCACGCCAAGATGCACAAATGCGCCGAGCTGGCCCTGCTGCAGATGGCACACGGCGCGGTCGGTGTGTGTGTGCAGAAGATCGGCGAAGCGCTGGCGCTGGCGTCCAAAGGGGTGGGCGACATCTACGTCAGCAACGAAGTGGTCGACCCCCGCAAGCTGGCCCGGCTGGCCACTGCCGTGCGCACGGGCGGCACCCGCTTTGCCATCGCGGTCGACAGCCTGGTCGGCATTCAACACTTGGCGCAGGCGCTGGCACACGCCGGCGTGAGCGCGCCCGGAGCGATCGACGTGTTCGTGGAAATCGATGTCGGGCACGGGCGCTGCGGCATGGCGCCCGGCGTGCCGGCCGGCGAGCTGGCCCGGACTGTTGTGGCCCAGCCGGTGCTGCGCTTTGCCGGCCTGCAGGCCTACCACGGCGCGGCCCAGCACTATCGCTCCGCGGACGAGCGTCGCGCCACCGTCGCGGCGGCAACGCAGGCGGTACGGGCCACGTGCGACGCGATCGAAGCAATGGGCATCGCGGTGCCCCTGGTCACGGGCGCGGGCACCGGCACCTTCATTCACGAAGCCGCCAGTGGCGTGTGGGGCGAACTGCAGGCGGGCTCCTACCTGTTCATGGACGCCGACTACGCGGCCAACCAGGCCGATCCCGCGGCACCGGCGTTCGAGCACGCCTTGTTCGTCAAGTCGCAGGTGATGAGCCGCCCGCAAGGCCGTGCTGTGGTGGATGCCGGCCACAAGAGCCACGCCATCGACAGCGGCCTGCCGCGCGTGTGGCTGCCCCAGGGCCTGGACTTTGCCAACGGCGGCGATGAGCACGGCGTGCTGCGCGGCGCCCACCTGCCCGAACTGGGCGAAACCGTGTGGCTGGTGCCCGGGCACTGCGACCCGACCGTCAACCTGCACGACGTGATGGTGGGCGTGCGCGGTGGCCTGATTGCCGGCCGTGTCGAGCGGCTGCTGCCGGTGGACGCTCGCGGCGCTCTGGGTTGAACTGAGCCAGGCCGGAGCCGACGGCGGCCTGACACCCACACCGGGCGTTATCAAGGCGGCCCGAAGACCCTTGCTTCCAGCCCCATGGCCTTCACGCGGGCAGCGGCCTCGACGGCCTGCGCGTGGCTATCGAACGGACCGACGCGCACCCGCGTGAGCGGCCCGCGCGACGACTCCAGCGGGTCGGTCACCACCGGCAGGCCGGCAGCGCGCAGGCGCTCGGCCGCGCGCTGCGCATTGGCCGGATCGGCAAAGATGCCCACCGCCACGCCGTGACCGTCGAAGCGGTGGCGCGGCGCGTCGGTGGCGGCAGGTGCAGCCGGCGGGCTGGCTGGTGCCATGGCGGCCGCAGGCGCTGCGGGTGTGGCGGCGGCCATGGTCTCGGGGGCTTTGGGCGCCAGGATGGGGGGCGGGCTGGGCGCCTCTGCCATGGGCGGTGGGGTAACTGCCTTGGGCGCCTCGCCCGGCGCGCGTTTCGGCTCGACTGCGGTGGCTGCTGCCGCTTCCACCGGTAAAGCCTTGGGCGATGGTTCGGCAGCGGGCTCGGCCACCGGCGCTGCGACGGGGGCTGCGTCGGGCACAGGGGGCGCGGCTTCAGCGGCAGGTGATGACGGGGTCGCTGCGGGGGCGCTCGGCGTTGCGGCGCCTTCCTTCGGCGACCCGGGCCCAGGCGCCGACTCGCTCAACACGGGCTCGGGCGTGGCCACCGCCACCGGCACCGATCCGCGCAAGGTGTGCCAGGCGCCCCAGGCCAGGGCCAGCTCGAGCGCCAGCACCAACCACCAGGCCCGGCGCGACAGCGTCGGCGCCGCCAGCAGGTTGCAGGCCTCCTGCACGGTGCGCGCGCGCCGCACCGCCACCGTCATGCGCCGGCGCGTGTCGGCGTGCAGCCAGGCATCGCCCCACCAACCGGGGGCCACCACGGCCACCACGGCGATGGCGCTGAGCAAGCCCCAGCGCACACCCGCCGGCCAGGGGCCGAACTGTTCGTGCAGCCACCACCACGTCACCAGGGCCACCATCACCAGCACAGCGTGCCAGATGGCCTGGCGCCACAGCCGCCGGTACAGCAGCCAGTGCCAGCCCAGCCAGCCAGCGGCGTGGTTCCAGTGCGGGCGCGCCATGCCGAGTTCATCGAACCGCGCGAAGGCCGGCAGGTAGTGCGCCAGGCGCCCCGGCCCCAGCGCTGCGCGGTACAAGGCCTCGGTCGCGCTGGCCGCCGCCGCCATGGCCGGCGCCGGTGCGGTGGCGTCGGGCAGGACGGAGGGTGCGCTGGTCTCGGCCATGGTGGGCAGTGTCAGGAGCCGTCGGTGAACAGGCCGCCGGCGCTTTGCGGCGGCGCCACACCCAGGTGGCGGTAGGCCGCCAGTGTGGCGGTGCGCCCGCGCGGCGTGCGCTGCAGGTAACCCTGCTGAATCAGGTAGGGCTCGATCACGTCCTCGATGGTGTCGCGCTCTTCGCCAATGCTGGCGGCAATGTTGTCCAGCCCCACCGGGCCGCCGTCGAAGCGGTGGATGACGGCCTCCAGCAGCTTGCGGTCCATCAGGTCGAAGCCCTGCGGATCGACGTCGAGCATGGCCAGCGCGCGCTCGGCAATGGCCTTGCTGATGTGGCCGCCGCCCTTCACATCGGCGTAGTCGCGCACCCGGCGCAGCAGGCGGTTGGCGATGCGCGGCGTGCCGCGCGAACGGCGCGCGATCTCGAACGCGCCGTCATCGTCGATCGGCGCGTTGAGCAGCCCGGCGCTGCGGCGCACGATGCGCGCGAGTTCATCGGCCGTGTAGAACTCCAGCCGGGCGACGATGCCGAAGCGGTCTCGCAGCGGGTTGGTGAGCATGCCGGCGCGGGTGGTGGCGCCCACCAGCGTGAAGGGCTGCAGGTCGAGTTTGATGCTGCGCGCAGCCGGACCCTCGCCAATCATGATGTCGATCTGGTAGTCCTCCAGCGCGGGGTAGAGGATCTCCTCGACGACGGGCGAGAGGCGGTGGATCTCGTCGATGAAGAGTACGTCGTTGGGTTCGAGGTTGGTCAGCAGCGCCGCCAGGTCCTTGGGCTTTTCCAGCACCGGCCCGCTGGTCTGGCGCAGGTTCACGCCCAGCTCCTGCGCAATGATGTGCGACAGCGTGGTCTTGCCCAGGCCGGGCGGGCCGAACAGCAGCACGTGGTCGAGCGCCTCGGCGCGCTTCTTGGCCGCGCCGATGAAGATCTCGAGCTGCTCGCGCACCTTCATCTGGCCCACGTACTCGTCGAGCAGCTTGGGGCGCAGCGCGCGCTCGATCGCCTCTTCCTTGGGCGACACGCTCACCGGCGAGATCACGCGCGGCGCGGGGGCAAAGTCGTCGGTCTGGATGCTCATGCGTTGCTCCGCCGGGCCGCCCCAAGGCGCAACCGCCCCCCCGGGGGGCAGCGCAGTACACGAAGTGACAAGCGTGGGGGTTTCATTTCGCCAGCGCCTTGAGTGCCAGCTTGATGCCCTCGGTCACACCGACGTCGGCCGGCAGGGCCTTGAGCGCAGCAGCGGCGTCCTTTTCGCTGTAGCCCAGCGCCATCAGCGCCTGCTGGATGTCGCTTTGGGCGTCGCTGCGGGTGGCGCCGGCGGGCAGACCAAGGTCGACGCCCAGCTTGCCCTTGAGCTCCAGCAGCAGCCGCTCGGCCGTCTTCTTGCCGATGCCGGGCACCTTGACGATGCGCCCGGTCTCCTGGGTGCTGACGGCCTGCGCGAGGTCGCTCACCGACAGGCCCGAGAGCACCGACAGCGCGGTGCGCGGGCCCACGCCGCTGATCTTGATGAGCTGGCGAAAGGCGTCGCGCTCGCCCGCGCTGGCAAAGCCGTAGAGGATCTGCGCGTCCTCGCGCACGACGAAGTGGGTGAGCAGCGACACCTTCTCGCCGCTGGCGGGCAGCAGGTAGAAGGTGCTCATGGGCACGTCCACCTCGTAGCCCACGCCGTGGCAGTCCAGCAGGATCTGGGGCGGGTTCTTCTCCAGCAACGTGCCGGTCAACTTGCCTATCATTCGTGTCCTCTTGGCGCCTGGGGTGAGCAGACACCCCGAAGGAATTATCGGCTTGATTCTCAGACACACCTTCAGCCCCCCGGACAACACCCGCATGGCCCACCTGTGCGGCCCGCTGGACGCGCACATCCGCAGCATCGAAGCCGCGCTGCAGGTGAAGGTGGCGCACCGCTTCGAGCAGTTCCGGGTGGAAGGCCCCAAGGCCAAGGCGCAGCGCGCCATGGAAGTGCTTCAGGCGCTGTACGAAATGGCGCGCGGCCCGATACCGCCCGAGCAGGTGCAGCTCATGCTCAGCGGCGACACAGCACTGGCCGAAAGTGGCGACGGTGCGCCGGCCATGCAGACACGCCGTGGCGAGGTGCGCGGGCGTACGCCCAATCAGGCCCGCTACCTGGAGAACATGTCGCTGCACGACATCACCTTCGGCATCGGCCCGGCCGGCACCGGCAAGACCTACCTGGCCGTGGCCTGTGCGGTGGACGCGCTGGAGCGCAGCGCGGTGCAACGCATCGTGCTCACGCGTCCGGCGGTGGAAGCGGGCGAGAAGCTCGGCTTTCTGCCCGGCGACCTGGGCCAGAAGGTCGATCCGTACTTGCGCCCCCTGTACGACGCGCTCTACGACCTGATGGGCTTCGACAAGGTGCAAAAGGCCTTCGAGCGCCAGCAAATCGAGATCGCGCCGCTGGCCTTCATGCGCGGGCGCACCCTCAACCACGCCTTCGTCATCCTCGACGAGGCGCAGAACACCACGCCCGAGCAGATGAAGATGTTCCTCACCCGCATCGGCTTCGGCAGCAAGGCCGTGGTCACCGGCGACGTGAGCCAGATTGACCTGCCGCGCACGCAGCTCAGCGGCCTGATCGACGCCGAACGCGTGCTCAAGCGGGTGCAGGGCATCGGCTTCACCCGCCTGAGCAGCGCCGACGTGGTGCGCCACCCGCTGGTGGCGCGCATCGTCGACGCCTACGAGGCGCGCTCGCCCTCGGCCGAAGACGGTGCCGCACCCGCGCGCCGCAGCCGGCGCAGCGAGGACTGAAGGAGACGCCATGGCCCTGCCCGACCTGAGCCTGTCCCTGCAATTCGCCCGCTTCGACGGCGTGTCCGAGCACCGCGCAGCGCTGCCGCGTGCCTTCGTCGTGCGCTGTTTGCGCCATGCGCTGGCGCGCGACGCCGAACTCACGGTGCGCATCGTCGATGCCGACGAGGGCCGAACGCTGAACCGCGACTACCGCGAGAAGGACTACGCCACCAACGTGCTCACCTTCGACTACGCGATTGAACCCATGGTGATGGCCGACCTGGTGTTGTGCGCCCCGGTAATCGCCGCTGAGGCAAAGCAACTGAAGAAACCGCTGGCGGCGCACTACGCCCACCTGCTGGTGCACGGCGCGCTGCACGCGCAGGGCTGGGACCACGAAACCAGCGAGGCCGACGCCGAGGCCATGGAGGCGCGTGAGGTGCAGATCCTCGCCGGCCTGGGTCAGCCCAACCCCTACACCTGATCGGCACTCTGCGGCCGCAAAGCCGGGTGATTCGGTGGGCGAAAGGGTCTGGTCACTTACCCGTAGGGGGTATCGGCTTTTAGGATGGTCGCTCCTCAACCCCCGCAAGGAGCACCCATGGCCGGCTGGTACGAACTCTCCAAGAACGACAAAGGGCAGTTTCGCTTCGTGCTCAAGGCCGGCAACGGCCAGGTGATCCTGACCAGCGAGCAGTACGAGGCCAAACCCTCGGCGCAGAACGGCATCGCCTCGGTACAGAAGAACGCCCCGATGGACGAGCGCTACGAGCTCAAGACCGCCAGCGATGGACGCCCGTTCTTCAACCTCAAGGCGTCCAACGGGCAGGTGATCGGTACCAGCCAGATGTACTCGTCAGAGGCCGCGCGTCAGACCGGCATCGACTCGGTCAAGGCCAACGGGCCGAGCACCGAGGTGCGCGAGGTCTGAACCCCTCGCGGTCTCAGGCGCTCATGCGCATCGGGATGGTCACCGGCCCGTCGTTGACCAGGTGCACCTGCATGTCGGCGCCGAAGCGGCCGGTGGCCACGGCGGCATGGGCGGCGCGCGCCTGGGCCACGAAAGCATCGTAGAGCGCCTCGCCCAACGCGGGCGGCGCGGCGTTGGTGAAGCCGGGGCGGTTGCCGCCCGAGGTGTCGGCCGCGAGCGTGAACTGGCTGACGATCAACAGCCCGCCACCCACGTCCTGCACGCTGCGGTTCATCTTGCCGGCGTCGTCGGCAAAGATGCGCAGCTTGAGGATCTTGTTCAGCAGCTTCTGGCCCACGGCCTCGGTGTCGGTGGGCTCGGCGCACACCAGCACCAGCAGACCCGGGCCGATGGCGCCGACGGTCTGCCCGGCGATGTCCACGCGCGCCTCTCGCACGCGCTGCAGCAGGGCAATCACTTCAGGTCCCTCTCGTCGTCGAAGTGCGCTTCCACGTCGGTGGGCAGCAACTGGATGGTGGCGCGCAGCCCGGGCACCGCGCTCATCAGTGCCTGCTCGACGCTGGTGCGCAGGGCGGCGGCGCGTCCCAGGGTCCAGCCGGCCGGCATGTGCATGTGCAGGTCGACGAAGCGCCGCGCACCAGCCTTGCGGCTGTTGATGTGATCGAAGCGGATGATGTCGGTGGTGCCGCGGCTGTAGGCAAAGTCGGCCAGCGTGGCTTCGATGGTCTGCTGCAGGTCGGGGTCGAGGGCTTCGTCCATCAGCCCACGCGAGGCGTCGCGCATCAGGTGAACCCCTTCGCGCAGGATGTTCAGCGCCACCAGCATGGCCAGCACCGGGTCGAGCCAGAGCCAGCCCGTCACACCAACGAGCGCGATGCCCGCGACCACGCCGACCGAGGTCCAGACGTCGGTGAACAGGTGGCGGGCATCGCCCTCGAGCGCGGCCGATCGATGGACCCGCGAGGCCCGCAGCATCACCCAGGCCAGGCCGCCGTTGAGCGCCGAACTGATCACCGACAGCCACAGGCCCAGCCCGACCTGTTCGATCGGCTGCGGCGCCATCAACCGCCCGATGGCGGCCCAGACGATGCCGCCGGCCGCCGCGATGATGAGCACGCCCTCAAATCCCGAGGAGAAGTACTCGGCCTTGTGGTGGCCGTAGGGGTGCTCGTCGTCGGCCGGCCGCGCGGCGATGGTGACCATCAGCAGCCCGAAGGTGGCGCCGGCCAGGTTCACCAGCGATTCCAGCGCGTCGGAGAGCAGGCCGACCGAATCGGTAACCCACCAGGCACCGGTCTTGAGGGCAATGGTGACCAGCGCCACGGCCACCGAGGCCTGGAGCAACCGGTTGGGTGGAAGGCGTTCAAGTGCGGCAATCATGAGCGCATTGTCGCGTGCCAGAATGCCCCGCATGCGAGGCACATGGTGGTCGAGGCTGGGCTGGGTGGCGGCGGGCCTGGGCCTGGCGCTGGTGGGCAGCGCCCTGATCGCGCAACGCGACCTGCAAGCCCGACGCGCCGCCTTCGAAACCGACGCCCGCATTGCGCACCGATTGCTGAGCCAGCAGGCGGTGCAACACGATGCAGTGCTGGCGACCTTGCGGCTGCTGGCGCCCACGCGCAACGACGCACTGCCCAGGCTGAGCGCGATCCACCCCCGGGTGCAGAAGGTGCTGGCGCGCGCGGCCGGCGAAACCTGGCCCGACGCAACGCTGAGTCGAGCGGAGGAAGCGTCTCGTGCTGTGGGTCATGCCGTCATGGCGGACGACCGGATCGCCGATGGGCACTACACCCTGGTGCAGGCCGCAGGCGAGAGCGCGTATGCACTGGAGATTGCCCTGGATGGCCTGGTGCCCGACGCCGACTGGCCCATGGACCGCACCAACAGCCCGGTGCGCGTCGCGCTCGCGCTGGATAAGCAGATCTTCCCGGTGCAAGCCGGCAGGCCATTGACCCAGGGTTGGCACTTCGACTTCGACAAGGTCGTCGCCGCTGAAAGCCAGCCCATGCACGTCGTGGCCACGCGCTGGGTTGGCTGGGGCGAACTGCCCTGGACGGCCATGGCGGGGTGGACCGTCGCAGTGGTGGCGGCTCTGTGGGCCCTTCGGCAGGGGCTGCGCCAGCGAGAAGCGCGCCAGCGGGCCGAGGCCCTGCTGCGTCTGGGCCAACTGGGTCGCCTCAACGCCATGGGCGAGTTCGCGGCCGGTCTGGCGCACGAGCTGAACCAGCCACTGACGGCGGTACTGGCCAACACCCAGGCCGCGCAGCGGATGCTCAAGGACGATCCACCGGCAATCGCCACCGCGCAGGACGCCATGGGCGCGGCAGCGGCCCAGGCGCGCCGCGCCGCCGATGTGCTGGGACGCCTTCGACGTGGGCTTGAGCAGGACGCCAGCACAAACCTCCAACGTCCGTTGGCGCTGGGACCTTGCGTGCGCGACGCGCTGCATTTGATGCATCCCGACATCGAGCAGCTGGGCGTAACGGTGCGCTGGCTGCGCGACGAGCCCGTCACGGTGATGGCCGATCCAGTTGCCCTCGATCAAATCGTGCACAACCTGCTGAGCAACGCCTTGCAGGCACTGGCCCGGCAGACACACAGACCGCGGGCGCTGCGCCTGTCCATCCAGCGCGACGGCAGCAGCGCCGTGCTGCAGGTGGAAGACACCGGCCCGGGCCTGTCGCCCACCGAGCGAGAGCGGGTGTTCGAGCCATTCTTCACCACCCGCGAGGGCGGGCTGGGCTTGGGTCTGACGCTGAGCGAATCGCTTGCCCGGGCCCAGGGTGGCGAGCTGAGCGCAGACCACGCCCCCGACGGCGGCGCCTGTTTTCGCCTGCGTCTGCCGTGCCATGGAGACACCGAATGAGCCACGATCACCAATCGCCCACGGTGCACCTGATCGACGACGACGACGCCGTTCGCGAAAGCCTGTCGCTGCTCATCGGTACGGTCGGTTTGCGCGTGGTGGGCTGGTCGCAGCCGCAGGCCTTCCTGGCCGGGTTCGACCGCGAAGGCATTGGCGCCATCGTGCTGGATGTGCGCATGCCCGGCACCAGCGGCCTGAGCGTGCTCGATACGCTGGTCGCACAGGGCGTGGACCAGCCGGTGATCATGCTCACCGGCCACGGCACCGTGGACATGTGCCGGCGCGCCTTCAAGGCCGGTGCGGCCGAGTTCCTGGAAAAGCCGGTCGATGACGAGGCGCTGATCGATGCCTTGCAGCAGGCAGTGCGCCAACACGTGATGCGCCGCCAGCGCAGCCAGACGGAGAGCCTGGCCCGGGAACGCTGGCAACAGCTGTCGCCGCGCGAGCGCGAGGTGCTGGCGCTGATCGTCGAGGGCTTGAGCAACAAGGCCATCGCACGCCAACTGGGTCTGTCGCCGCGCACGGTGGAGACCCATCGCGCGCATGTCTTCGACAAGCTGCAGGTCGATTCGCTGGCGCAACTGGTGCGCGACTTTGCCGCACTGGTGGCCCAGCGCCCCGCTGCGTAGTTCTACGCAGGTCGGGGCGTAGCCGCGCGAATGGCGAGCGAACGCCTGGATTTCTACAGTGGCGCCACGGTTGATCGAACCGCCCCTCACTGGAGAACAAACCCATGCGTCCCACCCTTGCTACCGCCACTACCCTGGCCTTGATCGGCTCCGTCACCCTGGCGCACGCCGAGGCTGTCCGCACTGAGCGCACCCTGACGCTGGAACTGGCCAATCGCCTGGCCGCTGGCGCGGTGGCCGCGTGCAGCGCCAACGGCCATGCCGTCACCGCCACCGTGGTCGACCGGGCCGGTCAGGTTCGTGCCCAGCAGCGCGCCGACAACGCCGGCCCGCACACGCTGGAAGCCAGCCGGCTCAAGGCCTACACCTCGGCTTCGGCGCGCAACAACACGCTGGCCATGATGGAGACCGCGCAAAAGAACCCCGGCGCGGCCAACCTGGTGAACATCCCGGGCTTTCTGCTGCTCGGCGGTGGCGTGCCGGTGCGCGCGGGCAACGAGGTCATTGGCGCCATCGGCGTCGGTGGCGCGCCGGGCGGTCACCTCGACGAGCAATGCGCGGTCGCGGCGATCGAGCAAGTCAAGGCGCAACTGCAATGAAGCGGCGCACCCTGCTGCTGCTGGCGGCAACGGCTGCAGTGGCCCATGTGCACGCGCAGGTGCCCCCCACGGCCAGCGAGGCCGCGGTCTATCAGGGCCTGCACGCGGCGGCCCATCGGGGCGACGTTCCCGCCATCGAGCGCCTGCTGCGGGCAGGCGCAGCCATCAACGCCACCGACCCTGCCGGGCGCACGCCATTGCACGTGGCCACGTTTGCACGTCGGCCCGCCGCGGTGCAGGCACTGATGAAGGCGGGCGCTGACCACGCCGCGCTGGAGCAAGGGCGCTACGACGCCGTGACCATCGCATCGGTGGCCGACGACGAAGACTGCCTGCGTGTGCTGCTGTCGAGCGGTGCCAGCGCCCGGCTGGTCACCAGCCGCTACGACGGCACGGCGCTGATCGCGGCCGCCCACCTCGGACACGACGGCGTGGTGCGCCAGCTGATCGCCGCCGGCGCGCCGCTGGACCACGTCAACAACCTGCACTGGACGGCGGTGATCGAATCGATCGTGCTGGGCGATGGGGGTGTGCGTCACCAGGCGACCCTGAAGGCTCTCATCGATGCGGGTGCCAACCTGCAACTGAGCGACCGCAGTGGCCAGACCCCATTGGCACTGGCGCGCAGCCGGGGCTACTCGGCGATGGCGCAGACGCTCACGCAGGCTGGCGCCCGCTGAGCACTGCCCTCAAGCCAGCGTGACCCGAGCGAACTTGCGCTTGCCAACCTGCACCACGTAGGTCCCGCCGGCCAGCTTGAGACCCTTGTCGCTGACCACCGCGCCATCGACACGCACGCCGCCGCCGTCGATGAGGCGGTTGGCTTCGCTGGTGGAGGGCGCCAGGCCGGCCGACTTGAGCAGTGCGCCGATGCCCAGCGGCGCGCCACCGAGCGAGACCTCGGGGATGTCGTCGGGCACGCCGCCCTTGCTGCGGTTGATGAAGTCCTGCTCGGCGGCCTCGGCCGCGGCGGGGTTGTGAAAGCGCGCGGTGATCTCCTTGGCCAGCATCACCTTGGCGTCCTTGGGGTTGCGTCCCCCCACCACCTCGGCCTTGAGCGCCGCAATGTCGTCAAGCGACTTGAACGACAGCAGCGTGTACCAGCGCCACATCAGGTCGTCGGAAATGCTCAGCACCTTGGCGAACATGGTGTTGGCGTCTTCGGTGATGCCGATGTAGTTGTTCTTGCTCTTGGACATCTTGTCCACGCCATCCAGGCCTTCGAGCAGCGGCATGGTGAGGATGCACTGCGGCTCCTGGCCGTACTCGGCTTGCAGGTGGCGCCCCATGAGCAGGTTGAACTTCTGGTCGGTGCCACCGAGCTCGAGGTCGCTCTTGAGCGCCACCGAGTCGTAGCCCTGCATCAACGGGTAGAGGAACTCGTGCACGCTGATCGGCGTGCCGGCGGAAAAGCGCTGGTGGAAGTCGTTGCGCTCCATCATGCGCGCCACGGTGTACTTGGCCGCGAGCTGGATCATGCCCATCGAGCCCAGCGGCAGACTCCATTCGCTGTTGTAGCGAATCTCGGTTTTCGCCGGGTCCAGCACCAGGCTGGCCTGCTTGTAGTAGGTCTCGGCGTTGGCCTTGATCTGCTCGGGCGTGAGCGGCGGACGCGTGCTGTTGCGTCCCGACGGGTCGCCGATCAGGCTGGTGAAGTCGCCGATGAGGAAGATCACCGTGTGGCCCAGGTCCTGCAACTGGCGCATCTTGTTGAGCACCACGGTGTGGCCGATGTGGATGTCGGGGGCGGTCGGGTCCAAGCCGAGCTTGATGCGCAGAGGCGTGCCGGTGCGCTCGGCACGTGACAATTTTTGGACCCAGTCGGCCTCGGGTATCAATTCTTCGCACCCCCGCCGCGTCACCGCCAGTGCGTAGCGCACGCCGTCCGTCAGCGTGTCGGCGCCGCTGGGTTCGCCAGCCGGCAAGACGGGCGAATTTAGGCCGTTCTTCATACGTGTTTCTTCCGATGGGAGGGGGTGGGCGCGTCGTTACAATTGCCGCCCGTCGCCGGATTTTAGTTGGCGTGTTTTTTGCACTGTCTGAAACACGCAGTAAAGACCGGCCAGCCGCGTGAACTCTCACGCAGCCGTCCGCTCACTCCCTGGATGCCGGTGTGTGGCCTTGCTGCCCGCACCGGCCCTTTCATGGATGACCGAAATTGATACGCCAGACCCTCAACGCCGCCAGCCAGCTTGGCCGCCAGACCGCTGATTCGATCGCCCGCCACCCGCGCCGCCTGATGGGTGGCCTCGGCGTGTTGCTGCTGGGCACCGGCGTCACCGCCTTCGGCATCGCCCCCCTGGCACCCGACGCCGCCAAGCTGCCGGTGCACGAAGTGGTTGAGGCACTGCCCGCCAGTGCCCAACCCACGCTGATCCCTGCGCCCATGACGGCCGGCGACCTTGCCCAGGGCAACCCGCTGCTGGCCGACGCCCAACCCTGGACGCTGTACCGCAGCGACGTCACCCGCCGTGACGACACGCCCCAGACCCTGCTGCAACGCCTGGGCGTCAACGACGCCGAAGCGCAGACCTTCCTGGGCCGCGACAGCGTGGCCCGCCAACTGCTGGCCAGCCGCTTCACCCGCCTGGTGCACGCCGAGGCTTCGCCCACGCAGACCCTGCAACGCCTGACTGCGCGCTGGCCCGATGGTGGCAACGACCGCGGCTTTGTGCGCCTCGTGGTTGAGCGCGGCCCCGACGGGCTGAGCTCGCGCCTCGAAAAGGGCGAACTCGAAGCGTCGTCGCGCCTGGCCGGCGGCGAAATCCAGAGCTCGCTGTTTGCCGCCACCGACGCCAGCAACATCCCCGATGGCGTTGCGGTGCAACTGGCCGAAATCTTTTCCTCAGACATCGATTTCCGACGCGACCTGCGCAAGGGCGATCGCTTCAACATCGTCTACGAAACCCTCACCGCCGACGGTGAGCCGCTGCGCACCGGCCGCGTGCTGGCCGCCCAGTTCATCAACGCCGGGCGCAAGCACGAGGCCATGTGGTTCGAGGCCGCCGGCCTCAAGGGCGGCTACTACGGCTTCGACGGCGAGAGCAAGCGTCGCTACTACCTGTCATCTCCGCTGGAGTTTTCGCGCGTGAGCAGCGGCTACGGCATGCGATTCCACCCGGTGCTTGGCCGCCAGCGCGCCCACCTGGGTGTGGACTTCGCCGCACCCACCGGCACGCCGGTGCGCACCGTGGGCGACGGGGTCATCGAGTTCGCCGGTGTGCAGCGCGGCTATGGCAACGTCATCATCGTGCGCCACCGCAACGAGCAAAAGACGGTCTATGCCCACCTGAGCCGCATCGGTGTGCGCACCGGGCAGCGCGTGGATCAAGGCGATTTCATCGGCAACGTGGGCACCACCGGCATGTCCACCGGCCCGCACCTGCACTTCGAGTTCCGCGACCATGGCCAGCACCAGAACCCGCTGACCATCGCCCGCCAGTCCGAAGCGCTCAAGCTGCCCGCCAACCTGCGCAGCGCCTTCGCTGAAGTGGCCCAGGCACAGCGCCTCAAGCTCGACGCTGCCGCCACAGTTGAGCAGGCCAGCGCCGACTGAGCGCCGCTGCGGCACAACGCCGGCCAGTAAAAAAGGGAGCCAAGGCTCCCTTTTTTGTTGTGCCCAGACAGTCGGGCGGCGATCAGACGCTGAAGCTCGACCCGCACCCGCAGGTGGTGGTGGCGTTCGGGTTCTTGATCACGAACTGGGCACCCTGGAGGTCTTCCTTGTAGTCGATCTCGGCGCCCACCAGGTACTGGTAGCTCATGGCGTCGATGAGCAGGGTGACACCGTTCTTGGACATGGAGGTGTCGTCTTCATTGACCACCTCGTCGAAGGTGAAGCCGTACTGGAACCCGGAGCAGCCACCGCCCTGCACGAACACGCGCAGCTTGAGATCGGGATTGCCTTCTTCGGCCACCAGCTCGGCCACCTTGGCGGCGGCACTGTCGGTGAACACCAGCGGCGCCGGGAATTCTTCGGTTTGAACGGTTTCGGCCACGGCAGACATGGGCAATCCTCTCGGTGCGCAGCGGCGCCATCGCCCCTGCAAAGGCCGCAATGGTACGGCAGAGGTGCGCGAGCGCCGAATCAGCGATCGTTTGCCGCCAATTTGAGTGGGGGCATTTCACCCGCCGCGTCGGCCGCCACCGGGCGCATCTGGCCGGAGATGCGCGCACCCTGGTGCATTTCGATCGAGCGGTAGGACACGTCGCCTTCGATCTGCGCCTTGGGCTGCAATTCGAGCAGCTCGCGCGCCAGCACTGGCCCCTTGACCCGACCGTCAATGATGACGTGGTCGGCTTCGATCGAACCCGTGACCGACGCAACCTCGCTGACGATCAGGATGCTGGCGTCACCAGCAACGGCGCGGATGTTGCCGGCCACCTCGCCATCGATGCGCAGGCCTTCGCTGAACATCAGATCGCCCTGAATCCGGGTCCCCTGCGCGATCAGGCTTTTGATCGGGGGTTGCTTGGTTTTGCCGAACATGGCGATCTCCTGTGGTGTCGAGTCGTCACAACTCGAGGGTCTGAACCGAGCGCACCGAAGCACCTTGAAGCACCTTGGCCGTCACGGACTTGACCTCGACCTGGGCAGGCAAATCGATGACGCCCTCCTGCCGCAGGTAACCCTTGACGACCACCGATTGCGGGTTGGGCGACTGCCTGGACGACCAGGGCTTGCCCGCCAAAGTACCGGTAAACGTGATTTCCAGCACGCCGCGGAATTCTGGCGCGCGACGGGCGGCCTGGATCATCAGAACCTGCCAACGCCACTGTGTGGCCGACAGACGTTCCGCCTGGAGCCCCCGAATGGCCAGGCTGTCGCCCCCGCTGGCCGGAATGAGTCGCTCGAAAAAGCCCAGGTCGTTGCGCAGCGACTGGTTGTCGGCTTCCAGCTGACGGATCTGCACGCGCAACTGTTCGGCCATGGCGCGCTCGGTGGTGAGCTGGCTTGCCGCCGTCACGTTGACGGCGCGGGCATCGGCCAACTCCGCCCGCAGCGCGGCGCTGTCATGGCGCAACTGTTGAAGCTCCTCGCGGGCATTGCGATCCAGGCCGGCGATGTCGCGCCCGAATTCAAAGGCCCAGAGTGCCAGCGCCCCCGAAAAACCCAGCATGAGGGCCAGCACCAGCCAGCGCAGTGGCCACGGCAGAGCGCTGCGCACCGCCATTCGCGGTGCCCCGCCTTTCCATCGCCTACGCACCAAGCGCCAACGCATGCAACCCTTTCATTCAAAGTGCAAGCAAAAGAAAGCGACCCCCAGAAAGCAGAAACCGCCCCAAGCAAGCTTGCAGGCGGTTTCCACAGGTCGCTGTAGGCAGGCGATCAGCGCTTGCTGAACTGCTTGCGACGGCGCGCAGAGCGCAGACCGACCTTCTTACGTTCAACCTCGCGGGCGTCGCGGGTCACGAACCCGGCTTGCGACAGCGCGGGCTTGAGGGTCGCATCGTAGTCGATCAGGGCGCGGGTGATGCCGTGGCGCACGGCGCCAGCCTGACCCGATTCACCGCCACCGTGCACGTTGACCTGGATGTCGAAGGTCTCGACGTTGTCGGTCAGCACGAGCGGCTGCTTGGCGATCATGATCGAGGTCTCGCGGCCAAAGAACTGCTGGATGTCCTTGCCGTTGACCGTGATCTTGCCGCTGCCCTTCTTGAGGAACACGCGGGCGACGCTGGATTTGCGACGGCCGGTGCCGTTGTTCCATTCACCAATCATTCAGGGCTCCTTCAGATGTCCAGCGTTTGCGGCTGCTGGGCGGTGTGGGGATGCTCGGCGCCGCCATAGACCTTGAGCTTCTTGATCATGGCGTAGCCCAGCGGGCCCTTGGGCAGCATGCCCTTGACGGCCTTCTCGAGCGCGCGGCCGGGGTGCTTGGCCTGCATGTCGCGGAAGTTGGTGGCGTAGATGCCGCCCGGGAAGCCCGAGTGACGGTAGTAGATCTTGTCGGTGGACTTGGTGCCCGTCACGCGCAGCTTGGCTGCGTTGATGATGACGATGTAGTCGCCCGTGTCGACGTGAGGCGTGTAAATGGCCTTGTGCTTGCCGCGCAGTCGGAGAGCCACTTCACTGGCAACTCGTCCGAGGACCTTGTCGGTCGCGTCAATCACAAACCACTCGCGCTTCACGTCAGCGGGTTTGGCGCTGAACGTTTTGGTCATGAGTTTCTCTTTACGAGGGGTTTGGCGGCCCTTTTCCACGGTCGGCGGTTCTCTGACGGAACCCTCTTAGGTGGTGTTTCAGCCAATGACTGAACTTCGCCGCGGGGCCAGCTGAAGCGCTGCGAAGCCCGCCATTATACGAATTCCCGGGCCTTGCGCCTATTCCGGCGTACCATCGCCGCCCCATGTTCTCTTACCGCCACGCTTTTCACGCCGGCAACCACGGTGACGTCCTCAAGCACATGGTGCTGATCGCCACCCTGCGCCACCTCATGCTCAAGCCGGGCACCCTGACGATGGTGGATACCCACGCCGGGGCCGGACTGTACCGCCTGGACAGCGATTTCACCGACAAGGGGGGCGAGGCCACCCATGGCGTGGTGCGTCTGTTCGAGGTGCTGCGGCCAGCCGCCGGGCAGGCGCCCGAGTCGACCCCGGTGCTCGACGATTACCTGGACCTGGTGGCGGGCTTCAACCCGGACGGCGCCCTGCGCGTGTACCCGGGCTCGCCCTTTGTCATGCAGCACCTGATGCGCCATGACGCGCGCGACCGGCTCAAGCTGTTCGAGCTGCACCCCACCGACGGCAAGTCGCTCAGCAGCAACGTCGCGCAGCTGGAAGCCGGACGCAGCGTGGTGGTGGTGCGCCAGGATGGGTTTGAAGGCCTCAAACCCTTGCTGCCGCCCCCTGCCGATGCGCAGGGCTCGCGGCGCGCCCTGGTTTTGATGGACCCCAGCTACGAACTGAAAAGCGATTACGGCAAAGTGAGCGCCTGCATACAGGACGCCGTCAAGCGCTTTGCCACGGGTACCTATGTGGTCTGGTATCCGGTGATTCCCCGTACCGAGGCTCACGACTTGCCACGCAAGTTGCGCGGTCTGGCGCAACGCGCCGGGCGCGGCTGGCTCAACGCCACGCTGGCCATCGGCCACCCTCCCCTGGCACCCAACGAGCGCCCCGGACTCACGGCCAGCGGCATGTTCGTGATCAACCCGCCCCACACCCTGGCCGAGGGCTTGAAGGCCAGCCTGCCCAGACTGGTGGACATCCTCGGGCGCGGCCGCGGGCAAGGCCACACCTTGGAGCACGGCAGCGCCTGAGGCGCCGGACCAGGTCAGGGGCGCGCCAGCACCAGGGTCCACAAATAGGGTTGGCCGTCGCCTTCGCGTTTCACGCAGGCCAGACCTACGTCGGTCACGTTGGCCTTCATGAGGTTCTGGCAATGGCCGGTGCTGGCCAGCCAGGCGGCCAGCGCCGCGTTCAGGCTGGACTGGCCGGAGGCCAGGTTTTCCGCCACCACAGTCCAAGCGTACCCACTGGCCGTGACCCGGGTCCCCACCGACGAGCCATCGCTACCGGTGTGGTCGAAGAACCTGTTGATTGCCATGTCGGTGCCGTGGCGTTCGGCGGCCTGCGCCAACCGCGCGTCCCATGCCACTGTTGGCACGGCGGGATACTGCACGCCGCCACAGCTTTGCGCTGATGTGCGAAGCAAGTTAACGGCGGGCGCGGTCGCCGCGCTGAGGTCGCCCACCCGGCAGGCGACGGTCTTGACCTGCGAGGCCGGGGCCGTGCCTGCAGCATCAGCGCCACCGCCCCCACCACCGCAGGCGGACAGCGCAGCAGAAAGCTGCGCTACGAAGATGGTCAGGAAGGCAAGGCGCCAGCGTGGAGAAGACGGCTTGAGTGAGGGCATGGGGCCTGTGTGCCGGAACGGCCCACCGGGTTCCCGATCAACGGAATCCAATTAGCCGACCGATCGGTCGGCTAATTTGCTAGACTGCGCGCCTCACCCCCGACGGCGAGGAGACGCGCATGTACACACAATCCTTCAACGTGCCCGACGGCGGGCAGGCCGCGCCCGGCCCACAGGCCGTGCCCAACGAGGCCGACGCCGCACTGCAGGCGCATTTCGACGCCGCCATCGACGCCGACGGCAAGATCGAGCCGCGCGACTGGATGCCCGAGGCGTATCGCAAGACGCTGGTGCGCCAGATCAGCCAGCACGCCCACAGCGAGATCGTCGGCATGCTGCCCGAGGGCAACTGGATCAGCCGCGCCCCGAGCCTCAAGCGCAAGGCCATCCTGCTGGCCAAGGTGCAGGACGAAGGCGGCCACGGCTTGTACCTCTACAGCGCGGCCGAAACGCTCGGCACCAGCCGCGACCAGATGGTCGAGGCGTTGCACAGCGGCAAGGCCAAGTACAGCTCGATCTTCAACTACCCCACCCTGAACTGGGCCGACGTCGGCGTGATCGGCTGGCTGGTCGATGGCGCGGCGATCATGAACCAGATTCCGCTGTGCCGCTGCAGCTACGGGCCGTATGCGCGCGCCATGATCCGCGTCTGCAAGGAAGAGAGCTTTCACCAGCGCCAAGGCTACGAAGCGCTGCTGACCATGATGCAGGGCACCGACGAACAAAAGGCCATGGTGCAGGACGCGGTGAACCGCTGGTGGTGGAAGTGCCTGGCCATGTTCGGCCCGCCCGACGACAACAGCCCCAACAGCGTGCAAGGCATGCGCTGGGGCATCAAGCGCATCAGCAACGACGCGCTGCGCCAGAAGTTCGTCGATGCCACCGTGCCGCAGGCCGAGGTACTGGGCGTGACACTGCCCGACCCCGAGCTCAAATGGAACGAGGCCAAAGGCGGCCACGACTTTGGCGCCATCGACTGGGACGAGTTCTGGCAGGTGGTCAACGGCAACGGCCCCTGCAACAAGGAGCGCCTGGCCACCCGCGTCAAGGCCTGGGAAGACGGCGCCTGGGTGCGCGAAGCCGCGCTGGCCCACGCCCGCAAGCAACAACAACGCGACATGAAGGAGGCCGCATGAACGCGCCCGCATTGAAGGAATGGCCGCTGTGGGAAGTTTTCGTGCGCAGCAAGCAGGGCCTGGAGCACAAGCACTGCGGCAGCCTGCACGCCAGCGACGCCCAGCACGCGCTGCAGATGGCGCGCGACGTGTACACCCGCCGCCAGGAAGGCGTGAGCATCTGGGTCGTGCCCTCGGCCAGCATCACCGCCAGCGAGCCCGACAGCAAGGACGCCTTCTTCGACCCGGCGGCCGACAAGATCTACCGCCACCCGACCTTCTACGAGATCCCCGACAAAGTGGGGCACATGTGATCGGCCGTTTTGCGTTGGGCGTCTGGCGTTCAGCGCGAGGGAACACACCATGAATTCGCCCAACGCTCAACGCCCAACCCACAACGGGGCGCCAACGGCGCCCATAGGCTACCTGCTGCACCTGGCCGACAACGCGCTGGTGTTCGGGCAGCGCAACGCCGAATGGTGCGGCCACGGGCCGGTACTGGAGGAAGACCTCGCGCTGGCCAACCACGCGCTCGATCACATGGGGCAGGCCCGCCTGCTGTACCAGCACGCCGCCACCTGCATCAACGCCGACCCTGCACTGACAAAGGCCTTCGACCACCTGCAGGGTGCGCGCGGCGATGGGCAGGTCAGCGAGGACACGCTGGCCTAC
The DNA here is from genome assembly GCF_019635465.1 of Hydrogenophaga sp. Classification (GTDB taxonomy): domain Bacteria; phylum Pseudomonadota; class Gammaproteobacteria; order Burkholderiales; family Burkholderiaceae_C; genus Hydrogenophaga. The sequence continues at coordinate 60,492 of NZ_JAHBZK010000016.1, forward strand.
TTCCGCAGCGCGCACGAATTCCACAACTACACCTTGCTGGAGTTGCCGCACCACGGCCCGCTGGCCGGCCCGGCGCGCGCCGACCGCGACTACGCCACCACCATCGTGCGCAACTTTCTCTACGCCGCGCTAATGAACCTGTGGTGGACGCGCCTGCAGGACAGCGCCGACACGCAGCTTGCCGGCATCGCCGCCAAGTCGCTCAAGGAAGTGCGCTACCACCTGCGCCACGCGGGCGACTGGCTGGTGCGCTTTGGCGACGGCACCGCCGAGAGCCACGCGCGCGCGCAGGCCGCCCTGCATCACCTGATGCCCTACACGCAGGAGTTCTGGACCGGCAGCGACGCCGAAGCCGCGGCGGTGGCCAACGGCACCGGCGTGGCGCTGAGCGAGCTCAAGCCGGCCTGGGACGCGCTGGTCGACGAAGCGCTGGCCGAAGCCACACTGCAGCGCCCCAAGGACAGCGGCTATGTGAGCCAGGGCAAGCGCGGCGTCCACTCCGAGCACATGGGCTTTCTGCTGGCCGAGATGCAAAGCCTGGCGCGCGAGCACCCCACCGCCACCTGGTGAGCACCATGCGGGCCAGCGCCGCCAACCTCGATACCGTGCGCGCTGCCATCGCGCACCTGGCCGACCCCGAGATTCCCGTGGTCAGCCTGAGCGAGCTCGGCATCCTGCGCGAGGTGCGCGCGGGTGACGACGGTGTGCCCGAGGTGGTCATCACGCCCACCTACAGCGGCTGCCCCGCCATGGGGCAGATCGAGGACGACATTCGCGCGGCCCTGCGCGAGGCCGGCATCGACGCGCGCGTGTGCACCCAGCTCTCGCCCGCCTGGACCACCGACTGGATGAGCGCCGACGCGCGCGAGAAACTGCGCACCTACGGCATTGCGCCACCGAACGGGCGCGCCGCGCACGGGCACGACAAGGTCATCAGCTTCGCGCGCCGCGCCGCCACCCAACCCGTGCCCTGCCCGCGCTGTGGCTCGACCCACACCACCGAGACATCGCCCTTCGGATCGACCGCCTGCAAGGCGCTCTACCGTTGCCTCGACTGCCTCGAACCCTTCGACCTTTTCAAGCCCTATTGACCATGAGCACCACGCCCCGCGGATTCGTCGACCTGCCCATCGCGCGCGTCAGCCCCGAGGCCGCCGGCTCGGTCGCCATCACCCTGTCCGTGCCGGACGCGCAGCGCAGCGCCTTCGCCTTCGAGCCCGGGCAGTTCCTTACCGTGCGCGCGCGCATCGACGGGCAGGACGTGCGGCGCAGCTACTCGATCAGCAGCCCGCGCAGCCTGTACACGAAAAAAGGCGAGCTCACGCTGGGCATCCGTCCGGTCGAAGGCGGCGTGTTCAGCAACTGGGCCGCCACCCAGCTCAAGGCCGGTGACCACCTGCTGGCCATGCCGCCCGACGGGCGATTCACCGTGCACCGCCCGCGCGCGCTGCACCGCGTGGGCTTTGCCGCGGGCTCGGGTATCACGCCCATCCTGTCGATCATGACCAGCACGCTGGAGGAGTCACCCACCGCAAAGTTCACCCTGGTCTACGGCAACCGCCGCATGGCAAGCGTGATGTTCAACGAAGCCCTGCAGGACCTGAAGGACCGCTACCGCGACCGCCTCACGCTCATCCACGTGCTTTCGCGCCAGGCGCAGGAGGTGCCGCTGCTCGAAGGCCGCATCGACGGCGACAAGGTGCGCGCCATCATCGGCGCCCTGCTGCCGGTGGGCAGCATGGACGAGGTCTTCGTCTGCGGGCCCGAAGCGATGATCGAAGCCACCGAACAGGCGCTGCTGGGCGCGGGCGTCAAACCCGAACGCATCCATTGCGAACGCTTCAGCTCGCCGACACTGGACGCCATGCCCAGCGCACAGCGCGCAACGGTGCAGCTCGGCCACACCGAACGCCAGCAAGGTGAGGTCGCCCTCACGGTGGTGCTGGACGGCAAGCCGCACGAGTTGCGCATGGGCCGCGACCAGCACGTGCTCGACGTGGCGCTCGAAGCCGGCCTGGACCTGCCGTGGTCGTGCCGCGGCGGCGTGTGCTGCACCTGCCGCGCCAAGGTGATGCAGGGCAGCGCCCAGATGGACAAGAACTTCACGCTGGAGCCCTGGGAAATGGAGCAGGGCTTTGTGCTGAGCTGCCAGGCCCGGCCCACCAGCGACCGCATTGTCGTCAGCTACGACGAGCGCTGAGGGGTGCGTCAGGATTTGAACGATCCGTAAACGCAGACGTACATCCCCTTGCCTGGCAGGACGACGCCGGCTAGGGGGCAAATCTCCCAGGCAGACAGAACCTCAAATCTCCCGACAGATGTGTTGCCGCAGATGGTCCACCACCGCACGGACGCGATGGGCTTTTCTGACATCGCGCTGCATCACGAGATAGACCGGACGAGAAACAGGTGCTTCGTGGGTCTCGACGACCACAAGCTCGCCGCAGCTCTCAGCCAGGAAGTTGGGCAGCAGCGCCAGCCCGAGCCCGGCGGCCGCAGCCTTGAGTGCGACGCGAGGGCTGTTGGTCTGCAAGGCTATCTCGCGACCGGCGGCCAGACGGATCAACGCGTCATTGAGAAAAGGCTGATGCAGGTCCGAATAACCGACAAATCTGCGCTTGTGCCACACCTCGCCTGACCAGCCAGCAAGGCCATAGAGCCCATAGCTCACCGAACAGACCCGCTGGCTCACAAGCTCGGCGCCCTCGACCTTGACCATGCGCAGCGCAATGTCGGCCTCGCCGCGAGACAGGTTGGCGCGGTCGGTGGCACCGAACAATCGCAATTCGATCTGCGGGTGGTCCGCCGCAAACCCGGCCAGGGCTGGAATCACCACGTCGCTCAGCAGATCGGGCGGCGCGGTCAGGGTCACGCTGCCGGCCTCCTTGCCCATGTCCTGCGCGCTGCGCACCACACCCAGCACCTGACCTTCGATCTGCAGGACACGCTCACGCAAGGCATTGCCTTCTTCGGTCAGTACCCAACCTCTCACAAGGCGGTTGAACAACCGCAACTTCAGGGTTTCTTCCAGTCGGCCAATGCGCCTGACGATGGTGGAGTGCTCGACCTTGGCGAACCGGGCGGCGCCCGCGATGGAGCCTTCACGCGCCACGAGTGCGAAGTGTTTCAGGTCATCCCAGACCAATTCCGATGCTGGCAATTTCTGCACCCTCAGTTTGCGAATTTGAAGAATTGACCATGTCGAACACCCCACCAAGAATGCCGCACTGCAGCAAGCTGCACGATCAACAACCGATCAACTTTTTTCAGAACCGCACACAACATGAAAATTCTTCACATAAATGCATCCACCCGCGGCGAAGAGAGCCAGTCTTTGGCTGTTGCCGAACGGCTCATCGCAAAGTTGCGGACAGCGCCCAACGCGACAGTGGATCGGCTGAACCTGTTCGATGGTAGTTTGCCTGCCTTCGACGCCAACGCCGTGGGCGCCAAGATGGCGTTGTTCACCGGGGCCAACGCGACCGCAGCGCAGAAGGCCACCTGGACCCAGGTCGAATCGGTGTTCAAACGCTTCGCCGCCGCCGATGTCTATGTGGTCAACACCCCACTCTGGAACAACGGCATTCCCTATGTCCTCAAGCAGTTCATCGACCTGGTCACACAACCCGGTTGGACTTTCGGCTTTGACCCTGCCAAGGGCTACAGCGGCCTGATGGCTGGCAAACGCGCCTTCGTGGTGCATGCAAGTGGCGTCTATCACGAAGGCATCCCGCCGAACTTCGGCTCTGACTTCGCAACGCCCTATCTGGCGGACTGGTTCAATTTCATCGGCGTGACCGATCTGGAGCAGATCCACGTCGCGCCGACCGTTGTGAATGCCGACTATGCGGCCACAAAGGCGACGGCGATCGCCAGAGCCGAGTCGCTGGTTGCGTAAGGATCGCAACATGAACAGGCATCGTCTTTCGCCCGTGCTGGCAGAGCAGTCGCTTTCTGCCCAGACACGTCCACCCGCTCAAACGAGGTCCCTATGCGAATCGGTTTGACGGGGACCTACTCATCCGGAAAAACACTCACGTCACTGGTCGCTTCGAGATATCTCGGCGTACCGCGAACCGAAGCGTCGACCATGCGCGAGATCCTGCCGCATGCGGCACCAGGCAAGACGCTTGAGGAATGCACCGCCGCGCAACTGATCCAGATGATCGTGGCTCGCCACAGCGAGCGCGTCGTCCATGAGAGTCGACTCAGCCCTGAATTCATTTCGGACGGCTGCTCACTGCAGGAGTGGATCTATGGCAGCGTGCGCGTCAAATACGGCATCAACCCGAACGCGTCCATCCACCTTGCACCGGATGAAAGCGTGGAAAAGACAGGCGAGCTGGCACTTTTCGAAGACGTGATGTGGGAACTGGGCAAAGCCTTCAAACGCCACGTCAAATCTTCCTTCGACCATTTCGTGCACCTCAGAAACGAATTGCCGTTGGCAAAAGACGGGCATCGGCCAGTGAACGAGAACTTCCGCCGCTCTTCTGATGAATTCCTTCTCACAACCCTTGATGAGATGGAAATGCCCTATACGGTGATTGGCGGAACGCTGGAGGAACGCGCTGACAGGATTGCAGAGATCTTTGGCAAGGAGCCCGTCATGCCCGTCGCCGAAGCGGTGCGACATGCAAGCGCTCATTACGCAACCCTTCTCATGTAATTGGCACAACAGGGAGTAAATGGTGGAAATCGGCTACTACGAAAGCATCGATGACTTTCTCGGAAAACGTCATGGTCGCTACTTTGGTGATGGCTATCTGAAGTCCGCGCAGACCATTCGCGACTTCGAGCTGTCCGGGGGACCTCATGGCATGCGGTTTTCAAGCCTCGGCGAGGTCCGTTTGCCCGACATGTGGTCGCTCAAGGGCGAGAGCAAACAGAAGCCGCATCTGAGCACGATCGACGTGATCGAATTCGCTCTGGAGTGTTTGCGCCAGTTTCGCATCTGCCTGCGACGCGGCCACGAACTGACAACCGATCTGCTTCATGGCATGTCCATCGTCGCCGGCAACAGCCCCATCGAGGACAACATGGACGCCGTGGTGATCACGGGTCAGGTCGTGCCTGACGGCAACGCCAACGAGGTCATGACCTTGAAGGTGGGCAACATGGATGTCACGCTGTACATGCGCCCCGAAACCCAGCGCGTTACGCGAGGACTGACTTTCAGCAGAACACCGGTGGAGTTGGGTCAGGTGCTGCTCAATACCGAGAAGATGCATGCCTCGGCGATGGCCAGCCCAAAGCCGATGGAGCCTGGCATGGCGTGGTCGCTTTCGGCAAGCTTTGCCTGCGCGCTCCAGCTTGGCCAACTGCTGCTGTACAAGCTTGACAAGGTCGATCGCGCCAGCAGCAACACACTGTGGATGAAGAAGACGGAGATCCGTTTCTCCGATCTGGTTCCCAGTGCTGGTGGTGTCCAGCCAATCCATGTGCATCTCAACGACGTTCTGAAGTACGAAAAGTCCGATGGTGAGTGGCGCCGGGCCAACGTCTGCGCCGCGTTCTGCAACACACAGATCACCTGCCGCGTGACGCACCGCCTGCCTGCGCAGGTGCAGTTGATGCACTGAGCGTTGATCTTGTCCGCTGTCCGCCGATGGGTGTTTCGGCGGGCAGCACTGTCAGCACATCACACGCCAGCAATCCGACGACCCAGTTGCCTGGGTTGAGGTACTCATGTCTCCCGGACTGACAAGCAAAAGCCCACTTGCGTGGGCTCTATTTGCGACCCGTTGCGGGCAACTCGTGGGCCAGGTCCAACGCGGAGAGTGCCGGATCGGATCGTATTGACCAGGCATTCAGCGCCTGAGCACACAGTTCGATCCCCCATCGCACCCAATGCGTTGGCTGAGTCTCTTGGGGATTCTCACCCTGGTGCGATCGTCATTGCCAGTCACTCTCGAAAAACCACCACCGGCGCGACACCTGCACGAATCAGACCGATGCGCTCGGCCGCTGCGCGGCTGAGGTCGATCACGCGCCCTGGCGTGAACGGACCACGGTCGTTGATGCGCACCACCACGCTCGCTCCGTTGGCCGGGTTGAGCACCCGCACACGTGTGCCGAAGGGCAGTGTCTTGTGCGCCGCAGTGAGCGCGCGCATGTCGAACGGCTCGCCACTGGCGGTGCGCTTGCCGTGGTGTTGCGCGCCGTACCAGGACGCGAGACCACGCTCGCCCTGTTCGGTGTTGGCATCGCCTGACGCCGCCGCGGCACCGCCCCCGCCCCACCCTTCTCCGGGTGGTGTTGGCCCACTGGCGCAGGCCACCAGCACCGCCGACAGCGAGCAGGCAACCAGGAGCAAACGGGCAGAAGACAAAGGCATCAGGGCGTGTTCAGGCGACTAAGAATGTCGAGCGACGCGGCGCTCTGGTTCATCGTATAGAAGTGCAGCCCCGGTGCGCCGCCCCGAATCAATTGCTCACACAAAGACGTCACCACGTCGAGCCCGAAGGCCTTGATGGAGGCCGTGTCGTCGCCAAAGGCCTGCAGGCGCAGACGAATCCAACGCGGAATCTCGGCGCCGCAGGCGTCGGAGAAGCGCATCAGCTGCGTGGAGCTGATGATGGGCATAACGCCCGGTACCACCGGCACGTCGGCGCCCAGGGAGCGCGCGTCCTCGACGAAGCGGAAGTACGCGTCGGCGCTGTAGAAGTACTGCGTGATCGCCGAGTCGGCACCGGCTCTGACCTTGGTCACATAGGCCTTGAGGTCGGCCTCGGGCGAGCGGGCCTGCGGGTGCACCTCGGGATAGGCGGCGACCTCGATGTGGAAATCGCTGGGGCACTCGGCACGGATGAAGGCCACGAGGTCGCTGGCGTAGTGGAACTCGCCGCCCAGGCCATAGCCGCTGGGCAGGTCGCCGCGCAAGGCCACCAGGCGTTTGACGCCCATGGCCTTGAGTTGCGCCAGTTGCTCGCGCACGCGCTCACGCGTGGCACCGATGCACGAGAAGTGCGAGGCCGCATCGACCCCTTCGGCCAGGATCTCGCGCACGGTGGCAAAGGTGCCCTCCTGCGTGGAGCCGCCGGCACCGTAGGTGACCGAGCAGAACGCCGGCGAGCGCGCGTAGAGCTGCTGCCGATGACCGCGCAGCTTCTCGGCGCCCTCGGGCGTCTTGGGGGGGAAGAACTCGAAACTGATGGGCAGGTTCATGCCGGTTTCCGAATGAAGACAAAGAATTCGCGGTTGCCATCGCCGCCGGCGATGGGGCTGTCGACGTAGTCGCGCACTTCAAGGCCCAGGCCCTGCAGTGCGGTGATGATGCGTTCGCGCACCAGCGGATACGACCCCGGGTCTTTCACCAGACCGCCCTTGCCGATGTGCCCGGGTTGCAGCTCGAACTGCGGCTTGACCAGCATCAGACCATGACCGCCGGGCTTGAGCAGCGGCACCAGGGCCGGCCACACCAGCGTCTGCGAGATGAACGACAGGTCGCCCACCACCAGATCGAACGGCACGTCCGCACCGGCATCGCGCAAGCGTTCGGCGCTCAGCTCGCGCGCGTTGCAATGCTCCACCACGACCACGCGCGGATCGGCGCGCAGGCGCGGGTTCAACTGGCCGCTGCCCACATCGACGCCCACCACCTGCGCGGCACCGCACTGCAGCAGGCAGTCGGTGAAGCCACCGGTGCTCTGCCCGACGTCGAGCACACGCAGACCGTTGACATCGAAGCCAAGCTGCGTGAGCGCGCCGTCGAGCTTGAGGCCACCACGCGAGACGAATCGCGCCTCGGCGCCGTCGAGCAGTTGCAGCTCCGCCGTCGCGGGCAGTTCATCGCCGTTCTTGGCAACCGGCTTCCAGTCGGCACCCAGCCGCCAGCGCACGCCAGCAGCAATCAGCCGCTGAGCCTGCGAGCGCGACGCCGCGAGCCCGCGCTCGACGAGGAGTTGGTCAGCACGCATGGTGTGCACACACCTCAGCGGCGTAGCGAGCGGCCGTCAGCCGAGGCGCGGGCGGATCCCAAGACCGGAACGTAGCGGCGCTACGTGAGGATCTTCGGAGGGACCCGCAACGACGGATCACGGCCGCGCAGTAGCCGCCGATCAATAACGGTAGGTGTCGGGCTTGTAGGGGCCTTGCTTCGGCACACCGATGTACGCCGCCTGATCGTCGGTCAGCTCGCTCAGCATCGCGCCCACCTTCTTCAGGTGCAGACGGGCAACCTTTTCGTCGAGGTGCTTGGGCAGCACATAGACCTTGCCCTGCTCGTAGTAGTCGCTGTGGGTGAACAGCTCGATCTGCGCGATGGTCTGGTTGGCGAAGCTCGACGACATCACGAAGCTGGGGTGACCGGTGCCGCAGCCCAGGTTCACCAGTCGGCCCTTGGCCAGCAGGATGATCTTCTTGCCATCGGGGAAGATGACGTGATCGACCTGCGGCTTGATCTCTTCCCACTGGCACTTCTCTTCGAGCTGCGCGACCTGGATTTCGTTGTCGAAGTGGCCGATGTTGCAGACGATGGCCTGGTCCTTCATGGCGGCCATGTGCGCGAAGGTGATGACGTCGCGGTTGCCGGTGGTGGTGACGAAGATGTCGGCCTTGTCGGCGGCGTACTCCATGGTCACGACCTTGTAGCCTTCCATGCAGGCCTGCAGGGCGTTGATGGGATCGATCTCGGTGACCCACACCTGGGCGCTGAGCGCGCGCAGGGCCTGGGCCGAGCCCTTGCCCACGTCACCGTAGCCGGCCACCACGGCGACCTTGCCGGCGATCATCACGTCGGTGGCGCGCTTGATGCCGTCGACCAGCGATTCGCGGCAGCCGTACAGGTTGTCGAACTTGCTCTTGGTGACCGAGTCGTTGACGTTGATGGCGCGGAACATGAGCGAGCCCTTGGCGCTCATCTCCTTGAGGCGGTGCACGCCGGTGGTGGTCTCTTCGGTCACGCCGATGATCTGGGCGCTCTTGCGGCTGTACCAACTGTCGTCTTCGGCCAGCTTGGCCTTGATGGCGGCGAACAGGATGCGCTCTTCTTCGCTGCCCGGGTTGGCCAGCACCGAGGCGTCCTTCTCGGCCTTCTTGCCCAGGTGCATCAGCAGCGTGGCATCGCCACCGTCGTCCAGGATCATGTTGGGGCCTTCGCCCTCGGTGCCCTTGGCGCCGAAGTCGAAGATGCGGTGGGTGTAATCCCAGTAATCCTCGAGCGTTTCGCCCTTGATCGCGAACACCGGGGTGCCGGCGGCGGCGATGGCGGCGGCGGCGTGGTCCTGGGTCGAGAAGATGTTGCAGGAGGCCCAGCGCACCTGGGCACCCAGCGCCTGCAGCGTCTCGATGAGCACCGCGGTCTGGATGGTCATGTGCAGCGAGCCGGTGATGCGCGCGCCCTTGAGCGGCTGCTTGGCGGCGTATTCCTCGCGGATGGCCATCAGGCCGGGCATTTCGGTCTCGGCGATCCTGATCTCCTTGCGGCCCCAGTCGGCCAGGGAGATGTCGGCGATGACGCAATCGGTGGGAACGGATGGGATGCGTGCGTTCATGGTTTGCTCCAAAACGTGTTTGAAAAAACCACTTGCCGCGGGGCGAAAAAAAACGCTCACCGCACAGAAGTGGATGAGCGTCGTTGCATGTAGGGTTCCGAGCCTCGCGCCATGGCGGCACTGCAACGCTCCTCGGAAGCGGCGGATTCTATCGCAGGGCCTCGCCGCGCTGTAGGCCGAAAGACCCAGCCCAGGGCGCGAACCGCGCCAGACAGCGGCCCCGACCGACGAAGGGTTCACGCCAGGTCGATATGCTCGCGCCCCATGCAATCCCTCAGCCGCTGGCCCGTCACCGAGCGCGCCCGCATCAGCGGTGTCTTCACCGACATCGACGACACCCTCACCCACGACGGCGCCATCGCCCCCGAAGCGCTGGCCGCGCTGGCGCAACTGCGCGCCGCCGGCATCGACGTGTTCGCCATCACCGGCCGCCCGGTGGGCTGGAGCCTGCCGTTTGCGCAGGGGCCGCAGGCCTGGCCGGTGCAGGCCATCGTGGCGGAGAACGGTGCGGTGGCCCTGCTGCCCGACGGCAGCCGGCGCTACCTGCAGGACGCGCCCGAGCGCGCCGCCAACTTCGCGCATCTTCAGCGCGTGCTGGCGCGCATCGAGGCCGAGGTGCCCGGCGCACAACGCGCCACCGACAGCGCCGGGCGCGAGACCGACATCGCCATCGACCACAGCGAGTTCACCCACCTCGACGACGCCACCATTGCGCGCGTGGTCGACCTGATGCGCGCCGAAGGCCTGCGTGTCAGCGTCAGCAGCATCCACATCAACGGCTGGATCGGCGAGCACGACAAGCTGGTCGGCGCGCGCTGGGTGTTGCAGGCCTGCCTGGACCGCACGCTCGACGCCGAGCCCGATCGCTGGGTCTACGTGGGCGACTCGACCAACGACCAGGTCATGTTCGAGCACTTCCGCCACAGCGTGGGCGTGGCCAACATCGCGCGCTTCGTGCCGCAGCTGCGGCACCTGCCCGTGTACGTGACCGACGCCGAGCGTGGTCAGGGCTTCGCCGAACTCGCTCACGCCCTGCTGAGCGCGCGCCAGCCATGAGCGAACACCCGCTGCCACCCCGCGCTGCGCCGCGCGAACGCCCTGCCCACGCCTCGCTGGGTCTGGTGGCCATTTTTGGCGCCACGTTCTTCGAGCTGGTCGGCTATTTCATGCTCGCGCCCTTGCTGCTGCTGCGCCTCAAGGACAGCGGCGAGTCCACCGCGCTGGCCGGTATGTTTGCGGCCGCGGGCTGGCTGGGCATCTTCCTGATGGTGCCGTTTGCCTCGGCGCTCACGCGGCGGCTGGGGCGGCGACCCACGCTGTGGCTGTCGGCGCTGATTCCCACACTGGCGACGGCGGGCTTTGCGCTGTCGCCGTCGCTGGCCCTGTGGTTCCCACTGAAGATCGTCGCCGGCATGGCGTCGGGCTTGCGCTGGGTGCTGGCCGAAGCGATCGTGGCCGAGTTCGCGCCGCCCGCGCAACGCGGACGCTATGTGGGCCTGTTCGAAACCCTGGTGGGGGTGACCTTCGTGGTGGGGCCGCTGGTGCTGGCCTGGGTCGGCCCGCAAAGCGATGCGGCGCTGTGGGCGGCCTTCGGCTTCATGGCCATCGGCCTCGCCTGGAGCCTGCTCATCCCGCGTGTGCCACCGGCGGCCGACGCGCACGAAGCCCGCGTGGGCCTGCGGGGGGTGTGGCACGCGCTGCTGGCGCACCCGCTGATCATGACCGTGGGTTTCGTCGGTGGCTTCTTCGAGAGCGGGCTCACGTCCATCCTGCCGCTCTACGGATTGGCGTTGGGTCTGGGTGCGGTGGCGGCGGCGCTGCTGGTGTCGGCCAGTGGCCTGGGCAGCGCCATGATGATGCTGCCGGCCGGCGTGCTGGCCGATCGCATGGCGCACCACCCCAGGCAGCGCTGGGGCAGCGAGCGCCAGGCGCGACTGACGCTCATGCGCGCCTGCGCCGCGATCACGCTGGCGGGCACGCTGCTGGTGCCGCTGGTGGCCACGATGCCCTGGCTGGTGGCGCCGGTGGCCTTCGTCTGGGGCGGCGCCGGCGGATGCCTGTACACGCTGGCGATGATCGACATCGGTTCGCGCGAACAGGGCATCACACTGGTCAACAGCACCGCGGTGCTGGTGATGAGCTACACGCTGGGTGGCGTGCTGGCGCCCGCGCTGGGCGCGGCGGCCCTGCAGTGGTCGCCGGTGCTGGGCTTTCCCGCGCTGTTGCTGGGCGTGGCGGCGCTGGGGGTCTGGCTGCTGCGCCGCGCCCGATAGATTTCGCTCAGGGCGTCGCGCCGCCCAACCGCGGCAACAGCGTGGGCGCACCCTTGGGGCCGTCCAGCAGCCGGTCGGCCACGCCACCGCCCACCCACATGCCGCCCAGCGTGAGCCAGGCGGTCAGCGCAAAGATCGACCCGCCCGTCATGCCTGCGCCCACCGCGCAGCCGCCCGCCAGCATCGAGCCGAAGCCCATCAGCATGGCGCCGATCACGTAGCGCGGCACGCTGTAGCCCGGGCCGAAGGTCTCGACCTTCCAGTCCCTGCCCAGCAAGGCGCCGCCCAGCGAGCCCAGAAACACCCCGGGCAACAGGCCCAGTGCAAAGGTCCATGGGCCGTCCGATTCGACCAGCACACGCATGAGCCAGTCGGCCGACGGCCCACTGAAGGTGATGCCCTGGATCTGCACCGGCTCGAAGGAGTGACTCATCACCGCGTAGGTGACCCACCAGGCCAGCGCCACCATCAGCCCGGTGCCGATGCCGCCGGCCCACTGCCAGAAGCCGCCACCGGCGCGGTAGGCATAGAACAAGGCCACGACCGCCCACAACCAGCCGAAGACCAGACCGTCCCAGGGGCCCGCGCCCACCAGTGCCAGCAGGTTGCGCGACGCGCCGCCCTCCACCACCCACCAGCCGGCAATGGCCTCGCGCAGCGGCGCCAGCACGCCGCGCAGCGACGCCTGCGCCGTGACGGCAAACACCAGCCCGGCCAACAGCGCGCGCAGGTTGCCATTGGCCGACAGCACCAGCAAACGGCTGGCGCAGCCGCGCGTGAGCACCATGCCCACGCCAAACAGCAGGCCACCGATCAGCGCGCCCGACAGGCTGCCGCGTGCGGCCAGCTGACGCGCTGTGCCCACGTCGAGCAATCCCGCCAGGATCAGCGCCTGCACCGCCACCACCGCACTCGAAAAGGCCAGCAGCCACACCGCCAGCTTGTCGCCGAAATGCCCGTGCCAGAAGGCCACCACCGCGCCGCGCAGGCAAAAGCGCGAGCGCTGCGCAAAAAAGCCGAAGCCCACGCCCACCAGCAAGCCGGCCACGGCCAGCACGGCGGGCTCACCCCAATGCTCGATCCAGCCGGTCAGGTCCATGGCACACCTCAAATATCAACATGCGCTGATATTCAAGGAACCCCGGCCACTTGGCATTGATCCAGCGCAAGCGCGCCCCATACCCCATGCAGGCGTAAGCTGGCCACTCCGATGAAAGGAACTGACATGCCCATCCCCTGGCTCGCGGCGCTCAAGGTGATCCCCTGGGGCGACGTCATCGAGCACGCGCCCAAGGTACTCAACGCTGCACGCAAGCTGCTCGACAAGCAAAAGGCGGGCGAGGAGCCTGTGCCCGATACCTCGCTGATGGACCCGCAGGCCGAACCGCCCACCCTGGGCGAACTGCGTAACCGGCTGATCGAGGCGCGTCAGCTCATTGACCAGCAGGCCGCTGCCCAGCAGCAGACCGCCCAGACGCTGAGCGAGCTGGCCGAACAGAATGCGCGCCTGGTGGCCGCCGTGGAGTTGCTGCGCGTGCGCACGCGCGTGCTGATGGGGGTGGCGGCGGTGCTCGTGGTCGGCGTGGGGGTGCTGCTGGCACGCTGATCAGCGCGGGCCCACCTCGACCGAGGCATCACAGCCGACGCCCGCCGCGATCCAGCGCCGCGCCAGCCGGCGCAGCAGCGGCGCCGCAAACGCCCAGCGCTTGCCGAGCACACCGGCCGAATCGGTGAGCGCGCCACAGCGGTACTGCCGGGCATCGGCATCCCAGCGCAGCGCATCGCAGGCACCGCTGCGCTTGCGCGAAATCACCTGGCCCAGCGGGCAGGGTTCCAGCAGGCAACACACGCCGCAGCCATTGCAGGGCGCGCCCAGCGCCGGCTTGGGCGGCGCGTCGGGCTGGATGTGGATGACCGGGTGTGACACGGGGGCGCGGGCGGGAGGACGGGCGATCGCGCCCGCCCCGCATCATCGCGCGGATTCGCGCCGCGCCGTTTGGACAATGGCGGCGGCATCGACGCCGAAGAACTGGCGCAGCGCCGCACGTGTGTCGCTGCGACCGAAGCCGTCGGTGCCCAGCGTGCGGTAGCGCCGGTCGGCCGGCAACCAGGCGCGCAGGGCTTCGGGCACGGCGCGCACGTAGTCGCTGGCGGCCACGATCGGCCCTTGCGTGTCGGCCAGCAAGGCGTGCAGCCAGGGTTGGCGCGGGTCGGCCTCGGCCGCCTCGGCATCCCGCGCCAGCTCGCTCCAGCTGGTGATGCTGCAAACGTGCACGCGCATGCCTTCGCCGGCCAGTTGCTCCGCCGCTTGCAGCACCTCGGTGAGGATGGCGCCCGAGCCCATCAAGGTCACGGGCACCCCGTCGACCGGCCCGAACTGCGCCAGCCGGTAGCCGCCGCGCAGCACGCCGGCGTGCGCCTCGGGTGGCAGATCGGGTTGCGCGTACGACGCGTTCATCAGCGTCACGTAGTAGAAGACGTCGCGCTGCTCGATCAGCATCTCGCGCATGCCAGCGTCGACGATGACCGCCATCTCGCCAGCGAAGGCCGGGTCGTAGGCCTTGCAGTTGGGAATGGTGGCGGCCACCAGGTGGCTGCTGCCGTCCTGGTGCTGCAGGCCTTCGCCGCCGAGTGTGGTGCGTCCGGCCGTGGCGCCGAGCAGAAAGCCGCGCGCACGCTGGTCGGCCGCGGCCCAGATGGCGTCGCCCACGCGCTGGAAGCCGAACATCGAGTAGTAGATGTAGAACGGCAGCATGGCCAGCCCGTGCACGCTGTAGCTGGTGGCGGCCGCTGTCCAGCTGGCAATGGCGCCGGCCTCGCTGATGCCTTCTTCGAGGATCTGGCCGTCGAGCGCTTCGCGGTAGCTCAGCACCGAGCCAATGTCTTCGGGCGCATAGACCTGACCCACGCTGCTGTAGATGCCGACCTGCTTGAACAGGTTGGCCATGCCGAAGGTGCGCGCCTCGTCGGCCACGATGGGCACGATGCGCGGACCCAGCACCGGGTCCTTGAGCCATTGGCCCAGCAGGCGCACGAAGGCCATGGTGGTGCTCATGGCCTTGCCGTCGGGCTGCAGCGCAAAGCCGGCGATGCGCGCGAGCTCGGGCACCGGTACCACCTCGCAGGCGGTCTCGCGCCGCGGCATGGCGCCGCCCAGCGCGGCACGCCGGTCGCGCAGGTAGCGCATGGCCGCACTGTCGTCGGCCGGTTTGTGGAACTGCAGTTGTGTGGCCTGCTCGTCGCTGAGTGGCAGCTGGAAGCGGTCGCGAAAGGCCAGCAGTTCGTCGGCGTCGAGCTTCTTCTGGCTGTGCGTGGTCATGCGGCCCTGGCCGGCCGAACCCATGCCGTAGCCCTTCTTGGTGTGGGCCAGGATCACCGTGGGCTGACCACGGTGGCGCACGGCGGCGTGGTACGCGGCGTGGATCTTCACCAGGTCGTGGCCACCGCGCTTGAGGCGGTCGATCTGCTCGTCGGTGAGGCCCTCGACCAGCGCGCTCAGCGCCGGGTTCTGGCCGAAGAAGTTCTCGCGGTTGAAGCGCCCGTCCTTGGCGGCGAAGGTCTGCATCTGACCATCCACCGTGTCGCCCAGGGTCTGCGCCAGCGTGCCTGTGGCGTCGCGCGCAAACAGGCCGTCCCAGTCGCTGCCCCAGAGCAGCTTGACGACGTTCCAGCCGGCACCGGCAAACAGTCGCTCCAGCTCGTCGACGATGCGGCCGTTGCCGCGCACCGGACCGTCCAGACGCTGCAGGTTGCAGTTGACCACCCAGACCAGGTTGTCCAGCCGCTCGCGCGCGGCCAGGGTGAGCGCACTCATGCTCTCGGGCTCGTCCATCTCGCCGTCGCCGAACACGCCCCAGACGGTGCGACCGTTGGTGTCGAGCAGGCCGCGGTGCGCGAGGTAGCGCATGAAGCGCGCGTGGTAGATCGAGCTGATGGGCCCGATGCCCATGGAGCCGGTCGGGAACTGCCAGAAGTCCGGCATGAGCCAGGGGTGCGGGTAGCTGGACAGACCGCGAGCACCTTGAGCGGGTGCCACGATCTCCTGGCGGTAGTGGCGCAGGTCGGCCTCGCTGAGACGGCCCTCCAGAAAAGCCCGCGCGTACACCCCCGGCGCGCTGTGCGGCTGAAAGAACACGAGGTCGCCGCCGTCGCCCGCGCTGCGCGCGCGGAAGAAGTGGTTGAAGCCGACCTCGAACAGATCGGCCGCGCTGGCGTAGCTGGCGATGTGCCCACCCAGCTCACCATAGGCCTGGTTCGCGCGAACCACCATGGCCAGCGCATTCCAGCGCATCAGCGAGGCCAGTTGCTCCTCGATGGCGAGGTCGCCCGGGAACGGCGGCTGCGCTTCGACCGCGATGGTGTTGACGTAGGGCGTGTTCAGCCCCGGTTGCCAGCCGACCCGCCGCTCGCGCGCCTGAGCCACCAGGCCGTCGAGCAACTGGCGTGCACGTGCGGGCCCGTGGGCCTGCAGCAGCGCATCAAACGCTTCGTGCCATTCGGCGGTCTCTTGCGGGTCGGGATCGGCGGGGGGAAGGTCGTTGGGCTGCATGGCGGCACTCTAGCCACAGGCACGCGGCATTTGGTGCCGAAACGCTCACGAAGCCCCACAACGGCAGCAGATAATGCCGCACATGAACGCAATCACAGCAACTCACGCGCTGGATGCCATCGATCGGCGCATTCTGCAGGAGCTGCAGCAGGACGGCTCGCTGTCCAACGTGGCACTGGCCCAGCGCATCGGCCTGTCGCCCTCGCCTTGTCTGGCGCGCGTGAAAGCGCTGGAGCGCGCCGGCGTGATCCGCCAGTACGTGGCCCTGGCCGACGCGGCGCGCCTCGGGCTCGGCCTGAACGTGTTCATCAGCATCAGCCTGCGCACACAGAGCAAGGAGGCGCTGGCGCGCTTCGAGACGCGCATCCGCGACCTCGACGAGGTGATGGAGTGCTACCTGATGACCGGCGACGCCGACTACCTGCTGCGCGTCGTGGTGGCCGACATCGGCGCGCTCGAGCGTTTCATCCTCGAGCGGCTCTCCCCGATGGCCGAGGTCGAGAAGATCCGCTCCAGCCTGGCGCTCAAGCAGGTGCGCTACAAGACCGCCCTGCCCTTGCCCGGCGCTTGATTCAGCCGCGCGCGAGCACCGGCGCCAGCACACGCCCGGTGTGGGTGCCGGCCTGCACCACCGCCTCGGGCGGGGCCGCGGCCACGATGCGGCCACCGCCCGCGCCGCCTTCGGGCCCCAGGTCGATGATCCAGTCGGCTTCGGCCATCACGTCCAGGTCGTGCTCGATCACCACCACGCTGTGGCCGCCATCGACCAGGCGGTGCAGCACGCGGATCAGCTTCTCCACATCGGCCATGTGCAGGCCCACCGTCGGCTCGTCGAGCACGTACAGCGTGTGCGGCGCCTTCTGCCCACGGCGCCCCACCTCGTCGCGCACCTTGCTCAGTTCGGTGACCAGCTTGATGCGCTGCGCCTCGCCGCCCGACAGCGTGGGCGAGGGCTGGCCCAGCGTGAGGTAGCCCAGGCCCACGTCCTTGAGCAGTTGCAGTGGGTGGCTGATGGCGGGCATCGACGCGAAGAATTCCACCGCCTCGTCGACCTCCATCTGCAACACGTCGCCGATGCTCTTGCCCTTCCAGGTGACGGCCAGGGTCTCGGGGTTGAAGCGCGCGCCGTGGCAGGTTTCGCAGGGCACCTTCACATCGGGCAGGAAGCTCATCTCGATGGTGCGCATGCCCTGGCCTTCGCACGTCGGGCAACGGCCCTCGCCGGTGTTGAAGCTGAAGCGCCCTGGCGCATAGCCGCGCGCCTTGGCCTCCAGCGTGTCGGCGAACAGCTTGCGCACCGTGTCCCAGAAGCCGATGTAGGTGGCGGGGCAGGAGCGCGGCGTCTTGCCGATCGGCGTCTGGTCGACCTCGAGCACGCGGTCCACCGGTTCGCTGCCCAGCAGTTTGTCGCAGCCGCTCCAGGCCGGGCGATCGCCCTTGTCCCAGGCTTTCTTGCCGGCGGCGGTGCTGCGCATCTGCACGGCCGCCGCCACGTTGGTGAGCAGCACGTCGCGCGCCAGCGTGCTCTTGCCCGAGCCGCTGACGCCGGTGACCACCACCAGCCGCTTGAGCGGCACACGCGCGTCGAGTTGCTGCAGGTTGTGCAGGGTGGCACCACGCAGCTCCAGCGCCTCGTCGGTGATCTTGACCGCACGCCGCCCCTGCAGCGGGTGCTTCATGGCGTGCAGCAGGTAGCGCCCGGTGAGCGATTCGTCGTTGGCCGACAGATCGGCCACCGTGCCCTGCGCCACCACACGCCCACCGCGCTTGCCGGCACTCGGGCCGATGTCGATCACGTGATCGGCGCGGCGGATGGTGTCTTCGTCGTGCTCCACCACCACCAGGGTGTTGCCCTGGTCGCCGAGCTGGTGCAGCGCATCGAGCAGGATCTGGTTGTCGCGCGGGTGCAGGCCGATGGTGGGCTCGTCGAGCACGTAGCACACGCCCTGCAGGTGGCTGCCCAGTTGCGCCGCCAGGCGGATGCGTTGCGCCTCGCCACCGCTGAGCGTGGGCGCGCCGCGGTCCAGGGTGAGGTAGTTGAGTCCGACCTGCTCCAGAAAGGCCAGGCGGCTTTCGATCTCGGGCAGCAGGTCGCGCGCGATGTCGGCCTCGCGTGTGGACAGGCCGTTGCCCTGCATGAGCGCGCGGATCTTCTGCCGCACGTCGCTGACGGACAGGCGGGCGATGTCGGTGATGGCCATGCCGCCGAAGCGCACGGCACGCGCCTGCGCGTTCAGGCGCGTGCCTTCGCAGGTCGGGCAGACCTCGTTGCCCACGCCTTCCACGTCGGGTTCGGCAAAGCTCTGCTCGCGGCCCTTCTCGTCGTCGCTGCGCACCGAGTCGTCGAGCGCCTTGCGCTGCTCGCGCGAGAGCTGGGTGCCGGTGCCCACGCAGTCGGGGCACCAGCCGTGTTTGCTGTTGTACGAAAACAGTCGCGGGTCGAGCTCGGGATAGCTGGTGCTGCAGACCGGGCAGGCGCGCGCGGTGCTGAACACCTCGACCGCGCCGATGCCGCGGGTGGAGCGGCCGTCGGCAATGGCTTCCTTCAGGCCATCGAGCGGGTGCAGCAGGTGCAGGATGCCCTTGCCGATTTCGAGCGTGCGGGCCAGTTGCGCGCGCAGCCCGGCTTCATCGGCGCGGTCGACCACGAAGTCGGCCACCGGCAGTTCGATGGTGTGCTCCCTGAAACGGTCGATGCGCGGAAAGCCGGTGGTGGGCAGGAACTCGCCGTCCACGCGCAAATGCGTGTGCCCGCGCGGGCGCGCCCAGTCGGCGAGCTCCGTGTAGACGCCCTTGCGGTTGATCACCAGCGGCGCCAGCAGGCCAACATGCTGGCCCGCGTGCTTGCGCAGGATGGCGGCGGCGATGCTGTCGGCGCTTTGCGGCATCACGGCCGCGCCATCGTGCACGCAGTGCTGCACGCCCAGCTTCACGTACAGCAGGCGCAGAAAGTGCCACACCTCGGTGGTGGTGCCGACCGTGCTCTTGCGCCCGCCGCGCGAAAGGCGCTGCTCGATCGCCACCGTGGGCGGAATGCCGTACACCGCGTCCACCTCGGGCCGGCCCGCGGGCTGCACGATGCTGCGTGCGTAGGCGTTGAGGCTCTCGAGGTAGCGGCGCTGGCCTTCGTTGAACAGGATGTCGAAGGCCAGCGTGCTCTTGCCCGAGCCGCTGACGCCCGAGATGACGTTGAACTTGCCGCGCGGGATGTCGACGCTGAGCTGCTTGAGGTTGTGCTCCTTGGCGTTGACGATGCGGATGGCGCCCGCCCGTTCTGCGTTCTGCGCTGGGCGTTGGGCGAGGTAGGGCAGCGCCGGGCGCTCGCCGACCTCGACCACCGTGTCCATGGCCTCGGCGTAGTCGCGCAGGGCCCGCGCGGTGTGGCTGCCCGGGTGCTCGCGCACCTGCTCGGGCGGGCCTTCGGCCACCACGGTGCCGCCGCCGGCACCGCCTTCGGGGCCGAGGTCGATCAACCAGTCGGCCGCGCGGATGACGTCGAGGTTGTGCTCGATCACCACCAGCGAATGGCCGGCGTCGATGAGCTTGCGCAGCGAGCGCATGAGTTTGGCGATGTCGTCGAAGTGCAGGCCGGTGGTGGGCTCGTCGAACAGGAACAGCGTGCCCTTGCGCGACACCGGCTGCCGGCTCGCGCTGGCGGCCTTGGCGGCCTCGGCCAGAAAGCCCGCGAGCTTGAGCCGCTGCGCCTCGCCGCCCGACAGGGTGGGCACCGGCTGGCCGAGCTTCACGTATTCCAGGCCGACGTCGACGATGGGCTGCAGCGCGCGGATCACCTCGCGGTCGTGCGCGAACAGGCTGGCCGCCTCGCTGACGGTGAGGTCCAGCACGTCGGCCACGCTCAAGGTGCGGCCACCGCGCTCGAGCGTGACCTCCAGGATCTCGGGCCGGTAGCGTTTGCCGTCGCAATCGGGGCAGCGCAGGTAGACGTCGGAGAGGAACTGCATCTCGACGTGCTCGAAGCCCGATCCGCCGCAGGTGGGGCAGCGCCCATCGCCGCTGTTGAAGCTGAACTTGGCCGGCGTGTAGCTGCGCTGGCGCGACAGCGGCGCATCGGCGAACAGCGCACGCACCGCGTCCCAGGCGCCGACGTAGCTCACCGGGTTGGAGCGCGCCGTCTTGCCGATCGGCGACTGGTCGACGAACACCACGCTGGCCAGTTGCTCGGCGCCCAGCAGGCGGTCGTGCGCGCCGGGCGACTCGGTGCTCTGCCCGAAATGGCGCATCAGCGCCGGCGCCAGCACATCCTGGATCAGCGAGGACTTGCCCGAGCCCGACACGCCGGTGACCACCACCAGCCGTTGCAGCGGGAACTCCACCGACACGTTGCGCAGGTTGTGCTCGCGCGCGCCTTCGAGCACCAGGCGCGGCGTGCTGTCGGTCACCGCGCGCTTGAAGCCCATGCCGATGGTCTTGCGCGCACCGAGATAGGCGCCGGTCAGGGTGTCGGCCGCGCGGATCTGCCCGGGCGTGCCATCGAACACGATCTGCCCGCCGCGCTCGCCGGGGCCCGGCCCCATGTCGATGAGTCGGTCGGCGGCCAGCATCACCGCCGGGTCGTGTTCAACCACCACCAGGGTATTGCCTGCGTTGCGCAGGCGCTGCATGGCCTCGACGATGCGCGCCATGTCGCGCGGGTGCAGGCCGATGCTGGGCTCGTCGAGCACGAACAGCGTATTGACCAGCGAGGTGCCAAGCGCGGTGGTGAGGTTGATGCGCTGCACCTCGCCGCCGCTGAGGGTGCGGCTCTGGCGGTCCAGCGTGAGGTAGCCGATGCCGACCTCGCACAGGTAGCGGATGCGGGTGTTGATTTCGTCGAGCAGCAGCTTGAGGGCCTGCTGCTCGCCGGCACTGCCGGCCTGCGACGGCGCAAGCGAATCAAAGAAGCGCCGCAGATCGCTCAAAGGCATGAGCATGAGGTCGTGCAGGCTGAGCCCGGGCAGGGCTTCGAGCTGCGCGCGCGACCACGCCGCGCCGGCGGGCAGGTAGCGCTGCGCCGGCGCCAGCACAGCATCGGCCTGCGCCCGGGTGCCGATGCGCCACAGCAGGCTGTCGGTCTTGAGGCGCGCGCCGCGGCACACCGGGCATTCGGTGTAGCTGCGGTACTTGGACAAGAGCACGCGGATGTGCATCTTGTAGGCCTTGCTCTCGAGGTACTCGAAGAATCGCGCCACGCCGTACCAGTGCTGGTTCCACTTGCCGTTCCACTGCGGTGAGCCGTTCTTCACCCAGCCCTGTTGTTCCTCGGTCAGCTTGGCCCAGGGTGTGTCGCGCGGAATGCCGGCGGCCTCGGCGTGGCGCATCAGGTCGTCCTGGCATTCCTTCCACGCGGGTGTCTGGAACACCTTGATGGCGCCGTTGCGCAGCGTGAGGCGGTCGTTGGGGATGACCAGGCCGTAATCGACACCGATCACGCGCCCGAAGCCACGGCAATGCTCGCAGGCGCCCACCGGCGAGTTGAACGAGAACATCGACGGCGTGGGTTCGCTGTAGCGGATGTCGCTCTCGGGGCAGTGCAGGCCGGTCGAAAAGCGCCAGATGTCCTGTGCCCCCACGCTCCCCGCTGCGCGTGGTTCGCTGCCCCCCGAGGGGGCTGACCCGCCTTGGGGCGGCCCGGCGGCGGGTCGTCCGGCTTGACCATCCTCCTTGAGCGCGTACACCGTGAGCCGGCCACTCCCGCGTTTGAGCCCGACCTCGATCGCTTCCATCACGCGCGCGGTCTCGGCGCTGGACAAGCGGAATCGGTCGGCCACCACGTCGAGCACCTTCACGGCCTCGATGGCCGGCTTGGCCTTCTTGCCCTTGGCGGGGGCCTCGTCCTTCACCTCGCGCTGCACCGTGCGCTCGGCCTGCACGCGGGTGTAGCCACTGGCCGAGAGCCACTGCTCGACCTCTTCGGGCGTGGTGTTGGCGGGCAGCTCGACCGGGAAGGTCAGCACCAGCCGGGGATCTCCGTTGGCTTCACTGCGCCGGCGCAGCTCGGCGGCGATGGTCTCGGGTGTGTCGTGCCGCACCGGCAGCGCGGTGTCGCGGTCGAACAGCTCGGCCCCGCGCGCGAACAGCAGCTTGAGGTGGTCGTTGAGCTCGGTCATCGTGCCCACCGTGGAGCGCGAGGACCGCACCGGGTTGGTCTGGTCGATGGCGATCGCCGGTGGCACACCCTCCACCCGGTCCACTGCCGGCTTGTCCATGCGGTCGAGGAACTGGCGCGCGTAGGCGCTGAAGGTCTCGACGTAGCGCCGCTGCCCTTCGGCGAACAGGGTGTCGAACACCAGACTGGACTTGCCCGAGCCGCTGGGGCCCGTCACCACCGTCAGCTCGCCCGTGCGGATGTCCAGATCCAGCCCCTTGAGGTTGTGCTGGCGCGCGCCGCGGATGCGGATCAGTCCATCGCCGCCCTGGCCCGCCTCCCCCGGCGGCTCGGCGTCGGCCATGGGCAAATCGGCGGGGCGGTGATCGTCGGACATGGAGGGGTTCCCGGATGCGAAGCGGAAGATTCTAGGAACTGCGCCGGGGGAGCGCCCCGAACGCCGCAAAGTCCCTGAATGCGCCTGGGAACGGGTCGCAGCGGCCATTGCGCCTGAAACGTTCTCGTCCGGGCATGGCGGCACCCATGAAGTCGACTGCATACCTTGCCCGGCCGACCGCCGCTTGGGTCTGTTCGCCCGCCCTACGTCATTTCCACACTGTTACCCCTCGCGGCAATTGCACAGAATCGCGCGCCCTACCTCAGGAGACTCCCATGACCGCACCGTGGTTCGCCGGCTTGCTGCTTGCGCTGGCCTGCAGCGCCTCCCATGCCCAGCTGCGCATCGGCCAGCCGTCCGGCTTCACCGGATCGGTGGCCGCCGGCGTCAAGGAAAACACCGAAGGCGCCAAGCTCTACATCGACGCCGTCAACGCCCGCGGCGGTGTGCATGGCCAGAAGGTGGAATTGATTTCGGTGGACGACCAGTTCAAGCCGCAGGTGACCGTGCAGGTGTCGCGCGAGCTGATCACCAAGCAAGGGGTGCTGGCGCTGTTCCTCAACCGGGGCACGCCGCACGCCCAGGCGCTGTTGCCACTGCTGGCCGAATTGAAGGTGCCGCTGGTGGCGCCCAGCACCGGCGCCATGGCCCTGCACGATCCGGTCAACCCCTGGGTATTCAACGTGCGCGCCACCTACCAGCGCGAAGCAGCGCGTGCCATCGAGCACCTGGCCAGCATCGGCCAGACCCGCATCGCGGTGCTCGAGACCGACGACACCTTTGGCGCCGATGGCGCAGCAGGCGCCATGCTGGGTTTTGCCAAAGTCAAGCTCGAACCCGTGTTGCGCCAGAAGACCCCGCGCGAGAAGCCGGACTTCAGCGCCGTGGCCAAGGAGATTGCCGGCCTGCAGGCCCACGCCGTCATGGTGATCGCGTCGGCGGGCAACACCGCCAACGCCGTCAAGGCCTTGCGCGCGGCGGGCTCGCGTGCACAGGTGGTCACGCTGTCGAACAACGCATCGGAAGGTTTCATCAACCTGCTGGGCGAGCACGCCCGCGGCGTGATCGTGACCCAGGTGTTCCCGAACGAACGGTCGGTCAGCTATCCGCTGATCAAGGAGGCGCAGGACCTGGCGCGCGATCGCGGCCTCGACGGCGTGTCGCCGGCCATGATGGAAGGCTTCGCCGGTGCCAAGGTGCTGGTGGAGGGTCTGCGCCGCGCCGGCCCCAACCCCACACCGCAGAAGCTGCGCGACGCACTGGAAGGCATGAGCCGCTACGACCTGGGGGGTCTGACGGTCAGCTACAGCCCCACCAACCACACCGGGCTGGACTTCGCCGACCTGTCCATCGTCGACGGCAGTGGGCGCTTCCGGCGCTGACCCAGGCTGACATCGGGCTGACCAACGCGGCCACATTCATCGCTTGGCCGCCGGCTGGTGGAACCAGCGCAAGGCAACCGCCACTGAACGAGCGCCCGCGACCACAAGTCGCAGGCGACCCATCAATGGAAGGGCCCACATGCCGAAACTCCCCACGGTTGCGCTGACCCGATTTCAGGCCTTGGTCGAAGACATCCGCAAGGCCCTGGCGGCGCGCGGCGATGCACACCGCCCTGCCCACCATCGACAGAATCTGAGTGCCGAGTTCGTCGTGGGCGATGTTGCCTTCGACCTGCTTCACCTGCAGCAAGGTCCGAGCGGTCGCCCCTGTTTCCTGCTTCAATGCCGTTGCGGCTCGGTGACGCACCCGCAGGGCGAGCAGGTGATGAGAGACCTGCTGTCACGTCGCGCCTCAAGCGACCCGGCCTTGCCTGGCGCGGTCGGGGTCAACGGGCGGGGCGAATTGATGATGGTCAGTCTGCTCCAGGCAGGCAGCGAACAGGCGGCCCGCCACCTGAGCAACAGCATGGTCGAACTGAGTGAGGTTGTGAGCCGCTGGCGCGACGCCCAGCGGCCCCGCTTGCTGCACTGACCTGCGCGTCGAGACCGGCAGGCCGCGATGCGCTCAGCCCTTGACGATCAGCACCGGCAGCTCGGCGTGCGTCAGCACCTTCTGCGCCACGCTGCCCAGGATCAGCGCCTTGACGCCCTGGCGCCCATGGGAGCCCATCACCACGAGGTCGCAGCCTTCGGCCTTGGCGGTCTCCAGGATGCCTTCCCACACCATGTTGCGCTCGATGGTGTCGCCCGCAAACGGCACGCCACGCTCCTGGCAGGCCTTGGCCACCAGGTCGAGCGCCGCACCGGCCACGCGCTTGGCGTCGCTGAGGTAGCTCTGCAGCCCCACGGCCGACGCATCACCGATGCCGATGTACGGGAACGGGTCGATCACGTAGATGCCGACGACCTGCCCACCCGAGCCCTTGGCCATGTCGGCGGCCATGGCCGCGGCCTTGCCACCGACATCCGAGCCGTCGGTGGGAACAAGAATCTTTTTGAACATGCGGGTCTCCTGAGGCTGAAAGGGATGGCCCATTCTGGGTGCCATGCGCGCCCCGGCCCTTGATGCGCATCAAGCCGCGGGCCGTACGTCCACCGCACAGTACTTGAGCTCCGCAATCTTGCCCACCGGGTCGAGCGCGGGGTTCGTCAGCAGGTTGGCCGCGGCCTCGGCATAGGCGAACGGAATGAACGCCGTGTCCACCGGCACGGCTTCGTCCAGACGCACCGGCAGCGTGATGGCGCCACGGCGCGAAGACACCCTCGCCATCGCGCCCACACCGAGCGCCAGGCGGTTGGCGGTGAGCGGGTTCAGGCTCACCACCGGGCCGGGTTCGAGCGCGTCGAGCACCTGGCTGCGCCGGGTCATGCTGCCGGTGTGCCAGTGCTCGAGCTGGCGACCGGTGATGAGCACCATGGGGTACACGGCGTCGGGTGTCTCCGCGGGCCCCTTCAGCGCAGCGGGCACCAGCAACGCCCGACCGTCGGCGGTCGGGAAGCCATCGCCAAACACCACCGGCTGCCCCGGGTCGGTTTCGTCGGCCACGGGGTAGGTCACGGCACCCGCATGCCACAGACGCGACCAGCTCAGTCCGCGGATGCTGGGCATGAGCGCGCGCATTTCCTCGTACACCGCGCCGATGCCCACGCTCGGGTCTTCGTCGGCCCGGCCGTCGGGCGCGATGTTGTAGCTCCAGCCCAGGTTGAGCTGGCAGGCCAGTTGTTCGGTGATCCAGGCGTCGGCGCGCGCCTCGCCCGGCGACCCGACCGCCTTGCGCCCCAGTTGCACGCAGCGATCGGTGTTGGTCACGCTGCCGGTCTTCTCGGGCCAGGCGGTGGCGGGCAACACCACGTCGGCCAGGCTGGCGGTCTCGGTGAGAAAGATGTCCTGCACCACAAGGTGCTGCAACCCGGCCAGCGCCTCGCGCGCGTGCGCCGCGTCGGGGTCGCTCATGGCGGGGTTCTCGCCCTGGATCAGCATGGCCTTGATGGCGCCCCGGTGCGCGGCGTCGATGATCTCCACCACGGTCAGGCCCGGCTCGCTGCCCAGTGCATCGGGCGGCAGGCCCCAGAGCGCTTCGGCCTGGTGGCGCGCGGCGGCATCGCCCACGCGCGCGTAGTCCGGCAACACCATGGGAATGAGGCCGGCGTCGCTGGCACCCTGCACATTGTTCTGCCCCCGCAGCGGGTGCAGGCCGGTGCCTGGGCGGCCGATCTGACCGGTGACCAGCGCCAGCGCTATGAGGCAGCGCGCGTTGTCGGTGCCGTGGGTGTGCTGGCTGATGCCCATGCCCCAGAGGATCATGGCGTTCTTCGCACTGGCATAAGCGCGTGCGACTTGACGCAGGGTCTCCGCGTCGATCCCGCACACAGGCGCCATGGCCTCGGGCGAAAAGTCCGCCACGTGCGCCTGAATGAGCGCGAAGTCGCGCGTGTGGGCGGCGATGTAGTCGGGGTCGGTGAGGCCCTCGGTCACGATGACATGCAGCATGGCGTTGAGCATGGCAACGTCGCTGCCGGGCTTGAAGCCCAGGTAGCGCCAGGCGTGACGCGCCAGCTCGGTGCGGCGCGGATCGGCCAGCACCAGGCGCGTGCCGCGCCGCACCGCGTTCTTGATCCAGGTCGCGCCCACCGGGTGGTTCTGCGCCGGGTTGGCGCCGATGAGCAGCACGAAGTCGGCGTGGGCCACATCGCGCAGCGGATTGGTCACCACCGCAGAGCCCAGACCCTCCATGAGGGCGGCCACGCTGGAGGCGTGACACAGCCGTGTGCAGTGATCGACGTTGTGGGTGCGAAAGGCGCTGCGCACCAGCTTCTGGAACAGGTAGGCCTCTTCGTTGGTGCCCTTGGCCGAGCCAAAGCCGGCCACCGGGCTGGCACGGCCCCGCGCCGAGGTGGCCGCCAGCGCCTTGCGAAAACCGGCTGCGGCAGTGGCCAGGGCCTCGTCCCAGCTCACCTCGCGAAACCGCTCGCGCACCTCATCCGGTGTCAGCCGACGGCCCACATCGCCCGGGTCCTTGGGCACACCGGCGCGGCGCACCAGAGGCCGCGTCAGGCGCTCCGGGCTGTGTGCGTAATCAAAACCGAAACGGCCTTTGACGCACAGGCGGCCTTCGTTGGCCGGACCATCGATGCCTTCGACGTGCGCAATGCGGCCGTCATCACCCACGTGGTAGCGCAGCTGGCAGCCCACACCACAGAAGGGGCAGACCGAGTCCACCTGCTTGACCGAGGGCTTGGCGAACGCGCCATTGGCCGGTGCGATCGCACCCGTGGGGCAGGCCTGCACACACTCGCCGCAGGCCACGCAGGTGCTCGCGCCCATGGGGTCGTCCTGATCGAACACGATCTGCGCGTGACCGCCGCGAAACGCCAGGCCCAGCACGTCGTTGCCCTGCGTCTCGCGGCAGGCGCGGATGCAGCGGGTGCACTGGATGCAGGCGTCGCGGTTGACCGCCATCGCCGGGTGGCTGAGGTCCGGCGCCACGGCCTCGCGCGGCGCAAAGTGGTCGGCACGCGCGCCGGCGCTCTGGGCCCAGCGCAGCAGTTCGCTGTCGTGTTTGAGCTGTGCCGAATCGGGCGCGTCGGCGATCAGCAGCTCGAGCACGGTGCGGCGTGCGTTGACGGCGCGCGCGCTGTCGGTGTGCACCACCATGCCAGCGCTCGGGGCGCGGCAGCACGAAGGGGCCAGCACGCGCTCGCCGTCGATCTCGACCACGCAGGCGCGGCAGTTGCCGGCGGGGCGCAGTCCGTCGCTGGCGCACAGGCGCGGCAGCACGACACCCGCGCGTTCGGCCGCCTGCAGCAGCGTCTCGCCGGGCGCGGCCTCGACCGCGCGGCCGTCGAGCGTGAAGGCCACGGGTTGGGCCTGTTCGGGCAGGTCGTCGGTTTTCACAGCCCCACCTCCTGAGGAAAGAACCGGCGCACGCTGTCGACCGGGTTGGGCGCCGCCTGCCCCAGGCCGCAGATGCTGGCGTCGCGCATCACAGTTGAGAGTTCGTCCATGCGGTGCACGTCCCAGGTCGGCGCCTGCATCAGGCGCACCAGCTGACCAGTGCCCGCGCGGCACGGGGTGCATTGGCCACAGGACTCGTGTTCGAAGAAACGCATCAGGTTCAACGCGGCGTCGCGCGCACGGTCCTGTTCGCCCATGACCACCACCGCCATCGAACCGACGAAGGCGCCATGCTCGGCCAGCGTGTCGAAGTCCAGCGGCACATCGGCCAGCGACGCCGGCAGGATGCCGCCCGAGGCGCCGCCCGGCAGGAAGGCGTACAGCGTGTGACCGTCGGCCATGCCACCGCAATGCTCGTCGATGAGCTCGCGCAGCGTGATGCCCGCGGGCGCAAGGTGCACGCCGGGCTGTCGCACGCGGCCCGACACCGAGAAGCGCCGCAGGCCGTGGCGGCCACGCCGCCCTTGCGCTGCCCAGCCGGCACCGCCGTGCGCCAGCAAGGCGGACACCCACCACAGGGTCTCGAGGTTGTGCGCCAGCGTGGGCCGGCCGAACACACCGTTGAGCGCCACGATGGGTGGCTTCAGGCGCGGCAGGCCGCGCCGGCCTTCGATCGATTCGATCAGTGCCGACTCCTCGCCGCAGATGTAGGCACCGGCACCGCGGCGCAGCTCCAGCACCGGCGGCGTGTACCCCGGAAAGCGCTCGCGCAGCGCCTGCACCTGGCCAGCGAGCGCATCGAGTTCGCGCTGCAGCAGCGCACGGGCATCGTGGTATTCGTCGCGCAGGTAGAGCCATACATGGCTCAAGCCCACCACCTCGGCCGCGATGAGCACGCCCTCCAGCACCTGCGGCGCGCCGCTGACCAGCACCTGCCAGTCCTTGAAGGTGCCGACCTCGCCTTCGTCGATGTTGACCACACCATGGCGCGGCCCCGGCTGCGCGCGCACCGTCTCCCACTTGCGCCAGGCGGGAAAGCCGGCACCACCGAGGCCGCGCAAATCGGCGGCCTTGAGTTCGGCAATCACCTGTTCGGGCGTGCACTCGCCCGAGAGCAGGCGCTGCAGTTGCGCGAGGTCGCTGGGCGCGGGTGCCAGCAGCGGCCGCGCCTGCGTCGCGCCCTGGTCGACCAGGCGGGTCACCGCCTCGGGTGTGGCATCGGGCAACTGGTGCTGCCCCACGCAGGCGGCGGGCGCGTGGTGGCACAGGCCGATGCAGGGCGCCTCTTCCACCACCACACCATCGCGCCCTTGCAGCGCATCGCGGCTGCCTTGCAGCAAGGTGTCGGCGCCGGCCATGCTGCAGGCCAGACTGGTGCAGACACGTACCCGCGTGGCGGCCACCGACTCGTCGTCATCGACTACGTTGAAGTGGTGATAGAAGCTGGCGACCTCAAACACCTCGACCTGGCTCAGGCGCAACCGCTCGGCCAGCGCCGCCAGGTGGCTGCGCCGCAGCGCGCCCTCGGCGTCGTTGAGGCGGTGCAGGTGCTCGATCAGCAGGTCGGCGCGCGGCTCGAGCCCGCCACACAACCCGGCCACGCGCTCGCGCGCGGCGACTTGCACCTGTCGGCCTTTCGGGGTGCGTCGGGCCGCGCCGCGGGCCTGGCGTTCGAGCGGGCGGATGGGAATCACCACCGGGGTGTCTTGGGGGTTGTTCATCGTGCGGGCAGCGTAGCACCATGCAATGCACTTAATATGTTTGTGCCTGCATATTGAAGACAGCGAGCCCATGGCCACCCGAACAGCACCACCCCCACTGCATGTGAGCGTGCAACCGCACTGGCGAGTTGGTCGCGACGCTCAGGACACGCTCGACGCCACCGCCCTGCTCGACCTGCTGGCCACCGTGCAGGGCACCGGCAGCATTGCGCAGGCCGGGCGAGAACTGGGCTTGTCGTACCGGCATGTGTGGGGCCTGCTGCAGCAGGCGGAGGCGCTGTTCGGCGAACCCCTGCTGCTGCGCGGTCGCGGCCGTGGTTCGGCACTCACTGCGCTGGGTGAAAAGCTGGTGTGGGCCGACGCGCGCATCGGTGCGCGGCTGCAGCCCTTGCTGGAGTCCTTGTCGTCGGAGCTGGAAGGCGAACTGGGGCGCGTGCAGCGGCGCGCCGCGCAAACGCAGACCCCGCGCCTGCACGCCAGCCACGGCTTCGCGGTGGCGGCGCTGCGTGAGTTGCTGACGGCGGACGAGGTCGCCGTGGACGTGCGCTACCGCAACAGCCTGGAGTCGGT
The DNA here is from genome assembly GCF_019635465.1 of Hydrogenophaga sp. GTDB lineage: Bacteria > Pseudomonadota > Gammaproteobacteria > Burkholderiales > Burkholderiaceae_C > Hydrogenophaga. The sequence continues at coordinate 90,918 of NZ_JAHBZK010000016.1, forward strand.
GGCGGCACTGGCGCAGGGCGAGTGTGAGCTGGCCGGTTTTCACGTGCCGCTGGGCGAATTCGAAGCCGCCGCCGCGCAACGCTTTCTGACCTGGCTGCGCCCCGACGAGCACCGCCTGGTGCACCTGGCGGTGCGTGCGCAAGGCCTGTTCGTGGCGCCCGGCAATCCGCTGGCCGTACACAGCATCGACGACCTGACCCGCCCCGGGCTGCGCTTCGTCAACCGCCCCGAAGGCTCGGGCACGCGGGTGCTGACAGAACTGCTGCTGCAACGCCACGGCATCTCGCCGCGCGCGGTCACTGGCTACGACAACACCGAACTGACCCACGCCGCCGTGGCCGCCTACGTGGCCAGCGGCATGGCCGATGTCGGCATCGGCGTGCAGACCGCTGCGCACCGCTTCGGCCTGCACTTCATTCCCCTGCTGCGCGAGCGCTACTTCTTTGCCGTGCCCGCCGATGCCTTGCGACAGGACCGGTTGCGTCCGGTGCTCGCTGTGCTGCGTTCGACCGCATTTCGCTCGCGCGTGGCCGCACTCAAGGGTTACGAGGCGGCCCACACCGGCGAGGTGCTGACCCTGACCGAGGCCTTCGGCCGATCCAGCTGATCAGCGCCGCTGCACGCCCACCGCGGTGTTGGCCGCGGCTTCCCAGGCCCCGCTGTCGAACCACGCATCATTGGCCAGCCAGGCCTTGAGCATGGGCAGCGCATCGAAACCCCAGAACACCCGGTCATCCACCACCATGGCCGGCACGCCGAACAGGCCCAGCGCCAGGGCTTCGTCGGTGTTGGCACGCAGGGCCTGCTTCACCGCCTCGCTGTCGGGTTCGACCCAGGGCCGCTCGCGCTGTGCCATGTGGTCTTGCAACTGCGCCTGCAGCGCCGACAACCGGTCGGGGTCGGCGGCGTCGGCGCCGCCGTGCCAAACGTGCTGGAACAGCAACTCGGTGACATAGCGACTGGTATCGCCGGGCTGATCGGGGACGGCGGTGCTCAGGCCCAGGCGCAGCAAAGGCAGCGGGTTGAACGGGTGGGCCGCCGGCAGGTCGAGCCGGATGCCGTTGGCGTGCGCGTGCCACTGCACCTGGCGGTAGGTCCAGTCGCGTTTGGCGGGGATCTCGGCCGGGCCCAGCTGCCCGTGCGCCTTGAGCAGGGCAGCAAACAGCACCGGTCGGTAACGCACCACCACGCTGTGGCCCATCAGCGCGCCGGGCAAGGCGGCAAACGCCAGGTGCGCGTAGGGCGAGATCGGGTCGTAGAAGAACTGGACTTCGCGGATTTCGTCGTTCACGGCGTCACCTCGCCGGGTGCAATGCGCGCCCACACCGCGCGCTTGTCGGCGTCGTCCATGCGACTCCAGCCACCGATCTCCTGCAAGGTGCGCAGGCAGCCCACGCACATGCGCTGACTGTCGTCGAGACGGCAGACGTTGATGCAGGGCGAGGGCACCGAGGCGCCGGGTTGGCGGCGACGCGCGGCAGCGTAGTCGGGTCGTTGCGGCTGGGTCATGGGGCAAGCTGCTCCGCAACGACATCGGCCACCGGGGCACCGGTGTAGCGCTCGAGTTCCTGCGGCGTGAGCGGGAACACCGCGTGCGGATGGCCCGCCGCCGCCCAGACCACCTCGAAGCGGAACAGCTCGCGGTCGATCAGGGTCAGGGGCTCGCTGGCGTGCGCCAGGGGCGACACACCGCCGATGGAGAACCCGGTCTGCGCCTTGACGAAATCGGCGTCGGCGCGGCCCAGCTTGCCGCCGTCAGCACACACCAGCGCCTGCACCCGCTTTTCGTCCACCCGCCGGTCGCCCGAGGTGATGACCAGCACCGCGCAGTCCTCGCCCGAGGGGTGCTGCTTGCGCCGGAAGATGATGCTTTTGGCGATCTGGCCCAGCGCCACGCCGAGCGCGTCGGCCGCCTGCTGCGCGGTGCGCGCGGCATCGTCGAGCATCACCGGGGCCTTGCCATGGCCGAGTGCGGCCAGGCGATCGGCCACGCGGCGGATGGCGGGCGTGGCCTGCGCGTCGTCGATGGGCGACATCGCCTCAGCCCTGGCGCTTGGCCAGCAGTGCGCGCGCCACACGCGATTGCGTGGGGCGCCCGAGTTGCTCGCTGATGTAGGCACCAGCGTCGATCAGGCGGTCGAGATCGATGCCGGTCTCGATGCCCATGCCGTGCAGCAGGTAGACCACGTCTTCGGTGGCCACATTGCCGGTGGCGCCTTTGGCGTAGGGGCAGCCCCCCAGGCCGGCCACCGAGGCGTCGAAATGCCACACGCCCATCTCCAGCGCTGCCAGCGTGTTGCCCACGGCCTGACCATAGGTGTCGTGAAAGTGGCCCGACACCGCGTCCAGGTCGAAGTGCTTGAGCGTGGCCTCGAACGCGGCCTGCACCTTCTTCGGCGTGCCCACGCCAATGGTGTCGGCCACGCCAACGTGTTCGACGCCGATGCCCTTCATGAGGCCGGCCAGGTAGTCCACGCGCGAGGGCGCCACCTCGCCTTCGTAAGGGCAGCCGACCACGCAGCTCATGGCGCCGCGCACTGCGATGCCCTTGGCCTTGGCGGCCGCCACCACCGGTGCAAAGCGCTCGATGCTCTCGGCAATGCTGCAGTTGATGTTCTTCTGGCTGAAAGCTTCGCTGGCGGCGCCGAACACCACGATCTCGTCGGGGCGGTCTTCCAGCGAGGACTCGAAGCCCTTCATGTTGGGCGTGAGCACCGAGTAGCGAACCCCCGCCTGGCGCTGGATGCCCTGCATGACGGCGTGGTTGTCGGCCATCTGCGGCACCCACTTGGGGCTCACGTAGCTGGTGACCTCGATCTCTTTCAGGCCGGCGGCCTGCAGGCGGTGCACGAGTTCGATCTTGACCGCGGCCGGCACCGGCTGCTTTTCGTTCTGCAGGCCGTCGCGGGGGCCGACGTCGACGATCTGTACGCGTGAGGGGAGCTTCATGGCGGTTCCTTCGATTCAATAGCCGCGCTGGCGATCCACTTCGCCGGCGATGGGCTCGCCGCGCTCGACAGCGCGGATCTTGCGCACGATCTGCGCGATGCTCTCTTCGCGCAGTGTGCGCGCCGAGGTGTGCGGCGTGACCGTGATTTTCGGGTGGTTCCAGAAACCATGCCCGGCGGGCAGGGGTTCGGTGCGAAACACGTCGAGCGTAGCGCCGGCCAGGTGCCCGCTGTCCAGCAGGACCAGCAGGTCGTCCTCGACCAGGTGCGCGCCGCGCGCCACGTTGATCAGGTAACCCTCGGGGCGCAGCAGGCCCAGGGTGCGCCGGTTCAGGATGTTCTCGGTCTGTGGCGTGAGCGGCAACAGGTTGACCAGCACGCGGCACTGCGACAGAAAGCCGTCGAGCCGGTCCTCGCCCGAGTGGCACACCACGCCTTCGATGGCCTTGGCCGTTCGGCTCCAGCCGTGCACCGGGAAGTCGAACACCGTGAGGGCACGCGCCACGCGCTCGCCCAGCACGCCCAGGCCCATCACGCCAACCGGAAAGTCGGTGCGCAGGCGCGGCTTGCGGTAGCTCCAGCGTCCAGCCTTGACGTCGGCCTCATAGGCGTCGAATTCGCGGAAATGGCGGATCACCGCATGGCAGACGTACTCGGCCATCTGCACCGACATGCCAGCGTCGTCCAGGCGCACGATGCGCGTGCCTGGCGCAATGCGCGCAGCCAGCAAGGCGTCCACCCCGGCACCGGTGTTGAACACCGCCTTCAGTTGCGTCTGCTCGTCGAAGAAGGCCTGGGGTGGCGACCACACCACCGCGTGGTCGGCCGCGGGCGCGCCGGGTTGCCAGATGCGCACATCGGCCTCGGGCAGGGCGGCTTGCAGGCCCTGTTGCCAGGGGTCGGGTTTTTGTTGGCTGAGGCAGACGGTGATGTGCATGGGCCGAGCTTACGCGGGTGCGCGTCGGCGCCCTGTCACGCCGTCGCCAGCTTGAGCAGCTCGGCGCCCTCGGCCACCTGGTCGCCGGGCGCGTACATCAGCTCGGCCACGGTGCCGTCGGCCGGGGCGGCGATGGTGTGCTCCATCTTCATCGCTTCCATCACCGCCAGCGCCTGGCCCTTCTTGACGGCGTCGCCGGCCTTGACCGCGAACGACACCACCTTGCCCGGCATGGGCGCGGTCAGGCGACCGCTCTCGCCTTCGCCCTCGCCAGCGTGGGCCAGCAAGTCGATCTCGACCAGGCTGGTGGCGCCGCGCGCGGTGAACACGTGCACCGTCTCGCCCACGACCCAGGTCTGCACGGTGTCGCGCCGGTCGGCGAACCGCAGATCGAAGCGGTCGTCGGGCAGCGGCGCGAAATGCAGCGGGCCCTGGACCTCGCCGTACGCGAGCTGCAGGCCGTCGCGGCCATAGGTCAGGCTCGCCTGCAACCGCTCGCCGGCGACGTCGAAATCGAATCGGCGCGTGGTGACGCCGTGCGAGCGGAAACCGTCGCGGCGCGAGAACGGGTCGTTGCCCGCCAGCGCGGCCTCGGCGATCAGGGTCTGGGCCACGGCCGCGGCCACCGCGGTGGGCTCGCCCACGCGGTCCTGCTTGAACAGCACCTCGCTCTCGCGTGCGATGAGCGCCGTGTCCAGGCGCGCCCTGGCGAACGAATCGCTCGCCACCACATGGCGCAGGAACTGCACGTTGGTGGCCAGACCCACGATGCGCGTCTCGGCCAGGGCCGCGTCGAGCCGGGCCAGCGCCTGCTCGCGCGTGTCGCCGTGCACGATGAGCTTGGCCACCATGGAGTCGTAGAACGGACTGATGGTGTCGCCTTCACGCACGCCGTCGTCGAAGCGCACATCGCTGCGCTCAAAGGCGCTGTGCGCCGGCTTGCGGTACACGCGCAAGGTGCCGGTGGCGGGCAGGAACTGGTTGTCGGGGTTCTCGGCGCAGATGCGCGCCTCGATGGCGTGGCCCTGCATGCGCAGCTCGTGTTGCTGCAGCGGCAGCGGCTCGCCGCCGGCCACGCGCAGCTGCCACTCGACCAGGTCCTGGCCGGTGATGGCTTCGGTCACCGGGTGTTCGACCTGCAGGCGCGTGTTCATCTCCATGAAGTAGAAGCGCATGGTCTCGGGGTGGTCGTAACCATCGGGCTGCTCGACGATGAACTCCACCGTCCCCGCCCCGACGTAGTTCACGGCCTTGGCCGCCGCCACCGCGGCCTCGCCCATGCGCTGGCGCAGCTCGGGCGTCATGCCGGGCGCCGGTGCTTCTTCGAGCACCTTCTGGTGGCGCCGCTGCACCGAGCAGTCGCGCTCGAACAGGTAGACGCACTGGCCGTGGCTGTCGCCGAACACCTGGATCTCGATGTGGCGCGGGCGCTGCACGTACTTTTCGATCAGCACCGCGTCGCTGCCAAAGCTGTTGCGCGCCTCGCGCTGGCAGCTGGCCAGCGCGGCGGCAAAGTCTTCGCTCTTCTCGACCACGCGCATGCCCTTGCCACCGCCGCCGGCGCTGGCCTTGATGAGTGCGGGGTAACCGATGCGGTCGGCCTCGCGTTGCAGCAGCGCCGGGTCCTGGTCGGTGCCGTGGTAGCCCGGCACCAGGGGCACACCGGCCTTTTCCATCAGGCGCTTGGATTCGGCCTTGAGGCCCATGGCCTCGATCGCCGACGAAGGCGGGCCGATGAACACCAGACCGGCCTTGGCGCAGGCATCGGCAAAGGCCTCGTTCTCGCTGAGAAAACCGTAGCCGGGGTGGATGGCCTGCGCGCCCGTGGCCTGTGCCGCCGCGATGATGCGCTCCCACTGCAGGTAGCTCTCGCGCGGCGCCGACCCGCCGATGTGCACCGCCTCGTCGCAGGCTGCCACGTGCTTGGCGCTGGCGTCGGCATCGGAGTAGACGGCAACGGTCTTCACGCCCAGGCGGCGTGCGGTGGCGGCCACGCGGCAGGCGATCTCGCCACGGTTCGCAATGAGGATCTTGGAGAACATCAGACTTCCTTCGGGGCAATGGCAAACACGCGGCGCCAGGCCGCGCGCAGAAACTTGAACAGCAACCAGGTGATGGCCCACATGGCCAGCACCATGAACACCAGCAACACCGCAAACAACAGCGGATGCTGCGTGGCCAGCCACAGCGCGGCCACCACCAGGCCGTCTTCGAGCAGGCTGGCGCCGATGTTGGTGAAGGGCTCGGGCGAGGTGTTGATGGCCGCGCGCGTGCTGGTCTTGGCGGCCTGGCTGGTGGCGGCCAGGGTGCCGCCGAGCAGCGCCGCGATCACCGCCATGGTGGGGCCGTCGGCGCCCAGCGCGCCGGCCGCCAGCGCTGCGCCCGCGGGCACACGGATCACGCTGTTGGCCATGTCCCAAAGCGAATCGAGCCAGGGCAGCTTGTCGGCGAAGAACTCGATGAACAGCAACACACCGCTCAGACCCAGCAGGCCCGGGTGCTGCAACAGCTTCAAGCCGGGTGGCAACTCGATCCAGCCCAGCGTGCCGGCCAGGCCGGTGAGAAACACCGCCAGGTACAGCCGCAAACCGCTGGCCCAGCCCAGCGCGGCGGCCAGCGCCAGCAGGGCCGGGGTGTCCAGCGATTGCAGTGCGTCGTTCATTGCGACAGCCAGTTGGCCGGGCGCTTGTTGAGGAACGAGGCCAGGCCTTCGCGACCTTCGTCGCTGGCGCGGATGTCGGCGATGCGGCGCGCGGTTTCGGCGCGCAGCTCGGCGTCGATGGGCTGGCCGCTCACGTCGCGAACCAGCGCCTTGCAGGCGCGCGTGGCGGCGGGGCCGTTGTTGACCAGGGTGGCGACGATGTCGTCGACCCTGGCGTCCAGCGTGTCGGGTGTGGCGAGCTCGTGCACCATGCCCAGCGCGTGGGCCTGCACGGCGCTGAAGCGTTCGGCGGTGACCATGTAGCGGCGCGAGGCCTGTGCGCCGAGCGCGCGCACCACGTAGGGGCTGATGGTGGCCGGCAACAGACCCAGGCGGGCTTCGGACAGGCAGAAGGTGGCGCCCTCGACCGCGACCAGTACATCGCAGATGGCCGCCAGGCCCATGCCGCCGGCGTAGCAGTCGCCCTGCACGCGGCCGACGATGGGCACCGGGCATTGGTCCAGCGTCCACAGCATGTCGGCCAGGCGTTGGGCATCGGCGCGGTTTTCGTCCCAGCTGTAGCCGGCCATGGCCTTCATCCAGTTGAGGTCGGCGCCGGCACAGAAGGCCTTGCCGTGCGCACCGAGCACCACCACGCGCAGGTCCTTGTCCTGTGCCAGTTGCTCGAAGGTGCGCGTGAGTGCGGCAATGACTTCGTCGTTGAAGGCGTTGCGCACGTCGGGGCGGTTGAGCCACACGCGCGCCACGTGCGCGCTGGGGCGGGTCAGTTCAATCACTTCGCTCATCGTTCAGTACCTCTTGGCAACCTCTTCCAGCATCACCTCTGTGGCGCCGCCGCCGATCGCCAGCACGCGGGCGTCGCGCCAGAGGCGCTCGATCGCCGTCTCGCGAATGAAGCCCATGCCACCGTGGAACTGCTGGCAGGTCTGCACCACCTCGTTGACCAGCTCACCGGTCAGCGCCTTGAGCATGGACACCTGCTGCACGATGTCCCTGCCCTGCGTGACCGACCAGGCGCAGTGGTACATGAACTGGCGCGCCGCGCGCACCTTGGCGTCGAGCATGGACAGGCGCTGGCGGATGGTCTGCTGGTCCCACAGCGGGCCGCCAAAGGCCTGGCGCTGGCGCACGTGATCGAGCGTGAGTTCGAGCGCGCGCTGGCAGTGACCGATGGCCATGGCGCCCAGGGCCACGCGCTCGGTCTGGAAGTTCTTCATCACGGCGTAGAAGCCCTTGCCTTCTTCGCCCAGCAGATTGGCCGCCGGCACGCGCACGTTGTCGAACACCAGTTCCGCGGTGTCGGAGCTGAGCCAGCCGGTCTTCTTGAGCGCGCGCCCGACGCTGAAACCGGGCGTGCCTTTCTCGACGATGAACATCGACACCTCGCGCTTTCCCGGCCCGGTCTTGGCGGCCACGAAGTAGAGGTCAGCGTGCACACCGTTGGTGATGAACATCTTGGTGCCGTTGATCACCCAGTGGTCACCATCGCGCTTCGCGTTCGTGCGGATGCCGGCCACGTCGGAGCCCGCACCGGGCTCGGTGATCGCCACCGCGCAGATGGCTTCGCCCGCGCACACCCTGGGCAGGTGCTTCGCCTTCTGCGCCGCATTGCCTGCGTGGTGCAGATGGGGACCGGCCATGTCGGTGTGCACCAGCACGGTGATGACAAAGCCGGCGAAGGTGCTTTGCGACAGGGCCTCGGCAAACACCAGGTTGGTCAGCGCATCGGCGTCGCCGCCGCCGTGCTCGCTCTCGAAGGCAATGCCCAGCAAGCCGGCCTGCCCCATGCGGCGCAGCACGTCGCGCGGCACGCAGCCGGCCTCTTCCCAGGCCTGGGCGTGCGGCTCGACCTCGCGCGCGATGAAGCGCGCCACCTGCTCGCGCAGGGTCTGGTGCTCGGGCGTGTCGTAGATCGTGGCTTCCAAGGGTTTGTCTCCTCAGGTAGTCGGGACGTGGTCCGCCGGCTGTGGCCGGTCTTCGGGCGCGCTCAGCCCCCCTGGGCTTGCAGGAAATACACAAGGTCCAGCACCGGCGCGGGTTGCCCCAGCGCAGTCAGTGCGGCGGACACCTGCCCGCGGTGGTGCGTGGCGTGGTTGAACACGTGCGCCAGGGTGGGCGCGAAGGGCAGGCTCACCGCGTTGCCGCGCATGGTCGTGTAGTCCAGGTGGCCATCGAAGCGTTCAATGGGCCATTCGCTGATCAGTGCCGACCACACCCGCGCACCGTGGATCAAGGCCTGCGCCAGCTGCAGTCGATCGGCCTCGACCTCGGCATCGAGCGCCACCTGAGGCGACTCACCCAGGGCAAAGCGGCGCTGCCAGAGCATGGACTCGCCCACCAGCAGGTGGTTGAGGGTGCCGTGCACGCTCTTGAAGAACAGGCCGACGTCGCGCCGGTAGGCCTCGTCGGCCAGCGAGGCGGTGGCGTCCAGCAGACGCTGCGTTGCCCACAGGTGGTATTGGGCGAGCGTGAGAAAGTGCGAACGTGCATCCATATGCGGGTCAGGCTTGCGGACACGGTGCTGCGTGGCTGCCGCAGAACCGGCTTTGCCAGGCGGCAGGCTGCGCCCCATTGAGGGAGTGACGCGAAGCGGCGCGGGGGTGGTCCATGTTCACATGCGGAAGACGCCGAACTTCGGCTCGGGAATCGGCGCGTTGAGCGTGGCCGACATGGCCAGCGCCAGTACGCGGCGCGTGTCGGCCGGGTCGATCACGCCGTCGTCCCACAGGCGGGCGCTGGCGTAGTACGCGTGCGACTGGTGGGCGAACTGGTCGAGCAGGGGCTGCTTGAAGTTGGCCTCTTCTTCGGCGCTCCAGCTGCCGCCCTTGGCCTCGATGCCGTCGCGCTTGACGGTGGCGAGCACGCTGGCGGCCTGCTCGCCGCCCATGACGCTGATGCGCGCGTTGGGCCACATCCAGAGGAAGCGCGGACTGTAGGCGCGGCCGCACATGCCGTAGTTGCCCGCGCCGTAGCTGCCGCCGATGATGATGGTGAACTTGGGCACGTTGGCCGTGGCCACGGCGGTGACCATCTTGGCACCATGGCGCGCGATGCCCTCGCTCTCGTACTTCTTGCCGACCATGAAGCCGGTGATGTTCTGCAGGAACAGCAGCGGCACCTTGCGCTGGCCGCACAGCTCGATGAAGTGCGCGCCCTTCTGGGCACTCTCGGAGAACAGCACGCCGTTGTTGGCCACGATGCCGATGGGCATGCCCTCGATGTGCGCGAAGCCGCAGACCAGGGTGCTGCCGAAGCGCGCCTTGAACTCATGAAACTCGGAGTCGTCGACGATGCGGGCGATGATCTCGCGCACGTCGTAGGGCTTGCGCACGTCGGTGGGAATGACGCCGTAAATCTCTTCTGCAGCGAACCGCGGCGCCCGCGGCTCGCGCAAGGCCTGCCTCACCTCCTTGCGGTGGTTGAGCGTGGCCACCGCCTGGCGCGCCAGCGCGATGGCGTGGGCATCGTTTTGCGCCAGGTGATCGGCCACGCCCGACAGGCGCGTGTGCACGTCACCGCCGCCCAGCTCTTCGGCGCTCACGATCTCGCCGATGGCGGCCTTCACGAGTGGCGGGCCGGCCAGGAAGATGGTGCCCTGGTTCTTGACGATGATGGTTTCGTCGCTCATGGCCGGCACATAGGCGCCACCGGCCGTGCACGAGCCCATGACCACCGCGATCTGCGCGATGCCCTGCGCGCTCATGTTGGCCTGGTTGTAGAAGATGCGCCCGAAGTGTTCGCGGTCGGGAAACACATCGTCCTGGTTGGGCAGGTTGGCGCCGCCCGAGTCGACCAGATAAATGCACGGCAGCTCGTTCTGCATCGCCACTTCCTGGGCGCGCAGGTGCTTCTTCACCGTCATTGGGTAGTAGGTGCCGCCTTTCACCGTGGCGTCGTTGCACACGATCATGCAGTCCACCCCACTGACGCGGCCGATGCCGGCAATGACGCCGGCGCACGGCGCGTCGCCGTTGTACATGCCGTGCGCGGCCAGGGGCGCCAGTTCGAGGAAGGGCGTACCCGGGTCGAGCAGCATCTGCACCCGCTCGCGCGGCAGCAGCTTGCCGCGCGCCGTGTGCTTGGCGCGCGCGGCCTCGCCGCCGCCCTGGGCGGCCTTGGCCAGTTGCACTTTGAGGTCCTCGACCTGGGCCCGCATGGCCTCGGCGTTGGCCTGGAAATCGGCCGATCGGGGGTTGAGTTTTGTCTCCAGGATGGACATGGCGCGGCCTGCGGCTGGTGAGCGGAAAAGCGCCGAGGGTACACCCGGCCCGGGTCGGCATGCTCGCCATGGCGGTTGCAAATTGCGCCAGCGTGGCACACTGCCGCCATGCGCGACGACGACAGCGACCTTCTGGCCGGCCCCGCCCTCACCCCGGTCGCTCTGGTGAGAGGCATGGCGGCAGCCTATCGGGCCCGCGGCATGGACCCGTCCCAGGCACTGGCGCAGGCACAAATTCCGCCATCGCTTTTGCGCCACCCGCAAGGGCGCATCACCGCCGCGCAGATGGAAGCCGTGTCCTACGCCGCCATGCGCGAGCTCGACGACGAGGCGCTGGGTTGTTTCGACCGCCCGCTGCCCTGGGGCAGCTACGGCCTGCTGGCGCGCGCCTCGCTATCGGCGCCGACCCTGGGCGTGGCGCTCAAACGCTGGTGCCGCCACCACGGCCTGCTGACCCGGGCCATCGCGCTGACGGTGCAAGTGGCGGACGATCGCGCCGAGATCGCGCTGCGCTTGCACCAGGACCCGGGTGAGTTGATCGAGCTCAGCGTGGTCTCGGTACTGCGCAACATCCACGGCCTGGCGGCCTGGTTCGTGGATTCGCGCCTGCCCTTGATCGACGTGCGATTCCCGTACCCGGCGCCTGTGCATGTGGCGGCCTACCCAGTGTTGTTCGACGCGCCGGCAACCTTCGGCGCCGACGACGCCGCCATCGCCTTTGACGCGCGCTACCTCGAGCTGCCCATGCGCCGCGACGAGAGTGCCATGCACCAGTTGCTGCAGCGCGCACTGCCCCTGACGGTGCGCTCCTACCGCCGCGACCGCCTGCTGGTGCAGCGGGTGCGCCAACTGCTGGCCAGCGAGCCGCTGGCCACGCACAACGCCAACGACCTGGCCGCGTTGCTCAACACCTCGGCGCGCACCCTGCACCGACAACTCAAGGAAGAAGGTGCCAACCTGCAGGCACTCAAGGACGAGGTGCGACGCGAGCGCGCCAGCCAGTTGCTGCTGCGCACCGACCGCCCGTTGAAGCAGGTAGCTGAGGCCGCCGGGTTCCGAAACGAAAAAAGCTTCATCCGCGCCTTTCGCGGCTGGACGGGGCGCTCGCCCGGCGAGTTCAGGTCGGGCTGAGCCCGCGGCGCGGCCTCACAGCCGCAGCTCGCGCATGTGGTGGAACACGCGCGCTACGGGCAGGCCGTCGAAGGCCCGGCCATGGCCCTGGGCGCAGAAGCCCCAGACCGTGGCACCCGCGGCCAGGCCGGCCTGCGCGCCGGGAGCCGTGTCTTCGATGACCAGGCAGCGCCGCGGGTCCACACCCAGGTGGGCGGCGGCGGCGAGGTAGACGTCCGGGTGCGGCTTGGAGCGTGGCAGGTCGTGGCCGCTGAAGATGGCGTCGCCAAAGAACGGCGCCAGGCCGACCATGTCGAGCTGCATCACCACCTTGGGCCGATCGGCACCCGAGGCGCAGGCAATGCGCCCACCCACGCTGGCGTGCAGCTGCGCCACCGCTTCGTGCACACCGTCGATTGCCTTGAGTTCGGCCATCAGGCGCGCGTTGCGGCGCGCGTAGAAGTCGCGCATCCAGGCATCGGTGAGCGGGCGCCCGGTTTCTGCTTCGATGCGCGACTGCAGATCGCGCACCGCGCGGCCGATGAACAAGGCCTCGCACTCGGGCTGGGTGATCGCCCAGCCCGCTTCGTTGAGCACCTCGCGCAGCACACCGTTGGTGATGGGCTCGCTGTCGACGAGCACGCCGTCGCAATCGAACAAGACCGCCTCAAACATGGGACGCCCCCCGCGCCGCCTGCGGCGTCACCCCCCACTGGGGGGCAACACCAGCGGCCCGGCCAAGCCGGCTCCGCGGTGTTTCAAGACGGTACCCGTGCGATCGAATCATGTCTTCCACTCTCCATCAACGTAAAACCAACGCCCGCCTTCGCGCACGAAGCGGCTGCGTTCGTGCAAGCGGGTGGCGCGCCCGGCCAGGCGCGAACGCGCCACGAACTCGACCTCGGCGTGCTCGGCATCGATCACGCGGTGATCGCGCACATCCAGGCCCAGCCACTTGACCCCGGGCTCCAGCGTCAGCGACGCCGGGCGCGTGCGGGCGTGCCAAGTGGCTTGCAGGTAAGCCGCATCGCCGCGCACGAAGGCGCTGTAGCGCGAGCGCATGAGCGACTCGGCGTCGGGCGCGGGCACATGGGTGCCGATGTAGCGGCCGCAGCAGTCGGCAAAGGCGCGGTTGAGGCCGCAAGGACAGGGGTCTTGCATGGCAGGCAGGTGACGCGCGGCGCGCGCCGAAACGCTACATTGTCGCGGCACCCACTGCACGGTTGGCGCCGTGCCCGCCCTACAACCCCATGACCCAAGCGCAAATCACGGTACTGCTCATCCTCGCCCTGGTGGTGGCCCTGTTCCTGTGGGGCCGCTGGCGCCACGATCTGGTGGCGGTGAGTGCGCTGGTGGCCTGCGTTTGGTCGGGCCTGGTGCCGGCTGCGCACGCCTTCGACGGCTTCGGCCACCCGGCGGTGATCACGGTGGCCTGCATGCTGATCATGAGCAAGGCACTGCAGACATCCGGCGCGGTGGAGGTGCTGGCACGGCGCGCGCTGCCGTCGAAGGCGGGGCCGGTGATCAGCCTGGCCGCGCTGATGGGCGTCGGCGCCCTCCTGTCCGGATTCATGAACAACGTGGGCGCCATGGCCTTGCTGATGCCGGTGGCGCTCAAGCTCGCGCAGCGCCTGCAGATGCCTCCAGGGCGCGTGCTCATGCCGCTGGCCTTCGGCACCATCCTGGGCGGCATGACGACCCTGATCGGCACGCCACCCAACCTGATCGTGGCCGGGTTTCGCGCCGGCATGGGCGGCGGCGCCGGGCCGTTTCACATGTTCGACTTCAGCTGGATCGGCCTGCCGGTGGCGATCCTGGGCATCGTCTTCGTGGCGCTGGTGGGTTGGCGGCTGGTGCCCAGGCGTGAGTCGGCCAGCATGGAGGGCTTCGACACCGGCGCCTATCTGACCGAGGCGCGAATCCTCGAAGACGGCCCCTCCGCCGGCAAGACGCTGGCCGAGGTCGAGACGGTGCTGGAGTCGGTTGGCGCCCAGGTCGTCGGACTCGTGCGGCACGAGATGCGCATCACCGCGCCCAGTCCGCAACGGGTGATGCGACCCAACGACATCCTGGTGATCGAGGCCAGTGCCGACGCGTTGGCCTCGGTGCTGTCCTCACTGGGGCTCAAGCTGGAAGAGTCCGGCCGTCCGCCTGCGAAGGCGCCGCAGGAAGCCCAAGCAACGGATACGGGCGACGTTCCTCCTTCGACGCCAGACAAGGATGAAACGCCCCAGGAGAAGAAGGACAACAAGCCCCGCGGCGACGCCGCCGAGATCGTGCTGGTTGAACTGGTGGTGCTGCCCGGGCCGATGTTGTCAGGGCGATCGGCCAGCGACATCGGCTTGCGCACACGCTATGGCCTCAATCTGCTGGCCGTTTCGCGCCAGGGCAATCGCTCCACCGCCCGGCTGCGCTCAATGGCGCTGCGCGCGGGCGACATCCTGCTGCTGCAAGGCCCCCCAGGCGCCATTGCCGAGTTCGCCAGCGATTCCGGCTGCGTGCCACTGGCCGAGCGCGACCTGCAGATTCCCAACAAGCGCAAGGCGATCCAGGCCTCGGTGATCATGCTGCTGGCGGTGGCCAGCGCCGCGCTGGGCCTGATGCCGGCGGCCATTGCCTTCATGGCGGGCGCGCTGTTCACGCTGCTGCTGCGCAGCCTGCCGCTGCGCCAGGTCTATGACGCGATCGACTGGCCGGTGATCGTGCTGCTGGGTGCGCTGTTTCCACTGGCCAATGCCATGCAGACCACCGGCACGGCCGACCTGCTTGCCCGCGTGTTGATGGGCTGGGTGGCGCAAGGCAACGCCGTGGTGGCCCTGGCACTGGTGCTGCTGGTGACCATGTTCCTGTCGGACCTGATGAACAACGCAGCCACCGCCGCCGTGATGTGCCCGGTGGCCATCGGCAGCGCCACCACGCTTGGCGTGAGTGCAGACCCCTTTCTGATGGCGGTGGCCATCGGCGCGTCGTGCGCCTTTCTCACCCCCATCGGCCACCAGAACAACACCATGATCCTGGGGCCGGGGGGATTCCGCTTTGGCGACTACTGGCGCCTGGGCCTGCCGCTGGAGGTGCTGGTGGTGGCCGTAAGCCTGCCCTTGCTGCTGATCGTCTGGCCGCTCTGATCGGGCTCAGCTGGCGTCGCTGTCGCGCACGATCAGCACGGGCACGGTCGATGCGCGCGCCAGCGACTCCGACACACTGCCCGCCAACCAGCGCACGATGCCTTTGCGCGCGTGGGTGCCGCTGACCACCAGGTCGGCACCCCAGTCGGCGGCCTCGGCCGCGATGGCGTCGGCCACGCTATCTTGGACCGAGGCGGTCTTCAGTCGCGCCGATTCGGCCTGCACGCCCCTGGACGCAGCGTGCTCGACCAACTGACGCAGCAGCGCATCGCCCTCCTCGCGCAAGGCACTCTCGATGTCGGCGAGTTCGCTGGCCGACGACGCCTGGGGCTGCACCAGTTCACCCACATGCACCAGCCGCAGTTGCGCGTGCTGGTCGGACGCCAGGTCGATGGCCAGGTTCAATGCGGGTCGGGACAGATCGTCGTCGCTGACGGCGATCAGGATGCGGTTGAAGACACTCATGGGCAATCAGCGGGAGGAAGTGGCAAGAGATCGGTCGTCGCCTGACGCCGGGGGCTCAGCTTATACCCGCAGCGGCAAAGACCCGAACGGCGCTGCGCCCAAGCGCGGCTTCCTACACTGCGAACACCCCCAGGAGAACCCCTTTGAACACCCTCGACACCTTCCCCATCACCAAGAAGTGGCCCGCCCGCCACCCCGACCGCCTGCAGCTGTATTCGCTGCCCACGCCCAACGGCGTAAAGGTGTCCATCATGCTGGAGGAAATTGGCCTGCCGTACGAGCCACACCTGGTGCGCTTCGACGCCAACGATCAGCTCTCGCCCGAGTTCCTCTCGCTCAACCCGAACAACAAGATCCCCGCCATCCTCGACCCCGACGGACCCGAGGGCAAGCCGCTGGCGCTGTGGGAGTCGGGTGCCATCCTGGTCTATCTGGCCAGCAAGACCGGCCGGCTGCTGCCCACCGACGCGGCGGCGCGCTACGAGACGCTGCAGTGGCTGATGTTCCAGATGGGCGGCATCGGCCCGATGTTTGGTCAGCTCGGCTTCTTCCACAAGTTCGCCGGCAAGGAGTACGAAGACAAGCGCCCACGCGACCGCTACGCGAACGAATCCCGGCGCCTGCTGGGTGTGCTCGACAAGCACCTCAAGGGCCGCCGCTGGATCATGGGCAAGGACTTCACCATCGCCGACATCGCCACCTTCCCCTGGATCCGCAACCTGGTCGGCTTCTACGAAGCCGGTGACCTGGTGGGCTTCAAAGACTTCCCCGACGTGCAGCGCGTGCTCGACACCTTCGTCACCCGCCCAGCCGTCAAGCGCGGTCTGACCATCCCCGCCCGCGACTGAGGTGACCCCATCCAGAGACACCGAGGAACCGGCTTTGCCGGGCCTTCGGTGTCGTCCCCCCTCCGGGGGGAAGCCGCGCAGCGGCGCAGGGGGGTTCTCTACTTCCGCCAGAAGTGCCCGGTGAACAGCACCAGCACCGTCAGCAGCTCCAGCCGGCCCAACAGCATGGCAAAGCTGAGCACCCAGATCTGGAAGTCGCTCAACACACCGAAATTGCTGGCCGGGCCCACCAGCCCCAGGCCAGGACCGATATTGTTGACCGTGGCCACCACGGCCGAAAACGCGGTAACGATGTCCAGCCCCGTCAGCAGCAGCAGCATGGTCAGGCCCATGGTCGCGGCACCGTAGATGAGCATGTAGCCCAGCACCGCGTTCATCACGTGCGGCGGCACCACGCCACCCGCCAGCGTGACGGGGTTGACCACCCGGGGATGGATGATGCGCACCAGCTCGCGCCGCGCCTGCTTGATCAGCAGCACCATGCGGACCATCTTGATGCCGCCGCCGGTGGAGCCCGCGCATGAGGCGAAGCAGCCCAGAAAGATCAGCAGCACCGGCGCGAACACGGGCCACTGTGCATAGTCGGTGGACGAGTAGCCGGTGGTCGTGGCGACCGACACCACATGAAACGCCGCGCTGCGCAGCGCGGTCGGGAAGTCGCTGTACACCCCATGCGACAGCAGCAGCCCGGTGATCACCACGATCGACGCGGCCAGCACCATCAGGTAGGTGCGGATCTCGCGGTCGTTGGCGATCGGACGCACCGAGCGGTTGCGCAGCATGACGAAGTAGCGCACGAAACTGATGCCGGCCATGGTCATGAACACCGTGGCCACCCACTCTACCCGCGGCGAATCAAAGTGGCCGATGCTGGCGTCGTAGGGCGACAGGCCACCCAGACCCATGGTGGTGCACATGTGCATGAAGGCGTCGGCCCAGCCCATGCCCGCCCAGCGGTAGGCCAGCATGCAGCCACCGGCGAACAGCACGTACACGCCCCACAGACCGCGCGCCGTCTCGGCAATGCGCGGGGTGAACTTGGTGTCCTTCATCGGGCCGGGCGTTTCGGCCTTGTAGAGCTGCACGCCACCCAGGCCCAGCAGCGGCAGGATGGCCACCACCAGCAGCATGATGCCCAGGCCCCCGACCAGTTGCAGGAAGCAGCGCCACACGTTGACCGACACCGGCAGGTGATCGAGCCCCGAGATGGCCGTGGAGCCTGTGGCCGTGAGCGCGCTCATGGCCTCGAAGTAGGCCTTGGAGAAGCCGATGTCGGGCACCATGATCCACAGCGGCAGCGCGGCGTAGAGCGGCAGCACCACCCACACCAGGTTCACCAGCAGGAACCCGTCGCGTGGCAACAGCTCGCGGCGGTGGTGGCGCGTGATCTGCCACAGGATGGCGCCGCTGACCACGCTGGCAGCAAACCCGTAAGCCCAGATCAGCACGTTGTGCTCGGCGTCCAATGCCCAGGCCCAGGCCAGCGGCACCAGATAGGCCGGTGAGAACGCCAGCATCACGCGCGAGAACGTGGCCAGTACGGGCAGCCAGATCGAATGCATGGTCAGCCGAAGAAGGTGGCGCTCACCTGGAACAGCCGCTCGATCTCACGCACCAGCCGCTTGTGCGGGATGAAGATGATGATGTGATCGTCGGGCTGGATCACGATGTCGTGGTGCGGCATGAGCACCTCCGACGCACGCCCCTCACCGCGCACGATGGCGCCGATGCGTGCGCCGCCGGGCAGCTTCACCTCTTCGATGCGCCTCCCCACCAGCTTGCTGGTCTTGACGTCGCCACGCGCCACGCCTTCGAGCGCCTCGGCCGCGCCACGGCGCAGGCTGTGCACGGCCACCACGTCGCCCCGGCGGATGTGCGTGAGCAGCTCGCCGATGACCGCCTGCGAAGGCGAGACGGCAATGTCGATGGTGCTGCCCTGCATCATGTCGGCGTAGGCGCGGCGGTTGATGAGCGCCATCACGCGCCCGGCGCCCAGGCGCTTGGCCAGCATGGCCGACATGATGTTGTCTTCGTCGTCGCTGGTGAGCGCGAGGAACATGTCCATCTGGCCCACGTTTTCCTCTTCGAGCAGGTCCTCGTCGGCGCCATCGCCTTGCAGGATGAGCATGCTTGAAGGCAGCTGACTGGCCAGGTACTCGCAGCGCTTCTTGTCCTGCTCGAGCACCTTGACCTCGCACTGGCTGGCCAGGCTGCGCGCCAGACGCAGGCCGACCTTGCCACCGCCGGCGATCATCACCCGCTGCACCGGCTTGTCGATGTTGTGGATGGCGGCCAGCACGTCGCGGATCTTCTCGGTGTCTGCCAGCACGAACACCTCGTCGCCGGCCAGGATGCGCGTGCTGGGCGTGGCCTCCATCTCGGTGTCGAGCCGGTACAGCGCCACCACGCGCATCTCGCAGCGCGTGAAGCGCTCGCGAAACTCACCAATGGTGTGACCCACCAGCGCGCCGCCGTGGCTGGCACGCACCGCGATCAGGCTGGCGCGGCCATCGGCGAATTCCAGCACCTGCAGCGCCTCGGGGTAGCTGATGAGCTGGTGGATGTAGCGCGTGACCGACTCTTCGGGGCAGATCACCCGGCTCACAGAGAAGCCCGATTTGGACAGCAGTTCGTCGCCCTCGGCGAACTCCGGCGAACGCAGGCGGGCAATGGTGGTCGGCACGTTGAACACGTCGTGCGCCACCTTGCACACCACGAGATTGGTCTCGTCGGCGGCGGCACAGGCAATCACCATGTCGGCGTCCTTGCCCCCTGCCTCGCGCAGCACCGAGGGCTGAATGCCGTTGCCCACCACACCGCGCAGATCGAGACGGTCCTCCAGCGCGCGCAGGCGGGCCGGGTCCATGTCGATGACGGTGATGTCGTTCTGCTCGGAGACCAGGCTCTCGGCCACGCTCTCGCCCACGCGGCCAGCCCCGAGGATGATGATGTTCATGGTGGCGCGATCATACGAGTGCCCCCGCGCCGGGGGTGGTGCCACTCAGGCGAGCGCGCGCTGAATCAGGATCTTCTGCACGTCCGAGGTGCCCTCGTAGATCTGGCACACCCGAACGTCGCGCCAGATGCGCTCGACCGGAAAGTCGTTGACATAGCCATAGCCGCCATGCACCTGAATGGCGTCGCTGCATACGCGCTCGGCCATCTCGCTGGCGAAGAGTTTGGCCATGGCGGCCTCTTTGAGGCAGGGCTGGCCGGCGTCGCGCAGGGCGGCGGCGTGGTGGGTGAGCGCGCGAGCGGCTTCGATCTGCGTGGCCATGTCGGCCAGGCGAAAGCCCACGGCCTGGTGGTTGAAGATGGGCTGGCCGAAGCTCTCGCGCTCTTTGGCGTAGGCCAGCGCGCATTCAAAGGCGCTGCGGGCCATGCCGATGCTTTGCGCGGCAATGCCGATGCGCCCGCCTTCGAGGGCGGAGAGGGCGATCTTGTAGCCCTCGCCCTCGGCGCCGATCAGGTTCTCGGCCGGGATGCGGCAGTTCTCGAAGTTGATCTGCGCGGTGTCGCTGCTGTGCTGGCCGACCTTGTCTTCCAGGCGAGCGACCTGGTAGCCCGGCGTATCGGTGGGCACGATGAAGGCGCTCATGCCGCGCTTGCCTGCGGCCTTGTCGGTGACGGCGATGACGATGGCCAACTGGCCGTTCTTGCCGCTGGTGATGAACTGCTTGACGCCGTTGAGCACGTATTCGCCGCCCTGCAGGGTGGCGGTGGTGCGCAGCGCGGATGCGTCGGAGCCCACGTGGGGCTCGGTGAGGCAGAACACGCCCAGCATCTGCCCGGCCGCCAGCGGGCGCAGCCAGCGCTCTTGCTGGGCGGGGTTGCCGTAGCGCATCAGGATGGCGTTGACGGGGCAGTTGGTGACGCTGATGGCGGTGCTGGTGCCACCGTCGCCAGCCGCGATCTCTTCGAGCACCACCGCCAGCGTCAGGTAGTCGAGCCCGGCGCCGCCGAGCGACTCGGGCACGCAGATGCCGTAGCAGCCGAGCTCGGCCAGGCCTCGATGCACGTCGTGGGGGAAGTGGTGCTCCTTGTCCCAACGCGCGGCGTGGGGCCAGAGCTGCTCCTGGGCGAACGCGCGCACGGCGTCGCGGATCATGAGTTGGTCCTGGTTCAGCGGCATGGTGTGGGTTCTCGCAATGGCGCCCGATGCTCACCAACTGGTGGCGCGGCGACCGTCGTGGTGAATGAGGCTCCCGTTGTCGTCGGGGCCGAGGGTGGCGATGACGTGGCGCATGCCGGCGACGCTGTCGCCCACGCTCACGGGGGCGGTGCGACCGCCCATGTCGGTCTGCACCCAACCCGGGTCGAGCGCAATGCAACGCGCGCGCGGGTAGTCGTGTCGCGCGCTGGCCACCGCCATGTTGAGCGCGGCCTTGCTGATGCGGTACAGCCAGGCATTGCTGGCGGGCACCTGGCCGATCAGGCTCATGGTGCTGGAGAGCACGCCGAACACACCGTTGGCCGACTCCACACCTGGAAGCACCTGTGGAATCGCCTGCAGCGCGCCGAGCACGTTGGTGTGCATCAGCCGATCGAACGCGTCGCGCGTGGGCGGGTGACGCGCGTCGGCGCGGTCGATGACCCCGGCCACGTAGAGCGCAATGTCCAGTGCCTCGCCGTCGAGCGACCAGGTCAGACTGCTGACGCTGGCCGGCTCGGCCACATCCACCCGCAGGGCCTCGGCGCCGAGCTCGCGCAAGCGGGCCATGGCGTCGTCATCGCGCGCGGTGGCGATCACGCGTTGGCCCGCGTCGCGGTACTGGCGCACGAACTCCAGCCCGATGCCCCGGGACGCGCCAATGATCAGGACGGTGGCCATGCGCGGCGTGGATCGATCAGATCAGCTCGATGGCCATGGCGGTGGCTTCGCCGCCACCGATGCACAGGGTGGCCACGCCCTTCTTGCCGCCGCGCGCCTGCAGCGCGTGGATCAGCGTGACCAGGATGCGCGCGCCGCTGGCGCCGATGGGGTGACCCAGCGCACAGGCACCGCCGTTGACGTTGAGCTTGTCGTGCGAGACCTTGAGTTCGGCCATGAGCGCCATGGGCACCACGGCAAAGGCCTCGTTCACTTCCCACAGGTCCACGTCCTCGACCTTCCAGCCGATGTTGCTCAGCAGCTTCTGCGTGGCGTACACCGGCGCGGTGGTGAACCAGTTGGGTTCCTGCGCGTGGGTGGTGTGGCCCACGATGCGCGCGATCGGCTGCGCGCCCAGCGTCTTGGCGGTAGACGCCTTGGCCAGCACCAGCGCGGCAGCGCCGTCGTTGATGGACGAGCTGGACGCAGCGGTGATGGTGCCGTCCTTCTTGAAGGCGGGCTTGAGTGCCGGGATCTTGTCGAGCTTGATCTTGCCGGGGCCTTCGTCGATGGAGACGACGCGCTCACCGCTGCGTTCTTTCACGGTGACCGGGGTGATCTCTTTGGCAAAGGCGCCGTTTTCGGTGGCGGCCTTGGCGCGCGAGACGGAGGCAGTGGCGAAGGCGTCCTGCTGCTCGCGGGTGAAGCTGTACTTGGCGGCGCAGTCTTCACCAAAGGTGCCCATGCTGCGGCCGGGCTCATAGGCGTCTTCCAGGCCGTCGAGCATCATGTGGTCGTAGATCTTGTCGTGGCCCATGCGGTAGCCGCCACGGCCCTTGAGCATCAGGTAGGGGGCATTGGTCATGCTCTCCATGCCACCCGAGACCATGACCTGCGCGCTGCCGGCCATGAGCATGTCGTGCGCCAGCATGGTGGCCTTCATGCCCGAGCCGCACATCTTGGACAGCGTGACCGCGCCCGTGGACAAAGGCAGCCCGCCCTTGAGCGCGGCCTGGCGCGCCGGGGCCTGGCCCTGGCCGGCCATCAGGCAGTTGCCAAACAGCACTTCCTCCACGGCCTTGGGGTCGATGCCGCTGCGTTCAACGGCGGCCTTGATGGCGGCGCCGCCCAGGTCGTGTGCGGCCAGCGGCGAGAAATCGCCCTGGAAGGCGCCCATGGGGGTGCGCGCAGCACCGAGGATGACGATGGGGTCGGACATGGTGAGCTCCTGTGTGTGGAAGGTGATTCAGCCGCGCTGGCGCGAGCCGACTTCGGCCACCGCCTGGCGGTAGGCGGCGTCGACATCTGCGTTGCTGCGCAAGCTCATGTGCAGGTCTTGCAGCAGGCCGTCCTTGAGGCCGTAGACCCAGCCGTGCAGCGTCACGGCCTGGCCCCGGCTCCAGGCGTCCTGCATGACGGTGGTCTGGGTCACGTTGACGACCTGTTCGATGACGTTGAGCTCGCACAGCGCGTCGTGGCGATGTGCCTCGGGCAAGCTGGCCAGCAAGGAGGCGTGTTTGTCGCGCACGTCCTTGATGTGGCGCAGCCAGTTGTCGGCCAGGCCCACGCGGGTGTCACGCAGGGCGGCCAGCACGCCGCCGCAGCCGTAGTGACCCACCACCATGAGGTGCTCGACCTTGAGCACGTCGACCGCGAACTGAACGGTGGACAGGCAGTTGAGGTCGGTGGGCACCACCACATTGGCCACGTTGCGGTGCACGAAGACTTCGCCTGGCTCCAGACCCGTGATCTGGTTGGCGGGGACGCGGCTGTCGGAGCAGCCGATCCACATATAGCGCGGGCTCTGCTGTTGCGACAGCTTGGTGAAGAAGCCCGGGCGCTCGGATTCGACCTGGGCGGCCCAGCGGCGGTTGTGGTCCAGCAGTTGTTGGAGATCGTCGTTCATGGCGGCGTTTTGCGTCGTGTGTTTGGCGGTGGGTGCCTGGGTCGATCACATGGTCTCGGCGAACAGCTCGCGGCCGATCAGCATGCGGCGGATTTCGCTGGTACCGGCGCCGATCTCATAGAGCTTGGCATCACGCCACAAACGACCCAGCGGGTACTCGTTGATGTAGCCGTTGCCGCCGAAGATCTGCACGCCTTCGCCGGCCATCCAGGTGGCCTTCTCGGCCGTCCACAGGATGACCGAGGCGCAGTCCTTGCGCACCTGGCGCACGTGTTCGGCGCCCAGCATGTCGAGGTTCTTGGCCACGGTGTAGGCAAAACTGCGCGCGGCCTGCAGCACGGTGTACATGTCGGCCACCTTGCCCTGGATAAGCTGGAACTCACCGATGCTCTGGCCGAACTGCTTGCGATCGTGGATATAGGGGATCACGTTGTCCATGACCGACTGCATGATGCCCAGCGGCCCGCCGGTGAGCACGGCGCGCTCGTAGTCGAGGCCGCTCATCAGCACCTTGGCGCCGTTGTTGAGGCCACCCAGGATGTTTTCGGCCGGCACCTCGACGTTCTGGAACACCAGTTCACCGGTATGGCTGCCGCGCATGCCCAGCTTGTCGAGCTTCTGCGCAATGGAGAAGCCCTTCATGCCTTTCTCGATCAGGAAGGCGGTCACACCGCGCGCGCCCATTTCGGGCTCGGACTTGGCGTAGACCACCAAGGTGTCGGCGTCGGGGCCGTTGGTGATCCACATCTTGCTGCCGTTGAGCAGGTAGTAGCCGCCCTTGTCCTCGGCCTTGAGCTTCATGCTGATGACGTCGGAGCCGGCCCCGGGCTCGCTCATGGCCAGCGCGCCCACATGCTCACCACTGATGAGCTTGGGCAGGTACCTCTGGCGCTGGGCGTCGTTGCCATTGCGCTTGATCTGGTTCACGCACAGGTTGGAGTGCGCACCGTACGAGAGCCCCACCGAAGCGCTGGCGCGGCTGATCTCTTCCATGGCCACCATGTGCGCGAGGTAGCCCATGTTGGCCCCACCATAGGCCTCGGGCACGGTGATGCCGAGCACGCCGAGCTCGCCCATCTTGCGCCACAGGTCCATGGGGAACTGGTCGCTGCGATCGATCTCGGCCGCGCGCGGGGCGATCTCGGCCTGTGCGAAGTCGCGCACCGCGTCGCGCAGCGCATCGATGTCGTCGCCAAGCTGGAAGTTCAGGCCGGGTAGCTGGTTCATGGTGAGGGTCTCCTGGGTCGAATCGGGTCAGCCGCGCACGTTGTCGCGGCCCAGTACGGTCATCAGCGTGCAGCCCATGGTGGCAACGAGCTTCTCTTTGCCGCCATGCGTGGCGTAGGCATGGCCTTCGGCCACCGTGACGGTGCGCCCGGGTTTGATCACGTTGCCGACCATGCGGAAGTGCTCGCCCTGGGCCGGCGCCAGCAGGTTGATCTTGAACTCGATGGTGAGCACGGCGGCCTCGGCCGGCATGAGCGAAAACCCGGCGTAGCCGCAGGCCGAATCGAGCGCGGTGGACACCATGCCGGCGTGCAGAAACCCGTGCTGCTGGGTCAGGTGCGCGGCCCACGGCAGCGTGATCACCACGCGCCCGGGGAGCACCTCGGACAACGTGGCGCCCAGGGTCGTCATGGCGGCCTGGCGCGCAAAACTGTCGCGCACGCGCTGGGCGTAGTCCGGGTCCTGGGCTTGAAACGGGGTGCTCATGGGGATTGCCTCCGAGGGGGGTGCATCGCGGGGCAGTGCCCGCTGGGGCAGCCGGGATTCTATGTTGACGTTTACGTAAACGTCAATTCAAGGGGAATGCCGGCCGGGTGCATTTCAGCCGGGCTTGCGCTCGATCTTCGCCAGCAGCGCGCGCGCTTCCTTCTCGTGCGTTTTCACCTCATCGAGGTTGGCCTCCAGGTCGGCCATCTGCTCCTCGAGCTGGCGCCGGTGGTCGGCCAGCACGGTCAGGAACTTGCGCAGCTGCGGCCCGGTGTCGCGCGGGCTGTCGTACATGTCGATGATGTCCCGGGCCTCGGTCAGCGACAGGCCCAGGCGCTTGGCGCGCAGCGTGAGCTTGAGGCGCGTGCGGTCGCGCGCGCTGTAGACCCGGTTGCGCCCGCCCGGGCCATCGCGCAGCGGCTGCAGCAGGCCCATGTCCTCGTAGAAGCGGATGGCTCGCGTGGTGAGGTCGAACTCGCGCGCAAGGTCGCTGATGGTGAAGGTCGGGTTGGTGGCCATGGAACGGTGTCGGGTGGCGGACAGGGAACGCCGGTGCTGCTCCGTAGAATGCCCGTTTCTTGACGTTTACGTCAACGTCAAGCCGCGCGCATCTTAATTCAATCGCCCCCCATGAGCCTCTCCCGCGACCAGCTTGAAGCCCGCCTCCAGTACCCCCAGGGCACCACGCTGCCCGAACCCGGGCGCGCGCTGGTGGTGGCGCCCGGCGTGAAGTGGGTGCGCATGACGCTGCCCTTTGCGCTGGACCACATCAACCTCTGGTTGCTGCGCGACACGCTGGACGGCCGCGAAGGCTGGACCGTGGTGGACTGCTGCATCGCACGCGACGAAGCCAAGGCCCGGTGGGAACAGGTGTTCGCCAATGAGCTCGACGGCCTTCCGGTGCTGCGCGTGATCGTGACCCACATGCACCCCGACCACATCGGCCTGGCCAGCTGGCTGTGCGACAAGTGGCAGTGCCGCTTGTGGATCAGCGCCACCGACTACGCCATGGCGCGCATCGGCTCGCAGAGCACCACCGGCTTTGGTGGCGACGCGGCAGCGGCCTACTTTGCCAGCCATGGCCTCGTCGACCCCGCCAGCGTGCAGAAGATCCGCGAGCGTGCGCGCTACTACCCGGGCCTGGTGCCGGATGTGCCGGCACGGTACCGGCGGCTGATCGATGGCCTCGACGTCACCGTCGGTGGCCAGGTCTGGCGCTGTATCAGCGGCTATGGCCACGCACCCGAACACATTGCGCTGTGGTGCGAATCGCTGGGCGTGCTCATCAGCGGCGACATGGTGCTGCCGCGCATCTCCACCAACGTGAGCGTCTACGACCAGGAACCCGAGGCCGATTCGCTGCGCCTGTTCCTGGACTCCATCGACAAGTTCCGCTCCTTGCCCGAACAGACGCTGGTGCTGCCGTCGCACGGCCGCCCGTTCACCGGACTGCACGAGCGCATCCAGCAACTGCACGACCACCACGACGAGCGCCTGGCTGAGGTGACCCAGGCCTGCCGCGAGAAAGCCTGCAGTGCCACCGACGTGCTCCCGGTGCTGTTTCCGCGTGCGCTCGATCTGCACCAGACCACGTTTGCCATGGGCGAGGCCGTGGCGCACCTGAACCGCTTGTGGCACGCGGGCGTGCTCAGCCGTGTGCAGGACGGCGAAGGCGTGTGGCGCTTCGCCACCGTCGCCTGATCGGCGTCAGACCTCGCCCAGCGGCAGCGCAGCGTCCTTCAGCGCGCGCCGGCGCTCCTGGTGATCGGGCATCACGCTGGCCACCACGTCCCAGAAGCGCGGGCTGTGGTCCATGTGGCGCAGGTGGCTGAGTTCGTGCACCACCACGTAGTCGATCATGTCCATGGACAGATGGATCAGCCGCCAGTTCAGGCGGATGCGCCCGTCGGCGCTGGCGCTGCCCCAGCGCGTGTCGGCGTTGGACAGCGACAGCCGGGTCCAGCGCACGCCCAGGCGCGGCGCAAACAGGTCCAGCCGCTCGGTGAACACGCTGCGCGCATGGCGCATGAGCCAGGCCTGCGCGGCGTCGCGGATCTGCGCCTCTTTGGCGTGGTGCGGCAGGCCCACGTGCAGGGTGCGTGTGGGCGCATCAAATGCGGCGCCGCGACCGGAGAAGCCATGCGCTGGGTCCAGCCGCAGCCAGGCGGGCTCGCCCAGCAGCGGCAGCTCGACGCCGTCGGCCCAGCGGATGCGCGAGGCGTCGCGTCGTTCGGCGCGCTCGCGCGCCTCGGCCAGTTTGTCGAGCACCCAGGCGGCCTTCTCCTGAATGACCGCCTCGACCTCACCCAGCGTGCTCCAGCGCGGCGCCCGCACGCTCAAGCCCTCGCTGCCCACGCTCAGGCCGATGGTGCGGCGCTTGCCGCGTTGAAACTCATAGCCCACCTCGCAGCCGCGCAAGCGCACCAGGCGGTTGGCGCGCGGGTGGTGCCAGCTGGCGGGCTGGAACACCGCCTGCATGGGCAGGGCCGGGGGTGCTGGCGTGTTGTCGGTGGTCTGCGCGGAAGGTGCTACAGGCGCGGACGCAGGTTCGCCGAACAGGTCGAGCGCCAGCTGGATGAAGCGCTCCATGGGGCCTTCAGCGATAGGCATCCGGATCAAGCCGGCGCATTTCGGCCTCGATCCAGGCCTCGACCTCGCGCATCAGCTCGTCAGCCTCGCGCCCCTCGCTGGGAATGGGTTTGCCGATGGAGAAGTCCACCACGCCAGGCCGCTTCACGAAGGCCTTGCGCGGCCAGCACTTGGCGGAGGTGACCGCCACCGGAATGACCGGCGCCCCGGTGGCCACGGCCAACCGCGTGCCGCCGGTCTTGTAGTTGCCCTGCTGGCCGCGCGGGATGCGCGTGCCCTCGGGGAACATGATCACCCAGGTGCCCAGGTCCAGCAGGCGCTGGCCCTGCTCGACCACCTTGTTGAAGGCCTGGGTGCGCTTGCTGCGGTCGATGTGGATCATGTCGAGCCGGCCCATGGCCCAGCCGAAGAAGGGCACGTAGAGCAGCTCCTTCTTGAACACATAGGCCAGCGGGTGCGGCATCAGCGTGGGCATGGCGAAGGTTTCCCAGGTGGACTGGTGCTTGACCAGCAACACCGCCGGGGCGGTGCTGCCCACCGGCAGGTTCTCCATGCCGCTCACGCGGTTGCGGATGCCGAGGATGAGTGTGCCGCTGTGCACCGCCACCCGCAGCCAGCCGGCGCACATCCAGTACAGGGTGACGCTGCTCACGAAGGGCGAGACGATGACCACCGCCAAACCCCAGGGAATGACGGTGATGGCCATGACCAGCATGTGCAGCACGGAGCGCAAGGCGTTGACGAGGTACATGCGGGTTCAGGCAGAGGCTTTGGGGGCGGGCGCCGGCTGCTCAAGCAGCCAGTCGGCAAAGGCACCGAGATCGGCGTGCAAAAGGGTGCCGGGCGGCAGCTCGTCGATCGACTCGGCGGCGCGATCGCCGAGGTGCGCGGACAGGCCCGTGAGCAGCAGGTGCGGCGGGCAACCCGCAGCAGCACCGGCCTGCACATGCCGCAGCGAGTTGCCGGCGGCGGGCACATCGGTAAGCGGCACGCCAAAGCGCGCGCCGATCTGCAGGAACAGGCCGGGCGCCGGCTTGCGGCAGGCGCAACCGTCTTCCGGCGCGTGGGGGCAGATGAACACCGCCTCGACGCGTGCACCCACGGCCGCCAGCTGGCGGTGCATCTTGACGTGGATGGCGTTGAGCGAGGCCATGTCGAACAGGCCGCGGCCGATGCCCGACTGGTTGGTGGCCAGCACCACGCGCCAGCCGCCGTGGTTGAGGCGGGCCACCGCCTCGAGCGCGCCTTCGAGCGGCTCCCACTCATCCGGCGACGCCACCTTGTCGTCGCGGCTGCGGTTGAGGGTGCCGTCGCGGTCGAGGATGAGCAGCTTCATGCCGCGATCATGCCGCGAGTCGGGACAGATCGGCCACGCGGTTCATCGCGCGGTGCAATTGCTGCAGCAAGGCCAGGCGGTTGGCCTTGAGCGCGGGGTCGTCGGCATTGACCATGACGCCGTCGAAGAAGGCGTCGACCGGCGTGCGCAGCGCGGCCAGGGCCTGCAGGCTCGCGGTGAAGTCGCCGGCCTCGAACTTCGCGTCGGCCGCCGGCACGGTGGCCTGCATGGCCGCGAAGAGTGCTCGTTCGGCGGGCTCTTTCAGCAGCGCTTCGCTCACCGCGTCGCCGACACCGTCGGATTTCTTGAGGATGTTGCCGATGCGTTTGTTGGCGGCGGCCAGGGCGGGGGCTTCGGGGAGGGAGGCGAAAGTGCGTACGGCGTGCAACTGGCGAGGCACGCTTCCCAGCGAGACAGGTCGCATCGACACAACCGCGTCCACCTCCGCGGCGGAGTACCCCTGCTCCTTGAGCGAGCCGGCAAGCCGCTCATAGATGAACGTTTCGAGATCGGCGTGGGCATCGCCCAGCTTCCCTTTAAGGAACACTTCGAACCCAAGATTGACGAGCTTGTTCAGAGCCAGCGCCAGATCCTGCTCTGTGAGCATCCGGATGACACCCAGCGCATGCCGACGCAGCGCAAACGGGTCCTTGTCGCCCGTCGGCAGGTTGCCGATCCCAAACATGCCCACCAGCGTTTCCAGCTTGTCCGCCAGCGCCACCACGGTGCCCACCAGGTTGCGCGGCAGCGCGTCGCCCGCGAAGCGCGGCTTGTAGTGGTCTTCGATCGCGAAGGCGATGTCTTCGCTCAAGCCGTCGTGGCGCGCGTAGTAGCCACCCATGATGCCCTGCAGTTCAGGAAACTCGCCCACCATGTCGGTGAGCAGGTCGGTCTTGGCCAGGCGCGCCGCGGTGTCGGCCTGCTCGGCCAGCACGTCGCCGCCCAGCTGCCGGCCGATGGCACGCGCGATCACGCGCACCCGCTCCACCCGCTCGCCCTGCGTCCCCAACTGGTTGTGATAGACCACCTTGCCCAGGCCCTCGACGCGCGATGCGAGCGTCTTTTTGCGGTCCTGGTCGAAGAAGAACTTGGCGTCGGCCAGGCGCGGGCGCACCACGCGCTCGTTGCCGCCGATGACGGCGCTGGCGTCGGCCGGGCTGATATTGCTGACGACCAGGAAGCGGTGGGTGAGCCGGCCCTGCGCGTCGAGCAGCGGAAAGTACTTCTGGTTGGCCTTCATCGTGAGGATGAGGCACTCCTGCGGCACATCGAGGAACTGCTTTTCGAATTCGCAGACCAGCACGTTGGGGCGCTCGACCAGCGCGGTGACTTCGTCGAGCAGCGCGTCGTCGTCGATGGGCCGGCAACCGCCGCCCACCTCGGCCGCTTTGGCGGCGAGCTGGCGCGCGATGTCGGCGCGGCGCTCGGCAAACGAAGCGATGACGGCGCCGTCGCTGGCCAGCGTGGCGGCGTAGGCGTCGGCGTTGGGGATCACCACCGGGTCGACCCTGGCCTCGAAGCGGTGCCCGTGCGTGGCCTGGCCCGCCTGCAGGCCCAGCGCTGAGACCGGCACGACCTCGGTACCGTGCAGCGCCACCAGGCCGTGCGCAGGCCGCACGAACTGCACGCTGTCCCAGCCGGGCAGCGCGCAGCCGGACTCAAGCTGGTAGGTCATGACTTTGGGAATGGGCAGTTGGGTGATGGCTTCATCCAGCGCCCTCTGCAGGCCAACCGCGATCTCGGCACCTGGAGCGATGTTGTCGAAGAACAGCGCCTCGGCCTTGCCATCCTGGGCGCGGCGCAGGCCAGCCACGGCAGACGCATCGGCGCCCAGAGCGCTCAGGCGCTTGAGCAAGGCGGGCGTAGGCTGTCCGTTCGCATCAAGACCCACGGCGACAGGCATGAGCTTTTGCGACACCGGCTTGTCGGCGGCCTTGGACAACACCCCCACCACATGCACCCCCAGCCGACGCGGCGAGGCGTACGCTGTGACGGTGGCGTCGGCCGGCGCCAGGCCCTGGGCCTTGAGGCTGTTGGCCAGAACGGTGGCGAAGGCCTCGCCGAGTTTCTTGAGTGCCTTGGGCGGCAGTTCCTCGACGAACAGTTCGACGAGCAGGTTCTGTGCGGACATCGTTGTGCTTCTCGGGTCGGCGCCTCAGGCGGCCTTTTTCTCGATCTGTGCCACCCATTCGCGCGGCGCCATGGGAAAGCCCAGGCGCTCACGGCTCTCGTAGTAGCTCTGGGCCACGCTGCGCGCGAGGTTGCGGATGCGACCGATGTAGGCCGCGCGCTCGGTCACGCTGATGGCGCCGCGCGCGTCGAGCAGGTTGAAGCTGTGCGCGCACTTGAGCACCTGCTCGTAGGCGGGCAGCGCCAGCTGCTGCTCCATGAGGTGCTTCGCCTGCTTTTCGTGTGCGGCAAAGGCGGTGAACAGGAAGTCCGCGTCCGAGTGCTCGAAGTTGTAGGCCGATTGCTCTTTCTCGTTCTGCAGGTAGACGTCGCCGTAGCTCAGGCCGTCGGTCCAGGTGAGGTTGTAGACGTTGTCCACGCCCTGCAGGTACATGGCCAGACGCTCCAGGCCGTAGGTGATCTCGCCGGTGGCGGGCTTGCAGTCGATGCCGCCCACCTGCTGGAAGTA